>UCGV01000008.1 GCA_900471925.1 Hyphomicrobiales bacterium
GGCAGCCATCTGCCGGGCGGCGACTTCCCGGTTCAGGGCTATGAGGGCGAGGTCACGAAACTCAAGACCCGTTATCCGTTCCTGACGGAGGCCCATGCCCGCCGGCTCGTTCGCCGCTACGGCACCAGGGCATCTGTCATTCTCGGCAATGCCCAGAAGACGGAAGATCTCGGCCGGCTGTTCGGATCCGATCTCTACGAGGCCGAGGTGCGATACCTCATCGACAATGAATGGGCGGTCACCGCTCAGGATGTGCTCTGGCGGCGCAGCAAGAAAGGGCTCTACCTCACGGCCGAGGAAGCGGAAGCGCTCGACGCCTACATGGCGGCGGCACCGGTCCGCATGGCGGGATGATGTTCCGAAATAAGACGTATCCCCTGCCATATCCAACATTCGTAAAGTATGACATCAGCAAAGACAGGCCCGGATCATCGATATCGGATGAGAATCTCGTCGCAGGCAAGCAAAAGAGCTTCCCGTTACGCATTAATCCCTCTAACATCATTTAACCGGTCGGTACGCTCAATGCGTGCAGGCTTTTGAAGGTGAGAACCGTAATGGACGGGTCAACCGGGGAAGTGACAGCGAACAGACTATGTCTGCTCGGCAGGCCAAAGTTGTTGGCCGCCGGGAGCGAGATCGTCTTGCCGGAAAAGTCCTATTTCCTGCTGGCAATGTTAGCGCTATCGCCCGAACCATTGGTGGATCGCGAAACCATTCGCTGCCAGCTCTGGCAATCCGAACTTCCCGAAAAGCGCGCCGGCAGCCTGCGCCAGCTTCTCTCGCGTATCGAGCAGAGCATTCCCGAGGGGCTGCCGCCTCTGCTTACCGCCACGCGCACCCATCTTGGCCTCGCACCCGGCTGGCAGGTCGACCTCGCTATCCTCAAGCGTAAGGACGTACTCGGGCGGCACGAAAGCACCATCCTGCTCGGCGAATTGCTCGAAGGCGTCAAATCGCCGACGCAAGGCGCCGAGGACTGGCTGAGTTTCGAACGCCAGCGGATCGACGAAGCCCGCTCGGCCCATCTCGTGCGACTGCTGGAGAGCGAAGACGAGCGCCCCGACGAAGAACAGATCGCCTTTGCCAAACGGTTGATCGAACTCGATCCCGCCAATGAAATTGCCTGCCGCGCACTGATGCGCGCCCACGCCCATATGAACGACCTGGCGGGTGCCCGTCAGGCCTATCTGAAATGCCGCAGTCAGCTCAAGGACGATTTCGATATCGAACCCGGCGAGGCGACGACTGCACTTGCCCGTGAACTCGGCATCCTCTCTGCCGTCCAGCCAGCCGCGCCTGCAGAACGTCCGCGCCCGGCGTCGGAACTGCTGATCGATCCGGCCGGCCAGCCGCGCATCGTTATCCTGCCGCCGGAGAGCATCTTCACCGATCCGCTGATGGAGCGTGTCGGCCGCGCGCTGCTCGAAGACGTCACGATCGGCCTTAGCCAGCAGCGCGGCTTCAAGGTGATTGCCGCCCATACGAGCCTGGAAATGCTGAGCCGCGCGCTTGATCCGACGCGCGTGACCGTCGGCCCGCTCGACCTTTCCTTCGACTATGCTGTCTATGTTACGATCCAGGGTCGTGACGAGGATGTCTATGCCACCTGCCGGCTAACGCGCACGGCGACCTCGGAAGTGCTCTGGGCAGTGGAAATCCCCTTCGCGATGCAGAAGATCAGCGAAGCCTTCAGCCAGCTGACCCGTCGCATCGTCATGACGCTTGCCGATACGATCGAGCGCTACGAGCTGTCTATGCCGATCGGCGATGTGCCTGCATCCGCCTACCGCCTCTACCTCGAAGGCAAACGGCTGATCGCCCAGACGGACCTGCAGCACCTGCGCCAGGCGCGTAAATGGTTCAAGTCGTCGCTCAATCGCTACGACAATTTCTCCCCGGCCCATGCCGGTATGTCCCGTGCCCTTGGCATGGAATGGCTGGTGCGCGGCATGCGCGACCGCGACCTGCTCGACGAGGCCTATAGCGCCGCAAGAATGGCGCGCCAGACCGATCCGAACAGTGGCCGCGCCTTTCGCGAACTCGGCTTCGTCGCGCTCTACCGCCGTCGCTTCGAGGAAAGTCTCGATGCGTTCCAGCAGGCTCAGGATCTCAATCCCAACGATGCCGACATCCTGGCCGATTTTTCCGATGCGCTGTCCCATGACGGCGATTTCGATCGGGCCTTGGAACTCAGCCGCGCCGCCTTCAAGCTCAATCCGCTGCCGCCTGACTACTATTACTGGAATCTCGGCGGCATCCACTTCATGCGTGAAGAATATGAGAAGGCGATCGACGCCCTCGAGCCCGTGAAATCGAAACAGGCGACAGCCCGCCTGCTTGCTGCCGCTCATGCGATGGCCGGCGATACTGCAAAAGCCGGGAATTACGCACGTGTCGTCCTGGAGAACTTCCCCGATTTCCGCAGCGACGAGATCCGCCATTTCATTCCCGACCGTGATCCGGCCTTCACCGATCCACTAATAAAAGGCCTGCAACTGGCCGGTCTTCCCTGATATCAGGCCTTTTAACAAAGCCTGTAACGCTTAAATGACGCAGGCAATGCTCTTTTCGAATGGTTAACGGCGGTCAGCCGCCCAACCATATGGAGAGATCATGAAGACCGTTGAAACCAACGCTGCAGTCCAGGCCCCCGCACTCCGTTTCTCTGCCGCCGCCAAGGCATCCATCAAGCAGGACGAACTCACCGTTTCGGCAAATGGCCTCGAAAGCCTGACGCATGCCCTGAGGTTCCGCTAAGGGCCCGATCAGCATGTCTGCTTTGGCCGACCTCGAAACGCTTGCCGCTGACCTCAACAGATCATCGGCAGGCGTAAACAGCTACCACGACCGGTCGATGACCCCGGCGCAGACCTTTGCGGCGATCAAGCCGCATCTGCGCGAATTCGGCATCACCCGTGTCGGGTTGCTGACCGGCCTTGACGTGCTGAACATTCCCGTTGCCTTCGCCACCCGACCGAACAGCCACACGCTGTCGGTCTTCCAGGGCAAGGGTATCGACAAGGAAGCGGCGATGACCTCGGCGGCCATGGAGGCGATCGAGACCCGCATCGCCGAAATCGCCCCGGCCGATCTGACACTGGCCAGTGTCGAGACCATGAAGGCAGAGCGGGCGACTATCATCGACCTCGACAGCGTGGCGCGCTGCGCGCCCGAGGAAATCGGTACCGGCCAGATCCCCTGGTGCTCCGGCTTCGATCTTCTGTCAGGCAGTACTGCTTTCGTGCCCTGGTGGCTGGTCGGGCTCGACCATCGCGGCGAGCGTCCGCCAGGTTTCGAACAGTCAAGCGATGGACTTGCCTCCGGCAATACGCCGGCCGAAGCCGTGCTGCATGGCTTATGCGAACTCGTTGAGCGCGATGCCTGGGCTCTCACCCAGCTCAAATCCCCCGAACAGTTGAAACAGAACCGCATCGATCCGCTCGCCTTCGGCGATGCTGTGATCGACGTGATGGTCGATCGTATCCGTCAGGCCGGCATGCGCCTGCTGCTGATCGACATGACGACCGATATCGGCGTTCCCTCTTTTCTCGCTATCATCATTCCCGGCAATCTTTCCGATCGCGTCGATGCCCGCTGGGCGCAGGTCTGCGGCGGTTGCGGCTGCCATCCCGATCCGGTGCGCGCGGCCCTTCGCGCCATTACAGAAGCGGCCCAGAGCCGGTTGACCGCGATTGCCGGCAGCCGCGACGATTTTTCGCCGAAGATCTACCAGCGGATCGACCACAGCGCCGGCATGCGTCAGGTGGTCGAACTCTGCAATGATGACGCGGCTTTGAAGATCTTCCCGATGCGACAGCAGCGCCCGGCGACGATCCAGGACACGATCCGCCACATTGCAGGCCGGCTGCGGGCGGCGGGCATTACCCAGATCATAGCGGTGCCGTTCGCCCATCCTTCGCTTCCGGTGTCGGTCGTGCGCGTCATCGTGCCGGGCCTAGAGGTCGATATCAGCGGTCAGTATATCCAGCTTGGCCTGAGAGCCGTCAATGTCATCCGGGAAGCCGCGGCATGAAGATACTGTTCGTCGGTCCGAGCCTTGCAAGCGAGATTGCGGATGCGTGTAAGCAACATCCCGATATCGATTTTCGTCCGCCTGCCGCCTGCGGCGATGTTCTGAGGGCCGTGCATGAAGGGGCGACCGCGATCGGCCTGATCGATGGCTATTTCGGCGATTTGCCCTCCGTCTGGCACAAGGAAATTCTCTTCGCGCTGGAAAAGGGCGTCGCCATTGCGGGCGGCTCCAGCATGGGGGCACTGCGCGCTGCCGAATGTTCCGCCTTCGGCATGGTCGGCATCGGCTCGATCTACGAGGATTACGAAGCCGGCGATCTCATGGATGACGAAGCCGTGGCGCTGGTCCATGCGCCGCAGGAACTTGGCTGGCTGCCGCTCTCTGTTCCCTGGGTCGATTTCGAACCGACCATCGAAGGCCTTTTTGCCAGGGGAGAGATAACCACAAGCGAGCGCAAGAAGCTCCTGCTTGCTGGTCGCTTCCTGCATTTTTCCGAGCGCACCTATGCCAAAGTAGTCGAAGAGAGCCACTTTGCCCGCAAGCCCCGGCGCGACCTCATCCTGGCGGCAATCCGTGCCAACCGCGTCGAGCGTAAGCGCGCCGATGCGCGACTGGTGCTGTCCTGGCTGGAGAAGGGCGAATTTGCGTCAACCAAGCGTGACTGGAGCTTTGCAGCAACCTCGCATTTCGATCTGCTGCAGACCGAAGTCACGCAGCAGATGCGCCCTGTAACGCTCGAATAACGGTCCAACGCCGAAGATGCGTTCGGTGGAGATTCCACTGTTGTTGAGGGCGGGAAACGATGTTCGAAAAACGGGAAGAGGGTGCCAGCAGAGAATACGCAAGGCTCTTCCGGCTGCTGTCGGCAGCCAAGGACGAGGCTGAAAAGCTTCAGCTGCGCAATCTCATGCACCTGACAAACATGGCGCTGCTGCAGGTCGTCATCGATTGGGACGGCATCGATCCAGACAGGGAACTCGATGCGAACCTCGAAAAACTCGTCGGCAGCAAAGCCAAGATTGCAATGAAGGACGCTGGCGAAAATCTGATCGTGATCGATCGCCATTGATCCAAATACCGGTGCGACTGAGCGCTTGAAAATCAGGCCGACGGATTATTCCGCTGCGTCGGCTTCCATCTGCTCGGTGCTGGCGATTGCCTGAACGAGCTTGAGGATTTTCTTGCGAAGCTGCTCATTCTTGATCGAGAAGAAAGCAGCGTTGAGCTGGACGCCTTCACGCGAGATAATGAATTCTTCGCTCGGGGCGGGATTATCATTGGCGTTGCCGGCTGGTGCCGTCAGGTCGTCGAAGAAAGTTCTGACATCGACGCTGAGTGCGCCGGCGATTTCGACGAGCATGCTGGCGGAAACACGATTGGAGCCCTTTTCGTATTTCTGGATCTGCTGGAAGGTCACGCCAACACGATCGCCCAGTTCCGTCTGAGAAACCTTTCTCAGCAGTCGCTGTATGCGGATCGTCTTGCCGACGTGAACGTCCACGGTATGCGGTTCTTCTTTCATCTGATATTCCCTCCTGCGGAAACCGGCCAAACAACTTACACGGCCGGCAACGACAACTTTTAGCCGAGTTAGATCAACCTAGCAATTGTTTGGATGGTATTTCGGCTGAGCCAAAACATCGCGCCATCCGAGAGCCCTTACGGATTGCACGTGGTAACAGATCACCTCAAACTAGAATTCCGCCGGACTCGGTCTGAAAGCGTGAATTCGCAGGCGCTAAAGCCTGTCGCGATCCCTCAGTCTCGCTGGAGACGCCTTCAATTTTTTCTGCACATGTCGCCGTCGCAGACCACTTCACACTTTTGTGCGATGTGCACTCACAATAAATTCAGAGCTTCCAAAGCCGCTCAGCATTGGCGTGAAGGAGTTTCGAACGCTCTGTCTGTCCGGTGCCGGACAACACGGCCTGCGTGGCCGCAACCCAGGTTGAAAGCCCATCTGCCAGCGTGCAGACCGGCCAGTCGCTGCCCCAGACGACACGATCCCAGCCGAAGCTTGAAATGACATGCTCGATATAGGGCCTGAGATTTTCCGCCGTCCAGCTTGCCGGATCGGCATTGGTGACGATGCCGGAAATCTTGGCGATCACGTTCGGCCGGCGGGCAATCTCGGTTATGCCGCGGCTCCAGGGCTCGAAGGCATCGGACTTGATATCCGGGTTGCCGCAATGATCGAGCACGAACTGTACATCGGGTGCCGCATCGGCAAGTGCGGTCACCTTGGCGACCTGATGCGGCAGGGTGCAGAGGTCGAAAGTCAGGCCGGTGCCGGCAAGACGCCTGATATTCTCGCGGAAGAGCGCGCCATCCGACATATCGTCAGGCACGACATGCAGAACCCGCCGGAAGCCCTTCACAAAGGGGTCGGCTTTCTGACGTTCCAGATAGCTGGCGAAACCCTCCTCCTCCGGCCGGCAGGAGACGATGGCGCCAGCCACCAGATCGCCGAGGCGAGCGACATAGTCGGTCTCGGCCTGCATGATGACGGGATCGACATCCACCTCCATGTGCAACACTTTGGCGATGCCGCAGCGCTTGGCCTCAGTCGCATAGGTCCGGTAGAGAAAGTCGTGGTCGAGTGCCGGTACATTGGCGAGCCAGGGATAGCTCAGCGCCGACCGGTCGATGACATGCAGATGTGTATCGATGAACACGCTCTTTTCCTCCAAAGAGTGGTTGGCAGCAACCTATCCCTGGTGAATGGATTGTTCAAATAAAAATTCTGGTGTGATCTAAGGTGCAGTTGCGATCGTAGCGCCGGCGAGAGCGGAAAGCTCGGCCGCGGTCTTCTGAACCATGGCGATCGCTTGGGTGATATCAGGTGCCGCTGGTGCGTTGACGAGTGCAATATAGGGGCAGGTAAGTGCGGCAATGCCGCGTCCGTCAGGTCCCAGAACCGGTGCCGAGAGATTATAGACGCCGGCCGTCTGGGCGCTCGCCATCATTTCGTAGCCGCGCTCGCGGATCTGGTTCAGCCGCTCGTAGAATTCGCCGCCGAGATCGACCTCCTCGCGGCTGCGCACATGTTCCGAGATCATCATCTCCCGCTCCTCGTCGCTGCGGAAAGCCAGCAGCACATGGCCGGAGCCGGTGTCGAAAAGGCTGATATGAGAGCCGACACGGATCGACAGGCCCCAGTAGTCGGGCGCTTCCTGCTGGGCGATGACGACGGCAGAGCCCCGGTCGAACACTGCCAGATGGTTTGCCTGACGGGAGCGCTGCGCAAGATCGCGCATCAGCGGCGTCGCATAGGAGGCAAGCCGGCGGACTGGCGGATGCAGCTGCGCCAGTCCGAAAAGTTTCAGTGTCAGGGAATAACGGTCGCCATCGAGCCGTGTGACGTAACCGCGCTTCACCAGACGGTCGAGCATACGGTAGAATTCGTTCGGGCTGCGCTCCAGCCGCTTGGCGATTTCGGCCTGTGTTAGGCCGCTATCGACGCCGGCCAGAAGTTCGAGAATGTCGAGACCTTTGTCGAGCGCCGGAGCGCGATAGCGATCTGCCTCTTCGGTCTCCATTCTTCCCTCCTGTGAATAGCATTCTGCATATACGCAGACGCAGGCACGGAAAAGAAAAAGTTCGCGCTTGACCATAGGGGCATCGTCTGTTTGTCTATAAACAGACAAATTAAATCTGATTATGTCGTTCGGCATGGGTTCTGAAGCCGAACGACCGCAGTTCCCGAAAAGCTCGCCAAGGCGAGACAAAAAAAGGATAACGGGAGAGGGAGGAAGGCCATGCATTGCATGGAGATCGTGACCGCCTGCACGAACGCCATACTGCCTTGTCAGGCACGTTGCCGTGCGGCCTTCATTCTGACCGCTCCTTTCCAGATATTTCCAACTCCACCGCAGCAATTCCCTTGAAGAGGCCATGACATGACAAGCAATCTTTCCGGCAAGACCGTTCTCATTACCGCAGCCGGACAGGGCATCGGCCGCGCAACGGCGCTCGCCTTCGTCGCTGCCGGCGCCAAGGTTCATGCGACCGATATCAATACCGATGCGCTCGCGACACTCGCTACGGAGGCCAAGCTTTCCACCCACAAGCTCAATGTCCTCGACGAGGATGCCGTCAATGCGCTGGTGGCCGAGATCGGTGCCGTCGACGTACTCTTCAACTGCGCCGGCACCGTCCATAACGGTTCCGTGCTCGAGATGAAGGACGCCGACCTGGAATTCGCATTCGACCTCAACGTCAAGGCGATGATCCGCACCATCCGCGCCGTTCTGCCCGGCATGCTGGAGCGCAAGGACGGTGCCATCGTCAACATGTCCTCGGTCGCCTCCAGCATCAAGGGCGTACCGAACCGCTTCGCCTACGGCGTCACCAAGGCCGCTGTGATCGGGCTCACCAAGTCGGTCGCCGCCGATTACGTCACTCAGGGCATCCGGTGCAACTGCATCTGCCCCGGCACGGTGGAAAGCCCCTCGCTGCAGGACCGCATGCGCGCCCAAGGCGATTACGACACGGCCCGCGCCGCCTTCATCGCCCGCCAGCCGATGGGCCGCCTCGGCTCGCCGGAAGAGATCGCCGATCTCGCCGTCTATCTTGCCGGCGCCACCTACACATCGGGCCAAGCCTACGCCATCGACGGCGGCTGGACGATCTGAGCCTTTCGCGCGGACCGGCTTCTGCGGAAGCCGGCTTCCTTGCGGGAACCATATTGTAGGAACCGCATACCGGCCACTCGAACGGGAGGAATACCATGACCCGCATCACCGATCTCCGTGTCTTCGACCTTCGCTTTCCCACCTCCCAAAGCCTTGACGGGTCCGATGCGATGAACCCCGATCCCGATTATTCCGCCGCCTATGTGATCCTCGATACAGATAGGGAGGATCTATCCGGTCATGGCCTGACCTTCACCATCGGCCGCGGCAACGATATCTGCTGCGCGGCGATCGAGGCCATGCGCCATCTCGTCGTCGGCACCGAGCTTCCCGATGTGCTCGCTCATCCCGGCAAATACTGGCGGCATCTGACGAGCGATAGCCAGTTGCGCTGGATCGGCCCTGAGAAGGGCGCGATCCATCTTGCGACAGGGGCGATCGTCAATGCCGTCTGGGATCTCCTCGCCAAGGAGGCCGGCAAGCCTGTCTGGCGCCTTGTCGCCGAGATGTCGGCCGAGGAAATTGCCGATATCATCGACTATCGTTATTTGACCGACGTGCTCACGCGCGAGGAGGCGATCGCCATCCTGAAAAAGGCCGAAGCCGGCAAGGCGGAGCGCATCGCCACGCTCGAGAAGGAAGGCTATGCCTGCTACACGACATCGGCTGGCTGGCTGGGATATGAAGACGAGAAGCTGCGGCGTCTCTGCCAGGAGGCGATCGATGCCGGTTTCAACCATATCAAGATGAAGGTCGGCCGCGATCTTGAGGACGATATCCGTCGCTTGAGGATCGCCCGCGAGGTGATCGGCCCGGATCGCTACCTGATGATCGACGCCAACCAGGTCTGGGACGTCGGCCAGGCGATCGACTGGGTCAAGCAGCTCGCCTTCGCCAAACCCTTCTTCATCGAGGAGCCGACGAGCCCTGACGATGTCGCCGGCCACCGCAAAATCCGCCAGGGCATTTCCCCGGTAAAGGTCGCAACCGGCGAGATGTGCCAGAACCGCATCATGTTCAAGCAGTTCATCGCCGAGGGCGCGATCGACATCGTGCAGATTGATTCCTGCCGCATGGGCGGGCTGAACGAGGTCCTGGCCGTGCTGCTGATCGCCGCCAAATTCGGCCTGCCGGTCTGGCCGCATGCCGGCGGCGTCGGGCTCTGCGAATATGTACAGCACCTGTCCATGATCGATTATGTGGCGGTATCAGGCACCAAGGATGGCCGCGTCATCGAATATGTCGATCACCTGCACGAACATTTCCTGGATCCCTGCATCATCAAGGACGCCGCCTATATGCCGCCGACGCTGCCAGGCTTCTCGATCGAGATGAAACCGGCTTCGATTGCCGGCTACATATTCCGCGGATAGGCCGAGAGCGGCTTGCAGGACATGGCCTGCGACTGCTCGCCCGACAGAGGACAAAAGCAGGCTGATCATTGCGCAAATCCGCGACATCTTCTATAAGAATAGTTCTCTGAAGGACTTCGAACCCTGTCTCAAATGGGTTGCTTACGGTAGATCTGGCGTATTGCTAACGCCCTGTTTTTTCTCAAGTCTTTCGGCGATACGGAATCAAGCGCGCAGATTGATTCTGTCACTCCTTCGTCCGATTTTGGTGGGTTTCCCGTCAGAAACTGGCGGGGGGAGGCCTTTCGCCTCCATCCGCTCCGCGTTCGGGCAGCAACCCGACGATCCCTTCACTCGGATCTCGGTTGACGAGAACGCTTCTCATTGCCGTCCACGCCCATAGAGTTGCGCCGGCCGGCTCTTTTCAGCCTCCGGTTATCGGATCTTTCGCCGGCAAAGGTTCGGAATCGGCAATAGCTGATTCTTCTCAATGGGATGCGGCAAGCGCCGCCTGCGAGACCAAAACGCATGCTTTGCCATCTCGATCCCAAAATTGATGTGAGGATCACACAGCTTTCAACAGCGAATCGGATTTCTGTTAACTGACGGAGATATAAGGCGAAATTGTAATCCTTCTGTCGTAAACTCATGATCGTGGCCGGTGCGGCTAAGGTCATGTTTCTCCGCAGTACCTTGCCAGAATCGCTCCGATCGGTAATCGTCACGGATAAACAGCCGTTTCTGGTGTTTTTCCGTGATGAAAGATTAGAGCGTGAGCAAGCCACAAAGGACTTCTCGGACCCTTCAGCGTAGCGTCGATGAGACGATCGGCGCCCATGCGTCGACAATCAGTTCGCAGCTGCAGGCGATCAGCGAAGCCCTGTTTCCGCCGACAGCGAGCAAGACTCTCCGCCGCTTTACCTCGGGCGAGGCGGCCAAGCTGATCGGCGTGTCGGATTCCACCTTACGCAAGATGACCCTTGCCGGCGAAGGTCCGCAACCCGATGTCGGCACCAATGGAAGGCGCCTCTATTCACTGCGTCAGCTCAACGAGCTGCGTGCCCTGCTTGCTGCCTCCGCAAGGGGACGAGAGGCGCACGAGTTCCTGCCGCGACGCCGGGAGAACGAGCATCTTCAAGTGATCGCCGTCACCAATTTCAAGGGTGGTTCGGGCAAGACCACAACGTCGGTCCATCTTGCGCAATATCTCGCCCTGCAGGGCTACCGCGTTCTGGCGTTGGATCTCGACCCGCAGGCCAGCATGTCTGCCATGCTCGGCGTGATGCCGGAAACGGATGTGCGCTCCAACGAGACGCTCTACGCGGCGATCCGCTACGACGAAGAGCGCCGCCCGCTCTCCGAGGTCGTGCGCAATACCTATTTCGACGGACTGGATCTCATTCCCGGCAATCTCGAACTGATGGAGTTCGAACATACGACGCCGCGCGCGTTGATGCATGGTTCACGGGATGGCGAAGGCGTATTCTTCATGCGCGTCGCCAAGGCGCTTGACGATGTCGCGGACAACTATGACGTCGTGGTGCTCGATTGCCCGCCGCAACTCGGTTATCTGACATTGAGTGGCCTTTGCGCAGCGACGTCGATGATCGTCACTGTACATCCGCAAATGCTTGACGTGGCCTCTATGAGCCAGTTCTTGCTGATGACCCACGATCTCCTCGCTGTCGTGCGCGAAGCCGGCGGTGAGCTCAATTACGATTTCATCCGTTATCTGCTCACCCGTTATGAGCCACAGGATGCGCCGCAGACCAAGGTCGCCGCTCTCCTGCGCAATCTTTTCGACGATCACGTCATGATCAATGCGATGGTGAAATCGGCCGCGGTCTCCGATGCCGGCCTTACCAAGCAGACACTCTACGAAATCGGTCGAGAGAACCTGACACGCTCGACCTATGACCGCGCGATGGAAGCGCTCGATGCCGTCAATGGCGAGGTCGAGATGCTGATCCGCCAGGCATGGGGGCGCACATGACGAACCGCCCCGTCGACAACGGTCTGCGCAGCCTTGGCCAGTCGGCTCATGTGTTGGGAGCTCCCAACAGAATATTCCGTCCTGCCGCGACCGTCCGGAAATCCATCCACTCATCGGTCATCTTCAAGTGTGTTGGGAGCTCCCAACGGCGCCTGATTGGCGTGACCCAGATGATCGGAAAGGAGCGAATTGATGAGCAGACGTGATACAGTCAATTCGATCTTCATGCGCAAGACCGATACTCCGGTCCCATCGGCCGGTGCGGAGAAGAATCCGGACCGGGTGCGCAGCGGCGCGGTATCAGCCATGGGCGCATCGCTCCAGGAAATGACAGAGGCGGCGCGAACTGCAAACCGCCTGCAGGCGCAGATTTCAGCGGGCTTTTCCATTCTGGAAATCACGCCCTCGGATATTTCCAATTCCTCGATCAGCGATCGTATCCCGATCGATCGTGATGCCGATTTCGATGCGCTGGTGACGAGTATTTCCGAGCACGGTCAGAAAGTGCCGATCCTGGTGCGTCCAGATCCAGAAAAGGACGGGCATTACCAGATCGCTTATGGCCGTCGTCGCCTGCGCGCTGCGGCAAAACTCGGAATCAAGGTCAAGGCGATCGTCCAAAGCCTCAGCGACAACGAGCTTGTCATCGCCCAGGGCAAGGAAAATCTTGACCGTCAGGATCTCTCTTTCATCGAGAAGGCACTTTTTGCCCATCGTCTGGAAGAGGCCGGTTATCAGCGCGCCGTCATCATGGCGGCACTCTCGACCGACAAGGCCGATCTCAGTCGCTACATTTCTGTTGCGCGCGGCGTGCCGCAGAACGTGATCCTCGCGATCGGTCCAGCTCCCAAGGCAGGTCGCGCACGCTGGCTTGCGCTTGTCGATGCCATTACCTCGTCACCTAAGAAGGTCGATGCAATCATCGGCGACGATGCCTTTGCCGATCTTGAAAGCGATCAGCGCCTGCAGCGTGTGCTTTCAAGAATGACGACACGCGATCAGAAGAAGGCCGCAGGCGATGTCTGGAAAACCCGGCAGGGGCAGAAGGCCGCGCAGATCGACCGCTCCGGCAAGAAAACACGCATCACCTTCGATGAACGGATGGTGCCCGAATTTGCCGATTATCTCACGACCCGACTGGATGAGCTCTTTGAAGAGTTCGGCGCCGTCAGGTCACAACAATAACTGTTGGCGGTCTAAGCCGCTGACACGCATTTGACTGTTAGGAAAAGGAGCCAATAGGCAAAGAAAAAGGCCCCCGAACAAAACATCCGGAAGCCCTCTTCTCTCGTTTAGCACCTAGAGAATCGCACTTCCCGGAATCACTGTCAAGGTTTTTGAACGCCGTTTTGGCGGGCGCTGGAAATTTGCCTTTGTATAAGGTGAACCACGATGGATACGGGTATCGTCACGACGCCTTTTGGGCGGCGGCCGATGTCGCTTGCCTTGATGAGAGGACAGCTTCAGGCCGAATCAGTAAAACCAGATCGATCAGTCGATAAATGGAAAGTGTTTCGCGATGTCTGCGAAGCCCGTCCGTTGCTCGATATTTCAGACCGTGCACTTGCCGTTCTGAACGCGCTTCTGTCCTTCTATCCGGAAAACAAACTCTCCGGCGACGCGAACATGATCGTCTTTCCCTCCAATCGCCAGCTGATCACCAGGGCGCATGGCATTGCAGTCACCACGCTGCGCCGGCATCTTTCGGCCCTCGTCGATGTTGGCCTGATCATCCGCAAGGACAGCGCCAACGGCAAACGTTTTGCCCGCCGAAAAAGCTCGGGTGAACTGGAGGAGGCCTATGGCTTCAGCCTGGCACCGCTTCTTGCCCGCAGCGATGAATTGTCCACCATGGCCGAGAAGATCGAAGCCGACCGGCTGGCATTGCGCCGTGCCCGTGAGCGGCTGACGATCTGCCGCCGCGATATCCGCAAGCTGATCGACGCCGCAGTTGATGAGGGCGTGCCCGGCAATTGGGATCAGATCCAGTCTGCCTATAACAATCTTCTGACCAGCCTTTCACGCAAACCGGATGTGCGCGATCTCGAACAGGTGCGGCTAAAGCTCGAAGAGCTGCGCGCCGATATCGTCAAACTGTTGACGAATTTCGATAATTTCCAAAAACCGAGCGCCAGTGTGGTTCAAAATGAACCGCACATACAGAGTTCAGAAATAGACTCTTATGAATTAGAATCCATCGCACCGTCAGAAAACGAACCGCTACCAGCAAAACTTGAACTGACGCAGATCAAAGAACCTCAGAAGATATTCCCTCTCGCGCTCGTATTACAGGCTTGCCCCCAGATCCGTGACTATGCTCAGGGAGGCTCGATCTCAGGCTGGCGGGATCTCATAACCGCTGCCGTCACCGTCCGCTCTATGCTGGGGATCACACCAGAAACCTATCAGTCAGCCTGCGACAGTCTCGGCCGGGATACTACAGCAATCGTCGTTGCCTGCATGCTGGAGCGGGCCACCCATATCAACTCACCGGGTGGATATCTGCGTGATCTTACCCGAAAAGGAGTAAGGGGCGAATTCTCGCTTGGGCCGATGTTGATGGCGCTTGCGAGGCAGAAGAGTCCAGGCGAACGTCGGGCGTGAAAGCGCCTAGACCACGTCGATATCCGCCTGCTGTCATTGTTCATTGGGGAAGGAAAAGGTTCTGAATGAGCCACTAAGAGCATTCGTGCCGGGTCCGCAAAGTGAAAGCGAGAGGATGTCCCCAGCAATCAAGGGGCCAGTATCGGAAATGAAACACAATTTCACTTCCGTAATAGAGAAAGACAATCGATATTTCAACGTCTTGTAGGGATACAATGCGGAACGAGCGGTGGCTGAATTGCCGCAAATGCTTACGAAACAAGGCTTAACACACAAGACGGCCGGAAAGAGCCGTTGACGGGAATTGGCCGCAAACGATAGGGCAGGATGAAGGATTGAAGGCTATGAAAAGTACGGTGAAGCGAGGGCAGAATTGAAGCGGGTGGTGGATCTTTTCCTGGCGCTGGTGGCAACCCTGATCCTCATCATCCCGATCGGGATCGTGGCCCTTTGCGTGCGGCTGACTTCACCAGGACCGGCGCTTTACTGGTCGAACCGGGTCGGGCAGCGCAACAAGCTCTTTAGGATGCCGAAATTCCGCAGCATGCGGATCGATACGCCGACGGTCGCCACGCATCTGCTCGATGATCCCGCGCGCTACCTGACCCCGATCGGCGGTTTCCTGCGCAAGTCGAGCCTCGACGAATTGCCGCAACTCTGGTGCATCCTGAAGGGTGATATGAGCTTCGTCGGTCCCAGGCCGGCGCTCTATAATCAGGACGATCTGATCGCGCTGCGCACGGCAGAAGGTGTCGATGCCTTGCTGCCTGGCCTGACAGGCTGGGCACAGGTCAATGGTCGCGATGAGTTGCCCATCCCGGAAAAGGTCAAATTCGACGTTGATTATCTCAAGCGCCGCTCCTTCTTCATGGACATGCGCATTCTGGCGATGACCGTCGGTAAGGTATTGGGCAGCAAGGGCATAACCCATTGAGGTTACGACCAGAGGTTATAAACAGATTGCTTGCGCGACCGGTAATTATTTCGGTTGCTCTTGAGATGGAAAAGGACAAGAAGAGGTCAGGCTCGAATGTTGAGTGGACAGTATAGACATGCATGACGCTCCCTCGAGCGACCGATCAAAGACCGGCCGGTCCTGGATATCGATGCAGGCACTCGTCGGGCCGCTTCTGGCAATGCCACGCCCGGCCAAGCGTATCCTTGCATTGATTGTCGATTCGAGCCTCTGTGTACTTACCATCTGGCTTGCTTATTGTTTCCGCCTGAACGAATGGACTGTACTGACCGGCGTTCAGTGGCTTGCGGTCTTCGTATCCCTCTGTCTGGCGCTGCCGATCTTCATCGTCATGGGCATGTACCGGGCGATCTTCCGTTATGCTGGTATTGCCGCTTTTCTTGCCGTCCTGAAAGCAATTGCGATCTACGGAATCGCCTTTGCCAGCATCTTTACCGCACTCAGCGTTCCCGGCATTCCGCGCACGGTCGGTATCCTGCAGCCTCTGCTGCTGCTGATCGCAATCGGCCTTTCCCGCCTCGGCATCCGCTATTGGCTTGGTGACACCTATCAGCGCATCCTGCACAAGAACACCCTGGCCAAGGTTCTGATCTATGGCGCCGGCAGTTCCGGCCGTCAGCTCGCAGCAGCACTCACCACCAGTACCGAACTCAACGTTGTCGGTTATCTCGATGACGATCCGAAGCTTCGGGGCGGCATTATGGGCGGACTGCCGATTTATGATCCCGCCGACCTTCCCGAGATCGTCACTACGCTCGGTGTTCACAATGTACTTCTGGCTCTGCCCTCGGTGTCGCGCCAGCGACGCAACGAGATTCTCGAGCAGATCCGCAAGGCGCGGGTCAATGTGCGCACGCTGCCGGATCTGACTGCACTCGCCCAGGGCCGCATCGCCGTTTCCGATATTCGTGAACTGGAAATCGAGGATCTTCTCGGACGAGAGGCCGTCGCCCCTCAGCAGGGACTGCTCGATAAGGCGACGCTCGGCAAGGTGGTGATGGTGACCGGTGCCGGCGGCTCGATCGGCAGCGAACTCTGCCGCCAGATCCTGCGCAGCGGTCCGACGCATCTGATCCTCGTTGAGCAGAACGAATACGCCCTCTATGCCATCCATGGCGAATTGCAGAAGCTTGCGGAGGTTTACGACCAGCAGAAGGCGCAGATCGTACCGATCCTCTGCTCGGTGCGTGACAGCGATCGCATGCAGCACATCATGACGAGCTGGCGGCCACAGGCAGTCTATCACGCCGCTGCCTATAAACATGTGCCGCTCGTGGAGCAGAACGCGGTCGAAGGCATCAAGAACAACGTGATGGGCACACTCTTGACTGCCCAGGCGGCCGAAAAATGCGGCGTTGCCAATTTCGTGCTGGTCAGCACCGACAAGGCGGTGCGCCCGACCAACGTGATGGGCGCCAGCAAAAGGCTTGCCGAAATGGTGCTGCAGGCGCTCTCGGCGGAGCAGCCGGCCGGCCGCACTCGTACCAATTTCTCGATGGTCCGCTTCGGCAACGTGCTTGGCTCCTCCGGATCCGTCGTGCCGCTGTTTCGCCAGCAGATCCGGGATGGCGGGCCGGTAACACTGACCCATCCCGACATTACCCGCTATTTCATGACGATCTCGGAGGCTTCGCAACTCGTTATCCAGGCAGGCGCCATGGCAGAGGGCGGAGATGTGTTCCTGCTCGACATGGGTGAACCGGTGCGTATCGCCGACCTGGCGCGACGCATGATCGAGCTTTCGGGCCTGACGGTGGCCAGCGACGACAATCCTGAAGGCGACATCGAGCTTTCGGTCACCGGGCTACGTCCTGGCGAAAAGCTTTACGAGGAGCTCCTGATCGGCGACGATCCGGAAAAGACCGAGCACCCGCGCATTATGAAGGCGCGCGAGGATTTCCTATCCTGGTCGGATCTTTCCAAGCGCCTGAAAGCGCTCGACACGGCGCTCGATCGCAACGATATCCCGGCCGCTCGCGCGATGCTCGCCGAACTCGTCTCCGGCTATGCCTCGACCGGCGAGGTAACCGATCTTGCGCTCAGCACCGCCGAGGCCACTACGGCGGCGTGATCGACGCCCGATCGTGACGTTTCTTTGAATGCGCTATATTAGACGCGCCAAAAGCCGCTCCCAGAATTCGGTCCTGGAAGCGGCTTTAATTTATGCGGCTATCGGAATTGAGAACGGCGGCATAGGCCTCGTCTTGGTCAATTGCCGCCGAGATTGACCGTGCCCTTGCGGATGATGACATTGCCATAGAACAGCGTTTCGCCAGTGGAAATGACGGCGAAGGCTCCCTTTGCGCGGTCGTAGAAGGCGAAGCGTTCGACGCGGGCGAGTTTGACCGGCTCACCTGATAGTGCGTCGAGAGCCTCCTGGATCGCCACATGCGCCGGCACGATCGTGTCGGGTTCGTCGATCACTTCCATGCCGATGACGGGATCGGGTTCGGATTCATCGACGGGCATGACTGACAGTACGGCTTTCAGCATGCGCGGCAGATCGGCCGCTTCCATGCGGATCAGCCGCTTGGCCACCGTCTGGGCAGGAAAGCTGCCGTCGGCGATGACGATTTCGTCGCCGTGGCCCATGGCGCGCAGCGCATAGAGAATATCGGCATTCAGGATCGGGTCGATACCAATGAGCATGTTGCGTCCTCAGGTCAGGTCGTGAAGGTCTTTGGTGATGGCGGGGCCGATCTCGAATTCCGAAAAGCGGATCGCAAGGCCGCTCCGCTCCGGCGTGCAGGCGGTCGGGCCGACCTGGTAGGTCTCGGCAACGGGGAAGGGCGCGAGGCGAAGAAGCGGCCAGAAGCTGCCGTCGCGCGAGGCCTGGATGCGCATGGCGCCCTTGGCGAGCGTGATGCGGATATAGAAATCCTCGAGCTCCTTGAAGGGCTGCGATACCGACCAGTCGGACTTGCCGTCGGTGATGACGGTGCTGAGGAAAAGTTCGCCGTCGGTGAATTCGACGCCGGTCTTGACCCAGCGCTCTTCGTCGATGCGCACCATCAGACCGGCCTGATCGTAGAGCGTGCGGAATTCGCCCTGGATGCGGATCTTGGCGGTAAAGCCGTCGGCGGTGGGAAAGCCGAGAAAATGGCCGCTGTCGCGCTTGAAGCCGTAATAGGTCTCGCGCCAGAAATCGGTCTTCTCATCTGTCGTCATCGTCAGGCTGGTATCGGCAGCGTCGAAGCTCTTGGGCTCGTTCAGCCATGTGCCGTTCTTGATATTGATGCTCATCTCGAAAATCCGTCTGTTGAAAGCTGATAGGCGTCGGTGGCGTTGCCTTCGAAGAAACGATCGGCAATCTCGGGGGCGGCGGCCGTCAGCCGCGAGGCGATTGTCTTGACCTCTGAGTAGGAGGCGGCAAGGGTTGCGACCGGCCAGTCGGAACCGAAGATCAGCCTGTCGGGGCCGAAACATTTGAGCGCGATCTGCAGATAGGGATCGAAATCTTCGGGCACCGCACGGGTCCAGTCGGCCTCAGTCACCAGGCCCGAGACCTTGCACCAGACATTGGCATTGCTTGCAAGCGCCTTGAAGCCGGCTTCCCAGAAGCTTGAAAAGCCCGAAGCGATCGGGGGCTTTGCCATATGGTCGAGCACGAAACGCCCGTTCGGAAAGAGGCCGACCAGATCGATTGCGGCCGGCAGCTCGCGCGCTCGCACCAGAAGATCGAAGGTCAGCCCGGCCTCGAAGACGGCCGAGACGCCGCGCTGAACGGCGGATCGGCGCAGCCATTCGGCATCGGCCTCGTCATGGACATTGTGGCGGATGCCGACCAGCTTGTCACCGCCGGGCAGTAGCCGCAGCGCTGATATCTGCGCTGCGACGTCATCGGCCAGGAGATCGACCCAGCCGACGACGCCGGCAACAAAATCATGGGCTTTGGCGATCGCCAGGAAGTCGCGCGTCTCAGCAAGGTCGTGACGGCATTGCACGAGGATGGTCGCATCCACGCCGGAAGCGGCCATCAGGGGCAGGAGATCGGTGGGGCGGTAGTCGCGCCGGAGCGGGCTCATCTCCTCGCCCTCCATCCAGGGATAGCTGCCGGTGGCAAGATCCCAGAAATGCTGATGCGCATCGATCACGCGGCGCATGGCGATCACGCCGTCGGCGTTTCGGCAGAGATCAGGCCCTCGGCCTTCAGCTCCTGCCAGAGTGCGGCCGGAATTTCCTGGCGGAAAAGAGCGGCGTTCTCGATCATCTCTTCGGGGCTTCTGACCCCGGTCAGCACGGTTGCGATCGCCGGATGGGCGAGCGGGAACTGGATCGCGGCAGCCTTCAGCGGCACGCCATGGCGCAGGCAGACCGCTTCCAGCTTCAGCGCGTGCTCGATCAGGTCCTTGTCGGCATCCTGATAGTTGAACTTGGCGCCCGCTGCCGGATTGGCGAGGATGCCGCTATTGTAGACGCCGCCGATGATGATCGAGATATTCTTCTTAACGCAGAGCGGCAGCAGTTCGCGCAGCGCGCCCTGTTCCAAGAGCGTATAGCGGCCGGCAAGCAGGAAGCAGTCGAAATTGCCGTTGCGAGCGAATTCGGCCAGCATCTCGCTCTGGTTCATGCCGGCCCCGACTGCCCCGATCGTGCCGTCGGAACGCAACCGGTCGAGCGCCTTGTAGGCGCCATCGATGGCTTGAGCATAGTGATTGTCAGGGTCATGGATATGGAGAACGTCGATCCTATCGGTGTCGAGACGCTTCAAGCTTTCCTCGACCGAGGTCATCACACCGTCATAGCTGAAGTCGAAGACCGGGCGCTCCGGCGGGGTGCCCTTGTAATAGGCGTCCTCGCCTTGCGTGTTTTCCGGCAGGCGCAACAGGCGGCCGACCTTGGTGCAGAGCACATAGTCGCCGCGCGGCTTGGTCTTCAGGAAAGCGCCGAGGCGCTGCTCGGCCATGCCGTTACCATATTGCGGGGCGCTGTCGAAGAAACGGACGCCAAGCTTCCAGGCCGTCTCCATCGTCTCCTCGGCCGCGCTTTCGCTGGTGGCGGAATAGAGGCCCCCGATCGCCGTGGTGCCGAGGCCGAGCGCTGTCGCTTCGAGTACCGTGGTGCCGAGGCGGCGTTTCTCAAATTTTTCTTCCATGAAAATTCCATCCCGAGAAAATATCCAATCCGACAAGCGTCAGAGCCGGAAAGCGCCTGATATCGGCCTGCTTTTTAATTTTCATTCTCTTTCCGTTCTGTCAATAAATTTCTTCTGAGAAAATTAACTTGCACGGCCGCAAAATTTTTGTCAGTTTCTTAACATCGGTTTCGAGCATAGAAAATCTCAACCCAAGGCTCCCAACGCATGACTGCCGACTTCTCGAAAGGTGCCGCATTTTGCGACGGGATGTTCGTCCCGGCCGGGCAAGCGGTCATTTCCGTTCTGGACTGGGGCTTTACCCGATCGGACGTCACCTATGACGTCGTCCACGTCCGTGACGGCGCCTTCTTCCGCCTCCAGGATCATCTCGACCGGTTCGAGCGCTCACTGAAGGGGCTCAGGCTTTCGCCCTCCTATTCTATGACCGAAATCGGCGAGATCGCCATGCGGTGCGTCGCCTTGTCTGATCTGAAGAATTCCTATGTCGCGATGATCTGTACCCGCGGCAGGCCGCGCATTTTCGGCTCGCGCCGACCGGAAGATTGCGACAACAGGCTGATCGTCTATGCGATCCCGTGGATCGACGTGATCCCGCCCGATGTGCAGGAAAGGGGCGCGCATCTGCATATCGCCTCCGTGCCGCGCACCGCGCCTGCCTCCATCGATCCGACCATCAAGAATTACCACTGGGGCGACCTGACCCGCGGCCTCTTCGAGGCCCATGATGCGGGCGCCGATACGGCCGTGCTGCTCGATGCCGAGGGGTTCGTTACCGAAGGACCGGGCTTCAACGTTTTCATCGTCAGGAATGGCGAGGTGCTGACGCCGGATCGCGGGGTGCTTGAAGGCATCACCCGCCGCTCCGTGCTGGAACTCTGCGGAATGCTCGGCATTGCCGCCCGCATCGCGCCTTTGAAGAAGGAGGATCTCTTATCGGCGGACGAGATGTTCTGCACGACGACGGCGGGCGGCGTGATGCCTGTCTCGCGGATCGGCGATCACATCATGGGCAATGGCAGGCCGGGTGAACTCAGCCTCAAGCTCAAATCGTCCTACTGGGAAAAACACAAGGCCGGATGGCATCAGACACCGGTCGATTATTCAATCAAAACAACTTCGTTCGAAGGGGAACGCACATGAAAAGACGTGAATTTCTGACGACCACCGCCTCTTTTGCAGTCGGCGCGCTGGCAGCGCCCGCAATCATCCGCCCGGCCTTTGCCGCCGGCAAGGAACTGCGCATGCTGACCTGGGAAGGCTATGCCGACGACCAGTGGGTCAAGGCTTTCGAGGAGAAGACGGGGGCTGATGTCAGCGTCAGCTATACCGGCAGCGTCGATGAGATCTTCGCCAAGATGACCGCCTCCGAAGGCGCCGATTTCGACGTGATCGCCATCGAGACCTCCTCCTACAAGCGCCTGACGCAGGAAAAGCTCATCCAGCCGCTCGACGCCGCGAAGCTGCCCAATGCCAAGAACCTCGCCGGCGCCTTCAAGCATGTCTCCGCCATCGTCTTCGACGGCAAGACCTATGCCGCGCCGTTCGCATGGGGCTCGATCCCGCTGATCTACAATGCCGATACGTTCCAGACGCCGCCGACCAGCTGGGAAGTATTGTGGGATGAGAAATACAAGGGCCGCATCATCGTCATGGACGATGCCAACAATGCCATCGTCACTGCTGCGCTCACGCTCGGCATCCACGATCCTTTCAATCTCACTGACGAGCAGTTCGATCAGGTCAAGCAGAAGCTGCTCAAGCAGAAGGCCAATATCGCGAGCTACTATGCCGGTTTCGACGATGGTGTCAGCATCTTCGCCCAGGGCGGCATCGATCTCATGATGTCGATGGGCGAGCCGCAGGCGCCGATGCTGAAGAAGCAGGGCGCCAATGTAGGCCTCGTCATTCCGCAGGAAGGCGCGATCGGCTGGATCGACTGCTGGGCGATCAGCGCCAAGGCCCGCGATGTCGATCTGGCCCATGCCTGGATCGATGCGATGCTCGACCAGGCCGTCGGCACCTATATCAGCACAAAGACCGGCTACGGCAACACCACCAACCAGGCCGTCAATATCGATGCCGGCCTCACCTATGCCGACAAGCTGGTCTTCCTGGAAGCGCCTGAAGACTTCGCCAAGCGCATCGAGCTCTGGAACGAGATCAAGGCAACCCCGGTACAGTAATGACAGCGTTGCTTTCAGATACCGCGGATCTGGCGGCCGAGAGACAGAATGTCATCCAGCTCGTCGGCGTGACCAAATCCTATAAGAGCGTTGACGTGCTGAAGCCCGTCAACCTCGACATCCGGGATGGTGAGTTTCTCACCATCCTTGGGCCCTCGGGTTCCGGCAAGACGACCATCCTGCGGATGATCGGCGGCTTCACGCCGCCTTCGTCCGGCAGGATCTTGCTGCGCGGCACCGATATCGCGCAGGTGCCGATCTTCAAGCGGCCCTTCAACACGGTCTTCCAGGATTATGCGCTGTTTCCGCATATGACGGTTGCCCGCAATGTCGGCTATGGCCTGCGCATCCGCAAGACGCCGCCGGCCGAGATCAAAAGCCGTGTCCAGGCGGTGCTCGAAACCGTCAACCTTGCCGACAAGGCGGGGCGTTATCCGGCCGAGCTTTCCGGCGGCCAGCGCCAGCGCGTGGCGCTGGCGCGCGCCATCGTCTGCGAGCCGCAGGTGATCCTGCTCGACGAGCCGCTGGCGGCCCTCGATGCCGAGCTTCGCCGCTCGATGCAGGAATTCCTGAAGGATCTGCAGCGGCGCATCCGCACCACCTTCGTCTTCATCACCCATGACCAGGAAGAGGCGATCTCCATGTCCGATCGCATCGCGGTCATGGATCACGGCAATCTCGTCCAGGTCGGTACGCCGGAAGAGATCTATTACAAGCCGAAAAGCGAGTTCGTCGCCAAGTTCTTCGGCGAGAACAATATCCTGCCGGCTGCGGCCAAGGGCCAGGCGTCCGGCATCGAAAGCCCGCTCGGCAGGCATTCGGCATCGTCAGCCCATCAGGGCGAGTTGCTGCTGGCGATCCGCCCGGAAAGCTTCCGCCTGCATGACGGCAGCGAGATGCGGGCCGACGAGCGCATGGCAAAGGCGCGGCTCGACGCCGTCACCTTCCTTGGTGCGACGACGCAGCTTTCGCTCGCGATTGGTGGATTGGGCGGTGCCGCGGGCGAACATCGCGTCAAGGTCAGGATGCCGACGGCGCTGTCGATCCGCAATCTGGCTGTCGGCAGCGATGTCATGCTGCGCTGGTCGGAAGCCGATGTCAGCTTCCTGCCGAAAGGGTGAGGCCATGAGCATCACGACCGCACCCTCCGCTATCGGCATAGACGAGGCAGACACGAAGCCGAAGCGCGGCATCGGCAAGCTGATCGCCAGGCTCTTGGTCTACGGCCTGCCGACGCTGATCATCTTGCTTCCGCTCGTCTCCTTCTTGGCATCGAGCTTTCTCGAACAGGACAACGGCAAGCTGACCGGCGGGCTGACACTTGCCAATTATGCCGCCTTCTTCACCAGCGGCAGCTATCTCTATGTCTTCTTCGGCACGCTGAAGCTCGCCTTCACCGTGGCGCTGATCTCGCTCGTCTTCGGCTATATCCTCTCCTACCTGATCTGGCGGCTCGACGGCTCGCTGCGCTACCTGCTCCTGCTCTTGAGTGCGCTGCCGCTGGTCATGAACTATGTGGTGAAGATCTATGCGATGCGCAGCATCCTCGGCTTCAACGGCTTCCTGAATTCAGCCCTGCTGTCCCTCGGTATCATCGATGTGCCGAGCAAGCTCTTCATCTTCAACCAGACGGCGGTCATGCTGACGATGGCGGTGATCTACCTGCCCTTCGGCATATTGCCGATCTTCCTGGCGCTGGAGCGCATTCCGCAGTCGCTGATCTCGGCCGCTGCCGATCTCGGCGCCAAGCCCGGACAGATCTTCCTGACGGTGGTGCTGCCGCTCAGCCTGCCGGGCTCGATTGCGGCCGCCCTCTTCGTCATGGTGATTGCGCTTGGCGACTACCTGACGCCGCAAATGGTCGGCGGCAGCGAAGGCTTCACCTTCGGCCGCGCCGTCTGGAGCCAGTTCGGCATGGCCTTCAACTGGCCGTTCGGTGCCGCCCTTGCCGTCATGCTCCTCATTGCCGTGATCGCGCTGATCGCGCTCGCTTCCCTCATTTCCCGCACCGCGAGGATCAGATGACCTTGCTCGAACGCATCACCATCACCCTGCTCTGGATCGTCGGCACCATCACCTTTGCCGTGCTCTATGCGCCGGCTGCCATCGTCATCCTGCTCTCCTTCGTCGGCATGAAGGACCGCAAGCTCGACTGGTCGGATTTTTCCCTGCAATGGTACGGCAAGTTTGCCGGCAACAGCCAGTTGATCGACGCGCTCACCAATTCGCTCATCGTCGGCGCCTGCGCCGTCGTGATCGCCAGCGCCGTTGCGGTCGGCCTTGCCTATTACATGAAGACCGGTGCGCGCCGCGGCCGCGCCTATGTCGAGTTCGTGATCTTCCTGCCCTTCGTGCTGCCGGCGATCATCACAGGCATCTCGCTCCTGATCGCCTTTCGCCAGGTCGGCATCGAGCGCAGCCTGATCACGGTGACGGCAGGCCATGTCGTGCTGATTCTGGCGGTGATCTACCGCATGGTCACGATCAGGCTCGACGCGCTTGAAAATTCGCAGATCGAGGCCTCGCTCGACCTCGGCGCAAATGGCTGGGAAACCTTTGTATATGTTGTCTTTCCGCAGTTGCGCTCGGCGTTGGTTACCAGTTCCCTACTTGCATTTGCCCTCTCGTTCGACGAAACATTGGTAACGTTTTTTCTCGTCGGAGGGGAAACCACGCTCCCCATGCGGTTGTGGGCAATGATGCGGACCGGCTTCACTCCCGAAATCAATGCGCTTGTTTCGGTTGTGCTCTGCGTGACGCTGTTGTTTGCGGCTCTCGGCGCCATGTCGCTGCGCAAGAGCATCGAGCGGAAATCATGACTTCGACGAAAGGCGCTGGCCAGATTGGAAAACACGGCACGACATGAATGAAAAAGTGAAAAACCTCGGAAAGCTACTGAAGGACCGGCGCTCCTACCACGGTTGGACGCTTGCGGAAGTCAGCTCGATGACGGGAATTGCCACCTCCACCCTCTCCAAGGTGGAGAATGGTCACATCTCGCCGAATTTCGATACGATCCTGAAGCTCTCGCACGGGCTCGGCGTCGAAATCGGCGATCTGTTGAACTCGTCGCCAAACGAGCCGACGCCGCCGCTCGTGGTCGCGCGCCGCAGCATCAACCGCAATCTTGAGGGCCAGCAGCTCGACCGGCAGTACTATAGCTACAGCTACCTCTCCTCCGACGTCGCCCACAAGCGCATCATCCCGATCCATATCGAGGTGCGGGCGCTGACGCCGGAACAGATGGGGCCACTGACCTCGCATGTCGGCGAGGAGTTCATCCTCGTGCTCAGTGGCAAGATCCGGCTCTTCAGCGAATATTACGAGCCGACCGATCTCGAAGAGGGCGACAGCGTCTATCTCGATAGCACGATGAAGCATGGCTACATGTCGCTGCAGGGCCCAAGCAGCTCCATCATGGTCTGCTGTTCCAGTGCAACGCCGAACCTTGCCCAGACGCTCCGCGAAGTGATCAAGGAACAGATCATCTCCGAGCAGCAGGTCAAGGGGAAGGCAAACTAGCCCTTCGCGGTCAATCGAGCACATAGGATATCGGCGTCACGTCTGAGATGGCGAGATAGGCCTGCAGGCGCTCCCGCGCCTTGTTGCCCGAGGCTTCGAGATGGTCGGTCAGCGCTTTCCTTGCGAGCGGATAGTCGTGTGCCGAAATCGCGTCCATGATGTCGAGATGCTCGTCCATGAAGGCGTCGATCGGCAGCGTGCCGCGCACGGCGCGCTGGATATGCTTGCCCGCAACGAGGACGCAGCGCGTGCGCTTCAGTGCTTCCAGGATCTCGCCATTGGTGCTGAATTGCAGGGTGGCGACGTGCAGGTCTTCTTCCAGCGCATCGAGTTCGGCGCTGGCGATGTCGGGGAACTTGTCCGATACGGTGGTGAGCCGCTGCCGCATGGCGGAAAGCGTCGGTGCGGGGATATTCTGCATGGCGGTCTTCAGCGCTGCCGGCTCCAAGAGCAGGCGCACCTCGTAGAGATCGCGGAAGCGGTCCTCGTCGAGCGGGTTGATCCACCAGCGCGATTTGTCGTCGCGCACGACGATGCCGCTCTTGGCAGCGTGGTTCAGGATATCGCCGGCGACGGTGCGCCCGACATTATAGTGGCGCGCCAGCGCAAGCTCGTTGATGCGGAAGCTGCCGAAGACGGCACGCAGGATCACGGTGTTTTCGAAATCGTAGTAGAAGCTCTGCCAGGCGAAGGTCTTCGGGCTGGCGCTTGCCTCCTCCTCCAGATCCAGCATGTCGGGCGAGATCTTCAGGCGTAAGGGTTCGCCCTCTCGTCCGGCCAGCACGCCGCGCCCGTCGAAGCGCCGCACCAGGCCCTCGGTCTCAAGCGTTGCCAATGCCTGCTTGACCGGCGAGCGGCTGGAATCGAAAAGCGTCGCGATCGGCCCTTCCAGAAGCACGGTGCCATCAGGAATGGTCTTCGATATCACGGCCTTGCGCAGTGCATTGGCGATGGCTTCGTAGGCGAGGGTTCTATGCGCCATAAAATCCTTGTCCGGCCTCAGGTCACCGCGCCTATTTGCCAAGGCACGAATTCGAAGTCACCATAATTATAGCCTTCGCTCAGCGTGCGCTCGCCCGATGCAATGGCGATGATGTGCTCGAAGATGCGCTCGCCGGCCGCCTGGATCGTATCGCTGCCGTCGATGATGCCGCCGCAATTGATGTCCATGTCCTCGCTCATGTGCTCGTACATCTCGCTATTGGTGGCAACCTTGATGCAGGGCGCGGGCTTGAAGCCGGAGACGGAGCCGCGCCCGGTCGTAAAGACGATGAGATTGCAGCCGCCGGCAACCTGGCCGGTGACAGCCACGGGGTCGTAGCCGGGCGTATCCATGAAGACGAAGCCGGATGCGTCGATCGGCTCGGCATATTCATAGACTTCCATCAGCGGCATGGAACCGCCCTTGGCAACCGCGCCGAGCGATTTCTCCAGGATGGTGGTGAGCCCGCCTTCCTTGTTGCCGTGCGAGGGATTGTTGTTGAGTTCGGCGCCGTTCTTGGCGGTATAATCGCGCCACCAGTCGATGCGGGCCATAAGCTTCTCGGCAATGGCAGGCGTTGCCGCACGCCGGGTCAAGAGATGTTCGGCGCCGTAGATCTCGGGGGTTTCGCTGAGCACCGCCGTGCCGCCGTTCCGGACGACGAGATCGGCCGCGTGCCCAAGCGCCGGATTGGCGGTGATGCCGGAATAGCCGTCCGAACCGCCGCATTGCAGCGCCACCTTGAGGCCGGAGAGCGGCTGCTCGGTGCGCTTGACGGCGTCGATTTCCGGCAGCAGTTCCTGGATGATCGAGACGGCTTCCTCGATCGTCTTGCGCGTGCCGCCCATCCTCTGGATGGTCATGGTGCGCAGGAGCGGGCCTTCCTCGAGCTCGAAAGCCTTGACGAGATGGCTGATCTGGTTGGTCTCGCAGCCGAGGCCGATCATCAGGATTGCCGCGAAATTCGGATTGCGGGCATAGCCGTTCAGCGTGCGCCGCAGATAGGTATAGCCCTCGGTATTGGTGGGGATGGCGCAGCCCGTGCCATGCGTCAGCGCCACGACGCCATCGACATTGGCGTAATTGCCGAAACCGTTGGTCTTGAAATAGTCGGCGACGGCCTTGGCGACGGTGGCCGAACAGTTCACCGAGGTGATGATGCCGACATAGTTGCGCGTGCCGACAAGGCCTGAGGGACGCAGATAGCCCTTGAACGTGCGCCGCTCGCCTTCGGGAAGGAGCGGCGTCGGGCCGCCCTCGACGGCAAATTCGTGCGAGACGGCGCTGTCGAGCATGGCAAGGTTCTGCAGGTGTACGTGTTCGCCGGCGGCGATATCGCGGCTCGCCCGGCCGATGACCTGCCCGTATTTCAGCACCATGTCTCCTTGAGAAATCGGCCGCACGGCGATCTTGTGGCCGCTTGGAACGACACTCAGCGTCACGACCTCTCCGACATTTTCGCCTTCGGCGATCGGGCGCGTGGCAACCACCACATTGTCCGTCTCGTGCAGGCGGATGACAGAGGGACCGGATTGATGCGCGGGCATCGATATCTCCTGAAAATGACCATTGCGTGCAAAAATCATTCGTGATACGCCTTCAGAAGTCAAGTGAAGACTTGCGTTACACGAAATTTTGCGGGGCATTTTTCAAGATGGCGAGTGATCGACCCTATTCCGGGCTCTTCCCGGTGGCACCGACGCCTTTCACCGAAACGGGAGACATCGATTTCGACGGCCAGCGCCGCGCGCTCGATTGCATGATCGACCAGGGTGTTGATGGCATCTGTATTCTCGCCAATTATTCCGAGCAGTTCCTGCTGTCGGACGAGGAGCGCCGCCAGCTCACCGAGCTGAGCCTTGCCCATGTCGCCGGCCGCGTGCCGGTCATGGTCACCTGCAGTCATTTCAGCACGCAGATTGCCGCTGCCCGCGCCCGCCATGCGTCTGAACACGGCGCCAAGCTCATCATGCTGATGCCGCCCTATCATGGCGCCGGCATCAAGCTTGACGAGACATCGATCCGCGAGCATTTCGCCCGCGTGGCAGATGCCGCCGGCATTCCGATCATGATCCAGGACGCCCCCTTGAGCGGCGTGACGCTATCGGCCGATTTCATGGTGCGCATCGCGCGGGACCTGCCGCTGGTACGCTACTTCAAGATCGAGGTCGCCGGCACGGCGGGCAAGCTGCGCAAGCTCATCGAGCTTGGCGGCGAGGCGATCGAAGGCCCGTTCGACGGCGAGGAGGCGATCACGCTGATGGCCGATCTCGATGCCGGTGCAACCGGCGTCATGTCGAGTGCCATGCTGCCCGATCTCATCCGCCCGGTGATCGAACATCATCGCGCCGGCGATCGCCAGCAGGCGGCAAAAGCCTATGAGCACATCCTGCCGCTCATCAACTACGAGAACCGTCAGTGTGGCTTGCGCGCCGCCAAGACCGTCATGATGGAAGGCGGCGTCATCGCCTCCGATCATGTCCGCCATCCGCTGGAGCCGCTTCATGCGGCAACGCGCGCCGGGCTCCTGGAGCTTGCTCGCAGCGTCAACCCGCTGGCGCTCTCCTGGGGCAAGTGAGGACGACGGATGTCGATCATGCAGGAACCCAAGATCGCTGACGTCAAGATCGCGGAAATCACCGGGCGCACCCGCGTGCTCGGAATTCTCGCGCATCCGACGGAACATGTGAAAGCGCCGCCCGGCATCAACCGCATCGCCATGATGCGCGGCAAGGATGCCGTGATGGTGCCCTTCAATGTCGCGCCTGGTGATCTCGACACTTTCGTCGCCAGCCTGCGCGTCTTGAAGAGTTTCGACGGCGCCATCGTCACCGTGCCGCACAAGCAGGCGATCATCCGTCTCTGCGACGAGGTGAGCCCGCAGGCACTCGCCGTCGGTGCCGCCAACGTGCTGCGCCGCGAGGCGGATGGCCGGCTTGTCGGCCATCAGCTCGATGGCATCGGTTTCGTCGAGGGGCTGCGCGGGCAAGGCATTGATGTATCAGGCCGCAGCGCCTATCTGGTCGGCGCCGGCGGGGCCGCCAATGCGGTCGCCTTCGCGCTTGCCGAAGCCGGCATTGCCAGGCTGACGCTTGCCAATCGCACCGTCGAGAAGATCGAAGCCCTCGCCGCCAAGCTGAAGGAGACCTATCCGTCTCTGGATATCGCGATCGGCACGGCTGATCCTGCCGGCCACGACCTTCTGATCAACGGCACGACGCTCGGCATGAGCGCTAGCGACCCGCTGCCCTTCGATGTATCGCGGCTGAAGGCGGATATGATCGTTGCCGAAGTCATCATGGAGCCGGAAATGACCCCGCTTCTGAAGGCTGCCCGCGAGGCCGGATGCCGCATTCATCTCGGCCGCCACATGCTCGACCACCAGCTGCAGCTGATGGCCAATTTCCTCGGTCTCTGAACCGCTCCGGCCGCACCCCCGCGGCCAAATTTTTTATCGTCTTGGGAGAAATCAATATGCAGGATCTGGCAATCAATGGCGGACCGCGCGCAATCGACGGCACGCTGCCGAGCTTTCGCGATGCGTCCGGGCGCACCTTCGGCCCGGAAGAGCTGGAAGCGCTGACCGAGGTCATCAAGTCGGGACGCCTGTCGTTCCTGACGGGAACGAAGACGGCCGAATTCGAGCGCGCCTTTGCCGAAAAATACGGCGTCAAACATGCGGTCGCCGTCGCCAACGGCACGGCTGCGCTGCACACGGCGGTCATCTATGTCAATCCGGAACCGGGCGACGAGATCATCCTGTCGCCGGTCACCGATGTCGGCACCGTCATTCCGGTGATCGCCCAGCTGGCGATCCCGGTCTTTGCCGATGTCGATCCGGTCACTCAGAATATCGATCCGGCCTCGATCGAAGCCAACATCACGCCGCGCACCCGCGCCATCATGGTCACCCATGTCTATGGCCACCCGGCCGATATGGACGCGATCATGGCGATCGCCAGGAAGCACAATCTCGTCGTCATCGAGGACTGCGCCCAGGCCCATCTCGCCTATTACAAGGGCAAGCTCTGCGGCACGTTCGGCGATGTCGCCTGCTTCTCCTTCCAGCAGTCCAAGCACATGACGACCGGCGACGGCGGCATGGTCATCACCAATGAGGACGGCAAGTTCGGCCGTGGCCTGCGCCACTGCTCCGACAAGGGCTGGCCGCGCGAGCGCGGCGGTCGCGACCACCTCTTTCTGGCGCCGAACTATCACATGACCGAATTGCAGGCGGCCGTCGGCCTGGAACAGTTGAAGAAGCTCGAACAGTTCGTTGCCGCCCGCGTATCCTCCGCCGACCGGCTGACCGAGCTTCTGGCGGGCGTCGATGTCGAGCCGGTGCTGCCGATGAACGACACCGTCGGCGTCTATTTCTTCTATTCCTTCCGGCTCGATCCGGCGAGGCTCTCGGCCCCGGTCGCGGAGGTGATGAAGGCGCTTGCCGCCGAAGGCATCGACGGTTTCATCGGCTATCCCGGCCAGATCCCGCTCTATCGCTACCCCGTCATCCGCGAACACCAGACCTTCGGCAATTCCGGCTGGCCGTTCACGCTCGAAGGCGTTCGCAAGATCGATTACGACAGCAGCCTCTGCCCTCAGGCAGAACTTGCCTGCAAGGAAACGATCTGCATGTGGTGGACCGACCGCATGGAAGATCGTCACCTGCAGCAGATCGCAGCCGCGATCGCCAAGGTGATCGCAGCCTACGCCAAGTCCGCCGCGGCGGCGTAACCAAACCTGATCTGGTGATGCGGATTGGCCCTTGTGACGCCCTCCGCATCATCTCCCCCTTCATCTCTTCTGAAGTTTAAAACGAAGCGCCGAGCTTCGGCTCTTGTAAATCCGGATTCTTGTGGTAACGTTCCCACACAACGGCTCACGGCCGTATTGCTGTCGCGCGAATGGAGGAGGCCGATGGACAAGAAGCCTCTGCGGAGAGCAACCATTATCGATGTGGCGGAGCGGGCCGGTGTTTCGAAAAGCACCGTTGCGCGCGTTCTTGCCGGCTCGGGCCGGATATCTGATGAGGCGCGCGACAGCGTGCTGAAGGCTGTCGCCGCCACCGGTTACGAGCCCAACCATCTTGCCGTCGGCATGCGCTCCGGGCGCAGCGGTCTGCTCGGCATCGTCATTCCCGATATTACCAACCCGTTCTGGGCCGAGGTCGCCCGCGGCGCGCAGGATCGCGCGGCCAAGGACGATATCTCGCTGCTCGTCTTTTCGTCGGACTGGGATGCGGAGAAGGAGGCGCGGCACCTGCGCGCGCTGCGCCGCGCCCGCGTCGATGGCGCCATCATCAATCCCGTCGCCGACAGTTTCGACGATCTCGGGCGTTTCGGCCTTCCCTTCGTGCTGATCGGATCGAGTGCCGAGCGTTTCCCCGATACGTCGAGCGTCGGCTCCGATATTCCCCAGGCCGTACGCCTTGGCATGGATGTGCTGACGGCGCGCGGCCATGCGGCGCCAGCGCTTTTGCTCGGGCCGCGTTCGCGTCTGGCGCGGGCGCGTTTCCTGCGCACGGTGCATGAACATTGCGTCGAGCGCGATTTCGACCCGGCGGCGCTGCCGATCGAGGAGGCCGAATATACCGTCGAAGGCGGGCGGCAGGGCATGGCCCGGCTGCTTGCGAGAAAAGGCTCCGAGCATCTGGCCGTCTTCGCGGCCAACGATCTCATGGCGCTCGGCGCCATGATGGCGGTGCGCGAAGCAGGCCTGCGCTGCCCGGAGGATGTGTCCATTCTCGGGTTCGACGGCATTCCGGCCGGTGCCTTTTCCTGGCCGGGCCTGACGACCATCGAAAAGCCCGGGCGGTTGATCGGCGTTCGCGCCGTCGAAGGCCTGCTCGATGAAATTGCCGGCCGTCCCGAACACGGCCGCGTCTATATGCCATGCCGGCTCATAGAGCGAGGATCACTCGCCGATCTGTCGGTTCCGGCACCCGTCCGGGTGGCGGCAGGGAGGTAAATGCCATGACCGTAAGCAACAATATGCCGATGTCGCTTTCGACGTCTAAAAGTGGGAACGTTCCCGCAGTTCGTCGAAAGCGACTCGGCAAGGGCATCCGCCAATGGTGGCCCTATTATGTGATGATGGCGCCCGGCCTCGTCTTCTTCGTCATCTTCCATTACCTGCCGATCTGGGAAGCCAAGATCGCCTTCGAGCAGCTGCGCATCATCGGGCCGAACCTCTGGGTCGGCATCAAGCATTTCCAGACGCTGTTTGCCTCTTCGATCTTCTGGCAGGTGCTTGCCAATACGCTGATCATCTCGACGCTAAAGATCATCTTCGTCTTCCCGGTGCCGATCGTCGTTGCGCTCTTGCTCAATGAGATCCGTGGCGGGTCGCTGCGCAAGTTCATCCAGTCGGCGATCTACCTGCCGCATTTCCTTTCCTGGGTCGTCATTGCCGGCGTCTTCATCGCCGTGCTCTCGCCAAGCGATGGCGCCGTCAACGACGTGCTCGGCATATTCGGCATGCAGCCGGTTTCCTTCATGACCGATACCGGCTCGATCCGCTGGGTGCTGGTCTTCTCCGAAATCTGGCGCTCGGCCGGCTGGGACAGCCTGCTTTATCTCGCCGCCATCATCGCCATCGACCAGGAGCTTTATGCCGCGGCCGAGATCGACGGCGCCAATCGCTGGCAGAAGATCCGCTACGTCACCATTCCCGGCATCGTGCCGACGATCGCAACGCTCTTCATCCTGAATGCCGGCATGTTCCTCAACGCCGACCTCAACCAGGTCATCAATTTCTCCAACGACGTCGTGCGCAGCAAGATCGATATCATCGACACCTATGTCTACCGCATCGGCCTGCAGACCGGCGAATATTCGCTGGCGACGGCAGCAGGGCTCTTCAAGGCCGTGCTCGGCATGCTGATGATCGTCGGCGCGCACCTCCTCTCCAAACGCCTGACCGGCAAGGGAGTGTGGTAATGGCCGCCTATAATATCCGCCGCACGCCGCTCGAACGCGCCGAGTATGCCATCATCGTCTCGACGCTGCTCTTTCTCGTCGTGCTGACCGTGCAGCCGCTCCTGAACCTGCTGGCCATCTCGCTTTCCGATCCGAGCAAGGTCGCCGGCATGAGCGGCCTGACGGTGCTGCCGAACGGCTTTTCGACCGATGTCTGGAGCCTGCTTCTCAACAATCCGGCCGTGCTGCGCGGCGTCGTCAATTCGATCTTCATCACGCTGGTCAGCAGCTTCCTCGGCGTCGTCTTGACAGCACTGATGGCCTGGGCGCTGTCGCGTCCCGGCCTGCCCGGCCGAAGGGTGATCTTCGTGCTCCTGCTGGTCACGATCGTTTTCGACCCCGGCATCATTCCCGATTACCTCGTCAACAAGCGCCTCGGCCTGCTCGACAGCTACTGGTCGGTCATCCTCTTCAAGCTGGTCAATGCCTGGTACCTGATCATCCTGATCCGCTTCTTCGAGGAAGTGCCGAAAGAACTGCTCGAGGCTTCCGAGCTTGATGGCGCCAATCCCTTCCAGATCTTCTGGTATGTGGCGCTGCCGCTTGCAAAGTCCGCGCTCGCCACGATCGCGCTCTTCTACTTCGTCTTCCATTGGAACGAATTCTTCCGCGCGATGATCTATCTGAACGACCAGTCGAAATGGCCGCTGCAGGTGGTGCTGCGCCAGTTCGTCGTCGAGGGCGACAAGCTCGCCATGGTCGGCGTCGATAATTCCAACAATTACACCGGCGCCAGCCAGATCAATATCCGCGCGCTGAAGGCGGGCATGATCCTGCTCACCATCGTGCCGATCCTGGCGATCTATCCACTCATTTTGAAGTTCTTCACCAAGGGTACCATGAGCGGTGCGCTGAAGGGCTGAGACACGAAACCAAAGCATATAAGGAGGAGATATCATGCTTGGGAGAATGCTTCTGGGGGCCATGACAGTCATGGCACTGACGGCGGGCGTAGCCATTCCCGCCTTTGCCGATCCGGTGACGATCCGCGTCGTTTCCAAGGATCTGCTGACCAGCAATCCCGACGACGTCAAGCTCGTGAAGAAATATGAGGAGGCGCTGAAGGCCAAGGGTACCGACATCCATATTGAGATCGTCGATCTGCCGTCTTCGGGCTATGCCGACAAGCTGAGCGCCATGCTGCTCTCGGGCGATATTCCCGATCTCATCTATTTCCAGGGCGGCGACGCCAAGATGGCCGAGCAGGGCGTTCTGGAAGACTGGAACAACTGGCTGCCGAAGACGACCTATCTGAAGGACGCGCTCTTCCCGCACAATGTCGAGCGCCTCAAGAACTATCCCTACCTGCTCTATGTCTATCCGCCGCGCATTCCCCAGCCGGTCATCCGCACCGACTGGCTCGAAAAGAGCGGTGTTGCCGCGCCGCAGACCGTCGATGACTACGTCAAGCTGTTCACGGCGATCAAGGACGGCGATTTCGACGGCAACGGCAAGGCCGATACCTATGGCGTGACGACCGCCGACAATACGCAGGAACTCGATTCCATCTTCAACCAGGCCTTCGGCGTGACCGGCACCTGGATGAAGAACGATGCCGGCGAGTGGATCGCGGCGCGCACCTCCAAGCAGGAGAAGGACAAGATCGCCTTCTACGCCTCGCTGAAGGAAAAGGGCCTCTACGATCCGGAATATATCACGACCAAGTGGGACGTGAAGGAAGACAAGTTCTATTCCGGCCGCGCCGGTGTGGTCTTCGGTTCTTCCGCCGAGGTCATCGACATCTATGGCGGCAAGATGCGCCAGGCCCATCCCGACCAGAACCCGACGCTGACGCTGCTTGCGCCGCCCAAGGGTCCGGGCGGCCAGGGGCTGATCGCGCTCGACGTTTCCAAGGAAGCGCGCGGTCTGGCGATCGCCACCACCTCCGAACACAAGGAAGAAGTCGTCAAGCTGCTCGACTTCATCGCCAGCCCCGAGGGCCAGGCGATCGAACGCCTCGGTTTTGAGGGTGAGCAGTACACGAAGGACGGCGACACCATCAAGACGACCGACAAGATCGCCACCTGGTATGCCCGCTTCCTCTTCGCGGCCAACTGGCAGCCGCCGGTGCAGTGGATGAGCGATGCCGCCCAAGGTTCTCTGAAGACGATCTCCGCCAACTTCAAGCCGGACAATGCCTTTGTCTGGCCTGCGGAATACGCCACCGACATCGACGCCACGGAAAATGTCTACCGGGCCTGGGTCTACAAGTTCATTTCCGGCGAAGCCAAGATGGACCAGTGGGACCAGTTCGTTTCCGAATGGAACAGTGCCGGCGGTGAACACATGACCGAATATGCAAGGACGGTACTGAATGGCAAATGATGCAAAGGGGCTCTCCCTCAAGGGACGAGTCCGTGCGCTTCTCTTTGGCGTCGCCTATGGCGACGCCCTCGGGGCGCCGGTCGAAAAACTCTCCGCTGCCGAAATCCGCGAGCGCTACGGCAGGGTCGCCTCGCTCGATACCGAATGGCACCGCATGAGCCAGAGCGAGACCGCCCGCAATGGGCGAGTGCGCGGCGGCGGTATCGTCACCGACGATACGCTGATGACGCTTTCCCTCATGTCGATCTATGGCGACGTGAAGCGCCATATTGACGCCTGGGACATGGCCTCGGGCATGGTGCGTGAAATCGCCTGGACACCGCGCTGGGTGCCGGAACTGCAGCGCGAGGCCATGCTGATCGAGCGCCTGTTCTATCCGGAAAAGTGGATCTTCCAGCGCCACCAGCTGTCGAATTGCGATCCGCGCCAGGGCGGGATCGGCAATATGGTCAATTGCGGTGCGGCCATGTACATCGCCCCCGTTGGCGTCGTGAATGCCTGCAATCCGAAAGCCGCCTATGACGAGGCGATCGCCTTTGCCTCTGGCCACCAGCAGAGCTTCGGGCTTGAAGCCGCCGGCGTGCTGGCTGCCGCGATCGCCGCCGCCTTCGTGCCGGGCACGACGCTCGATGCGGTCATCCATGAAGCGCTTGCCGTTGCCAAGGACGGAACGCGCGCCGCCATTGCCGATATCGTCGATGCCGCCCGCATTTTGAAACATGCAGACCACCGCACCGTCGTCAATGAGTTCCATGCCATCATCGCGCGTTATTCGCCGATGGGCGACAATGTCAATCACACCGCGCAGAAGGCCGGCATTGCCTCCGACGCCTATCAGCCATCGCGCCTGAACGCGATAGAGGAACTGCCGCTGGCACTCGGCTTTGCGGTCCTGAACGACGGCGATTTCTACAAGACCATCCAGGACGGCATCAATTCCGGCCGCGATACGGATTCGATCGGCGTCATGGCTGGTGCGATCCTCGGCGCGCTGCACGGCGAAAGCGTGATCGATGCGGCCGCTGCCGCCCAGCTCGACCGGGTCAACAGGCTCGATCTCTTTACCTCCGCCGATGCCTTCACCGAGACGGTCATCGCCATCCAGGCCGAAGAGCATGCGCACGACGCCGCCAAGGTGAGAGCGCGCGAGGCGCTGGCCGGCTCTTCGGCTCGAACCTCGACTGCGAACCTATAAATTCTGGACAGGATGATGTTGAACACTACCGATATTTTCGAACGCATTTATTCCGGCTTCATCGGCAAGGCGATCGGCGTGCGCCTCGGCGCCCCCGTCGAGCCGACCATCTGGAGCTATGACCGCATTCGCGGCACCTATGGCGAAGTCACCGAATATCTGCGCGATTTCAAGAATTTTGCCGCCGACGACGATACCAACGGGCCCGTCTATTTCATCCGCGCGCTGCGCGACTACGGGCTCGGCGCCACGGCCGAGGATGTCGGCAAGACCTGGCTGAATTACGCAGCCGAAGAACACGGCATGTATTGGTGGGGCGGTTTCGGCAATTCCACCGAACATACAGCCTACCAGAACCTGCGCGCCGGCATTCCCGCCCCGCAATCCGGCTCGATCGCGCAGAACGGTACCACCGTTGCCGAACAGATCGGCGGCCAGATCTTCATCGACAGCTGGGGCTGGATCCACCCGGGCGAACCGCAAAAGGCAGCCGACGCCTCGGCGCGCGCGGCCAGTGTCGCCCATGACGGCGAGGGCCTGAACGGCGCGCGTTTCTGCGCGGCGGCCATTGCCCAGGCCTTTGTCGCCAAAAGCATCGAGGAAATCATCGAAACAGGGCTTTCGACGATTTCGCCGGATTCACTCTACGCCCGGGTTGCCCGCGCCGTGCTCGCCTTCCACAAGGACAATCCCGGTGACTGGCGCGCCTGCCGCGACATGCTGACGGCCGAATGGGGCTATGACCGCTATCCGGGCGTCTGCCACATCATCCCGAATGCCGGCGTCGTCTTCATGGCACTGATCTATGGCCAGGGCGACCTGCCGCGCACTGCCGAGATCGCCACCATGGCCGGCTGGGATACGGACTGCAACGCCGGCAATGCCGGCGCGATCGTCGGCACGTTCCAAAAGGTGCAGCCGGGCTGGGACAAGTACCGCAAGCCGATCAACGATTTCGTCGTCGCTTCGGGCGTCACCGGCACGATCAATGTCGTCGATATCCCCTCCTTCGCGCGCGAGCTCACGGTATTGGCGCTGCGCCTGCAGGGCAAGGAGCCGCCGGCACTCTGGGTCGAGGATTTCGAGCGGCGCGGCGTGCGCTTCGATTTCGATGCGCCGGGCGCCACCCACGCCTTCCGCACCGAGCCCTTCAACCAGATCGCCGTCAAGGCGTCGGGCGAACGCCATACGGATGGCTCGAGGGGCTCGCTGGAAATCCTGCTCGATCGCCTGGAACGCGGGCAGGGCGGCCGCATTTTCTGGAAGCCCTTCTATCGCCGCTCCGATTTCGACGACGAACGCTACCGGCCGATGTTCACCCCGCTTGCCGATGACGGCCAGACGGTGAAGTTCAAGCTCTGGCTCGATCCGTGGAACGGCGACGGCCATCTGCGCGTCGCCCCCTATGTCCGCCGCGCCATGACCGGCACGATCGAGGAGACCGGCGCCTGGCACGTTCCCTTGTCCGCCGGCTGGCAGGATTATGAATTCACCATTCCCGACGGCAAGGGCGAGGCGATCGACGAGATCGGTATTCTCGTCGAATATTTCGGCCGCCTGAAATTCCTTGGCCGCCTCTTCCTTGCGGACTTCTCCGTTTCCGGCAAGGGCCGCACGGTGATCGATCCGGCCAGGGAAGCGCTGGAATGGGGCGGCATCACCCGCTTTACCTGGAACCGCGGCCACTGGAGCCTGCAGCAGGGCCGCATCCATGCCCATACGGCAAGCGATGCCGATGCCTGGACCGGCAATGCCTATCTGCGCGATGCCAGTATCAAGGCGGACCTCAGGCCGCTTTCGGGTGCTTCGCATCTGGTCGTTGCCCGCGCGCAGGGGACGAGCCGCTTCTATGCCGGGGGCTTCCAGAATGGCGAAGCGGTGATCCTGGCCGAAAACCACGGCACCACCATCCTGGCGAAAGCGCCATTCACGGCGGAATACAGCCACGACTACCAGGTCAACCTCACCGTCACGGGCGACAGGCTCAGCCTCTCGATCGACGGCAGCCTGGTTCTTGAAGCTGAGGACGCGACGTTGCGCTACGGCATGGCGGGGCTGCGCATGGCCTCGGCCGGCCGCATGTCGATCGGCCGGCTCGAGATCGTCGAGCTGTAACGCCCAAGGGGAGGAAGAACATGTCGGAGATCGAACTCAGGAATGTCGGCAAGAGCTATGGCAGTGTCGCCGTGCTCAACGACATCTCGCTCGATATGGGCGACGGCGAATTCGTCGTCCTCGTCGGACCCTCAGGCTGCGGCAAGTCCACGCTGTTGCGCATGATTGCCGGGCTGGAGGATATTTCCGCCGGCGAGATCACCATCGGCGGCAAGGTCGTCAACGACATGCCGGCGAAGGAGCGCGATATCGCCATGGTCTTCCAGTCCTACGCGCTCTATCCGCATATGAAGGTCGCCGAAAACATGAGCTTCGCCCTGAAGCTTGCCGGCGCGCCGAAAGCGGAAATCCGCAAGCGGGTCGAGGAGGCTGCCGGCATCCTCGGCCTCGAAAATCTGCTGGACCGCCTGCCGCGCGAGCTTTCGGGCGGCCAGCGCCAGCGTGTCGCCATGGGTCGCGCCATCGTGCGCGATCCGCGTGCCTTCCTGTTCGACGAACCCCTCTCCAATCTCGATGCGAAACTGCGCGTAAAGATGCGCAGCGAGATCAAGAAGCTGCACCAGCGCCTTGGCAAGACCACGGTCTATGTCACCCACGACCAGACCGAGGCGATGACCATGGCCGACAAGATCGTCGTCCTTAACGGCGGCAAGGTCGAGCAGGTGGGCGCCCCGCTGGAACTCTACAACGACCCCGCCAATCTCTTCGTCGCCGGCTTCATCGGCTCGCCGGAGATCAACCTGATCCCGGCAACGGTGGGACAAGGGGCGGCCATGACAGAAAGCGGCGTCGCCCTGCCGCTGGCAAACCCGCTGCGGCCGGGCACGGAGATCGTCTACGGCATCCGCCCACAGCATATCGTGCTTGATAAGGAAGGTGTGCCCGGCCGGATCAGCCTCGTCGAGCCGACCGGCGAGGACCAGGAACTCGTGGTCGACATGGGGGGCGAGGACATTTCAGTCGTCGTTCACGGCGGTCGGCTGCTCTCGGCCGGGCAGGATGTGAAGCTTGCGATCGATATCGAGAAAGTGCTGCTCTTCGACAAGAGCAGCGGCGAGCGCATCCGATGACAGGACATGCCGAAAGACAGTTCGATCCCACGGCGAAAGGCCCGCTTGCCGGCATCCGCGTGCTCGATCTCTCGCGGCTTGTCGCCGGCAACATGCTCTCGCTGCAGCTTGCCGATTTCGGCGCCGATGTGATCAAGATCGAACCGCCTTCAGGCGATCCGCTGCGCGACTGGAAGGATGACGGCCACTCGCTCTATTGGAAAACCTATAGCCGCAACAAGCGCTCCGTCATGCTGAACCTGCGTGAGAAACCGGCGATGGACGCGCTCTGGGCGCTGATCGAGACAGCCGACGTCTTCATCGAGAATTACCGTCCCGGTACGCTGGAAGAGATGGGCCTTGCTCCCGATGTTCTCCACGCCCGCAACCCCGACCTGGTCATCGTGCGCATTTCCGGCTTCGGCCAGACAGGACCTTATGCGCAATTTCCCGGCTTCGGAACGATCGTCGAGGGCATGAGCGGTTTTGCCCATCGCACCGGCTTTCCGGATCGCGAACCGGTGCTGCCGCCGCTCGCACTCGCCGACATGATCGCCGGCGTCTATGGCAGTTCGGCCACCGTCACAGCACTGCTTGCCCGCGACCGCGGCCTCTCGCGCGGGCAGGTGATCGACCTTTCGCTGCTGGAGCCGATGTTTTCCGTGCTCGGGCCGGAAGCGGCGATCTACAAGGTGACCGGCAAGGTCAAGGAGCGCGCCGGCAGCGCCTCGAATACGGCTTCGCCGCGCAATGTCTATCGCTGCCGCGACGGCAAATATGTCGCGCTGTCGGGATCGACGCCGCAGGTCGCGCGCCGCATCTTCGATATTATCGGCCGCAGTGACATGAACGAGGATCCGCGCTTTGCCACCAATTCGGCGCGCGTCAGCAACCGCTCGCTGGTCGATGAGGCTGTCGGCGGCTGGTTTGCAGAGCATGATCATGACGCGGCATTGAAGATCATGCGCAATGCCGGCGCCACTGTCGGTCCGATCTACAGCATCGCCGATGCTGCTGAAGACGCGCATTTTTCCGGCCGCGAGATCATCGTCGATGCCGAGGATGGCGAGTTCGGCCACCTGCCGATGCACGATATCGTGCCCCGCCTTTCCGTTACACCGGGCGTCTGGCGCCATCCGGCGCCCTCGCTCGGTCAGCACACGGCCGAGGTGTTGGCCGAAGCCGGCCTCGATGCTGTTGCGATCGACGCCATCGTGAAGGGGAGCGGGGCATGAGATTTCGTTCGCTGCTCTATGTGCCGGCTTCGTCTGAGCGCTTCATCGCCAAGGCGCATGAACGCGGAGCGGACGCGATCATTCTCGATCTCGAGGATTCCGTGGTACCCGCCGAGAAAGAGGCGGCCCGCGCGAGACTGCCCGAGGCCGTCGCCGCCGTCGGGCGCAATGGTGCGACGGTGTTCGTGCGCATCAATTCCGAGCCCGAGTTACAGATGCCGGATGCCGAAGCTGCCTGCCGGGCGGGCGCCTTCGGCCTCTATGTCGCCAAGACGCGCTCTCTCAGCCGTCTGCATCTTCTCGCCTATCACCTGCAGACGCTGGAGCGGGAACTCCGCCGCGAGACGATGTCGTTCGTGCCGCTCATCGAGGATGCGGCCGCTGTGCTCGATGCGCGCTCCTTCGCCGGCTGCCAGCGCGTGCTCGCCCTTGCCGCCGGTGGCGAAGATCTGGCCGCCAGCATGGGCGGCGAGCCGCTTCCCGAGGTGCTGCGCCTGCCGAAGCTGATGGTGCACATGGCGGCAAAGGCTGCGGGCAAGCTCTCCTTCGGCACGCTGACGACGGTCGCCGACTACGGCGATCTCGAAGCACTCGACGCTGCCGCGCAGGAGGCGAGGCGCCATGGTTTCGATGGGGCGAGCTGCGTCCATCCCTCCGCGGTCGCCATTCTCAATGCAGCTTTTTCGCCGAGCCCGGAAAAGATCGACTGGGCGCGCCGCGTTATCGAGGCCGCCGAGAGCGCCGGAGCGGCCGGCAAGGGTGCGGCTTCGCTCGATGGAAAGATGATCGACGCGCCTGTCGTCGCAAGGGCCCGCGCTCTCTTGGGCGACAGGCTCTAAGCCGTCTGCAGTTGCAGCGGTCCGTCGCCGAAGCGATTATAGATGGTGCGAAAAGTATCGGCGATGGTCAGGAAGATATCGGTGAGATCGGGATCGAAATGGCGGCCCTTCTCGGCGGCGATGATCGCAACGGCCTCGTCGTGCGGGAAGGCTGGCTTGTAGATCCGTTCGGAGACCAGTGCGTCATAGACATCGGCAATCGCCATCAGCCGGCCGGAAAGCGGGATGTCGCTGCCCTTCAGGCCGTTCGGATAGCCGCTGCCATCCCATTTCTCGTGATGCGTATGGGCGATTTCCTGGGCGAGATCGAGGAAGGTGCTGGACACGCCGAGATGCTGCTGCGCATCGGCAATGGCGCGGCGGCCAAGCTCGGCATGGGTCTTCATGATCGCGAATTCCTGCTGATCGAGCCGGCCGGGCTTAAGAAGGATGGAATCGGGAATGCCGACCTTGCCGATATCGTGCAGCGGCGCCGATTTATAGATGAGGTCAATGACGGCATCGCTGAGCTGCAACGCGAAGGCCGGATGGGTCTGGGCCGCACGGGCAAGTGCGCGCACATAATGCTGGGTGCGGCGGATGTGATTGCCGGTCTCGCTGTCGCGTGTTTCGGCGAGCGAGGCCATGGCGAGGATCACCGCATCCTTTGCGCGCAGCGCCTCTTCCTTGGCGGCGGCGAGCGAATTGATGAGGGCGACATTGGTCATGCCGACGGCGGCACTATTGGCGATGCGCCTTAGAATATCGACGCTGTCGGGGCTCGGCCGGTGCTGATGTGCCCAATAAGCGCCGATCGCGCCGACCGGATCGTCTTCCCGCACCGGCACCATGACGAGGCTGCGCACGAAGGTCGGCCGGTAGGCGGCGTGCGGAATGCGGGCGTCGGCGTAGATATCCTCGATCACAGCCACTTCGCGATGGAGCATGGACCAGCCGGAGATGCAGTTTTCCAGCGGAAACCGCTGGCCCTTCCACAGCGGCGTGATCGCATCCTCGTCGGCATAATGGCACATGCCGTCTTCGCGCAGTACGAAGGTGATGCCATCGGCGCCAACCAGGCGCCGCGCCGTGCGGCGCACGGCACCCATGATCTCGCCGAGGCCGCGGGCCATGGAGATTTTCAAGGCCAGCGCGTCCATATCGGCTGGTATGAGGTCGGCGATCGACTGCACTGATAAAACGGTCATGCGGGATCCCATTCGAAACAGAATATGCGAAACGGGTGAGGGCACCGGCAAACAGCGGGCATGATCGCGCTATCACGTTAGCAAAGTCTAAATATTCTATGGCAGGTTGCAACAGTCCACCTTGCCGAGCATCGCAAATCCCGCCCAAAATTGGGCGGGATCGCCAGAACAGTTCCAGCAGAAGCGGGAACAGGAAATGCTTTTGTCGGCCTTAGCCGAGCGTTTCGGAGAAGAGTTCCAGCAGGCGTTTCCAGTGCCGTTCGGAACCCTTTTCATTATAGGTTTCGCCGCGGTCCGGTACCGTCCAGCCATGCGATACGCCGACATAGTTCTCGATGATATGATCGACGCCGCCGGTGCGCAGCGCCTCGGCCAGCCGGGCGGATTGCTCGGGCGGGAAACTGCCATCGACGCCGGCAACACCGATATAGACCCGCGCCTTGATATCGCCGGCAAGCCGATGCGGGCTGTCGGGTGCTTCGCTCGCGATATTGCCACCATGGAAGCTTGCGGCTGCCGCAATCCTGTCGGCATAGGTGGCCGCTGCCGTCAGCGCGCGTCCGCCGCCCATGCAGTAGCCGACGGCACCGACCGGACCGGAAACGCCTTCGGCCTCGAGCGTATCGAGGAAGGCCTTGCTGTCACGCTTGGTCATCTCCTGCGTCGTCTCGCGGATCATCGTCAGGATCTCGTTGCGCGAGGCCTCGTTGCCGAAGGAAGAGCCGTCGAATGGGCCATAGGCGCCGAAACGGTAGAAGAGATCGGGCAGCAGCACGATATAGCCGGCGGCGGCCAGACGTTCGCCCATGATATCGGTCGCTTCGCGTGGCCCGAGTGCATCCATGTAATAGAGGATGCCGGGCAGAACCTTGCCTTCACTGCCTTCCGGCCGGAAAATTGACGCCTTGGCAACGCCGTCAGCCGTCGTGATTTCAATATCGCGTTTCATCGACCAATCCCTTTGATTTTATTGAAGCAGCAGCAAGGCCGCTGCCGCCAATCTCGCAAAGCTGGGCGACAGTCTCAAGACACGAATATGTGGGGGCATCACCGATCCCCCCATCCAGGGCGGTATGGACACTTCGGGCTCGCGGTGATTGTCTATTAACGACGGGAAGACACCTTGTCCGCCATTACTTCACCCTTAAATCATTGACTACACTGCGCTTCTTTTAGCGCCGCTGCCCGTTACCCTAACGGCTACCCTAACTCGCGAAATTTTGGTCGACCCGCTATCGTGCACTCAATCGTCGCAGGTTGCTAAAATCCCGTTCTAGGCCGTGAACTCATAAAGTCGGCTTGCCGTCGAGGTCGTTAGCTTACTGCTCGTTCGAACTGGCTGGCGAACTTGACATTATATGCGTGAAATTCGCCTTCTGGCGTGATCACCAACTCGGTGATGTTGGCGCGTGGGAAGGTATCTTCAGCGGTATGATCGTCTATCTTCAGGCTGACGGTCAGCGCGCCGTCAACCGTATCGACCAGCTTGTAATCGTAAGAGACTGTTTCGCCAAAGCAGATGATTTCACTGCCTTGGACTATCAGTTCCGAATTTGGATCTTCCACGTCCAGCCACCGGCCCTGAATTTGGACAGGAAATGGTGCATCGCGTTCAAGCCGTTCCATGATTAACCTTTCGATCCTGTTTCGTGCCACATTGGCATTCGACGATGGCGCGCAGCAATGGTTATTTTCCGGATGGCGGCTTTCATAAAAGCCCGACTTCTGATTCAGCACCAGAATGAGCCGATATGATCTAACCGACTTCGAGTGGAGCCTGATCGAACCGCTTCTACCCAATAAGCCGCGAGGGGTGCCACGCGTTGATGATCGTCGAGTGATGAACGGCATCTTCTAGGTTCTTCGATCCGGAGCCCCTTGGCGTGATGTTCCTAACCGATATGGACCATATACGACTTGCTATAATCGTTTAAGGCGTTGGACGATGGCTGGAATCTCGGACAGCTTGATGGATGCCATCGCGCGCCCGTCGGATGATAGCATCGCGATGATTGACGGCACTTCCGTTCGCGTACATCATTTAGCGGCAACGCTTAGAGCGGACCATCAGGATCGCTGCCTTGGGCGAAGTCGCGGTGGTCTTACGACTAAAATCCATGCCGTCGCTGATGGGAAAGGGTTGGCGATCAAAATTGCCATCATACCCGGTCATGCCCATGACCTGAAAGCAGCGAACGAACTGCTCGAAGACCTTCCTCGGGCGTTATGCTTCTCGCAGACAAAGCGTATGACGCCGATTGGCTCCGAGAAAAGTTGAGAACCAAACGCTCTTGGGCGAATATTCCACCAAAATCCAACCGGAAGGGGCCACCCGTTTTAGCCCGTGGCTCTACAAGAAACGTAATCTTATCGAACGCCTCTTCAGTAAACTCAAATGCTTCCGACGAATTGCAACCCGTTATGATAAATTGGGCGTGACGTTTCTGGCTATGGTCAAACTGGCTTGACGAGACTTGAGCCAAGAGCCACGATCATTCGGTCCAACTGTTCAAGCGTATCCGTGTCAGCGCAATGCGAATGAAAGAGACGTGCTAGACTCTGGATAGTTCGAAGGACGGTCATTGCGGCATTATCATCGACAGGACGCATGCCGGCAATAGTGGTTGTGGGATAGCTTACTGCGGAGAGCTCTGTGCAAGTGCAGCCTACAAAATGGCTTACAGTCATTGAGTGAGTTCGCAGGTCTACCGATCCCACCGCCATCATCGGTGGGGAGGCAAGTAGCCCAATCTCAGACCCTTTGTCGATCTCGACTGAAAGGCCCGCCGCCCTGACATCAGACGAAGCCACCTACCTACTTCTGCGCCAGGAGTTTATTTCTTTAGCCAGTACCGGATCTTGTCGTAACTTTTCGATCGCAGCTACGCTAATAGCTGTCTTTGAATGTCTCAGGGGGCCAATCAACAGCACGCGGCTTTCCCCATTAGTGGGGTCTTCTGCTAGGCTGATCAGCTGCGGGAGCGTCTCTTCAGTCACCGATCCGGAAAGTGCACAAGCTAACGCCTCCTTGAAGCCCAGCACGAACTCCGTTTCCTCGCCGGGAAAGACCGGACCCTTCCCATCTCTTGCTTCAGCATATAGCTGAACAACAAAGTCCCAATACTCGCTTGTTGCGGGGACCGCCAAAGCTCTGGCAATACCGCTTCGTGTGCGATCAGAGTACGAGAGTTGTAGATGCTTCATAAGGATCGGCACGAAACTGGGATATCCATCTCTGCTGTTAACCAGATCCCAAACTGACGCGATTTTCGCACCCGCCGCACGAAGCTCGGTGACTATAGGCTTTTCTTCATCGTGCAAGCGAGCGTCGCGAATGGTCCATATGTCCGTCATACATTCCCCAAGTCGGCACGATGAACTTACATTCTTCAACGTTTGCGGCACAAGGGTCTACAACTCCCACCGCCCCATCATCAAAGGCGGGTAGGATCTATGCGAGATCCTCGTACCGATACTCGGCAGGCATAAAGAACTCGCACTCAGCCATAAGCTGAGCGATGAATTCCTCAAATGTGTCCGCATACTTCCTTTCCTTCAGGAAAGGAAAGTGGATCTCCCGTCGTCCGGATCAATCACGAACACCGAGTTGGCCGCCCCCATGAAGAAGGGAATTTCGCCTTTGTCGATGAATTCCGGATAAACTTGCCATTCGACAGTTTCTTTTCGCAAAATCGCGGTCATCTCGCGTAACGAGACAAATTCGTTGTAGTGGGAGATTGTGATTTTTGAACCTGCGTCCTGTTTGAGATAGCCCGTCCCGATTTCGAGGAGAAACCGTTCGTACGATTGCGGGCGATGCCAGCCCGAACTCCCGCTTGAACTCGAATAGCTCAGCGGGAGCAACGCGGCGAAAAAAGTTGCGTGACTCCCGATCGTCTTCATATCCGGAAGGGTGAGAGAATTGCTTGTACCAGTCCCAGACGTGCTGATGTGGTAGTTGTTGCATGAAAAACATCTCGCCGAAGTCGAATATTCGCGACTTAACTATGGCGACAGGTGAAGATAAAGGGTCGGGCGTGGTGCAGGAGTTCGACGCAGTTCCGACGCCCGCTTCAAGCAACGCAAAAAATCACTCCGGTATCGTCAGCAGGTGAGTCACTACCCACCACCCGTTCTTCAAAGGGACGATGGCGACGTCAATTCAACCGCAATGAGAAAGCAATCTCTCGCATCAACTCCTCAGCTTTTTCGTCAGAAAAGCTGATCCCATTTTTAGCGAAAACTTTGGAAGCGAAGTTGACGCTTTCGCGTAATGCCTGCACGACATAGTCCACAGAAGATGCCGTGTAAAATTCGGATGTCGGAACGGCGATGATGACAACCACACCTTTTTCTTTTCGGGAAAAATGCCCAATTCTCAGCCCCTTAAAATCCGGCTTACGGACGGACCCTGCGAGCACGAAGACCGGATTTACCCAACCCTCTTCTCCCGAATCATACGACGGATCGCGATGCCGCTTCGAGAGAGTCATTGCCCTCTTCAAAACTCCAACCAGTGGAGCATCATTTAGTTCGGGTCCGCCGGTGTCGATTCCAATTGCAATCATACGCACGTCCCTACGCTGGATTTGAGCGCCCACGATAGAAAAAATCTACCACGGGTTTGCGAGGTTACGGCAGCACCCAACCACCCGCCGCCCCATCATCGACCGGCACGGCGCCACCCAGCCGCGCGAGCCTCTTGTTCGGAGCAAAACCACCGCTCCCCGTATTCGTGGCGAATGATGGTGTCAGCGTAATACTCTTGGCCTTTGACATGGTAGATCTTCGCGCCGGAACCGATAGAGATGTTACCTTTGATGTCGCAAGCGGGGTCATAAAGCGATCGAGGCAGAAGCGTGTAGCCGCCAGTGGCCATGAACGATGCGGCTGAAGAAATCAGGACAATAACCGAAAACTTGCTCATGTCCCTTCTATACAAGGAATAATTGCAGGTTTGGTTTTCGTGAATTCTAAAATTCTAACGACCCCCATCGCCCCATCATCGGTGGGACCTTAAGCAAGATTCTCATACCGATCCGCCGCAGGAATATAGAACTCACAATCATCCATAAGCCTGCCGATAAATTCCTCAAATGTATCTGCGTACTTCACGTCCCGCTGAAAAGGAAAATGAATTCGCTCATCGGTCTGATCGAACACAAACACCGAACTAGACGCTTGCATGAAAAACGGAAATTCGCCTTCAGCTATGAATTCTGAATACACGCGCCATTCAAAGGTTTCTTTTCTCAAAATCGCGCCAATTTCCGGTAAGGCAACGAACTCGTTGTAGTGGAAGTGCGTGATTTTTGAAGCAGAGTCCTGCCTGAGACAACCCGCTCCAATTTCAAGGAGAAACCTTTCGTATGATTGAGGCAAAACAAGTCCGAACTCACGTTTAAAATCGGATAGTTCAGCTGGAGTAACACGGCAGAAAAAGTTCGGCGCTATGTGATCATATTCATATCCGGGAGGTTGCGAGAACTGCTTGTACCAATCCCATACATGCTGCGTTAGCTGTTGTTCCACGAAATACCTCGCGCCGCTCAAATGCTGTTCTAGTTAAGCATGGCTGGGTATCAAGATAAAGTTGACGAGTAATACAAAGTGCCGGTATCTCCGGCCCCCGCTTCGAGTTCAAGTGCCTCCGGGTGCGTTCGAAATGAGCCGTATGTGCCTTTAGTTTCCCTAATCCCCACCGCCCCTTCATCCCAAGCTAGCTTGCGGAATAAGATAAGGTTGTAGGCATTCTAAAATTTGCGCCGTTCATGTGGTGCGCTGGAGTGCAATCATGACCGCGAGAGCCGACGTCGCAATGCTTGACCGTCGAATAGACGAGCATTTGGAGCGCATAGAGGAACTGTTGGTCGAGCGGGCAATGAGGGGCGGCGTTGGGACCCTGGAATTTGATAGAGAAATTGATCGGCGCGAGAGGTGGTGCTCAATCCTGGCTCGGTTGCGAAACGTGTTGTCCGAATAAACCCATTTGACGGGGCGCCTCAGGCTTCCATTTCGGCTTCATTGGTCATCACATCGATGACGTCATGTGTGTCCATCATGGTTGAGATGACCCCGTTCCGGTGGACGAAAATGGCAGGCCAGTGCGTGCTATCGATCTGCAGTAATATGAAACCAGTCCATAGATGCCTCCTGTTTGTCGGAAGCAAAACACGTTAGCGGCGGCTCGTCTCCCCGATGAATCCGCCTAGCCAGATTTCGCATTTCGGATTGACGGGTTATGCAAAGGCCCGTCCGTCCCTCGTGCTGACCGGGCCTCCCCATCGCCACTTCGTCAGGTCTGAGCATGGCGGCGGATCAGATATTTCCATTCCTCGCAGCCGTCAACGCTTCAAGCGTCCAAAAGAAGAAATCTGGGGTCGAGCAGAAGAGGGAACCGCGCAGCGATAGCCATGGGACGGCACTGTTGAAGACAGCGTCGCCGCGCGATCCAGCAATCTAACCTTGGCGACAGCCACAAGTTCCGGCTCACAGCCCATTTAAACTTTTGGTTTTTTCGTAGTGGTCTTCGGCAAGCATTAATGCCTCGCGTGCCGTCTCAGCCCAGCCATTTTGTGGCATGACGCGCATCCTAATCCATCGCTCAAAGCCGCGGTTCGATTGCCACATGCCGCTCTTGCCGTGGGTGGTCGTGTCCAGCCGAATCCGAATGACAAGATTTTCCCCGTCATGCCCGGTGAAGCCTGCTTTCCCTCATCGGGTCAGGCTCCTGCCAGGTTTGTGACGAACAGGATCAAGTCCAATCAGTTGACCCAGCCAATTTCAAATCGATCAAATCGAACCTCGCTCATCGGTCGGTTGGAGGGGTCTAGCCTTACGGAACGAAGAACGAGACGAAGCTCAGGCGAATAATATTGTTCGAAAATTATTGGAGGCAATCCGGTCAATTCCAAACGGCTATTGATGGCCCAAACCTTATACGAACAAACTGCAATAGTTTCCTCTCCCCAGCCGTCGAACCTAATAAAAGTAGTACCGGAAACGGACTCTTTGCCATTGAGGAAAAGCGTGGTGTCGGATTGCCAATTCTTCTTTTGGGGCAGATCGTCCAACGCAATCGCATTCGCGTATTTCAGTTCCTGCGTGGTGGCACCCACTCTCTTTTCGACAAGCAAGGGATGCAGATAAACAGCCGACACCGGTTGCAACGAATGGTTACGCTCCATCAATCGTTGTTCGGTGACGCCTGGACCGTTCGGCTTGTAGAATACGGAATAGAAGGGCGCTTCTCTGGTCAGCAGCACGCCCTGTTTGGTCTCATTGGCGGTTAGGCATTTGCTAAATGCTGGCGCTGCCAATGTCATTCCAACCAGTAGCGACAAGCTTTTTAAAAAGATCGACATTCCTGACACCCCTCAACCAAATCCGAAACGATGGTGCTCAGAAGAAATTACTCCATCTTGCTCAAGCGGTGCCATCAACGTCGCTATCTTCATCTAGTGCATGCACCGGCAGATACGTGTTCTTCTCCATCCACTCCCGGACGACATACCTGGTTGCGTCCTCTCGCGTCCTGCCGAGCTCGCCGCATAGGTTTCGGATCGCGTCTTCCATATCCGCATCAAAGGTAATCGATCCGGCGTTTCGAGCCGCTCGGGCGGCGCGGTAGTCGTGGTAGTCAGTCATCACGTTTTCGCAGGATAGTTTCAGCCACCTCGGGCACACCTTCGTCGTTGGTCTGGGGTGGGTGATCCAGCAGGCCGTTCTAAATCACCACGAAGCGCAGCAGTCACATCCGGCGAGAGTGGATTGGCGACCAACAGAAGAACAAAATGCTGGTGAATCGCGTCGCGTCCTTGCGGCACTTGACGCAATGCAGGAACTGCATCGGATCCTATCGACACCAGGAGATCAGCAACCGGCCTCACTACCGACCAGTTTCCATCGGCAACCCAGACGACGAGTTCGTCTAGGAGTGGCGCGATTGTGGGAAAACCAGCGGCCGCGAGTTGCGCTACTGCATCAACATCGAATTTGTCTTCAGGTAGTCGCACCGAGTCCCCTCCCGCGATAGGTCGAATGGACTCCTGCGGCCTCATGGCACTGGGAAGGCGTCTCCAGCTATGCAGCCAATCCCGCCGGCACTTCAACCTTTTCAGCCTCCAGCGCTTCCACCCTCGACAGATCGCATTGCAGCGCGCCCGCCAGGTTTATCGGCGTCCAGATGATGTGCTGTAGGCATTCGGTGAAACGAGCAGGGGTCATGGTGGGCTCCTGCTGGTGTTGGTCGACACAGTGGCAGCGTGCGCGCCAATGTCAATCGCGCCGGACATTGGCTTGACGCATTGCACCTGTTCGTCAACCGGCCGGGACTCGCGCAAATCTCTACCGCTCCTTCGTCGCCTCGGACGACATCTCAGCAACAGGCGAACAGATGTTTCAAGATACGGCGGCTTCCAGTCTTGACCTCTACCGACACCGCCATGCCGGGAGACAGCGCCACGGAAGTACCGCCCACATTGATAGTCTCGGCGTCAGGCACGATGGTGATTGGAAACACAATATTCTGAACTCTCTGTGCGTTGCCGATGGGCATTGAGCTCTGCAGCTGCTTGTCCGGTTGACCTTCGAGCTGCTGTGCATCGGGTTCTGGAATAGCATCGGTCGCGACCCGCGTGACCTTTCCTTCGATCACCCCATAACGCGTGAACGGGAAGGCTTGGACCTTGATCACAGCTGGCTGCCCGGTGCGACGAAGCCGATATCTTGATTGGGCAGATACGCCTCGATCTCCAGGACTGCATTTTCTGGCACGACCCGCATCAGCTCCGATCCCGCCATGACCACCTGGCCGATGGTCGTGATGGCGGATGTCTGCACCGTCCCATTAATCGGGCTTTTGATCGTCATGGCCTTCAGCTTTTTCTCAGCTCGGATAAGCTGCTCCTGTACGTCAATTTGCCACTCCGCCTCTGTCTGCTTTTCGACATTTTCGGCGATGAACGCCTTGATCGCTTTCTCGCCCTCTGTAGTGGCAACCGCGAGAGCGGCTGCTGCTTCATCTGCCTGACCGATCTGCTCGGCGAGATCGGCCTCGACGCGCTGCTTGGGTTCCACCGCATCGATGACGCCTGCACGTGGCCAGCACTCGACTCCGTGAGCCCGAAGCACAGGATGTGCTGAAGAATCTCAATTTTGGCGTCCGACCCGGCGAGGTGGTCGGCATCGTCGGACCGTCTGGCTCCGGCACCGCTGCGATGGTCCACATGTAAACGTCCTACGCTCGCTTCATGGGTATAACGTTCCCGGTCTTAAGCTCGCAGTAATTTGCCCACACCGTCATGAGCCGGCGGCGTTTCTCCAGCGCGTCGCCGCGACGATAGGGAGCGCTCTGTCTCGTCTCCCAACACGTGAGCGAGTGTCGCCTCTGCGATCTCGCGCGGGAATGTACTCTCTTCGCCGCACCAATCACGGAAGGACGATCGGAAACCGTGCACGGTGACATCAATCTTCATGCGGCGCAGCACCATATCCATTGCCATGTCAGACAGCGGGCGGTCCTTCTTCTGCTGGCCGGGGAAAACATAGGCGTCGGCGTCGGTCCCGAAATTCGTCCTTTCGTCGAGGACGGCCAGCGCCCGCGGCATCAAAGGCACGCGGTGTTCATTAAATGCCTTCATGCGCTCGGGTTGCACGGTCCATACTCCGGCAACGCGATCAACCTCGCGCCACTTCATACCCCGGGTTTCGCCGGATCTTGCAGGGGTCAAGATGGTGAACTCAAGCGCCCTGGTCGCAGTTGCTTCGCGCTCACGCAGATCTGCGATAAAGGTCGGCACGTGCTTGTAAGGGAGCGCCGCGTGATGGCCGGGTTCCTTGATGCTGGTGACCTGTTTCGCGGTCAGTTTGTTCAATGAGAGCGCCACACCCTACCCCAACTTTTACCCTAACGACATGCATCGATAGTAACTGTCTGGAGGCCAACGCGAAATATGGGGAAAGGAAATAAGTTATTGTTTTCAATGGAAGAACGTGTACGTAGAGCGTCACGGTTTAGCAACAGTATGGCGGACACCGAAGGGCTCTTACCGTTCGGTTCACGACGGGATTATGCGTCGAGCGGCGGCTGTCTGGACGAGGAGATCAGTTCGCTGAAATGAGCGGCAATCCGGCCGTCGCGGCTGGCGTCTTCGGCTTCCCAGCCGAATTTCCATGCGTCGTGCCGGGCAAGCCAGTCGCCGAGTGCGCCGGCATCACCGGTCGGCATCTTCTGCGCCTGCAGATAAGGGTTTTCATGCGCCTTTAATCCGAGCACGCGCGCCCGTGAACCGGCTTCCTGCAAATCGATCAGCTCTTCAATCGTCATGCGCCACCCTCAACGATGCGATGAGGGTAACATCATGGGACACCAACGCAAGTGATTGCTAATTAATGGGTTAATCCGGCGCGTTCCGGTTTTGAATCGACCAGCCGGCCTGTGGGTTGGGCGATTGTCAGTGTCGTTCTTGCAGCGAGAACGCATCGATGTCCGATGAGGTGATCCAGACCCGTCCATCATAGGCCAGTTCGCCGTCGGCGAACTTGCGGCCGGCAATGCCTTCGTAGAGATCGAGCCTCGCCATGAGACCCTGGATCATGTCACCGGAAGAGGATGGAAGCGCATCGCCGGCTATGCATACAGCCTGATGAAGGCTCCCTTCGGACATGACGAGAACAGCGTGCGTACCACAAAGGCGGATTTTACCGGGCACGGTTACGAGCGACATTTTTGGCCTCCTACTGGGTTACGGGAGAGTGTTGCTGCGTCTCCTGAAGGCTAGGGAGCTATGGTTAATCAAAAGTTAACATCATTCAATTTGGCAATCGGTTGGTCCGTCACCACAAATCGACGTAGTGCAATCCCCGGGAGTTTATATCTCCCTTCACGCCGGGGAATTTCCCGATAGCCAGCTTCGGCCATCAGCCCATGGTCGCGATGCCTGCCATATGTTTCGGCAGTACAGGTGGCTATGCGAATGCCGATCATTGTGGTTTGTTCGATCTTGCACGTGACGGGCAGGATCATGACCGGGCAAACGAAGGCGAACCCGGATGCGCGGGGGTATGAGACGTGCGATCAGTGAAACGCGATGAGATGGGAATCTGAATCGATGCCGAAAGCCGCCGCTGCCGCAAGATATGCGCTTACCTATCTGTCCTGGCCGCTGGTCTTCTTTTCCGGCCTGACGGGCGCGCATTTCGCCTTCGCCAGTGATACGCCGATGGTCCTGTTTGCGGCCGTCTATGCGGTCGAGGTTCTTCTGCTCTTCGCGCTCGAACGCATCATTCCCTATGAGAAGGGCTGGCTTTTGTCGGATGGCGAAACGGCCAACGACATCGCCCATACGGTGCTGACCAAGGGCCTCGTCGAACTGGCGGCCCTGGCAGCCGTCATTTTCCCGATGCTTGCAGCGCGGCTGCTGCAGCCGATTGCCGCCATGCAGTTTACTCTCTGGCCCTCGCACTGGCCGATGGTTTTCCAGGCATCTCTCGCCGTCATCATCGCCGAGTTCGGGCTCTACTGGGCGCATCGCATCGCCCACGAGCGGCTGTTCTTCTGGCGCTTCCATGCACTCCACCACAGCGTCACCCGGCTCTGGGTCATCAATACGGGGCGTTTCCATGTAATGGATTCGCTTTTCAAGGTGGCGCTGAGCCAGATCCCGCTCTATCTGCTCGGCGCGCCGCTACAGGTCTTCTGGTGGCTCGGCGCGGTCACCGCCTTCATCGGCATCCTTACCCATTGCAATGTCGATATGCGCACCGGCCTCTTCGATCTCGTTTTCTCGACGCCCAGGCTGCACCGCTGGCATCATTCGAAGGATCTGCGCGAGGGCAATACCAATTACGGCGAGAATATCGTGCTCTTCGACCAGATCTTCCGCACCTATTTCAATCCCGACCGCCCGTCCTCGACCGATATCGGCATCAAGGGCCAGATCGCTCCCGATTTTCTGGGCCAGCTGAAGCAACCTTTCACCAAGGATGGCGTGCGCCAGATTCTTGGCCGCCAACCCAAGCGCGGTTGAGGGAAAAACCGGTCTCGTCCCGTCATCTTTCTATGACAAGCCTTCTGTAAGAGGCTCAAAACCTCGACGGAGACGGCGATGACGACGTTGAAACAGGTGGCGCTGCGAGCCGGATGTTCGATGGCGACGGTAAGCCGGGTGCTGAACCTCAGCGGTCCGGTCAGCCAGGCGGCGGCCCTTCGCGTGCGCCGTGCGGCCGCCGAAGTCGGTTATCGGGCAGCTATGCCTGCCGCCCGCGGCAGCCGCCGGCCCGTGATCGGCGTGCTGGTGCCGAGTGTCACCAACCCGGTTTTCGCATCGTCGCTCTCGGGCATCCAGAACCGCATGCTGGTGGCGGGTCACAACGTTCTCATCGCGCAATCGAACTACGACCCCGATCAGGAGGCCGATGCCGTGGCGGGGCTGCTCGGCGAGCGGCCGACAGGGCTAATCCTGACGGTCTGCAATGGTGAGACCAGCCCGGCGCTGACCCAGGATCTGCCGCCGACCGTGCTGCTCGGCAGTTCTCCGACCGCACGTTTTCCGGCGGCCGTCACCGTCAACAATTATGCGGCCGGCTGCCGGTTGACCGAACATCTGCTTTCCATGGGCCACATGCGCATCCTCTATGTCTCCGGCAGCTTCAAGGCTTCGGACCGCGCGCTCCTGCGCTATCGCGGCTATCTGCAGACGATGGAAGCGGCCGGTGTCGCCCCGCTCGACGCCGTGGAAGTGTCCTTCGTCAGCGGTTATGATCAGATGGATCTTGGCCACGCCCTGCGCAGTTTTGCGCCGACCGCGATCATCGGCTCCAACGACCTGATCGCACTCGGCGTCATCGGTGCGATCCATCGCGAGGGTTTGCGGGTGCCGGACGACATCTCGGTCGCCGGCTTCGACGGCATTGCCATCGGCAAGCTCATCAGTCCGACGCTGACCTCGATCGAGATGCCCGATCTCAGCATGGGTGCGACGGCGGCCTCCCTGCTGCTTGATATCGTCGAAAACGACGCGCCGCTGCGGCATCTGGAACTGTCGCATGTTCTGCGCCCCGGCGGCACCGTGCGCAACCTTCTAGACGAAGAAACCGCCGCACCCACAGGATGCGACGGTTCCGGATCGACACCGCGAGCAGCTTAAAGCGGATCGCGGACCAGCGTCTCGGCGGTCGATTCATCCGTGATCAGCACGTGGCACAGGGCGGCGCGCATGGCTGCCTTGATGATTGCAACCTTCTGAAGCCCACCGGCAGCGAGCACGAGGCTGGGCACGCTCTTCAGAGCTTCGAGCGGCGGATGCACGACGAGGGAGGCGAGCGGATGGTCGATCGTCTCGCCGTCCGCATTCAGGTAGTGGCCGCAGATATCGCCCACCGCGCCGGCATCGCGCAGCGATGACCAGGTTTGGCGAGTGATGACGCCATATTCGAGCGATTTCGATTGTTCGGAGAGGTCGATCGCGCTGATCAGCGCCATGTCGAGCTGCGGCACCATGGCAAGGACCGAGCGGATCGGCTCGCTGCGCAGGAGCGCGTCCCTGAGTTCGCCAGAGTCGGCATACATCGGCGCGGTCAGATAAGAGCAGGTCGCATCGAGCGCGCGCGCCATCATCGCGGCATTGTCATAGGGATTGATCGACGTGCTCTCCGCCAAGCCCCCGGTCAGCATGACGACGCGATTTTGCATGTCGAAGCGATGCTTGAGATTGACTGCGGCTGCGTTGATCGTGCCACCCCAGCTGATGCCGAGGGCACCGCCTTGCGGAAGATGACTTGATATATATTGGCCGGCCGCCGCACCGACGAAGGGGCGGACATCGCTGTCGGGCAATGGCGAGGGAACGACGACCGCATGCCGGAGGCCGAAGCGTTCGATCAGCGCAGCCTCCAGTTCGTAGCAGGGACCACGGTTGCCGACGATGGAAATCTGCACGAGGCCGCTCTGCCGTGCCTCACCCAGCAGCTGATTGACGCGCTTGCGGGTGATCGAAAGACGCTGGGCGATCGCCTCCTGCGTCTGGCCTTCCTTGAAATAATACCAGGAGATTCGAGCCAACAGGGCGGGATCTGTCGGTTCGTCGATGCTGACCGCATCAATCTGCTTGTTTCCCTTGATCCTGTTCGACACGTCGCGGCCTCCGAATGCGCGGCAGAAATAACCTTGGGAAGCCGTTCCGCGCAACCGGCCTTCATCGAAATCACATAAGTACCGATATCGTCACATGTGTGTCATCGTGTGTGGCTAAGACGGTTTCAAACAACATCGGAGCCAGTTGAATGCGAAATTTCCTTCTTGCCACCGTCGCAGCCGTCGCTATCAGCACGCCGGCCTGGGCGGATTTCACAGATAACAAGATCGTCGTCGGCGTATTGGGCGACCAGAGCGGCGTCGTTTCCGACGTCGGCGGTCCGGGCTCGATCCTTGCTGCAAACATGGCTGTCGAGGACTTCGGCGGTTCGGTCGATGGCACGCCGGTCGAAATCATCAGCGCCGATCACCAGAACAAGCCCGACGTCGGTTCGGCCATCGCACGCGAATGGTTCGACCGCAAAGGCGTCGATGTGATCGTCGATCTTCCGCACTCGGGCGTGGTCTTCAGCCTGATGGCCATCGCCACCGAGAAAAAGAAGTCACTGATGGTATCAGGCGCTGCCAGTTTCGAAATCACCGGCAAGAGCTGCTCGCCCTATGTGACGCACTGGACTGATGATACCTATTCGCTGGCGCAGGGCACGGCGGCGGCTCTCGCCGACCAGGGGCTGAAGTCCTGGTTCTTCCTGACGGCCGATTATTCCTTCGGCACCGACCTGGAAAAGGATGCGACCAATGTCGTCAAGGCCCGGGGCGGCGAGGTTGTCGGCGGTGCCCGCCATCCGCTAGGAACCACCGATTTCTCCGCACTTCTTCTGCGCGCACGCAGCTCGAAGGCGCAGGTCGTGGCTCTCGCAAGCGCCGGGGCCGATACGGTCAACGCCATTAAGCAAGCCGGCCAGTTCGGCATCATGCGCGGCGGACAAAAGGTTGCCGCTCTTCATGCCTTCGTCACAGATATCAACAGCGTCGGTCTGGAGGCAGCACAGGGCCTGATCGTCACGACCGGCTTCTATTGGGATGAGAGCGACGGAACCCGGGCATTTGCCAAGCGGTTTTTCGATAAGCATGGCCGCATGCCGACGAGAGAGCAGGCGGGTGTCTACACCAGCGTGCTGCACTATCTGAAGGCCGCAAAGGCCACGCATAGCGACGACGCTGCCATCGTCAACGCCGAGATGCGGCAACTGCCCGTCGATAAATTCGGCAAACCGGCGAAGGTCCAGGACAACGGACGCGTCACCTATGATCTCGGCGTCTATCGCGTGAAGGCACCGAGCGAAAGCCACGTCCCCTGGGACTTCTATGAACGCCTCGCCACGATCCCGGCGGATAAGGCCTTCAAGACCGTGGACCAGTCCGGCTGCGCCATCCCGGCGAAGGCTCAATGAGCTTGACCGGCGCAAACGAAACAGAGGCGATGGCGGCTCATCCCGCCATCGCCGGCCTGGCGTCCCCTCTGCTTTCGGCGGAGGGGGTGACGGTCAGATATGGCGACTTCCATGCTTTGAGCGAGGTCTCGCTCGCACTGGCGCCGCTCGGCATCCACGCGGTGATCGGCCCGAACGGCGCTGGAAAATCAACCCTGTTCAACGCGATCAGCGGCTATGTCAGGCCGACGAAGGGGCGCGTTCTGTTCGATGGCACCAACGTTACGGGCTGGCGTCCCGACCGCCTCGCCCGCTTCGGCCTGGCGCGCTCATTCCAGATATCGGCGATCTTCCCCGATCTTTCCGTCGAGGATAATTTGCGGATGGCGCTGACCCGAGAGGTGCGCGGTCTCTCGCTGTTGCGCCGGCGAAACAGCCTTGCATTGGGAGAGGATGCCGAGCGCCTGCTTGTCGAAACGGGCCTCGCCTCCCGCCGGAAAGACCGCGCCGCCGATCTCCCCTACGGTCGCCGACGCCTGCTCGAACTCGTAGCAACGCTTCTGCTCAAGCCTCGTCTGCTGATGCTGGACGAACCGATGGCCGGCCTGGCGCGGGAAGATATTCCCGAGGTGACGGCATTGATCGCGCGCGCGGCCGATCACTGCGCGGTCGTGCTCGTCGAACATAATCTGCAGGTCGTCGAACGCCTTGCCGGCGAGGTCACCGTGCTTGCGGCCGGCAAGCTCCTCAGCCGCGGCAGTTATCGCCAGGTGGCAGCCGACCCGCGCGTTCGCGAAGCCTATATCGGTGAAAGCACGCATGACTGAAATAGCCCCGACCACCACGCAGCCGGCCCTGGAAGTCCTGGATCTCAAGACCTGGTATGGCGCTTCGCAAGCTCTTTTCGGCGTAGATCTCAACGTCATGCCCGGCGAAGTCGTCGGCCTTGTCGGCCGCAACGGCGCGGGAAAGACGACGGTGCTGCGCTCCATCATGGGGTTGTTGCCCCGACAGACCGGACGAATCCTTATCGGCGGTCTCGATGCGACGACACGTGGTCCCGCCGCGCGCGCTCGCCTTGGCATCGGCTACTGCCCCGAAGAGCGGGCGGTCTTTGCAAGCCTGACCGTTGCGGAAAACCTCGCCTTGCCCCCGTCGATCGGACCCAGCGGCCTGAGCGAAGCCGAGATATTCGCGCTTTTTCCCAACCTTGAAAGCCGGCGGCATCACTATGGCGGCCAGCTCAGCGGCGGTGAGCAGCAGATGCTGGCGATCGGGCGCATTCTGCGCACCGGTGCCCGCACGCTTCTTCTCGACGAACCGACGGAAGGGCTTGCTCCCGTTATCGTGCGGCAGATCGAAGCCGCGCTCATCACGCTCAAGCGGCGCGGCTACACCATGCTTCTCGTCGAGCAGAACTTCGGCTTTGTCCTGCGCGTCGCCGATCGTGTCGCCGCGATCGAGCACGGTGCCGTCGTTGCGGAGAGCATCGTCGATGATCCTGATCTGGCAGAGCAACGCCTTGCCCAACATCTGGTCCTGTAAAATCCATGTTTGACCTCATCCTCGGCTATCTCACCATCGGCCTCGTCAACGGTTCCTTCTATGCGCTGCTTGCGCTCGGGCTGGCGCTGATCTTCGGGCTGCTCAATGTGCTCAACATGACGCATGGCGCGCTTTACATGATGGGCGCCTTCGCGGCCTGGGCTGCGGTCGAGAAACTGGGCGTCGATTACCTCTCGGCCCTCGTCATCGCCACGATCGGTGTCGGAGCGGTCGGGGTTCTCATCGAAAAGATGCTGCTCAGCCGCACCTATGGGCTCGATCCGCTATATGGTTTCATGCTGACCTTCGGGCTCGCGACGATATTGCAGGGTCTGTTTCAGGTCTATTTCGGCTCCACCGGTCTGCCCTTTTCCGCACCCGGCTGGCTTTCCGGAGGGATCGATTTCGGTTTCATCTTCCTGCCCGTCTACCGGCTATGGGTCGTCGGCGTTTCCCTGTTGACCTGCCTTGCCGCATGGCTTGCCATCGAACGCACCAGGGCCGGGGCGACACTGCGGGCGGTTTCGGAAAACAGCATGATCGCCGATGCACTCGGCGTGCGCGTCTCGCGGGTGCGCTCGCTCGCCTTCGGTCTCGGGGCGGCGCTCGCCGGCTTTGCCGGGGCTCTCGCAGCACCCGTCTATCAGGTCAGCCCGCTGATGGGCGCCGATATTCTCCTGGTGATCTTCGCCATCATCATCGTCGGCGGCATGGGATCGATCGGCGGCACCCTGGTCGCGAGCTATTGCCTCGCGCTGATCGAAAGCCTGACCCAGGCCTTTTATCCGCAGGCGGCGAGTTCCGTCATCTTCGTGTTCATGTGCGTGGTCCTCATGGTGCGTCCGCAGGGCCTGTTCGGTCTTGCCATGGTCAAGCGCCATGAATTTCGCGCGGCCCGATTGCCGGGCGCCGCCAGCGAGGCAGAGAGCGCTCGGTCCCGGACCGGCCGGCTGGTTCTCTATGGCGCGGCGGCGGTCGTGCTGCTGTTGCTGCCTGTGGTCGTCTACCCGATCCATCTGGTGAAGATCGCGTGCCTGGCAATGTTTGCCGCCTCGTTCAATTTCCTGATCGGCTTTGTCGGCATTGTCTCCTTTGGACAGGCGGCATTCTTCGGCACGGCCGCCTACGTCACCGCCCATGCCCTGGCGGTCTGGAAGCTTTCCCCGGAAATCGCGCTCCTTCTCGGCCTCGCCGCCGCGCTGACGCTCGGTCTCATCATGGGGGCTTTGGCGATACGCCGCGGTGGCATCTATCAGGCCATGATCACGCTTGCCGTCGCGCAGATGGTCTATTTCGTCTACGTGCAGGCGCCCTTCACCCATGCCGAGGACGGCATCCAATCCGTTCCGAGGGGCGTGCTCCTCGGACTGCTGGATCTTCGGGACGACAGGACCGTCTACGGATTGGCGGTCTGCGCGCTCATCTGTGTCTTCTGCGGTCTTCGCGCGCTGCTTTCCTCCCGGTTCGGCATGGTTCTGGTCGCGATCCGCGACGACGAGCGCCGCGCCCAGTCTCTCGGATACAATGTCGATGCCTACAAGCTTGCCGCCTTCGCCATCGCCTCTGTCTGTGCCGGCCTTGCCGGTTCGATCAGCGCCATCGGCTTTCAGCTGGCGACCCTTTCGGGCGCGCATTGGCAGCAGTCGGGCGAAGCCGTCCTCATGGCTCTTCTCGGCGGCATCGGCACCCTGACCGGCCCGATCCTTGGCGCGGCCATCACAACCATGCTGCAGCAATGGCTCGCCCCCTTCGGAGCCTGGGTTCAGGTCTTCCAGGGCATCGTCTTCGCCCTTTGCGTTTTGCTCTTTCGCGACGGCCTCTTGTCCCGTCTCGCCGAACTTGTCGAGAAAATGCGCAAGACCGGCTTAAGAGCCGGTTTGACGCAGCCGGCAACCGGCAACCCGCAAATCCATTCATGACCTCAACAGATCGAAGCGATATCGAGATGCAGACGAAGACAATCGCGCCGCCCTCCAGACCCGCGCATCTCTCTGCCAGGGCGATGGCTGAGGCCCTCTCCAAAGGCGAAATCACCTCCGTCGCACTGGTCGAGGCATGTCTCGATCGTATCGCGGCGCGTGAAAGCGATGTCAGGGCCTGGAGTTTTCTCGACGCGGCCTCCGCATTGGATCAGGCGCGGGCGGCGGATGCGCGCCGCAGGGAAGGCAGACAGCTTGGTCTCCTCGACGGGATACCGATCGGTGTGAAGGATGTCTTCGATACCGCCGATATGCCGTCCGAATATGGCAGTGCGATCTATCGCGGCCGGCGGCCGGTTGCGGATGCCGCAGCGGTTGCCCTCTTGCGTTCGGCCGGCGCAATCATCATCGGCAAGACCGCGACCTCCGAATTCGGCATGTATCACCCGAGCCCGACGCGCAATCCGCACGACCTGTCGCGATCGCCGGGCGTTTCGTCGGCCGGTTCGGCGGCCGCCGTGGTCGATCACATGGTGCCGCTGGCGCTCGCCACCCAGCACACGGCTTCGACGACGCTGCCGGCCTCTTTCTGCGGTGCCGTCGGGTTCAAGCCGACACGCGGTTTCGCCGACATGACGGGGTCCAACATATTGGTACCCCGCCTGACCAATATCGCTTTCATGTCGCGGTCGGTCGATGATGCCGCCTTATTTGCGGCCGCGTTCGATCCGACGCTCGCCGCATCCGTCACACACGAGCATCTTGCGCCTCCGCGCATTGCCTTCGTGCGCGGACCCGGATGGCCAAGTGTCGCCCTGGATGCCGCCGTGGCATTGGAGACCCTTCTGGCAGGAATCGCAAACACCGGAGCCTCTGTCGGTGAAGCGGCTCTGCCGCCCGATTTCGACGACGCGTTGACGGTGGTGATGGGGCTTCTCGACGCCCATCTCGCCTTTCGCTTCGGACGTCTCCCGCCCGACGATATCGCGCAACTCTGCCCGCCGCTGCGTGACGGCATCGACAAGGGGCGGTCGATCAGCGCGCCGCGTTATCTCGAACTCGACGGCCAGGCCGATCGCCTGACCGCGCTTGCGGCCGCCCTTTTCGCCGAACACGATCTGCTGGTCACCCTATCGACGCCGGGCGAAGCCACCCGCCTCGAAGACGGGCCGGGATCCGGTGTGATGTCCATGCCCTGGAGCCTGTGCGGCCTTCCGACGATTTCCCTGCCTCTTTTAACCGGATCCCAGGGCTTGCCGATCGGCGTCCAGCTCATCGCGGCGCAGGGCCGTGATCGATACCTCCTCGAAGCCGCCTCCTGGTTCATCGCCAAAGCCGGCTCTTTCAACGCAACCAAAGTCTGAAAAGCAATGCCATCAAATTCCATGCATGCGCCAGCCTCCCGCCCGCCAGTCGAAGTCAACGGCCGAACCTATCGGTGGCCGGCGTGCCCGACCGTCGTCATCTGCTTCGACGGTTGCGATCCGTCCTATCTTGAAGCGGCGAGCGCCGCCGGCGTGATACCCACGTTCGACCGTCTGCGAGAAGAGGGAACCTGGGCTTCCGCTCTGGCGGCCATGCCGACATTCACCAATCCGAACAATGTTTCGATCGTCTGCGGCGTGCCCCCTGCCGTGCACGGCGTTTCCGGCAATTTCTACATCGACCGCGAAACCGGCGAGGCGGTGATGATGGTGGACGCAACCCCGATGCGCGCGCCAAGCCTGCTTGCGGCCTTTTCTCAAGCCGGCGCGTCGGTCGTTGCGCTAACGGCGAAGGACAAGCTCAGAAAGGCGCTCGGTCGCGATCTCTCGGGTATCGCATTCTCCGCGGAAAAGGCGGATACGGCGACGGCGGCGGAAAACGGTATCGATAACCTGGCAGGCCTCGTCGGCCGACCCGCCCCGGATCAATATTCGGCGGATCTCTCGCTCTATGTGCTGGATGCGGGCATACGGCTGCTTGAGACCAGGCGGCCGGATATCATGTATCTGTCCCTCTCCGACTTTGTTCAGCACAAACATGGTCCTGAAGAGCCGGAAGCGCTTGCCTTCATGGCCGAGATCGACCGGCGTGTGGACGCCCTGATCACCATGGGGGCGCTGGTGGGGATCGTGGCGGATCACGGCATGAACGACATGAGCAATGCCGACGGATCATCCAATGTCGTCTATCTCGGCGACGTGCTCGACAAGGCGTTCGGACCCGGCCGCATACGTGTCGTATGCCCGATCACCGACCCCTTCGTCCGCCATCATGGCGCGCTCGGCGGTTTCGTGCGCGTTCACCTGCAGCAGCCCCACATCGATGTTTCGGCCGTCGCGGAATTCCTTCGCAACACGCCGGGCGTTGCGATGGCGCTCCTGCGCGAGGAGGCCTGTGCACGCTTCGACCTTCCCGAAGATCGGGAGGGTGATATCGCCGTCATCGCCGATCGCGGTATCGCGCTCGGTGCGCGTGCCACCGATCACGATCTCTCCCAGCTTGCCGGGCAAAGACTGCGCTCGCACGGCGGGCTCAGCGAACAGACCGTGCCCTTCATTCTGTCGCGCCCACTGGCCCCCGGTGCGATGCCTTCCGGATCTCTGCGAAATTACGACATCTTCGCCTTGGCCCTCAATGGCGTGGAGGCCTGAGATGCGTCGCGTGGTTATCGTTACCCTGGACGGACTCCGCCGGGATTTCATCTCCGAGGCAAATACCCCGAACCTGATTGCCTTCTCGCGGCAGGCGCAGCGGTTCGAGGATTATCGAACTGTCTTTCCGTCCTGCACCCGCGTAGTCTCCGCGAGCCTGGCAACCGGCTGCTATCCGGCGAGGCACGGTCTTCAGGGCAACTCCGTCGCCCTGATGGAAGATGGTCAGCTCGTGTTGCGCGACGCGGGCGATCCCGAATTCCTGCAGCACAAGCGCCGGATAACAGGCTCTTCGCTCGCCATGCCGACGCTCGCCGAACGGGTGAAATCGATCGGCGGCGCCATCATCTTCAGCAATGTCTCGCCGGGTGCTGCTTATGCGCATGATCCGGATGGATATGGTCATGTCTACCACCGCGCCGGTTCGTTCGGACCGGGGCGGGTGCCGGTGAGCGTCGAGGATCGTCTCGACGTGACGCTCGACGTCGCGGGCGATCGGCGCATGACCGAACGTTTCATCGATGAGGTGCTGGCGCAGCGTCGTCCGGCCGTTGCCGTACTCTGGCTTGGCGAACCCGATCATATCCAGCACGAGGCTCCGCTCGGATCGCCCGAATTCTTCGAAGTGCTCGCGGCGGCTGACACCCATGCGGGGCTCGTCATTGCGGCGGTCGAAAAGCTGCGCGCGGAGGGCGACGATATTCTTCTGCTTATCGGCTCCGATCACGGCCACGAGACGGTGACCGGTATCATCGATATCGATGCGGAACTCGTTGCTGCCGGGCTGAAGGCGGGTGAAGGCTCGACGGATGTCATGGCGGTGTCGAACGGCACCTCCGCTCTCATCTACGTGCATCCGGATCACGCCGGGATCATTCCCCGGCTGAGAGACTTCTTCGCCGGCCAGGACTGGGTCGGGAAATTCTTCGGGCTTGACCAGCTCGAAACCATTGGCCAAAGGCCCGATGGTGGCCTGGCCTTCGCCATTTCGATGGCGGCAAGCGATGCTCCGAACGCATACGGCGTTCCAGGATCAAGCCTTGCTGCCAAGCCCTCGATGGGAAAACCCGATCGCCTCGGCTGCGGCCAGCATGGTGGGCTTGCGAAGTATGAACAATCGCCCTTCCTGATGGTCTCGGGCGCGGGTTTCCGGCCGGGCGAGACAAGCGACGATTACGCCAGGATCGTGGATATCGCGCCGACCGCGCTCCGCCATCTGGGGCTCGATGCGTCCGGGTTGGACGGTGATGCGCTGCAATCGGTCCCGGTTGAAGAGTAGAAAAAGTCCTGAAGCGTGCCACGGATGGCACGCTTCAGGTTGATCAATTGCAGTTAGCTGCGCGGCAGCATGCCTTCGACGTCGGAGGCTGCGTCGTCGAGAGCTTCCTTCGGCTCAGCCGAGCCATCGACGATGCGCGACAGGTTATCGACGATCGTCTGGGTAACCTTGACGCCGTTGGTACCGGGGAAGGCGTACCAGGGGATCATGCGCGGCATCTGGCTGAGGCCGGCCTGGAAGAGCGGGTTCTTCTTGTAGAAGTCGCCGAGATAGTCTGCGGACTTGGCGGCAAGCTCGTTGTTCGGAACGTAGCCGGTGCCGGGAACGACGACCGAGGCGCCATAGGGGCCGGCGGCGAACTTGGCGAACTTCCAGGCGGCTGCCTGCTTGTCTGCATCCTTGGCGAGGATGACGACGGCGTTGCCGCCGGTCGGCAGGTGGCCCTTGTCGGCATCGATCAGCGGGATCTGGGCGGTGCGCAAATCGAACTTGGTGCCGACATTCTTGATCGTGTTGACGAGCGCGCCCGTCGTCTGGAACTCGAAGCCGACCTTGCCGGCTGCAAAGGCCTGTTCGCCTGCTGCCTTGGTGAAGACCGGCATGCCGCCTTCCTTGACGAAGCGGCTGATGAGGTCAACGGCCTTCTGTCCCTCAGGACCATTGAAGGCCACCTTCTGTTCGTCATTGCTCAGCATCTGGCCACCGGCGCCGAAGAGCAACGCCGAGAACATCCAGTCGTCACCCTGCCAGCGGAAGTCCATGCCATCGACGCCGTTGCCGAGCGCCTTGATCTTGCCGGCGAGCGCGATCACTTCGTCCCAGGTCTTCGGCGGGGTATCCGGATTGCCGCCGGCTGCCTTCACGAGGTCGGCGTTGTAATACATGATCGGGTTGGAGGTGGCGAAGGCGAGGCCGACCTGCTTGCCGTTGACCTGTGCAAGCTTCAGGATCGTGTCCGAGAAGCCTTGCTCGGCCATGTTGCCTTCCTTCTGGACGAGCGGCGTCATGTCGACGGCAACGTTACGCTCGTTCAGCATGCGCAGGCGGTTCAGGCCGATGAAGGTGATGTCGGGCATTTCAGACGTGCCGGCCTGGCGCAGGATCAGCTGGATGCCGTCTTCATAGGTCGCCGAGGGAGCGGCGAACTGGATCTTGATATCGGGGTTTTCTTCCATGAACTTCTTCGAGATCGTGTCCATCACGTCCTTGAAGAAGCCCGGCATCGGGTAGTGGATCGTCAGCGTCGTTTCGGCGTGGGCCGGCATTGCTGCCGCCACGGACAGAGCCGCTGCTGCGAGGAACTGGGTGAAATGTTTCATCGCTCGTTCTCCTGGGGTTCAGCCGGTCAGCCTTTGAGACCGGTCATGGTGATGCCCTCGACGAAGCGTTTCTGCGCAAACAGAAAGGCCGCAACGAGGGGAATGGTAATGATGATGGTGGCCGCCATCAGCGCGCCGTAATCGTCGCCGGCTTCCGCGGCGCGGAAGTTCATCAGGCCGAGCGGCGGCGTGGCATAGCCGGGCTTCGAGATGACGATCAGCGGCCAGTAGAGGTCGTTCCAGTGGGCGACGACCGAAAAGATCGCGAAGGCCGTGACCGCCGGCCAGGCATTCGGCACGATGACGCGCGAAACGATGCCGAGTTCAGACATGCCGTCGAGACGGGCGGCATGGATCAGGTCGTCAGGCATGGCGCGGAAGAACTGCAGAAACAGGAAGATCGCAAAGACCGAGATGGTGAAGGGGGCGACCAGCGCCGTATAGGTGCTGAGCAGCGACAGGCTGTCGAAGGCGACGTAAAGCGGCAGCGCCGTCGCATGGATCGGCACCAGGAGGCCGAGCAGCACCAGCACCATCATCAGTCTGGCGGCGCGGAACTTCAGCTTCGCCATGGCATAGGCGCACGGGATGGCGACGACCACCTGGAAGACGAAGATCAGCGCGCAGACCACGAAACCATTCCACAAGAGCGTGCCCATCGCCACCTTGTCGAGCGCCTTGGTGAAATTCTGTACGTAGAAGAAATGCGTCGGAATCAGCGAGAGCGCGGCGGTGAAGATATCGTCCTGCGATTTGCCGGCCGCCGAGATCATGAAGATATAGGGCGCAAGGAAGACGACCGCGCCGAGGAAAAGCAGGCCAAGGCGGATCAGCCGGCCGAGGGCGAAGCGGGAGCGCGTCTTCATGAATAGTGCACCCGCCGATCGAGGAAGCGGTACTGCAGGAACATCATCACCACGAGAATGGCGAGGAAGACCACGGTCATGGCCGAGGCATAACCGACCTTCATGTAGACGAAGCCCTCCTGGTAGATGGTGAAGAGCAGAACTTCGGAAGCGTGGTTGGGGCCGCCATCGGTCAGCGTCTTCACCGTCTCGAAGGTCTTCACCGCATTAATGATGCTGATCGTGGTGACGAAAAGCGCTGTCGGCCCCAGCATCGGCCATGTCACGAGCAAAAAGCGGTCGAGCGAGGATTTGGCGCCATCGATTTCGGCGGCGGCGTAAAGTTCACGCGGGATCGCCGTCAGGCCGGCGAGAAACAGCACCATGTTGAAGCCGACCGTCTGCCACACGCCGATGATGGAGAGGCTGTAAAGCGCGGTTGCCGAGGAGCCGAGCCAGTTCGGCTTCGGCAGGCCGGCAAGACCGATCAGCGCATTGAGCGGGCCGATGGTCGGGTGAAAGAGATATTGCCAGACGGTCGCCATGGCGACGATCAGCGAGACGACGGGCAGGAAATAGGCGGTGCGGAAGAAGCTCTTTCCCCAGCCCTCGCTCTCGATCAGCATGGCGACACCGAGGCCGAACAGGATCGAGACGGGCGCGACGATCGCCGTATAGACCGTCGTGTTCCATAGCGATTTGCGGAAGGTGCGGTCGGTGAAGAGCTCGGCATAATTCTCGAAGCCGACAAACCGGAACTTGCCGGCGCCGAGCTCGAAATCGGTAAAACCGAGGAAGAGCACGGCAACGATCGGCAGGAGCACGAAAAGCACGATGAGGATGATTGCCGGCAGCGCCAGCAGCCACGCGGTCTGCGCTTCGCGCCGCTCGTGTTTGGCGGCCGATGCGACGGGACGGATCTCGCCGGCGGCGATGCTAGCCATGGGCCTTCTCCCTGGTGGCATCGGCCAGAAGGGCGCTCGTGCGAAGACGGCGGCCATCGGCTGCAAAGACCATCGCCTTGTCGGGCTGGAAGGAGAGAGCAACCGCCATGCCGGCGACAAGACCTCCGGCATCGGCCGGCGCGAGCTTGGCAAGCACCGTCTCGCCGATCGCATTCAGCCGGCAGAACAGGATGACCTCTGACCCTAAGAATTCCAGGCGCTCGATGCGGGCGGAAAGCGATGTCTCGCCGTCGGCGGCAAGCCGGACGAATTCGGGACGGATGCCGAGCGTCACGTCGGAGCCGGCGGTATTCACGTCTTCCAATGCCAGCCTGATGTCGCCGAAACCGACTGTTCCGCCCTCTGCGCGCGCTGGCAGCAGATTGATGCGCGGCTGGCCAACGAAGCGGGCGACCTCGATATGAGAGGGATCGTCATAGATCACCTGCGGCGCTGCGAGCTGGAGCAGCTCGCCGCCGATCATCACGGCGACCCGGTCGGCCATGGAGAGTGCTTCGGCCTGGTCGTGCGTCACATAGACGGTCGGCACCCCGGCGCGGCGATGCAATTCGACGATCTCGCCGCGGGCGTGGACCCGCAGATTGGCGTCGAGGTTCGACAGCGGCTCGTCCATCAGGAAGACGCTCGGATGGCGCACCATGGCACGGGCAAGCGCCACGCGCTGCCGCTGGCCGCCGGACATCTGGCCGGGCTTGCGCTCCAGCAGATGATCGATCTTGAGCGCCTTGGCCGTCTCCTGCACATCCTTGGAAATGCCGGAGCGAATGGCGCGGTAGCCGGGCATGACAGGGCCGAGGAAGGGCAGGCGCTGCATGCGGCTCAAGCGGCGCATGGCAAGCGGTACGGCGATGTTCTGGCCGGCCGTCAGGTGCGGATAGAGCGCGTAGGACTGGAAGACCATGGCGATGTTGCGATCAGCCGCCGCAACGTCGGACATTTCCTTGCCGCTGATGGTGATCTCGCCGCTATCGGCATGGTCGAGACCGGCGAGAATGCGCAAGAGCGTGCTCTTGCCGCAGCCCGAAGGGCCAACGAGGGCGATGAATTCGCCGGGCTCCACGTCGAGGCTAATATTCTTCAGGATGGCGTTGTCGCCATAGGATTTCTTGATGGCCGAGAGGGAGAGCGCGCTCATTGCGCCGGCTCCTTCTGCACCTTGTGGGCCTCGTGCGGATAGACTTCGGCGACCACGTCGTCGAGAACATGCGCCACCATGCCGGGAATGGCGACGATATCGCTCGTAACGTCATCGCCGAGATTATGGACGACGGCACCGATCAGCTTCGCGCCCGGCATCTCGCGCTCCATCGTGCCGATGATGAAGGCCGCCGATGGTCCCCAGACCAGCGACGTGTCGTTGAATTTGCCCTTCCAGGCCCAGTGCAGGTGGCCGCTGGCATAAAGCGCCACGTCATGGGCGGCGATAAGGTCATAGAGCCGCTGGCGCTGGGCCGGGCGGATGCTCCAGTAGCCTGTGTCGCCTTCGTCAGGCGTATCGACGAAAAGCGGCTTGTGGGCAAACATTGCGACACGGCGGCCGGCGCGCCCGGCAAGTGCCTGTTCCAGCCATGCAAACTGCGTTTCCTGCTCGTCGTTTTCCATGCCCATCAGCAGGCTGTCGAGGCCGATCAGGCGCCAATTGCCGGCATCCTCCAGCCAGTAATCGGGACCGACGAGGTTGCGCCAGCGGGCAAGCCTTGTTGCATCGACCGGCTGCAGCGAACCCGGCAGGTGGCCGACATCGTGATTGCCGGGCACGATCAGCATCGGGATTTCGACCTGCCGCATCAGTTCCATGCAGAAGGTCAGGTCTTCGTCCTTGTCGGCGCCATCGATGGCGAGATCGCCGGTATGGATGACGAGATCGGCGCCGCTGGCATTGACCCAATCGGCAAGCGGCTGCCAGTTGCCGTTGAAATGCGGGATAGACGGGCTGAAATGCGTGTCGGTGATCTGGACGATTTTCATGCCGGCGCTCCACGATAAGGCCCGCGGCAGGTTGTCCGGCGGCGGGCAATGCTCTTGCCGCCTGTTTAGAGCGCCCCGGTGTCAGGCCGGTTACAAGCGTTTCCACCCTTGTTCCAATTGTGTCGTGCAATTGTCATGAAGGCGCGTCGGTCGCTTGGGGCCGGACGATTGGTGGATCTTGGGAAGGAAAGTTGGCCGCGGCCAATTCTTCATGTTCGGCTGCATTTACGCCTGGCGTGAAGAGCGCTTCCGCTTACGCATCCTCGCCGCTCCTGGCGGATAGTTGCCCAACGGGGTGTGCGAGATTGCCAAGCTTGCCGCGGAGCAGAACCGAAAGCTTTTCGAGAAGCGTGTCGATATCAGCCCCATCCGCGGCCGCCGTGTCGCGCATGCGGGCAAAATAGAGGGTCCGGTAGAGTGGCTGGCCCTCGATGCGCCGGCACGACAGGGAGCCTGCGGCCATTTCCTCAAGCACCTGTCCCATCGGAAGCACCGATGTGGCCTTGCCTTGCATGACGATCCTTTTGAGAGCCGAGGCGGAATGCACGCTGAACGCCGGCTCCAGGGATGTATTCAATCGCGACGCCTGGGCGCTGACCGCGTTATGCACGGTTCCGTCCAGGCCTGAGAGAACGAGCGGCGATCGCAGGACTTCGGCCGTGGAAATCGGCGCGGCCGATCGGGAGAAGGTGGGTGCGGCGACGAACAGAAGTTCCTCCTCGAGGATCGCCGTTACCGATAGTCGCGTGTCGGAGGGGCGCTCATAGGACAGGATAACGTCGATCTCTCTTCGGTCGAGCGCCTTTTTCAGCGCCAGGCTGCGCTCTTCGACCAGCCTGATCCTGATCTGCGGCATGATCGGTGCCGTGTCCGAGAGAATGTCGTCACTCAGCAGGCGCGTGACACTGCCCGGAAGTCCAAGCGAGATTGTCCTGATCGTCCCGGGCGCGGCCTGGCGAACATGATCCGGCAGAGCATCCACCTCCTTCAGGATCTCGATCGCCTTCTTGTAGAGGATCCGACCCGCCTCTGTCGGTGATACGCCGCGCGAATGACGGGCGAGCAGGGCCACTTTCATATTGTCTTCCAGAAGCTTGACTTGGACGCCGAGCGACGGTTGCGCGACGTGCAGCCTCTCGGCGGCGGCCGTAATGCTGCCAAGCTCGACCACAGTGGCAAAGTAGCGAAGCTGTTTCAGGCTTGTCATGACCCCTCGCAAAATGACGGGCTGAGGTTTCAGCTATAGGAGAAAACTATGGCTAGCATAGAAAAGAGGTTTTTGACATTGGTTTTAGCTATGGGCATTTTCCCTCCAGACAGCGAGCTGAGTTGCCGCCATGTCCACAGGGGCGATGGGGCGACGATCAGCATTGATGCCGTATTCCTGCTCGAAGGTGGAACCCCTGCGGGCGCGGTCAGGCGTCGCTCAGGATTAACGAGGGGCAGGGCCGTCAAAAGGTCTCGGCCGGGAGAGGAAAGTCAATGGACACCAAGGTCACCACCACCGGTCATGACACCACGGCGAAGCAGGAAGGCACGCCGTCCGCATGGCAATCGGATATCATTGCCGACCTGATCAAACAGTACGGCTTTCCCTTCATCACGCTCAATCCGGGTGCGAGCTACCGCGGCCTGCATGACTCGCTCGTCAACCACAACGGCAACAATCCGCCGATGCTGATCTGCCAGCACGAGAAGATCGCCGTGCAGATCGCCCATGGTTACGCCAAGGCAACCGGCGAGCCGCTCGCCGTCATCGTCCACAATGTCGTCGGCCTTCTGCATTCGACGATGGGCGTCTATTATGCCTATACCGACCGTGCGCCGGTGTTCCTGATCGGTGCGACCGGTCCGATGGATGAAGGCAAGCGCCGTCCGCGCGTCGATTGGGCCCATACCGCCAATGTGCAGGGCAACCAGGTCCGCGATTACGTCAAATGGGATTACCAGCCCGGCGGCATCGACGGTGTCGTCGATAGTTTCGCCCGCGCCTATTCGATCATGATGACCGAGCCGCGGGGCCCGATCTACATGTGTTATGACGCGGCCCTGCAGGAAGCGCCGCTGGAGGCGCCGATCGCGCTGCCTTCACCGAAATCCGCCAAGGTCCCGAGCCGTATCGCGCCCGATCCGAAGGCGCTGGAAGAAGCCGCCGACCGCCTGGTTTCTGCCGAATGGCCGGTGCTGCTGCCGCAGTTCGTCGGCCGCGACAAGAATGGCTACAATGACATGGTCGGCCTTGCCGAAGCGCTCGGTGCACCCGTCGTCGATACGCAATGGCGCCTGAACTTCCCGACCGAGCATCCGCTCGACATGCGCATGAGCAAGGATATCTTCAAGCAGGCGGACCTGATCACGCTTCTCGATTGTCGCGACTGGGAACGCCCGACGCATGTGAACGACCGTATCAACCGCACGCTGAAGCCGCTCTTCCCGAAAGGCTGCGACTGGCTGGATATCGGCTTTGCCGATATCGAAATCTCCAAATGGGCGACGGATTACCAGCGCTTCCCGGAAACGGCCCAGCGTGTGCTCGCCGATACAGCGCTCGCAATCCCCGCATTGACTGATCTCATCAAGGATCGCGTCAAGGATAACGGCACGCTTGCCAAGCGCATCGCCGAACGCGCCAGCGCTGTCGGCAAGATGCACGACGCGCAGCGCGCCAAGTGGCGCGAAGACGCCCGCAACGACTGGGATGCCAAGCCGGTAACGCTCGCGCGTCTGGCAACCGAGGTCTGGGACAAGATCCGCAACGAGGATTGGGTGCTGACCACCAACGCCTTCGAAGACTGGGCGCTGAAGCTCTGGGATTTCGACAAGCCCTACCGCTGGCCGGGCAAGGCGCTCGGCACCGGCACGCAGATCGGCATGGCAACGGGTATTGCGCTCGCCCACAAGGGCACCGGCCGCCTCGTCGTCGATTGCCAGACGGATGGCGACCTGATGTTCGATGTCGGCGCATTGTGGTTTGCCGCCAAGCATCGCGTGCCGTTCCTCTGCGTGATGCACAATAACCGCGCCTATTACAATGACTGGGAACACCAGATCACCGTGGCGCGCCAGCGCGGCACGCCGGAAGAGCGTGCGCATATCGGCATGGATCTCTTCGATCCGGCACCGGATTTCGCAACGCTTGCCCGCGGTCTCGGCTGGTATGCCGAGGGACCGATCGAGGATGCAAGCGATATCGGTGCGGCGCTCGAACGGGCAATCGCCAAGGTCAAGAGCGGCATTCCGGCGCTCGTGGACGTGGTGACGCAGCAGGAAGGATAAGCGCTTGGACGCGCGAGAAAGCACAGGGGGAGGCAGGGATGAAGGTCGCGGTAGTCGGTACGGGGGAAATGGGGCTCGCCATGGCAGGGCATATGCTCGATCGCGGGCATGAGGTTTCCGCCTTCGACGTCAGTGCGGAGCGCTTGGCGGCCGCGGCCGAAAAAGGCATCAGGGCGGCGGGTGCGCTTTCGGACCTGTCGGACGCGGAGGCCTATATCCTTGTCGTCGCGACCGATCAGCAGGTGATCGACGTCTGCGAAACGCTCTCTGAAAGTGCGGCACAGGGATCGATCATCGCGGTCGCCGCGACGATCAGCCCGGAGACGATGCTGCAGCTCGGGCCGAAACTGAAGGAGAAGGGCATCGGCCTCGTCGATGCGCCTGTCGTTTACGGTGCCTCGGGTGCGAAATCCGGCACGCTCTTGTCGCTGTGCGGTGGCAGCGAGGAGGATGTCGAGCGCATCCGTCCGGCGCTGATGTGTTATAGTCGCGATGTGGTGCGCGTCGGGCCGCTCGGCTCCGGCCAGATCGCCAAATCCTGCAACAACCTGCTGCATTGGGTTCATTGCGTCGCCAATTACGAAACGCTGCTGATTGCCAAGCGTTATGGCATCGATGCCCAGCGCATGCGCGAGATCCTGCTTCTGTGCCCCGGCACGAACGGCACGCTGGCGCGCTGGGATACGACACGCTTTACCTGGCAGGAAAAGGACATGGACGTGACGCTGGAGCTTGCCCAGAAGGCTGGCCTGATGCTGCCGCTTGCGGGACAGGTGGACCAGATCATCAAGTCGCTGAAGGCCGACGATGTGAAGGGCCTGCTCTATGGAGAAGAGGCCAGCTATCTCGGCAGGGCCATTCGGCCGATGTCGCCGGCTGAAGGCGGGGTTGCCTGACAATATCGCCTCGAAGCGCCGGAGGAATACCGCCGGCGCCACTCCACCAAACTTTATCGATTTGCTTCTTGGGCCTTTAAGCGCCGTCTGGCAGGTTTATTCTGACGACGGAGAGACCATGACCCGCAAGAACTTCGCCCTCTATAGCAGCCTGTTCACTGCCCTTTTCGTTGCCCTCATCGCTGGTTTTCCGCTCCTCCGCGAGCTGGCCACGCAGATGACAGGATGTGCGGTCGATACCTGCGGGGCGACAGGGCTGATCCTCGCCCTGATGGGTCGCATCGCTCCTGTGCTTGTCTATGCCTTGGTGATGCTGACGATCATCGCCGGCCGATGTTCGCGTGCGGGCTTCAGCGTATTGTGGACACTTGCCTGCTTTTTGTGGTTGCTGGCAGCCTACGATTTCCTTCTTTCTCAATTCAATGTCTGGTCGATCGCTTTTTCGCCCGAGATCCTGTCTGCCGGATCGACCGTAACACTCTATTTCTTCGCCGCTTTCGTTATCTTCCTTTGTCTCTGGAGAGGAGTGGATGAGAACCGCGGCGGCGCACTCACCATACCCTGGCGTTTTGCGGGTATCAGCGCGTTTATCTCAGTGATGCTTTCCGCGGCCATCTGCATCCCCTTGGTCGCATCGTCAGCCTGGATCGTGGGCTTGCCGTCACCGACAGGGCCTGAGCTGCTTTACACGTTGACCCAGGTCTTGAGCATCAGGTTTGGGGAGCATTGGATCTCCTATATCGACGAGCTATGGATCCTTCTTGCCGTCTTCGTGACCATGCTTACCTATCTCATCCTCGACCAGAGGCGCGCAGACCGGCGATCGATGTCATCGGATTCAGCGCCCGTGTGACTGTAATCAGGGCCATCAAGCAGCCAGGAACTGCTCACGATGGCGGGCGATGAACGCTTTGACCGCCGGCGCACCTTCGCCTTTGCGATAGGCGATCGCCACATCAGACGTCACCGTCACGCCCGGGAGCGGCCGATAATATATATCGGGCAATTCCACCCGGCTCATCGATTGCGGCACGAGCGCGATGCCGACGCCGATCCCGACAAGAGCGGCGATTTCGGTGAAGTCGTGGGCGATGGCTTTGACGGATGGTTCAAAGCCGGCTTCCCGGCAGGCCTGCAGCGTGTTGCGGTGAAAGCCGATTTCCGGTGGCTGGCGCGGGGTGATGAAGGTGTTGCCGGTGAGCCGGGCGAGCGTATCGATCGGATGCTCCGCGAATTCGTGGTCGGCGGGGATCATGGCGACCAGCGGCTCGCGCAGCACGATCTGCACGGAAACACCCGCCGGTATCGGCGCCGGTGCGCGGATATAGCCGAAATCGAGCAGGCCATCGGCGATGCGCTGCAATTGCTGGCGCAGCTCCATTTCCTGCAGCTCGACCTCGACATAGGGAAAATCGCGCTTGAAATCCTTGATAGAACCGACGACGGCACCGGAATAGGCGGCCGACGCCACATAGCCGATCGAGATACGCCCGCTTTCCCCCCGTCCGGCACGATTGATGGCGGTAACAGTGGCCTCCGTCTGGGCGAGCACCTTGCGCGCCTCCTGAAACAGCACTTCGCCTGTATGCGTGAGCTGCACGGCCCGGCGGCTTCGATCGAGCAGCGGTATGCCGACGATCTTTTCGAGGCTCATGATCTGCTGGCTGAGGCCCGGCTGGGCAATGCCGAGGCGGGCGGCGGCACGTTCGAAATTCCGCTCCTCGACCAGGGTCACGAAATATCTGAGATGCCGAAGTTCGAAGCCGGGATCGGTCAGCGCCAAATGATCACTCCTAGAAGAATTCAAATCTATGACATAAGGCGAGTTTCATAAGTCAATATTATGAAAAATACGAGCTCGGTTTATTGGACCTTCGAAAAATAACATGATTATAAAAATCCAGTTTTTCGATATAACGAGCCCCCGATGACTGGTTCCCTTCGCCTCTTCAAATTCGCCTCGACCACGGCGCTGGCAAGCGCACTTCTGGCACCGCTCGTGCCCGCTGTCGCACAGGAGGCCAATCCGACGACACTTGCGCCGATCGTCATCGACGGTTCCAGGAACGAGGATCCAACGGCACCGGTGAAGGGCTTCGTGGCCAGAACCAGCGCGACGGCGACCAAGACGGGTACGCCGCTGCTTGAGACCCAGCAGTCGATTTCGGTGCTGACGGCCGACCAGCTGAAGTCGCAGGATGCGGAGACCGTCGGTCAGGCGCTCGACTATGTGCCGGGCGTGCTTGGCTCGCCCTTCGGCGCGGACCCGCGTTTCGATTCCCCGCGCATTCGCGGCTTCGACGGACGCCAGGCGCAGTTCCTGAACGGGCTGCGGATGATGCGCACGGCCGGCGCTCCCGCCGTCGATCCCTATCAGCTGGAGCGTATCGAAGTGCTGCGTGGCCCGGCCTCGGTCATGTATGGCCAAGGCAATCCCGGCGGCATGATCAACCTCATCAGCAAGCGGCCGGTCTTCGAGCGCTTCGGCGAAGTCGGTGTGCAGGCCGGCAGCTACGATACCTATGGCACCTATTTTGATTTCGGCGACATCGTGGCCGGCAATTCCGATTTCGCCTATCGCCTGACGGGACTCGCAAGAACTGCCTCGGCGCAAGTCGATGAGCTGGATAACGATCGCTACTTCATCGCCCCGGCACTGACCTGGCAGCCTGACGAAGATACCAAGCTGACGATCCTGACCAGCGTCCAGCACGACAATCCGAGCACACCGTCAGGCCTGCCGCCGCAGCTCACGCTCAATGCGACAGACACGAACCGCCTGTCGCGGGATTTCTTTATCGGCGACAAGAGCTTCGATACGTCGGACCGGACGCTCACCAATCTCGGCTACGAGCTGGAACACCGGTTCAACGACACCTGGACTTTCCGCCAGAACCTTCGCTACCAGAATTTCGACTGGAACTATAAGGCGCTCGGCATGGCGACGTCAGGTCTTGCTGCGGATGGACGGACCATCAACCGCAATGCCACCATTCAGAACGAGTTGCTGAACACGTTCAACGTCGACAACAACCTGCTTGCGGAATTCGATACGGGCGAGATCCAGCACAAGATGCTGTTCGGTCTGGACTATCGATATTACGACAACAAAGTCAGCACACAGTTCTGGCGCGCGACCCCGCTCGATGCCTTCGATCCGTCCTACGGTTCGGTCAATCTGATCGCCCGCACGCTGAGCACCCATGTCGATTCCACGATGACGCAGGTCGGCCTCTATGTGCAGGACGAGCTTGCCTATGAGAACTGGCGCGCGACGGCAGCCCTTCGCCAGGATTGGGCGAGCACCGAGGGTAGCTCGACGAACCGGTTGACGGGTGTATCGCGCCCACTCGACAAGGACGATCAGAAGCTGACCGGCCGCGCCGGTCTGAGCTATGTCTTTGACCATGGCATCGCCCCCTATATCAGCTACGCCACCTCCTTCGAGCCGGTGCCGGTGCCGGCAACGGGCGGACCGCTGCAGCCGACGACCGGCGAGCAGGTCGAAGTCGGTGTCAAATATCAGCCCGAGGGCTGGAACGGCTTCTTCACGGTTGCGGCCTATGACCTGACGCAGAAGAACGTGCTGACGACCTATGCCCTTCCCTCCGGCGGCACGACCACCGGGCAGATCGGTGAGGTCAACGTCAAGGGCATCGAGCTGGAAGGCGTCACCAGCCTGACCGATGGGCTCGACCTGCGCGCCGCCTATACCTACATGCAGGCCGAAATCGTCGGAGGTGTCGATGACGGCAAGCGCCCCGACAATGTGCCGGAACATGCGGCCAGCCTCTGGCTCGACTATACCTTCCCTGAGGATACGGCGCTTGAGGGCTTCGGTCTCGGCGGCGGCGTGCGTTATGTCGGCCAGCGCTACGGCGATACCAAGAACACGCTCGATCTTGACGCCGTGACCCTCTTCGATGCAGCAGTGCATTACAAGAAAGACAACATGACGGCCTCGCTGAACGTCAAGAACCTTGCCGACAAGGATTATGTGGCAAGCTGCAGCTCATTCGGCTGCACCTATGGCGACGGCAGGACGGTGATGGGCAAGCTGACCTTTCAATGGTGAGTGAATTTCGAGACGTAAATGGATGCGGCATTAGCCGTCGGCAGGCACTCGCTCTGCTGGCGGCTTTCGCCATTCCGGGCAAAAGCTTTGCAGCGGCTCCGTTGCGCATTGCCGCGATCGACTGGGCGATGCTGGAGACTTTGGTCGCCCTCGGCGTCATGCCGATCGCCGCGACCGAACTCGTGCAGTTCCGCAAGGATGCGGTGGAGCCCGTGCTTGACCCCTCGGTTGCCGATCTCGGCCTGCGCGGTTCACCGAACCTCGAGCTTTTGCGCCTGTTGCGCCCGGATCTCATCCTGATCTCGCCCTTCTATATCAGGTTCGAGGCGAGCTATCGGGCGATCGCGCCCGTGCTGTCGCTGCCTTTCTATAACAGGGGCGAGCCGCCCTATCAGAAGGCTGTCGATGCCGTTTCTGCGTTGGCGAAGGAACTGGGCCTCGAAGAGCGCGGCCGTCAGGTTGTCGACGCGCAGGCGAGCTTTCTCGAGGAAACGCGTGTCAAGCTGCAAGCCTTTGCCGCGCGCCCGACCTATCTCGTCAATATTGGCGATAGCAGGCATGTGCGCGTCTTCGGCGCAGACAGCATGTTCGGCGATATCCTCTCCCGTCTCGGCCTGCCGAATGCCTGGACGGACCGATCCCGCTACACGTTCGCGGCTCCGGTGCCGATCGAAAACCTTGCCGCTCAGCCGGACGCCCGCATCGTCATCATCTCCGATATTCCGGTCGAGTCCCGCAACAGCCTGAAGAACAGCATGATCTGGCAATCGCTGCAGCCGGTGCGCGATGGCCGCGTGCTGATGCTTGGCAACATCAATCCCTATGGCGGTATCACGGCCGCGGCGCGCTTCACGCGGCTTTTGAGGTCGGCCCTGCTGTCGTCGGGGGAAATGCCGCAATGAGACCAGCAGCACTTGCCGCGGCACTCGTCGTCCTGGTCGTTTCCACCGGTCTTTTCCTGCTGGCAGCGCTGACCCAGCTGCCGTTCGCCGACTGGCCTTCCTTGCCCTTCGATGCCCCGCAAATGACGACGCAGCAGATCATTTTCGCCTATGCCGTGCTGCCGCGCGGCGCGGTGGCGATCCTGGCCGGTGGCGCGCTCGGGCTTGCCGGCGCTCTCCTGCAGCGGCTGCTGCGCAATCCGATTGCTGATCCCTCGACGCTCGGCGTCTCCTCCGGCGCGCAGCTTGCGATCGTCGCCGCCACCCTGTTCTTTCCGGATGTGCTCGACGGCTATCGGGCGCTGGTCGCGCTTGCCGGTGCGGCAGCCGCCACCGCCATCGTCTTCCTGCTCGGCTGGCGGCGCAGCTTCGAGCCCGTCACGATGGCGGTTTCCGGCATGCTGGTCGGCATTACCTGCAGCGCCTTGTCGGCGGCGATGACGCTCTCGCAGGGCGAGTATCTGATGTCGCTGGTCACCTGGAACGGCGGCTCGCTTAGCCAGCAGGACTGGTCGACGACTGTCACGCTGGGTCTCGAACTGTTGCTTGGCCTCGCTATCACCCTTTTGCTGCTGCGGCCGCTCACCCTGCTCGGGCTCGGCGACAGCAGCGCGCGCTCGCTCGGCGTGGCGCTCGCCGGCACGCGCATTGCGGTCGCAAGCCTTGCCGTGGCGCTGAGCGCCGGCGTTGCCGCCGCCGTCGGCCTCGTCAGCTTCATCGGCCTTGCCGCACCGGCGTTGCTGCGCCTGCTCGGCATCCGCACGACACGCGGCATCCTTCTTCTCTCGCCGATCGCCGGTGGCTTGTTGTTGTGGCTTTGCGATGACGTGGTTCAGCTCGTCGCCTCCTCCACAGGCGAGACCTTCCCGACCGGTTCGGTCACGGCGCTGATCGGCGGACCGCTGCTGATCTGGCTCCTGCCGCAGGTGCGCGCCATCGAGCCGCCGCAGCCGCCCGATACCGTCATCGTCAGTCGTGCACCACTGTCGCGTCTCGTCCTCATCTTCTGCCTGCTGCCGCCGCTCGTCTGGGCGGCCCTCGTCGTCGCACGCCTGCCGGAGGGGTGGACACTGCTGACAGGCGATCTCTTCTGGGAACTCTTTCCCGCTCGCTGGCCGCGGCTTCTGGCATCGGCTGCCGCTGGTGGCCTGCTTGCCATGGCGGGTGCCATGCTGCAGCGTCTGACCGCCAACCCGATGGCGAGCCCCGAGGTGCTGGGTGTCAGCGGTGGCGCCGGCGTCGGTTACGCCGTCGCTTTGAGCGTCTCTGCCAATGCCGGGGCGTTCGAGCTCTTCCTCGGTGCCGGCGGCGGGGCGATCGCCGTGCTTCTCATCGTCGCGCTCTTTGCGGCCCGCCGACATCTGCCCCCGGAACGCCTGCTTCTCGCCGGTATTTCCGTCAGCGCCTTCAGTTCGGCAATCCTCAGCGCCCTTCTTGCCGTCGGCGATCAGCGCGCCTGGCAGATCCTCGCCTGGCTCGGCGGATCGGCTGCGGCCGCGACGCCGCAGACGGCGACCTTCCTCGCCATCCTCACCCTCGTCATTCTCGCTGTCGGCCTGGTCTTCACGCGCTGGCTGACCATATTGCCGCTCGGCGCACCCACAGCGCTCGCACTCGGGCTGCCGCTCGTCGGTGCTCGCACACTAATGGTGCTGACGGCGGGCATCGCCACTGCCGGCGCCTCGCTTCTCGTCGGCCCCTTGAGCTTCGTCGGTCTGATGGCGCCGCATATCGCTCACCGCGCCGGTTTCGAAAAAGCCGGCAGCCGCTTGCTCGCATCCGCCATCATCGGTGCCGTGCTGATGGTGATCGCCGATCTCGGCGCCCGCACCGTCACCTTCCCCTATGAGCTGCCGCTCGGCCTCTTTGCCGCCTTCGCTGGCGCACCCTATCTCGTCTGGATGCTGGGACGGCGCTCGTAGGGGACGTCGTCAGCCGCGCGAGGACGCGGCAGCCACCGGCCGTGTGGCTTCGGGGGAGGGAAATGACGACAGGAAATCGGCGAGCGGCATGGGCCGAGAGAACAGGAAGCCCTGCAGGTCGTTGCAGCCGGCAGCGACGAGGAAGTCCCTCTGGCCCTCCGTTTCCACGCCCTCTGCCGTCGTCGCCTTCCCGAGCGTGCGGCTGAGGCCGAGGATGGCCGAAACGATGGCCGCGCCTTCGGCCTGGGTGCCGAGCAGCCGGACGAAGGAGCGGTCAATCTTGATCCGGTCGATGTTGAACTGGATGAGGTGGCTGAGCGAGGAGAAGCCGGTGCCGAAATCGTCGAGCGCTATTCTGATCCCCTGGGAGCGCAGCCTGCCAAGCGTGGCCTGCGCATTCTCGTCAATGTTGAAAAGTGCCGCTTCCGTCAGCTCCAGCTCAAGCCGCGACGGCGGCAGACCGGTTTCGGCGAGGATCGACAGGACATGCTGGTCGAAATCGCGATGACGGATTTGCGAGGGTGAAACGTTCACCGCAACCGACATGGCGGCCGGCCAATTCGCGGCGGCTTTCGCGGCATTGCGCAACACCCACTCGCCGAGCTGATCGATCATGCCTGCCTCCTCGGCGATCGGAATGAATTTGTCTGGCGACAACAGTCCCTGCGTCGGATGGCGCCACCGCACCAGCGCCTCGGCTCCGGAAAGCGCGCCGTCTCCGCCGGCGCGGTGCACGCCCTGGAAGAAAACTTCCAGATGGCCCGGATCGACCGAACGGGAGTTGCGGGCGGTGCCGGACAGGTCCTCGCCATCTTCCAGCACGAGGCGAAGCTCGTTCTTCAGGTTCTCGCGGGCCTCGACCCAATGATCCAGCGAGGGATCGTATCCGACCAGCCGGCCGCGACCGCTGGTCTTTGCCTCATAGAGGGCAACGTCGGCGCGCCGCAGGATCTCGCTGGTGGCCTGGCTCGCATCATGGAAGGTGGTGATGCCGACCGAGCATCCGATGCGAACGACGACATCGCCGCCGCGAAGCTGAAACGGCCGGCTCAGAGCCTCGATGATGGCATCGCAAAGGGTGATATGGCGCTCGTCTCCCTCGCGAATCTCGGGAAGCAGCAGCGCGAACTCGTCTCCGCCCAGTCTTGCCAGCGTATCGTTCGGCCCGATCAGGCCATTCATTCTGTCGACGACGCTGCGCAGAAGTTCGTCACCGGCGGCATGCCCGTGAATATCGTTCACTTCCTTGAACCTGTCGAGATCGACAAGCGCAAGCACGGCGCGTCTGCCGGGCGATTTCATCGCCGCCAGGCAGTGTTCGAAACGGGCAGCAAAGAGTGCCCGGTTGGGAAGGCCGGTCAGGACGTCGTGCAGTGAGAGATGGCGCGCATGAAGTTCGCTGGCGCTGAGTTCCCGCATGCTGCCGCGCAGGCGGCCCATCAACGTGAAGAAGAGGCCGGCAATGACGAGGCCCGCCACCGAAAGCACAGGAACGAGCCGGCCGATGACGCGTGAGCCCGGCAGGTCCGGCGTCCAGATGATGAAGCCGATCGGTTCGCCCGTCAGCGTCGCCTCTATCTCGAAGGCGACTTCATTCTGCTCCTGGTCGGCTGTGCGGGCATAGCGGGCGCCGGCAAGGCCCTGCTCGCGGCTGAGCGTATCGAGTGTGGCGCCGTCCAGAAACCGGATGGCGACGAGATAGAGCCGGTTGAGATCGGTGCCCTCAGGCCCATCCATAGTCGACGAACCGGCGACCGAAACGACGCCGGCGACCGAAGGGCGGCCCTCCAGCCGCATCAGTTCCACCCGGCTTGGTTCCGGCTCGGAACTCGGGCCCTGCGGTGCGCCGTGCTGTTTCGTTTCCAGATCGACGATCATCGGCTGCAGCAGTGGTCGCAGCCACTTGAACCGGCGTTTCGTTTCGGAATCGGACTGCAGCGCAAGCTCGCCTGCCGGCGTGACGAGGAAGGCCGCGTTGTAGCCGAACACGGTCGTCGCGATCTTGCCGAATGTCGCGGCGGATCGCGCACCTACGCGATTGCTGGCAGTCGTCGAATCCGCCATCAGAAACGAGGCATAACCCGCGCCCATCAGCTGCATGTCCTGCGACACGCGCTCGACCTGATCGAGAAGGCGGCCGTTAACGAGCTGCCGCTGACGATCGAGGGCGGCTGCGTCGCTTTCCTTGCCGGCCCAGATGGCGGCCAGAAATACGAGGCCAAGAATAGCCAGGCCGCTGATGGCAAGCAGCACCAGTATCGACCCGGACGACGTCCAGGCCGGTCTCTGAGCAAACAGTCTTGAAGGCGGAACAGCAGGCACGCAGTATTCTCCCGAGCGCGCCGATACTGCTCCTGATTGTTTACAAAATGCTTTTCAAGCAGACTCAAAATTGATCAGCAGGAATGGCGATCTTTTTAATCGTTTTGTGATTGGATGTTCATCGCGCAACGCTTGCCGACGCAAGCTTGGCAATCGAGCTTTCCATTAAGGTGATGATATGTTGCGATTATTATCCGGCCGTAGCCTGAAGTTCTTCGCTTTTGCTTGTGCCGGATTCGTCTCGGCAAGTATTTTCGAGCCCGCCATCGTCAGGGCTGCGGATAATGACACGATCCGCATCGCGGTTGAGGGCGGTTTTCCGCCCTTCAACTATCTGGATTCCAACAATCAGCTTCAGGGCTTTGACGTCGATATCGCCAACGCGCTCTGCGAGGCCGCGAAACTGAAATGCGCGTTTGTCATCCAGGAATGGACGGGGATGATCCCGAACCTTCTGGACAACAAGTACGACGCGATCATTTCGTCGATGTCGATGAGTGCGGAAAGACGCGAGAAAGTCGCCTTCACCGAGAAATATTACAACAGCCCGACGGTTTTCATCGTCCGCAAGAAGTCCGACATCGCCGGTACTTCGCCTGAGGACCTGAAGAAGCTGCGGCTCGGCGTGACGGCTGCGACCTCGCAGGAATCCTATGCCCAGAAGTTCTACAGCGGTATCGCGACTACCGTCTTCCAGGCATCCCCGGATCTCTACAAGGGCTTGGCCGACGGCAAGGTCGATATCATCCTGGAAGACAAGCTCGCGGTCTACGACTGGCTCGCAAACACCAAGGCGGGCAGCTGCTGCACGTTCAAGGGCGATGATATCAACAATACCGAATATTTCGGCGATGGCGCCGGCATCGCGGTGCGCCCGAATGACAAGGCGCTGCTGGACAAGCTCAATGCCGCGCTGAACGCGATTCAGGCTGACGACACTTACGACACGATCAACGCGAAATATTTCCCGTTCAGCATCCGCTGAGGTCAACGGAACCGCTAATGGCTGCCTGCGCGGAGCCGGACGCCCGCTGTTCCGTCGATGGCAGGCGGTTCAGGCGGCCCATGGATCGATGATATCGATGCCAAGTCCATCGAAATCCTTGATGTTGCGGGTCGCAAGGATGAGGTCGTGCGCCATTGCGGTGGCGGCGATCAGACCATCCATGGACGAGAGGTTCCGGCCGTTGCGCTTTGCGAAGCCCATCATGTCGCCCCAGGCAAGGGCGACAGATCCGTTCACCGGGATGACCCTATTATCGAAACGTTGCTGCAGGTCTGTGGCAAGCCATTCGGCCAGCGCATCCCGCTTTCGTCCTTTGTCCATCTGGACGATGCCACGGCGTATTTCCGCGATGGATACGACACTGATGAAGGCGCGATCCTCATCGAGCCTGTCGAGCCAATTCAGGACGCGGATTTCCGGCTGTGGTCTCGTTACCTCTGACAGAACATTGGTGTCCAGAAGAAGCCTCACAGGGATAGGTCATGCGGCTCATCACGCTGGCGTTCGAGGTCGAGCTCGGCGCCGCGGAATGGTGATTCCATGAGAAACGTCGCGAGCGACCCTCTGCGCGCCGTTTTTCTTTCCCATTCCTCAGCGGAGACGACGATGACGGTCGGCTTGCCATTCCGGGTAATCGTCTGTGGCGCAGATTGCGCCCGGTCGATCACTTCCGAAAGCTTTGCTTTTGCTGTCGCGACGGTCCAGCTTTTGTCGTTATGCGATAACGGATGCATCGCCCATCTCCTGACTAGATTGACTATGATGACTATATAGGCGGATGATGGGGCAACGGCAAGCCGCATGCTCCTCAGCTCTCGGTAATCCGCCGATCCTCGTCAGTACCGACAGAGAGCTGCTTCCAGTCCAGATCTTCCTGCAGTTCCAGATATTGTGTCGGGCCGACCTGGTCCTTGTCGCGCAGTTCTTCGAGGCGCTGGCGCTGGGCGATCACGGCTGCGATCGTCAGCTTGCGGCGGCGGATGAGCGGCGAGGTCGCGCCGACGTCCGAGGGTACCGTCCAATGATCCTTGCAGATCGTCCGGATAGCCTCGGCCTCCGCACCGCCTTCCTTCTCCAGCCTCTGAAACGCCGCTTCCGCAAGGGAGCGTCTGGCCGCCTCGAGCTCGTCGTGGACTTGCCGCTCTCGTCCGAGCTTCAGGAAGTGGATCATGGGAGCAAGCGTGGCTCCCTGGATGACGAGCGTTGCCAGCACAACAGCAAAAGCCGTCAGCACGACGAGATCGCGCTCCGGAAAATCGGCCGGCAGGGCAAAGGCGGTCGCCAGCGTCACCAGCCCGCGCATGCCCGACCAGCCGACCAGAAAAGTTTCCTCGTGCCGGAAGGGCGCCAGGATATTGCCGCGCCGGTGGCGTGAGATGACGAAGACATGCAGTAGGAAGGCCATCGCCAGCCGTGCCAGGATAACGCCGACGACGACGATTGCGGCAAAGCCGAGCGCCCGTCCAAGCTCCTCGCTCGACATGGATTCGAGGATACTGCGCGCCTGCAGGCCCATGAGCAGGAAGGCCACGACATTCAAGAGGAAGACGACCGTCGTCCATACGGCGAAGGAATGCACGCGCATACGCGGGGAATCATCGACTGTCGAAAGCGTGGCGATCGTCATGGCGCTCGCAACCGTCGCCAGCACGGCGGAGAGGTGTAAATGCTCGGCAATCAGCCAGGTCGAAAAGGCATAGACGAACTGCAGCAGCGTGCCGCCGACGGTATTTTCCGTGATCGGCCGCAGCCGCGAGACGAAGAAGCCGAAAGCGATACCGAAGAGAATGCCGCCGGGTGCGGCAAATCCGATCTTCAGCGCTGTCATGCCATCAAGGCCGCCGCGCGCCTGGACCGTCAGAGCTGCACCGAACAGCAATAGCGCTGTTGCGTCGTTGAACAGGCTCTCGCCTTTCAGCAGCGTGTCTACCCGCCTATCCACCGGCAGGTTCGAGAGGACCGCGGTTGCGGCCGCCGCATCCGGGGGTGCAACGATCGCGCCGAGCGTAACAGCCACTGCGAGCGGTAACCCGACCGTCAGCATGCTGATCGACACCACAACACCTGTCGTCACCAGAACGGCGAAGACGGCATAGAAGATCAGCGGCAGCAGCATGCGCCGCGCCGCCCCCATCGGGAAGTCATAGGCGGAATCGACGAGAACGGGCGCAATGAACAGGGCAAGCGCCGTCGGCGGATCGATCGGAATGACAGGCGCGCCGGGCAGCATCGCCACGCCGACTCCGGCGGCAGCCAGAATGCCGGGATAGGGCAGGTGCATGCGCCGGGTGATCTGCAGGAGCAGGATGGCGACGGCAAGGAGTGCGACGAGCGTTTCGAAGAAGGTCATGTCGGCAGTGTAGCAGGCTTTCTGGCGCATTGAAGCGGGTGCTTCTCCCATGTAAAGCTTGACCCTATCAGGGCGATGACGAGGCGCGGGGCGGGGATGATGGACTATGATGTCGCGGTTGTCGGCGCCGGTGCTGCAGGCATTGCCGCGGCACGAAAGCTCAGCGCAGCTGGCCGTTCCGTCGTCCTTCTGGAAGCCAGCAATCGCGTCGGCGGCCGCGCCTGGACCGTCGAGCTCTCAGGCATGTCACTCGACATGGGCTGCGGCTGGTTGCATTCGGCCGAGCGCAATCCGCTTGTCGCGATCGGCCGTGAGGCCGGCTTTACCATCGAACAGGGGCCGACGGCCTGGCAGGATCAGTGGCGCGATCTGGGTTTTTCACCATCGGAGCGCAAGGCCGCCGCTGCGGCTTGGGAGGCGCTTGAAAAGCGTCTGCGCACCAATCCGCCGGCAAGCGACAGGGCCTCGGACGCGCTGGAGACCAATGGCGAATGGAACGCCTATTGCCAGTCGCTGAGCGGTTATCTGAACGGAGCGCCGCTGGAGCATCTGTCGGTCACTGATTTCCTTGCCTATGACAATGCGGCGACCGACTCCAACTGGCGGGTGCACGAAGGCTATGGGAGCCTGATCGGTGCCGCCGTGCCCGATGTGAGCCTGCGCCTTTCGACACCGGTGCGTCGTATCGCGCAGACCGGCCAGGGCGTCCGTCTGGAGACTGATCGAGGGCCGGTCATTGCGGGGGCTGTCATCGTCACCGTTTCGACCAATGTCCTTGCCCGCGGCACCATCGCCTTTGATCCCGAAGCCGACGATCACCTTCATGCGGCAAGCCAGTTGCCGCTCGGCCTTGCCGACAAGCTGTTCATGGAGCTTCACGGCAATCACGGCCTTGAGCCGGAAACCCATCTGCTTGGCGATGCCAGGAATGATGCCACCGGCAGCTACTATATCCGTCCGCTCGGCCGTCCTGTCGTGGAAGGTTTCTTCGGCGGCAAGGGCGCCGTCATCATCGAGACCGAGGGCCTGCACGACGCCTTCGCCTTTGCGCTCGACCAGCTGTCGTCACTGCTTGGAAATAATATCCGCCGTCACCTGCGGCCATTCGCGGCCTCGTCCTGGTGTCATACCGACTGGGTGCGCGGTTCCTACAGCCATGCGCGGCCCGGCCATGCGAATGCGCGGTCCATCCTCGCGCGACCGATCGCCGACCGGCTTTTCTTTGCCGGCGAAGCAACGCATCGATCCGATTTCTCGACGGCGCACGGCGCCTGGGAAAGCGGCTTGCGGGCTGCCGGCGAGCTGATCGGAATAGTTCCTGCGGGTGCTCAGCGAGGATTGTGAATCCTCGGCTTGCTGTTGTCGAAACTCCTTCGGCCGCCTTTCCAGCAGGCAATCACGCGGGCAATCTCACGTATGGCACTACGCGGGCCGGGGCTATCGAGCAGGACGATCGTCGCATCGGCACCTGTCTTCAATCCGGTGTCGTGCCCGAGCTGACGGGCAGCCAGATCCGACACCATGCCGAAAACACAGGAAAGGTCCTCATCACGGGAGAGCTGGGCGACATTGGCATAGAGATTTGCCATGCGAAGCAGCGAGGCGTCGCCATAGGGCGTAAAAGGATTGAGGATGTTGTTGCTGGCAATGGAACTCACCACGCCACGAGATGCAAGCACATGGGCGGGGGCGACACCGCGCGGCACCAACAGGTCATGACTGCGTCCGTTCAAAAACAGGTCGGTCGCGGGCAGCACGGAGAGCGCGATGCCGGCCGCAGCCAGGCTGTCGGCAATCTTAAGGACATCGGCTTTCGGAATTGCGGATAGATTGGTGACGTGACCGATCGCGACCCGACCCTCCCAACCATGGCGATGTGTCGCCTCGACGACCGCCGGCAGGTCGGTGCGTTCCGCATCGAGGCTGAAATCGAGATGGAAATCGACGCAGACATCGTGATTGCGTGCCAGCGCGAAAATCAATTCGATATGCCCGAGGGGATCCGGATCGGTATAGGGGCAGCCGCCGACGAGGTCGGCGCCATTGGACAGAGCTGCGTCCAGCATGTCCCACGTCTGCGGCTCGTTGGTGAGGCCATCCTGGGCAAAGGCGCAGATCTCGATATCGACGGCGAAAGCATAGTCGCTGCGGATGCGCTTGATCGCCTCGAAGGATCGGAAGCCGGCGCGCGGGTCGATCTCGACGAAGCTTCGCATGCGCGTCGTGCCGTGGGAAATCGCCTTCTCGACGACACGCGCCGCCCTGCGATAGACATCCTCTTCGTCGAAGCCGGATTTCGCCCTGGCCGTTTCCCGCACCGCTTCGGCAAGCGTGCCCTCGCAGATCGTGCAGCGGTCGAGAATACAGGCCTTGTCGAGATGGATATGCGTATCGACAAATCCGCCAAAGGCGAAGGCGCCTTCGCCGTCGACATCCTCGATCGCCTCGCATCGTATGCCTGATCGGATCTCGGCGATCCGTCCGCCTTGGACGGCAATGTCGAGGAGCGCCCCATCTTCCTCGATGCGGACATTGCGAATGACGAGATCGAATGTCGGTATCAGCGTCATAGGGAAATCGCGCCTCCGTCGCTGCGCGGGTCGTGAGCGCCCTCGATCGCCCTGTCTTGCCCGATGCGGATCACGCCGGCCTGGCCGCCGAGCGGACTGAAACTGCCGATCGTCGAAACCTCGTGGCCCAGCGCGGCAAGGGCCGCGGCCGTCTCTGCGCCAATATTTTCCTCGATCTTCAGGCTGTCCCGGCTGTCGGAGAAGGTACGGCCGAGCAGGAAGCGCGGACGGGACAATGCGGCGGCCGGATCGAGGCCATGGTCGATCAGCAGGCTCAGGAGCAGCGCCAGCGTCTGCGGCTGTCCATCGGCCCCTTGGGTGCCGTAAATGAGATGTGGCCGGCCATTCCGGAGCGCGAGCCCGGGATTGAGCGTGTAAAACGGGCGTTTGCCGGGGCGGATGGCATTGGGGCTGGCGGGATCGGTGCTGAAAGCAGCGCCCCGGTTTTGCCAGAGGAGACCGGTATCGCCTGCCACGACGCCGCTTCCCCAATCAAAATAGAGGCTTTGCAGCAGTGACGCGCAGCGCCCCTTGTCGTCGACAGCGGCAAGCAGGGCGGTGTCGCCGTGCCGATAGGGCTGCGGCCAGGGCAGTGCGCGGGCGGGATCGATTGCCGCAGCCTTCGCAGCAAGCCGCGCCGGATCGAGCAGGGTCGAGGAGACATCGGCAGCAAAGCGGGGATCGGCGATTGCATTCCGGTCCAGAAAAGCCTGTTTCACCGCTTCGACGAGCCTGTGGTAAAAACCTGCGCTATCAGGCGGGAAATCCGCCATCGGCAGCTGGTCCAGCACGCCCATGATCGCAAGCGTGCTTATGCCCTGGGTCGGGGGCGGTGGTGCGAGCAGGCTCGTATCGCGATAGTTCTGATGGATCGGGGCCGCGATCTCGGTTCGCGTTTCGGCGAGATCTTCGGCTGAAAGCGGCGATCCGGCCTCAGCTAGACCGATCGCGATCCGGCGGGCAAGCGCGCCCTCATAGAATTCGCGAGGGCCGTGGCGGGCGATCGCCTCGATGGTCCTGGTGAGCGCCGGCTGACGCTGGATGCCTGATGGTTTGAAGAGGCCTGTAAATCCCGGCCAGCTGTCCACCTCTCCAAGGCGAAAATCATACCAGAAGGCCTGTGATCGGCTGACCTCGAAACCATCTTCCGCAAGGGCGATTGCGTCGTCCAGCAGGCTCGCCAAGCGCTCCGAACCTGTCCATTCGCGTGCGGAATGGGCAAGCGCCGTCTCCCAGCTGTCCACCAGGCAGGCGGTCGTCAGCGTCGAGCCGGCGCCGCGTAGCGGGATCTCTCCCTGCGGAACGATGCCTGCCGCCTGGCCGATGCCGAGAAATGTCTGGGCCTTGCCCGTTTCGTCGGCAACCAGCCAGACGGCGTCACCGCCGAGCCCGCAGAAATGCGGATAGACGACGGCAAGCGCAGCACCAGCGGCCACCAGCGCCTCGATGGCATTGCCGCCGCGTCGCAGGACCTTGGCACCGGCTTCGCTCGCAAGCCAGTGCGGTGTCGTGATCATGGCACGGGGCGATGCGCCGGGCTCGGGGAGAGGGTTGCCGAGAGAGGGCATCAGCGGATCACCGAGCCGTTTTCGGCCACGAGACGGCCCTCCTTGAAGACGCGGCGCGGCTTTGGAATGGCGACGACGGCCTCCGGCACGTGCTCTGCGGCAAGGGTGACGAAATCGGCCTTCGCTCCGACGGTAATGCCGTAGCCTTCCAGCCGCAGCGCCTTGGCGCCGCCCGCCGTGACGACATCGAAAGCGGCGCTGAGTTCGGCGTCGGTGTAGAATCCGGAACGATAGGCGATGATCTCGGCCCGGCGCAGCATGTCGCCGTCTCCGAACGGCCACCAGGAGTCGCGGATATTGTCGCTGCCGCTGAAGACATTCACTCCCGCCGCCCGAAGCAGGGCAACCGGCGGAAAATTGTGATTGCCGGGCGCGTTGGTCATGATCGAGACGCCGCTTCTGGCGATCAGGCCGGCAATCTTCCTTGCGGCCTCGGGTGCGAGATCACCGAGACCATAAGCATGGCTGACCGCAACATGTCCCTGCATGCCAAGGGCCGTGGTGCGTGCGCAGATCTCTTCGATCGTCATGGCGCCCATCGTGCCGGCGTCGTGAAGGTGGATATCGATATCGATGCCGCGCTTTTCCGCGATACCGAAGACGACGTCGAGATGGCCCTTGATATCGCGGTCGAAGGATAGCGGATCGAGCCCGCCGACAAGGTCGGCGCCCATGGCGATTGCCTCGTCCATCAGTTCCGGTGTGCCGGGGCTCTTCAGGATGCCGCTCTGCGGAAAGGCGACGAGCTGGATATCGATGATACCAGCATATTCCTCCCGCACCTTCAGGATGGTCTCAAGCGATTTCAGGCCGACCGAGCCGTCGACCATGACGTGGCTGCGCATCTGCAAAGCCCCGTTCGAAATACAGAGGTCGAGCTGGTTGCGGGCGCGCTCGTCCATCGGCGCTGCAGCCGCCATATTTTCTGCCTGAAAAGCGACGCGCTCATGCACGTCGAAGCCATTGGTACATGGCTTGTGGGGGATCCACTTGTCGCCGTAAAAGCTGGTATCGAGATGGATATGCCCCTCGACAAAGCTCGGCACGAGAAGAGCGCCACCGATATCGACGACATCCTTGATGTCCTGTCTGGAACCTGCTCGGTCTATCGAGCTGATCCGACCGTCCTGCACCGTGATGTTATTGAGCGTGCCGTCGGCGAGCTTTGCATTTGTGAAGATTGTTTGCGTTGCGCGCACGTGTGTTTCCTTTCCCGTCTCTTGTCGGCCGGACCCCGCCTGATGCGGGGACCGGCCAATGTCCAGCAATGGATGATCAGTTCTGTGGCAGCGTACCCTGCACGCCATCGATCAGCCATGTCATGCCCTTGATGTCGTTTTCGGAGAGTTCCTGACCGGCGGCAACCTTGACCTTGCCGCCCTGATCCTTGATCTCGCCGGCAAAGACCTTCAGCTTGCCGGCGACGATGGCGTCCTCCGCGGCCTTCATTTCCTTGGCGACAGTCTCGGGCAGTTCCGGGCTGCTCGTCGTCATCTTCACGTAGCCACCTTCGCCGAGACCGAGCCAGGTGCTCTCCGGCTTCCAGTTGCCCTCCATGACCGCCTTGGCGGCATTGATATGGGCCGAGCTCCAGTCGAGTTCGTAGGAGACGAGCTGCTTCTTCTTCACATAGCGCGAGAAGTCGCCGGTATTGCCGATCGACCAGACACCCTTCTCCTCGGCGGCAAGGCCTTGAACCGGCGTGTTCGGACTGCCCGAGAGAACGTCGGCGCCCTGGGCGACGAGGGCCGCCACGGCATCCTTCTCCTTGGCGGGGTCGACCCAGGCATTGGCCCAGACAACCTTGACCACGGCATCGGGATTGACGCTGCGCGCACCGAGAAGAAAGGCGTTGATGCTGTAGATGACCTGCGGCACGGGAAAAGCGCCGACCCAGCCCAGCACATTGGACTTGGTCATGCGGCCGGCGGCAATACCGGTCACATAGGCGCCTTCATATTCGCGCGCCTCGAAGACGCCGAGATTGGTTCCGGCAGCAATGCCGGCGCAGCATTCGAAATGCGAGTTCGGCAGGGTCGGCGCGAGCTTTTTCAGCGACGCATATTGCGAGAAGGTGGTGCCGAAGATCAGCTTGTGACCCTGGGCCGACAACTGGCGGAACAGCCGCTCGCAATCCTGGATCTGGGCAATATTCTCAAGCGCGGTGACCTTCACCTTGCCCGGGAAGGCATTTTCCAGCGCATGCCATGCATTGGCCTGGAAATATTCCCAGCCGGTATCGGAAATCGGACCCATGTGGATCACGCCGACCTTCAGCACCTCATCGGCCGCGAGAAGAGGGCGCACACCGGTTGCGGCAAGCAGCGATCCGGCAGCAGCCGTCTTCAGGAAGTCGCGTCTGGATTGGAATTTCATCTTCAGTTCCTCTCTTGTTGTGTTGGCATGCGGCATCGGGCTCAGCCTCCGGCTACGAAGGGCTGTCCAAGGGAAGCGGGGACATTGAGGCGCATCAGCGTCGCGTTGCGCGAGATCAGCACCAGGACGAGGATGGTGACGAGGTAAGGAAGGGCCGACATCAGTTCCGATGGCAGGCCGATCCCGGCGCTTTGGGCAAAGAGCTGCACGATGGTCGCGCCGCCGAAGAGATAGGCGCCGAGAAAGCAGCGGCCCGGCCGCCATGTGGCAAAGACAACCAGCGCGACCGCGATCCAGCCGCGCCCGGCAATCAACCCTTCGGTCCAGAGTGATGCATAGACGATCGAGATATAGGCGCCGGCGACGCCTGCCATGGCGCCCCCGAACAGCGTGCAGAGGTAGCGGATCAGCACGACCGGGTAGCCGATGGCATGGGCCGAGGAGGGTGATTCTCCGACGGCGCGCACGATGAGCCCGGTACGCGTGCGATAGAGGAAGAACCAGACGCCGGCAAACAGGACCCAGGAAAGCCAAACCAGCGGGTGCAGCTGGCCGAGCATGGGGCCGAACAGTGGAACTCTGCCGGCAAGCGCCGAAAGCGCCGATGGCTCCATGACGATCGCCATGCCGACATAGCCCTTGCCGATGAAAGAGCCGAAGCTGGTGCCGAAAATCGTCATCGCCAGCCCGACGGCCACCTGGTGGGCGCGAAAGCTCACGACAAGCACCGAAAACATCAGCGCCAAAAGCATGGCGGCCAGCATCGCGGTCAGCACCGCGAGCCAGAGTTCACCCGTTGCATGCATGGTGATGAAGGCGATGACCGCACCGACCACCATCATGCCTTCGACGCCCATGTTGAGCACGCCAGAGCGTTCGGTGACCAGTTCGCCAAGGGCCGCATAGACCAGCGGTGTGCCGGCGATCAGGGTGGCAACGAGGATGGGAAGAAGCTGGCTCATCATGCGGTGACGCCCCTTTTGCCGGAGATGCCGAAACGGATGCGATGGTGGACAAGGACGTCGGCCGTCAGCAGGAAGAAGAGCAGCGTGCTCTGCAGCAGGCCGGTAATGGAGGAGGGCATGCCGAGCGACATCTGCGCGAGGTCGCCACCGAGATAGAGCAGCGCCATCAACAATCCCGACAAGAGGATACCGACCGGGTTCAGGCGACCGAGATAGGCGACGATGATCGCCGCATAGCCGTAGCCGGGCGAGGCATTGGGAAAGATCTGCGCCAGTGGCCCGGCAATCTCTCCGACACCGGCGATACCAGCGACTGCGCCGCTCGCCAGCATTCCGATCCAGACGGCCCGCGCCACGCTGAACCCGGCATAGCGTGCCGCCCCCGCAGACAGGCCGGTGACCTTCAGCTGGAAGCCGACGAAGCTGCGCTTCATGAAAACCCAGCCGAGGCCGACGGCAATCAGCGCGAAGACGATGCTCGCATTCATGCGTGTGCCCTCGATGAGGATCGGAAAGAGGGCGGCGGGCGCCAGCGGTTCCGATTGCGGGAAGTTGAAACCGGCCGGATCGCGCCATGGCCCGAATATCAGCCAGGTAAGCCAGAGCCCTGCGACATAGTTCAGCATCAGGCTGGTAAGGATTTCGGATGCATTGAAGCGGACGCGCAGCAAAGCGGGAATAGCCGCCCAGACCATGCCGCCGATGGCACCGGAAATGACCATGGCGGGCAACACCCAGATGCCGCCATCCGGCCCGAAATGCAGGGCGATATAGCCGCCGAAAATGATGCCGGCCGTCAATTGCCCTTCGGCACCGACGTTCCAGATGCCGGCGCGGAAGCCGATCGCAAGGCCGATGCCGATCAGGACCAGGGGTGCTGCCTTGATCAGCAATTCGCCGACACCATAGAGATCAGCAAGCGGTGCCGTCAGGAAAGTGACGAGCGCGCCGATCGGTTCGAGGCCGGCGGACGCGAAGATGATCATTGCGACGATTGCTGTCAGAGTGAGCGAAATCGCGGGCGACAGGAAAACCATCAGCCGGGAGGGTTTTGCGCGCGGCTCAAGACGCATCGGCCATCTCCTTTTCCATTTTGCTGCCGGACATGGCGAGGCCGATACCATTGCGGTCGGCATCTACGATCGGCTGTGCCTCGGTCAGTCGGCCGCCGGCGATCACAGCGATGCGGTCGGCAATATCGAAGAGTTCATCCAGTTCTTCCGAGATGACGACGATCGCAGCACCGCGTTCACGCAGATCGAGCAGCGCCTGGCGGATGACGAGTGCGGCACCCACATCGACGCCCCAGGTCGGCTGCGACACGACGAGCACGCCGGGCTCCTGCAGGATCTCGCGACCAATGATGAATTTCTGCAGGTTGCCGCCCGAAAGGCTGCCGGCCGGTGCCGACGGGCCTGGGCAGCGCACGTCGAAGGCCTTGATGCAGCGTTCGGCAAAGCCGAGGATACGATCGAAGCGGATGAGGCCTGCCGCGACGGCGCCGCCGCTGTTGGCGGTCAGCAGCACGTTGTCGGACAGCGGGAGTGATGGAACGGAACCCTGCCGCAACCGGTCTTCCGGCACGGAGCCCAGGCCGAGCTTGCGTCGCTCCGCCGGACCGAGATGGCCGGCCCGCACGCCGTCGATGGTGACGGCGTCACTTCGCTCGAGGCGAGTTTCGCCCGAGAGTGCGGCCAGCAGTTCCTGCTGCCCATTGCCGGAGACGCCGGCAATACCGAGGATCTCTCCGCCCCGCACCGAAAGCGCGATGCCGGAAAGTGCTGTACCGAATGGATCGGCGGTCGGCAGATCAAGACCGCTGACGGAAAGCCGGATCGCGCCAGCCGTGCTCTGCGAGCGCTGGCGAAAGCCGGCAAGGTCGGTGCCGATCATCAGCCGTGCCATCGAAGCCGGGCTTTCCAGCGATGGATCGCAGACGCCTGTGACACGCCCGCCGCGCAGGATTGTTGCCTTATGGCAGAGATCCCGGATCTCATTCAGCTTGTGGCTGATATAAAGAATGCTGCAGCCCTCGGCCGCGATCTGGCGGAGCGTCACGAAAAGCTTTTCGACCGCCTGTGGCGTCAAGACGGACGTTGGCTCGTCCAGGATCAGCAGGCGTGGATCCTGCAGGAGCGCGCGGATGATCTCGACGCGTTGCCGTTCACCGACGGACATTGTGTAAATATGCCTGTCAGGCTCGACCGGCAGGCCGTAGCGGGCCGCAACATCTACAATTCGCCGGGATAGAGTTTCGATATTCTGCTTACCCGGCAGCGCAAGGGCGATATTTTCCGCGACAGTCAGCGTGTCGAACAGCGCAAAATGCTGGAACACCATGCCGATGCCAAGTTTCTGCGCATCGGCGGGCGAGGCGATGCTCACCTCACGGCCATCCCACAGGATATCACCGGCATCCGGTCGGACCATGCCGTAGATGATCTTCATCAGTGTCGACTTGCCGGCGCCATTTTCGCCGACGATCGCGTGGATCTCACCGGGATTGACGCTGAGATCGATACCATCATTGGCAACCACGCCTGGATAGGCTTTGCGGATACCCCGGAGTTCGAGACGATATTCGGTCGACGATGGCATTGTATGCGACATGAGCAAAATCCAGTCTACAACATCCTGAATTTTACGTATGCAATATGAATGCCAGAATGTATCGCAGACAGCGACGCGGTCTGCGCGAAGAGCTAAATGACCGGATTCATTCGTAGAAAATGTTGCAGACGGATAGGAGACAAGCAGTCGATGTCAACGGTCGTCGCGCAAGAGCGACGGGAGTCTGTCTACATAAATTGCAGTATCTGGTATACGTGATTGAAAAACCGGCAGCTCAGGCCGTGGCGCGACTTGAAAAACGCGACAGGATGGACCCGATATCGGGCTCAGTCGAGATATCATCCTCGATCAGCGCGCGGCTTTCGACGGAAGACAGGTGCTCATCCATCAGATGTTCAGCGGAGGCCAGATCGCCCTTTTTCAGTGCGTTGATGAGGCCGGAATGCTCGCTGATTGCACATTCGCTCGAATGCGGGCGACTATACATGGCGAGAATGAGCGAGCAGCGGGAGACAAGCTCGGAAAGATAGCGCTCAAGAAGGGCATTTCCCGACAATTCAGCAAGCTTCAAATGGAACTCGCCTGCAAGGCGTGTCGATAAGCGCACATCCCCTTTGGCATGCGCGGCTTCCTCTTCCTCGACATGCTCCCGCAAGAGCGTCTCGATTGCCGGGCTCCAGCGCCGGATCACGGCTTTCATGACCTCCCGCTCAAGCGCGCGGCGGACGGCGAAAGCATCGCGTGCCTCTTCCAGGCTGGGCTGGGCGACGGTCGCCGTGCGCTTGTGATGCGTATCGACCAGTCCCTGGGCCTGCAACTTGGTGAGCACGGTGCGAACAAGCGTGCGGCTCATCGAAAAATGCCGGCCGATCTCGTCCTCTGGAAGCTTGGTGCCGGCCTTGAGCGCCTGCTCGATAATGGCCTGGCGCAGCGTACGATGGGCACTATCCACACGGTCGGAATTGGCTGACATTTGATCTCGGCGCCCTGTTATTCATGCATACGCTACCGCGTCATCACGCATACAACAAGGCGATACTTCGCCGCCCCAGACTGCCCTTTACCGTTGAGCGAGGGGATCGGACGGTTCAGCCGCGAGATTCCTTGAATCTCGCGTTCCCCATCAATCTTTTGGGTGAGTTGACAGGTTCGCCCACCAAAGAGGCGAACCGATCGCATGCACGGCAGCGCACTCTATGCGCAGCCGCGGCGCGTTCGTCCAGGCGAAGGGCGGTTCTACTGCAGCGTCCGGCTCTGGGCCTGGCCAGGCGCGAAGTCCGGCACGCCAGCCACCTGGTTGTTGCCATCAAGGCCGGTCGCCACGACCGAGACACGGAATTTGCCATCGAGGCCGCGGTCGAAGATGGCGCCAACGACGATTTCGGCGTCGTCCTGTACTTCGTCGCGAATGCGGCTTGCGGCCTCGTCCACTTCGAAGAGCGTCATGTCCGAACCGCCCGAGATCGAGATCAGCACGCCCTTGGCGCCCTTCATCGAGATATCGTCGAGCAGCGGATTGGCGATTGCCGCTTCTGCCGCCTTCATGGCACGGGCCTCGCCCGACGCTTCGCCGGTGCCCATCATCGCCCGGCCCATGCCGCGCATGACGGATTTGACGTCGGCGAAGTCGAGGTTGATCAGGCCTTCCTTGACGATGAGGTCGGTGATGCAGCCGACGCCGGCATAAAGCACGCGGTCGGCGGTCATGAAGGCGTCGGCAAAGGTGGTCTTGGCGTCCGCAATGCGGAAGAGGTTCTGGTTGGGAATGACGATGACGGTATCAGCTGCCTGACGCAGCGCCTCGATGCCGGCTTCAGCCATCTTCATGCGGCGATTGCCCTCGAAGGTGAAGGGCTTGGTGACGACGCCGACCGTCAGGATGCCGGCCGACCGGGCCGCATGCGCAATGACGGGTGCCGCGCCCGTGCCGGTGCCGCCGCCCATGCCGGCGGTGACGAAGCACATATGCGAGCCACTGAGGTGATCCATGATTTCGTCGAGCGATTCTTCGGCTGCCGCACGGCCGACTTCCGGCAGCGAGCCGGCGCCAAGGCCTTCGGTGACATGCGCGCCGAGCTGGATGCGGCGCGAGGCCTTGGAGGTCGCGAGTACCTGGGCGTCCGTATTGGCGGCGATGAAATCGACACCGGCGAGTTTTTCGGCAATCATGTTGTTGATGGCGTTGCCGCCGCCCCCGCCGACGCCAATCACCGTAATCTGCGGCCGCAGTCCCGTAATGCCGCTCTTGGCGTCTGTCATCGAACTCTCCTTTTGTCCCTCATGCGTGCTCCGCCCGTCGCGGTTCGCGAATCGCATCATACGTTAAGTGCGCAACAAGGCAGAGGCGGGGCGAGCTTTGCAATATCCAATGGGATTTCAGCATCCGATAATATTGCGATAAATCGCACGGGGAGATTGCTCGGGACGATCACACCAGTAGCGATTGCTTTGCCTCGAACCGAAGTTTCGCTAAAGATGAAAGTGAAACGAAGGGAGGGCGCATGTTTCTGTCCGATCGCCAGGAAAAGATCATCGCGCTCGCGCGTTCATCGGGCCGGGTGCTGGTCGATGATCTGGCGACGCAGTTTGCCGTGACCCCGCAGACGATCCGCAAGGATCTGAACGATCTCTGCGATGCGCAGCTTCTGACCCGCATTCATGGCGGCGCAACCTTCCCGCGCGGGACGGAAAATGTCCGTTACGATGCACGCCGGCAGATCGCCGCGAGTGAGAAACAGGCAATCGGCATTGCCGCGGCCGACCTCATTCCCAACAACAGCTCGCTCTTCATCAATATCGGTACGACGACGGAAGCCGTCGGCGAAGCGCTGACCGATCATCACGAGCTGATGGTGATCACCAATAATATCAATGTTGCCAATAGATTACGACTGATCGACAATATCGAGGTGGTGATTGCCGGCGGTGTGGTGCGTCAGTCCGACGGCGGCATCGTGGGAGAGGCGGCGGTCGATTTCATCCGGCAGTTCAAGGTTGATTATGCCGTGATCGGCGCATCTGCGATCGATCCAGACGGCGCGCTTCTCGATTACGATTTTCGTGAGGTGAAGGTAGCGCAGGCAATTATCGCCAATGCCCGGCATGTCATCCTGGTTGCGGATTCAACGAAATTCGAACGCACCGCGCCGGTGCGCATCGGCCAGATTTCGCAGGTCCATACCTTCATCACCGATCAATGCGTTTCACCTGCCATCCGCAATATCTGTCAGCAGAGCGGTGTCGTTCTCGTCGAAACGGCGAAAGCCAATAGCTGATTTTAGCTGTTCATAACATTCGTTTGACATTCGGAAAATTTTCGATTTAATCACCCTCACTTTCGCAATGGTTGGGGGACTGTTGCGCAATCTGGCTCAAAGAGGGGGAGCATGAGCCGTATCAACGATATTTTCGTCATTGGCGGCGGGATCAACGGCTGCGGGATAGCGCGCGATGCGGTTGGGCGTGGCTATACGGTTGCCCTTGCCGAGATGAATGATTTCGCTTCGGGTACCTCGTCGGGTGCCACCAAGCTCATCCATGGCGGCTTGCGCTATCTCGAACATTACGAGTTCCGCCTTGTGCGCGAATCCCTGATGGAGCGCGAGATTCTCTGGGCGATGGCCCCGCATATCATCTGGCCGCTGCGCTTCGTGCTGCCCTACCACAAGGGCGGCATCCGTCCCGCCTGGATGATCCGCCTCGGCCTGTTTCTCTATGACCATCTCGGCGGCCGCAAGCTCTTGCCGCCCACTGCGGTCCTGAACATGCGCAGCGACGAGGCGGCAAAGCCGCTGAAGGCGCTCTTTACGAAAGCCTTCGAATATTCCGA
>UCGV01000009.1 GCA_900471925.1 Hyphomicrobiales bacterium
TCGGAATATTCGAAGGCTTTGGTGAAGAGCGCCTTCAACGGCTTTGCCGCCTCATCGCTGCGCATGTTCAGAACCGCAGTCGGCGGCAAGAGCTTGCGACCGCCGAGATGGTCATAGAGAAACAGGCCAAGCCGGATCATCCAGGCCGGCCTAATCCCGCCCTTGTGGTAGGGAAGGACAAAGCGCAGCGGCCAGATGATATGCGGGGCCATGGCCCAGAGGATCTCGCGCTCCATCAGGGATTCGCGCACCAGGCGAAACTCGTAATGTTCGAGATAGCGAAGACCGCCATGGATGAGCTTGGTGGCACCAGACGAGGTGCCGGAGGCGAAATCGTTCATCTCGGCAAGCGCGACCGTATAGCCACGCCCAACCGCATCGCGCGCTATCCCGCAGCCGTTGATCCCGCCGCCAATGACGAAAATATCGTTGATACGATCGCTCACACCCAATCTCCAAACCGTCGCCCTGACAAGGGCATTGCGCGTTCCGGTACCGGGGAGGCACCGGGCGTTCTGTATCGCTCGCCGAAGCCTCTAGCAATCGCAATTCCACCGCTGCTGCAGCAGCGGTTCATTACACTTTCAGACCGACTATCGTGCACGTTACGACGGCAAATTACGACGCGATTGAGACAATGGTGTAAAGGCTGGAATCAGAGGCCGAGCGCCTTTATGTGGTCGATGGACCGCCTGGCGAAACGCTGCCAGTCGGAGGGATTATCGTGTTCCGTGACGATATGTTCGGCCTTCGTCGCGCGAAACAGCGGCACGAGTTTCGCCCAATCGATGATGCCGTCGCCGGTTGCCGCCCAGCCGTCATCCTCCAGCGTGCCCTTGGGCGCCATATCCTTCATCTGGATGGCGATGATGCGATCGGAGAATCTCTGTAATTCCGCCGCCGGATCGGCACCGGCCCGGGTGATCCAGCCGCAATCGATCTCAAACCAGACGTTGTCGCCGCCACCGGCAAAGATCAGGTCGATCGGGCGTGACCCGTCGGCAAGCGGCCAGAATTCGAAATCGTGATTGTGCCAGGCGACCTTGAGGCCGTGGCTTGCAACGCGATCGGCCCCTTCTGCCAGTTTCCCGCCGAGATCCGTCCAGTAATCGGCCGTCGTGCCGCGCTCTTCCGGCGCCACATAGGGCGGGATCAGGATCGTCGCGCCGATCGTCAGTGCGATATCGATGAAGCGCTGCGGCTCTTTGACAAGCCCCGCCAGCGGCATGTGAAAGCAATGGCATTTCAAACCGGCATCATCGAGTGCCCGGCGAAACGCTTTCGCATCGGCCTCGTAGGCCGGTAGCCACGGTTCTATCGCGTCATAGCCGAAAGCTTTCAGCTCGGGAAACTGGGCAAAAAGCGGCGGGAAATTGCGTGACGAATAGAGCTGATAGGAAATCGGATAGGTCATTCTTCCTCCCTGTTCCAACGGCTGCGCACGTCAACTGCGGCCGGTGGTGCTTTCCCGGATCACAAGGTCCGGTTCGATCTGCGTGATCCGCGGCTCCGGCAGACCATCCTTGGCGGCGACGAGCTGCATCAACCGCTCGACGGCAAGTTCGGTGATGATGTCGACCGCGTAGTTGACGGTGGAGATCGGTGTGGCCGCATGTTCGGCGAATTCGATATTGTCGAAGCCGATGATGGCGACGTCCTTCGGCACCTGCACGCCGTTCTTCTGACACCAGCGCAACGCGCCGATGGCGAGGGAATCATTGGCGGTGAATATGCCGGTCGGCCGATTGGCCGTATTCATCATCGCATCCATCGCCCAGTAACCCCTGATGACCGAATGTCCATGCGGATCGGCGGTCAGTTTCGGATCGAAGTCGATCCCGGCGTCGGAGAGCGCCTGCCGGTAGCCGTCGCTCTTTTCGACATTGCCGAGCGGATTGGCGCTGTCGATGATGCCGATGCGCCTGTGACCGGTATCGATCAGATGGCGTGTCGCCTTATAGGCGCCGCGCCGCTCATCGACACAGACGGCATCGATGCCGGCATCGGGATCGCCGACCAGAAGCACGATCGGATAGTTCGATTGACGGATCTTCCTGATGTGATCGAGGCGCCGGTGGCTGCGCGGATAGACCAGCATGCCGTCCACCTGGCGCGAACGGAACATTTCGAGCGCCTTGATCTCTTCCTCCGGATCATTGTTGGAGGTGGCAAACAAGGTGCCGTAGCCGCGTTCGGCAAGCGCCAGTTCGATCGCCTGGGCGGTGCGCGTCAGCGTCGGGTTGGTGATATCGGTAAGGACAAGGCCGATCGTCTTTGTTTCACGGCTGACGAGCGATTTGGCGATATGGTTCGGTAGGTAGTTGAGCGCATCGGCCGTCTTGCGGATGAGCTGGCGCGTCTCGTCGGGAATGCGTGGGCTGTCACGCAGCGCAAGCGACACGGTGTTGACCGAAAAACCGGTCTTGTCGGCAATGTCTTTGAGGCGAACGCTCGGTCTGTTCATCGTCGTCAGCTGCTATATTCCAAGTTTCTTATCTTCGTCTCCATAACGCCCGACCGAAGAAAACGAAAGGCAGCCGAATGGTGTATTCCGGCTGCCTCATTCGATCATTTTCCTTCCGCGTGCAACCGCTTGATACCCTGATATTGCAGGCAATCCGGATGCATTTCCATCAGCTCGATGCGGTTGCCATCGGGATCTTCGATCCAGGCCTGACGGTTGCCGTCGAGCCCTGCCTTGATCTCGGCCGTCAGCTTGATGCCGGCCGCCTGGATGCGTGCCGCCGTGGCATCGAGATCATCGATCGTAAAGCACATGTGGTTGACGCCATTGGCGTTCCAGCCCGGTGCGCGATCGTTTTCGGCGCCGGGGAAAATTTCCAGATAGTGCTCATCGGTGATGCGCAGATAGACGAGCCAGGTCGAGCCGTCGTCGTTTTTCAGTCGCAACATTTCCGGAAAGCCCAGGCGCTCGCGGTAGAAATCGAGCGACGCATCGAGATCCTTCACCTTGATCGCGACATGGCCGTAGCCGGTAATTCCAAGCATGCTTCCTCCTCTCGGCGGCTCCAAAGGCGCCGCCGTCCAAACAATCCATCCCGGCAAGCCGGTTTTAGTTTAACGATAATACAAGCTCACAATTGATCTGATCAAATGGAATTGTCAACTGCCGGAAACGCCTAGTCCCATTTCGGTCCCCAGTCCGGATCGACGACCCGGTGGTTGCGGTCGATGGTCTCGATGCGGGCGACCTCGTCAGGCGTAAGCATGATCGAGCTTGCCTTGAAATTCGAGCGAATGCGCTCCGGCTGGCCGGATGTCGGAATGGCGGCGTAGCCCTTGGCAAGCTCGAAGGCGATTGCAATCTGCTCCGGCGTCGCACCGTATTTTTCGCCGATCGAGAGCAGAACCGGTTCGTTCGAAAGCATGCCGCGGGCGATCGGCAGATAGCAGGTGACGAGAATTTCCTTTTCCTGGCAATAGTTTGCGAGCTTTTTATTCTGCAGGATCGGGTTCAATTCGAACTGATTGTTGACGATCTTTCCCTTTCCGAGCAGCGCCTCGGTTTCTTCCAGAAGGGCGATCGTGAAGTTCGAAACGCCGATCAGCCTTGTCAGTCCGCGGACCTGTGCCTCGGCGATCTGGGTGAGGTAGACCTCAAGCGGGATGCGGCCGTTGGGGGCCGGCCAGTGGATCAGCGTCAGGTCCACCTGGTCGACTTTTAGCGCCTCCAGGCTTTTTTCCAGCGAGGGAATGAGAGCGTCCGGGCCGAAATTATCGGTCGAAATCTTCGTCGTCAGGAAGATATCGTCCCGCTTCAGACCGGACCGGCGCAATGCCTCGCCGACCTCGAATTCGGTGTCGTAGGTTTGCGCGGTGTCGAGGTGCCGGTAGCCGGTTTCGAGTGCGCAGAGGATCGCATCGATGCCCTCCTTGCCATTGCGCCCATAGGTGCCAAATCCCGTCGGCGGAATAACATCATGTTTTTCCAAGAGTATTTCCTCCATGTCGCCCTGCTCCATCAGGCGGTTTTCAAGCTTTGCAACAGCTCAAGGTCGTGTCCAGCGAAAAACGCCTGTTGACCACGAATGATTTTTGATCATAGTTTAACGATAATACAAGTCTGAAATCGGGTTCCGAGTTCAGACGACGACCGGTGTGGGAGTACCGGTCTTGGGAGGAAGTGATGCAGTTACGCTGGAGCCGAATGGCGCCTCAGCTGGCTCTCGCGCCGGCTGTCGCCGTCACCCTTGTCGCATTCGTCGGTGCCATAGGCTGGACGGTCTGGCTGTCGTTGACGCGAAGCCGGCGCCTACCGGAATATGAAATCGACTGGAGCGATTGGACGCGGCAATACGAACGCCTGTTCAACGATGCCGGCTGGGCGATTTCGCTGCAGAACCTCGTCATTCTCGGGGTCGGCAGCGCGCTTGCCATCGTTTTCGGCTTCATCCTCGCCGCGATGATCGACCGGGAATGGCGCGGCGAAAGCTTCTTCCGCACTGTCTTCCTCTATCCGCTTGCCGTGTCGCTGATCGTTACGGGGGCGGCCTGGCGCTGGATCTTCAATCCGCAGCTTGGCCTTGAGAATTTCCTGCACGGGCTGGGCTTCACCTCGGTCAGCTTCAACTGGCTGGCGAGCCCCGATACCGCCATGTATGCCATCATCCTCGCCACGATCTGGCAGAGTTCCGGCTTCTACATGGCCCTGATGCTGTCGGGCCTGAAATCGATCAATACCGAAATCTGGAGTGCAGCCCGCCTCGATGGCGTCAGCGTCTGGCGGCTCTATCTCGAAATCATCATTCCGATGATGAAGTTCACCTTTGTCACCTGCGCCATCCTGCTCTCGCTCGGTGTCATCAAGGCCTATGACGTGATCGTCGCCATGACCAATGGCGGGCCTGGCAATTCAACCTGGGTGCCGGCCTATTTCACCATCAACGCGCTCTCGGCCAAGAGCAATATCGGCTACGCCTCGGCCGCAGCCATCACCATGCTCGTCATCACCGCGGCAATCTTCCTGCCTCTGGTTCTGATCACCGCCTGGCAGCAGCGCCGGGCCAATGGAGGCGCGCGATGAACATGGCAACGCAGGCCGCTACCCTTGAAGATGCGGTCAATGCCGCGCCGCGTCCGGCCGGCCCGTTCTTTCCGCGCAAGAAGAAGCGCATTCCCGGCCGCTCCATCGCCATTCTCGTGTTTCTGACGATCTGCGCGCTGTTCTTCTGCGTGCCGCTCTATGTCGTCGTCGTCACCTCGTTCAAGACGATGGACCAGATCCGCGAGGGCGCTATCTTCTCGCTGCCGCATGTCTGGACGCTGGAGGCCTGGGACCATGCCTGGAACAAGGCTTGTTCGGGCATCAATTGCAACGGGCTGAAGGTCGGCTTCTGGAACTCGGTGCTGATCCTTTTTCCTTCGCTTGTCTTCTCGATCGCGCTGTCGATCGTGACCGGCTATGCGCTGGCACTCTGGAACGTGCGCTGGGCCAACGCCTTTCTGTTTTTGCTCTTCATCTGCGCCTTCGTGCCCTTCCAGGTGATCATGTATCCGCTGATCCGCATCACCGCGACCATCGGCATCTACGGTACGCTCTGGGGCATCGCTGCCGTTCATGCCGTGCTTGCCATGCCGGTGCTGACGCTGATCTTCCGCAACTATTACAAGGATATTCCCCAGGAGATCATGCGGGCCGCGATTATCGATTCCGGCTCCTTCTGGCGGATCTTCTTCGAAATCATCCTGCCGATGTCCGGCAATATCCTGATCGTCGTGCTCATCCTGCAGATCACCTCGATCTGGAACGACTACCTGATCGGCGTCACCTTCGGTGGTCTCGGCACGCAGCCGATGACGGTCATTCTCGCCAACCTCATCACGGTCTCGACCGGTGTCGTTGCCTATAACGACAACATGGCGGCAGCCCTGCTCACCGCCATTCCGCCCCTCGTCATCTATTTCTTCGTCGGCAAATTCTTCGTTCAGGGAATTACCGCCGGCGCGATCAAGGGTTGATCCATGCCGCGTGTTTCATTCGAACATATCGTCAAGTCCTTCGGCGCCGTGACGATCCTGAACGACCTCAATCTTGCGGTCGATGACGGCGATTTCCTGGTGCTGCTCGGACCATCCGGCTGCGGCAAGACCACGCTTCTGAACCTGCTGGCCGGGCTTCTGGAGGTCAGCGACGGCCGCATCATGATCGGCGAGCGGGACGTGACCGACCTTGATCCCAGGGATCGCGGCCTTGCCATGGTCTTCCAGTCTTATGCGCTCTATCCGACCAAGACCGTCTACGGGAACCTGAAATTCGGGCTCGCCGCAAGCAAGCTCGACCGGGCGGAGATCGAGCGCCGTATCTCTGTTGCGGCAAAGCTCCTGCAGATCGAGCCGCTGCTCAACCGCAAGCCCGGCCAGCTATCGGGTGGCCAGCGCCAGCGCGTGGCGATCGGGCGTGCGCTGGTCAAACAGGCCGGCGTCGTGCTTTTCGATGAGCCCCTGTCGAATCTCGATGCCAAGCTGCGCACCGAAATGAGGCTCGAGATCAAGAAACTGCACGACACGCTGAAGTCGACGATCGTCTATGTCACGCATGACCAGATCGAGGCGATGACGATGGCGACGAGGATTGCCGTCATGAATGGCGGCGTGATCCAGCAGTTCGGCACGCCAGATGAAATCTATGGCCGACCTGCCAATCTCTTCGTCGCCGGCTTCATCGGCGCACCGGCCATGAACCTGCGCACGGCGCGGCTGACGGTGAACGGCAGCGGCGTCAAGGCCACCTTCGATACCGGCGATGCCATCGATCTCGGCGATTATGCCTTTTCGAAAACACCGGAAAGCGGTGCTGAGGTTGTTGTCGGCCTCAGACCCGAACATTTCGTCGTCGCCGACCAGCCGCTCTCAAATGCAGCAGCAAGCTTCGCATTGCCGCTCCGCCAGGCCGAGCGCACCGGCTCGGACGCGACCGCCTATCTCGGCTTCGGCGAGCAACTGCTGGCGCTTCGTGTCGATCCGGACCGCGCCGCAGGTTTTGCCGCGGGACAGACGGTGCGGGCGGAGTTTCCACGCGGCAAGGCCAATGTCTTTAACGCCCAGACCGGGCAGCGGATGTGAATGAAGAACCAATGGGAGGAATGGAAATGATGAACAGGATAATTGCCGGCATCACTGCCGCGCTGCTTGCGGGCGCCGCCCCCTTTGCGGTGGCCGGATCTGCCAACGCAACCGAGCTGGTGATCTACCACACCTGGTCCGCACCGCCGGAAGTAGCCGCACTCAACGTGCTCAAGAAGAACCTGGAAGCGAAGGGCCATACCTGGACCGATATCGCCATCCCCCATGATACCGGCTCCAACGTCAACCTGATGAACCTCGTTGCCGGTGGCAATCCGCCGAACCTCTTCATGGAGTCCAATCCCGGCGTCTATCGCGACCTCACCAAGCAGGGCTTCGGCCGGCCGCTGACGGATTTCTTCAAGGACCACGGCTATCCGGACAAATATCCTGATGCGGTCGCCCATTCGATGGTCGTCGACAACCAGGTCATGAAAGTGCCGACGGCACTGCATATTGACGGCATGGTCTATTACAATATGGACGTCGCCAAGAAGCTTGGCGTCGATCCGGCCACCTGGACGTCGCTTGATGCCATGTTTGCCGACTTCGACAAGATCAAGGCGGCGGGCGTCATCCCGCTCGCGGTCGGTGGTCAGCAATGGCAGGTCGGCTATCTCACCCATGCACTGGCGGCAACGATCGGTGGGCAGGATTTCTTCAACAGGATTTATGGCGAAAAGCCCGATCCGGCCGTCTTCGATACGCCGGAATTCAAGCAGGTCTTCGAATATCTGCGCAAGTTCCAGCAGGTGGCTGACGAAGGCTCGGCCAACCGTGAATGGAACCTGACGACCAATCTCGTCATCACCGGCAAGGCGCTGATGCAGATCCATGGCGACTGGATGAAGGGCGAGTGGCTGGCGGCCGGCAAGACCGCGGGCAAGGATTTCGGCTGTATCCAGATCCCCGGTGCCAAGGCGGTGGTGGCGAGCGTCGATAGCTGGGGCCTTCTCGGAAATCAGCCGGACGACAAGGACAAGGCCGAGCTCGACTTTGCCTCGATCGTCGTCGACCCCAATGTGCAGGCCGAATTCGCCAAGGCGAAGGGCTCGACGCCGGTGCGTCTCGATGCGCCGCAGGACAGCCTTGATGCCTGCTCCAAGGAAGTGCTCAAGATCGTCGCCGATCCGAAGCATCAGGTGCAGAACCCGCATGCCATCAGCGATGCCGACTGGGAAAATTCGATCTGGGACGTCGTCTTTAACTTCTGGAGCGATCCCAACATGAGCGTCGATGACGCGATCTCCAAGATCAAGGAAAATTACGAAACCATCCTTGGTTGATCCTTTCCTCCCGGAGGGCGGTCCGTTTCAGATCATGCGGGCCGTCCCCTCCCCGTTGCCCCCAAATGGAGAGTTTGATGGACAAGCGTTTGCTTGATGAAGACGCCGTGATGCAGATCTGCTTCGTCACCGACGATGTGGAAAAATCCGCCCGCTGGTTTGCCGATCTCACCGGCAAGCCGGTTCCTCCGGAAGGCAAGGCTGCCGATCCCGACGAGGCGAAGGCGATCTATAACGGCAAGCCCGCCGAGGTCGGCTGCCGCATCATCATGTTCAAGTTCGGCAATATCGACGTCGAATTCCTGCAGCCCGGCCCGGAAAAGAGCGCCTGGCGCGATCTTCTGGAAGAGAAAGGCCCCGGCTGCCACCATATCGCCTTCAAGACGAAGAATCTGACCAATCGCAATCGCTATCTGGAAGACAAGGGACACCGTCTGCTGCAGCGCGGCGAATTCGATGGTAGCCACGGGCGCTATGCCTACTATGACACCGTGAAGGATCTCGGTGTCATGATCGAGCTACTGGAGTTCAACTCCGACATGGAGCCGCAGCCGCGCCCGGCTTGAACCCAGGAAAGTCGGTTGCCTCAGAAAGCCTGGGCAACACGGCGCAATGGCGTTACGCTCTCGGCAGCGGCCTCGACGAAATCGAGACCGATGTCGAGGACCGGGGCGCTATGCGTCAGCCAGCCGACCGATATCAGGTCGACCCCGGAGGCGGCGATGGCAGGTGCCGTTGCCGGCGTGACGCGCCCCGAGGCTTCGGTGATCGAACGACCGGCGACGATGGCAACGGCCTCGCGCAGCTGGTCGGGCGTCATATTGTCGAGGAGAACGGCATCGATCCCTTCGCCCATGGCCTCGTGAAGCTGCTCGAGTGTGTCGACCTCCACTTCGATCTTCACCATATGGCCGACACCGGCCTTGGCGCGTCGGATGGCTTCCGCAACACTGCCGGCAATGGCGACGTGATTGTCCTTGATCAGCACGGCATCATGGAGCGCGAAGCGGTGGTTCATGCCGCCGCCGGCCCGCACGGCATATTTTTCAAGCGCCCTCAGACCCGGCGTCGTCTTGCGGGTGCAGACGACGGAAGCCTTCGTACCGCGGATTGCCTCGACGATGCCTGCCGTCACCGAGGCGATGCCCGAGAGATGGCCAAGGAAATTCAGGGCGGTGCGTTCGCCTGTCAGAAGCCCGCGTGACGGGCCTTCGATGGTGGCAATGACGCTGCCTGGCTGGATTGCCGTACCATCCGGCACATGCCTTTTCAGGGTGATGGCGGGGTCGACGAGCTGAAAGGCGAGTTCAGCGGCATCGAGCCCGGCAACCACACCCGGCTGACGGGCGGCCATGATGACTGTCGAGCGATGATCTGCGGGGATGACGGCAGCAGAGGTGATATCGCCGGCAAGGCCGAGATCCTCGGCAAGGGCGGCGCGCACCAGCGGCTCGACAATGACGCGCGGAAGGGAAGCGAGGTTCATCTCAGGCACTCCTTGCAAGGGGATGGGAGGAGGTCGCCCGGGCAATCTCCAGGGCGTCGTTCAGCGTCAATTTCCGTCGTATGGCTTCGGCCCGCTTCAGCGGGAAATCGGCGCGGGCGTGCGCGCCCCGCGATTCCGCCCGAAGGCTGGCGAAGACGGCAATCAGCAGCGCGACGATTGCCGGATCGGCAGTCGGTCCATCGCTTTCCACGAGCGGCAGCAGGCCTGCGACGGCGCCATGGATGGCGCCCGCATTGCGTAAAACGCCGAGATGGCGCGAGACGATCGGCCGGACAAGCGAAGGATCGGCTGCTGGCGGCAACGTCCCTGTGATTGCAGCGATCGAGGGTTTTGCGGCCGGGGTCGCGAGAATGTCGCGTGCGACGCGCATGCCCATGACGGCGGCTTCCAGAAGTGAATTGCTGGCAAGCCGGTTTGCCCCATGCAGGCCGGTGGAGGCCGCTTCGCCGGCAACCCAGAGCCCGGCAACGGAACTGCGGCCGGCGGCATCGGTTGCCACCCCGCCCATATGATAGTGGACGGCGGGCCGCACCGGGATCGGTTGAGACGCGGCATCGATGCCGGCTTCCCGGCAGAGCGCGTCGATAACAGGGAACCGGGCGGCAAAACGATCGCCAAGGGCGGCGCGTGCGTCGAGGAACACTTTGCCGCCACGGGCGAGTTCGGCGCTGATGGCGCGCGCCACCACATCGCGCGGCGCCAGTTCGGCGCCGGAAACCGTAGCCATGAAGCGTTCGCCTCGCTCATTGACGAGCACAGCACCCTCACCGCGGACCGCTTCGCTGACGAGAGCCAGGGGACGGCGACGGGAATCGAGCGCCGTCGGGTGGAATTGCACGAATTCCATATCGGCAAGCTCGGCTCCGGCGTGTGCCGCAAGCATGATGCCCTGCCCGAAATTGCCCATCGGGTTGGTGGTCGCCTCATAGAGCCCGCCAATGCCGCCGGTGGCGAGCACGACGCGCCGCGTCGACAGGATCACAGCGCCATTTTCGCCGGCACAGACGAGGCCGGTCACGCCGTCCTCATCTGTCAGCAGACGACGGGCCTCCAGCCCTTCGAGCACGGTGATGGAAGGTGTGGCGATAACGGCATCGACCAGTGCGCGGACAATTGCCGCCCCCGAGCCGTCGCCTTCAGCATGCACGATCCGGCGGCGGCTATGGGCTGCTTCCAGCCCAAGCGAAAAGCGGCCATCCGCCGTCTTGTCGAAGCGAACGCCTGCCCGCTCCAGGGCAGCAATGGCAACCGGTGCCCCACCGACGATATCGGCAGCGATGGCGGGATCGCAGAGCCCGTCGCCGGCAGCAAGCGTATCGGCCAGATGCAGTTTGGCACTGTCATCGGCGCCGAGGCTGGCGGCAATGCCGCCCTGTGCCCAGGCGCTTGACGTTTCCGCACCAAGGCCGGCGCGGGTGACGATGACGACAGGCTCGGGCGCAAGCGTCAGCGCCGTCATCAGTCCGGCAAGGCCGCTGCCGACGATAATAGCGCGGCCTGCAAATTGGTCGGCAAGTTCGCTCATATTGCCAGCATCCTCTCGACAGCGCGCCTGGCCGCGACGGCAATTGCGGGATCGACGGTCACTTCGTGACGGTTTTCCTCCAGTGCCGTGCGGATGTTGGAAAGCGTGATGCGCTTCATGTGCGGGCAGAGATTGCAGGGGCGGATGAACTCGACATCAGGGTGATGAACGGCGACATTGTCGCTCATCGAGCATTCGGTGAGCAGCACGACGCGGGCCGGCTTCTTCTGCCCGACATAATCGGACATGACGGCTGTGGAGCCTGCAAAATCAGCCTCGGCAACGACGTCAGGCGGGCATTCGGGATGGGCGAGCACCATCACGCCCGGATGGTTCTCACGCAATTGCCGCACATCGTCGGCGGTGAAGAGCTCGTGCACCTCGCAATGCCCATGCCAGGCAATGATCTCGACATCGGTTTCTCTCGCAACATTGCGGGCAAGATATTCGTCCGGGATCATCAGCACGCGCGGCACGCCAAGGGATTCGACCACCTGTTTGGCATTGCCCGAGGTGCAGCAGATATCCGAGGCGGCTTTGACGGCTGCCGAGGTATTGACATAGGTGATGATGGGCACGCCCGGATGGGCCTGGCGCAGCAGGGCGATATCCTCAGGCGTGATCGAATCCGCCAGCGAACAGCCGGCCCCCATGTCAGGGATCAGCACCGTCTTTTTCGGGTTGAGCAGCTTTGCCGTCTCGGCCATGAAATGCACGCCGGCAAGCACGATCACATCGGCATCCACCTCGATCGCCTTGCGTGCGAGCGCCAGGCTGTCGCCGACGATGTCGGCCACGCCATGGAAGATTTCCGGCGTCTGGTAGTTATGCGCGAGGATGACGGCATTGCGCTTGCGCTTCAGCTCCAGGATTGCATCGACATCGTCCTGGAACATCATCCATTCGGCTTTGGGAATGACGCGGCTGACGCGGTCATAGAGGGAAGACGCGGATACAAGGTGGTTCATCGCCGGCTCCATCAATTATGCTCGATTTGAGCATATCATGCGCAAAGAGATATTCTCACGATGAGCATATGTCAATTGCGGGAGAGCGGTAATTTTGTTCCGGCGAGCGCGCGCTCTTCGAGAATGGTCTGGCGGAACCGGAAAAGTTTGGCAGGCCGGCCGCCGGTCTCGCTTGTCGCCTCGCCCGTTTCTTCCACCAGTTCCTGCTGTTCAATGAGACGGCGGAAGTTCTGCTTGTGGAGGGTCAGGCCGGCCAGCGCCTCGACGGCGCGCTGCAATTGCAGCAGCGTGAAGCTTTCCGGCATGAGTTCGAAGACGACGGGGCGGTATTTGATCTTGGCGCGAAGCCGCGCAATGCCGGTCGCCAGGATACGCCGGTGATCGGCAAACATCGCCCGTCCGAGATTATCTTCCGTGCTGGCGCCGGCTTCGAGGACGAGGCCGGCCTCATAGAGCAGTTCGTAACGCTGTAGCGTCAGATCCTCGTTCCAGCCGCCGCCATCGAGGCCGAAGGTGAAATCGGCGCGGCGATGACGGTATTCGCGCCTGACGGGATCGGCATCGGCCCACAGGCGCAGGCGCGCGATCAGGTCATCGAGAATTTTGGGCCGCCCGTCGCGATGATCTTCCCAGGGGAAATATTCATACCAGCCGTGCCAGCCCGGCCGACCGGCGCCGGACTGCTCGTTGACGAGGCCGAGATAGCTGATCGAGATGGTGCGGCCGCCCTGGATATCATTGTTCCGGTCACGATCGGCGAAGGTGTAAAGTTGCTCGAGAAAGCCGACAGGATGTGCGGTTTGTTCCTGGACCCATTCGCGCAGGCCCGATTGCAGCGTGCGATGGCCCATTTCGAAAGGGCCAGACGGAAGCGCATCGCCACTCTGGATCGTCATGACGCGCGGTTCATCCCCCGTCACCGCGACGAGAACCGCAATCAGTTCCGCATGTGCAAAGCCTATCGTCACCAGCGCCTGAGAATCTGTTTCTGATGGCCCTATTCTCTGGCATAGGGCATGTCAGATGCCAATGACGGGCGCGCATGCTCCCCAGTAAAGACGTATAGGTCGCGTTGAGAGTTACCAAACTTTGGTATATATTGGTAACAACGCAGGAGGCTTCCTTGTCCAAGAATACATCCATCGCCTTGGGCGATCATTTCGCGGGTTTCGTCGAGCGGCAGGTCGTCGAAGGCCGCTACGGCTCGGCAAGCGAGGTCATCCGCGCCGGCCTGCGGCTTCTCGAGGAGCACGAGGCCAAGGTCAAAGCGCTGCGGGATGCGATCAGCGCCGGCATCAACAGCGGCGAGGCTGAAGACTTCGATTTCGACGCCTTCCTCAAGGATAAGCGTCGGACTCGGATAAAATGAAAGCCTATGTCTTTTCCAAGGCCGCCGTCGCCGATCTCGGCGAGATCTGGGACTACACGTTCGACAACTGGGGTCAGGAGCAGGCGGATCGTTACATCGACGATATCCGCCGGGCTTGTGAAGCGTTAGGGACGGGCAGCCGGGCCGGGCGGCCTGTTGACGATATCTGGCCCGGCATCCTCAAGCTCGCCATCAATTCGCACTTCCTGTTCTATCGCAGCCTTGAAGACGGTCGGATTGGTGTTGTCCGTATCCTGCACAAGCGGATGGACGTGGAAGCGCGACTTCGAGATATGCCTCTGCATTGAAGCAGACGCCTACCCTTCAGCCTCCAGCCGATGCAGAAAATTGCGCAACTCGGCCTCTTCGATGCCAACGAGGTGACGTTTTTCAGGATAGGCGCCAGAGCTGACATCCTCGGCGAATTCGCTGAAGGCGGCGATGCGTTCGCGTTGCAGCCGGTCGTATTCGGCGGCGAAGTTGCGATAGACCTTGGCGTGGCGCGGCGTGTGGTCTCGGGTCGTGCCGAGCACATCGTCGGCGAAGAGATATTGCGCATCGCAGCCGCGGCCGGCGCCCATGGAGATCATCAGCATCGAGGTGCGGTTGGAAATTGCCGCCGCGACGTCGCCGGGGACGACCTCGATCTCGGCCGCGAAGGCGCCGGCATCCTCAAGCGCCTTCGTCTGGCGCCAGACATCGAATGCGCTGGCAGCGGTCTTGCCGACGGCGCGGAAGCCGCCGGTCCAGGTGGCCTTCGAGGGGATGAGGCCGACATGGCCGCAGACCGGAATGCCCTCATCGCGCATACGGCGGATGGTCTGCAGGCTGGCGGCGCAATAGACGGCATCGCCGCCTGCCTTCAGCGCCTTGAAGGCTTCGCGCATATAGTCTTCAGCCGAGACATGGTCGCCATATTCTAGGCCCGGAATGGCAAAGGGCGTGGGAGCTGCCTCGCGAAAGACTGGCCCAAGCAGGGCCGGCGGCACGGAAACCATGTCGATGCCGGCCTTCTCTGCCGCTTCGGCCTCTTCCAGCGAGGTGACGCGCAGCATGGTGAGCTGGCGTTTTCCCTTGAGCGCCAGGAGGTCGGCGACCGTGGCGCGATTATGCTTTTTCATTGCGATATCCTTTGGACCGGCATCAGGCGGCGAGAAGTGTCTTCAGCTTGACATTCCTGGCAGTCAGCGCAGCCGGATCGGGATGGGCGCGTGCGGCAATCAGCATTTCCGCCAATCGGATATCGCGGGCGACCGCATTACCGGGGCCGATTCCGCTTGCGGCGAGTAGCCGTCCCTCGGCATCGAGATGGAAGAGAATGAAAGCGCCTTCACCGAGATCGCGGCGCAGATGGGTCACTGCGCCATCGGCAAGTCCTGTTATCTGCAACGTCATCTCATATTGATCCGACCAGAACCACGGCACGGCAGAAACCGGCTCGTCGGCGCCGAGCATGTTGGCGGCGGCAAGCGTGCCCTGCTCCTGCGCATTGCGCCAGGATTCCAGCCGCACACGCCGGCCGCCATAGATGGCCAGCGGAAAGGAGCAGCAGTCGCCGGCTGCGAAAATATCGGGGGCGGAGGTGCGCAACCGGTCATCGACGGCAATGCCGTTGTCGATGACAAGTCGGGCTGCTTCGGCAAGCTCGATATTCGGCCAGGCGCCAATGCCGATCAGCGCAAGGTCGGCCCCGATCACCTCGTCGTTGGAAAGTCGGATGACGGCCTTGCCGTCCTGCTCCGTCAGGGATTCGATGGAGACACCGCAGCGCAGATCGACGCCGTCGGTGCGATGGCGTGCGGCGATGAGATGGGCGATGTCTTCGGGAACGCCACGCTTCAGCACCCGCTCCAATCCTTCGACGAGAATGACATCGGCGCCGAGCTGGCGTGCGGTTGCCGCGACCTCCAGGCCAATGAAACCGCCGCCGATGACGGCAAGCCGCTTGCCGGGCTGCAATATGGCGCGCAGCGTCACCGCATCATGATGCGTGCGCAGCGACCGGATATGGGGGCTTTCGGCCGGCGCATCGGGAAAGGCGCGCGCGCTGGCTCCCGTTGCGAGCAGCAGCCGGTCGTAGGCGAGCTGGCTGCCATCCGACAGGGAGACGGCATGGGCCGCGGTATCGAGACTGGTTGCCGTTATGCCGGTCAGCAGGCGGATCTTGCCGGCCTCGTAGCTTTCCCGGGCGGCGATGAATTTCGGATCGGCATTGCCGGCAAGGCCGACCTTGGAGAGCGGCGGGCGCTCATATGGCGCGTGCGGCTCGGAACCGATGAGCGTGATGTCGCCGTCAAATCCCTTTTCCCGTAGCGCGAAGGCGGCACGCGCCCCGCACTCCCCTGCCCCGATGATGACGAAATGGGCCATGGCGCACCTCAGATCGCAATGAAGACGGCACCGTCTTCGATCTTGACGGGATAGGTCTTCAGGTTGACGCAGACGGGAGCCCCCTTGGCCTCGCCGGTCTTGTAGTTGAAGCGGCCATTGTGCTTCGGACATTCGATGATCTCGTCCATGACGAGGCCGTCGGCGAGATGGATCTGCTCATGGGTGCAGAGCCCGTCGGTGGCGAAGAATTTATCATCCGGGCTGCGATAGACCGCGAAGGTGCGCCCGCCATGGTCGAAGCGGATGACATCCTCTTCGTCGATTTCGTCCTTGCCGCAGACTTCGATCCAGTTTCCGCTCATGTCTTTTCCTCCCTCGATGTTGTTATCGGGCTGCTTATTGGGCTGCTGGCGCCAGTTCGGCGTGGAATTCCTCGCGATAGGGCCGCGCGGTTGCCGGCAGCTCCCGCTTCAGGAAATAGTCTTCGTTGCGAAGCTGGCGCAGGAAGGCCGGGATCATTTCCCGGTAGCCGGACCAGATCGACGGATTGGGCGCCGGCAGGTCGTGCTTGATCATCGCATGCAGCTTCGGCAGCGCGTGATAAGGTACCATCGGGAACATGTGGTGCTCGACGTGGTAGTTCATGTTCCAGTAGATGAAGCGGCTGACCGGGTTCATGTAAACAGTGCGGCTGTTCAGCCGGTGGTCGATGACATTGTCGGCAAGACCGCCATGCTGCAGCAGGCCGGTCAGGACATGGTGCCAGGCGCCATAAAGGCGCGGCAGGCCGATCAGCATCAGCGGCAGGATCGATCCCATGTAAACGGCAAGCGCGATGGTGACGATGTAGATCGCGAGCCAGATCCGGGCAATGCGGATCGCCTTCGGCTGCTCCATCTCCGGGATGAAGGTCTTTTCGGCTGCGCTGATGATGCCGGCCGAATTTCTGACCATGTCGATGACGGCATGCCAGGCATCGAGAATGCCGAAGAAATTGAGTACCAGGCGGAAGAGATCCGGCGGGCGCATGACCGCAATCTCGGGGTCACGGCCGACGATGACTGTGTCGGTATGATGGCGAGCGTGGCTCCAGCGCCAGGTCACCGGATTGCGCATGATCATGAAGCAGGCGATCTGATAGACGGCATCGTTCATCCAGCGCGTCTTGAAAGCGGTGCCGTGGCCGCACTCGTGCCAGCGGCTGTCCGATGCCGAGCCGTAAAGCACGCCATAGGCGAGGAAGAAGGGCACGGCGATCCAGGAGCCCCAGAAGTAAACGCCAAGAGCGGCAAAGATCACCATGCTGCCGAGCCAAAGCGCCGTGTCACGGATCGCCTGGTCGTCGGAGCGCTGCATCAGTGCCTTCATCTCCTTGCGGGCAATATCGGTATGATACCATTCTGCGGCCGCAAGACCGGTTTCCACTGCCGTCCTGCCGCTCTCTCCCAAGAGGCTGTAATCGCGCTTTGTTGCCTCGCCAGCCATGCTTTCCTCCTCACCAGCTCTTGGCCCGGAGAATAGGTTGACTTCGCAAAGCCCTCAATGCAGGCTTGATATATTCTATCAAAAGCCATCAGAAATGGCTTTCATTTATGACTGAAAACTATCAGGACCCACCATGCGCCGCCCGACCATATCAGATCTTGCCCAAGCCTCCGGCGTCAGCGTGGCGACCGTCGATCGCGTGCTGAACGGCCGCCATCGGGTGCGGGAGGAAACAGCGCGGCGAGTTTATGATGCGGCCCAGTCGATCGGCTATCACGCCGTCGGCCTGATCCGGCAGCGCGTCTTCGAGGATCTGCCGCAATATCGACTGGCCTTCCTGTTGCAGAAGCCGACCCAGCCCTTTTATCAGGCCTTCGCTCGCGAAATCGAAACGGCGGCGCGCAACGTCACCAGTGCGCGTATCCAGACGCAGGTGGAATATCCAGCGGCTGCAACACCTGCCGCCATCATCGAAAAGATCAAGCTGCTCGGCGCCAGGAACCAGGCGGTCGCACTCGTCGGCCCGGATTATCCGGCCGTCACGGCAGCCGTCGAGGAGTTGAAGGAGCGCGGCATTCCGGTCTTCTCGTTGCTCTCGGACCTCGCGACCGGTGTCAGGGATGCCTATGTCGGCGTCAACAATCGCAAGGTCGGCCGCACCGCCGCCTGGATGATTGCCAAGGCGGCCCGCCGACCCGGCAGGGTCGCCTGTTTCGTCGGCAGCCATCGTTTTCATGGTCACGAGCTGCGCGAGATGGGCTTCCGCTCCTATTTCCGCGAGGAGGCGCCTGACTTCGAGGTGGCCGAGACGCTGATCAACCTGGAGACACCCGAAATCACCCATGAAGCAACACTGACGCTCCTGCAGAAACATCCCGATCTCGTCGGCCTCTATGTCTGCGGCGGCGGTATGGAAGGGGCTATTTCGGCGTTTCGTGAGGAGGGGATCGGCGGCCGTATCGTGCTTGTCGTCAACGAGTTGACCGCAGACAGCAAGGCCGGCCTTGCCGACGGCATCGTCACCATGGCGATCGGCACGCCGCTGCCCGCACTCTGCAAGGAAGTGGTGTCGCTGATGACCGGGGCGCTGGAGCAGGGTGAGATTGCCGTTCCCGGCCAGTCCTTCCTGCCCTTCGAGATATTCCTGCCCGAAAACATTTAGAGCAGTTCCAGCAAAAGTGGGCAGCGGTTTTGCGTCCGGAATTGCGGAATACTCAGGGTATGATGGGATTCTATCATGCGCGTGGAAAATCTAGCAGCGATGATAGCGTTTGAGAGTGCCCAAGCGATGGATTGGACTGCGAATTCCAGTAGAGAATGGATTAGTCATTCATAATGCTTCTCACGCATGAGGGGCGAGGAGGAGATTTCTAATGGCATCCATTCGCTTCGCGCTGAACCACATGGCGGCACCTTCGCTGTCGATCGAGGATTTCTTCGCGCTTGCCGCTTCGCTCGGTATCGATGCGGTCGAGATCCGCAACGATCTCGCCGGCAACGCCATTCTCGATGGCACCAAGCCTGATGTCATCAAGGCGGCGGCCGACCGTCACGGTGTGGCGATCATCTCGATCAACGCGCTGCAGCGGTTCAACGAATGGAACGCGACACGCGCAAGAGAAGCCCGCGAATTGATCGATTATGCAAAGGCTGTCGGATCACAGGCGCTAGTCCTTGTTCCGAAGAATGACGGAACCGGTCGGGCCGATGGGGAACGCCAGGCAAATCTCCGGCGCTCGCTGGAAGAACTCCGTCCGATGCTCGATGCCGCTGGCATTGTCGGCCTTGTCGAGCCGCTTGGCTTCGAAATCTGCTCGCTGCGTTCCAAGGCGGAGGCAGCTGACGCAATCGAGACCTTGAATGCGCAACCGACCTTCCGGCTGGTACACGACACGTTCCACCATCACCTCGCCGGCGAAACGCCGTTCTTCCCGCATCTGACCGGGCTGGTGCATATTTCCGGTGTCAGCGATCCCGCCGTTTCCGTCGCCGAGATGCGTGATCCGCACCGTATTCTTGTCGATGCCGAAGACCGGCTCGGCAATGCGGCCCAGATCCGCGCATTGCTGCAGGCGAGCTACAAGGGGCCCTTCTCCTTCGAGCCCTTCGCATCCGAAGTTCATGCCCTGAAGGATCCGGGTGCCGCACTGAAGGCAAGCATGGATTATATCGTCGCCAAGGCCTGAAAAGGCCTATTCACGACCGCGGAAACGGCGCTGATAGGCAGGGTCGTAGAGCGAGCTTTCACGGAAATCCTCTGATCCCAGCGAGCGGCCGATGAATATGATGGCGGTGCGCTCGATCGGTTCGGCTGCCACCTTTGCCTCGATATCGGCAAGGGTGCCGCGCAAGATGCGTTCGTCCGGCCAGCTGGCTTTCACGACGATGGCGACGGGGCAATCGGCGCCATAGAGCGGCGTCAGTTCCGTCACGACCTCGGCCAGCGCATGGATGGCGAGATGGATTGCGAGCGTCGCTCCCGTCGCCCCGAATTTTTTCAGCGTCTCCTCGTTCGGCATCGGCGAGGCTCGGCCTGACACGCGCGTCAGCACAAGGCTCTGCGCCACGGCGGGGATCGTCAGCTCGCGACCGAGTGCAGAGGCTGCGGCCGCAAAAGCAGGGACGCCTGGCGTCATCGTATAGGCGATGCCGTGTTTTTCCAGCCGACGGATCTGCTCGGCGACCGCGCTCCAGACGGAGAGATCGCCCGAATGCAGCCGCGCCACATCCTGGCCGGCATTGGCGGCGTCGAGATATTCGGCCTCGATCTCGTCAAGCGAGAGCGGCGCGGTGTCGACGATGCGCGCGCCTGGTGGGCAATATTGCAGGAGCTCGGGGGAGACGATGGAACCGGCATAGAGGCAGACAGGGCATTTGCCGATCAGGTCGCGTCCGCGCACGGTGATGAGATCTGCTGCACCCGGTCCGGCGCCGATGAAATGAACGGTCATTTTTTATTCCTTGGTCCAGCGCCATTGCGTGACGGGCATGGCAGGTCGCCAGCCGCTCATGCCGCCGACGGGGGCTGCACGGGCGATTTCGATTTTCGTCAGCGCGCCGCCGCGCGCCAAATATTCGGCAAGTAACAGCGCTTCCATTTCCAGTGTGACGGCATTGGCGACAAGCCGCCCTCCCCGCTTCAATGCCTTGATCGCCGCATCCATGACACCGGCCTCGCTGCCGCCGCCGCCGATGAAGATCGCGTCGGGTGGCGGCAGGCCGGCGAGTGCTGTGGGTGCTGTGCCTTCGACAAGGGCAAGCTGCGGCACGCCAAAGCCCGCGGCATTGCGGGCAATGCGGGCAGCCCTTTCAGGCGCCTGCTCGACAGCGATTGCCTTCAGCGACGGATCGGCCAGCATCCATTCGATAGCGACAGATCCGGAACCGGCGCCGACATCCCAGAGAAGTTCGCCATGGCGCGGCGACAGTGCCGATAGCGTGACGGCGCGGATCTCCCGTTTGGTGATTTGACCGTCGTGCTCGAAGAGATCGTCGTCGAGACCCGGAGCATAGGACAGGATGCGCGCCCTCGGCCCTGCCAGCACCTCGAGGGCGCAGACATTCAGCGGGTCGATCGTGTCGAGATCGAAGCTTGAGGCCGTCGCGCTGCGAATACGCTCCCGTGCGCCGCCAAGCGCTTCCAGCACCGTCAGCCGCGTGTCCGCAAAGCCATTGGCGACGAGCAGTTCTGCAAGCGCCTGCGGCCCCCTCTCGTCCGAGGTCAGCGCCAGAATATGCCTGCCGGCATGCAGGTGCGGGCGGATGAGATCGAGTGGGCGGCCATGCAGCGAGACGCAAGCCGTCTCCTGTAACGGCCAGCCGAGACGTGCCGCCGCCAGGCTGAATGCGGAGGGAGCCGAGATGGTATGCATTTCATCAGCGGCGATGCGACGCGACAGCGTTGCGCCGACGCCGTAGAGGAATGGATCGCCCGAGGCCAGTACGACGACAGGCGACCCGCGTCGCGCCACGATCGCCTCGACTGATTTCTCGAAAGGGGCCTGCCAGGCGAAACGTTCGCCCGTGATCAGCGCGTCGGCAAGTTCATGGTGCCGCGCGCCGCCGAAGACGGCCGGCGCATTGGCGATCAGGCGCTTTGCCTCATCGCCGAGCCCGTCTGGACCATCTTCGCCGATGCCGATAAGAGTGAGCCAGCGCGGGCCGGAGGCGGAAATGTCAGACATGGAGAAGACCCGTATCCTGATCCTCGGTGGCACAAGCGAGGCGCGCAGGCTGGCCGCCGCGCTTGCGACGCGGAAAGACCTCGACATTCTCCTGTCGCTGGCCGGGCGCACGGAGGCCCCTGCCCAGCAGCCGGTCCCGGTTCGCGTCGGCGGCTTCGGCGGCGCGGAAGGGCTTGCGACCTTTCTGATGGAGGGAGGCTATGATCTGCTTATCGATGCAACCCATCCCTTCGCCGAACGCATTTCGGCCAATGCCGCGGCAGTTGCCGAACGCACCGGCATCCCCGCACTCGCGCTCGTCCGTCCCGAATGGGCGCCGGTAACAGGCGATCATTGGCACATCGTGGCGGATATTCCGGCGGCGATCACAGCACTCGGACCTGCCCCGCGTCGTGTCTTTTTGACGACCGGCCGGCAGGGCGCTCATCATGCAGAGATCGCTCCGCAACATTTCTATCTGGTTCGCAGCGTCGATCCTGTCGATCCGCCGCTCGCCCTTGTCGATGTCGACTATGTTCTCGACCGTGGCCCGTTCACACTCGAGGGTGAGATCGATCTGATGCAAGAGCATCGTATCGATGCCGTGATCACCAAGAACAGCGGTGGAGCGGCAGCCTATGCCAAGATCGAGGCTGCGCGCCTGCTTGGGCTCAAGGTCGTGGTGATCGCGCGAGCGCCCGCTGCCGCCATGACGTCGGTCGAAACGGTAGAAGCGGCGCTCGAAGCGATCGATCATCTCGTCTCCCTGGCCATGAACCGCGGCGTATAGATCAGGTACGGCTGACCCTTGCGACTTATCACCCGTGTTTCCGGCGAACCGATGATGACGCAGGTTGCCATATCGGCAACCGAAGCATCGGCCGTTTCCAACGGCTGGACGGTGATCCGTTCATCGGGCCGACCTGCAGCGCGGCCGAAGATGACGGGTGTCGTGGCGGGCAAATGCCGGCGCAAGAGCTCGAAGGCGGTGCCGAGCTGCCAGGGGCGGGCCTTGCTGATCGGATTATAGAGAGCGATGACGAAGCCCGCCTGCGCCGCAAGCGTCAGACGGTTTTCGATGACGGCCCAGGGCTTCAGATTGTCCGACAAGGAGAGCGTGCAGAAATCATGGCCGAGCGGTGCGCCGACGCGGGCTGCGACCGCGAGCATGGCGGTGATGCCGGGGAGGACCTTCAGATCGACCCCGCGCCAGTCCGCCGGCCCCTTGTCAATCGCCTCGCAAACGGCAGCGGCCATGGCAAAGACGCCGGGGTCGCCGCCGGAGACGACGCAGACATTCGCTCCCTTGGTGGCGAGGGTCAGGGCGGCCCCTGCCCGGTCCAGTTCCTCGCGGTTGTCGGAGGCATGGCGGTGCTGGTCGGCGCGCAGCGACAGACGATCGAGATAGGGACCATAGCCGAAGAAATCGCTCGCGGCTTCGACGGCGGCCAACGCTTCCGACGTCATCTGCTCCGGATTGCCGGGGCCGGTGCCGATCACGAACAGGCGCCCGCTCATCGGCTGGCCTCCCAGCCGGGCACCAGCACCAGCGAGAAATAGGGCGCTTCGCCCTCCCCCCGGTCGGCGAGTTTTACCATCGCGGCATTCGCCATCGTTCCACGTTCGACATAAAGCGCGTCCTCGAGACGTCCGGCCGCTTCCAGTGCGCGGCGGATCTTCGGCAGGTTGCGGCCGACCTTCATGATCACGGCGGCTTCTGTATCGGCAAGACGGCGGGCGAGTTCCTGTTCGCCCATCGTGCCTGGCAGGACGGAAAGCACGTCATCGCCCTGGACGATCGGCATGCCTGCCAGCGACCAGCAGCCGGACATGGCGCTGATGCCGGGAATGACCTCGGTCGGGTAGCGCTGCGACAGCCGCACATGCAGATGCATATAGGAGCCGTAGAAGAGCGGATCGCCCTCGCTCAGCACCGCGACGGTGCGGCCGGATTCCAGATGACGAGCGACGGCGTCTGCCGAGGCATTGTAGAAGGCGGTGATGCGGCTCTGGTAGAGCGGATCGTCTTTATCGAGTTCGGTCGTCACAGGGTAATAGAGCGGCAGCAACGCGGTACCGGGCTTGAGGAGATGTTCGACGATCGCCCTGCCGTTGCCGCTTCTGCCCTGCTTGGCGAAATAGGCAATGACGTCAGCAATCTCGATGGCGCGCACGGCCTTGACGGTCAGAAGTTCGGGATCACCGGGTCCGGTGCCGACGCCGATCAGACGGCCGCTCATAGGCCGGGCCTCGAAAGCGCATTGATGGCGGCGGCCGTCATGGCGCTGCCGCCGAGTCTGCCGCGCACGATCGCATAGGGAACGCCGTAGGAATTTTCGGCAAGCGCGTCCTTGGATTCAGCCGCGCCGACGAAGCCGACCGGCATTCCGATGATGGCTGCCGGTTTCGGCGCACCGTCGCGCAGCAGTTCGAGAAGATGGAAGAGGGCCGTTGGCGCATTGCCGATCGCAACGACGCTGCCGGCGAGCCTGTCGAGCCAGAGATGCATGGCAGCGGCCGAGCGGGTATTGCCGGTCTCGCGGGCAAGCTCGTGCGTGCGCGGATCATGCAGGGTACAGATCACCTCGTTCTTGGCCGGCAGGCGGGCACGCGTCACGCCGTGCGAGACCATTTCCGCATCGCAGAAGATCGGCGCACCATCCTGTAGCGCGATACGCGCCGCATGAACGAAATCGGGTGAGAAGACGAAATTCTGCGCGGCCTCGACCAACCCGCAGGCATGGACCATGCGCACGGCGATGTCGGCCTCTTCGGGTGAAAAACGCGAGAGATCGGCTTCGCTGCGAATGATCGCGAAGGAGCGCTCGTAGATCGCATCTCCGCTGCGGATATAATCGTAGTCTGGCATTGCTATTCCTGTTGCAGCGCCTCGGCGAGACGGTCGCGCCCAAGCCTTTTCAGGCAATCGGCACTGGACTCGCCGGCGCCTCTCTTGTCTTCGATCAGCCGGGCCAGCCTCTCTATAGCGAAATCGATCTGTCCGCCAGCAATCCTTGCAGTCGGCCGGTCTGCAGCAAGCCCATCGAGGATGAAATCGTAACCGGCCGGAGAACCGACAATCGCGAGATCCGCTCGCCTATGTGCGCAGCCTTTCGCGCAGCCGGATAGGTGCAGCATGATGGAGCCGTCAAAGAGCGTGGATACACGCTCGGTCAGCCGGCCGGCCAATGCCCTCGTATCGTAGAAGGCCGAGGCGCAAGCGCCGGCGCCGGCGCAGGCGGCGACCTGTTCGGAAGGGTCGTTGGCCATCATGCTGAACCCTCGCGCGAGCCCGGCACGTTCGATAGCCGGCACTGCGCCTTCGGCAAGACCAATCAGCAGGAAGCCGCGATCGGGCGTGAGCCTGATTTCCGTCGCGCCCTCGTGCGCAATATCATCGAGAAGGGAATGCAGATCAGCGGCTTTCGACTGTCCGAATTTCAGCCGCACGCCGAGCACCGTCTTTCCGTCAGCCAGCCGGGTCATGCCGGTAAAGGTGGTTTTCCCCGAGGCCGCCCGAGTGGATTGGCTGCTATCCATCTCAGGAAAATGCTCACGCAGCATAGCCGCTTCGAGGTCGCGGGCGCGGGTCTGTCTGCCGCGCGCAATCAATATCTGCAGCAGCGTGTGCGTGGCGGCGATGACGGTTCCGGTGTCGCCCTGAAGGAGCGGCCGCGCCGTCCCTTCATCGCCGGCTATGGAAAGCAGCCATTGGCCGGCCTTCTGGGCAACAAGGCGGATGTCGGCCACGAGTTTCGACAGAGAAAACCGTCCGCCTCCATCTATCAGGATGGAGAGTTTTGGTGCGAGATGGGGAGAGCTGAGTGCCCCGCCAAGCTTCTCACGCAAACCCGCTTCCATCTCGGTCGCGTCGGCAATCTCATCCGGATCCAGTCCATGCAGTGGCGAGATCTCGATGGTGACGCCATCGGGCACGCCGATACCGGCTGCCTGAATATCGGCCGCTAAGGACGGCACCGTCTCGGAACGAAGGCCGCGGATCTGCAGGTTGCCACGTGCCGTAATTTCGAGAATGCCGGTGCCACGTGCTGCGGCAGCCTTCGCCAGCTGCTGGAACTGGGCGATAGTCAGCGCCCCGCCGGCAGGTCGCAGTCGCACGAGAAGCCCATCGCCGGTAAGCATCGGGGTTGCGAGCGCCGGGCAGGCGCCGCGTGCCGTGCCGGTCACAGGCTGGGTCGTTGTTTCGATGATGGTGCCCGCCGCATTCTGCATCTGTCGTTCCTTTGCCCTGTCTTACATGATCGGGCCGGATGCAGCAAAGCGAGATCGGGCCGGGCGAAGCGCCGCTAGGCCTCGAAATCCCGTCCCTTGCGCAGGAGATAGATATCCATGATCCAGCCATGGCGCGCCCGCTCCTCGGCGCGAAGCCGGACGATATCGTCGGCAATGTCGCCCAGTCGACCTGCGCGGATTACTTCATGCTCGGTGCCCAGGTATGCGCCCCAGAAGATTTCTGCATCGGGCTCGGCGATCGTGGAGAATGCCTGCTCGCCGTCCAGCATGACGACGGTACTGGCCTGTGTCAGGCCTGTTTCCGCAAGCCGCCGGCCGGTCGTAATCTCGACCGGCTTGCCGACAAGGTTGATGGGAATGCGGTGGCTCGCCGCCAAGGCCTGGATGCTGGTGATGCCGGGAACGACGCTATAATCGAATGCGACGATACCCGCATCACGCACCCGCTCGATGATGCGGATGGTGCTGTCATAGAGGCTTGGGTCACCCCAGACGAGGAAGGCGCCGGCGCCACTTTCAGGTAAATCTCCGATCAATCCCTCGTAGAGACTGGCGATGGCCGCGTGCCAGTCATCAACTGTCTGGACGTAATTCCTCTCCGGAGCCGCCCGCTTCGGCACTTCGAATTCGACAATGCTGATGCCCTCTCGGGTCAGATATCGATCGCAAATGTCACGTCGAATTTCGGCAAGATCGGCCTTAGCGGCGCCCTTGGTCGGAATAAAGACCATATCGGCTGCGTTCATGGCGTTAATTGCCTGCACGGTCAGATGCTCAGGATTGCCTGTGCCGATGCCGATGATATGGATATGCCGCACCTTGTCGCCCTCGCTATTTCGGGAGGGTTGTGCCGCTAAAGCGGTCCGTTCGCAAGAGCGGCCACGCGAGTTGGCCGCGGCCAACTTTCTACCTGTGTGGTTAGCGAAGGCTTTATTGTCGGGCGTCCCGAATCATGTCATCTAAGATACGCTTTTTGACGCTATGTTGAATGAAAAGCGCATCATCAAGGGGCAAGTGTTTTGGACAACATTAGCGTATCAACGACAGACATCCGCATCGAGCGGCACGCCACACAGCTTTCACGTCAGCTGAAGCTGCTACGGGAAAAGCTCTTTCCACCACTGTCGCAGAAAACGCTCCGAACCTTTACGTCGGGCGAGGCGGCGCAGATGATCGGCGTTTCCGACGGTTACCTTCGACAGCTTTCGCTTGATGGCAAGGGGCCGCAGCCGGACGTTTCGCAGAATGGCCGCCGTTCCTACACGCTCGGCCAGATCAACGAACTGCGCCAGCACATGGCCAAGATCAAGCCGAAGGATGCGCTCTCGTACCTACCCTGGCGCCGGGACGGTGAGAAGCTGCAGACGATCGCCATTACCAATTTCAAGGGCGGCTCGGCCAAGACGACGACCACGCTTTATCTGGCGCAGCATCTGGCCCTGGAGGGCTACCGGGTTCTTGCGATCGATCTCGATCCGCAGGCATCGCTTTCCTCCCTGCTCGGCGTCCAGCCGGAATTCGATCTTGGCGAAGGCGATACACTTTACGGCGCCATTCGCTATGATGCACAGCGCCGGCCGCTGAAGGATATCGTGCGCAAGACCTATTTCGATGGCCTCGATCTGGTGCCCGGCAATCTCGAACTCATGGAATTCGAGCATGAAACGCCGCGAGCTCTGAATGACCGGCAGAGACCGGAGGAGCTGTTCTTCCGTCGCGTCGGTAATGCGATTGCGGAGGTCGAGAAGGATTACGATATCGTCGTCATCGATTGCCCGCCGCAGCTTGGCTATCTGACGCTCGGCGCGGTTTGTGCTGCCACGTCGCTGCTGATCACCATCCACCCGCAAATGGTGGATGTCGCCTCCATGTCGCAGTTCCTGCTGATGACCTCGGATCTTCTGTCGGTCGTGCGCAAGGCCGGCGGCGACCTGCAGCATGACTTCATCAAATATGTCGTCACCCGCCATGAACCCTTCGACGGGCCGCAGTCTCAGATCGTGGCGCTCCTGCGCAGCCTGTTCGGCGACGACGTGTTGACGGCGACGATCCTGAAATCGACGGCGATTGCCGATGCAGGCCTGACCAAGCAGACCCTCTACGAAATTGAGAAGGGGCAGGTTCGCCGCTCCACCTATGACCGGGCACTGGAATCGGTCAACGCCGCCAATGGTGAGATTCTTGCCAGCATTCATAAAGCATGGGGCCGCACATGAGCAGACGCGATCGATTGAAGGGCTTGTTCACCGATACGGCGCAGGAGTTGGCCGCGGCCAACTTTGAGGAAACAAGCGCACGTGGCGCTGCCGGTCCGGTGCGGACCATGGCACTGACGCTCGGCCGCATGGAGGAAGAGAGCAGGGCGATGGAAGAGGCCCTGCTTTCCGGTGAACATATTGTCGAGCTGGATCCGGAGCTGATCGATTCCTCCTTCATTCGCGATCGTCTCGCGGATGAACCGCTCGACATGGATGACGAGCTGGTGCAGTCGATTGCCGAGAACGGCCAGGAAGTGCCGATCCTCGTACGCCGCAATCCGCACCATGACGGGCGCTATCAGGTCGCCTATGGTCACCGTCGCCTTCAGGCGGTCAAGTTGCTCGGCCGCAAGGTGCAGGCGGTCATCCGCAAGCTGGACGATACGGATCTGGTGATCGCGCAGGGCATCGAAAACTCCGCGCGACGCAATCTCTCCTATATCGAGCGGGCCGTCTTCGCCCTCAATCTCGAACTGAAGAAATTCGACCGCCCGGTCATCATGAAGGCGTTGTCGACCGACAAGACGGAACTGTCGAAGCTCATCTCCGTGGCGAAGGTCATTCCTGCCGATATTATCCAGGCCGTGGGTGCGGCACCCGGGATCGGCCGCAGGCGCTGGATGGCACTCGCGCAGGATTGGACGGATGCGGCTGCCGCACGCCTGACGTCGCTGATCGGCTCCTCCACATTCAACGCCGTCGAGAGCGACCGTCGCTTCGAACTCGTCATCGCCGAGCTGGCAAAGAAGGAAGAGGTTAAGCCCGAGGGCACGGAATATGACTGGAAACCCGCCAACGGTGGCAAGATTGCCGGCCGGATCAAGAGTTCCGGTACGTCCTTTACCATCGCTCTGAAGACTGGCGATGCACCGGATTTTGGCGCCTACCTCTCCGGCCGGCTTGATGAACTCTATGACGCCTACAAGGCTGGCAAGTTGAAGGACCGTGACTGACCGAAGCTTCGGCAGGCAAGTTTACTACCGCTGCCGCGGGCGTTCTCATCCTATGGCGCTGAAATCGCTGGCAATGTCAGAATTGCCTCCAGGCCACCCAGCCGCGATCTGCCGAGACTGAGCTCACCCCCATAAGCCGTCGCGATATCGCCCGATATTGCAAGGCCAAGCCCCGAACTCGTGGTGTCATCCGTGTCGCTGACACCACGCTTCAGTACGGCGGCGTAACGTTCTGGATCGACGCCGGGTCCGTCGTCTGCGACACGAAGGATGATCGTGCCGCCGCTTTCTAACGCGTTGATTTCGATACGCTTGCGGGCGAAGCGGGCCGCATTGTCGAGAAGATTGCCGATCGCTTCAGCAAGATCGGCAGGATCGGCGGGGACCATCAGGCCGGGATCGATGTTCATATCCCAGGTGATATCGCGATCGCGAATTGCGGCCGACAATACCTTGACCAGTTTTCCGGATATCGGAAGGAGCGAAGTTGTCGTCATCTGTTCGACACCCATGCGCGCGGCTTGAAGCTGGCGATCCGCCCTCTGCCTGACGAGTTCTATCTGCTGAAGTGCGGTCTGGCGTTGGCGCTCGGGCAAGTCTTCGACGAGATGGGAGAGAACCGTCAACGGTGTTTTCAGCCCATGTGCCAGATCGCTGGCCCGCGCACGTGCCCGCTCGACGGCGGTTTCCCGCTCCGAGAGAAGGAGGTTGATTTCATTGACGAGCGGGGTGACTTCGCTCGGTCCAGCAGACCCAATATTGGTGGAATGGCCGGCCCTGATATCGGCAACATCCTGGCGCAGTCGCACCAGCGGGCGAAGGCCCAGAAAGCCCTGCAAGAACGCGCCGAGCAGCAGAAGAGCACCAGTCGCAACCAGCATCAGCAGGAGAGGCCGGTGATAATTGGCGAGCGCCTCCTCCATCTCGTTTTTTGAAAAAGCCGTGTAGACGGTAAAGCGCTGCTGCCCGTCGCCGTCGGCGACCGAAATGTCCTTCGCGGTAATGAGAATGCTGTTTCCGTCAGGCCCCTCGGCCTGATGGAAGCCGCAATAGAGATCCTTCGAAAACAGTGCTCTAGACAATTCGAGATCCCATAGGGAGTTGGATCGAAGCGGCGCCTGTCCATTATCGGGCGAGATCTGCCAATATCGGCCACCGACCGGGATCTGGAACCGCGGATCGGAAGGTCCGCCCGTCAGCGACAGCTGACCTTTCTCAATCGTGATCCTGGCTGCAAGCGCATCGGAAACGGACGTCATCTCATTGGCGTATTGATCGGCGACGTAATCTTCGAAGAGATGGCCGAGGACGAACCAGGCCAGCGACAGGGCGACCGCGATCGCAATCAAGGCGCCTGTGGCGAGCCGAAAACGCAATGATCGCGTCACGGTCGTTTCTCTGGAAGCACATAGCCGAAGCCGCGCTTCGTTTCGATTGCTGCGCTATCCGTCTTTTTTCTGAGACGGGCAACCATTGCCTCCACTGCGTTCTTGGCAGCATCGTCGTCCCTGCCCTGGACCTGACTTGCGAGTTCCGCCGAGGTCAAAACCACGCCCGGCCGCTCGATGAAGACTGACAGCATACGATATTCCAGCGGGCTCAGATCCAGTTCGCGGCCATCAAAGGTTATCCGTCGCGCCTGTTCGTCGAGCGTGAACCGATCGGCTGCCTTCACGCGCGACGGGGTTCTTCCCGAGCGACGCAAGAGGGCTCGCAGACGCGCCAGAAGCTCTTCGCCACGAAACGGTTTTGGCAGGTAATCGTCAGCGCCCGCATCGAAACCATCGACCCGTTCCATCCAGGATCCTCGTGCAGTCAGGACCAGGATGGGCGTATCGAGACCGGCTTCGCGCCAACGCTTGAGAATGGATAAGCCGTCCATGCCCGGAAGCCCGAGATCGAGAATGATCGCATCGTGGTCGCCTGTTTCACCTGTTTCCCAGACATCCGGGCCGTTTGCCAGTACCTCAACCAGATATCCCTCGCGATGGAGCTTGTCTGTCACGAGGCTTGCTATGTTTGCATCGTCCTCGGCGAGCAGGATCTTCATGTCAGTTGCCCCCGAGCAAAGCCCCGGTGTGGGCATCGACACGCAAGGATCTGATTGCGCCATTGCCGTCCCGCAGCTTCAGCTCGTAGATGTTTCGAACAAGGCTACGGTTCAACCGGATGTCGATCACCCGGCCGTAGCGTTGCGCGTCGATCTTTTTCAGCATCGTCTTCAACGGCATGATTTCACCATTGCGAACCGCATCGCGAGCCCAGTCGTGGTCTGAGCCGCGCGAATCGTCACCACCATCGTCATCTCTCCCGCGGCCCCCATGGCCATCGTCGCCGTCGTCATCGCCGCCGCGGTGCCCGCCGCTGTCACCCGATCCTCCGCTACTGCCGGAGCTCCCGCTCCCGGAACTTCCACTGCTACCGGAGCTTCCACTTCCGCTTGATCCGCTCCCTCCATCCTTCGCCTGAACGGCAGACGGCGCTGCCGTAACCAGCACGGCAAGTGTGGTCGCCAGCAGAAATGCAAGATATGTGCGGCGGGTTGGACCCATGGTGGCTCCGACAATGCAGGCATGTTCGCCTCTTGAGTTTGGCATGAAGCGACAGGTGCGGCAAATGCCGAAACTCCGTCGGGCGAGGCGACGGAGTTTCGGCGTCTGGCGATGGGTCTCAATGGCGGCCGCTATGTCCACCATGATCATCATTGGCATCGTGACCTGCACCATCATCGGCACCGTGGCCGCCATTGCGCCCGCCGTGATCGTCGTTGGCGTCGTGGCCGGCGCCATCATCAGCACCATGGCCACCGCGTAGTCCGCCATGGTCGTCGTTGACGTCATGAAGCAGCCTGTTGTCATCTGCGCCATGCCGCGCAAAGGCGGGTGAAGTCGCAACGACCGGGATCGACGCGGCGAGGGCGATGGCGACTGCGAGCGAGAGCTTGATCTTCATTGTCGGTGTCCTTTCGGTTTCGCTTCGACGAGAGAAGTGTGGCAGGCTCAGGCTGACAGACTGCTGAGGGGGACTGTCAGCATCTTGTCAGATTGGCTCTTTCCCACTGATAGCGACGGGGATCTCATTTGCTGCCAGCGACCGCATTCCAGTTCGAAAGGGCAGTCCTTCAAAAAATGGGTGAAAACCCCCGACCTGTAGGCCATGCCGTTTGTCGCTCTGTGGCCACCGTGCGATAACTGACGGAAGAAAAAGCAACTTTCGCTTCCCTTTGTGAGAATCAATTAGGCTTAACAATGCGCTACGATCTTGATGCCTCCACGATCCAGATATTGCTTCCGGCCATTGCCGGGGCGGAGGATGCGTTGGCGCGGCTCGATGAGCGAGTGGCGCGCTCGCCGGTTGGGCGGGGCTTTGCCGAGCGCAGTCATTTCTTCGACGCCGCAGGCGCCCTGTGGGTAGCGGGCGAACTTGTGCATGTGGAAGATCTCGTTCTGCATGACGCACATATGGATAACCGCGCACCGAGCCACGAACTGACGATCGCTCATTCCGTGCTGCGTGCTCGGCGGCGCATCGAGACAGCCGATCCGGGTTGGGCGCTCAGTCCGGCCGGCCTCGGTATCTTGACGGCCAGCACGCTGGAAGGAGAGGAGAGGGCGCCTGAGGCCATCACTTCCCCATCTGTCGAAAGCGAGCCGGAGGACGAGGACGGCGAGGCCCCGCTCGCCGCCGAGATTGCCGAACTGGATGCCCTCTTGGCGCGCTCCCAAAAATTGCTCGACCGACATGCGGGTAAGGCAGTCGCCGAAGAGCCGGGCCAGGCACAAAGCTTGCGGCACGACGACGATCCGCTCGGGCTGTTCGGTGACGATGAATGGAACGAGGAAGAGCGGCTGCGGGAATGGCGGGATCTCATCCCGAGTTTCGAGGAGTTGCCCCCAAGCCTTGGCGCCGTGATCCTTTTCGACGCCTGGGAGCGGATCGAACCGCTGCGGCGCCAGCATTGGCTTGGAGGCTTGCTGATTGCCGGCGGCCTTCGCGCCAGAGGCAAGGTCACGTCGCATCTCTTTTCATTCCACACTGGGTTGAAGCAGATCCGCCATGAGCGTCGGCGCTCACGCGATCGGGTCACTCGTCTGCAGGCCTTTCTGGAGGCCATGCGCGAAAGTGCGATCATCGGTCTCAAGGAGATCGATCGCCTGTCGCTGGCGCGCACGCAGATGGAGTTGCGCTTTCGCGGCCGTCGCTCCAATAGCAGCCTGCCGCAGCTTGCCGATTTCGTGCTTTCGCGCCCGATGGTGTCGGCTGCCATGATTGCCCGCGAGCTCGGCGTCACACAACGCGGCGCGCTCAATCTCATCAACGAAATCGGCATTCGCGAGATCACCGGCCGTGGCCGTTACCGGGCCTGGGGCATCATCTGATCTTGCGACCGTGACCGCAAAACGAAAACGGCCGGGCATCAAGCCCGGCCGTTTCTTTAGGGTGAGCACCCGATCCATCATCCTGTCACAGATTCCGAACCGGGCGCTCTTGCGCTTCCATTGCCCCCAGAAGCGCGGTCCTTATTCCCGCTCGCCCGTGAAGTTGAGCAGAAGCTGGAAGATGTTGACGAAGTTCAGGTAGAGAGACAGTGCGCCGAAGACGGCAAGCTTCTGGTTCGATTCCTGATCGTAGTTTTCCGAATACTGTTCCTTGATGTTCTGCGTGTCGTAGGCGGTGAGGCCGACGAAGACGACGATGCCGATCACCGAGATGGCGAACTGCAGGGCAGACGAGCCGAGGAAGATGTTGACGATGCCGGCGATGATGATGCCGAACAGGCCCATCATCAGGAACGAACCCATCTTCGAAAGGTCACGCTTGGTCGTGTAGCCGTAGAGGCTGATCGCGCCGAACATCGCAGCAGTGATGAAGAAGGTCTGCGCGATGCTCGTCTTGGTGAAGACCAGGAAGACGGAGGCGAGCGACAGTCCCATCACGGCACAGAAGGCCCAGAAGGTCATCTGTGCGGTGCTCGACGACATCGACTGGATGCGGAACGAGAAGAAGAAGACGAATGCGAGCGGCGCCAGCATGACTACCCACTTGAGCGGGCTGCTGAAGATCGGCACGTAGAGGGCCGGCGTCGAGCCGACGACGAAGGCAACGATGCCGGTGATGACGAGACCGAGCGCCATGTAATTGTAGACGCGCAGCATGTGCTGGCGCAGGCCTTCATCGAAAAGAGCCTGTGTTTGGGCACCAGAGCCGTAGCCATAACGGGGATTGATCGGGTTCATAAACTGATCTCCTCGGTTGAATTAGTAGAGCGACCGGGCAAGCCGTTCGGCTGCCTGATCGAGATTGGTGCCGCTATTGTCGGCGATCAGCGCATAAGCAACTTCGCCGATCTGCCAATAGGCGGCTTCTGTTTTTTCAAGTGCGATATGGCTGACCGGCTTCACCTCGAAGGCTCCGGGACGCACGGCGAAGAGCGACAGGCGTTTGCCGTCGGTCTCTTCGATTGCCATTTCGACGCTTGGCCCAAATTCCGACGGGAAGACCTGGACATCGGCAACCTTCCATTCCTTGGGAAGTTCAGGCATCACGATTGCGGTCGCAGCGCGGATATCCTCGGCGCTGTAGGCATGCGCCGTCTGCGACGGAATGGTTTCGCGAAGGGCGGCCGTGCGATAGGCACGCACCGCATCCTCGACATAGGCCGGAGCCGGAACCGAAGCATTGACTTCCGTTGCCGTGAAGGCGCCGAAGGAATTATGTGCCACCCAGCCGGCTGCAAGCAGGACGCCGACGGCAGCGATGCGCTGCACCGAATGCAGGATGCGGCCATAGGAAAGGCCGCGTTCCAGCTTGCGGGCGGCATCGCGCGTCTCGGCGCGGCCAAAGGCGCTTTCGCCAGCCAGCGCCAGGCGCAATTCGCCCTTCATGCTGAGATCGGCCATGACCTTCGCGGCAATTGCCGGATTCTCGGAAAGATAGGATTCCACCTGTATGCGCCGTGCGACATCGAGCTCGCCGTCTACATAGGCGTCGAGATCGGCATCGATGATTGGATCAATCGCCTTCATTGCCGTTCCCTCCAATTAATCTCAGGTGCGAGACGCGCGGTGTCTTTTCTTCGAACTCGCGCAGCTGGGCGCGGGCGCGGGAAATGCGCGACATCAGCGTGCCGACAGGGATACCGAGCGCATTGGCAGCTTCCTGGTAGGACAGATCCTCGATCGCGACCAGATGCAGCGCTTCACGCTGTTCTTCCGGCAGGTCGAAAAAGGCATTGCGCACCTGCTGCAGGCGCACCGCATGTTCCTGGCCCGCCGGCAGCGACTGTTCCGCCTCAACGGCCGCCTCATCATGGCGGCGTGTCAGCGAGCGGGTCTGGCGCACGCGGTCGATATGCGCATTGTGCAGAATGGAAAGAAGCCACGTGCGCAGGTTTCCGCCGCTGCGGAAGCTCTTGCGCTTCTCGAAAGCGCGGACCAGCGCGTCATGCACCAGATCTTCCGCCTCGTCCGAATTGCGCACCAGCGAGCGAGCGTAGCGCCGAAGCGCTGCGAGCTGACCGATGACATCGAAGGGGCGTTCTTTCCGTTCCATGATTGAGTATACGAAAGCTCCGCGGATTTTATTCCGCACCGATTCCGATTTTCTCAAAATTTTCCGAAAAAACTGTCGGAAGGCCGTTTTGCGGAAAGACCTCCGCCATCAGTCATGGCGGAGGCGATAGTTTGTAGTGCCGTGTCGAGGCGATCATCCTTTGGGCATGATCCCTGGTTGGTCGGCTGGAAACTTCGCAATATCCTGGACGCCGACATTGAGATGCTGGGCGACGAGGGCCGCTGGCGTATGGGTCAACCAGGATGAGAGCCCGACTTCCTGATATTCGGCGACTTTGAAGACGGCCACGAATTGCAGGTCGGTCTTGCCGGTATTTTCGATGATATGGCCCTGGCTTCTTTTGACGTAACCGATGTCGCCCGCCCGGAAGTCGGCCGTCTGGCTGCGCGGGCCGGCATCGAACACCGTCATGCGGCCTTCGCCCTTGATCCAGTATTGCCATTCGTCGGCATTCGGATGCCAGTGCATTTCCCGCACGGCCCCCGGCTTGATCGTCTCGATCGCTGCGGCAATCGTCTTGGAAACCTTGAAGATGCTACTGTCGGCGAGCTGGATTGTGCCCGACGCATTCTGTTTGAGCGGTGCCGAGGCCGTCAGCCTATAGGTGAACGGGTAGGGCGGCAGGCCGGCGGAAGCGACGGCCTCCTGGTCGGCCGAAAGCGGACCCGGCTCCTTGCCCTGGAAGATCCAGAGATCCTGCAACGGGATGTTCTTGAATGTCTCCTGCGCTACGCCGAAGTTCTTGGCAAGCAGTTCCGGCGAGGTGTGGGCAAGCCAGTCGGTCAGGAGCAGCGTGCCATATTCGGACTGGTCGCCTTCGTCAAACACGATCACGAATTCACAGCCTTCGGGTCCGAGACCCTGCAGCGAGTGGGGAAAGCCCGCCGGAAAATACCAGAGGTCACCGGCCTCCACGTCCTGTACATAGGCGCGGCCCTGCGGATCGAGCACCGTCACCCGGCAGCGGCCGTTGGTCATGATCGCCCATTCGGCCGCCCGGTGCCAGTGCATCTCGCGGATACCGCCAGGGCCGAGGCGCATGTTGACGCCCGAAACCGCCTCGGAGATCGCAAAGTCTGATTTGGTCACCTGCCGCGCCCAGCCGCCATTCTGGATTCGTTTGGCGGCGTTGTTGAACGATCCCCAGAAAAGCTGCATGTCGCCGACATCGGTCGCCGGCGGGCTGTCGAAGGAGGGGAACTGATCATTGATGGCCGGGTTCTTCGGGCCGGGATCGGAGAGCCCCGCGGGATTGGCATTGACGGCGCCTTCGGCCGGCTGGTCGGGATTGCCGAAGCTCGCCGCATGCGCGGCACCGGCTGCCAGTACCGTTCCCCCCATCGCTCCGAGCGCGAGGACCGTCCGTCTAGAGAGAGGTTCCATGGTTTTATTCCTTTCGTGTGGATGGGGATGGTCATTCCGCCGGGACGTGAGCCTGGGCTTCTGTGCCGGCCGCTGAAGGCCGTCTGCGGCTGACGAATTCGCTCAGCCTTTCCAGGTAGAGGTAGACGATGGGCGTGGTGTAGAGCGTCATGACCTGGCTGATGAGCAAACCGCCGACCATGGAGTAGCCAAGCGGCTGGCGCAGTTCCGAGCCGGTGCCGTGTCCGAGCATCAGCGGCAGGCCGGCCAGAAGTGCGGCCGATGTCGTCATGATGATCGGGCGGAAACGCAGGAGACAGGCCTGGCGGATCGCATCCTCCGGCGACAGTCCCTGCTCGCGCTGGGCGGCAATGGCAAAGTCGACGATCATGATGCCGTTCTTCTTGACGATACCGATCAGCAGAATGACGCCGATCAGCGCGATGACGGTAAAGTCGAAACCAAAGGCCCAGAGCATGGCGAGCGCGCCAAGCCCGGCAGAAGGTAGGGTCGACAGGATCGTCAACGGGTGGAAATAGCTCTCATAGAGCACACCGAGGATCAGATAGATCACGGCAACTGCCGCAAGCACCAGCAGTGGCTCGCTTGCAAGCGAACTTTGATAGGCCTGTGCGTTGCCCTGGAATGTACCGATGACAGTTGCCGGCTTGCCGAGATCCGTTTCCGCCTTGCCGATTGCGGCAACAGCCTGGCTGAGCGCTACGCCCTTTGCCAGGTTGAAGGAAAGTGTGACGGCCGGGAACTGGCTCTGGTGGTTGACGGCGAGCACGGCCGTCGGCTCCGTCGTCTGCTTGACGAGTTGGTTCAAGGGAACTTGCTCGCCGGTCAATGGCGACTTGATGTAGAGGCCATTGATCGCCAGCGGCGAATTCTGGAACTGCGGCGCAAGCTCGAGAACGACATGGTAGCTGTTCAGGTCGGTGAAATATTGGGTGACCTGTCGCTGGCCGAAGGCATCGTAGAGCGTGTTGTCGATCGTTTGCGGATCGATGCCGAAACGCGATGCCTGGTCACGATCGATCGCAAGCGTCACGGTGGCGCCGCCATTCTGCTGGTCGGTGGCGACATCGGTCAGTTCCGGCAGGCTCTTGAACTTGGCAAGCAGCTTGCCCGACCAATCGTCGAGCTCGCCGGCATCGCCATCCTGAAGCGTATACTGGAACTGTGTCGCCGAACTGCGTCCGCCGACATTGATATCCTGCGCCGGCTGCAGGAAGAGGTCTGCGCCCTGCATCTGAGCAAGTTTTGGGCGAAGCCTGTTGATGATCTCGCTTGCCGAGGCGTCGCGCTCGCCTTCAGGCTTCAGGGTGATGAACATGCGGCCGGTATTGACGGTCTGGCCGGCCCCGCCGCCAACCGCCATGCCGACGCTTGCGACACCGGGATCGCCGGCGACGATCTTGCCGGCTTCGATCTGGTGGCGTGACATTTCGGCAAAAGAAATATCCTGCGACGCCTCGAGAATGCCGGTGATCAGGCCAGTATCCTGCGTCGGGAAGAAGCCCTTGGGAATATTGACGAACAGGAAGCCGGTTGCCGCGAGAGAGGCGAGGAAGGCCACCATCGTCAGGCGGTGATGGCGCAGCGCCATGTCCAGCGTGCTGCGGTAGCCGGCAAGCAGTCCGTCGAATATTTTTTCGCTGACATTGTAGAGTCTGCCATGACGGCTGTCTTTTTCAGCCTTCAGGAAGCGGGAGCTCATCATTGGCGTGATGGTGAGTGAAACGAGCGCCGAGACGACGATTGTCATCGTCACTGTGATCGCGAACTCCCGGAACAGCCGGCCGACGATACCGCCCATCAGGAGCAGCGGGATGAAGACGGCGACGAGCGAGATGCTGATCGAGATGATCGTGAAGCCGATTTCTCGTGCGCCGTCGATTGCTGCCTGTCTCGGCGCCTTGCCCATCTCCATATGACGATGGATGTTTTCGACCATGACGATGGCATCGTCGACGACGAAGCCGACAGCAATGCTCAAGCCCATCAGCGAGAGGTTGTCGAGGCTGAAGCCGGCGACATACATCAGCGCCAATGTGGCCAGAAGTGCCAGCGGCACGGTGACGCTGGGGATCACCGTCACCCAGACATTGCGCAGGAAGATGAAGATCACCATGACGACGAGGACGATCGTGATGATCAGTGTCGTCTCGACATCAGCCACCGACGCCCGGATCGTCGTCGTCCGGTCGCTGAGGATGGAGAGATGAATGGCGGCCGGTGCTATCGACTGAAGCTGCGGCAGCGCGGAACGGATGGCATCGACCGTATCGATGATATTGGCGCCCGGCAGCTTGAAGATCGGCAGCAGGATTGCTCGCTTGCCATTGGCCCAGGCGGCCAGCTGATCGTTCTCGGGTCCATCGATCGCCTTGCCGATATCACTTATGCGCACCGGCGCGCCGTCGCGATAGGCGACGATTGCATCGTTCCAGGGGGCGGCCTTCAGGAGCTGATCATTGTCGTAGATCGTGTAGGTATGTTCGGCACCCTGCACGCTTCCCTTCGGCGCATTGCTGGTAATCCCGGTCACGGCGCTGCGGATATCCTCGAGCGACAGACCCATCTCGGCGATCTTGCCGGGGTCGATCTGCAGGCGCACGGCCGGCTTCTGCTGGCCGAAGATCAGAACCTGCGAGACGCCGTCGAGCTGGCTGATATGCTGGGCAAGGACACTTTCGGCGAAGTCGTCGACCTGGGTCAGCGGCAGTGTGTCCGACGTCAGGGCGAGAACCATGACCGGCGGATCGGCGGGATTGACCTTGCGATAGGTCGGCGGCGAAGGCAGGCCAGTCGGCAATTGCCCGCCGGCAGCGTTGATCGCAGTCTGGACATCCTGGGCAGCACTGTCGACGTCGCGCGACAGATCGAACTGCAGGGTGATCGAACTCGAACCAAGCGTGCTCGTCGAGGTCATCTGGGTGACGCCGGGGATCTGGCCGAATTGCCGCTCGAGCGGCTGCGTCACGGCGGAGGCCATCGTCTTCGGATCGGCGCCGGGAAACTGCGTCGAAACCTGGATCGTTGGAAAATCGACCTGCGGCAGCGGCGCCACCGGCAGGAGAGGATAGGCGACAATGCCGATGCCGAAGAGGCCGGCCATCAGCAGCGAGGCGGCGATCGGGCGTTCGATAAACCACGAAGAGATCGACATGGCCTACTCCTTGCTGGCAGCTTGGGCAGCTGCCTGCTGAACGCTGACATGGGTGCCGATATCCAGGCGATATTGCCCTGATGTCACGACCTCTTCGTTGCCGGAAAGGCCTTTTTCGATGACGGCGCTGCCATTCTCGATCGGGCCGGGACTGACCTTGCGGACCTGGGCTGCGCCGGCGGCATCGATGATGTAGACGAAGAAACCGTCTTCTCCGCGTTGAAGGGCGGCAGATGGGACGGTCACGGCCTTCTGCAGCGTTTGCTGTCTGACCCGCAACGTCACGAACTGGCCCGGCCAGAGCGCATCATCCTTGTTCTCGAAGGTCGATTTGATGCGGATCGTGCCGCTTGCCTGATCGATGACGTTGTCGATGAGGGAGAGCGTGCCGGTCGCAAGCTGCTGCGACTGATCCATAGACATCGCGGTCACTTCGACAGGGCCAGCCTTCAGCGCGCCGCGCACGGCGTCGAGATCGTCCTCGCGCAAGGTGGAGACCACGGTGATCGGCTGCGTCTGGGTGACGGTCACGATCGGGGTCGTATCCGTCGTATGGACCTCGTTGCCGGCGTCGATGCGGCGGATACCAGTCCGCCCGTCGATCGGTGAGCGGATCTCGGTATAGGAGAGTGAAACGTCGGCTGCTTCTTTGGCGGCCTGGTCCTCGGCAAGCTGAGCCTCGGCGCTTGCCACTTGGGCCTGCTGCTCTTCAAGTGTTTCTTGCGTGACGATCTGCTGCTGCGAAAGCCTTTGATCCTTGGCGAGCAGATACTGGGCATTGGCGAGATCGGCCTGATCCTGTTTGATCTTTGCTGCCGCCTGATCTACGGCGGCCTGGAAGGGGCGCGGGTCGATGATGGCGAGGAGATCGCCGTTCTTGACGGCCTGTCCCTCGTTGAAGTCGACGCTTTGCAGCTCACCATCGACGCGCGTGGTGATGTTGACGGTATAGTTTGCCTGTACCGTGCCGAGACCGTCGAGATAGACGGGGACGTCGGTGACGGAAGGCGTGGCGACTTCGACCGGCACGGCTGGCGTGCCGGGCTCCGGGGCGGCGATGGTCGGCTCCGTCCCTGCAAGCCAGAAGGCTGCAACCGATCCGCCCGCAATGACGAGAATGGCAGCAGCGAGCATGGCCGGTTTCCGGCGACGCCGGGGTTCAATCACGGTACGGATGGATGTCACTGCCAGCTCCATAGACTAAAGGTTGACCTAGGCTGCAATGGCCGCCTTCGTTGGGCGGCCCCTGTATCTGTCTCCTGAATTGACGGGCTGTGCCGGGGCAGGGGGCAGGCTGCCGATTATCGGCAGGCCGACCGGCGCTTCTGTGTTCCTGCCGATCAATTCCACGGGAGAAGGCTACGTCGGAGCGAGCATCGACGCATCTATACGCAGGTCTAGCCGGCCTTCCGCATAGGTATGTATTCCCGCATCCCGGTAGCTGGTACACGCAGGAGGGCGGGCGCAAAAAAGTGCTCGCACCTGCTCTCTGCAGCGACTTGAAAGATAATAGAGTGTGGTGGATCAGCTGGCTTCGGCTGGCTCTGCCCCTGCCGGAGGCTGTTTTCTGCGGAAATCGGGATGGAGCGGTCCGAAGGGCATCGCGCCCATGCAGGCGACAAGCGCAAGGCCCGCGATCGCAGAGCAGAAGGACAGGATGAAGATGTCAGCATAGGCGAGCACGCTTGCCTGCGCATGGGCGTCGGCAGCAACCACCGAGAGGGCTTGAAGACTTCCGCGACGGCTTGCGCCGAACAGTGTCTCCAGCCGTTCCAGTAAAACGTGGAGATTGCCCGACGATCCTGAAATCGGACCGGTCAGGATATTGGAATGGTACTGTTCGCGTTGTCGCAGCCATGTGTTCAGCAGGCTCTGGGCCAGCTCAACGCTTCCGAGCCGGATCACCTGAATATACGCGGAGACCGCCGTTGAGCGTTTCGGGTCGGAATTGGCGATCAGGTAGACGACTGTTGCGAAAAAGGCGAAGGATTGTCCTGCCGTGTGCAGCAGCACGACGGGCAGGAAGTTCAGGGGAGCCCATGCGATCGTGAGGTTTGAACCCCACAACGACCCGAGCGACATCGCCGTCAGCCCCATGAGGATACAGAGCCGTGCGTCGATGCGGCGCAAGAGGACAATCGCCAGCATGATGAAGAAAAACACAGGGATGACCGCGCCGAAGATATAGAGTTGCGAGATGGCGATCGGTCGCAATCCGACGACAGACTGCAGGAAGCCCGGAATGGAAATTGCGGCGCCTGAGCTCGAAAAAGTGAAGGCGATGATGGTCGCATAGCCGACGCCGATATTGCGCGAAAGGATCACACTCGCATGCGCCCAGGGATTGGCGACGACACTCTCATTGATCAGAAAGCCGATGAAGAGGATGAATCCGCCTGCCAATAGCGAGGTGACGATGCCGGAATTGAACCAGTCGAGCCTGTTGCCCTGGTCGAGACCCACATAAAGCATGGTCATCGAGCATCCGAGCAGCATCATGCCGCCCCAGTCCGCACCTTCGAGCAGGTTGAAGTTGATCTCTTCCTTGGGGGCACCGATGATGAGGAGAAGGGCGATGATCGGTGTGACGATCACGTCCTGCCAATAGAGCCACTGCCAGCCGAGATAATCGTCATAGATGCCGACGAGCACGAAACCGAGATTCTGTGACAGCGGCACACGTAGCGCATAGATCGACAGGCCGACCAACCAGTATTTCATGTCGAGATTGCGGAAGATCACCATGATGGTGGCCGGAATGAAGACGCCGAGCAGCAGGGCTCGTGCCGCATGCAACCCGAAGAGCAGAGCGCCGTCATGGACCAACGGAATCACGAGTGAAATGCCGGCATAGATCAATGTCGTCGGGATCATCACCCGGCGTACGCCGAAGACCGTCGCAAGCCAGGCGACCGCCGAGGAAATCAGGATCTGAGGTGCGTTGGCGACGGTGCTGAGCCATGACGCCTCGTCGAGCCCAAGCGAATAGGCGCCGCGGATATCCGGCAGGCCGACCGTGAAAACACGGGTATCGAAGCCGACCACGAAGGAGGCGAGCAGCAGAGCGGTGACGATGAGAAGCGGGTGGCTGGTTGTCGTGCCACTGGTCAGCGGGCCGAAGGCACGCGGAGCCGTGCTCATTGGTCGAGGTCCGGCTTCGTGTCGACCGTTACGACGGCGGACATTCCTGGCCTCAGCCGATCGACTAGCGGCTGGTCGGGATCGAAGCCGATCTTGACAGGGATGCGCTGGACAACCTTTGTGTAGTTTCCAGTCGCATTATCGGGTGGAAGCAGTGCGAAGATCGAGCCGCTTGCCGGTGACAGGCCGATAACCTTGCCGTGCAGCCTCTGGCCGGGGAAGGTGTCGATGGTAACATCAGCGGATCGGCCGGGCGTGATCCGTGACAGCTGCGTTTCCTTGAAATTGGCGGTGATATAGATGTTTGGCAGCGGGACTTCAGACACGAGGCTCGTCCCTGCTGCGACGAAATCGCCTTCATGGACGAGCCTGCGGCCGATAACGCCGTCGAAGGGTGCATAGATCCGGGCATAGCCCTGGTGGATCAGGGCCGTATCGAGCGAGGCCTGGGCGGCGTTCACCTGGGCCTGCAGCAATGGAGATTGACCGTTGAGGACATTCAACTGCGCTTTCTGCTGTTCGATCGCTGCGGCTGTCGACTTGACCGAGGCTTCGGCCTGAAGATAGGCCGCCTGTGCCTGCTGCAGGAGCTGGATCGAGGTCGCGCCGCCAAGGTTCGTCTGGCGATGGAACTCCTGCTCGGTCTGAGTCTGCTGCGCCTGGGCAGATGCATTCTGAGCCTCGGCAACCTGGATAACGGCCTTCTGGAGTTCGATCTGGTTCGCAAGATTGGCAAGTGACGCGTTTGCGGCGGCCAGACCGGCCTTGGAGACGGCAACAGCCGCATCATATTCGCGCGGATCGATTTCAGCGAGCAGCTGACCCTTTGCCACCTTCTGATAGTCGGCGACCGGAGTGCTGCGGACAATGCCGCTGATCTGGGCGCTCAGCGTCGAGACATCGGCGCTGACGACCGCATCATCGGTCGATTGACGGGATGCGCCCGCGACCCAACGGTTCCAGTCGAGGGTGACGATCGTAACCCCACCGACGACCAGGGCGATGGCGAGAAGCGGAACGGCAAGCCGTCTCAGAGATCCCGCCGCTGCCGGGGAGGGGGCAAGTGCCGTAGGGGCTTGCGGGGGTGCAGCCGGCGGAACAGGCTCCGAAGGGCTAAGGCTGGTGACGGTGGTTCGTTTGGCCATGTCGCCACTCATCTCATGTCGCGATCAGCCGGCGTCCGTACGCGGACGCGAACCGGGGCCGCCGTGAAGGAGACGTGGCCTGTTCCATGAACCTGCAGCCAGTAGCCGAGCGCCATGAAAACCGCACCGCCGATCAGGTTGCCGAGCGTGACCCAGATCAGATTATGAACCGCAGCAGCGAGTGTGATGCTGGCCGGATGCTCGCCCATCAACGCCATTGAGAAGGTAAACATGTTGGCGACGCTGTGCTCATAACCGGCGGCAACGAAGATAGTGATCGGCCAGAAAATCAGCATGATCTTGGCTGCTGCATTTTCAGTGCGCCCTGCCATCCAGATTGCAAGGCAGACGAGCCAGTTGCAGAGGATACCGCGGGCGAAAAGCTCCAGCGATCCCGTCGACATCTTGGCTGAGACAATGGAAAAGAACGCCTGGCTTCCGTCCCCGAGAAGCACGCCGCCCCCGGCCAGATGAAAGAGGCCGGCAAGCACCATGGCCCCGATCAGGTTGCCGATCCAGGCCGTGGCCCAGACAATCAGCATGTCGGATATGCGGCTGCGCCGGGTCAGGACCGCAAGCGGCATATACATCGCTGTCCCCGTAAAGAGTTCGCTGCCGGCAAAGACCACAATTGTCAGGGCCGACGAGAAGACAACACCCATGACGAGATGTGCCCAGGCGGGATCAGCATGCGCTCCGGCGGTGAACATGATGATGTCGCCGAAACCGATATAAGCGCCAGCCATGGCCGCTCCGATCAGGAAGGCAGGAAAGTGGCGACGGACCGCTTCGCCCTTCTCTTCGCCGGACTGGGCAAAGTGATCAATCGAATCCTGATACACAACGGCACCTCGCGTCTTGTGATGATCGAACCGGACACTGCTCCGGATGTTTCAAACGTTAGTCGCACATGCTGCATCGCTGAATCATACCTATGTCTAGGTCGCTTACGGTGTTCAGATAAGCCGAGCCAGCCGCGCCTTCCCGCTTGCGAGCGGCTACTCAATCGTCGGAAAAAAGGCCGCCTCCGGATATGGAAGGCGGCCATGAACGGATCCTCGGGCAATCCGTGGCTTCGGCGGAGGGGAGGGACACCGACAAGCCATTACCGAGAGTTCTATCGCCTGTCAGGAGGAGGCGCCAGGCGATGAGGAACAAGGTACGCCTATCGCGGAGCGGACGAAACTAAACTTACGTATTGGCCCGTCTAAACCAGCGCGCGATTTCATCCCGCCGCGCGGCACTCCTATTCTTTCCGCCGATCGGCGAGCCCTCGTCGACGATGACAGGCAGCATTCACGGCTTCTCTCGGAGTACTTGGACCGCCGCCGGCAACCCTCAAAACCTCGAATAGGATCTATCATGAAAACTGCGCTTCTCTCCTTCGTCGCTGCCGGCATGCTGGCCGCCCCCGTCGTTGCAAACGCCGCCCAAGCCGATGTCGGCAAGCTGGACTGCGACGTTTCCAAGGGCATCGGCGTCATAGTCGGCTCCAACCAGGATTTAGATTGCACCTACGCGCCGAGCGCTGCCGGTGACAGCAGCCAGCACTATGTCGGCACGATCACGGATTTTGGCCTTGATGTCGGCACCGTTGAAAAGGGCCGGATGATCTGGCTGGTCTTCAACGCCACGCGTGAGCCGGTGGCCGGCCTGCAGGGAAACTATGCGGGTCTGACGGCTGATGCCAGTGTCGGCATCGGCGGCGGTGCCAATGTACTGGTCGGCGGAACTGGCAAGACCATCTCGCTGCAGCCCGTTTCGCTCGAAGGCAATATCGGGGTCAATCTTGCCGTCGGCGTTGCGGCGCTCAAGCTGCAGCCTGCCGATTGAAACCGCCGGACTGTCATCGGACGATCAGGCTTCGCGGGCGGCGTTCCGGGGAGCCGCGACGGACGTCATGGCCAGGCCCACGACGTGATTTTCGGACTGGGCGGTCTGCTGGACGTCGATTTTCCGATTACATTCAGCGTTTTCTTGATTGCACAGCTGATCAAATGTCGACAGATAGTATTCAACGGTTGTTTGTGACGATTGCATGACACAGTATGTGCCCCGCTGATTTGTAAGGGGAACATAAAATATGAAAGAGAAGAAGCGGGTCTACGAGGCTCTCGTGGACGGCGCGATGGAAGGACTTGTGGGCGATGCACTTTATGATTTTGTGCGCGCACGTTGCCCGAAGGCCTCCAGCAAGAAGATCGTTCGTGCCTCGCTCCTGGCGCTGACCGATCCGCATCTGAAAGACCGCAACATCCTCGATGTCATCTACGCGCTGGCAATCAAGCATCGGCTTGATGACACGACGGTCGAGGACGAACAGGACGAGGAAACCGAAGAGCAGGGTAAGCCCTCCGACACGATTACCCGCAACCAGCCACCGGTTTCCTGATATTGCGATTGAATGGGGCGCCGACGCAATCAGGCGGCGCTGTCGGAAAGTTCTTCCAGGATCGGGCAATCAGGCCGCTCATTGCCGTGGCAGGCGTGGACGAGCTGTTCCAGCGTGTGGCGCAGCTCCGTCAGCTCGCGTATCTTCCGGTCGACTTCCGAAAGTTTCGTTTCAGCGATGCCTTTGACATCGGCGCTTGCCCGGCTCTTGTCTTCGTAGAGCGCCAGCAGCTGGCGGCATTCCTCCACCGAAAAGCCAAGGCCGCGTGAACGCTGCAGGAAGCGCAGCTTGTGGACGTCGGACGCCGCATAGTCGCGGTAGCCGTTTCCGCCCCGATCGGGGCGGATCAGACCGATATCCTCGTAATAGCGGATGGTCTTCGAAGGCAGGCCGGAACGTTCCGAGGCTTCACCGATGTTCATGGATCAACTCCTTACAATTTTTCCACCCGCAGTCTCAGCGCATTGGCGATGACAGAGACCGAGGAAAGGCTCATCGCGGCAGCGGCGATCATCGGCGAGAGCAGCAGGCCGAAGATCGGATAGAGCACGCCTGCCGCAACGGGAATGCCGAGCGCATTATAGCCGAAGGCGAAGCCGAGATTCTGGCGGATGTTGCGCATCGTCGCTTCGGCAAGCCGCCGGGCGCGCACGATACCGTTGAGATCGCCCCTCACCAGGGTAATGGCGGCGCTTTCCATCGCGACGTCGGCTCCCGTGCCCATGGCAATGCCGACATCGGCCGCCGCCAGCGCCGGCGCGTCATTGACGCCGTCACCGGCCATGGCGATCACTGCGCCTTTTGCCCGGAGCTCTTCGACAAGCGCCTTCTTGTCCTCGGGCAGGACATCGGCGCGCACCTCATCAATACCGAGGCTCTTAGCCACTGCGCGAGCGGTGCGCTCATTGTCGCCGGTTGCCATGATGATCTTCAGGCCGCTCTCATGCAGCGCCTTGATGGCGGCAGCCGTCGTCGGCTTGATACGGTCGGCGACGGCGACAAGGCCGGCGAGTGTGCGATCGACAAGGACGAACATGACGGTCTTGCCGTCACTGCGGAGCGCTTCGGTCCTGTCCGACAGGGCGGATGGATCGATGCCGAGATCGGCAAGCATTGCGGCATTGCCGAGCGCGACGGACACACCGCCGACCGAACCTTCCACACCCTTGCCAGTCTTCGCCTGGAAGCCCGTGAGGTCGCCGAGGGCAAGGCCGCGCTCTTGCGCACCGGAAACGATGGCTTCGGCGAGCGGATGTTCGGAGCCCCGTTCCAGGCTCGCGGCGAGGGAAAGCAGGCGGTTTTCATCGATGCTGCCTGTCGCCACGACATCGGTCAACCTGGGTTTGCCTTCAGTCAGCGTACCGGTCTTGTCGACGATAAGTGTGTCGACCCTGGAGAAGCGTTCCAGCGCCTCGGCATCCTTGATCAAGACACCTTCCTGCGCGCCGCGGCCGGTGGCGATCATGATCGACATCGGCGTTGCAAGGCCGAGTGCACAGGGGCAGGCGATGATGAGGACCGCAACGGCGGCCAGCAGCGCATTGGCCAGTCTCGGTTCCGGCCCGACGAAGGACCAGACGAGGAAGGCGGCGAGTGCGGCTGCGACGACGGCAGGAACGAAGATTGCCGAGACACGATCGACCGCACCCTGGATTGGCGCGCGTGAACGCTGTGCCTTCGCCACCATATCGACGATGCGCGACAGCGTGGTATCGGCGCCGACCTTCTCGGCGGTCATCACGAGCGCGCCGTTCTTGTTCATGGTGCCACCAGTCAGCATGTCACCGCTGGACTTTTCTATTGGCAGCGGCTCGCCGGTGATCATCGATTCATCGACGCTCGATTGCCCCTCGCTTACCGAACCATCGACCGGCACACGCTCGCCGGGACGTACCCGCAAGCGGTCGCCCTTTGCAATCTCATCAACCGGCACGTCGCTTTCACTGCCGTCTGCATTAATGCGGCGAGCGGTCTTCGGGGCAAGATCGAGCAGCGCACGGATTGCCGAACCGGTGCGCTCGCGTGCCTTCAGCTCCAGCACCTGGCCGACAAAGACCAGCGCCACGATAACGGCGGCCGCCTCGAAATAGACGGGAACGGAACCGCCATGGCCATGGAAACTGTGCGGGAATAGATCCGGTGCCAGCGTCGCAACGAGGCTGTAAAGATAGGCGGTGCCGACACCGAGGCCGATCAGCGTCCACATATTCGGGCTACGGTTCACGACCGATGCCCAGGCACGGCGGAAGAAGGGGAGGGCCGCCCAGAGCACGACCGGTGTTGCGAGTAGCAGTTCAAGGTAGCCTGCGAGGGGTTCACCGAGCGCTTCGCGCGTACTGCCGAGGCCGAGCATCGGACCCATTGCGAGGATCAGCAGAGGCAATGCGAGGGCGCCGCTCAGCCAGAGTCGCCGCGTGAAATCGATCAGCTCCGGGTTCGGTCCCTCGTTTTCGGGTGGAATGCCCATCGGCTCCAGCGCCATGCCGCATTTCGGGCAGTCGCCGGGCCGGTCGCTGACGACCTCGGGATGCATTGGGCAGGTATAGAGCGTGCCCTTCGGCATGGCGGCTGCAGTAGGCTTCCTGCCGTCGCGGTAGGCCTCGGGATCGGCTTCGAACTTCGCCTTGCAGCCTGCCGAGCAGAAGTAATTTTTTCCGCCCTCGTGTTTCAGGAAATACCGGGCGCTGGCGCGATCGACACTCATGCCGCAAACCGGATCCTTGGCCGTCAGATAATCCTGCGGCGCCGCCTCGAATTTCCTGCGGCAGCCGTCGCAGCAGAAATGATAGGTGTGGCCTTCGTAATTCAGCGAGGGCTTGCCGGCTTGCGGATCGACCACCATGCCGCAGACGGGATCGCGCACCACCGTGCCGTCAGTGCTTTCGTCCTGCCCTTCATGATGGTGATGCCCATGATGATCGTGGCCGTGGTGATGGTCGTGTTTCATATCCATAATGCTGTGCCTTTCATGCCTTCCTGGCATCCGGACAGCTTTATGAACCTTCCAGCAACTGGAAGGTCAACAGGTTTTATTGTCGATGCGAATTCTTTTTCGAGATCGCCGTCAAGCGGGCACGATGAGAGCCACGGGCTGGTCGCCGAGAAGACTGCCAAGGGTGATCCCGGCGCCGGGCTCGACCATCTTGCCGGTCAGGAGATCGGCCTTGAGACCGTGAAGGGGAGAGGGCACGGATATTGCGGTATCCTCCCAGAATTCCGGCCCGGCAAAGAGCACGCCGGGATCGAGCCAGCCGAACATCAGCCGCGGCACGATCGTGATGGCGAAGTCCTCGTGATGGCGCCTGGCAAAGGCGACGACGTGGTTCTTCCTCGCACCGCTAACGGCAAGCGGGAGATAATCGCCCTCAATGAAAAGCCGGTCATTTCGTAGCCGCAGCATGAGGCCGATCTGGACGATACGCTGTTTCAGGGCTGCCACCTGCAGTCTGGCCAAAGGGCCGCCCTCGGCCAGCCAGCCGGCGAAGGTCTCGAAATCCGGCGGCCGTCGATTATCCGGATCGACGAAACTGAGATCGAAACCTTCCGCGCCCTGATAGATATCGGGAATACCGGGCGCCGTCAGTTTGATCAGCGTCTGTGACAGACTGTTGATATAGCCGGCCTCGATGAAGGGCCGCAGCACGTGGGTGAAATCTTCGATGAAGGCGTCGGTTTCCGACGACACGAGTGCGCCTGCATAGGTATGGACCGCCGCTTCGTAGGCACTGTCGGGCGCGCTCCAGTCCGTGCGCAACTTCGCCTCGCGAACGGCTTTTTCCGCGTAGGCGGTAAAGCGGCCGCGCAGCACCTCAGCCTTCTGGCGATCGAAATCCTCGGGCCATGCACCGGCAAGCGCCTGATAGAGCATCCATTCCAGATTGGCTTCAGGCGCAAGGCCATCTGGCAACTTCGTAGAATGGCCGGCATTCAGCAGGCGCCAGTGTTCGAAGGCATTGGCAAAGACATCGGCGCCTTCGCTCAAGGCATAAAGCCTTGCACGCGCATCCTCGCCGCGTTTGGTGTCATGTGTTGAGGTTGCCGAGAGTCCGGCGGGCTGGGAACGCGCGCGATCCTGCATGGCAAGGTGAAAGGCTTCGATGCCACCTGGCGCATGATCCGGCTCGCCGCCGACCTCGTTTGACGCAAGCAGCCGGCCGTACCGGTAGAAGAGCGTGTCCTCCATCGCTTTTGCCATGACGGGGCCGGAAAGCTGCTGGAAGCGGCGGCGAAACTCGCCGGCGGCTTCACTGCCGATTTTTCCTTCGAGAACAGACCTGATGCTTTCAAGCGGTTGCGCCTGGTCCAGATGTCCGGCTGCTGCGGCAGCGGCCTTTTTCAGATACTCCGCATCTTGCTCGTCGAGTGGGCCATCGGTGCCATAGGTGCGGTAGACGGAAAAAGCGATTAACAGTTCGCGGATCGCCTCGGCAATTTCCCCCGTCGAGAGTTCGGGAAAGATGCCGGCTGCAATCTGTGTCAGGCGAGCGGTTTCACCGGCGAAATTCCGTTCGACCATCCGCTTTTTGGCCATACGTCGCCCGCTTTCGAAATCGCCATGCGCGTCGGCGAGGTTTCGGTAGGCCTGGTCGAGTTTATCAAGGCCGTCGCCATCGATAAAAAGACCGCTCAGCGCAGTGATGAACTCGTAACCTGTCGTGCCTTGCACCGGCCAATCGGCGGGTAACTCTTCGCCCGGCCCCAGGATTTTTTCAACGACGATGAAGGTGTCGGTGCCGACCGCCTCCCGCAGACGTTGCAGGTAGGCTTTGGGTTCGGCGAGCCCATCAATATGATCGAGGCGCAGACCCTGGACCTGGCCCTGCCGCACCAGATCGAGCACGAGACGATGACTTGCCTCGAAGACGTCGGGATCCTCGACCCGCAAGCCGACAAGACCGCTTACCTCGAAAAAGCGCCGGTAGCTCAGATGCTGCGCAGCCTCCTGCCAGCATTGCAGTCGCCAATGCTGTGCATCATGCAGCCGCCGCATGAAGTCCTGGTCCTGAGACAGCGTTGCCAGCCCGTCCTTGAGACGCGAGAGAGGATTTGCGCCGAAGGTCAGATCACGCAAGGCGAGATGCAGGTCGTTGCCTTCGGACGTGCCGGCGCGTTCCGCCATCGCGGTCAGGATCGGGTCATCCAGTTTCTGCGCCAGCAAGGCGTAGCTTTGCATGCTGAGCGGAAAGAGCGTGTCGTAGTAGCCGATCGCGAGATTGCCATGCGTCTCGTCAATGGCGAGCACAAGTTCACCGGTGGCAAGGCTCTGATCGAATGCCTTGCCGAGCTCCGGCAAGGTCAGCCGCTCACGCCAGTCGATATCGAAATAGCGGGCGTAGGGACTTTGACTGCCGAATTCCAGCACATTTCGCCACCAGGGATTTTCCAGCGATGCCGCCATATGGTTCGGCACGATATCGAGGATCAGGCCCATGCCTGCTTGCGACAAAGCTTGCGCCAGCCGGTTGAAACCCTCACGACCGCCGATGACCGGATCGATCTCATCGGCATTGGTGACATCATAGCCATGCGTCGATCCGGTCGTCGCCGTGAAGATCGGCGAGGCATAGAGATGGCTGATGCCGAGCGATTTTAAATAGGGAACGAGGCCGATCGCGCGATCGAACGTCATGCCGTCACGGAACTGGATCCGGTAGGTCGCGGAGGGAAGCGTCATGAAGCCATTTGCCGTTGAAGAAGACATCCTCCAACGGTTGCGTGGCGCATTTGTTCCCATAGCCGTGAGGTTTCGGGAGAATGTCAATTCGGGCTGATTTAGGGGAGCGGCGTTACCCCTCGATCTCTCACGATCTCGTTGACAGGTGACGACGTCGCGATTTCGATCGGGTGATTTCGCGCGTGCTCTGCGCTGTTATTAAATCCCTGATCCGTCGAGCTGTTTCTCATCGTCCCCTTCCCAGGGTCGGGGCATCGGAACGCTGCCGAGGCTGGCCGAGGGCATCGGCATCCAACACTTCAATTCCGGTTCGGAATATTCCACCAGGCGGCCAGGCGAAGAATCGGAGGCACGCCAGCCTTCTGCTCCGAACTGATCACCATTCGACCAATATGCCAGGTCGACTTCTGCGGGCCCCTGTTCAGATTGACGGATCGTGACGAGTATTCGGCTTCCATCCTTGGGGGCGGTTGTCATAGAACGCCAGCGGTCTGGCTCAACCATCGTTTTCAGCTCCTGCATTGCTGCCGTCTGCAAGTGTCGCCTCGCTGCCGGAAACGGTCAATGCAAATCTCGCGCAGCTGCTCGAGCAAAGCCCGCGCTTTCTTTTCGCCGATGCGCGGAAGGATGGCCCAAATACTGCTTAGAGGATGGGAGCGGAATGTCGGACATGGAAAGAACAGCGATGTCAGCAGCGTATGATGGCAGCAATCGGCGCTTCGCCTGGAGCGCATTGATGCTCGGTGCCGCCTGAGACAAAGATCGCGGGGTCTCCCGTAACGGATGCGATCACGGCGCCAAGCGCGGCACGGGCATGGCGTTCATAGTTGATGTCGGCGTCCGAAAGCATTGTGTTGCGCCAGCCACGCACACGCCCTGTCGGGCTTGCCTCCGCCTTGGCAAAAACCGCGGCGATCCGCGCCTCACCGTCGCTACCCGCAGGAAGTCCTGCATTATCGAGTGCTGCGCGAACGCCGGCGGCATCGATGACATCCTTGAGCACCGCATGCCCGATCCGGTAGTCGCTCGCCGAACCCGGGGCATTGGCAAAGAGGAGGACTTCGCATGCCTTCAATTCGCCGCCGGCGGAGGTCGAGGCGACGCAGGAGTAAAGGTCGAGCTTGCGGCCGATCGCGCCGTCGGACAGCGCTTCCTCCTCGATCTCACCGAGAGCAAGTCCAACGCCAAGCCCCATGGCGCCACGCGCGAAGACCTTCGAACCATTGGGATCACGGGTTACGACACTGGCGCCTCGGGCATCCGCGTCGGAAATGGCCGCACCCGTCAAGAGCGGCCCCTTGACCTGAACATAGTGGACATCCGCCGGGTCGGTGACGCCAGCCTGTTTCAGGGCCTGGCGCACGGCGTCGGCGACCAGCCTGACATGCACCATGGTTCCGACTTCCTCGGGCAGGAGATTGCGGGTCTCGGCGATCCCGAGAACCAGGCGCCGTTCCAAGCCCGAGGCCGTTTCGTCCGTGCGGGTAAAGACTGTCGCGTGAGGAGACAGCACGCCCTCCGTTCCTCCCGACCAGACGAAGGCGATGCGCGCAATGATATCGGCGAGCGTGATGCCGAGTTTCCTCGAAAGCATCAGCCGAAAAGCCAGGGTCGCGTAGCCGCGCGTAAAATCGTTGGCGCCGCCATTGCCTTCGGTCTTGCCGATGACGGCGACAATGTCTTCCGGTTTGACTGTTCCTCTATCGATCAGTTTTTCGAGAGCTGAAACGTCGTCAGGCGACGCCATCGCGATCTTGTGGACACCGACTTTCATGTTCGAATTACCGCTCTTCAGTTTGGCGCAAAGACATAGACGGAATGGACGAGACCCATCGCCAGGCTTGTATACCATGCAACGACGGCAACGACAGTCACTGTGATCAGTGCCATGCCGGAAAAGCCCATGCGCGGCGCGTCCACGAAGGTGCGCTGCGGATAGGCGCCGAAGGCGCGTCCCTCCATCGACATGACCATCATCGAGGCCTTGCGCAGGCTGCCGACAAGCAGCGGCATGGCATATCGCTTGGTTTCCAGAATGCGGCCTGTGATGCCGCGCTTGCGTGCGACACCGCGCACAGCCTGGGCCGAGCGGATGATCTTGATCTCCTCCTCGATCGTCGGGACGATGCGCAGGGCGATGAAGAAGGCATAGGCGATACGATAGGGAACGCGCATTTGCGTGACGAGCGCAATCGCAAGATCACGCGGGTCCGTCGTCCTCACGAAGACCATGGAAGACAGGATGATCGTGTAGATACGCAAGGCGGAAGCGACTGCATAATCAAGGCTCTCGGCATAGACGGCTTTCGACAGTACGGTGAAGGCGACTGTCTGGCCCGGCAAGGTCAGGCTCTGGACGACCAGAAAGCCAAGGCAGGCGATGATGAAGAGCCAGGTGCCCCTGACGATCTCGAAAGGCGACAGCCGGGCAAGCAGCAGCGCGGTCAGCAGGACCGCAAGCGCAATCGTGATCTGGATCCAGGCAATGTAGGCCCCGAAAGCGAGCAGGGATATGCCAAGAAGCCAGGCGAATTTCGACAGCGGATCGAGACGGTGAAAGAAGGAGCGGCCGGCCTGGAACTGAAATGCGTTCTTGCTTTTCATGCGGATCTCGCTTGCGATGCGGCGGCGATGCCGGAAACCAGTTCGGACGGTGACAGCACCGGAGTGATGCCGCGTTCGGGATGACGGGCCGCCAGCTGCCGGCTGACCTCGTAGATCGGCGGGGCGAGCAGTCCGGAGCTTTCCAGGAGGTCCGCCTTGCCGAAAAGCTCTATCGGCGCACCGTCGAAGGCGATCTCGCCGGCCCGAAGCACGAGCGCCCGATCCGCCCATTCGGCCACCAGCCGCACATCATGGGTGATCATCAGGATCGTCGTGCCATAGCGCTCCCGCAGTCGCGACATCAGCCTCATCAATTGCTGGGCGCGTTCGTGATCCTGACCGATGGTCGGCTCGTCGAGCACCAGCAGCTTCGGTTCCAGAACCATCATGGTCGCCACGCTCAGGCGTCGTCTTTCGCCGAGGCTGAGGCTGAAGGGCGAGCGATGCCGGTAGCGGGCGAGGTCGACGATCGACAGGACGTCGTCAACGCGCCTTTCAACCTCCGCATCGGCAAAGTCGCGAACGCGCAGACCATAGGCGACTTCCTCGTCCACCCTGTCTGTCACGAACTGATGGTCAGGGTTCTGGAACACATAGCCGACTTCGGCGGCGATCTCACGCGGGCCAAGCCTGGCAATATCCCTGCCATTGAGATCGATTGCGCCTGCCGGCGCGTCGTTGATGCCGACCAGCATGCGTGCGAGCGTCGTCTTGCCCGAACCATTGCGGCCAAGCAGGGCGACGATGCGATTGCTGCCGAGCGAGAGATTGACGTTTCGCAGGATCGGCTTCTTCCGGTCATAACCGAAGCTCATCGCGCGGATCGCCAGCAGTGGTGTGCTCGCAGGCAAGGCGGCTGCTTTTGCCGGTGCCGGGACGGTTACCGGCGTCAGGCTTTCACAAAGTGCGGTGGCCTCGGAGACGGAAAGCGGCACCTGATCGCAGTCGAGGTCGACGCCGGCAGCTTGCGCCAGCTCCATGGCGAATTCCGAAACCTGGGGAAACCAGCTTGCCGTCGGGATGACGTCGGCTTCCTCAGAGTGGATGACCCGGCGCGAAGAAAATGCTGCGCGCGGCGAACCGTCGAAGACAATCGCCCCCTGATCCATCATGACGACGCGGCTTACCTTGTCGGCAAGTTCGTCGACACGGTGCTCGACCATGACGATCGTCGTCCCGTGCTCGCGATTGAGCCTGGCAAGCACGGAGAAGACCTCGGCCATGCCGGCCGGATCGAGATTGGCGGTCGGTTCGTCGAGGACGAGCAGGCGAGGGCGTGCGGCAAGAACGGCTGCAATGCTCACACGTTGTTTCTGGCCGCCGGAAAGCTCGAAGATCGATCTGTCTCCGAAACCGCCAAGACCGACGAAGTCCAACGCTTCCTGCTGCCGCGCAAGAATTTCATCCACAGGCCGGCACAGGTTTTCGAGGCCAAAGCAGACTTCGTCTCGTACCCGCGTATTGATGATCTGCGCGTCCGGATCCTGGAAGACCATGCCGACATCGGTTGCGAAGGAGGGGACTTTCGTATCGGCGACGATCTTGCCGCAGATGACGGCCGAGCCTGCAAGCGTGCCGCCGAGCAGGTGCGGGACCGAGCCGTTGAGAAGATGCAGCAAGGTGCTCTTGCCGCATCCACTCGGGCCGAGGATCAGCACGAACTCGCCATCATCGACCGTAAGGCTGACGTTGCGCAGCACGGGCTGCGCCTCGCCTTCATAGGTATAGGTGATGCCGGCGAGGTCGATCAGGAGCCGGTCGAGGGCCGGTTCCCTCCTGCCGACATCGCCATCGGCGGATGTCATCGTCCCGGTGGGTGAGACAGCGATCGATGGCAAGGTGCGGTCGGGCGCACCTTGGTCGGCATGAAAGGAAGCGGCGCTCATCGATCAGGCTCCGGTCGCAACTGTTGCGACTGGGGACTGGTCCTTGGCAATTGCCGTGCCGCGCAGCACGCCTGCCTTGGCAAGGCCATGAGCAATCGGCTTGACGAGGATGATGGCATAGGCCGCGCCGCTGACCATGCGGATGACAAGCGCAAGCAGGTTATAGGAAATGCCCATGTCACCGACGCCGAAGAAATAGACTTCCGGGATCTGCTGCAAGAGCGGGGCAAGTGCGCCGGAAAGAGCCAGCACCGAAAGCGTCCATTTGCGATAGCCATAGAAGGCGAAGCCGACATCCGACATGAAGCCCTGCAGGAAACCGGCACCGAGCACCATGACGCCGTTCGGATTGCCGGAGAGTACCTGGGCAACGCCGTTCATCGTTTCGGCAATCGTTGCCGCACCGGGCTTGCGGATGATGTAGCCGCAAAGCGGACCGGCGATATAGAAGCCGCCGCAGATGGCTGCGAAAGCCAGGAAGCCGTAGGCGCCCGAAAAAGTCATGAAGAAGCGGCCGATCATCGCGTTCGGCGTGCCGAGCACGCCGTTGATGACGCCGATGATCGCCATGATGACGATTTCCAGGAGCGTGAAGGCCACGAAGGTTTTTCCGCCCTGGCCGCGGTTGATGTAGAAGGCGATACCGGCGAGCACGACGGCGATGATTGCAACGATGAGATAGATGAGACCGACGGACATGTTGGGGGCTCCGCGTGTTGGGGAAAGCAGGCTGCGACCCTTCCTCGACGGCGCCTGCATCCGTCCGGGATCATTTCTATTGCAAGCCATCTTTCGAGCCGCGCTCTTGAAGGAAGCTTTGGCTCGAAGGCCTTGTGTTGCTCAGCTTTGCGGGTCGCAATCGACTTCAACAGTGTTTCCGGAACACTTCGATCACGAACGCGGAGGGCGCGGGCGTCCATTTGAATGCAGTCACGAGGCCCTCGTGGGGTTGGCGGGAGATATCATCCGTCCACCCCACTAAAATGTATTCTAAATTCAAAAAAACGCTGATGGCAAGAAGATAAAAACGCCATTTTATCGTTATTTTTTGATCATTCTGCATGCAAATCATGCAAGGCAAAGTATTATCTGAAAATATAGGCATGGCGCTCAAAATATAGATTGCGCCATGCGTAAAAAAGCATCACTCGGCGGCGATCGCCGAGACGTCCTGCCCTGACAGCGACGCTATTGCCGCGCCGACGCCACCGGCCTGGATCGGGATCGCGGCGCTGAGCAGCCCTCTCTCCACTGCCGCCAGTGTCGCAAGTGTGGTTGCGTCGTTGAAATCACCGAGATGACCGATGCGGAACACCTGGTCGGCGAGACGGCCCAGTCCGTTGCCGAGGGAGACCGAGGACTGACTGAGGATAAGGGAGCGAAGCGCATCGGCGGAACAGCCTTCAGGCATCTGCACTGCTGTCAGCGAACTCGAATAATCCGATGGTGCCGCGCACCACACCTCGAGACCCCAGTGTCCTACGCAAGCCCGCGTTGCCTCGGCGGCCCGATCATGACGGGAAAAGACCGCCGGCAGGCCTTCTTCTTGCAGCATCTCAAGCGCAACCTTCAGTCCCTGGAGCATGTTGGTCGCCGGCGTATATGGGAAATATCCTTTGGAATTCAGGGAGATCATGTCTTCCCAGTCCCAGAAGACGCGCGGCAGGCGCGCGCTGCGAGCGGCCTTGCGCGCCTTGTCCGATACGGCGTTGAACGACAGGCCCGGCGGCAACATCAATCCCTTTTGTGAGCCGCCAACCGTGATATCGACCTGCCATTCGTCGTGCCGATAATCGATCGAGGCGAGGGAGGAGATCGTGTCGACCATCAGCAGGGCCGGGTGGTTGGCTGAATCGAGCGCGCGCCGCACGCCTCCGATGCTTGAGACCGCGCCCGTCGACGTCTCGTTGTGGACGACCGCGACCGCCTTGATCTTGTGGCTGCGATCCTCGCTCAGACGGGCTTCGATGGCTGAAAGGTCGGCGCCGCGGCGCCAGTTGCCTGGAAGAAATTCCACCACCAGGCCAAGACGGGTGGCCATGGACTTCCAGAGCGTTGAAAAGTGACCGGTTTCGGCCATGAGCACGAGATCGCCAGGCGAAAGTGCATTCACGAGCGCTGCTTCCCAGGCGCCGGTGCCAGATGCCGGATAGATCACCACATCAGCTGCAGTCCCGAAGATTGTCTTCATTCCTTCCAGGACGCTGAAGGTAAGTGCCGGGAATTCGGGCCCACGATGATCGATCGTTGGCTGGGCAATGGCCAATAGAACCGGTAGCGGCACGTTTGTCGGGCCTGGAAGTTGCAGGAAGTGGCGGCCGCTGGAGCGCATGGCAAACCTTCAGTTAGGGAGAGGGAATGGCTGAAATTGCATTTTGAATGCTATATTGCCGAAATAGGCTAGGCAAGATGTCACCAAATCACGTTTTCATCGCAAATTAGACTTTCCATCATCGGGTTTTTGTTTAAAAATGCTGATGGAAATGGGATTTGAAAAACGCCATCCATCTCAACTGAATGCATTTTTGTGATTTGATGGACTGAAAAGCACGAGAGGTTACGGTTTGAATACGATGGATCGTTATCAGGGGATCGTGCGCAAGACGCTGCATCACGAAGTGGTCGTCGACGCGTTGCGCGAGCTCATCCTGGAGGGCGAACTCGAACCGATGTCGCGGATCAATGAGGTCGAGCTTTGCGAACGTTTCGGGATATCACGCACGCCTCTCCGGGAAGCGATCAAGCTGCTGGCGGCGGAGGGTCTGCTTGTTCTCCTGCCGAACCGCGGCGCCCGTGTGGTGGCGCTGTCGGAAACGGAAATTGCCGAGATACTGCAGGTCGTCGGTGCTCTCGAGGGCGCTGCCGGTGAACTCGCCTGCGAGCGCATCACCTCGGGCGAGCTTACGGTGATCGAAGCGGCCACCGAGGCGATGGTCGCGGCCTGGAAGGCCGGTGACTATCCTGCCTATTTCGCCCGTAACCGCGAGATCCATGAGGCGATCATGGCTGCGGCCCGCAATGCCGCGCTGCAGTCCACGTACCGCAGCCTGTCCGGCCGCGTGCAGCGCGCGCGTTTTTCCGCGCATAAGACGGACGAGCAGTGGGCACGAGCGATCGATGACCATAATCTCATGGTCATGTTTCTCAGGCGGCGCGATGGTGCCGCTCTCGCGCAATTGCTGCGTGATCATCTGAAAAGCAAATGGCCGGTGATATCGGCCGCCTATAGCGAGGCGAAGGCTGCGGTTAAGCCTGCGCGTCCGGTGCCCGGAAAAGGACGGGATTGATACGGGCAGAGATAAATTTCGCTCTTGCATCGCAGCATAAATCTGTCACTAATGGATAGACATCTGACCTCTGTCCACTCTTCATTAACGATGCGATTGGAATCGCGATGCTGGCAGGCGTACATCGTTTCTCTCTTCCCGATCCCGGTAACGTCTCAGGCCTGGCGGGGGCAATCAAGGACGGCCGCGTCGATCCGAACACCATCGTCGCTGTCATCGGCAAGACGCATGGCAATGGTCTCGTCAACGACTATACGCGCGGATATCTCGCCCAGTCGCTCGCCTTCCTGATCGCCGAGACGACGGGCCTTTCGCCTGATGCAGTCAGGCAGCGTGTTCCTTTCATCTTTTCCGGCGGGGTCGAGGGGGTGCTGTGTCCTCACTATACCGTCTTCACGGCCTCCCGGAGCGAGAAAACCGGCCCTTCGAAAGGCCTTGCCGTCGGCGTGACCTTCACGCCGGATTTCGAGCCGGAGGATATTGGTCGCCAGCGCCAGATCGACCTCACCGCGGCTGCCGTTCGCCAGGCGATGGCGTCTGCAAAGATCTCCGCCGTCGAGGATGTCCATTTCGTCCAGGTCAAGGGACCGGCTTTCACGCAAACCGATATCGTGGCCAGCCTCGCGCGTGGCGAGACGGTTGCGACCGACAATCCCGGCAAGCTGATGGCCTATGGCCGCGCGGCTTCCGCGCTCGGTGTCGGCAAGGGGCTCGGAGAAATCCCTGCGGAAAAGGCCGTTGCCGATGCCGTGTTGCGCGACTTCAACCTCTTTTCCAATGTCGCAAGCATTTCGGCAGGGGTCGAGGTGCGTTGCAACGAAGTCGTGGTCATCGGCCTCAGCCAGGCCTGGGGTGGCGACCTGACGATCAGCCACGCGCCGATGGCCGATGCACTCGATCTTTCCGCCGTTCACCCGATGCTGCGATCGCTCGGATTTTCAGAAGCGCACCAGCTTGCCGCCGGCGAGAGCGAACGGGTCAAGGCCTGCTTCGTCAAATGTGAAGCGTCGAGGAGCGGTGTCATTCGCGGCAGGCCTCATACGATGCTCAATGACGGCGACATGGATCAGCAGCGGCATATCCGCGGTGCCGTTGGCGCAATCGTTGCCAGCATCCTCGGCGACACGGCGCTCTTCGTGTCCGGTGGCGCCGAACACCAGGGCCCCGACGGGGGCGGGCTGGTCAGTCTTATCGTCGAGCAATCCGGAGCAGTATGAATATGGCGGATCGGAAACCACAGCGGATCGTCGTTGCGGGTGCAGGCATTGCAGGGAGTTTGATCGCCTCCGGGCTTGGCGGGAAAGCCGGCGTCGAGGTCATCTGCCTTGAACGCGCCGGCGCCGACGATCACCTCGACGCCGGTACTGGCCTCAATATCGGACCGAATGCCATCAAGGCCTTGAAGGCGGCGATGCCCGAACGGGCACAGGCCATTGTCGATAACAGCCTTGCCTGGCAGCGTTGGACAATTTCCTTGACGAGCGGCCGCCCGCTGATGGATCTGGCGCTCAGCGATGTTGCCGACAATGCCGGCATCCGCATTCGCTGGGCCGAACTCTATGCATTGCTGCGCAAGCCTCTGGACGAAGCGATCCGTTATGGCGCAGAGCTGCTCTCCTGTGGCCGCAATGACCGGGGTCTCTATGCTGTCTATCGCGACGGCGCTACCGGAGCGGAAACCAGGATCGACGATATCGATCTGCTCATCGCCGCGGACGGTCGTTATTCGAGAATTCGCGAGCACTTTCTAAGCAGAGAGGAGCCGCATTTTCTGGGCGTCTGCCTCTACCGTGTCCTGTTTCCGGCCGGTGCCGATTGCCCTGTCGAGGATTACGGTCAGTGGTTCAACGGTCCGAACCGGCTGCTTGCCTTTCGTGTTCCCGGCGATTTCGTCTATTGCGCCGGTTCGTTCCCGATCGAAGACGGGCTTGTTACTGACGAGATGAAGACGCCGCAATTCCTGCGCGGGGCCTACACGCCGGAAGGCGGCGAACTCTGTGCCGAGGCGGCCTATCTGGTGCGTGAGATCGAACGCAATGTCGATCGTATTCACTGGGCACGCCTTCAAGACGGAACGACCCGTTTCGATGCCGGCGAAGGTGTCTTGCTGGTCGGCGACTCCGCCCATCCGATGGTGCCGACACTCGGGCAGGGCGCCACGCAGGCTGTCGAGGATGCCTGCGTCGTCGTCGATGAGGTGAGGCGCGCACTTATAGCCGGCAACCCGCTCGCGGATGTGCCCGCCAATGTTTCCGCGCGTCGAACCGAACGTGCCGAATTCGTCGTTTCCTTTTCCCGCGAGGCAACGGATACGATGCTTGCCGGCGCCGATCCCGTTGCCGGTACATTGAAGAAGCTCGAGCCCGCATTCCGCTCTCGCCTTGAACGGCTTTATCGCGACGTGTCGGTGCCGCTGTCATGACGCCCGCTCTCTGGACGCTGACTGCAACAGAGCTGACGGCCGGTTACCAGGCCGGGACTTTCACGCCGCTTGATGCCTTGTCGGCCATCGAGGCGCGGCTGGATACGGTCAATCGGCATATCAAGGCAGTGATCGCCGAAGACCGGGTTGCGGCGCGCCGTCAGGCCGCAGCGTCGACGGAGCGCTGGCAGGCAGGCAAGCCGCTGTCGGCAATCGATGGCGTGCCGATGACGATCAAGGACAACCTGCTTGTTGCCGGCCTGCCGGCCACCTGGGGCAGCAAGCTGCATGCCGGTTTTATGCCGGACGCCGACGAGGCCCCTGTTGCACGGCTGCGAGCAGCCGGTGCGGTTTTCATCGGCAAGACGAATGTTCCCGAGTTTACCCTGCAGGGTTACGCATCGAACCTGCTGTTCGGCACGACCTGCAATCCGCACGCGCCGGACATGACGCCGGGTGGATCGACCGGCGGCGGGGCAGCGGCCGTTGCAGCCGGCATCGGCCCTGTCGCGATCGGAACCGATGGCGGCGGCTCGCTGCGCCGGCCGGCTGCCCATTGCGGCCTCTTCGCGCTGAAGCCATCGGTCGGCCAGGTCGCGCGTTATGGCGGCTTTCCCGAAATTCTCTCCGATTTCGAGGTCGTCGGTCCGATTGCCAGGACCGCACAGGACCTCCGCACGGTCTTTTCGATCCTCAGAGGATATGATCCGATCGAGCCGTTGTCACTTGCATCGCTGGCGGACCAGCCTGCGCTGCCGTCCCGATGCAGGATTGCCTATCTGCCGCGCATGGGCGATGCCCCCATCGATCCTCTGATTGCGCGGGCTGCCGATGATTTTGTCGCCGCGCTGACGGCTGCCGGTCATATCGTCGAGGTGATCGATACGCCCTACGATGCCGACAGCGTCGGCCGCGCCTGGGGCACTGTCGCAGCAGCCGGTCTGAACTGGCATCTCGAATCCGTCGGCAGTCGCGACGGATTGGGCGCCAATGCGCAATCGCTCGATGCGACGGGAGCTGCCTATTCCGGTGCCGACTATGCGGCGGCGATGGCAAGCGCGCATGCCGCGCGTCAGGATGCCGGCCGCTTCTTCGAACAATATGACCTTCTCCTCTGCCCTTCGATTGCAGCACTCGCCTGGCCGGCGGCAGAACCCTTTCCGCCCGAGATCGATGGTCAGCCTGTCGGGCCGCGCGGCCATGCCGTCTTTACCGGCTGGATGAATGTCACCGGCGTCTGCGCCGTCAATATTCCGGTCGCCATGACCGGAGATCGGGGCGGTATCGGCCTGCAACTCGTCAGTGCCATCGGCCGTGACGGCGCCCTTCTCGATTTCGTGTGCAACCTTCCGGCGATTGGGGCATCCGGCCCGGCGCCGCTCTCAAGGAGATTCGACTGACATGGCTGAATTTGCGGGCAAGGTAGTGATCGTGACAGGCGCTGGCGACGGTATCGGCCGGGCATCGGCACGCGAATTCGCGGAAAAAGGTGCAAAGCTGGTCCTGATCGACGTCAAGGGTGTCGAGGCGATCGCCGACGAGCTGAAAGCCAAGGGCGCCGAGGTCATTGGCGCGACCATGGATGTGCGGGATGCGGCCGGATGGGAGAAACTGGTGGCTGACGTGCTGGCAAAATTCGGGACCATCGATGCTCTCGTCAACAATGCCGGTGTCGCCGTTCCCGGCGATACGGCAGCCGATGTCTCCGAAGATGTCTGGGACAAGATCATGGACGTCAATGCCAAGGGTGTCTGGCTCGGGATGAAGGCGGTTCTGCCGACGATGATTGCGAAGAAGGCCGGCAAGATCTGCAACGTCGCTTCCACTGCAGCCCATATCGGCCTCAAGAATGCGGCCGCCTATTGCGCGTCCAAGGGTGCGGTGCTGGCGCTGACACGGCAGGCAGGGGTGCAATATGCGCCGCTCAACATCCAGATCAATTCCGTTTCACCCGGCACGACAATGACCGGCCTGCAGCGCGACGTGACCGAGGAACAGCGCGCGGCCTTTCTGCCACTGACGCCGATCGGCCGCTTTGCCGCCTCGGAGGAAGTCTCCTCGGTCATCGTCTTCCTCTGCTCGAGCGGCTCTTCCTTCATGACCGGCGCCGACGTCAGCATCGACGGAGGGATGGTCGCACTATGAATATCCTGCTGACAGGCGGCGCCGGCCTCATCGGCATGGCCGCGCGCGATGTGCTCGGCAGGGCCGGCCACACGGTTACCGCGATCGACGTCACAGATTTCGGGCGCGACGATCCCGGCCTCATATTGATGGGGCTCGATGACCGGACCAGCCTTGAAGGATTGATCAAGGCAAACCGGATCGACGCGATCGTCCATTGCGGCGCGATTTCCGGTCCGATGATGGCAAGGGGCAAGCCGCTGAAGATCGTTGCCGTCAACATCGACGCAACCGCCCTGCTGCTCGATCTTGCGCGTGTTCACGGCATGAAACGCTTCGTCTTCTGTTCCTCGATCAGCGTCTATGGCAATGTCGGAAAGATGGTGATCACCGAGGAGACGCAGCTTCATCCGACATCGGTCTATGGTGCAAGCAAGGTCGCCTGCGAACAGCTCGTCGAAGGATTTGCCGTCGAATACGGGTTGGAGGGCGTGAGCCTGCGGATTGGTCGCGTCTACGGGCCTTACCGGCGCGCCAACTGCTTTCTCGGCGATATCATCAGGAATGCGCAGACAGGGCAGCCGACGGCTATCCCCTGCGATCCTGACTTCATCTATCACTATGTCCATGTCGATGACGTTGCCGAAGCGATCGCCGCAGTGCTCGTCGCCCCCCATTTCCTCCGACGCTCCTATAATGTCGGCGCGGACGAGCCGCTGACGATGCCGCAAATCGCCGCCATTGCCGAAGAGGCGATCGCGGGAGCCAGGGTCGAACTCACGCCCGGCGCCGACGATGTGCCCGACGTGCAGACTGATTTCGACGTCAGCCGTATCGGTCGGGATATCGGGTGGAAACCGAGACTGCCACTTGCCGCCGGGCTTGCCGCCTATCGCCAGGCGATCCTTTCCGGACGCTCTGCCTGACGCGCAGAACAGAAAGCCGACGACCATGACCCAAACCTATGCAACGCCCCTGCTTTCGCCGGGGTCGCCGCTTGATGCGCGCTCACGCGCGCTCATTCAGGCGCTCTACGACAAGGAAACGAGCCGGCTGAAGGCCCTTCCGGTTGACGATGCCGTGAACCCGGTTCGCAGGCGACGTGTCGAAATTACCAGGACGGAAATTGCCGGACAGCCCGATTGCCTCGAAAAAACGTTGACGACCCAGGCAGATTCCATTGCGGAAACGGTCGCGCGGCTGCGGCGAAATCCGCCGAAGCGCATCTACCTTACCGGCTGCGGGGATTCGCTCGCCGTGATGATCGCCGCGCGCCCTCTGCTCGAACGGATGTTCGCTGTTGCCTGCGAGCCCGTCCAGGCCCTCGACATGGCCTATTATTTCAACCGTCCCGTCGATCGCGAGACGCTGGTCATCGGCCTGAGTTCCTCCGGCGAGACGCCGCGGACGGTCGAAGCCATGATCATGGCGAAGGCGCTCGGGGCCGAAACGCTGACGATGAGCAATACCGAGGGCTCGACATTGATGCGGGAGGCCGACCACAGCCTGTTCATCCACGCCGAACGGAAGGGCTGGCCGACCCAGGCGAGCACGGCAGCGCTCGGCTTGCTGATAGCCCTCGGTCTTGCTTTCGGTGACAGCGCCGGCCGCGACAAGCTGGAGATCGCCGATTTGAGGGCGGCCCTCGAGGCGGTGCCGGAACAGATCGCCCAAGCGATCGTCAGCCACGAAACCGCAATCGAAACGATCGCGCGACGTGAGGCGGCACGTCACGTCTATCTCTTTGCGGGTGGCGGCCCGGCATTCGCCTGCGCGTTCTTCGGTGCGGCAAAGGTCAAGGAATGCACACCCGATCACGCTATCGCCATCCCGATCGAGGAATACCATCATTATCATTCGCAAAAGCGGGGTGATCCCCTGTTCCTGATCGCGCCAGACGGCTTTTCCGTCCCGCGTGCCCGCGACACGGCGCAAGAGGGGCAGCGCGTTGGTGGCGGGATCTTCAGCGTCGTGTCGGAGAGCAACAGCCTGCTCGACGAGTTCTCGACTGAAGTCATCCGGCTTCCAGCGATGCCGGAAATGCTGGCGCCGCTGGTCTATTCACTGCCGGTCCAGCTGTTTGCCTATCATCTCGCCATGGCGAAATTTGCGGCCGCCTGATCGGGCGCGCCGCGTCAGGAGATGTCGAAGCGCCATGCCGCATGTTTGCTGCGGGCGCGTGAGCTGCGGATGCCGACGATCACGAGGGCAAGAAGCGTCACGACATAGGGAATGAGCTGCAGGAGCTGAGGTGCCGCCCCCGTGACCTGCGGCAAACGAACGGCAAGTGCCGTCGCGGTACCGAACAGCAGAGCGACCACCGCCGTCAGATAGGGTCTTCCCTTGGCAAAGAAGATGGCTGCGAGCGCGATCAAGCCGCGTTCGCTGGTCATCTGGTTGGCGAAGAGCGACACGTAACCGAGCGACAGATAGGCGCCGCCGAGCCCGCAGAAGGCGCCTGATATCAGCATGGTCTGCAGCTTGATCCGGTCCACTTTCACGCCAGCCGTCGCAGCCGCTTCCGGCGCCTCACCCACCATTCGAACCCGCAGCCCCCACTGTGTACGATAGAGGCACCAGGCCACGACCGGAACGAGAAGATAGGCGAGATAGACCAGGATCGTATGGCCGCTCAGCATCTGTCCGAGGAAGGGAACGTCCTTGACGTAGGGAATGGTGATCATCGGGAAGGTGGGGATGTCGCGTGAGGTGAAAACCCCATCCTGACCGAGGATGCCTTTGAGCAGCAGCGCGGTCAGGCCGTAAGCAAGGAAGGTCACCGCCGTGCCGGCAATGAAGATGTCGGCGCGGAACTTGATGTTGAAGATCGCAAGCAGCGCGGCAAGCAGCATCGATGCTGCAACGGCGGCGAGGATCGCTATGACGAGGCTGCCGGTGAAATAGGCCGTGGCGACACCGGTAAAGGCGGCGACGATCATGAAGCCGTCGAGCGCGATGTTCAGCATGCCTGCCTGATAGGTCACGAGCCCGCCCATGGCTGCAAAAACCAGAGGAGCGGAAATGCGGACGGCGGAATTGACGATATCGAGATCCATGTCAGCCCTGCCTGTTTGGGGTTGAGAGGGGACGGCGGCTCTTCAGCCAGCCCCAGGAAAATTGCGCCGACAACAACAGGACGGTGATGAACTGCAGCACCTGCACCAGATATTTGCTCAGGCCCGTCATCATCTGCAACACGGCGCTGCCGGCATTGAGCGCCCCGAAGAGCAGCGCGGCAAAGACAACGCCGATCGGGCTGAAGCCGGCGAGCATGGCAACGGCTATCCCGTCAAACCCATAACCGGGCGAAAAGTGATCATAGAAGGCGCCATATTGCCCAAGCACCTGTTCCGCACCTCCAAGGCCGGCAACGCCGCCGCTCAGCAGCATGGCCTGCAGTGCCCGCGACGGCACGTCGATGCCGCCATAATAGGCAAAGCGCGGATTGAGCCCCATGATCTTCCATTCGAACCCGGCGCGTGTGCGATGGTTGACGAATGCCGCAAGCAGGCAGCAGGCGAGTGCGATGAAGAGGCCGTAATTGACCTGCGAATAGAGGGAGAAGGTCGGCAGGCGTGCCGTGTCGAGAATATCCGGCAGCTTGTTGGTCGGGCCTGGCGCCTTCAGGAGGTGGATGCAGACATAGCCGGTCAGAAGCAGCGCGATCGGGTTCATCATCAGGCAAACGACAAGTTCGTTGATGTTGAGACGGACACGCAGGAAGGCCGGTATGGCCGCCCAGGCAAGTCCGGCTGCGAAGGCCGCCGCAAGTGAAAGCGGTAGGTGCAGGATGGTCGGAAGCGGGACCAGGTAACCGACGATACCGGCAGCCAGGGCCCCGACCAGCATCTGACCTTCCGCGCCGATATTGATCAGCCCCGCGCGCAGCGAAATCGAAATCGCCAGGCCCGTAAACAGCAGCGGCGTCGTCATCTGCAGGGTGACGAGCAGGTTCGGCACACCGACGAGACTGCCCGATATCAGCAGACCATAGACGTTGATCGGGTTTTCACCCAGCGCCAACACCAGCAGGCCGCCGATGACGATGGCGATTGCAAGCGCGATCAGCGGCCGGGCGATGGGGCGCAGTATGCCGCGCAATGACAGACGCCGTTCCGTCGGCGCAAGGGCAATGTCAGCGGACATCGGCAAGTTCCTCGGATATCTGAGCTGCGGCCGAAGCCTCGTCTTCAAGGCCGCCCATGTAGCGTCCCACTTCGTCCGGATTGGTTTGCGACGTCGCGAAACTTGCGACGATCATCCCGCGATAGATCACCAGGATCCGGTCGGAAATCGAGAAGATTTCGTCGAGATCGGCGGAGATGACGAAAACGCCGCGGCCGTCGTCGCGCATATCGACGAGAATGCGGTGGATCGCCTCGATTGCGCCGATATCGACCCCTTGCGAGGGTTGTTCTGCGATGATCAACGGTGCATCGCGCGTCAGTTCGCGGGCAATCTGTACCTTCTGCTGATTGCCGCCCGACAATGCGCCCGAACGCTTCTGCAGATCGGCACCGCGCACGTCGAAGCGCTTGATCAGTTCGCTGCTGCGCGCCTTTGCGCGCGAACTGTCAATGACGGGGCCGCGCGTAAATTCATCGAGATGGCCAACCGTCATATTCTCCCAGATCGGGCTGAGGAGGGAGAGACCAAGCCCGCCACGGTCGGCCGGGATATAGGCAAGTCCCGCTTTCCTGTTGGCCAGCGGATTGCCTCCCGCTGCCCGGCCGCAGATCTCGATCGTGCCTTCGACGGGGTGACGCAGCCCGGCAATGCACTCGACAAGTTCATCCTGGCCATTGCCCTGTACGCCTGCAAGCCCGACGATCTCGCCGCCGAAAATATCCAGGGAAAGGTTGTTGACCGCTGGTTCGCCACGCTCGCCGAGCGCCGTCAGGGACGTCACGGAAAGCAGTTTCGACTGGCTTGGCTGGGCTTTTTTCTTGGCGACACGCAAGAGAACCGAGCGGCCGACCATCAGGCTGGCGATCTGATCGGCAGTCACGCCTTCATTGTCCATCGTCTCGACGATCCGCCCCTGCCGCATCACCGAGATACGGTCCGAGACGGCGAGGACTTCGCGCAGCTTATGGGTAATGAAGATGATGGAATGACCGCTTTTTGCCAGGGCCTGCATCGTCGCAAACATTTCGCGGGTTTCCTGCGGTGTCAGAACAGCCGTAGGCTCGTCGAGAATGAGGATCTGGGCGTGACGATAGAGTGCCTTCAGGATTTCCACGCGCTGGCGCAACCCGACGCTCAGCGTGCCGACGATGGCGCGCGGATCGAGATCCAGGCCGAAACGATGGCTGAGTTCGGCAGTCTCCCGCTCGGCCCGTTTCCGGTCGATGCGGAAGAAGCCGTTGGTGGGTTCGGCCCCGAGAATGATGTTTTCTGCCACCGTGAAGGATGGCGCGAGCTTGAAATGCTGATGCACCATTCCGATCCCGGCGCGGATGGCGTCTTCAGGATTGGCGAAGTCGACAGCCGCCTGATTGACTTCCACCGAACCGCCGTCCGGTTTCAGAAGGCCGTATAGAATGTTCATCAGCGTCGATTTACCGGCGCCGTTTTCCCCGACCAGCGCGTGAATTTCACCGCGGCGGATTTCCAGTGTCGCGTCATGGATTGCCGTGAATTCGCCAAAGCGCTTGACGATATTCTGCAGTCGGACAACTTTGAAATGTGGCTCTGCCATACCCTGTCCTCGCGTTGACAAGCGATGGCCAGGGGCTGCGCCCTGGCCATTGCGGTCTTTTACTTCGCGTCGGCGATCGAGGGAGGCGTTGCCATGGAAGGCTTGCCCATTTCCTTCTGGCCAGGCTTGAGGTCGAAATAGTTCGGAACGACGATTTCGCCGGAAAGCAGCTTCGCCTTCAGTCCATCGACTTCAGCAAGAACCGGGTCGGCGATCAAGCCTTTGTTGTACTCGTCCATGGCGGCTGCGACACCATCCTCGGCAAGGCCGTAATACTTGACCTCACCGCCTTTGAAGCTGCCGGCATTGACGGCCTTGATCATGTCGTATGCCTGGGTGTCGACGCGCTTGACCATCGACGTCAGGACGCTGCCCGGCGCCATGTAGTTCTGGTTGCTGTCGACGCCGATCGCAAAGGTCTTGCTTTCCTTGGCCGCATCGATCACGCCGGCGCTGGTTGCGCCGGCAACAGCGAAGTTGATGTCGGAGCCCTGGTTCACGAGAGCCAGCGTATATTCCTTCCCGCCCGCCGGATCCTGGAACGATCCGGTATAGCTCTCAAGCACTTTCACGTCCGGATTGGCCATCTTGGCCCCGTAGTAATAACCGATGAAGAAGCGGTGGATGATCGGGATATCCTTGCCGCCGACAAAGCCGATCGTGCCGGTCTTCGTCGTCTTGGCCGCGATATAACCGACCAGGAATGAGCCCTCCCAGTCCTTGGTCACGGTCGAGGCGACGTTCGGTGCGACCGGATCGGGCCCGACATCGACGAGACCGAATTTCTGGTCTGGAAAGGCCTTGGCGACGGCCTTCATCGGTTCGATCATGTCGAAGGACGAGCCGATGATGACGTCAAAGCCCTGCGCTGCCGCACGTGCGATCGCCGACTGGAATTCGGAGACGGCGCGCGGCTGAATGACGACATAGTCGGCGCCGAAGTCGGCTTTCGCCTTCTCCATGCCCTGAGCCATCATATCGTTGAAGGATTTGTCGCCGAGCCCGGATTCCGATGTGATCATCGCAACCTTGGGCGCGGCTAATGCGGGAATTCCGGCGGATACGGCGATTGCCAATGCCGCCAATACAGGCTTGATACCAAGACGAGACATGCTGACACCCTTTTCTGTTCCCGATGGCAACGCCGCTCTTTGTGGCGGCTGCTGCCGGTTTAAATCTGTTCTGACCGTTAATGGGCCTCCCTAGCGGCGGTCATGAATTCTTTCACCTTTTCCGGCACGAAGCGTCCGACGGCGCTACCGGATCCCTTCATCGCGGTGCTGACGATGGCACCGCTGGCATTTGTCATCGTTTCGGCGAAGTTCGCCGCCGTCACACTGCCGCCCACAAGAATGGGGACGGAAGGATATTTGGCGCGGGCCTGCGACACCATGTCGAGCGTCTGCGAATAGGTCTTACCGGTCAGGACAAGACCATCGGCACCGCCGAGACGAACCGCAAATTCCACGTCCTCGATAAAGCCGCCGCTTGCGACCGGCGTTCCGGTCCGGTCATGGACATCGGCAAAGATCGCCACCTTCTCGGCATTCCAGGCGTTGCGAGCCTTGATCGCCTTGTGGGCCTGCGCCGTTTCCAGACCGAACGGCGTCATCATTGCGCCGACATAGATCTTGATGCGGACGAAATCGGCATCGGCAGCAGACGCAATCGCAAACATCGCCTCGGCATCGTTTTCGAGGAGATTGAGGCCGACCGGCAATCTGTAGCGGCGCCGAAGCTCGCCCGTTACCGCCGTCATCCAGGCGATCTGAACCCCGGTTGCATGCATATCCACCGGAATGTCGCCGAGGTTCTGGACCATCAGCGAGTCGACGCCGTTTTCTGCCAGGACCGACGCCTCCGAGAGCGCGGCCTCCATGACGTCTTCAAAACCTCCGCCCCGGTAGCCCGAACCGCCGGCGAGTGCCGGCAGCTGGACCATCCCGATCACGGGCTTTTTCCCCGTTGCGATGATGTCGAGAAGTTCGCTCATCAGGCGCTCTTCTTCTCGGCGGAATTGAAGATCTGGCGGAAGTTGATTTCCTGACGGCGCTTGTTGTCGAAGCCGAGGAAGGCGATCTTCTGCTGGCTCGAAATGTGGCAGGAGAGATATTCGAAGGGAAGCTTGTAGACGAACGGCGTCACGGCTTCCGAAAGACCCTTCGGCATGGCGAAATAGACGTCCGATGCCTTTTCGGCGGCACTATCGCCTTCCTCGCCGATGATGATAACGCGTGAACCCATCTCTCGTGCGGCTTGCGCCTGTTCAAGGCCGCGATCATAGCCCTTGCCAGGTGGCAGGATGATGACCGTGTCGGTCTTCTCGCTGGTCATGAAATAGTGTTCATGAGCCCATTCCTCGAGCTGCGAGAGATGTGCCGGGCGCGTCAGACCTTCGAACCACTTGGCCATGCCGAAATAGGCGGTCGCGTAGTTGGGTCCGCCACCGAGGATGACGGTATTACGGTCGGCGGTGAAGCTGCCGGCCAACTTTTCGGAGAGCGGCTTGACCGTTGCGTCGGCGGCAGCCATCGCCTTTGCGGTATCGCGGAGTTCTTCGACGAGTGCTGCCGAACCTGCCGCATCGAGATGGCCGAGGCGCTCGCCGATCGCAATCGCCGCGATATAGAGGCCGAGCATGCTGGCGGTATAGGTGATGGTGCCGGGCGTGACGACCTTGCTGCCATCAGGCAGGATCTTGATGTTCGGCGTCGCCTTTACCTTGACCAGCGTTTCGGCGGTCTGGGCGAGCTTGTTGTCTTCGCTGACGGTGACGGCAAAGGTCCAGGCATTCTTTTCCCGTGCGAGGCGTACGCCCTCGATCGTGCGGGAGACGGTGCCCGAATTGGAGACGCCGAAGACGAAGGAGTTTGCCGGCAGGTCGTCGACGAGGTAGCGCGAGAATTCCAGCGCCTCGACTGCTTCCACCAGTCGACCCGTCGCCTTCATCATGAACTGGCGAGCGGCAAGTGCTGCGCAGTAGCTGTCGCCGCAACCGATCATGAAGCCGTGGAGAAGCGTGCCCGGATCGCGCGAGGCCACTACATCGCGCATAAAGGCCAACATGCTGTCGATATTGCTTCCGACGAATTCGGACTGCATCGCAATTTCGCGCAGCATGACTGTTTTTTCATTTTCCACGGTTGTCTCCATTTCAAGGTTTGCAGGATCTGAGTGAGCTTTCCGTCAGGGGCAGGAGGCGAACTTCGTCACGAAGACGCTCGAGCCTGAGAGCGGCGTCGCCAGCTTCGCTGTCGACGAGTGCGACCGGGCCATAGGAGGCGACGGTATAAGAGGCGGAAACCGAGCCGCGCAGCAGGGCTTCCAGGACCGAGCCGGTTGTCGCGTAGCCGGCGAGCATGCCGCCGCAGAAGGAATCTCCGGCTCCGGTCGTGTCGACGACGTCAGTAGCGACGCTCGGTATGCTGTAATAGAAGTCTGCGCCGGCCTCATGGGCAATCACACCGTCGGCACCGCATTTGATGGCGATGACGGGCAGGCCGGGAGCCATCTGCCGCAGTTCGTTCAACGCTTCCAGCATCGAGAGGCCGGGCAACAGCGCCTCGACATCCTGTCTGCTCGGAAGGAAGAGATCGACGGCGTTGAGAAGCGCCAAGGTCTGTTTGCGATCCAGCTGATCGAGATAACGATCGTCCGGATCGACAGAGATGAATGACACGCCGCGCGCCCTCAGCGCCCTCGCAAACTCGACCTGCAACTCCCAGCGTAACGGGGCGATATGGGCCGCCACGAAGGAGGCGGCGCCGAGATCGTTCAGCGTCGGGCTGAATTCGAGCCAGTTTTTGGTCTTCGTTCGAAAGGTGAAAATCCGGGTGCCTTCTTCCTCGTAAAGTCCCCAGTCGCGAAGCGTCCGGTCGAGCTTGCGGCAGGACGAAAGGTCGATACGGCCCTTGAGGTCGGCGACCGGATATTCGGGCCCGACAGGGGCGATGACGCAAGGCGCGGTCTCACCGGTCCACAGCGCTGCGCCCAGAGCCGAGTAGATGGCATTGCCGCCCGGCAGGCACCACTTCGTCGAACCGTCGGGAAAAACGAGGTCGTCTATGCTGATATTGCCGATCATCGCGACGGGGAGGGGGCTCATGCTGTCACCCCCGACCGCATCGAGGTGAATTCGACGACTTCGGTATTGTGGTAGTTGATGGAATAGAGCACGGGACGACCGTCGAAATCATAGTGGATTTCGCGCATCGCCAGGAGCGGCGCCTTGCGGGGAAGGCCGAGCACCTTGGCCATGCTTGCTTCGGCAGCGACGGCAGCCATGTTCAGCTTGCTGTGCGAGATCGCCAGTCCGAGTTCGGTCCGGAGAAACTCGTAAAGAGAGCCGCCGTTGAAGCCCCTGAGCCTGTCGAGCGTGCGCTTGTGTGAATCGAGTAGCAGGAATTCATGCGAGACCACGAATGGCTGGTCGTCGGTCAGGCGGACGCGGTAAATTTCCGCGACCCGATCCTCCGGTCGCAAGTCCAATGCCTCGCTTACCTCGGCGGCGGGATCGATGATCTCGATCGTCAGATCCGCCGAATGCGGCTCGCCGCCGGCTGCCCTGATAAGGTCTGTCATCGAGCGCATCAATTCCAGCGAGCCGAGCATCGGCTTGGTCTCCCCGGAGATGAACGTTCCGACGCCGTGCTTGACGACGATGAGGCCTTCACGGGCGAGGATGCGAATGGCCTCGCGAAGGCTCGGGCGGCTGATGCCAAGCTGCTTGGCGAATTCCGCCTCCGGAATGAGCTTCGTCCCACCCTTCATTTCGCCCGAGATGATCTGGCCGCGTATCGCGTTTGCGACACGCTGCACCAGATCTTCGCGCCTGGCGCCGGAGGCCCAGATCTTCTCGGTCAGCTCGGTGAAATTGATATTGGTCACAACATTTATCCTGTTGATGGTTGATAGGTTTGCACCGCAGAAGCATCCTGTCAATAGATTTGACGTCAAAAGTCTGACCTCTTATATCTTGACCGGATTCTAATGCAGTTTGATATGCCGAAAGATGTCCGGCAAGAGGCCAGAGGACCGATGTCAGGCAATGGCTGCGGATTGCGTGGATATATTGGTTCCGAGCGAGGGGCGCGCAGCTCGGACAAGGCCCCAGCATGTCGAAGCAAGGGGGGGAATATCGATCTCTGGCACGTTTTCAATAGAGCGGTGGCGGCTGTTCAGGTTCTTGGGGCCGATGCCGAGCGCAATGGCGTTTGCATGGTCGGAGACGATCGTCTCCGGTCTCGATGACGAGAGGTCACGGCTTTTCGAATTTCATGATGTGTAGAAAAATCAACAGGTTATGCTATCCGGCAACGCTCAGGGCTCATCGCTATTGCGCTGGAACTGCCATTCGATGCCTGTGATCCGCGTTGGCCTGACGATGTTCATGCGCGCCTGAAGCAATCGAAGCGTCGGAACGAGCTTCGTGGGATCTGCAATCTCAGCCGGGACAGGCCTGCCTGCCCCCGTAAAATGCAGTTTCATCTCCTCCCGGAAGTTGCGGATGTGGAAGGTGTCGATCCCCGCATTGAACCAGTCTGCCAGAATGACATCGCATACGATATCGAGACTGTTCGAGGCGTCGAAGTCGAGCAACATTGTCGGCATTGGCGGACTTTCAGATCTTCGTTTCTGCAAATCCCCCAAACCATCTTGCGGCGAACTCGTCAGAACTCCCGCGAAAACTGTGGGGCTCGCCACCCAGCACCAAGACGAGCCCCAGCCCCGGTGCTTGTGTCATCTATGGCCTCCACCGTGACGATCCGATTAGACGCCCTGGCCTTGATAACGGCAATTCGACCGATTGGATTAGTCCTGCCGTCTATCGCCTGAAATCCAGCTTATGTCGGCTTTCCGCGCTGGGCGTGGACGCAGGGTGGCTGTGGATAAGTGAGCGAAGCTTCATTGTGATTAGCCTAACATGGCTGGAATGACGGATATCGGTCGTGCCGCTCTGGCTTCTTCCGGCGCTCAGGCGCGAATGGTCATGGGCCGGTTCGGCGTGAGCTATCTCGCAGGCAAACTTCAGGCGGGGAGTAATCCAGTCGCCCGGTAGCTATCGATCAGCGTGTCATAGAGAGCAATGTCCGCACGGCTTCGGGCCATGAGCTGGGCACCGGCCACGGCGGCAAAGACAGCCTTGGCCTGTGCCTCGCTCGCATCCGGTGTGACGGAGCCGGTTGCAACAAGAGCCTTCTTCAGCCATGCGACATTGACGTCGGCGAAGGTCTGCACTTCCTTTTTCACAGGTTCCGGAAGGTCGTCATATTCGGCACCCATAAAGCTGCAGAGACACATGCGGTTTTCGTTTTCCAGCGCCCGGCGAAAGGTCACCGGAAAATAGCGCAACATCTCGGCGGGATCGGAGATCTCATCCCATGCCTTTTCCAGATCTGCTGCCGCGTCCTCCCAGTAGCGCTTCGCGACTGCTGACGCCAGATCGGCCTTGCTCGGGAAATGGTAATAGAGACTGGCAGCCTTCATGCCGACTTCGGCGGCGAGATCGCGCATGCTGAGGCCGCCATAGCCGTGGGCCTGCGCCGACTTCTTTGCTGCTTCGAGGATGTCTTCGCGCGCATTCGAACTCATTTTCATGCCTTTCTGGTCGGTCCCAGTTAATCGAAAAAAGGGGGTTGACCAAGGAGAAGTTTGCTCCTAGCTTCATCTAACTAACGTTAGTTAGGTAAAGGAAAGAGAAATGCAACAGGATAAGCTCTACTATACGGACGCCACCAAACTGGCCGAACTCATCCGTTCAAAGCAGGTTTCGCCGGTCGAAGTCGTCAAGGCGCATCTCGATCGCATCGAGGCCGTCAATCCCAAGGTGAATGCCATCGTCGTATTGGCCGACGGCGCGCTCGATGCGGCCAAGAAGGCCGAAGCTGCGGTCATGTCCGGCGCAGAGCTTGGCGCTCTTCACGGCGTCCCGTTCACTGTCAAGGACAGCATCGATACCGCAGGCGTTCTGACGCAGCGCGGCTCGCCGATCTTCAAGGGCCACATTCCTGACATTGACGCGCCCGCTGTTGCCCGGATCAAGGCTGCAGGCGGCATCCTTCTTGCCAAGACCAATCTGCCGGAATTCGCCTACTCGGTCGAAAGCGACAATCTGCTGACGGGCCGGACGAATAATCCCTGGAACCTCGATTACACACCGGGTGGTTCGAGCGGCGGTGAATCTGCCGCGATCGCGGCAGGCATATCTCCGCTCGGTATCGGCAGTGATGTTGCCATCTCGACACGTGGTCCGGCGGCCCATACCGGTATCGTCGGCCTCAAGGCGACCCACGGACGCGTGCCGGCGACGGGGCATTGGCCGCGGGTTCCGCGCCGCTTCTGGCATATCGGCCCGATGGCGCGCAGCGTTCGCGATGTGGCACTTGCCTATTCGCTGCTTGCGGGTCCTGACGGCGCTGACGGTTTCTCGACAATTGCACCCGGCGTCGATACCGGTGCCGGCGCCTGGAGCCGTCCGTTGCGCGTCGGCTGGCTGACGGACTTCTTCGGTCCGCTCGATCCCGAAGTCGCCGCAACCGTGAAGGAAGCGGCCAAGGCGCTTGCCGGTGCTGGCGTTCATGTCGAAGAAGTCAGGCTGCCGATCCTGAAGGAAACCGATGGCGTCGGCATCTTCTGGCAACTCCAGCAGATGGAAACACGCTCGGTCTTCCAAAAGGTCACCGCCGGTCATGAAGACGAGGTCTTCCATCACGTCAAGGCGATCTTCGGCACGCCCGACACCTCGATCGAGGACTTCGTCGCTGGCGAACAGGTCCAGGAGCGGCTTCGTGACACCCTCGCAGAGTATTTCAGGAACTACGATGTCCTGCTCTGCCCGGTAACGCCGTTCCCGGCCACGAAACATGGTCTCGAGGATGTAGTGATCAACGGTCAGGCCTACTCGCCGTTCCAGGTCATGAACGCGACCTCGATCTTTACTCTCACGGGCAACCCGGCGATGACGGTCCGGTTTGGAACGAGCAGCAATGGTCTGCCGATCGGCGTCCAGATCGTGTCCTCATGGTTTGCGGAATCGAAGATGTTCGATGCCGCCTCGCGCCTCGAAGCATTGAGCCCGGTGCGCAACCTGCATCCGGAGCTTTAACGGCAAGGCGCCCGGAAGCTCGTTTTCGGGCGCCTTTGACGATCCATGCGTCCGCCCGCCTGAACAATAGGAGAAGATAATTCTCCGGCCTTTGGAGCAGGGCGCTCGTCACCATGCCGCAGAGCAGTCCCGACACGCCCAACCAACGCATCGCTCCTTCTTGCCATGCCAGATCTCAAAAACACCCTGTAAGCCCCCATCAGGAGATATTACAGATGACTGGAAGGACAGACCTCGACCGCCGCACTGTACTGTGTGCCATCACGGCCGCGTCGGGCAGCATTCTGACATCGGCGCTCTTGGCAGGGCCCGCCTCGGCCCAGTCGAGCACGCAGCCTGCCGTGGCCGGGCCGACCGACTTCGAACCCATCGACGTGAAGATCAAGGATAACACCGTCTTCGTGCGGCGTTACGGCAGTGGGTCGCCGGTGCTTCTGGTGCATGGTTTTCCCCGATCCAGCCTGATGTGGCGCTTCGTGGCGCCGCTTCTGGCCGTGGACCACACCGTGATCTGCGTCGATCTGCGCGGCTACGGATAAAGCGGCGTGCCGGCCTCGACCGAAGATCATTTTGCCGGATTATCACACCATAGTTGAGAGCAGCGACAGTGACTCCATTGAATCCTAGTCGCATGGGATTTGAGAAGGGCGCCGACGAGATACAGCAGCGGCCCTTCTCCCATTGATTTTGCAGCATCAGCGGCTGTAAATTACACGCGCTGGATGCTAGGTCAGTGACCTCGGTCACATGTTTGAGACGTCGCCGACCATGATGGAATTCTAATATTCAAGTGCTATTGGCCGCGAATCAGCTCAAGATGCCTGATGTTCCTGGGGGGAAGAGGAAAACATGTTAAATCGTACTCAGCAATTGCTCATCACTGCGACGGTGTCTCTACTTCTATGGGCCGCGCTCTTTAAGCTAGCGGGCTGGATATAGACAGTTGCAGCTTCCGAACGGGACTATCTTCTACGTTACGCCGGCCCCCGGGCGCCTTGCAGATGGTCGGTCGTCGTCGAAACGTCGCGCCGCAGTTCGATGGCTACATTCGAAGGAGCGATTTGACGGTAATAAAAGTCAGTTCGGTCGGCAGCAATCTTGAGTCCAACAACGTTTCCGAATGTGACGCTTCTATGCGTTCTCACCGTTCCGTCGTTAAGTGTGATGACTAGAACACTTGTCTCCAAGCTATATGATACGTCGACTATTTGGGCAGATTTGACAGGTGAGCGCGAAAATACTCGCCACCTTCTTGGAATTTTAAACATAAACGTTCCCCTTGTTTTGGGGTTGTTATATGGCTCGATCTGCAAATGCGACAAGCTGAACATTGACAATTGGTAAATCTGCAGAGCTGGCGCCAAATCATGATCTCAGCTCACGCGGCGGTCAGCTTTGCTGCCCAGTCCTGCGACCGTCCCGCTTCAACAACACGAAAAAAGGCCCCGCGATAACGGGGCCAACGTTGACATATGGAAATACGACCGGGGTGGTGAGGATCAACTGGCCGGCCATGCCCGCGAAATGCTCGATGGAGAGAAAAGTTCCAACACCGAAGAGGGCTGGTTCATGGCCCCATCATCTTCGGCGGACTTGCCTAAACGCAAACCCGCCACCGCTGGGTGACGGGCTTTTCCTGGGGAGCACATTAGTAATATGCCTGTTGCATGAACATCCTGCGCGAAGATGGTTTACGGCATGTTAATGAACGTAATCCCCACCGCCCCATTATCGCACACTAGTTCGTGGAACGAGATCGGACTGCAGACATTCTGTTGTTGCGTCGTGTGTGCACCCCAAGTCGCACGGCTAGCCGAAAGGCGGAAGGCTCGTCGCTGTGACAAGGGGCGAGCCTTTTTTCCACCGCCCCCTCATCATCACAGAGTCGCTACCAGTAACTTACATCATGATCGGCGCATTTTTCGGGGCTCCAGCCCTCGTCTCTCATCTCGCGCCAATAGATGGGGGCAACCGCTGCAGCGTAGGCTTCAGGCTCCCTTCCAAAAGGCTTGCGACCAGCGCGGCACCAAAGCCGGATCCGTTCGGCAAACCGCCGGCAGAATTCTTCTTCGGACATGCCAAAAAACTAACACGCGCCAAGATTTCATCAAGCGTGACCCCCCACCGCCCCATCATCAAACGGTGATTGACCTCAAGATTGCAGCACGCAAATTGATATGATCGGGGATTAGAAGCATGCCTTTGAAAGTGCTTTTCCTTGCTGCATTCGCGTTGTTCGCTTCAGCAGAGGTCGCGCTGGCCTCCCCCGGGGTTCCCATCAACTGTCGGAAGTGGATTGACGGAAGTTCAAGTACAGGGGGCGGCGCGCAAATATCAAAGATATTCGCGTCTTCGGGCAAGTCGTCAATCGGGCTTAGCCCACTGGTCCATTATTCTAAAAAAGCCCCGCGATGGCGGGGCAAGTTGGTTGCCAAGCGTTGAGGAACAATCGCGGCGTGGCATTGATAGAATGCCCGGCAATTGGGAAGGTTCCTGGATCGCGAGATCGTGACCCGACTGCCCTCGAGCGGCGCCGGTCATCCGTTCCCAAGCAAACCGCCGGCGCCTACGCCGTGGTGACCACAATGCTCGGCGCATTCCAGCACTGCGACCGTTTCGGCCAAGAAGATATCCGCGCTTTGACGTGGTTTTTTTGAGCTAGACGCGAAATGCGCAAACTGCTTCAATTCGTCAGCTAATCGGGTCGCCAGCCACTCGAATTCCTGCGGAGGTTTTCGAGGTGGATTGGATCGGGGAGTGCTAAACCACCCCCGATCTTTTCCTCCCTTGGCACTCTTCTGTTCAGTTTACGAGGTCCGACCGACGGCTCTCCGCTTCGTTGCGGAAAAGGTCAATGAAGCCGTCACTATCCATGAGGGTCGAAACGACTTTGTCATCGAGGATGAAGATTACGAGCCAATGCTCGCTGTTGACCTGGATTGCCATTTGAATTGATCTCATCGCCGCCCCGCTGACGAGGACAACAGTATGGAACCCAGCGTTCGATCTAGTCGCAGATATGAGGGGAAAAAAGCCGGCCGGAGCGGGTAGGGAGGAGCCGACGCGGGATTCAATCCATGCTGCGGCAAAGCGCCTTCGCCGAGGGTTTCGGCGATGCGAGGCTGGTCGCGGCGCTTGTTGCTGCCCTCTTCGGGTTGCACTCGTGCGTGCCGCCGATACGGCACGGAACAGGGCAGCAAAAGGCGAAGAGCCGGCGCCGGCGATGGAAATGAATTGCTCCCATTCGCCTCTTCCCCATCCTTTGCCCTGCTATTGTGGCCTGCTTGAACCGTCCCAGCTAGGATGGAATCGTACCATGTGCGCCGTGTCGACATAGCGGCCGCGTGTAAAAAGGTCGAGGCGGGAGACGCTCTCCTGCACGAAGCCCATTTTCTCATAGAGAGCAATCGCCTTCGCGTTGGTCGACGCGACTGACAGCTCCAGTCTGAGGATGTTGAGCCAGTTGTCGCCCATGTTCAGCATTTCGGACATCAGGGCTCGGCCCACGCCCTTGCCTTGCGCTTCCGGATGAACGCAGATTCCGAATGTTGCGACATGCTTTCGTCTCGGCGCGCGATTGAGGATCATGCCGAGATGGCCAACGACGTTACCGTCGTATTCGGCGGCCAGTTCCACGCCCTCCGGGTCGCGGAGCTTGTAGAAATCCTGCCAGAAGCGTGCGTCGCGAAAGGGCAGTTGCGTCGTATAGGCAACCACGTCTTCGAATGAATATATTTCGGCAAGGGCCGTTGCGTCTTCCGGCCGGACGGTGCGGATTTTCACAGCTGGCATGAGCGGTCTCCATTGCAAGGGCATCAAGGATAGGAAAGGGCGCAGTGCCTCACGGGGCGGGCGAAACCCGCTCCGATGAAGCGTTCAAGACGATCAGATCAGAGTTTTCTCGCGCCGTTCCGCGTCACCTCTTCTGAATGAACGGGGTGTCTCAGACGCGAAAAGCCTCGCGCGGCAGTTCGGAAAGCACCTCGGCATGGTCGCTACGCAGGATGACGATTTCCTCCAGCCGGATACCGAAACGTCCCGCGAGATAGATGCCGGGTTCGATGGAGAAGACGTTGCCCTCCTGGAGGATGGCCTCGGAACTGGCGGTGATGTAGGGCAGCTCATGCGTGTCGATGCCGAGGCCGTGGCCGGTGCGATGCAGAAAGGCCTCACCGTAGCCGGCTTCGGCAATCACATCGCGGGCGGCCTTGTCGACATCCTTTGCGGCGACCCCTGGCTTTGCGGCAGCGATTGCGGCCTGTACGGCCCGCTCCAGGACGGCATGGACTTCGTCGAACTGCTCGGGTGCCTCGCCGATCACGGCCACGCGGGTCATGTCGCTCGGATAGCCGCGGCTGCGGCCGCCGATATCGATGAGGACCGCATCGTTTTCGCCGAGCGCGTGGTTGCCCGTGTGGTGATGGGGAAAGGCGCCGTTTGCGCCGAAGCAGACGCTGGTGAATTCGGGCGTCGCGCCGTGAGCCTTATAGTGGTCCCGAACGACGGTCGCGACTTCCAACTCCGTCACGCCCGGTTTCAGCGCCGCAAAGGCCGCGCGCATCGCGTCGTCGTTGATGCGGGCATTGTGTTTGAGCCGCTCATATTCGTCGCTGTCTTTCTGCGCCCGGAGGAAGCCCACGGTGTCGCCGGTGAATTTGCGGCTGGCGCCAGGCAGGGCATCGAGCACAAGAAGTGCGAAATCCGCGCGCATGGTCTCGTCGAGTACGATCTCGGGGTTTTCTGGAACGCCTGTCGCAGCAAGCAATGCTGCGAGCGCGCCGTCAGGGCCTTCGGCATCCGACCAGGGATGAAATGGCAAAGACGTGTGCTGGCGCGAGCTCTCGGTATTCAGCGCCGGCATCAGGAAACCGGCATAGGCCTGGCTGACCATCAGCATGACAGGCCGCTCATCACCGTGAGGCGAGAGATCTGCAAGCCACTTCATATGCGACGACGGTCCCAGGACCACGAGATCGGTCCCCGTTTCGGCCATGCGTGCGCGCAACCGCTGCATGCGGATTTCTGTTGTCGACGACATCAGTTCGTTCCTTGGATTTTTGAGATTTGAGGTTGGCCTGACAGGCACGCGGGCAGATCGGCGCCTGCGGTGGCGCAAAGGCAGCGGCGACAGATGCCGCCGCTGCCTTCATTCTCACTTGGTCTTCTTCACCAGGCGATAATAGACGAAGTCGGAATTGGCGCCGTTGACGTAGCCTTCGACCTTCTGGCTCATCGCCACCTGCTTCTGCGCCTGGAACATCACGACGATCGGCGAGTTTGCCTGCACCTTTTTCTGAAGGTCGACATACATCTCGTTGCGCTTTGCCTGGTCGGCTTCGGCGAGCGCCGCCTTCGTTTCCTTGTTCAGCTCATCCGGAACCGCCCAGGCATTCCGCCAGGTGGTGGTCGACTGGTACTTATCGTCGGCATTGTCTTCGTTATAGGCGAAGGCCTTGGCATTGGAATGCGGATCCATGAAGTCCGGCCCCCAGTAGAGCAGCATCGCCTGATGCGTGCGGGCGCGGTATTTGGTGATGACCTGGCTGCCGGTGCCGGGCAGGATCTCGAAGTTGATCCCGGCCTGGGCGAACGATGCCTGCAGCGACTGCGCCATGTCCGTGAACGGGGTCGAGTTGATCACATCCAGCGAGATGTCGATCGGCGTCTTGACGCCTGCGTCGGCGAGGATCTTCTTCGCCTTGGCTGGATCGAAGCTATAGGGGTTTTCATCGAGCGAGCCGGGGAAGCCCTTCGGCCAGAAGGCCTGGTGCGTCTCCATCTGCCCCTTCAAAAAGGAATCCGTCATTCCCTTGTAGTCCACGAGATAGCGCGCGGCCTCCCACACGGCCGGCGGCGTCAGCGATTCCGTCTTCTGATTGAAGGACAGGAAGTGCACTGCGGCCTGTGGGTAGGTTTCGACCTTCACGCTGTCGCCAAGGTTGCCTACCTGGTCAGGCGTCAGGTTTTTCGCCATGTCCACATCGCCGGACTTCAGCATCAGCTGCTGGGTCGCGGCTTCCGCCACATGGCGGATGATGACCTGGCGCATGGCCGGCGCACCCTTGAAGTAGCCGGCGTTTGCATCGAGTGCCATCAACTCGCCGGCGCGGTAGGTTTTAAGCTTGAACGGACCGGTACCGGCCGAATTGGCGTTGAGCCATGCATTGCCGAAGTCGCCGCCGGTTTCATGGGCCTTGACGGTTTCCGCATCGACCACCGAGCCGGGACGGGCGGCAAGGACGTTCAGCACGAAAGCCGACGAGAAGTCGCCGTCATATTTCACGACAACCTTGTTGGCGCCATCGGCGGTGACCATTTTCTCGATATTGTCAGGCGTCCAGCCAAGCTGGGTCAGGATGAAGGCCGGTGCCTTGTTAAGCGCCACTACACGCTTGAACGAGTAGATCACGTCTTCCGGGCGCAGCGGGTTACCGGAATGGAACTTGACGCCGTCGCGCAGCGTGAAGGTGATGGTCTTGGCCGCGTCGTCGGCTTTCCAGTCCGAGGCGAGGCCACCGACCAGTTTCGTTGTATCCTCGGCATCATATTGCACGAGACGGTCATAGACCTGCGTGACATATTCGCCGGAAGAGAATTCATAGGCCTGCGCCGGATCGATCGCGACGATGTCATCGATGTTCTGCGCGATGACGAGTACATCGGCGGGCGTCGCGGCGAGACTGCCCGTGGCCATCGGCAAGGAGAGAGCGGTGGCGAGCAAAACTGCCCGGAAGAAATTCATGTGTTGTTCCCTTTCTTTCTGGAGGTTTTGGTGCGTGCAGGAGGCCGCACCTGTTTGGAATTGTCGACATCCGGCAGGTGGATGATTTCGCGCGAGTGGAACATCGAGAGCGTCCCGGTCCAGAGCATCCTGGCCGGCACGCCGCTGTCATTCCACCAGGCATGCGGCCGGTTGCCGCGGAAATGCAGGCTGTCGCCGGCCGAAATGGTCAGGACCGTGTTGTCGACCTTTTGGGTAATTGTCCCCTCGAGCATGAAGAGAATTTCCTCGCCCTCGTGGCTGACGACTTCAGAGCGATAGCCTGGCGGGATCGTCAGGATGAAGGAGGAGAGCACGCTGCCCGGAAATTCCGCACCGATGCGTTCATAGACGATCGACGAACCACCAACGGAAAATTTCTGGCGCTCGCCTTTGCGGGTCAGCGCGTCCTCGGCGCTCGGCGCGGCTATGAAGAATTCGACGCCGACATCGAGCGCACGGCTGATCTGTGCCAGCGTTCCAAGCGAAGGCGTGGAATGATCGCGCTCGACCTGGCTGAGGTAGCCGACCGAGATGCCGGAGGCGTCACCAAGCTGCTGCAGCGTCATCTTCATCTGACGGCGGCGGGCACGGATCAGCGCGCCGACTTTCGGTGCGCCATCCGTTTCGAAATTCGATGCCGGGTCAGTCATGCGCTCGCCCCTCACAATAATTTTTTTGATATAACCAAAAAAACATGTACTGTCGCAAGCGAAAACTTTCGCCAGACGATCATCAGCGACATAAGAGATAAGGGGTATCCGGCGCGTGAGTTCGAACCTTCAGGCTATTGCGGAACCGGGCGGGACACCGGCGACGCCACAATTGCAAAGACAGGGAAAGGCCTTGCCGCTCCTGCGCGGGCTGGCCGGTTTTGCGGCCGCGCTCGCCTTCACCTTCCTTGGGCTTCTCGCCATTACCTTCTTCATCGGTCGTATCGTGCCGATCGATCCGGTACTGGCTGTCGTCGGCGATCGCGCGCCTCAGGCCGTCTATGAGCAGGCGAAGGTGGATATGGGGCTGGACCGGCCGTTGCCGGTACAGTTCGTCGCCTATGTCGGCAAGGTTCTCTCCGGGGATCTCGGCAAGTCTGTTTCGACCAACAATTCTGTCGCCGCCGATCTCGCGCGCGTCTTTCCGGCTACGCTTGAAATGGCGACGCTCGGTATCGTCATCGGCGTGCTCCTCGGCGTACCCATGGGCGTTCTTGCGGCAAGCCGGCAGGGCTCGCTCATCGATCAGGCGATCCGTGTCGTCGGTTTGCTCGGCTATTCCGTGCCGGCCTTCTGGCTCGGTCTTACGGGTCTCGCGCTGTTCTACGCGCATTACGGCTTCGTCAGCGGTCCCGGTCGCATCGATGTCTATCTCGACGGCATGGTGCCGACCGTTACCGGGCTGCTGCTTGTCGACAGCCTGATCGCCGGCGACATGGACGTCTTCACAAATGCGGTCTCCCACATCGTGCTGCCTGCCACCGTCCTCGGCTTCTTCAGCCTTGCCTATATCGGCCGCATGACGCGTTCCTTCATGCTTGATCAGCTGAACCAGGAATTCATCACCACCGCGCGTGTCAAGGGCGTGCCGGAGCGTACCGTGCTCTGGCGCCATGCCTTCAAGCCGATCCGGGTGCCGCTCATCACCGTCATCGGCCTTTCCTATGCCGGTCTTCTTGAAGGCTCGGTGATGATCGAGACGATTTTCTCGTGGCCGGGTATCGGCAATTACCTGACGGTCGCGCTTCTCAATGCGGACATGAATGCCGTCCTCGGCTCCACACTGGTCATCGGCGCGGTCTTCGTCGGCATCAACAAACTGTCCGATCTCAGCTATCGCATCCTCGATCCGCGCGCCCGATAGGAGAGCCCCCATGGCAAATGTTACCGACTGGCTGCTCGACGATTCCCCGGTATCGCGCATGCAGGCGCGGCTTGGCCGCAGCTACCGCATCCTTCTGGCGCTTGCGAGGAACCCGCTCGCCATGCTCGGCGCCATCATCGTCGCGCTGCTCGTTATCGCCGCACTTGCTGCGCCGCTGATCGCCACGGCCGATCCGATCGCCCAGAACCTTTCGCAACGTCTGCTGCCGCCGAGCGCTGCGCACTGGATGGGCACGGACGAACTGGGTCGTGATATATGGTCGCGTGTCGTTTTCGGCTCGCGCATCACGCTCACCATCGTGCTGCTCGTCGCAGTCATTTCAGCGCCTGTAGGGCTCATCATCGGCGCCGTTGCCGGATATTTCGGCGGCTGGACGGACCGGATCCTGATGGGGATTACCGATATCTTCCTGTCGATGCCGAAGCTTATCCTGGCGCTTGCCTTCGTGGCGGCGCTCGGTCCCGGCATCCAGAACGCCATCATCGCCATCGCGATTGCCGCCTGGCCGAGCTATGCGCGCATCGCCCGTGCCGAGACGCTGACCTTCCGCAACTCGGAATTCATCGCCGCAATTCGCCTGCAGGGAGCTTCGGCCGCGCGGGTGATCGGCGGTCACATCCTGCCGCTCTGCACCTCCTCGATGATCATCCGCGTGACGCTCGACATGGCCGGCATTATACTGACCGCAGCCGGTCTAGGCTTCATCGGCCTTGGCGCACAGCCGCCGCTTCCTGAATGGGGGGCCATGATTTCGCGCGGGCGCAACTTCATCCTCGACCAGTGGTGGGTTGCCACCATGCCCGGCTTTGCGATCATTCTTGTCAGCCTCGGCTTCTGCTTCCTGGGGGACGGGCTTCGCGACGTTCTCGATCCCAAGCAGGGAGAAAAATGATGAACATGCTTCTCGACGTGAAGAACCTCCGCGTCACGTTCCCGACGCCGAAGGGGTCGGTGGACGTGGTGCGCGGCATCTCCTTCACCCTCGGCCGCGAGCGTCTCGGCATCGTCGGGGAAAGCGGATCGGGCAAATCGATGACCGGCCGGTCGATCCTGAAGCTCGTCCGCGCGCCCGGCAAGGTCACGGCAGACAGGCTTGCCTTCGATGACATAGACCTGACGACCCGCAGCGAACGGCAGATGCGCGCAATTCGCGGCGCACGTATTTCCATGGTCATGCAGGACCCGAAATTCTCGCTGAACCCGGTCATGACCATCGGGGAGCAGATCGCCGAGGCTTTGCTGACCCACCGGAAGCTTTCGCGCGGTGAAAGCCGCGCCCGCACACTTGCCATGCTGGAATCCGTGCGCATCAACGATCCCGAGCGCGTCGCCAAGCTCTACCCCCATGAGGTTTCCGGCGGCATGGGCCAGCGCGTCATGATCGCCATGATGCTGATCCCCGAGCCGGACCTCCTGATCGCCGACGAGCCGACATCCGCGCTCGACGTCTCGGTACAGGCCCAGGTGCTCGACATCATCAACGAGCAGATCGCCGGGAAGGGCATGGGCCTCATTCTCATCAGTCACGACCTCAACCTCGTCTCCAGCTATTGCGACCGGGTCCTCGTCATGTATCGCGGCGAGGTGGTGGAAACGTGCAAGACCTCGGAACTGCAGAACGCGAAACACCCCTATACGCGTGGGCTGCTTGCCGCCATGCCGCGTATCGATGAAACCCGCGACGAGCTTCCCGTGCTCGACCGTAGCGCCTGGGCCGCCGCATGACCGCCATATCGCTGAAAAATCTCGATATTTCCTACGGCGCCACGCAGATTACCCACGGCGTGACGCTCGATATCGCCGCCGGCGAGAGCTTCGCCCTCGTCGGCGAAAGCGGATCAGGCAAATCCACGGTGCTCAAGGCCATCGCCGGCCTCGCGCCGGAGTGGGAGGGAGAGATTGCGGTTGATGGAAAATCGCGCAGCCACGGCATCGACCGGGCGTTTTCAAAGACGTGCCAGATGGTATTCCAGGATCCCTATGGCTCGCTGCATCCGCGAAAGACTATCGACGCTACCCTGTCGGAACCCTTGCTGATCCACGGCCTCGGCAATGCTGGCGAGCGGATAGAAGCGACCATGGCGGCTGTCGGCCTCGACCGCCGCTTCCGCTTTCGTTTCCCCCATCAGCTTTCCGGTGGCCAGCGCCAGCGCGTGGCGATTGCCCGCGCGCTCGTGTTGGAGCCGCGCATCCTCCTGCTGGATGAGCCGACCTCGGCGCTCGACGTCTCCGTCCAGGCAGAAATCCTCAACCTGCTCAAGCGCCTTCGCCGCGAAAAGGGCCTGACCTATCTGATGGTGACCCACAATCTCCCCGTCGTGTCCTTTCTGTGCGACCGGCTCGCGGTCATGCGGGGAGGGCGCATCATCGAGATTGCCGACGTTGCCCAGCTCAAGCAGGGGACGCTCGCCGAACCCTATTCGCGGGAACTGATCGCCGCAAATACCAGCCACATCGCAACGTCTCAGGAATATTCATGATCTCCGATCACACTACCGCGCTTACCGCCTTTAGCCAGGCTATCGCCAATGAAAAACAGGCCGGATCTGCCTATGCCGCGCTCGAAGCGCTGGTACAGGCCGTGGTCGGGGTAAAGCTGTTCACAGTCATGGAAGCGGATATGGAAGCCGGCATTTCCCGACGTTCCTATTCGTCGGACCCGGAAAGCTATCCGGTGTCCGGCAGCAAGCCGATCAATCGCACACACTGGTTCGATACCGTTCACGTCGAGCGCCGCCCGTTCGTGGCCAATACGATCGCCGAGATTGCCACTGTTTTCCCCGATCATGAACAGATCTGGTCACTTGGTTGCGGCTCCGTCGTCAACCTGCCGATCTTCATCGCCGGCGAATTCATGGGAACGATGAATATCCTGCACGAGGAACATTTCTACACGGCAGAACGCGTGAAGCTCGTAACGAATGTTTTGCGGATACCCGCGATGCTCGCGTTGCTCGCGTCGAGACGATAAAGCGGTTTTATCGTCGGCCGGGTGGAGGTGACGCCGAAACCATGCTTTTCCGCAAGGCGACACTCACGGCGCGATCCATTGAAAGCGTCGATCACATCAAGCCGAACCTGTGGGTCCCCGCAGGCATCAGTCGATGAAGACGCCGACGCTTGCCGCGCGGCCCATGGAATCGATCACGGTCAGCTTGGAGTAACCGCCGCCGTCCGGCATCCAGTTTTGCGTGCGCCGCCGCGACAGATCGGGCAGAGGCTTGCCGTTGGCGAGCCAGCGGAACGGCGCGCGGCCGCCCTGGAGCTTCAGCATCAGCGGCGAGAGACTGCCTTCCTTCGCGCCGAGATCGACATGGGCGCCCTCGGGTGGATAGACGATCTGCGGTGCCGGCTCGCGGCCGGAGGTGGCAAGCAGCCCGCTGGCATTGATTGCAAAGCGCCGCTGACTGATCGGCAGATCGGTCTGGGCTATGCGCACTGCGCCTGCCGGGGGGCGCGGCAGCTGCGTGGTGGCGACGCCGGATTTTGCCAGGGCCTCAAAAAGAATGGGCGCGGCTGTCCCGTAACCCGTCAGCCCGGGTACGGCGCTGTTATCGGGCCGCCCGACCCAGACACCGAGCACATAACGACCGTCATACCCGACCGACCAGGCATCGCGATACCCATAGCTGGTGCCGGTCTTGTAGGCGATACCGCGCTGCGGCGCACCGGCGGGTGGAATGACGCCGGAAAGAATGTCGGCGACATTCCAGACGGCGACCGGCTCGAGCAGCGGTTCGCCGTCGATCTTGCCGGGCATGTTGGTAACGCCGTCGCCTATGCGAACCGGCTGGCCGCGATTGGCGAGCGCCGTATAGAGCTGCACCAGATCCTTCAGCGTAATGCCGACCCCGCCAAGGCCGATCGCCAGCCCCGGCGTTTCGTTCGCAGGCAAGACCGGACGAACGTCGGCACGCCGGAAGCGGACCATAAGGCGCGACGGGTTGACCGCGTCGAGCAGCTTGACGGCCGGCACGTTGAGGGAGAGCTGCAAGGCCTCGCGGACGGTCACATCGCCCTGATAGCTCATGTCGAAATTGCGCGGCCTATAGCCGAAGAAATCAGCCGGCCGGTCCTCGATAATGGTCTCCTGGCTGACGAGCCCCTGCTCGAAGGCCAGACCATAGATGAACGGTTTCAGCGTCGAGCCGGGTGAGCGGTTGATGCGCGTCATGTCGATCCAGCCGGAACGGCTGGCATCGAAATAATCGGCCGATCCCACTTCGCCGACGATGTCGCCCGTCTGAGCATCCGCCATCACCATGGCAAGTGACAGTTTCGGTCCGAGCTTCAGCGTGGCCGCCCGTGCAACGGATTCAAGGCCGGTCTGCACCTGCTTTTTCAGTGTCGTCTGATGCTGGACGGGTTTCGGATCCTTGCGCAGTGCCGCCTCGGCGACATGGGCGGCGAGAGCTGGAAGCTGCAGCCGTCGGGCAGGGATAGCGATACCTTCGGCGCGCTCGGCCTCGCCGTCACCGACAACTTCGGCCACGGCAACGCGATCGAGCACGCGTTTGCGCGCGGCTTCGGCCGCCTTGAGATTTCGGTCCGGCCGGCGTTTTTCGGGCAATTGCGGCAGGGCGACCAGAAGGGCTGCTTCGGCGACCGTCAGCCGTTTCGGCTCCTTGCCGAAATAGGCAAGACTTGCCGCTCGCACTCCTTCCAGGTTGCCGCCATAGGGCGCATGGGTGAGATAGAGATCGAGGATCTGTTCTTTTGAAAGCCGCCGCTCGATCTGCACCGCGCGGGCGATCTGCAGGATCTTGGCCGAAAAGGACCGGCTCTCGCGCGGCTCGATCAGCCTCGCCACCTGCATCGACAACGTCGAGGCGCCGGAAACGATGCGGCCGTTGTTGACGAACTGCAGGGCTGCGCGCCCGAGCGCCCAGACGTCGATGCCGCGATGGTCATAAAAGCGCTGATCCTCATAGGCGACCAGCATGCGGATGAATTGCGGATCGACGTCGGCGACATCGGTCTTCAGCCGCCAGCGCCCTTCCTGCGTTGCAAAGGCGCGCAGCAATTGTCCATCGGCATCGAGCACTTCGGGCGAGACGACCGCTGCCTTTTCGAGCGGCGGCGGATAGGCTCGGTCGGCGGCATCGAGCGCCAAAAGGCCTGCACCGGCAAGGATAATGCCGGCCACAGCCCCGATCGCAAATTTATGCCACCGCCTCATTGTTGTGCCGCGACGACCTCCATCTTGCCGGTCGCCGTGCGGGCAGAGAGGTCGGCCCGATACATATCCTCGACCGTAGCCGCCGGGTGATCGTAGACCCCAGGGGTCACGGCACGCACAACATAGGCGACGTTGAAGTCACGGCCGGAATTTTCGTCACGGTTGAAGGCGGCGACGAAGCGGTCGTAACGGAACTCCGTATGGGCGGCCGAAATCTCGCCGACCCAGTCGAAATTCGTCATCTGGGCGCTATCGACGAGGCTCGGATTATCGATCTCGAAGCCGGCCGGCAGGAGATCGGTGATGACGATGCGCGAGGCCCAATCGTTCTGCTCGGTCACATGGATGACCACGACATAACGCTCGTTCTGCTGCGCCTCGCTGACATTGGCCTCCTCGCCATCGAGCGTGTAGTAGGTGCGCTCGATGGTAAAGCCATTGCCGCCCGCCGGCAGCGGCTTGATGGGCGCTGCGACCGTGGTGACGACGGCCGAAACCGTGTCGCTGGTTGCGCTTGTCAGCGTCAGCGGATGATCGATCAATGCGTCGCCGGTCATCTTCGCCATATAGGCGCCCGTGCGCTGAGCCCCGTTGACGTTGACCTTCAGGTCATCGTCGCCATTCTGCAGTGCGCGTGCGGCCAAAAGCATCCAGGCCTGTTCCTGGGTGCTTGTATATTTGCTGCGATCCCATTCGCGCGCAACCGCCTTGGCAAGCTCGGGAATGACGGGTGGAACCGGCCGGCTTTCGGCGGCAAGCGCCAGGATTGCTGCGCCATCGCGCAGCACCGAACCGTAGTCGGTGCGCGAGAAATTCACGCGCGTCACCATCGACTGTTCCGACATCTGCAGCGCATCGACGAAGATGCTCTTCGAGCGGGTTGCATCCCCATAAAGAGCGAGTGCCGCAGCAATATGGGCCTTGGCAAGCGGCGTCGGGAAGTCGTTGATCATCGTGTCGGCATAGTAGCGCAGATCGCTGACGGCAGCCTTCTTGTTGCGGGCAAGCACGTAAAGCGCATAGGCGATCTCGTCACCCTTGCTCTTCACATCGGTGGTGTAGGAGAGCGAGTTCTGCAGGTTTTCGAGCGCCTGCACGAGTGCGCGGTCCGGCACGTCATATTTCTGCTCGCGTGCCCGCGTCAGGAAGTCCGTGACATAGGAATCGAGCCAGAGATCGCCGGAATCCGGTCCCCAGAGGCCGAAGCTTCCCGCATAGGCCTGGTAGGAAAGCACGCGATAGATCGCATCCTGCACGCGCTTGTGGATATCGTCATCCGTCTGTTCCATGCCCGCCTGCTTGGCGACTTCGGCCAGATAGAGGAGCGGCATGGCGCGGCTCGTCGTCTGCTCGGCGCAGCCGAAGGGATAGCGATCGAGCGTCATCAGCAGTGCGGGGATATCGAAGGCGGCTGAGCGTGTGACATTGACCGCGACTGAGGCGCCCGGAAGCACGCTGTCGGCCAGGAGGTTCTTGTCGATCGTCAGGCTTTTGCCGGGCGCAAGCGCGATCACACGCCGTTCCGTCACCGGCAGCGATGAGGGCCGAACCGGCACGTCGACAATCTGGTCGAGCGACAGGCCCTGATCATTCGACAGGTTGATGGCGACACTGCCATCTCCCGGCTCGCCGCCGACAAGTGTCAGCGTCAGATCCGATTTGGCGCCGGCTTCGAGCTTCAAGGTCTGCTCGGCAGGTCCGTCGATACTGAGCGCCTTGTTGCCGGTCAGCGTCAGCTTGTAGTCGCCGGCGGGCGCATCGGTATTGGCGATATCGAGGCGCAGATTGGCCTTGTCTCCCGGTGCCAGGAATTTCGGCAGGCTTGCGGTGACGACGATGGGATCACGGATGATCACATCCCTGGCGCTGTGTCCAACGCCCGTCTTCGTCCAGGCAACAGCCATGACACGGGCCGTGCCGTTGAACTGCGGAATATCGAAACTGACTTTCGCCCTTCCCTCAGCGTCGAGCTTGACCGGACCGGAGAAGAAGGCGACGAGCTTCTGCGTCGGTGGGCTTGCCTGCAGCGCGATCGCGCCACCGTCACCACCGGTGCGCAGCTTGCCGGTCGCCCCTAGCGAGCCGTCGATCAGACGTCCGTAAAGGTCGCGGATTTCAAGGCCGAGCTGACGTTGGCCGAAATACCAGTCCTCGGGGTTCGGCGGTTCGTAGCGCGTCAGATTGAGAATGCCGACATCGACGGCCGCAACCGTGACATAGGCCTCCTCGTTGGCGCCGGCGCCTGTCACCTGCAGGCCGATATCGAGCGGTCCGCGCGGCAACATCTTTTCGGGTGTGTCGATCTTGACCTGCAGGGCACGGGTGGCCGGATCGACCTTCAGCCATTTGATGCCGATCGAGCGGGCAGGCATATGGGTGTCGAGTGAATCACCCGGGCGGAAGAGGGTAGCGGTCACATAAGCGCCGGCACCCCAATCGGCGGTGACGGGAATGTCGACCTCGCCACCGGTTTCACCCATCGTGGCGTTCTGCACGGCAATCAGGTTCTCCGTGCCGGCCGTGATCATCAGCTCGCCGCCGTAACGTGACGTCACTTTCAGCTTGGCCGTCTCGCCGACCTTGTAGCTGTCCTTGTCGAGGGCGATTTCGAGCCCGTCAGGCGTTTCCGTCGAGGTTGAGGCGACGAACCAGCCGGCATCGAATTCGACGCTGGAGGTCGGGCCGTCGGCATCAGGGCTTTCGACCTCGAGCCGGTAGCGGCCCCATTCGACCGGTGCCTGGATCTTGCCGCCATTGGCAGCCGGGGCGTCAACCGAACCGGAAGCAACTTCCTGCGGCGTATAGGTCGGTTCGTATTTCCAGGCCGTGCCCTCGCGATACCACTGGTAATCGCGGCGCAGCTTGTAGAACTTCCAGCGCAGGCCCTTCATCTCCTGCTTCTGTCCCTGCGTGTCGAGACCGATCACCGTGAAATTCGCCAGCGCATTCTCAGGCAGGTCGCCGTCGAATTCGGGCTTGATGCCGATCGCTGTCTGATCCGTCTTGACCGGAATGTCCAGCGAGCGCTCGATGGCGCGTCCGCCCGGTTCCTGCATGCGCAGGTAGACGGTGGCATTGAGAAGCTGGGTCGTTGCCGGAAGTTCGCCAATGGTCAGATCCGTCGAGGCTTCGCCATTCTCGTCGAGCTCCGGTAGGCCGTCGATCGGCTGGCGCGAATCCTCGCTTGCCTCTTCGTCGGCAAGGCCGAATTGATAGCCCGGATAAGCGGCGTTTTCGCGCGTCGGCTTGACGACGACGTCACCCTCGATGGTCAGACCGGCGGCAGGCGCACCATAGAGATATTTGCCCGACATCGTGATCGTGGCGGCCGTATCGGTACCGATCTCCTTGGATTCGGTCTTGATTTCCAGGTCGGTGCGATCAGGCACGAAATCGTCGACGAGGAAGGTCTTGGTGGCAATCGCCGAGCCTTTCGGATCGGTATAGACATTCATCGTCCAGGTGCCGCGCATCGCGTTTTCCTGGGTCTGCAGGTCCACGACGTAGCCGCCGAGACTGCTCGTCTGGCTGACGATCCGCCGGTCTTCAACGCCATCCGGCCGCGAGAAGATGAAGGTCAGCGGCAGGTTCTCGATCGCGTTGCCGTCCGTATCGCGGGCAAGGGCTGTCGCATGCACGGTCTCGCCGGCGCGGTAGATGCCGCGCTCGGTGAAGGGCAGCACGTCGATCGCCCCGGGTGAGGCGCGTCCCGTCACGCCACGATCGGAGAGATCGAAACCTGCGCGCGTCATGTCGAGGAAGACATAGTCCGACGTGCCGTTCTTGGCGGTGATGACGGCAGGCGTCAGGGCTGCCGTGCCACGCATAAGGCCGGCCGTGAAGGTGGCGCGGCCGTTCTGATCGGTGGTCGCGGTGCCGAGGATCTCATTGTTCTTGGCAAGCAGCTGCAGTTCGACGCCGGCCATCGGCTTGGCGGAGGCAAGCGAACGGGCAAAAACGTTCAGACCATCCGTGCCGGCATAGGTGGTGATGCCGATATCAGAGACGAGGAACCATTGTGTCGCCTGCGAATCCCAATCCTGCACCGGGCCGGTCGGCGGGGTCGCGACGAGCACGTAGATACCGGGCTTGCGCTCGGGCAGCGCTTCATCGACCGGGAAGGAGGTGACGACATCCTTGTTGAGCTCATTGGCGATCTCGATCGATCCCTGCCAAACCAGTTCACCGCTCTGATCGGCAATATTCTGAGCGCTATAGCCGTCGAGCTGCGTCAGGAACTGCGAACTGGTCAGAAGCGGCGCGATGCCACGATCGCCGATCCGGTAGAGCTTCAGATTGGCCGACGCCATGTTGACCGAGACGATCGGCACGCCGCGGCGCGCCGTCGATGGCAGCACGAAGCTGTCGCCGGTAAAGCGCACCGTCTGGCTGCGGTCCTTGATGTAGACGTCGATGGCGACGGGCGCTTCCAAGACTTCATCGACCGACGAGGGCAGGCCGGTACGAAAGCCGATCTTGTAGGTCTCTCCGTGGGTCAGGCCCTCGACGCAGATCTGCTTGTCCTTGGCCTCCAGCGCTTTCGGGGCTTCACCGTTCAGCGTCACGAAGGGCGTGTAATCGACCGTCTTGACCAGCGCCTCGGAGAAGGTGACGCAGGCGCGCGGCGTGGCGCTATCGGCATCGACAGTATGTTCGGTGATGCGGAAGCCTTGCGTTGCTTTCAGCTGCAGATAATCGGCCTGCACATCCTTGGCGCTGACGAGCGCGAGGCTTGCCTTGTAGGTATTCAGCGCATCGCGATAATTGGCGTTCTTTTCCAGTGCCTTGGCAAGCACGGCCAGAGCATCGGCGCGTTTATTGGTCGTGCGCGAAAGCTGATAGCCGTTCAGCGCATCGACGACCGCCTGGCCGAAAATGCCACTATCGGGAGCGCCGAGCGAGGTGGCGGCACGGGCCGTCTCGATCCAGAGATCACCGTCATCGGGTGTGATCGACAAGGCGCCATGGAACGCTTTCAGCGCATCCGACAGATTGCCGCCAGTCAGATCCAGGCGCGCGCCTGCCGTCAGGCTGTCGACGCCCTGGCCCTGCTGATCATCGGTCAGCGCCAGATCATTGCGGAAATTACGAGCCTGCTGGACGAGATCGTCGGAGAGGAAGGGCAGGCGGGGAGCGGCGCCAATATCCGGCTCCTTCGGGGCTGCAGCTGCGGTCGTCTCGACAATCCTTCCGGCGATGGCGCCCGGGAAGGCGTTCATCGTCTTGAAATCGGATTTCAGGAAGCACCAGGTGACCTTGGGATTATAGGTGAAGGCCTTGCAGCTCTTGTCGCCGATACAGGCAGCCTTGCACTGATCGAGCGAAAGGTTCTGTTCCGTGCGCAGGTCGAAGCCGAAATAATCGGCATCCTTGACGGTGACGATGTCGCGCTTGGTATCGGCGGCAATTGCCGGCATGCTCACAAAAATCGCAGATAGCGCAAGGATGGAAAAGGCGAAGAACGAGCGCACGGACATTGAATCCCCCCAGGGTGCTGGCTCTGACCGGGCGGCACTCTCCCCACTCCCCAGACAATTGTCAACTCACCTTGCGGCCTGTCCCGGTTTCGCACATTAGGTTTCGCGTAACCGTCACATCGGCGTGAGTGAACAGCTTGTGATTTGCGGCTTTTTGGCTGATCGGCAAAGGTTTTTGCACATTGTCCCCGGAGGTAGTCCCATGCCCATATCCAGATCAGGCAAGATCCTTGCCGCGCTGCTTGCAACCGCAACCCTTTCGCTCGGCCTCGGCTCCGTAGCCGGCAACGCAGCGGAGGACGCTGTCGTCATTCCTGCTCCTGCCGTCGATGAGGCCGGCAAGTCCGGCACCGAAACCGCCGTCTTTGCCGGCGGTTGTTTCTGGGGCGTCCAGGGCGTCTTCCAGCACGTGAAGGGCGTCAAAAGCGCCGTCTCCGGTTACGCCGGCGGCGAGGCCGCGACTGCACAATACGAGACTGTCAGCACCGGCACGACCGGCCACGCCGAATCCGTCAAGGTGACGTTCGATCCGAAGGAGGTGAGCTACGGTAAGCTGCTACAGGTGTTCTTCTCGGTCGCGCATAACCCGACGCAGCTGAATTTCCAGGGACCGGACGAGGGCACGCAATATCGCTCGGCACTCTTCATCTCGGAACCCGAGCAGCGCAAGGTCGCTGAAGCCTATATCGCCCAGCTCGACAAGGCACATGTCTTCAAGCAACCGATCGTTACCAAGGTCACCGATTACACCGGCTTCTACCCTGCCGAACAGTATCACCAGGACTTCCTGACACTGAACCCGACCTACCCCTACATCGTCTACAACGACCTACCGAAGATCGAAAACCTGAAGCAGATCTTCCCGGCCGATTACAGTCAGGACCCCGTTCTCGTGCTGAAGGCCAAGGGCTGACGCGCCGCTTGAATCAGGATTCTAAAGGCGGCGACAGAAGCCGCCTTTCCATTATGACTAAGAAATTTTAAGAATTTATCAATATTAACAAAAGTTTAATCGAGAAATAGCGCGTTTCATGCCGGAACATATCGCCGCATCGCCCGTTTAAGCTGCGAGCCTCGCTGATCCAATCGGTTTTCAGCGGAGCGGAGTCCTCCTAGGTAAAGCGTAAAGGGGATCTGTCATGGCCACGAATGTCATGCGTAGCTGGCAACGGGAAAATCTCATGGAACAGAGAGTGCTGATTGTCGAAGACGAACTGCTGATTGCCCTCGATCTTGAAATGACGATCGAGGACATGGGCGTGCATGTCACAGGCCTCGCCGCGGACCGGGAAGAAGCCCTCAGGCTCGCGCCACTCGCCGATATCGCCTTCGTCGATGTCAATCTCTCCGATGGCGCAACCGGCCCGGAAATCGGCCGGCAGCTTGCGCAGGATCATGGTATATCTGTTGTCTTCATGACCGCCAATCCGGAAGCTGTCGCCGATGGCGTGCGCGGTGCGATCGGAGTGGTGCAAAAACCCGTGATGCCAAAGGTGGTCGAACAGCTCTTAAAATATGTCGCCGCCCGCCGCGTCGGAATGCTTGCTGTGGTTCCACAGCAGTTGATGGTATTTGGATGAGAGTGCAAGAAAAATTCATACGGCTCGGTCAGTGTTTGTGGGCTATGCGGGAGATTGTCCGGTGCAATTATATGGGAAATGCCCGAGCTGCTAATTGAGGCCTTGTGTCTTTGGTCGTAGAAAATTATGGGTCTTAACAACACTGGTTCAGGTCGGTTTTTACAACGCATACTCATACGTGTGCCTCCACGCTTTTGGAGACTATGAATCGAGAAACGCCTGAGCTAGAGAGTGTCGCCATCAGAGCCGTAGTGTAGTTCGCCGTTGGCGATTTCGCTGAATTGGTGGGGTTAATGACATACATTGATATTTCAAAGGTCGTGATTGCGCAGGAAGCGGTAATGCGCGTTGCGATCGAAGTAATTGACGGCAATGGCCTGAAAATTGCGGTTGTTGTTACGGACGAGGGCAAACTTATTGGCCTTGTGACCGACGGAGACATCCGTCGCGCCCTACTTGCTGGCCAAGGATTGGATACACCGGTTCGAGAATTCATGCGGCAGGCTCCGCGCTCGGCGATGCTGGGTACCGAGAAGAGCATATTGCTTGGTCGGCTCCGCCACGAACAAATCCTGCATCTTCCTATCGTTGATGAAGCCGGAATATTTCGGGATTTGGCATACCTTCCCGCGTTTGAACAACTTTTGTACCAAGACAACCAAGTGGTAATCATGGCGGGTGGGCTGGGGACCCGACTTAGGCCTCTCACTGAAAATGTGCCCAAGCCATTGGTGCCGGTTGGTGGTCGCCCCTTGATCGATATCATTGTCGATAATCTCGTGGTGCAAGGTCTCACAGACATTACGCTGTGTGTAAACTATCTTGGGCATATGCTTGAGGAACATCTTGGAGACGGCTCGAAGTTCGGTGCGCGTTTCACGTTCGTACGCGAAGAAGAGCGGATGGGAACTGCCGGGGCATTGTCTTTGCTGCCGCAAGCTCCAACAAAATCCTTTTTTGTGATGAATGGGGACATTCTTACAACGGTCGATTTTCAAGCAATGCTCGATTTCCATAGGACGTCGTCCGCTGTAGCCACGATGGCAGTCAATAATCATAGCTATGAAGTGCCATTTGGTGTCGTCGAGGTTTCTGGCCGTCATCTGACCAAGTTGACCGAGAAGCCGAAGTGCAACTTTTTGGTGAATGCTGGAATCTATCTTCTTGAGCCGGAGGTTCTGGAACATGTTCCATCCCGGCAATTCTTCGATATGACAAACCTTTTCGAGCGGTTGATTGAACGCGAGTCGGCCGCCGCCGTCTTTCCGGTTAGGGAGCCTTGGCTTGACGTCGGGCGCCACGAGGATTTGATCAAAGCGAATGATAGTTTCGGGGATGGTGATCCCAGCAAACAAGCGCCGAAGTGGCCATGACCTCAAAGCAGGATATTCAGATGCCTAGTGAAGCCCATAAACGCGGCAAAAACGGCGAACTCGCCTTTATCGCGACTGGAAGAGAAAATTCCATCTTCTCGGAGGATATGGGGCGTTTCGAAGGGCAATTACGGGACAGACTGAAGGGCAAACGAGTACTTGCAATTGGAGCGGCTGGATCAATCGGCTCTTCAACGATATCGGTCGTTGCGGGCTTCGAACCCGCTGCCCTCCATGTGATTGATCAAAATGAGAATGAGTTGGCGGAACTGGTCCGCACACTCCGCTCCAGTTCAGACGGCTTTTCGGTTCCTGATTTTCGGACCTTGCCGTTGGACTTTGGCTCACCAGCGATGAGGCTTTTCGTTCATGACCAATCTCCGTACGATTTCGTTTTGAATTTTGCGGCAATTAAGCATGTGCGATCCGAGAAGGATTCCTTCTCGATGCTACAGATGTTTGATACGAACTTGCTCAAGCAGGCTCGCCTGTTGCGATGGTTGGGCGAAGTGAAGTTCAAAGGTAGATATTTCTCTGTTTCCACGGACAAGGCAGCAAATCCGAGCTCCTTCATGGGCGCCAGCAAGCGGCTTATGGAGCACGTGATGTTTAGCGGCGAGGCTGTAAAAGAACTTGGTGCGGAAATCGTCTCTGCACGTTTTGCCAACGTTGCTTTCTCAAACGGCTCCCTTCTTCAAAGCTTCCAGAGGCGCATTGAACAGCAGCAGCCGCTGGCAACGCCGATCGATACTCGACGCTATTTTGTTTCCATGGAGGAGGCCGGTCACCTTTGCACTTTGGCTGCCGTGTGCGCTCCGGGCCAACACATCGTTGTTCCCAAGCTGAGCCCCGATGAGCATCTCGTTCTGCTTGAAGACGTCGCAAGGGCATTCCTCGAGCATCTGAAGCTGAAGCCGGTGGTGTTCAACGATGAAACCAAAGCGGTACGGGCGACGAAATCGCTTGGCGAATCCGGTTCTTGGCCACTTCTGCTGACACCACTCGATACAGCTGGTGAGAAGGCCTACGAGGAATTCGTTGCAAATGGCGAAAGCGCCGTGGATGGCGGGTTCGCGGGACTTTCCGTTGTCAAGTATAAAGGCGCCGCCAGCGGATCGATTAGCAAGTTGATCAGCAACCTTGAGGATCTGTTCGCGGCAGCCAATATGCCGACTTCGCCACAGCAGATCGATAGGGATCGCTTGAAGGAGCTTGTGGCTATGGTGGAGCCGTCCTTTCTTCAGACCCACAAAGCAAGTGAAAAAACACTGGATTCACGGATTTAGGCTCGATGATACCTCTCGCAGTACCGAACTTGGCCGGCCGTGAGGCCGAATATCTGCAGGAATGCATAACATCGACATTCGTCTCGACAGTGGGACCGTTCGTCACGCGTTTCGAAGAGATGGTAGCCGCTGCGTCCGGCGCTAAATATGCAGTGGCGACATCGGCGGGGACTACCGCCCTTCATGCTGCATTGCTATCGGCGGGCGTAGGGCGCGACGATTTGGTCATCGCGCCATCATTCACTTTCATTGCTTCGATTGCTGCAATTGCTCATTGCGGAGCGCTTCCTTGGCTTTTCGATGTCTCTGCCGAAAATTGGTCGATTGACGTAGGTTTGCTAGCCAACAAACTGGATACAGAGACACATCGTCGTCGCGCGGACGGTACGCTAGTCCACACTGAAACGGGACGCAGAGTTTCGGCAATATTGCCGGTTTTTACACTCGGTATTCCAGCCCAAATGGACGAGATAAACGAGTTGGCAAAGGCCTACCATTTGCCGGTGGTCGTTGATGCGGCCGCCGCACTCGGTACCTTTTATAAGGAGCGTCCTTCCGGAGGACTTGGCGCGGACTTTACCATGTTCTCGTTCAACGGAAACAAGACTGTTACTGCCGGTGGCGGCGGCATTATCGTTACGGATGATCCAGAAAAAGCACGCCTCTTTCGTCATCTGACGACAACCGCCAGAGTCGGAGCCGATTATGATCACGACATGGTCGGCTACAATTACCGGATGACAAATCTTCAGGCCGCTGTTGGCTGTGCACAGATGGAAAATCTTGAGCGGTTTGTTGAGGCTAAGCGCCAGATCGCCGGAAGATACGACGAGGCATTCTCGGATATTATCGGAGTAGAGCCATTTCCCGATCCCGACTATGCTCTGAGCGGGCATTGGTTCTCCGGGATTGTTATTCGCAATCGGGACGCGCAACAGCTAGGTGATCTGCGTGTTCGATTGAGGGAGGCCGGAATAGACGCTCGTCCTTTCTGGAAACCGGCACATCTTCAGGCGCCCTACACTGGTGCACCCAAAACTGAAATGACAGTTTGCGAAAACATCTGGCAGCAAATCATAACGCTGCCATGCTCTACCGCCCTGACTGCCACAGACCAGAACTACGTCATCGATTGCGTCAGACGACAGCTCGGCAATCGATAAAATCTGGTCTGCTAAGCGAAGCGGGTTGGTGAGATTGTTAAAGTTTGGCGCGCCCATACATCATTTTTCTTCCGTTGCGAATATCACGGTTGCAGCGGAAATGATGGTGGGCGCGAAAGCACATTGTCACTGGATCAAAGGATGGTAGTTTAGGCGATCGGCAAAGAGCGGTCCAGAGGAATAGTTTCGCTTCGCAAATCGATTGTTGCTCCACCGCGTTCGTTTGAAAGATGAGCGGCGATCAGCAGCTTCATCGCAACAAGCGCGTTTTCTCCCGTCGGATAATCTTCTCCCTTAAGAAGCGCTTCGAGAACAGCTCGGGTGGGAGCAACTGCGTCAGCCGGCGTAATCACTGCGGAGCCGGTTTCATATGGCATGCCGTAGCGTGTCGTCGGTTCTCCCCGATGATCCGCTTTACGAACGACGAAGGAAAGATCGCCGGCTAGTTCGTCAACGGAGATGCGGCCGTTGCGACAGTTATACGTCACATGCATACCGTGCCCCTGATCGGATGAACAATCCATGTAGAATCGTTTTCCGGACGGCGTTTCCATGCGAATACTGCCAGAGGCGTCCTTGAACTGCGGTCCACGCGGATTAGCGAGCTCGTCCTTGGAAAACCATGCCGACACTCTGACAGGTTCTTCATCGCACAGGTAGCGGAACATTTCGAAATAATGCGTGCCATTCATCGCCATGCCGAAGTTCCCGGCGCTCACGACGACACTCCCGAGACCGCCAAAGGCTTCTGATGAGATCATGGACTTCGGCTTTATATATTGCTCCATAAAGCGCATCTGGTGGTTGATTGCCAGCTTCACGCCCGCTGCGTTACAGGCAGAAATCATCGACTCGCAATCACGTAGATTGGTTGCCATGGGCTTTTCGCAGAAGATCATCTTGGCGCCTTTTTGCGCCGCTTGAATAACCAGTTCGTGATGACCAGGCGCTGTAGTCGCTATGACAACGAGTTCTGGCCGGATCTGGTCAATTAGTTCGATCGGTGACTGATAACGGCGTTCCGGCGGTACGCCGTGTGCGTTCCCCACGGCTTCACAGGTGTCACGATTGAGGTCACTGATGGCTGTGATCGGAAGTTGGCATTGTTCAAGCACTGTGGCGTGCCGCATTCCCATTCTTCCAAGGCCTATGAGAGCAGTAATCATAATATTTCTCGGTCTGTTCGTCGCTATTTGGGGGATTGTAATTTCCGATCTATCGAGATCGGATCAAGTGCGTTTAACGTGTTTCAGGCCATCCGAAATGGTATGTCGCCACAAATGCGGCCACGGCAAAATCAAGCGGCGTATCGATGTCGAAGCTGCACTCGTCGGCCATTAGCCAGAAGCCTGTCCTCTCCGTCAGTGCAGGAAGTTGGTCGAGAATGGGTTGCCGACGCCAAGCATAAATAGATCCATTGAGCTGATAACATTCGGGCAGATCTTGACGGCGACCAAACCGAACTCCGGGTTTTGATAATTCTATGCGGCCATCCGATGTTTCTTCTACAAGCGTATAGTAGGGGGATGCCTTTGCCCGGGCCACCGATACGATGTTGAGAAGATGAGGATTTTCTTCAAGCTTTTTGGCTGCACCCGGGATATCCTGAGGTGTACGCAGCGGGGAGGTTGGCTGAAGGTCAAAAAACATTTCGACCTTGCACGCCGCTTCAATCTCAGCCGTGTGAAGAGCATGGCTAAGAACGGGAGGTTTCGCAACGAAGTCGGTTGCCAGCTCATCCGGTCTCTTGATGAGCAGATTGGCTCCCGCTTCTCGCCCTACATCCAGATAACGATCACTCTCACTTGAAATAGCGATAATGTCAAAAATTCCGGATTGAGCGGCCTGCTCGACGGTATGGGCCAACAGGGGGCGGCCTGCAAAGGATTTAATGTTCTTGTCTGGCAACCCTTTAGATCCTGCCCGAGCCGCCACGACACACATTTTCATTTGATTTAACCTCAGGTTGGCCTGTATCGCGCTCATAGCAGAAACGGAATAGCATTGTCCCGTGTTGATTTGTATGTCGGAAATTGACATGGATGATCGACTTTTTGTCGCTGGACCGACGGTTGATATCGCTGGCGGAAGCTTTTTATGGTTGTGAAGGTATTCATGTCGAACGCAAAAGTATGTCGTATCGCCCTTGTCGGTGCCGGAGGAATGATTGCCGAGCACGCACGCGCTTTTGGCTCGCAGCCAAACGTTGAGTTAGTCGGCATCTACAACAGGACAAAGGCGAAAGCCGAGACGATTGCTGATGAATCGGCTATTCCCGTTGTTAGTGATGATCTCGATCTCATGCTTGCCAGCAGCCGCCCTGATCTTGTGGTGATGGCGGTTTATGAACCGGCAATTCTTGAGGTCGCTACCAGAATATTGGCGCATCCCGTCGACCTGTTTATGGAAAAGCCGATTGGCCTTGATGTTCGCGAAGCCCGCGCGCTTAGAGAAAAGGCGAAAGTGCTGGGGCGGCGGGTTTGGGTCGGCCTCAATCGCCGCACGCTTGGCTCGACGCAGGCCGCGCTTGACGATCTTTCGAAAAATCCCGGTGCCCGCTTTATCTACGTCCAGGATCAGCAGAGCCTTGATACGGCGCGGGCTATCGGTCACAGCGAGCCCGTGATCAACAATTGGATGTACGCCAATTCTATTCATCTCGTTGACTATTTGACTGCTTTTGGCCGCGGGGAAGTGGTTGACATAAACGTGCTTCAGCCGTGGAATCCAGAAGAGCCGGGGGTTGTACTTGCCCATGTCAGTTTTGCATCCGGAGATCAGGGCGTCTACCAGGCTATATGGAATGGTCCCGGGCCATGGGCCTGTGCAGTTTCTGCACCGCACAGACGTTGGGAAATGCGCCCGCTGGAGAAAGCGGTTTTCCAAAATGCGGGGGAGCGGAGCTTGAATGAAATTCAAGCCACCGAGGCCGACCTGCAATATAAGCCAGGTTTTCTAGTTCAAGCCGAAAGGGTGCTGGGCGCTTGGCGTAACGAAGATACGGGAGCTGCCACCATCGGTGACGCTCTGGCGACGACGGAGCTCGTCGCCAGAATATACGGTCTTGATTACGGAGCGGCGTCGTGAGCAGACCGCGCATATGTGTTACCACTGGTACGAGGGCCGATTACGGCCTCTTGTACTGGCTTATGCGTGATCTGGAAAATGATCCTGACTTCGATCTGCAAATTGCCGTCTCGGCAATGCATTTGGCGCCGGCTTTCGGTGAAACGGTTCGCTTCATCCGCGCTGACGGCTTCCAAATCGACGCCGAGATAGCGTGTCTTGATGATGATGACAGCGATGCGGGAATGGCGCGCGCATTTATCCGAGCCGTTGATGGGTTCCTTGCGGCTTTTGAGCGACTTAAGCCTGATTTTCTGGTGATCTTGGGTGATCGATTTGAGGCGCTTGCTGCGGCAACAGCGGCAACTTTCCTCCATGTTCCGATCGGTCATATTCACGGCGGAGAAGTAACACTCGGCGCGATGGATGATACTTTTCGCCATGCGGTTACAAAAATGGCGCATCTTCACTTCACGGCCGCTGCACCATATGCGCGCCGCGTTATTCAGATGGGGGAAGCGCCGGAACGCGTATTCAACATCGGTGCGATCGGCCTCGATAATTTCAGGCGGCTTTCCATTCCAAGCAGAGTGGAACTCTCACATGATCTCGGGATCGATCCGGGGCGCGACTATCTGTTGGTAACGTACCATCCGGCAACGATGGATTCCGCCTCGCCGCTTGCGGGTTTGGAGCAACTTATCGAAGCGGTGAGGCATTTTCCAAATCTTGCACTGATCATTACAAAAGCCAATTCTGATCCGGGAGGGCGAAAGATCAATGCGAGGCTCGAAGCATTTCAATCGGAGCAGCCTGATCGAGTTCGCCTAGTCGCGTCGCTCGGCCAACTGCGCTATCTCGCAGCGATGACACATGCCGCAGCCGTTCTCGGAAATTCATCAAGCGGTCTTATCGAGGCCCCCGCAGTCGATGTACCCACCGTCAATGTCGGCTCACGACAACTGGGCAGGCTAAAGGCGATGTCTGTTATCGATACCGTAGAGCAAACTGACGCAATCGTTGCGGCAATAGAGAAAGCATTGTCTTCTCCATTTCGTAACGCCATCAAAAACAGCAGCCCACCTTACGGCAGGCCGGGTGACGCCACAGGTGCTGTTTTGTCAGCACTCCGCAGAGCTGATTTTAGTGTGCTTGTCCGAAAGCCTTTTTACGATTTGCCGTTAGGCACTCCGGAAGGGGCGTAATCTAATCGTTTGCCAAGTCTGATAATATACGGAGAGCTCCTATTGCCAACGCCGAGGCAGGAAAAAAAGCCTTCGCTTCTCGTTATTGGAGGAGGCGGGCATGGACGGGTTGTACTCGAGGCTGCGTTCTTGAGCGGGCAGTTCGCTCGTGTTGTGGCCATTGACCCGGAAGCGTCGAAAAATTGGTCGCTGTCGTTCGCCGACTGCGTTAGTGACGAAATCGAAGTCGTGCGTCCGGATGAGACCTGGCTATTTGTTCCAGCCGTAGGAAGCGCTGTGCTGCGCAAGAAATTCTTAGATACGTATCGGGAAAAGGGATTTGCTCCAACCTCCGTCTTTCATCCGGCGTCCGTTGTCAGTCCATCCGCCCGGATGGGACTAGGATCGGTTGTTCTAGCCTCTGGCATTATCGCTGTTCAGGCAAAGATCGGGGATGGTGTTATCGTTAACAACGGTGCAATTGTTGAACATGATTGCGAGGTGGGAGACTTCTCTCATCTGGCGCCAGGTGCAGTTCTGGCCGGAGGTTCGTCTTTGGGAAGCGGATGCTTTCTTGGGGCCAACAGTTCTGTGCGGCATGGGACGTCTGTGACGAGCGAAGTGATCATTGGGCATGGAGCCGTGGTCACGCGCGATATTACTGCGCCTGGTACTTTTGTAGGTAATCCGGCAAGAAGGCTGCCGGAGCGGGTAAAGGTAACGGAGTAGATTCAGAATCGATGACAAATCGTTGTTTCATTATCGCCGAGATCGGCGTCAATCATAATGGCGACCTGGAGCTTGCTCGCAAACTTATCGATGTAGCGGTAGAAGCTGGCGCCGATGCTGCAAAAATCCAGACATTCAAAGCTGAAGATCTGATTGTCGCCGGCACTAAGGCAGTTGAATATCAGCGTAAGAATGGTGCCGAGGATGATCAGTTCAAGCTGTTGAAGTCGTTGGAACTTTCGCACGCGCAACACCACCAACTTGTCGAATATTGTGCCCAAAAGGGTATCGAATTCATGTCGACAGGTTTTGATATCGCATCACTTAAGTTTCTGGTGGATCTCGGCATAAAGCGCATCAAGATCCCTTCCGGCGAAATTACCAACACTCCCTTAGTGGAGGTTGCCGCTCGGACACGCCTGCCGATTATTATATCAACAGGGATGGCCACTCTGGAGGAAGTCGGGGACTGTATTCGAACGGTCAGGGACACATGGCGAGAGATTAAGCATGACGGGGATCTCTGCGTTTTGCATTGCACGACAGCGTATCCGACGAACTTATCTGATGTAAATCTCTCTGCCATGGGTACCATGCACAAGGCGTTTGACGAAAATATAGGATATTCGGACCATACGGCTGGAATTGTTGTTCCTCCCCTTGCAGTAGCCGCTGGCGCGCGTGTGTTGGAAAAGCACGTTACGCTTGACCGGAAAATGGAAGGCCCAGATCATGCAGCATCGATCGAGCCGGACGAATTGAAGCGGATGGTTACAGAAATTCGCCTGATTGAGACCATTTTGGGGGATGGCACGAAAGCCCCGAAGGCGGTCGAATTGGATGCACGATCACTCGTCCGCAAAGGATTAAAATTTGCGCGAGATCTGCCTAAGGGACACATTGTCTCAAATGAAGATCTTGTGGCGCTGCGTCCCGAAACCGGCCTACGACCGGCTCGTCTAAAAAGTTTGGTGGGGAGAACACTCGCTAAGTCGGTCGTGAGTCACGGCGCTGTGGAAGAAGGTCACTTCGAGCTATAACTGCCCTTAACTCCTTGCGCGAGCAATTCATACGCGTTAACCAACCAGCAATGCGAAACTATAGGATGATGGGAATGCGGTTTATCCACTCTGATCCACGCAACGACGAGCTGGACCTTTCAAGGTATCGTTTGGACAAAAGCAATCCTGACACTCTCTATGGTCTGCCGCAACACGTCGCCTTTTGCTCTCGATGCGTGATTTCCAATCAACGCCCGAATTCCACTGTCGAGCATAAGCACACGAAAGACAGTAAGAAGCAGACGATCAATTTTGATTCCGAAGGCGTTTGCGACGCGTGTCGAGTAGCGGAGCAAAAGGTCGGAAACATCGATTGGGAAGAGAGGCGCCGGGAGTTGCAGGTGCTATGCGACAAGTATCGTTCTCGCAATGGGCACTACGATTGTCTGGTTCCTGGTTCAGGCGGAAAGGATAGCTTCTACCAATCGTGGATGCTGAAATATGAGTTCGGCATGAATCCGCTGACGGTAACATGGGCTCCGCATGTTTATACTGAATGGGGCTGGCGTAACTTTCAGCGTTGGATCCATTCGGGTTTTGACAATTATCTTCTGACGCCCAACGGCCGCGTGAAGCGGCTGATCACGCGCCTTGCGGTCGAAAACCTCTTCCATCCTTTCCAGCCTTTTATTTTCGGACAGAAATCTTACGCGCCCAAAATGGCTGCTCGTATGAACATACCGTTGATCTTTTACGGTGAGAACGAGGCGGAATACGGAAACCCGATTGCAGATATGACTTCTGCAAAGCGCGACTATTCGTATTTCTCAACCTCAGATGACAGCGAGATATTTCTCGGTGGCACGTCCATTCAGTCGCTTATCGACGATTATGGTGTCCGCGCGCCCGATCTTGATGTTTATCGTCCATCCAATCCGGATGAGTTGCGAGAGAAGGGTATCGAAGTCCACTACCTCGGATATTACCTGAAGTGGCATCCGCAATCGGCCTATTACTTCGCCGTTGAACATGGCGGTTTTGAAGCGTCTCCCGAGCGTACGCCCGGCACGTATTCGAAATATAACTCCATCGATGATCGTATTGACGATCTCCATTACTATACAACATTCATCAAGTTTGGCATTGGTCGGACGACCTACGATGCCGCGCAGGAAGTACGATCGGGAGATTTGGAGCGAGAGGAAGGGGTCGCACTCGTTCGGCGTTATGATGGAGAGTTTCCGGAGCGTTTTGCCGACGAACTGATGGAATATCTCAGCTTGCCTGAGAAGGAATTCCCCGATGCTTCGAAACAGTTCGAGGCTCCGATCATGGACCGAGCCTATTTCCACGCACTGTCAAACCGATTTCGGTCGCCCCATTTGTGGGCCTTTGACAACGGCGAATGGAAGCTGCGCCGCAACGTATTCACACAGAACTGAGTGTCTGAATGATGAATATTCGCCTTATCGCACGTCTTGATGTGAAGCTGCAGCACCTGATCAAAGGGGTGCAGATGGAAGGCTGGCGCAAGATGGGAAATCCCGCAGAACGTGCAAAGCTCTATTACCACCAAGGTGCGGACGAGCTTTTGTACATGGACGTCGTTGCCAGCCTCTATGAGCGCAACAATCTTACCGACATCGTGAGGGAAGTCGCACAGGAGGCTTTTGTACCAATTACCGTTGGAGGCGGAATAGGTGACCTCAAATCAGCCAAGCGGTTGCTGGATGTCGGCGCCGATAAGGTTGCAGTGAACACCGCTGCCACGAAGCGCCCTGAAATCTTGCAGGAAATTTCCGATACCTATGGTTCCCAGGCGATGGTTCTCTCCATCGAGGCAAAGCGTTTGCCGCAAGGTGGCTGGGAGGCAATGACTGACAATGGCCGTAATCATACCGGACTGGACGTCATCAAGTGGGCTGTCAAGGGTGCACAGTTCGGAGCAGGTGAGATACTCATAACCTCGATTGATCGTGATGGAACAATGAAGGGTATGGACATTGAATTGATTAAAGCTGTTACTCGCGAAGTCGATATCCCTGTGATCGCTTCTGGTGGCGCAGCGTCGGGCGCGGATGCAACGGGGGCCGTGCGGTCGGGTGCGACTGCTGTCGCAATTGCGAAAGCTCTTCACACGGATGCAATTGATTTTGGGAAATTGCGGGATGAGCTCCAGCAAGCGGGTGTACCGGTGAGAACCCCTAAGAAGGTGGTAGTCGCAGCATGAACCACTCAGTTGTTGTTGTTGACTACGGCATTGGCAATGTTTTCTCGGTCTGCAATGCCCTGAAACAGGTCGGTGCTGAGCCGCTTTTGACGCGCGATATCCCTACTATCCTACAGGCGGACCGCGTAATTTTGCCTGGCGTGGGCGCTTTTGGTCGCGCTATGGATGCTTTGCGCAGCTTCGGTCTTGACGAGGCACTCAACAAGTATGTCGCGACGGGTCGCCCTTTCCTAGGTATCTGCATAGGCATGCAGGTGTTGATGGATTCATCTTTGGAATTCGGGGTGCATGCTGGTCTGGGTTTTATTTCCGGGTCGGTAGAACGTATTGCGTCGGTGGGTAAAGACGGTCACCCCCTGCGTGTTCCGCATATAAGCTGGAGTAAAGTGAAGCCGGCGAGAGGCTTTCCTTCAGAACAATGGCAATCCACTCCACTTGCCGATGATGAGGAGCAGCAGGAATTCTATTTCGTTCATTCATATCACGCCAAGCCAAACGATGCAGCTAACCTTCTCGCTGTTGTCGATCACGGTGGCAACAGCGTCACTGCGGCGGTTGCAAAGGACAATATTGTCGGCGTTCAGTTCCATCCTGAGCGTAGCGGCCTAGCAGGGCTCAATCTGCTTGGAAAGTTCATGGGGGGCTCTTAAGCGAAGGAATGGGGCAACAGAAATCGTGCCTTTCATTCTCTTACAGGTTGCGAAACGCGCGCACGGTAGCTGAAGGCAACAACCCTCAAGAAATGTCTGGAATTGGATAGAAGCATGCTCAATTTCGCTCTCGTCGGATGTGGTCGAATTGCTGTTCGACATTCCGAACTTCTCGGGCACAATCAGATCGCCGGCGCACGCCTCGCCGCAGTCTGTGACATCGTCCCGGAAAAGGCTCGTGCTATTGGAGAGCGGTTCAACATTCCGTATTTTACGGATATGCATGAAATGATGCGCAAAGCTGATGTTGATGTCGTTTCGGTCCTGACCGAAAGCGGCAATCACGCCACCGACGTTATTGCGCTCGCGAAATACGGCAAACCTATCATCGTTGAAAAGCCGATGGCTTTAACTCTCGACGATGCGGACGCAATGATTGATGCCTGCGATGCCTCGGGGTCCAGATTGTTTGTCGTGAAGCAGAACCGCTTTAACGTACCCGTGGTCAAGCTTCGCGAAGCGCTTGAAGCAGGTCGTTTTGGCAAGATGGTCATGGGAACGATCAGAGTCAGATGGTGTCGCGACCAGAGCTATTACGGCCAGGATTCTTGGAGAGGTACCTGGGCGATGGATGGCGGGGTTTTGACCAATCAGGCCAGCCACCATATCGATCTTCTTGAATGGATGATGGGCGATGTGGAAAGTGTTTTTGCGAAAAGCATGACCGCACTGGTCGATATTGAGACGGAAGACACGGCTGTTGTCCTTTTGAAATTCAAGAACGGGGCGCTCGGCCTTATTGAAGCGACCACGGCTACCCGGCCTAAGGATCTTGAAGGTTCAATTTCGGTTCTTGGAGCAACAGGAACCGTTGAAATCGGTGGCTTTGCCGTCAATAAACTGAAAGTCTGGAATTTCACTGACGGTCGGGATGATGTTGAAGAGTTTATGGAAAGGTATTCGGTCAATCCACCGAATGTTTATGGATTCGGACATCAGATGTATTACGAACACGTTGTTGATTGCTTGGTTAGTGGTCGGCAACAAGACGTGGATGGGCGCATCGGGCGCAAGAGTATTCAGCTGATCCATGCAATCTATGAATCCATTGAAACGGGCAAGGAAATATTCCTGCCAGTAGTACCGCAACATTCCAAACTAGGGCGTAGCAAGAATGGCTGAGCCGACACGCAGAGCTGTCGCCGTTAATTCCGACGTCCATTTCGGCGACAATGTTACGTTGGTCGAGCCTGTCAACTTGTACGGGTGTGAGATCGGTAACGACGTTTTCGTCGGCCCCTTCGTCGAAATTCAGAAAAGTGTTTCGATCGGCTCCGGAACTCGTATTCAATCACACAGCTTTATCTGTGAGTTTGTCAACATCGGCAGCGATTGTTTCGTCGGTCATGGTGTGATGTTCATCAATGATCTTTTTGCCTCCGGCGGGCCGGCGCGCGGCGATAAAACGAAATGGAAAAGCACGAACATTGGGGACCGAGTATCGATTGGAAGCAATGCGACTATTCTGCCCGTCAGCATATGTGACGATGTTGTCATCGGTGCTGGAACCGTCGTGACACGCGATATATTCGAGCCTGGAATCTATGCCGGGAACCCGTGCCGTAAACTGCGGAAGCTGTGATGATAAAATTTCTCGATTTGCACGCCCAATATCTATCAATCAAATCCGATATCGATGATGCAATAGCAAAGGTTATTGCGAATAGCTCCTTTATCGGCGGGCCGAGTGTCAAGGAATTTGAGCAGGCTTTCGCCGAGTATCTTGGGGCTGAATTCTGTATCGGTGTCGCAAATGGCACGGATGCGATCGAGATCGCACTCGAGGCCCTTAAATTGCCTGCCGGCTCGGAAGTAATCATACCCGGCAATACCTTCATCGCTAGTTCGGAGGCGGTCACAAGAAGCGGTCTCAGAGTGGTTTTTGCCGATGTCGATCCGGGGAACTACACGCTGACGGCTGAGACTGTGCGGGCAAAACTGACGCCGCATACCAGCGCCATTATGGCAGTCCATCTCTACGGTCACCCGTGCGATATGGTTGCACTCAAGGAAGTTGCTGACGAGCATGGCCTGAAAATCCTTGAAGATTGTGCACAGGCGCACGGCGCGACCTGTCACGGCAAGATCGTAGGCACACTTGGCGACATAGCAACGTTCAGCTTCTACCCTGGAAAGAATTTGGGCGCCTATGGTGACGCCGGTGCGATCGCTACAGGAGATGTCAATCTGGCGAAGCGTGCTCGCATGATCGCCAATCACGGCCGCGTCGCGAAATATGATCATGAGTTCGAGGGAAGGAATTCTCGTTTAGATGGCCTTCAGGCGGCAATTTTATGCGCCAAGCTGCCCAATCTGCCTGGCTGGACCGAGCGACGTATCGCAGTTGCGGATCGTTATCTCGTTGAGCTGTCTGATGTGGAAGGGATAATCTTGCCGCGTCGCGCAAATTGGGCGAAGCAGGTTTACCACCTTTTCGTTATCCGTACGGAAAGACGAGACGAACTGAGCAAGTGGTTATCCGATAAGGGTATTGAGACAGGTGTTCATTATCCGATCGCCTTGCCGAAGCTGAAGGCTTACGACCATCTCGGTCAAGCCAAGGAAGCACTCTTCGTCAATCAGGCTGACGAGACACTTCTTAGTCTGCCGATTGGCGAGCATATGTCGGATGCTGATGTTGTAACCGTAGCGGCGGCGATCAAATCGTTCTTCGGTTGATTAGATGTTCAACCTGCAGGTCATTCGCTCTGTACTTTTATTTACAGCCACGAACGCATTAGCCTCGGGACTTCCGCTTCTTTTGCTACCAGTCCTGACGCGTGTTCTCTCTCCAGAGGACTATGGCCTTGTGGCGATGTATTCCGTACTTTTGACCGCACTCGGCGCGCTAACAGGAATGAGTGTTCATGGCGCGGTCGGGATGCGTTACTTTGATCGCGACGCGATTGATTTTCCCAAATACGTCGGCTCGTGTTTGCTAATATTGGTTTTAACGACGGGTATCGTATTTATTCTCGTTGCTCTCTTCGAGCGTCCTCTGGCCGCTCTCACCAGCCTTCCTGCCAAATGGTTGTTTATCGCGGTACTGGCTTCAGGGATGCAGTTCCTGCTGCTAACCATGCTCTCGATCTTTCAGTCGGCCAAAAGAGCGAGCATGTTCGGCTTGTTTCGAATTGGTCAAGCCGCGGTTGATGCGTTACTGTCCTTGGTCCTTGTGGTTTCGTTTGGCCTCGCCTGGGAAGGGCGGCTGATCGGCATGACTGTGGCGATTTCCGTTCTCGGCGCGATATCGCTGGTGACACTATGTTACGGTCGATGGGTCGATCTCGATATTCGCTTGGACTATGTGACGAATGCGTTGAAGTTCGGTGCTCCCCTCGTGCCGCACGTCGTCGGCGGCATGCTTATCGCAATGGCTGACCGACTATTGATCACAAATTTTCTCGACCTCGCAAGCACGGGCATTTATATGGTCGCAATCCAAATTGGATTGGGCGTGAATTTGTTGGCCGATGCTTCGAACCGTGCCGTGTCTCCTTGGTTAATAGAGGCGATCAAGGAGAATAGGCGACAAAAAAACGTCGTTATAGCAACGTTCTGCGTAATCTACTTTGTGGCTCTTGTTCTTCTTGCTCTTGTGGTGGGTGTATTGGCTCCTTTGATGCTCCCGTTGCTCGTTGGACAGGCATTTCGCGGGGCCTCGTCGTTCGTGATGCTTATTGCTTTAGGGCAGGCTTTCGGGGGCATGTATTTGGCCGTCTCGAATCTGGTCTTTTATCGAGGAAAGACCGCATATCTTGCCGCTATCACGATATCTTGCGGAATTTTGAACGTTGCTTTGGCATATTTGCTTTTACGTGTGGAAGGCCTAGTGGGTGTTGCCCAAGCCTATGCTGCCGCTCAGCTTTTGATGTTCTTGTCGGTTTTCGTCCTTTCGCACAGGTTGCATCCATTGCCTTGGCTTGACGCATTGCGGTCATTGTTGCGGGGAAAGCTGGCAACATGACCCACGAAGCCAATCTCACGGAAGCTGAGGTTAGCGCCATCATGCGCTCATTTGAGGAGCGCTGGAACCTCTTCTCGAAACTGGTTGACGGTATTTGCCTATGGCAACTCATTCGCTTTGAAGTGTCGTTGCGCAAGCAGCGCGGAGGATTAACCCGCGCGCCATTGTCGCGCAAGCGGCTGATTTCGAGCGCGTTTCTTGGCATACTTCAGTATCTCTTGCCAACTCGTCGTTACCGTTACCTCTGCAAGACCTATGATTCAGCTCATCGTGGCGTGGTCGAAGACCAGGCGGTTGATATCTACTTCGATGTCTTGTGCGATGAGATCGATGGCGGGGCAAAGATTTCTTCTTATGATGCCGCCGGCTTCGAGGACAGGATCTCGATTGCAAAACGCCGCCCAGTTTATGATGACGGATGCCTGATCGTTCTAAGTGCCATTCTAGGCCGTTATTTTCCGTTTAAGTTAACGGATCCAGTCTTCGATCTGCTTGCTGACGCGCTTGCCCAGGAGTTCGGTTATAGCGACTACACAGCAAAGCGGTTGGCTAGGCAATACAACGTGTTTCGTTGGCGCTCCTATCTCTATGGATTGGTTCTTAGGAAATTTTCGCCGGCGGTGGTTCTGGCGCCAGATAGCGGCCAATTTGCATTGATGGATGCTTGTCGAAAGCGAAAGATAGCATTCGTTGAGCTGCAGCATGGGGTATTCACCGCAGTCCACCCCAACGTTCTGCCAAATGCATTGCCGCGGCGGGTGGATATTATCAAGCCCTCGATTCTTGCCGCGTACGGAAACTTTACGTGCGACCTACTTCACGGCACCGCATTGGAGGTCGAAGGCCGAATCGAAGCTGTGGGTGCCCCATCTATAGAATATGCGCGAGCTCTGCGCGACGCGGCGTTTAGATCTTCTGAAGATATAAAGATCACGATTACGACTCAGGGTGTTGCGGCGGAGCAGTTATGCGATTTTGTGATCGTGTTTCTTCAGAATACAAGATCTTCAGTGAAGATTTACATAAAACTCCATCCTGCGTACGATGCAGAAGAGGAGCCATATACCCGATATCTCGGGGACGAACCGCGCGCGGAAATTATTTCAGGAAAATCGGATCGTTCAACCTATGAGTTGATCGCCCTGTCCGATCTGCATTTAAGCATATCATCGGCTTCGCATTATGATGCCCTTGGGATCGGTACCCCAACAGGGATCATTCCTTTTGAAACCTATCAGTCCGTGGCCGCGATATTGCAGCATGAGGGTGCATTTTTGGTGGACAATCCGGAAAGGTTTGCCGCTATTGTCGACAGCAGAGACTGGCCATCAGTGCCAGTAAAGACGAAGGATCATTTTTTTGCGCAAGGCTTTATAGGAAATATGAGGGGGCTGCTGCAGCGACAGGCAGAAGGCAACGAAGCAACGGAATGACCAATATTACCATCATCGACTATGGGACCAGTAACCTAGGTTCAATGCAAAATATGCTTAAAAAGCTGGGCGTCGCTTCACGTTTCGCAACGACGCCGGGAGATGTGCTGGTTGCCGAGAAGATTATCTTGCCAGGCGTTGGCTCGTTCGACGCAGGTATGCGGACGCTGAAGGCAACTGGAATGATCGAGAGTCTGAATCATGTGGTCCTTGAGAAACATGTTCCAGTTCTTGGAGTCTGCCTCGGCATGCAGATGCTGGGAGGGGGCAGTGAAGAGGGCTCGGAGACTGGGCTGGGGTGGATCGACTCTCGCGCCATCCGGTTCGACAACGTAAGTTACCCTGGCATGCGGGTGCCACACATGGGGTGGAATGAGGTTGATGTCAAAAAAGCCTCGCCGCTGACAGCAGCCGCTCCCGAGAGACCACGCTTCTATTTTGCAAACTCCTATCACGTCGTCTGCAACGACCCTTCAGATGAATTGCTGGAAACGGAGTATGCTGGCTTGCGTTTTACGTCTGCTATTGAAAGAGGCCATATACGCGGTGCGCAGTTTCATCCGGAAAAGAGCCATCGCTACGGTATGTGGCTTTTGAAAAATTTCGCCGAGAACTGTTGAGGTCTAGATGCTCGCTACAAGAGTGATACCAAGCCTGCTTTTAAAGGGCTCAGGTCTCGTTAAGACCACGAAGTTCAAGAATCCCGTTTACATTGGAGATCCCATAAACGCGATCAAGATCTTCAACACCAAGGAAGTCGATGAATTGGTGCTGTTAGATATTACCGCCTCGAAAGACGGAAGAGGGCCTGCGTTCGAGACGATCAGGAACATTACGGATGAGTGTTTCATCCCGCTTTCCTATGGGGGGGGTATCCGCTCGATCGATGATATTCGCGCGATCCTGAAGGCAGGGATTGAGAAAATAATCATCAATCATGCGGCGATCAGCGAGCCGGAGCTGGTCAAAAAAGCTGCTTCCGAATTTGGAAGCCAAGCCGTAATTGTTTCCATCGATGTGAAAAAATCGCTATGGGGAGCTTATCAAGTATATTCCACCAGCGGGGCAAAGGTATCGGAAAAAGACCCCGTTCAATGGGCTCGAACGGTAGAACGGCTCGGCGCCGGAGAGATCTACCTGACCGCCGTGGATCTTGATGGCACGATGAAGGGCTATGATCTGGAACTCATTCAATCTGTTTCCAGTGCGGTCGGAATTCCGGTTATTGCTTCCGGCGGCGCCGCTACGATAGAAGACTTTCGACAGGCAAAATCCCAGGGCGGCGCTTCCGCGGTGGCTGCTGGTGCAATGTTTGTCTTTCAGGGGCCGCATCGTGCGGTTCTTATCACCTATCCGCCTCGCGACGCACTCGAGCGTGTGCTCGGCTAAGCTTTCAGGAGACCCCGTGCCGATGATTGTTTGCACGCGTTGCATCATGGATACTACTGACCCGGATATCAAGTTCGATGCTGACGGGGTGTGCAATCATTGCTATCGATATGACACGGTTTCGAAGACGCGCCTCGTCGCTGTTGAAGAGCGCGAGACGCGGTTGAACGCGTTGGTGAACGAGATCAAGCAAGCTGGGGTAGGTAAGGATTACGATTGCGTCATCGGGGTAAGCGGCGGCGTCGATAGTACCTATGTCGCCTGGCTTGTGAAGGATCTTGGCTTGCGGCCGCTAGCAGTCCATCTCGACAATGGCTGGAATTCCGAACTCGCAGTTGCCAATATCGAAAAGACCTTGAAAACCCTCAATATCGATCTGCACACACATGTGCTCGATTGGGACGATTTCAAAGATCTTCAACTTTCTTTTCTCAAAGCCTCTACGCCTGATGGTGAGGTACCGACAGATCACGCCATATTCGCGCTACTCTACAAATTTGCCGCAAAATATGGGCTGCGCCACGTCATTACGGGTACAAATGTAATCTCTGAGGCGATCCTGCCCGAGAAGTGGGGTTACGGATATTTTGATTGGCGTTACGTTAAAAACGTTCATCGCATGTTCGGTCGTGCGAAGCTATCCAATTACCCTCATTTTTCACTCTTGGATTTGTTTTACTACGTTTTCCTGCGCAAAATAAGAATGGTTTCGATCCTAAACTTCGTCGACTATGATAAAAAGAAAGCGATGTCCATTCTGGAGAATGAACTTTGCTGGGTATACTATGGTGGAAAACACTACGAATCCATATATACACGTTTTTATCAGGCTTATATTCTTCCGAGAAAATTCGATATCGACAAACGCAAGGCACATTATTCCAATCTGATACTTTCTGGTCAGATGACTCGTGATGAAGCGATCGCGGCTATGCACGAACCCGTATATCCGGAGAACATGCTGCAGGAAGACAAGGAGTACACGATCAAGAAACTCGGCATGTCAGAGGAAAGCTTCAAGACGATGATGCAAGCGCCGCGAAAAACGTTTGAGGATTATCCTAACAGTCATGGTTTCTTTGAATTTGCGAAGAAGGCGGTGAACGTAACACGTCAATATATCGGTTGATCCGACCTTGCTGCGATACAGGCCCGATATCGATGGACTAAGAGCGATATCTGTCGTCGCCGTCGTGATCTTTCACGCGGAGTTTTTTTGGCGCGGAATGCGCATTCTGCCTGGAGGCTATCTCGGGGTTGACGTATTTTTTGTCATATCCGGTTACCTCATTACCAGCATCCTTCTCAACGATATGGTTGGTAGTCGAGTGGACTTCCGCCGCTTCTATATGCGCCGTATCCGACGGATATTACCCGCATTGTACTTTGTCATCGCCGTTTCGACGCTGGCTTCATATCTGGTTCTGCTCCCCAGTTCGCTAGAAGAGTTTTCGCGAAATGGTCTCGCGGCACTGTCTTTTATGGCCAATATATATCTGTGGCTGACGCAGGACTATTTCTCGGAAGCGGCGGGTCTCTCAAGTCTGATTCATCTCTGGTCTCTTTCGGTGGAGGAACAGTTCTATCTCATTTATCCGCTGCTGCTCGGTCTTATTTATCGCTTTTGCCGCGGGAAGCTCGTGCATTGTCTGGTTGGGTTGAGTGCATTCTCTTTTGTCCTGGCGCTCGGATTTCAACGATCACACCCTGGGGAGGTATTTTATCTCGTCCATTTTCGAGCGTGGGAGCTGCTATCCGGTTCTATAGTAGCTGCCGTGCATTGGCATCGGCCGGCGGTTGTTCAAACCGGATCGCCTATGTCGCGGTTTTCGTCCCTGCTAGGCGGCGTTGCGCTTCTGGTGGCCTTCGCATTCGCGCAACCATTGGGCGTTAAAGGTTACGCTTTTACAGCTCTTTCAGTCTTGGGCGCCAGCGCGATCATCGCGTTCGGAGGAAAAAGCGATCGCATAAGCGGCCTATTGTCCTCGAGGCCATTTGTCGGCATCGGGCTCATTTCGTATTCCTTGTATCTCTGGCATCAGCCGATATTTGCTTTCGCTCGTCATTATGCAATCAGCGAACTGTCCAATTTGGACCGTCTTTTATTAATAGGGCTAGCAGCTATTTTGGCAGTCTTGACCTGGTTCTTTGTCGAAAGGCCGTTCAGAAAAACGAGTTCATTCAGTAATGCCGCGGTCCTGATGGCCTGCGGTACGGTTACAGTAGCGCTAGGAATCCTCTGGACGATAAATCTGGTCACGGGTGGACTGCCGCAGCGATATACGCCCGACCAACGAGCAATGCTATCTGTCTCGGCTGAACGCGGGACGTTGACGCTTAAAGGACAAGACTGCAAATCGGCATCGACTGAAAAGACCTGCATAATTGGCTTGCGTGGTGTATCTCCAACTTGGGGTGTACTTGGTGATAGCCACGCTGAAACCCTGGCAGACGCATTGTCCCAGCTTTTTGAGAAGCTGGGTATCTCTGCTGAAATGCTCACGTATCCAGGTTGCCCGTATGTTTTGGGCGTTGATCCTATTTACACCACAGAAGATTGCGACGCTTTCGCTAGCGCCGTTTTGGGCAAATTAAAAAAAGATCATATCACTACTGTCGTGATAAACGATCGGGTCAATGCCTATATGGAGGGGACCCGGTTTGACAACCGTGAGGGTGGGGTAGAGCCGGGACAACCGATACCCGTGGTAGTGAAGGGGTCAGCTCCCGCAAACGAGCAGGAACGGATTGCGGGCGTACAGCGAGCGCTTTCCAACACTATACAGATATTGCTCGATAGTGGTCTTACAGTGGTTTACGTGGCACCGGTGCCGGAAGTCGGCTGGAATGTACCTAGTACCGTGGTTAAGTTGACGGCAACTGGGATGTTACCGCTGACCACGGCACGGCAGGTTTACCTAGATCGTAATCGAAGGGTATATGAAGTTTTGCAGAGCTTTGAAGGGCGGCCCGATTTCCTCGCTGTCTACCCGGACTCGGTTTTCTGCGATGCGGAAAATGGGCGCTGCATCACTCACACCGCGAACCGATTGCTTTATACGGACACGGATCATCTGAGCCGCGAGGGCGCTACTATGCTTGTTGAGTATTTAACAGAACAATTGCGACAATCACGCATAATTCCCGCAGAGTGATAGGGCAGTAGACGTGAAAGTCCTTTTCATACATATGATAGGCACCTTCGGTGGTGCGTCACGCAGCCTTACAGAAGCAGTTCGGGCATTCCCGTCATCTGTGGAGCCTCACTTTGTCACACCGCGTGGCACTGTCATACCTTTTTTCAGCAAATTGGGAAAGGTGATCGCTGTGAGAGGACTCAGCCAGTTCGACAACACCCGGTATAGCTATTATAGGGGCGCGCGCTGGCTCGTACTGCTGAGAGAAATCCTTAATCTCCCTGCGACCATCGAGGCGATCAGGAGAGCGCATCGAGAGTGGCCCGATATCGATCTTATTCATGTCAATGAGTTCACGGGTATTTTCCCCATGTGGCTGGCAAAACGACTGTATAAGGTGCCAGTCGTGGTTCACGTACGTTCTGTCGCGCGGAACGATCTTCGGTCCTGGCGCACGAGGTGGGTGAATTCGTTCTTGCGACAAAACGCGGCTGCTATCGTTGCGATTGACGAAACGGTCCGTCAAAGCCTCCCTTTAGATCTCAACGTGGAAATTATTCACAACGCGTTTACACCAAAGCCGGTAGCAGGTTCGGATCCAGCTTTTCAGGCCGATATGGCCAAAATCCGGAAGACTTCGCTCAAGATTGGTTTTGTTGGGAATCTCCTAAAGGTAAAAGGCATTCTCGATTTGATCGAAGCAGCGCGAATACTCAAGGAGCGAGGTATCGATGTGGAATATGTCATTGTTGGCGATGACGCTCGCTCTTCAAAAACACTACGCGCAAGGGTTCTCAGCTGCCTCGGAATAAATCAGAATATTCGGAGCGAGGTGGAAGAGCGGCTGAAGACCTACCAACTCGGCGAGAACTTTCACCTGGTTGGTTTCATGTCTGACATCGCTCAGGCCTACCGTTCTATGGATGTGTTGTGTTTTCCCTCTCACTATAACGCGCCGGGTCGACCGGTATTTGAGGCGGCGTTTTCTGCGATTCCAAGCATCGTTGCGGTGACGAACCCGACAAAGGATACCCTCATCGATGGCGAAACGGGATTGGCGGTTCCACCGCACGATCCGAATAAACTTGCTGACGCGATTGCCACACTGGCGAACGATCGGGAAAGAGCGAGAAAAATGGGCTTGGCCGCCTTGGAGCTTGCCAAAAGAAATTTCAGCGTGGATCAAAATGCGTTGAAACTATATGCGATATTTCGCCGATGTGTTGGGCTGATCGAATAGAGAAGTGGAAGAGATGTTTACAGACGCTTGCCTCCTGATCACCGGTGGCACCGGTTCATTTGGTCATGCTGTGATGCGCCGTTTTTTGGACAGCCCAATTCGTGAAATCCGCATCTTCAGCCGCGATGAAAAGAAGCAGGATGACGTCCGCAAGGCGTTTAACAATGACAAGCTTAAATTCTACATCGGCGATGTTCGGGATTATTCGAGCGTCCTGAACGCAACCCGCGGTGTCGATTATATCTTCCACGCCGCGGCGCTGAAGCAGGTTCCGTCATGTGAGTTTCATCCTCTTGAAGCCGTCAAAACAAACGTACTCGGCACTGAAAATGTGCTTGAGGCTGCCATCACCAACGGCGTCAGGCGTGTTGTGTGCTTGAGCACAGATAAGGCGGTCTACCCGATCAACGCTATGGGAATTTCCAAGGCGTTGATGGAAAAGGTAATGGTCGCCAAGTCGAGGAATCTTAATAACGATACAGTCATCTGCGGCACGCGCTATGGCAATGTCATGGCTTCACGCGGGTCGGTTATTCCGCTTTTTGTCGAGCAAATCCTGGCAGGAAAGCCGCTGACCATCACTAATCCCGCGATGACGCGATTTATGATGACGCTCGACGATGCAATCGATCTCGTTCTCTATGCTTTTGAGCACGGCAACAACGGCGATATTTTCGTCCAGAAAGCGCCGGCTGCCACGATTGAAGTGCTTGCCGAGGCGATAAAGACGATTATGAACATGCCATCTCATCCTTTGCATATCATGGGAACCCGTCACGGGGAAAAGCTCTACGAAACGCTCTTGAGCGCTGAGGAGATGGCTTCGGCGGAGGATCTTGGCGACTATTTTCGCGTGATTCCAGACCTTCGGGATCTGAACTATGCGAAATATGTCGAGGAAGGCGAGGCTAAGATTTCCGAAAGCCAGGACTACAATTCCCACACCACAACACGGCTGGATTTGGAAAGGATGATTATCTTGCTCCACAAGCTCGGCTTTGTCGAACAGATGAAGACAGGTAAGCCTGCAAGGTTTGACGTATGAATAAGACCATTGCCATCAGCGGCGCAAACGGCTTCATTGGTGCAAATCTTGCTATGCGGCTCCGCGAGCGAGGTTTCATCGTCAGAGACATTGCCCGGGATCTCGATGTTGCAGAATTAGCAACAGCGCTCGATGGGACGTCGATGGTGTTTCACTGCGCAGGAGTCAATCGCCCGACTGACGATACCGAGTTCGAGAGCGGCAATGTTGGTATGACGGAGCGCCTTTGTCAGGCGCTCGTATCTCTCGAAACCGCAATTCCGATGGTCTACACCTCTTCTACGCAGGCTGTGAGAGACACTCCGTACGGACGCAGTAAATACCAGGCGGAAGAAGTTATTCGCGCCTACGCCAATAGATCCGGCTTGAAATGTACGATTTATCGCTTGCCCAACGTTTTTGGAAAATGGAGCCGGCCGGCATATAACTCCGTTGTGGCTACGTTTTGCCACAATCTGATTAGCGGCCAGCCGATTACGATCCATGATCCTGACGCGATCATCCAGCTGCTCTATATCGATGATCTGGTTGCAGAATTCGTCGATTGCCTGGCAAATGGTTTGCCTGACAGGGAGTATCCGGTTGTTGAGCCGGTGTATTCGATAACCGTCGGCGAACTGGCAGGACAATTACAGGCTTTTAAAACTAGCCGGCAAACATTGAATCCCGGCGGTGTTGGCACGGGGCTGCAGCGAGCTCTTTACGCTACCTTTCTTTCATTCATGAAGCCGGAACATTTCGCATATGATCTCGTCGCTCATCGCGATCCGCGGGGTGAGTTTGCCGAAATGCTCCGGACGGAAAATGCTGGCCAGTTTTCATTCTTTACAGCTCACCCGGGCGTTACACGCGGCGGGCACTACCACCACACAAAAAATGAAAAGTTCCTGGTTGTCCAAGGTAAAGCGCGGTTTCGATTTCGCCATATTCTCAATGATGAGACCGCCGAGCTCTTCGCGGACGGTAATACCCCACGGATTGTGGAAACCGTACCGGGCTGGGCACATGACATTACCAATATCGGCACGGAAACGATGATCGTTCTCTTATGGGCAAATGAGACCTTCGATCCCAAAAAGCCAGACACAATCGTCAAGCAGGTCTGAAAATGTCGACAGAAAAATTGAAAGTCGTAACGGTTGTAGGGACAAGACCGGAGATTATCCGATTATCGCGCGTTATCGCTAAACTGGATAGCTATTGTGATCATGTGCTTGTCCATACCGGGCAGAATTACGATTACGAACTGAACGAGATATTTTTTAACGACCTAGGTGTTCGTAAACCGGATCACTTCCTGAATGCTGCAGGCAAAAACGCGGCCGAGACCATCGGAAAGATTATTGCTGCTTGTGATGCAGTCTTGAATATTGTGCGGCCCGAGGCCCTCTTGGTTTTGGGGGATACCAACAGCTGTCTTTCCGTCATCGCCGCGAAGAGACGAAAGATACCGATCTTCCATATGGAAGCTGGGAACCGGTGTTTTGACCAACGTGTTCCCGAGGAGATCAATCGCAGGATTGTCGATCATACCGCCGATATCAATCTGACCTATTCGACCATTGCGCGTGAATATCTGCTCCGAGAGGGCCTTCCGCCAGATCGCGTGATAAAGACAGGCAGCCCGATGTTTGAAGTGCTCAACTACTATCGCCCGTCGATCGAAAAATCTGACGTTCTGGCTAGGCTCGGGCTTGAGATCGGGCAATACTTTGTCGTGAGCGCACATCGAGAGGAAAATATTGAACCCGATGTTAGCTTCAAAAAACTGGTCGAAACCTTGAATGCAATTGCAGAGCATCATTCACTGCCATTGATCGTTTCCGCCCATCCGCGAACAAGAAGGCGAATTGATGCTGCGGGTCTGCAGTTTCATCCTCTGATCAATATCTTGAAGCCGATGGGCTTTTTCGATTACGTCAATCTTCAGCAAAACGCGCGGGCCGTATTGTCGGATAGTGGTACGATAAGTGAAGAGGCATCGATTCTTAACTTTCCGGCACTGAACATCCGCGAAGCACATGAGCGGCCCGAAGGGATGGAAGAGACCGCAGTCATAATGACGGGGCTATCGCAGGCTCGCATTTTGCAGGCCCTTAATGTGATCGAGGCACAGCATTCTGCTTCAGCGGAGCGACCGTTCAGAGTCGTAGATGATTACAGTATGCCTAATGTTGCCGATAAAATCGTCAGGATTATCTACAGTTACACAGATTACGTTAATCGCAATGTCTGGCGAACATCTGAATAACAGAGTTAATTGTGAAGATTCTCATAGTCACACAATATTTCTGGCCTGAAGAATTTCGGATCAACGATCTGGTAGTTGGTCTCTCTGATCGGGGGCACCAGGTCACTGTTTTGACAGGTAGGCCCAATTATCCGACCGGAAAGGTTTTTGAGGGATATCGAAAAAATCCATCAGCCTACTCGGACTACCATGGCATTCCGGTTGTCCGTGTGCCCATGTTGGCGAGAGGATCGAGCGCGATCACTCTTCTGTTAAACTACATCAGTTTTGCGTTTTTTGGTTCGATCGTCGGTCCATTAAAACTGCGGCGAATGAAGTTTGATGCAATTTTTGTTTTTGAACCTTCCCCGATTTCTGTTGGGTTCCCGAGCCTTGTCTTGAGAGCTCTAAAAAAGGCGCCTGTCGCCTTCTGGGTGCTAGATCTTTGGCCGGAAAGTCTAGAAGCAACTGGCGTTGTGCGCTCCAAATTTATCCTAAAGCAGGTCGGCAAGATCGTTAAGTTTATTTATGACCGATGCGATTTGATCTTAGCACAATCTCGCAGCTTTATCCCCGAGATACAGCGGTTCAATCAGTCACCAAATAAAATCGCCTACTTTCCAAGCTGGGCCGACAAAACTGATCGCGCACTGACGGATAGTCCTGCGCCGGAAATATCCGTTGACAGGGGAAAGTTCTCGATCGTTTTCACGGGTAATATTGGAGAGGCGCAGGATTTCGGTGCGATTCTTGACGCCGCAGAACGGTTGAAGGACCGCAAGGATGTTCGCTGGATTGTCGTCGGAGATGGCAGAATGGCGTCTTGGGTGCGTGAGCAGGTAGGCCGGCGGCAATTAAACCATTGCGTGCTTCTTGCCGGCCGATTTCCGCTTGAGCGCATGCGATCTTTCTATATGCACGCCGATGCCTTGTTGGTTTCGTTGAAGCCAGAGCCTATTTTCGCGATGACAATTCCAGGGAAACTGCAATCATATCTTGCAGAAGGCCTGCCAATTCTTGCAATGCTTAACGGTGAAGGGGCAGAAGTCATCCGCAGGGCCGGAGCCGGCTTCGCCTCTCCGGCCGGAAATGGTGCCGCATTGGCAGAAGCCGTGCTCAGAATGATGGGCATGTCGAAGGAGGCTCGATCCGAGATGGGGCGTCGGGCTAAAGAATTGAGTGATGCGGAATTTGATCGGGAGAGGCGTATAGATGAGCTCGGAAGGCTTTTAGAAAATCTGTTGGTTGCGAGAGCGTTTTAACTTCGGCGACTATATGTCGGATGAGCGTTTGCGACTAAGGATCGTCCTCCCGCCAAAGTCGGACGGAAATCAGCCGAAATGAATGGCGGCCATGAGATTGAAGATGTATGAGTGACGCCGTCTTCAAAGCATACATAGAGGGAATGGGAACCGGGTGTTCGAAAAGATAGCAAAAGGAGGAGGTGAACTCATCACGCGCCAGATTTCCTCGTTGCGCGAGGCGGGTACCACAGTGCTCCTCACTTGGAGGCTCGCGGGTGCCCACCGGTTTTTCATACTTTCCTATATGACGCTGGCGTTGATCAATGCAGCAACGGACAGCTTCTCCATCATGTTGATTGTGCCGCTGCTTGAATCTTTTTCATCCGATAAGATTTTCTCCGGTATACCATTGCTCGGGTCTCTTGGCGACCTGTTGGTGCCTTTGTCACCTTCCGTCCGATTGCGTTGGGTCGCGGCCGTTATCCTTGCAATCATTCTTATAAAGGCGGCAGTGCAATACTTCTCTGAGGTCATGGTCTACATGTTGCCACTGAGGATGGAACGCGACCTCCGGATGCAGGCTTTTGCGTCGATCATGCAAAGCAGAGTTACATTCGCAGAAACGTTATCGGCCGGCGACATTAGCAATTACACCGCTTCATTTCCGGTCAGAGCCGGGCTTGCGCTTCGCTTTCTCATTCAAGGATCCGCTGCGCTGATCACTATCCTTCTGATGTTTGGAATTTTGGTTGTGATCACTCCGACTGCGCTGTTTGGATTGGTCAGCTTTGCCATTATCGGCTCAATACTTTTCAAATCGATTACGGGCCCACTTGCGAGCCGGCTCGATCGCGATTCTACAGAGGCTCAACACGATTTTAGCCAGGCTTATTTTGAAGCGGTCAATAACAAACGGACTGTCCGTCTTTTTAACGCCACAGAACTCTTTACTACGCGGATCAGTCGCCTCCTGGAACGGTTACGCGTTGTCCAGACCAAAACTATTGCAGTCCAGAACGCCACCTATCCGTTCTTTGCTACATTATCTGGCGTCTTGGTGTGCGGTCTCGTTCTTATCGCCAGCCTCATAAGCCCCGATGAAGCGCAATCCCTGTTGGGTGTGCTCCTCATCTTCCTTCTCGCATCATCGCGGATGTTGGGACCTTTTAGTATCGCTCATATTTCCAGAATGCATTTCGCAATTCATGGCGAAGCGGTAAGACAGATCGCTTGGTTCCTCAGAGAGTCGGAGGAAAATCGCGATCCTGACGGAGAGATCGAGCTTTCACATAATGCTCCTGAGATCGCATTTCGAAATGTTACCTTCAGCTACGCCGGGACAGAGGCCGGCGTTTCCGATCTTTCCTTCTCCGTGCAACCCGGTGAATTTGTCGCTATCGTCGGGCCATCAGGATCTGGAAAATCAACGATACTCCATCTTCTTTCCAGGCTTTTGCGACCAGATAGCGGTCTAATATCAATTGGCGGCCATGATCTTAACCGTCTTCGCGTTGCGAGTTGGTGGAGCCGGATCTCGATCGTCAGCCAGGATATTCCGATATTCAACGGCACAATTCGTGAAAACGTGCAATTTGGGCGCCTCGACGAACCGCACGACACGGAAATTTGGGACGCGTTGGAAGCGGCCGCAGCCGCCGATTTCGTCCGTCGCATGCCCGGCCAGCTTGACGCTTCGCTTAATGATTTCGGTTCAAATCTTTCCGGCGGAGAGAAACAGAGACTGGCTTTGGCGCGTGCCTTCTATCATCAGTCGCCAGTAATCCTTCTTGATGAAGTTACCAGCCAACTCGATGCAGAAACCGAGCGGCTTATCGCAATCAGTATCGACCGACTTCACAAAACAAACCACACTGTTATCGCTATTGCGCACCGGCCAGAAACAATCCGCAGTGCCGATCGGGTTTTGGTGTTGCGAGAGGGGAAACTCGTAGCCAGTGGAGATCATGACGAACTGCTCAGCGAGAACCCTTTCTATCGTCACATGGCAAGTCGAGTAGAACGAACGGCTGCAGCGACATGAGAATTGCTGTTTTCCTTGATGCGCCGCATCAGAAAAAATATGTCGATGTAGTGCGTGAAACGTTAGTCGATATGCCTGAAGCGACGGTTGAAGGCGTGGGGCCTGCCATGGAGCAGAGCCACGCACCGGTATTTCAGACCATTGCCGATGTGGGGCGACGAAACTTGATCCAAACTAGCGCAAAACTAGTGGCTAAAAGACCCTACATGTTCGCCAGGACTGCGTTGAGTCAGTCTCTGTTCTTTGCATTGTTTTTGGAAATGCGACGACGTTGGTACGTTGCCAAGAGCGTTTTCGCCTTTAGTCCCGATCATATCATCCTTTTAGAGGATAATGCACAGGGGTTGACGGGGGTCGTTACACAGATGGCCCGCGAGCGGAGCATCCCTTTCTCGGTCTTACCCGATTACATACCCAACCCGGCTGAGCCGGCTGGGTTTTACTTTTCAGACCCAAATCATACTGCTCGGACTTGGGCGGGCAAAATTGTTTTACGATTTTACTCACAATGGGCTCTTCAATACGAAGGTAGAATACTGCTGCGTCTGCCTGCCGCGCAAATACTTGCCAAGCAACTAAAGAAGGGAATTTTCCCACAGCCTTGGATTCTCAATTCAGGATACTGCGAGGCAATCTATTTGGAGAGCCAAGCCATGAAGGACCACTATCAAAAGCTTGGCTTCGCTGAGCAGAAGTTGCGGGTCGTCGGCGGGGCCATGGAAGACAAGCTTCACGAGATCTCCAGCAATCGTGACGCGTTGCGAAATAAGCTAATGGACCGATATGCTTTTGATTCTCAAAAACCTCTTATCCTTTGTGCATTTCCGCCAGACCAATACAATGCCTCTACTGTTGCATATGAGTACCGCGATTATCGCGATCTCTGCGAAGCTTGGTTCGAAGAGTTGGGTGATGTCACGCAAAGTGCCAATATTGTCGTTGTTCGCCATCCCAGGCTCTCTGCAGCCAAACTTACGAAGTATCTAAAACCCAAAGTAATCTTGGCAGACCAGCCGATAGAAGAGCTTCTGCCACTTTGCGATCTTTATGTTGCCTGCGTTTCGACAACAATCCGATCCGCCCTCGCTCTAGGGATCCCGGCCATCAATTATGACTGCTATCGCTATGCTTACGGCGATTTTTCGCGAGCGGCGGCTATCAAAGAAGTAGACAATCGACAGCGTTTTCGCGCAGTCCTTCAAGAAACAATTGCGCAGAGTACCCTCACATCGCTCAAAGCCCTTGCGATAAAAGATGCGGCTTATTGGGGTATCGTTGATGGTGGCTTTAAAGCGCGTCTGCGTGAGGCAATCCTGGAGGTTAACCAAGCTTACCGGGGAAAGCCCATTGCAACGCATGAGGCCACTTTCAGACTGGGAAAATAGGTATGGGGTGACATGTCGTCTCGCATCGAAATCGCCGCCACTGGATTTTGCGGCTTTTTGCCTTGGCTAAGTCTGCGTTCAGAATAGTTACGATAGGCGCCGCCGGGAGGTCGTCGATAGGAGCGCGCCGTGCGGATCATCTTATGATTGTCTACCTAGGCGCATGTCCTCAAGTCGAGGATTGGAGAGCCGGATTATAGGGGGAGCATGGTGTCGCGGTATCTGGGGACGTCATGGTCTATAGTTACCGCTAGAATTTTTTGTTAAAACGGTTACGAGGCCGAATTGGCGTATAATCTACAAAATCGTATGTCCACCTATTGCCGAAAATTTAAAGAGACACATCCACCGGTGGCGCATGGTTGAGCATGGTTGAGGGAGTGGTGCTTACAGAGGCGGAAGTCTCTTACCTAGTTCGTGATGTGGAAGCACGGACTGGTCTACTTGCTCTAAGAGTGCATGGTATCAGTCCTTGGCAGTTGGTTCGATTTGAGGTGTCTCTTGCGCTTCAACGCCTTTCTCCTCGGCGGAACACTTTGGGCCGAACGACAATTTTAGGACGCTCTTTGAAGGGTGCGGTGCAGATCGTGCGGGGGGTAGGTCGTTCAGAATATGTCTGCAAGACATTCGATTCGGCTTTGCGTGTCTTCGATAATGGCAAATACTCCGATATTTATTTTGATGATATTTTGGTGAGAAAGCTCGGTGGCGCCAAGATTTCATCGTCTGACGTTGCGGGTTATGATGAAATCGTTGCCAATGCGAAGCTACCTCCGGTTTTTGACGACACATCAATCATTGCGCTAAGTGCCCTCATGGGCAGGCTTGTTCCTTACTGCCGGCGTCACGATGCTTTTGAACGGATTGCTGAAACGGTCCAAAATGAGTTGGGTCTCACTTGCTTCAACGCCGCGCGTGTCCGGAGAGTATTTAACGTTTTCTGGTGGCGCGTTCACCTATACCGCATGCTTCTGAGGAAAATGGGCGCGCAGTTGGTATGCATTGCAGACAGCGGACAATTTGCGTTGCTTCGCGCAGCGGCGGAGTTGAGCGTTCCAGTAATTGAAATTCAACACGGCGTCTGCACAAACATCCATCCGAATGTTCTGCCAGATGACATTTCGAATGAAGCACGAGACGGTCTGATCTTGCCACACAGGTTCGCGGTGTACGGAGAGCATTCTAAAAATGCTCTTTCTGGCACACTTCTCGAAAAGGAAGGACGGATATTGACGGTTGGCGCCTCGTATATCGATGCAGCGCGCGACCTTCGGGAGAAAAATTGGAAATCTGATGGCCCGATTGTTTTGACGGTGACTGCGCAGGGTGTCGCGACCGAGGATCTCGGCTCTCTGCTCGAAGAGTTCCTCGCTCGTTACAGAGCGGATATTGTTCTCAATATCAAGCTCCATCCGGCATATGACGGCGACGAGGCTTACTTCCGCGCCAAGTTTGGCGGTAATCAGCGTGTGAGGATATTTACTGGCAAGTCCGAGATCGGCACCCACCGCCTGATCGCCCTTTCACATATGCACTTAAGCATATCTTCAACCTGTCACTATGATGCCTTAGGAATAGGAACGCCGACTTGCATTTTGGCTTTGGAAACTCATGAGTCTGTTTTGGACATCCAGACCCACGACGGGGTGGTTGTTGTACATACCGCGGATGAACTTGCGCGCCTTGTGGTCCGCAGAAGTTTTCCAACCGTGCCAACTCAGGTCAGGGATCATTTTTTTCAACGAGACTATGTGGGAAACATCGCGCGGATGATCTCCAACTGAGCGGCATTATTTAACCGCTCCTTTCGAAAATCCCGCTAATTTTTGCGACCAAGGCTTTGCCTGATTGTTTGCAGGGAGTGGGGTAATCCGGATGACGAGAAATGAAAACGATTGCAGTTCTTGCCAGAAAAGCAATGGGAATTGTACTAAGTTGAGTGGCGGCGCCTCATCGATGTCTTTTCTAAATTGAGCCAGGATCGTTCTTGACGGTAAACTAAAGGAAGCATCGGTGCCTACTTCTGAAGAGCGGAATGCCGTAGAGAAGGACTATGAAGACCGATGTCTTAAAAGAGGCATGTGGATGAAAGGAAAAATTCTAACCGGATTCCTGAGTTATTTTCTCTTCCTAAGCTACATCCACCCTTATTTGCAAAGTTCAAATTTAGTATGGATGCTCTTTGTAGCTCCTGCCGTGTTGATGCTGGCAGGCCTCACTGTAGCTATTTGTTATGGTCGCGGCACAATCTCGGCGTTCGTTGAGTTTGACTGGCAATGGTCGTTTATTGCTTTCGCGCTGACTGCGCCTGTTGCTGCATTGCTGAATCACTCGCCTATCGATGCAGCTGCTGCCTCTCTATTAGCCTTATTGATCGTAGTAATTACTACTACACGTGCCGATCCATTACGCTTTATGATTGTCGCGTTCGTGTTTTGCATCTTAGGTAGCGTGGTGACTTACCACCTTGGCATCAACCAATTTGGATATCTGCCCTGGCAGGAGGCGGCAAACCCGACGTTTGCGGGGATTTCCCGTGTTTCGCTCTTCCCCTACCTTTCAGATTCCGCGTTCTTCTCTGTCCTCATCCTGATCGCGGCCGTCATATTGCGTAGAGGCTACCTTTTGCTAATTGTTCCGTCTGGTTACTTTGTATATTTCTCGTACAGTCGTACCGCGCTGGTGTTGCTTGCTGCGGTTGCATTGTCCGAGTTTTTAAGTCGGATTCGGCTAAGAGGTAGCGCTAATTTTATTGTTATTGTCGTCTTCACCATAGTCGCGGTAGGATTCGCTGATCGGATCGTACCTACAGCTATTGCAGTAGAGAAGTACGCGTTCGGCACCTCAATACTTGAGGCTCGACTTACTCGTCGGAGTGTTGTACCTATCGATAGCGCAGGGAACGTAGTTTCTGCGGAACTCTGGGCGAACCACAAGGATGCCAAGGATCCGCACCTCGGCGGAAGAGCTGCTCTTTGGCGTGACCACCTGGCCGCGTTTGCGTCGTCGCCGCTGATAGGGGTCGGACGACAAGGAGCAATCAACGCTATTGAAAAGACCGCGATTGATTCCAGCACTTCAGGAACAGAATCGTTTTTCACGCGCATCTTGGCTGAAGTTGGGATTGTCGCGGTGTTCATTTGGATCGCTCTTTGGCGATTATTTGTACACTTTGACCGAGAAGATAATTCTTTCGGCCGTGCGCTGACGATTGCTCTGGTTGTGGGGGGCGCGATTTACGGAAGTTCAATGGTACCATACAATTTCGTTTTTCTGTTCCATGTTAGCTTGATCGCATATGCGCTGAAGATTTCTAGCCCTATTAGCGCTCCAACCACGGTACAACATCTATCTTCGCTCACGTAATGGGTAAGCCTCCGGTGAAGGCCGGCAGGTCGGTCCGCTTGAGCGTTGATGGTCGGCGGCGTCAAATTCCACGGAAGCTGACGTGCTCCCGCCAAATTAGGCCATTTTGACCTGGAATTTTCCACTTATGATCCCTGTTGGGAAGAAGAGGAGAATTCGATGAAGGCCTCGAAGTTTTCAGAAGCGCAGATCGCTTTCGTTCTGAAGCAGGCGGAGGACGGAACGCCGATCGGTGAGGTCTGCCGCAAGGCAGGGATTTCTGATGCGACCTTCTATAATTGGCGCAAAAAATACGCCGGTCTGATGCCGTCGGAGATGAAGCGGTTGCGGCAGCTCGAAGAGGAGAATGCCAAGCTGAAGCGGATCGTGGCAGACCTTTCGCTGGACAAGGCCATGCTACAGGATGTGCTGTCAAAAAAGCTTTGAGGCCTGCTCGCAAGCGCAAGCTTGTCGACACGATCAGGGCGGACTGGAAGGTCTCGATCCGGCGTGTGTGTGCCGTATTGAAGATCGACCGGTCGCTTTATGTCTACAAGTCCCGGCGCGGCGAGCAGGCCGAACTGAAGCTGAAGATCAAGGACATCTGCCAGGCCAGGATACGTTATGGCTATCGGCGCGTTCACGTGCTGATCAGGCGTGATGGATGGGCCGTCAATCCGAAGAGAATCTATCGCCTTTACAAGGAGATGGACCTGCAGCTCCGAAACAAGGCTCCCAAGCGCCGGGTCAAAGCGAAGCTTCGGATCGACCGCACCGAGGCGACCCATTCCAACCATGTCTGGGCCATGGATTTCGTTCATGACCAGTTGGCCACGGGTCGCAAGATCAGTGTTCTGACGGTGGTCGATACTTTCTCGCGCTTCTCGCCGACGGTCGATGCACGCTTCAATTACAAGGGCGAGGATGTGGTCCAAACGCTCGAACGAGTCTGTCGGCAGGTTGGCTATCCGGCCACCATTCGTGTCGATAATGGCAGCGAATTCATCTCCCGAGACCTTGATCTATGGGCCTATCATAAGGGCGTCGTGCTCGACTTCTCACGACCAGGCAAGCCGACCGACAACAGCTATATCGAAAGCTTCAATGGCAAGTTCCGCGCCGAGTGCCTGAATGCCCACTGGTTCATGAGCCTTGACGACGCGCGCTCGAAGATGGAGGATTGGCGTAGAGACTATAACGAGTTCCGGCCACACAGCGCGATCCGCAACAAGGTGCCGATTTCGCTTATGAACGGCTCATCGGCATCCCCGCCGCCCTGAGCCCTAACCCCGGAAAATTCCAGCTCCCGCTGGCCCAAAATTGGGGAGCACTTCAAGGTTACGCTGGAGCGAACTCAAAACTGGATAAAACTTGGGGGCAAGGTCATCGGCTTTCGCCTCCACACGGCCATGAGCAGAGCCTGCAATACGACGTCCGTGGTCTGTCGGCTCTGCATCGCCCAGCCGATGACCCGGCGGGAATAGAGGTCGATGACAACCGCAAGGTAAGCGAAGCCCTCGCAGGTTCGGATGTAAGTGATGTCCGGTAAGCCCACGGTGAAGGCCGTCTTGCGATAACAGGCTGCTGACTGCCAGTCCTAGTGGTAACGCTAGGAGTAGTTATATGACGAAGCATCCAATTGAGGTGATCACGTCCGTAGAGCGCCGTCGGCACTGGTCACGCGAAGACAAAGAGCGCCTCGTCGCTGCCTGCTTTGAGCCGGATGCGGTAATTTCTGAGATTGCTCGCGCGGCCGGAATCCATGTCAGTCAACTCTTCCGCTGGCGCAAAGAGCTTTGCCGGATCGAGGAGCCGAAGACCGAGATGACAACCACGTTGGTGCCGGTGATAGTGTCCGAGACCGCGCCGGCAGTCTCTCCCGTTCAACCGGAACCGCCCACTACATCCTATCCTCGTCGCAAGCGTAGCGACGTCACGATAGAACTGGGTCGCGACCGACGCATCCGCGTGGACAGCGACATCGACACGGAAGCGCTTGGCCGTATTCTCGATTGTGTGCTGGGTCGGCGATGATCCCGATTCCGAGTGGCGTGAAGGTCTGGCTGGCGACAGGCCATACCGATATGCGCAAAGGCTTCCCCGGTCTGTCGTTGATGGTGCAGGAAGCGCTGAAGCGCGACCCAATGTGCGGGCACTTGTTCGTATTCCGCGGCCGCGGTGGTGGTCTGATCAAAGTGATCTGGCACGACGGCCAGGGCGCTTGCCTGTTCACGAAGAAGCTGGAGCGCGGACGGTTTATCTGGCCATCAGCAGCCGACGGCACGGTGGTGATCACGACCGCGCAGCTCGGTTATCTGCTGGAGGGCATCGATTGGCGGACGCCGCAAAAGACCTGGCGGCCGACGTCGGCCGGATGAGCAAAAACACTGGAATGGCGGGGTCGAATATGATTCCATCCTGTCATGAGCGACGCGACCGAACAGCTTCCGGACGACCTTGCCAGTGCACTCGCACTGTTGGCGCAGGAACGTGCTCGGCGTGTTGCCGCCGAAGCAGAAGCAGCGACGGCCAAAGCGGAAGCAGCCAGTGCGAAGGCACTCGTATCGCATTCCGAGGCGCTGATTGCGCGACTGAAGCTGGAGATCGACAAGGTTCGCCGTGAACTCTACGGCAGCCGGTCCGAGCGTAAGGCGCGGCTCCTGGAGCAGATGGAACTGCAGCTTGAGGAGCTCGAAGCAGACGCCAGCGAAGACGAGCTGGCCGCAGAGATCGCAGCCAAAGCCTCAGCCGTCAGGCCCTTCGAGCGTAAGCGTCCGTCACGCAAGCCCTTTCCTGAACATCTGCCGCGCGAGCGCGTCGTCATCGCCGCGCCGACGAGTTGCCCATGCTGTGGCTCGGCCAAACTGTCGAAGCTCGGTGAAGACATTACCGAGACCCTGGAGATCATCCCGCGTGAGTGGAAGGTCATTCAGACGGTGCGGGAGAAGTTCACCTGCCGCGAGTGTGAGAAGATCACGCAGCCGCCGGCGCCCTTCGACGTGACGCCCCGCGGCTTTGCCGGCCCGAACCTGCTGGCGATGATCCTGTTCGAGAAGTTCGCGCAGCACCAGCCGCTCAATCGCCAGAGCGAACGCTACGCCCGCGAGGGCATTGACCTCAGCTTGTCGACGCTGGCTGATCAAGTCGGCGCATGTACCGCTGCGTTGAAGCCCATCCATTCGCTGATCGAGGCACACGTCCTGGCCGCCGACCGGTTACATGGCGACGACACGACCGTGCCGATCCTGGCAAAGGGAAAGACTGATACGGGCCGCATCTGGACTTACGTCCGGGACGATCGGCCGTTCGGAGGGCTATCACCGCCCGCAGCCCTCTACTATGCCTCGCGGGACCGGCGGCAGGAGCATCCGGAGCGTCACCTGAAGACCTTCACCGGCATTTTGCAGGCGGATGCTTATGGCGGCTACAATCCGCTGTTCAAGGTAGACCGCGATCCTGATCCGCTGACGCAGGCGCTGTGTTGGGCACACTCGCGGCGTAAGTTCTTCGTGCTCGCCGACATCGCGGCGAACGCCAAGCGTGGAAAGAACGCCGCGCCGATCTCGCCCATGGCGCTGGAAGCGGTCAAACGGATCGACGCGCTGTTCGATATCGAGCGTGAGACCAACGGGCTTGCCGCCGACCAACGCCTGGAACGCCGCCGCAAGGATAGTCTGCCGCTCGTCGACGAACTGCAGGCTTGGCTTCAAATCGAGCGAGCAAAACTGTCGCGCAGTTCTCCGGTCGCAGAGGCGATCGACTACATGTTCAAGCGTTGGGACGGCTTCACGTCATTCCTGGAGGACGGCAGGATTTGCCTGACGAACAATGCGGCCGAGCGAGCGTTGCGCGGCTTCGCACTCGGCAGAAAATCGTGGCTCTTCGCCGGATCAGACCGCGGTGCAGATCGTGCCGCCTTCATGGCCACGCTGATCATGACGGCAAAGCTCAACGACATCGATCCGCAGGCGTGGCTCGCCGACGTTCTCGCCCGCATCGCCGACACGCCGATCACCAGGCTGGAGCAATTACTTCCGTGGAAGTGGACACCGCCGACCGTAGACGCTCAAGCGGCCTGACCTGCGGCCTTCGCCGTATGCTTACGATGTCCGTGACCCAGGCCTTGTCCGGAGCCGCTACGTCAAATTGCCGGTCGAGCGTGTTCTCGATTGCGACGGCAGGCCTGCCGCCATAGATGTCGGGACGGCGTTTGTATCCGATCTGCGCCTTGATCCCGGCGAGACGCGTCAGGCGCGCGACCCGGTTCGGGCAGCACATCTCTCCCTGATCGAGAAGGTCATCACGCAGCTTGCGATAACCGTAGACCTTGCCGCTCTCTTCCCATGCCTTCAGGAGCAGATCGGTCTGTCGCTTGTCCTCGTTGGCTCGCCTACTCAGCGGGTTCTTCAGCCAGGTGTAGAATCCACTCGGGTGAACCCGCAGGAGACGGCACATCGTCCGTACCGAAAACTGCAAGCGATGCAGGGTAAGACCGTATGTCCGTCTTCGTGGCTGAGGTGGCTCGCCCTACACTGGTCTCCCGAGGGTTGCTCGGACAGCCGAGCCGATCCTCATCACAGGAGGACGAGCTGTGGCAGATTATAGAGAAGCTTTTGTTGGAATCGACGTCGCCAAACTGAAGAATGCGATTGCTGTCGCTGAATCCGGTCGGGAGGGAGAGATCCGCTTTTGGGGTGAGGTGGACCAGCATGCGCCGCATCATCCAGCGGATAGCTGCTAGGTTTGACCGCGTGCATTTCTGCTACGAGGCCCCCACCGGATACGGGCTGTACCGGCTGATCACCCCCCTTATCGACGTCCAAAATTGGACGCCGGTCACCCCGCCAGAGGGTTCAATATTCCACGCCGAAACACAATCTGAACGGCATTTCGAACAAGCGGTGGGCATCCAATTAAGCCTGCGACCACGAATCCTTTCGATTTTCCAACGGATTATTACGTTTACTCATTGCGCTTTTTAAAACCGGTTGGTACCGAATAACGATTGCGTCCCATGCGTGTCTAAGGAGGCTAAATCATGAATTTTACACGCAGGAATTATCTCATAGGCGCCGGTTGTCTCGGGGTTGCCGGTGCAGCAGCCTTGGTATCTGCCAAGAAGCTGAAAGCCTCACCTATGCCGCTCATAATTACGGCCGCTGGTGAATATGAAGTGACCAAAGATTACACTGCATCCAACGAACACGAATGCGGCATTGTCGTGGCACCTGACGTCAGCAACGTCACAATCCTGCTCCACTCTCGCTTGACCTGTCCCACCGGCCTTCCCGCGGGGAGGCAGAACGCCGGAATCCTTTTTTCAGGGAACAACAATCGGTGCGAAGTCATCGGAAGAGGCGGCCATATCAGGGGATTTGCATACGGCATTTCCGCGCCCAACTCCATTGGGCTAAGGATCAGCAATCTAAGCGTCGAGTCAGCCCTAATGCGCGGGATCAAAATCGAAGGAGACGCTCCGTTTGTCAGAAACTGCCTGATAAGAAACGTCTTTGGCTCGACTTTCACCCCGAACCAGTTCTGTATGGGAATTGAAGTAAGTGGCGACAGGCCGAAGATACTCAACAACGTAGTCGAAGAGTTTTATGGCACTGGAGCCGAGCCTGATAATGGAGAAGCAGTGGGCATTTCCGTGACCGATCGCGGCAAGGGCGGCATCGTGATGGGTAACCTTGTCCGAAACAAACGAAAGCAACCGAAGAGCTATGGCTTTTGGATCGGCGGCAACAGCGATGTGTCTTTTGTGCATAATCACGCTGAGAGCGTGTATCGAGGCGCAGCTGGTTCATCACCGACGATGGGTATGGAGGGAGACAACACCTTCCGAAATTGCGACGAAAATTTCCTCGACAGTGGCGGCGATTGGCTTGTCAGCGGCAAGTGATATGCGCCTACGGTTTTCCGAGCCGGCATCAGGGACAGCTCTCCGTTTCATTGGAGACCGTTTCCATGAAGTCGTGGCGATCCACAATCGTTCGAACGATGGCTTGGATGGATGAAATACCAACAAAGGTGTGCCGTCGAACTGCACTGTAATGTGGAACCAATTCATGAGTTTGCCGCTTGTTTGGCAGAAGAACAGCACTACTCGGCAGTCTATCTAATTCCAGATGTGAGGGATACCAGAGGTCTCATACCTCGCGCTGAGTGGGCGACCCCTCTGTTAACTCGTCAGGGCTGAGCGTGTCGGCCGCTGGAATACAGTCGAACGATGCCTCCCGAGCTTCTCTGCAATGGCGTCAATACGGACCCAGCGAACCGCCAACGTGCAATCTTACGCCGTTCGTCCAATCCAATTTGAGAGTGCGCTTCATTGCTCCGTCCTTGCAATTGATTACCCATCGGGACAGTAACAAGCCGCAGTTCATTCTAAACTTGGCTAGTCCATATGCAATTGATATTGCGAAATAAAAATACAATTTCTTGAGATAAAATGGTTTGGGATGAGATGCTAACACTCTCGCCATCCTCGGCGTAAACGAGGCGTTCCACCAACTGCGCTAATCTCGTGAATGGCTTGTGTTATCGTCGGTGCAATCCGTCTAACGATAACGATTCAAGGAACCGCAGCCTCTTTTTGAGATTCTGCAAGTTTCATGCGCTCGCGGCTCTTTCTCAGGGAGACTAACGTCCAGAGAGGTGCAGCTACCGGGTAAGTGTGCTCAAGATCAACAATGTTGCAGTTTTTGAAGGCGTTTTTACGCTACATTAGCGCTGCTAATTTACCTGGCAAGCGGCTCTCAGCTAGACAACGTCAGCCTGCATTGCGCCTTGATGTCGTGAACACGTGACTCATCATCTAGAGCTGGTTTCGGTCAGAGCAGGTGCTGCTGACAAATTGTCGCGACCACAGTCTGCAGAGCCCGGACCCGTTTCACCAGCCAATCAAGCTCGTCGTCAGTGACCTCATAGTTTGGCGAATAGCGGGCCTCAACGTAGGCTCTGGACAGGAGTTCAAATCGTCGGCGCGAGATGCGATTATCTCTTGGCCAGGCCTCGATCAATCTCTTATCCAGGTCCTCGGCCTTGGACCGCAATACCTTGATGCGGTGCGATTTCGGGCTATACAGCGTCAATGTTAGCAGAAGGCAGTGATAGAGCCGCTCAGTGGCCTGATGCAGGTTAAAGGCCGCCTCTTTGACATTCCCTCGTTCAAGCAAGAATACTGCTGACGCAACAAACGCGTCCGCACTCTCAAACCACTGCTCGAAATAACGCCGCGCTTCTTCGTCGGCTTCCTCCATGCTCAGAGGCTTGGGCTGGGCGAGGGGATGTCCTTCTTCCTCATAGAGTATTTTGCCGTCTCTCGCGACATCGACGAAGAAGGGCCGCCCCCGTGACAGTTGGTCGTTGATATCATGCAGGCTATGGATGATCGGAATAACCGGGGTTTCGATCCTGTGGGCGATCTGTTCCTGCAGAAGGCGTTCGTCGAGCGAAAGCCAAAGATCCTGCTCCTCGGCGAAAGTCTGGGAATTGACGACGATGAGAAGGTCGTAATCGGAGCGATAGCCGCTGAGCCTATCTTCCACCCAGTCGCCCCGAGCGTAGGAACCATAGATGATGACTTTGAGGATCTTGCCGTTGGACCTCTTTGCCGATTGCTTGGTCGATCGGAATTGCTCTACCTCGGCAAAGATGATTTCCAGCACGCGGGCAAGCTCGCGCCGCTTGGTCGCTGGCAGATGGTCGAGTGTATCAGTCAGGGTCAAAGCCGCATCAAAGCCTTCGGTGGGATTGTTATCCATCGTAGCGGCTCGCATCTCGTTGTGCACCTAAACTCTTTACGCGCTCCGATGCATAAAAGCAATTAATGATTGTGCTCTTATTTGACTCAATGTATGCGACCTGCCGCGATTCTTAGAGTTAGAGCAAGCGATTGGCGACTGTATATTCTCCCGCAATCAAAGTTTTCCGGCGCCCCGTGCTGTTCACGATTCCATAGGCCGGAGGCATGTCATCTCCCGCTACTCGCCCATCTGGAAATGATGTCGAACGAATGAACTATTATAGTTTTAAAATCTCAAACGGTCCAGCCGCTTTTTGAAGTTCAATTAAGTGGAAAATCATCCACCAGGTGCAGATGGCAGTCGCCTGCGGCACTGCGTTGTGTGAGCCGGTAAATGGTTCAACATCTGGAACAATGGATGGTATGGCCTGAAAGCAAGCATATTTCCCTCTATCTGACGCTCCGGGAATTTCACGTGGCTTGTTCATCTGATGCGGAAATAGTGCCGTATCATGGCGCGCTCTCGAGCGTTCGAGCCTGTCATGGACTCCGGAGCGGGCCTTGCATTTTTGAACTAAAGCAGTCTATATTTGTTTGGCAGGATACGCAAAAAATTGAGATTTGCTGACGATCGACGGACGAGCCGTCGATGGCGCCTGCGGCGATCCGATGACGAGGCGATGCCGTGGTTGGATATCGGCGGTCAAAACCCGCAGGAGCCATGGTCAAAGAGCGAAAGGAACGCGTCGTGCACGCACGCTTGTCCGTATCCGAACTGGTCGCGGTCGAAGCTGCTGCCAGGCAGTCGGAGATGTCGGTTTCAGCGTTTATACGCTCATCGGTGCTGGATGGCGCGGGCATCTTGCCGTTTCTGTCAGAAGAAGAGCGGGCGATTTTTGAACTCCTTCATCGTGACCTAAGGGCGATCGGGGTGAACCTGCACGGTTTCGTTCGGCTTTCGCATCGAGGCTCGATACCGGTCGAGGTGGCCGCCAATCTTCACGATCTCCAGTTCCTTGTCGCAGGGCTCGCCTTGGAACTGCGTCGCCTGGCCACCCGAACGGGCCACAAGGTTGAAAGTCGGGACTGATGGAGATCTTTCTCGGTGCCTTTACCAGGGAATGGGAACAGCGCAGGGCGGCGTACCTGCACGAGCGGTTGATCGGCGGGACGTCCGGGGATGACGAGGAGGAGCGCCGACGGCGGGGAACTGCTGCAGGCGGGGGAATTGGCAACCGGGTTAAGGGTGAGAGGAGGGCTGCCCGCGAGAGCGTCGGGCGGTCTGGACCGACGTCACGTTCGATGGCAACGCGGTTTAGCGCACTTGCCGGGGGTAGCCAGCCGGCCGTCGTCAAGATGACATCGTTTGGCGGTGGCGGGCGCTTGGGCGCCATGGCGAGCTACATCTCCCGAAATGGCGACGTGCCGATGGAAAACGAGGCGGGCGAAGAGTTGCGTGGCCGCGACGCGATCGCAGGTCTCTCCGACGGTTGGGCCCACCTGATGAGCAACCGTGCCGAGAGCCGCGATATTGGGACATTTCGGATTGACGTTGATGGCGGCCCCGGTGAGGGGCAGCCTCTTTATGCATGGGCACGCGAAATCATCAAAACGGCACTGGGCGATCGCTCATTCGCTTTCGTCGTCGAGGAGGATCACGGACAGTACCGGATCGATGGCGTCGTTGTGCTTCGCGATAAAACTGGCGAAAGACTGACCGCCGATGCCAAGGCCGAGGAGATCGTTCAGGGGCGGATAGGAGGCCACGGAGGATCTGAGGCGGAACTCCATTTCACTGGTTACGGCAATGGTGTCGAATATGGGACTGCGCGCTTGCGCAAGCTCGTCGAACAGACAGAAGGGGTGGTTCAAGACGATCGCGGTGAAACGATAGCGGACGTCAGGCAGGCCGGTAATTTGGCGCAATTGCAATGGCGCGGTGAACTCTATAGCCGCAAGCCCCGAGACATAATGCACCTCGTGATGTCGGCCAGGGCCGGGACAGACGTTGAAGCCTTCCGCGCGGCGGCGCGCGAGTTTCTTGCCTCAGAGTTCGGCCGGCACCGGTATGTCTTCTCGCTTCATGATCCGAGCAAGGATCCTAAGGCCGAGCCGGACGGTGGCAAACGTCCGCATGTCCATATTCACGCCATCGTTGCCATGCGCTCAGAAGATGGCGAGCGCATAGAGACATCGATTGCCTCCTTCCGTCGTTGGCGCGAGGGGCTGGCAGAGCAGGCGCGCGCCCACGGAATTCGGATGGAGATGACCGATCGCCGCGATCAGGCAAATGCAGCCTCCTATACCAGGAACCAGGTACGCCCGGTCAGCCATAAAGGCCGCACCGAGCATGAGGGCACGTCCGATAGCGCGGCATTGCGCTACGAACTGAAGCGGCGCGAGGCTGAGACGGCGGCGAGAACGTCCGCAAGCCGCGGCTACGCTGAAGCTGTTCACAAAGAATGGAGCGTCATCATCCAAAACTCCGATGACGCCGACGTGAAAATCTTCGCGAAAGAAATGATTTTGCGGCTGGAGGCGGCGCGCCGTCCTGGTGATCCGGCCCGCGAAAGCCGTTCTGCCGAAGATATCAGTCGCTCACTATTCCAAACTGAATTGATTGGATTTTTCAAGCTTGCGGAGATCGACAACATGAGCACCATGACACGGTCCGAATTCGAGGCCTACGAAAAACGCGTCGAGACTGCCCTGTTCCGGGCAGAGCGGATCATGCCGGAGACCGAGCGGAGCAATTTTGAGGAGATTGCCGCAGCCGCACGCGAGCACGTCGATGTTCGCCGGGAAATGATGGAGGAGGCCGAGCAGTCAGAAGAGCGCCGAACCGATGGCGCTGCGCCCCGAGAAGATCGTGCCAACCGCCAATGGGACGAGGCGGTCGCTCGCCACGGGCTAAAAACCGTCGAAGCCGGAAACGACATCATGATCGAGGTGGAGCATTACCGCGAGCGGATCGAATTGGCTGATGACGACGAGATTCGCGTTGATAAGGCATCGCTCCAGGCGAGCCTGAATTTTGAACTGGCGCGGGCCGGTGAGCTCGGTGCCGCGGGGAATGCCTATATTCGCGAGGTTGCCGAGGTCGATGAAGAACTGCGTGTTGCAATCGTCGCGGCCGAACGCTCGCGTGAACGAGCAAGAGAGCGTGGCGATGGTTTTGCTCGGGATGAGGGGACTGACAGCGGCCGGCCTGAGCGCGAGGACGGTGACGGTAAACGAGAGGGATATCGGCATCGCGGTGGTGACGAACATCGAACCGATCCAGCCAAGCAACAGGTGCCGAGGCTGGAAGAGCTCCAGCAGGAAGCCGACCGAGAGCACAAGCGCGATGAAGCGGAACGATAGGAGGAGATCATGCGTGATACGAGGCGGGTCTTCATTCCGGATCCGGGTCCCCAGTCGAGCGACGGGTTTTGGAAGATCGCTTCCTGGATCTTCTGCGGTGTGATGATCATCGCGTTGCTGGATCGGGGACTGACCGTCGCATGGGACCACGCATCGCTTACGGCCCGGCAACTCTTATCGATAATGTTCGGATAGCATGCTCAAGCATCGCTGGTAGACTGTGGCATTCCGATCTCGATCGGATCGGGAACAGTGCTGGCAATGACGTCGCTTATGCTCTTTCGCTGCCGGAGCGAAAGATCCGGAGAACCTTCGACGCTTTTCTTGACAGCCGCTTTCAACCTTTGAGCCGTTGTGGCAAGGCGGGCTTCTGCTGTTGCACCGTCTGCAGCGGTGTCGACGCGGCCGCGTCTTGCTGGATTGCGCCTGGCAACATTGGTCTTCTTCGGAGCCTTCGAAGTGCGCTTGGGATCATTGGTCTCTGTTGCAACGTCCGTTTTCTCGGGATTGGCCATTGTAGACTGCCCGTAGTCCTGCAGCACGGCAGGCACGATCGGCATTCTTGTAAGTTCGACCTCCGGAATGTCGAAGCCGCGTGTCTGTGCGTCCGCAACCGCGCTCCTGAACGGTTCGGTCTTGTAATAAAGGATTTTTCTGGCCTGGATTGGCCGCTGCCCCTCAACGAGCAGAATCGCGCTATCCTCCGACATCTGCCGGATTTCTTGCGGCATCATCAGGTCGCGCTCGCGGATCTGCTCGACCTTGGTACGCCGGGGAAGCCCCATCAGCTCAAGTGTTCTTGATTCTGACTGATAGCGGATCGTTCGTTTGCCAAGGGCGCGCGAGACGTAGTCGGCCGTGGCCTGATCGTTGGCGCCGAGGACGAGCTGGAGGCCACAATTGCCGAGCAGCGAGTGCCGCGCGGTTTCGCCGTAGATCGCGTCGATGGTCTTCAGATCCTGAATGATGAAGGCCAGCTTGATATTGTAGCCTGCGACATAGGGCAGCTTGTTGAGGATCTCGTCCATCCGCTTCAGCTGCCGAAACTCGTCGAGCAGAAAGTAGACCGGCAGGGCAGCCGGATTATGTTCGCGGGTCAAGAGGTCCATGACCTGCTGGACGAAGAGTGTCAGCAGTGGCCGCAGGATTGTCATATCGGTGATGTTGGGTGCCAGATAGATTGTGACCGGTCGCCGCTGCAGGGAGGCGATGTCCATATCGGTGATACTGGTGGCGGCGACCACACGTTCATTGCGGAACGGTGCCAAGGCTTTCTGGATATCGAGGAGTGCCGACCGCGCGGCGCGTTCGTTGAGTGAGATGTAGGCATTGAAGCTATCGAGCGTGAAGCGGGAGAGATCGGTTTCGTTCTCCTTGATGAGCTTCATCAGAGCCTGGAGGTCGAAACCCGCGTTGAAAAGGGCGTTCACCTCCCCAAGATTGCGCCGATTGTGGTAATGGCTGCTCTCCAGGATATAGCTGATGACACCGGCAATCATCTGCTGGGCCGTGCCCTGCCAGACGGCGTTCTCCGATCCGATGGTTTCCGGGATCAGGATCGCGGCCATATTCTGGATATCGATCGTGCGGCTGCCGCGGTCCGTGCGCACAAAGTCGAGCGGATTCCAGCGGTGGGTTTTCGCCGACCCCGGTGAGAACAGGAACACCTGATGTCCCCGCGATTTACGGTATCCCGCCGTCAGTTCAAAAATCTCGCCTTTCAGATCGGTGACGATCATCGAGCCGGGAAACATCAGGGCATTCGGAACTACGTAGCCGACACCTTTGCCGGATCGGGTCGGGCCGATGATCAAATGGTGGCGATCGTCCTGCCGCCTCAGGATACGGCCGCCATAGGCGCCGAAGACATGGCCATCCTTCCGGAACCAGCCGGCACGCCGCAAGGCAGCCATATCCTGAAACGCCGCGTCACCCAACGGATTGGATGGCCGGCGAAGTCCGAACATTGCAGCAGCGACACCGGAGCCAAGCGCCGGGACCGCGGCGGCGATCGCAGCCAGTTGAAGCGATCGATTGCCGACATAGGCCGCAAATTGCTGAAAAGGCGCCAGCGGGTTCGACGTCGTCATCAGGTGGAGGATACGACCATCCTTCCAGACGACCTGGAGAATAAGCGAATAGGCAAGCATCCAGACGGCAACCGCGATCAAAGCGCAGAGGAGCAGGTAGCCCGCGAAATATTCGCGGCTCATGCTGTCCGCCTGGCGTAGAAGATCTCCGACACGCCTCTTCTTCCGCCGTCGCGCCGCAACTGAATGACGATCGGGATGACCATGCGGATATAGGACATCAGATCCTGCTTGGCGTAACCGGAGGACATGCCGGCCTGCATCATCATCATGGCAAGCTGCTCATAGGCGCCCATGGGGGTGTCGGCATGCACCGTCGACATGCTTCCGGGGTGGCCAGTGTTGATCGCACGCAGGAAGGCGAAAGCTTCCGCCCCGCGGATCTCGCCGACGAACAACCGGTCCGGCCGCATGCGCAAAGATGCCTCAAGCAGGGCCTGGATCGTGACATGCGCCGTTCCCTGGTCACCGCGTGAGGCGATAAGATGCACGCTGTTGCGGTGGGGTGGGAAAAGTTCACGGGTATCTTCGAGCGTCAGGATGCGTTCCTGTTGATCGATGCTCTTGAGACAGGCATTCAAAAACGTTGTCTTGCCGGTCGATGTGCCGCCGCTGATCAGGATCGACACACGCTCGCGGATCGCTGTTTCTATGAAGTCGTGGATCCGTTCGGCTTCGAGCAAGGCTGTCAGCCTTGTCTCAATTTCGCTGGCGTGGCCGACGGTGACCGATACTTTGTCGAGCCCTCCGCTGTCACGATACTCGGCGAGCGTGAAGTCGTTGACGACCTGCTTGCGGATCGATATCGACCCGCCGTCGGCGGCGGCCGGCGGCAACACGATCTGGATGCGTTCCCCGGTCGGCAGCGCGGCGCTGAGCAGTGGATTGATCCGGCTGATAAACTGATTGCTGGCCGCAGCGACACGTTCGCCAATATGCTCGATCTCCTTGGCGGTGAGCGCGGCAATCGCGTGAAATTCCATCGCAGTCGCTCCGAGGCGCTCGACGAACACTTCCCCCGGCCGATTGACCGATATCTCGATGACGCCGGGGTCATTGAGAAATTCGCCGAGCGGCGCCAGGGCGCGGCGCAGGAAATAATACGGATCGTTACCGGCTACGGCCTTGATCGAGGCCTCGTTCATGCTTGATCTCCTTCAGCGCTTCCTCGACCGGATCGGGATACATGGCGGAAAAGTCGAGATCCTGCCGGACGTAGACGAAGATGCGCTCGCCCTGGTGGACACTGATCGTCGGTGGAATTTTGAGGTTCTCCGACAGCGCCTGGTTTGCCATCTCGGAGAAGGTTTGGGCGATCGTCTCGCGCGCCAGGTCTGCGGCCCGATCGGAATCTTCTTCTCCATTGCCACTGCCCGAGCTGTATTGGCCGCTTGCGTAACCGGTCAGATAGGACGAGCCGGCGCCAACAATCGAAAGCAGGATCGCAGAGCCAAAACGCTCACGCCACTTGTTGTCGACGATGCCGGTGAGGCCGGAGCGTCCGAGGCTGTCTGTTCCGATACTGTTCAGCCGAACGCTGATGCCATCGTCACGCAGCAGCCTGGTCCAGATGACGAAGATGCGCTTCTGCCCACGGGTTACCTCCGACTCGTATTCACCAATCAGTCGCGTGCCCGTGGGGATCAGCACGCGCCTGCCATCGAAGGAATAAACGTCCTGGGACGTGATTGCCCGGATCTGCCCGGGAAGATCGCTGTTGATCGCAGTTTCGAGGATACCGGGAATGAGCGTCCCTTCCGGAATCATCGCATCAATCCGGTCGATTTTGCGGGCTTTCGCCGACCGGTCGCCGACGGCCGACGCTGTCGCGAGGAACTTGCTGTTGCGATCTTCGCCCGCCACCGTCGGGCCGCCGGCGGCATTGCTTTCACTGAGTGATGATCCGTCGCTGCTATCCTTCGCGGAATCGACGACGATCTGTTTTGAGCGGAATCGCTCCGGGAATTTTTCCGGTTCCGGCTCGGTCGCAGGCGTTGCTGCGGCAATCGCTGGCGGTGGCGGCACGGCAAATTCCGTCGTGTCGGGCGCTTCGGGCTGTTCAGGCGGCGGCTCCGGTAACTGGATGATATTGTCAGCCGGTTTTGGGTCGGGCTGAGGCTCCGGACGCAGAAATGACGGCGGCCTGAAGGTCGTTGTCGAGAACTCCTCGTCGCCCTGCAACATATCGCGTGCCGGCTTCTGAGGTCCGAAGAAGACGACATAGACGAGTGCTGCGCCCCCGAGCAGCAAAGCGGTGGCGCCGAGCAGCTGTTTGCGACGGGCGCGGCTATCGCGTACCGCAGCCTCGTCGCCGGCGAGCATGGCTTCCAGTTCTGGAGAACGCTGCATCAGTTGCCGCTCCTTCTTCGTGTCGTCGCTCGGCTGTCAGGTGAGGGGCCGAAGACATCAGCGTCAGGCTGGCCGAAATCCGGCTTGCGCAGATTGAAGATGCAGGTCCACTGGTCGCCGTCGCGCAACGTGTATTGCGTCGCTGTGCCATCGACGACGATGTATTCGCCCTCGCGCCGGAAATTGCGCAGGGTTTCGCTGAAGTCGCCGTTCACCGCGAAGATCGCCGGCACCTTCGGACCGAATTTGAAGAAGGTCTTCTTGCCGTCATCGAACACCATCAACGGCTTAAGAGCAATGTCGCCGGAGAAGGAGTAGTCGACGTTGACGTTCGCCTTGTCGATGCCGGAAATGTTCGGATAGTCGGCGCGCGCTTCAGCCTCCTTCCGGAGCGACGCGTTCAGGTCTTTGTCCGGATAGACAAAGCGGATCCCGAAGACCTTTTTGTTGTCCTCCGGTGCATAGTCATTGAGCTCGAGATAGTAGATGCGTTTGGTGGTCACGACATTCATGTTGGTCGCGACGTCCTTCGCCTTCGGCTTCACAAAGAGAATGTTGCCCTTGTCGGTTGGCACGACATCCCAGCTCGACGTGTCGCCAACAGCAATCGTCTCGAATTTTTCGTCCTCGTCGAAGATAATCATCGTCGAGATGCCGTAAGTGGCGAAAACGCGCACGACATTGTTCGGCTGGTAGACGACGCTGGTCACGCGCGGATCGAGCCGGCCAGCGGCGGGCGTTTCTGCTGCATTGGACGGTGTCGTCGTGCAAGCTGCGAGCAGAAAACCGATCAGAAGGAAGCGCCTCACGGATTGCTCTCCGTCACCGTTTCCTGGTCCCGTCGATAGTCGTAGACCTGGAAGCCAAGCGGGTTTTCGAAGCGCCATTCGTTGGTTGCCGGCGTGTCCGTGTAGCGATAGCGAACAACCGCGATCCAATGACGGATGACTGCGTCCGTGTCGGAAACTTCGTTCGTGGCAAATCGCACGATCCCGGTCGAACTGTTCGGAAACGTCACGGATGCTATCTCGGTCGTGACCCGTTTCGTTTTTCCGTAGACCTTGGCAGGGTTCTTGGCGTTGGCGGCGCTGTAAAGATCCTGCAACTCACGGGCGGCGTTGCCGGTCGACAGGAGTGCTGCAATCGCGAAGTTCTGCTCTATGGCATAGGGATCGTAACCCTCGCGCGAGCGGATATAACGCACGATATTTGCCTGGGTGATGGCCTGCTGTTCAGTGAGGTTGGCCGGTCGTGTAAGGCCGCTCTTGACCTCGAGATAGCCGGTGTTCTTGTCGATTTCGACGATGTAAGGCTCAAAGCTCTTGAGCGGCACAAGCATGACCAAAGCCATCAGGCTCAGCAACGTTATCCCGGCGAATATCATTGTCACGAACCAGGCAAGAGTGCGGGACCGCTTCGCCTTCTTGACGATCTCCTGCTCCCAGATGTCCCCGCTTTGATAATAGGTTCGAAGGTCAAGCTCTTTCGTTTCTGCCATGTTGGTGCTTCATATCCGGTTGGTCAGCTTGGGAGGCCTTGGCGGGAAATCTTCGTCTGCATCGCGGTCCGTGCGCCGTCTGTGTCTTCGTCACCTCCGCTTCGGCTGCTGAATCTGCTGGCAAGGGAGCGGCCAGCGCGATAGGCGCCGCGTCCAGCGCTGACGCTGCCTCGTGCCGCCGTCAGGGGAACTTTGATTCCAACGAACTGCGAAATGTCGCGTGCCGCGCTGCCGATGCCGACGGCAATCCCGCCGGCGATCCCCTGACCGATCGACTGGATATAGAGCATCACAAATCCGCCGGCGACGCAGAGCAGCAGTAAGCCTGCAATGTCGGCAAGGGTGAGTGTCCTTGACCCGCTCGCTGCATCGATTTTGGTGAGCTCCGGATTCATTGCTGCGATCAGAAAGGCGGCGATGACATAGATGAATAGTGGAATAAGCGCGTAGGTCAGGACCTGATTGAACCAGCCGATGCCATATCCCCGTGTTCGTTCGAACAGCATGCAGGCGATGAAGACCGGCGCCACACCGATCAGGACCCAGAGCATCACCTTCGCCAGGATAAGGATCGCAAGCGCAATCGCGATGAAAACCCCGGCTCCGAATATGATGAGAATGCCGATCATGCTGGGAAGGATCGAGAAATAACCCGATTGTTCCGCGAAAGCCGAGGCCGCCTCGTTGGCCGTCTTCCAGATCTGCGACAGGCCATTGGTCGGTTCGGTGATCCCCGTGCCGGAAGCCGCAAGGATGGCCCGACCAACATCTTCGGGTGTGTCGTTCAGCCAGTGGTAAAAGAGATTGTTGAAATTCGCCCAGGAGCCGACGAGCGCGAGAATGATCATCATTCTGACGATCCGGCCGATGATTTCGCCGACCGATAAACGCGAGGTGCCCATAACGAGTTGCAGGCCATACCAAGCGACATAGACTATCAGCATGATCCGCAGGAGCGGCATCAATTCGTTGCCGACAACGGTATAAGCCTGCTGCGAAAAACTCGAGCCGGAATCTTCAATCCGCTGAAGGAGATCGCCCAGAAAATCCTGCATCTTGAATCCCTATTGGCCATCTGGTTCGGTGATGCCGATCGCGGCAAAGGCGGCGGCGGGATTGTTGAGCGCCCGCATCGGCCCGCAATCGTGGCGGGGATCAGCAGCAAAGGACGTCAGGTTGGCCGGCCGTTTGCACGGCGCGGTCTTTTCCTTGACGGTGCCGCAGCCTGTCAGCATTGACAGGCTTGCAACGACTGCGGCATTCAGGATCGCGTTCTTCATGATTCAGTTGCCGTAGCTGAGCGCCTTCTTGGTGTTGGAAATATCCGTCAGGCGCCGCTGGTTCTCCGCCTGTAGCGAGGAGACCGCGCCGTTCATCACACCGATCATCTCGTTCAACGTCAGGCCCGACTGGACCTGGAGCTGGCTGTTCTGATCGATCGACCCCTTGATGTCCTGGGCGCTGCCGATCTGCGATCCTGCCTGCTCGAAGGCGCTCCGTCGCGTTTCGATTGCCTGCTGTGATCCGTTGATCAGCGCTGAAACGCTGAGCACGGAGTTGACGAGCTGCTCGTAGGACTTGTCACCGGAAAAGCTGCTGTTTTCCTTGCCTGACAGACTTTTCACCAGTTGCAGGCCATTGATGAACACGGTGGCTGCCTTGGCGATATCGCCACCCATCGATCCAAAATTGGGGACACCCTCCTTGAAGATGCTATCAAAGGACGGAATGGAGGAGACGCTGAAGCCGTTGCCGATCGCAAGGTCCTTCAGGGGAGCGGCGGTGCTGCCGCGGTCGCCCGTCACCGCCTTCAGCGTATCCTGCACCGTCGTCAGGATGTTCCTGTTGGTATCGAGGATCTTGTCCGTCGTATCCGCGGTCTGCTTGGCGACCGCGTAGTTTGTCTTGTCGATCACCGGAACGTCGGCGAGCGCGGCTGCCGGCAACAAAACCAGGATCAATGTGCTCGAGGCCTTGAATATCATTGCAATCCTCCATCATTGCGGCTGAAGCAGCAGCCGTACATCGTTGGTATCGGGCCGCTTCTGGATGCAGCCGTTTTGCTCGTCGCTCCACACAAGGTTCTGTCGGGGGTCGCACAAGCCGGTCGTATCGCGCGGCGAGGTGTCGTTGGACCTGCCGACGGCCGTCCGTGATGAGCCGGAAAGATTGGCTGACGACATTGCATTGCGAGAATTGACGAGGTCGGCCATCGCCGTCGTCAGCTTGATGACGTTGTTCATCATTTCCAGATTGGCGTTGCGTGCCGTCGAATTCTGGTCCCAACTGTCCTGGATCGTGCCGGTCTGCATCGCGCCCAGTTGCTGGTACCAACTCGCAACATTGCCAAGGCTGTCCGACGTCGATGCGCTGGCGCCCATGGCGTTGAGGGTCGATGACCGCATACCGGTATAGGCGGTCTCCCCACCGCCAAAATTGAGGGGAATTCCCGACTTGTCCGAGCCACCAAAAGCGGGCAACCAGTCCTGCGTGATCGAGGCGACGTAGCCTTGCGTCTCCTTGAACGGCGGAATTCCGCCATACTTGCTGACGGCTCCCGGACCTGCGTTGTAGGCGGCGAGTGCCAGATTCAGATCACCGCCAAATTTGGGCAGTTGCTGCTGCAGATATCGCGCGCCGCCGCGCAGATTGTCTTCGATATTGTTCTCGTCAACGCCGAGACCAGCCGCAGTTGCGGGCATGAGCTGCGTCAGCCCAGTCGCACCAGCGGAGGACTTGGCACAGGGATTGAATCGACTTTCCTGATAGATGAGAGCGAGAAAAAGGCTCTCGTCGATGCCTTCCTCCTGCGCCACGCGTCGGGCGAGCCCGGCGATTTCCGGATTGGCCTCCGCGGACCCTAAAGGATCGTTTCTCCGGCCTGGCCGATACATCGAACACGTCACCGACGTATGGACGGTATATCGATCGTGATCCGTGTTTTCGAGACCATTGGTCGTTTTGTAACGATGATCTCTCGGGTCGAGATTGGTTTTGTCGATGGTTGGCACGTCGGCCACGGCAGGATCGGGACCAACGCCAAGTCCGCATGCGAGAAGCATGAGCACGACCTTCGGATATCTCGGAGCGCGGCTGCTTCTCACGGTTTCTGCTCCCAGCCGCAGAATCTCGCAAGCCAACCTGCGGGGTCGTCGCCGAATTGATCACGAAGCGCTGCGCATTCCTCGACCGTCTCCTTGCGCCCGGAGAGGACCTTGATCAGGTCGGGCATGGAACCGAGGTCGAGCCTGGCGATGACGCTGTCATTGCCGTGCTTGATCAGGAAAGAGCGCTTTTCGGGTGGCGTATTGCGGATGAAGCCGAATTCTTTCGCCGTCAGCCCGAAACGGTTGATGTAGCTTTCCTCGTCGGCGCGAGGGTTCGGGAAATGAATATTGGTCGCCGACTGTTCGATCAGCGTATGGGCTGCCGGCGAGCGCACGATATCGGCAGCCGATTGGGTCCCAAATCCGACGATGCCGTTCAATTTGCGGATCGTCTTCATCTTGTCGACGATGAAGTCGCTGAAGATCTGATCCCGCAGCAGGCGCCAGCCTTCGTCCATGAAGATCATGACAGGCGTGCCGTCGAAGAGCTCGTCAAGACGGTGGTAGATATACATCAGAGCCGGGGTGCGAACCTCGTCATTGTCGAGGATGCTCGTCATGTCGAAGCCGAAGACGCGGCGGTCGGAAAAGGACAGGACGTCGTGCCTTGCATTGAACAACCAAGCCTTTTCTCCGTCGATCCAGGGCCGAAGCCGAGAATTGAGATCGTTGGGATCGGCACGTGAGCGGCCGGTCAGGAGACCGGCAAGGTTGACGAGCGTTCGCTCCGCCACCGGTTCCGACATGATCCGCACGATCGCGCGCTCAAGCGTGTCTTCTTCCTCCTGATCGAAGGCATCCTCGCGATCCTTGCGCAGCATCGCCTTCAGCAGACGCAGCAGGAATTCCCGGTTTTCACCGGTGTTTTCGATCTGCAGCGGATTGAAACCGGTAGGAGTCCCGGGTGAGAGGATCTCGTAGGAGCCGTTCATTGCCCGGATGAAGATTTCCGCGCCGCGATCCTTGTCGAAGAAGATAGCGCGCGGTGAGGGTTTTACCCGGAAGGCCTGGGCCAAGAGAAAGGTGAGGGCGACGGTCTTGCCGGATCCGGTCGGCCCAGTGACGAGGAAGTGGCCGATATCGCGCCGGTGGAAGTTGAACCAATAGGGCGTCTGGCTCGTCGTTTCGAGGATGGTGATCGGGCTTCCCCAATGCACGCCGTCCCGTTGTCCGGCCGCGAAATTGTGCATCGACGAAAGGCCGGAAAAGTTGGCGCTCGAGAGCATCGCGCGTCGCGCGATATAGGCATGATTGCCAGGCAGTTGCGCCCAGAAGGCTGCTTCCAGGTTGAGATCTTCGCGCAGCCAGTTGATGTTCATGTCGGTAAGACAGGCGCCGAGGTCGGAGACCGATTTGTTGACCCCATCGAGATCCCGCGAAAGGCAGAGGAGCGACAGATGGTGGAAGCCGAAGACGGCTTCCTGGTTCAGCAGGCTGTTCAGCGCGAAGTCAATATCGGTTTCGACATCGCTTCCCGCCTCGTCCGAAGCACCGATCTGCCGCTTCAGACGTGTGATCCGCTCCTGCGCGATCGGCTTGTCCGCGAGCGTGAAGGACTGAGTCAGGATGAATTCGTGATTGACCTGCAAGAGACCGTCCAGCATGCCTGGACCTGTGAAGGGTGGGTATTCCTTGATCGACAGCATCGCGCCGAAGCGGTCGTCCTGCTTGACCGGTCCCTGCGCCTGCATGGTCCGCCTGGAGAAATGCAGCCGCGATGTGCCAACGAAATTCGAAAGCCCCATACGCGGCAGGCGCATCTTTCGCGGCACGCCACACGTAAGGACGGAGTTCAAAAACTCTGCCGGCTCGGAATAGGGCGACCCTTCGATCGAGCGGATGCCGAGTGACCTTGCACCGTATTTGTTCAGGTCACGGACAATATTGCCGACAAGTTCCTCGAGTTCGTTGATCGTTTCACGGCTCTGATCAGCTTGCCCATCGCGCCCGGACGTGCGGCTGAGCAGTCGGCGCGCGCGATCACCTGCTGCCAGTGCGCCGCGCATCCCCGATCGAAGCACCGTAAGATAAAGTTCGTTGGTAAACATGCGCCTGCCGCCAAGCGAGGCCGCATAGCGCCGATCGAGTTCGGCGCAGAACGGATCGTCGAACGCGCCGTCAATGGATGTATCGACCTGCCGCCGGACAACGGTGGACCACAGCGAAAACCGGCTGGAACCGAGCGCCCTGATCAGCGTGTTCTGCACGACCGAGCGCATATTGATCTCGGCCTGATCTTCCGTCTGGAAAAAGAGACCATCCAGCTTGATGACGCTCATAAGCGCGCCCCCTTCAAGCTTGATGACGGTGTCGGCAACGTGACGCAGATAGGGAATGTGCTTTGCCATGGGCCGTTCGCGGTGGCCAATCGGGCCGAAGCCGAGCTCTTCGCGGATAACGCTCAGCATGGTCACGGTCCATAGGAATTGGCGCCCCAGAACGTCTTATTCGGCGTTCGGGGCGTCAGGCGGCTGGAGACCTGCAGCACGTCGAGCACGCGTGCATCCCAGCTACAGAGGGTGAAGAGAGCCGCATAAGCGACAGGTGCCGTAAGGAGTGCCCATAGAGCGTTGGTCACGAGCCAGGCGATGATCGTCAGGCCGATCACCAGCACGACCGCCATGTAGGGGACGCCCCAGAGCGTGGGAGAGCGGGTGAGGCCGATCACCAGCGGGGTCAAGTGAGGCTTGTCATCCGGAGCGGTCGCCATCGATTAGTTCCCGACCGTGGAGATCAGCTGATCGACGATGGCGGGCGCCCCGAAGACCAGTCCGATGCCGAGGACGACCGCGCCTGCTGTGAACCAGCTTAGCCGGCCAGCGAATGCAAGAAAACCGAGGCCGATGACGGCAATGATGGCAATGAGCCGACCAAAGGGCCCGGTGATGAAATCGACGACCGCCTGCACGACCGTCTGGAGGGGCGCAAACGCCTGGTTGGTGGCTTGCGCCATGGCAAGATCAGCGGAGGCAAACTGTACGAGGGCAAGTGCGCCAAGGATGGCGATACCCCTTACCAGCCGCTTCCCGCGGGGCGATGAGACAGGTTTCATGATCTGCTCCTTTGCTTCAGAACTGCATGACGCCGCTGACGAATTTCGGTGCTCGCGCGCCGATGACGTCGGTCGTGGAGGTGTCACTGATGTCGATGGGTGATTTGCGGCCCGCCCTCGCCGTGATCGGGGCGGGAAAACCGAACTGATGGTTGATGACAGAGGAGACATAGCGGACGGTTTCGGGATAGGCCGGCACGCCGCCACTGTCGTAGACGGCCTGCTCACCTGCATTGTAGGCGGCAGCCGCGATGATCGGGCTTTTGAACTCATCAAGGAGCCGGCGCAGATAGCGCACTCCGCCGTCGATGTTGGCGCCAGGGTCGCAAACGTCGGCAACATCAAAGCGCCGTGCCGTCTGGGGCATGAGTTGCATTGGTCCGCGAGCGCCTTTGGGGCTGTTTCGAACGCGGTCAAAGCGACTTTCCGTCCAAGTGACGGCCAAGGCAAAGTCCGGATCGACGCTATACCGGTTTGCCGCGGTGACCACCATCGTCTTGATTTCCTCGACCGACGCCGGGGAGGGGCCGCATGGCACCTGAACCGATGTGAGGACTGGCTGAACCGATTCGGGTTCCTTCTTCAAAGGAAATGTGCTGTTTGCGGTGGCTTTTGGATTATCAGATCGAGAACCGGGATTCGAACCAAAATAGGTTCTTCCTTGAGGCTGTGAGGGAACTCGGCTGACGATACCGGAACGGTCGATCGCGAACTCCGTCGTATCAATCGAGCCCCCGGCTTTGTTTCCAGCTGTGGGGACATAAAACCGTCCAGAATCAAAGGAGTTTGAGCCTAATGCATGTGATATTGGAGCGAAAAGGCATGCCACCGTTGCGGTGAGGTTGAGGAAATACCTGCTGGCCATCGGGCTATCCGTGCGTTGCATCCGAAGGCAAACGACAGCAAATTCTATTCATTGTCAATTGCAAAATGAACTGAAATAGGTTTAGTTGTTTGCGAGTGATGGGCCAAAGCTCCGGGAGTGGAACGAAAATGGACCGAACGGATTTGGTTCGAAACGCTGGTGTGTGGGCCGTGGCGCTGGCGGCGCTACTGTCGGCGGTGAAAGGCGCCTTCGCAGTGAGCGCCGTCGATCCGGCCTACATCAGATCTCTTGCAGCACCCGGCAAAACGGTGCTTGTCGTTGAGTATTATGATGGTGCGAAAACCGTTGTGTCGCGAAAGGGATATGCGTCCCCGTCTGGCTTCCGCGCCGGCTCGTCGACGGACATTGTTGTCGACCGCAAAACCAACCTACACCTGTACGGCCTTGCGCCCTGCGCCGGCGACATGGTCAATCGGAGAGAGAACTATTCAGGCTCGTGCGCAGATTTTGCGCAGCAACAGCTCCAGATTTTGTTGACGTCACCGAAGGTGATCCTTTGCCGAGCATTCGTCTCTGAGGAAAACGCGATCAACCAGGACGTCACGTGCTTTGGATATTACTATTTTCCGGGCTCGCTCGACAGCGTCGACAATCTCGAGGAGCAACTCCTGTCAATCGGTGCCTTGCGGCTCGCGAAGAAGCCGGATGGTACCCTGATGCGTCCAGACTTGGCGGATGCTGAAAAGATCGGCCGTCAGGGGTTTGGGATGTGGGCAGATCCAAGGGTGTCCCGATGAAATGGGATATCGTAGCCATCGCAGTCGTCTGTTGGTTTGGCGCAAGCGTTTCTGTGGCAGCCGCTTTCATTCCGGCGGATGTCATTGTTGTCCATCCCGGCGTAACCCTGGTCTCCGGAGACACGTGGCTCGAAGATGGGAAGCGGTACCGGCTCTTCGGTGTTCAATCCTGCCTGCGCGGGACCTGGTTTACAAACGCGACGGGTCGGCGGCTCGATTGCGGCGATGCCTCAATGGCGTTCCTCGCAGCCTTTATCAAGGATACCAATCCGCGCTGTACCCCTTTGGCGATCACGTCTGAGCTCGCCTACGTGGTCTGCTCGGCTGCGATTGGCAATCAAACGGTCGATCTTGGCACCGCCCTTGTAGGCAGCGGCTACGCGTTCGCAGCGCTCGACAATCGCGGGCTTCCCGCAAACCCAGCTTATGCGGTTGCTGAGCAGCGGGCGAGGGCGGCCAGGGCAGGGCTTTGGCAATTCGCGGATGTACCGCATCCGGCGCTGATTTTGGGCCAAGCGGGATCACAAGGGAAGGCGCGGAAATGAGAATAGGGCAATGCGGAGCCGTTCTGGCCATTTGGCTTGTCGCGAGCGTGACGCATGCGGCAGATCTCCTGCCCGAAGGGCAAGAGGCCTTGCATCCGACATCGGCAATCCAAACAACCGTTACATTAACCGGTGTCGCATCGGTCATCGATGGCCGGACACTTTGGCTTCCAGATTATGGGCTTCGGGTGAAGCTTGCTGGCATCGATACATGCGAATTGCCGCAATGGGCCTTTGATCCGGATCGCGCCATGGCAACCGGTGACAAGCTCAAGCCAGTACCCTGCGGGGCATTTGCCAAGGCTTGGTTGAAGCGGACGATCCAAGACAGGCAGGTGGAGTGTCGTGTTCTTGCAGGGCCTGATGACCTGGCCGGACGCTGCCGGGCCGGAGGCCGGGATCTTGCGCTCGAGCTCCTCAGGGCTGGCTGGGCGAGGGTGGTCGAGAACGCGGGCTTGTCGATCGGCTACCACCTGGCTGAACGTCAGGCGAAGGCGGCGCGCTACGGGATGTGGGGGACCTACGTCCTCGACATGGATGAGTGGCGGATGAAAGCGGTCGACAAGACCGTCAGCAGACGGCCGGTCGCCGACTACAATCTTTTGCGTGAAAGGCGCCTCGAAATCTCGCCACCCTTTGCGGATGCCAGGCGCTTGCCAAAGCGCACCGACCGCTGACAAACAGCTGGGAAAGTCCATGAAGCACATGTTCGTCGCTCTTCTTGCGGTGTTGATTGCGATCTGTCCACGCCATGCGTTCGCCGACGAGTGGGGATGCGAGGTGCTGCTGTGCGCGGCCTCGTCCAATCCATCCTGGCACGGGGTCCCCGAGTGCCATCCTCCAATGGACCGATTGATCTCGGACATGAAAGAGCCCGGGTTCTCGTGGCCAACCTGCCCGGAAGGCGGGGCTGGCAAGCCTGGATATGAGGCGTTCGCCGAGTGCCCCGCCGGCTGGTCTCCAACCGCAGGCGAAGATGGTCGCGACGGCTTTGCGAACTCGGAACTGTCACGCTGCACCCGGGCTATAAGTGATTGTCGCGATGGTCGAAGTCAGTTTGGAAGGGGCGGGGAGGGCACGCGAAGCGAAGTCGGAGAAGACGGCATTACAAGAGTTTACGACGCCGGTAGGAGATGCGGATACAGAGAATATATGGCCAGGGCGCGCCGTCAGCAGCCGTATTTTTTCGATGTTCGAGACCCGCAAACGCACGTCAGCTCCCGATTCTATTTTGATTTGGACAACTAGATCGAGGCGAATTTCGCATCCGCCGGCATCATCTCCGCGCGCTGGAATCCCATCCTATCGATAGACAAGACCACTGCGACATCTCCTGCAATATGCTGGGGTCATCCGAAAGTCTCTGCTGCATCATGAGGAACCGCGAGCTGTCGTGGAGTGGTCCGCGTCATGTCATCCTTCGGGCCTCGCCTCGTCTTCTTCATCGATGTCTGACACGTGTTGCCGTGTTGAAGCAGTGGCTGGCTCTGCGTCGAAAAGCACCGGTCTCGACCTCAGGGTTTGTGAAAAGCACATAGCCAATCACCGAACGGATGATATAACTCCGCGCACGAAATTGGGCGGGAATGCATGACGGCGAGGACTGACGAATTTATCAATGAGGCGGGGCTCGAGCCGACCGAGGACCCGAAAGTTGAACGGCCCATCTATCGTCGGCCCGGTTTCGCCGGCATTTCCACACCGCAGGAGATGGACGATGCGATTGCTGCATCATTGCGACAATTCCGCATTGAGAAAGATTTATCGCGGGCAGAGCTTGCTCTCTTGATTGGCTCACTGGAGCAGGTCTACGGACGATACGAGCGCGCGATAACGAAACTTCATGCAACGCAAGTCCTTCATCTTTGCGAGGTCCTCGGCATCTACCCCGATGATCTGCTTTTCGACGCCGCGCCTCACCTTTGGGGTTCGTCCGAAGAGGAAGCCAACGAGAGGCGTCGCATTATCAAAATGATCCAGTCATTGTCGCCATCCACTCTGCGCACAGTTGCGACCATTCTGGATTCTGTGTTTGCTTTGCAGAAAACTCCAGAAGCATAAATTTCCTCCTCGCAGGCGCATTTGTTTGCCGAAAGACGGGCGCGTCATCGAGACGGTGCCATTGGCTGCTTTCGGGACATAAGCCGGAGTGACGGGGCGTTGGTGTTGCCCGTCTGGCATTGGCGGCGGTTCGCCGCCGACGCGCGGCGACGCAACGCGGCGTTAGCGCTCTTTCGGTGCGGGGTGTCGCGTTGAGCCGATTACGGATGTCGAGCGAATTGGAGGCATGATTGAAGCGCAGGTCGCGCTAAGATTCCCAAGGGCGGCTTTTCATTATAAATTGGTCGGACCTTGAATTTAAAACAGTCGCACAAACCGACTGCCAATTCGCACTTCATTCTAGAACCCACCGATCATATTATGGGACCCTCGGCGCTTCCGCCGCAAGGGCAAGCGGCTGTGAATTTGTTCTGAGCCAGCAAAATAGCTTGCTTTAGTGACTCGGTATTTTCGCCGTGGCGGGAAAGGAAAATGCATCAAAACCACTCCCTCGCCCTATTCACCGACTTTACCACTGCAACTGCTTTCGGTGTCAGGAGGCCTTGACGATCCTAAATCCGTCGATTTCCTTCACAAGAGGCAAGTGCGACCAACGGTCATTGTCGTGCATCATGATCAACCGAGACATATCGCCCGCGATTTCGTCGTTGATGCGGTCCATGGTCTCCAGTTGTTTCCAGATGCTGCCGATACCGTTGTTCAGTGGCGCAAAGACGCCGTCGTGCTTGTGGCCGGTCAGATTGAGCTTCGAATAGATGCAGTCGCCTGCCGCCAGCAGTCGTCCCCGCGGCGTTTCAACGATTACGAACTGCTGGCCGAGCGTGTGGCCTTCACCGAGACGGACGTGAATCCCGGGCAGAATATTGTCCTTGTCGCCATCGACCAGCATAAGGCGGTGCTCGACAGCCGCGTCAAAAGCCGAGCGCATGTTATCGGGATTGATGATGGCTGTCAGGAATCCATACTGTGGCGGCAACGCCATCGCTTCGTTCCAGGAAAGCCATTCGCGCTTCTGAATGAAGATACGCGCCCTCGTGAAAGCCGAGATCGAACCCATATGGTCGAAATGGGCATGACTGAGCACGATATCAGTGACGTCGTCAGCCTTAACGCCGAGCTCTTCGAGCATTCGCACCGGCGAAATCCATTCGGGAATGCCGAACTTCCTTGAGAATTCAGCGCCGCTGCCTTCGTTGAGAAAGCCGGTGTCGATCAGTACATTCCTGTCCCCATTTTGGGCGAGGACGAAGCCGAAAGGCAGGTCGAGCACTTTCGATGGCGGGGCACCATTGACGAGGTCGATCAGCGGCTGGTCTTTCGACCGTGCAAATTCGATGACGTGGACCTCCCAAAGATTGGACATCGTATGCTCCTAACGTTGCGAGAGAATGCGGCCGAGGCTTGAGAGGCCGACGGCGATGATCAGGATGGCGCCCTGAAAGATATATTGTGAGTAGGTTGGTGCCCCGAAAATATTCAGGCCGTTGAAGCCGAAGGCGATGATCAGTGCCCCGATGAATGTCCCAAACACATGAAATTCGCCGTCGCGAAGCGTCGCCGAGCCAAGAAAGACAGCGGCAAAGGCTGTCAGAAGATAGGGATCCGCCGCACTCGTCGTGCCGCTGCCGAGGCGTGAAGCCAGGAGAATGCCTGTCAATGCCGCACACATGCCGGAAATCACGAAGCCGAGAATCTTGATGCGGTCGACATTGATGCCAGCGAGCCGGGCTGCGGACGGATTGCCGCCGACAGCCTGGATCTCCTGACCGAGCGCCGTGCGCTCGACCAGAACCCAGAGCCCGCCGAGCACCACGATCATAACGACGATGTTGTTTGGAATACCGAACAACCAGCGTCCGAGTGAGACCTGCAGGAAGGCCTCCGGAACCCCGGCGGTAATCGGTACGCCGGCGGAATAGGCAAAGGACAGGCCGGTCAATATCGTTCCGACGCCAAGCGTGGCAATGACCGAATTGACCTTGACCTTGGTAACGATCAGACCGTTGACGAGGCCGATGAGACCGCCGAGCAGGATGACGATGAGGATCGCCACACCGATCGGCAGTTTGCTCGAAACGATCAGTCCGGTCACCAGAACGCCGTGCAGCGACGCGGCAAAACCGATGGAGAGATCGAGCTCGCCGACAATGACGGCCAGTGTCAGACCACCGGCGATGATCATCGCAAGCGATGTCTGGTTCAGGACGTTGGTGAAATTATAAACTGTCGGGAACGCCCGCGGTGACAGGATCGAGAAGGCAATGATCATCGCCAGGAGGCCGATGATCGTCGCATAGCGGGCAAAGGCGCCGAGCGCGCGTTTGGTGGCCGGCGAAAGCCTGCGGGTCGAAACGGCAAGATCGCTCATATCAGTTCCTTTCAGCGCCTTCGAAAGCATAGCTTGCTTCGACCAATGCATTGCGGGTGATCGCGGCACCGTTCAATTCACGCACGATCCGTCCTTCAGCCATGACAAGCACGCGATCGCACAGGTCCGGCAATTCGTCAGGTTCCGACGAAACAACGATGACCGCCATGCCGCCGGCTGCCAAGTCCCTTATCAGCCTGTGAATGTCGGCTCTGGCACCGATATCGACGCCGCGGGTCGGCTCGTCGAGAATGAGGATCCTCGGCTGACGCAGCAGCCAGCGCCCGATGACCACCTTCTGCTGGTTGCCGCCCGAAAGCAGCCCTACAGGCGTCTCGATCGATTGGGCCTTCACCGAAAGATCGCGCACTATCTTCAATGACTGCGTCTCGCGGCGACGATAATCGATAAGCGGCAGGACCGGACTGCGGATGATGTTTGAAAGATTGGAAAGTTGGAGGTTGAAGGCAACGCTCTTCGTCAACAAGAGCCCATCGGCGCGCCGCTCTTCGGGCACCAGCCCGAAGCCTGCCTTGACAGCATGTGCCGGGTTCTTTGGCGCGAAAGGCTCGCCATCCAGCGTCATGGTACCGGCGTCGGCGCGGTCGGCGCCGTAGAGCAGCCGGACAAGCTCGGTGCGACCGGCACCCACCAGCCCACCAATGCCGAGCACTTCGCCGCGATGCAGATCGAAGGTGACATTCTGGACCTTCGGCAGGCGCGTCAGCCGTGAAACCGACAGCAACACTTCCTTTCGAACATGGTCCCTTTCGTGGCTTAGGGTCTCGACGACCCCGCCGACGATCGCTTCGACCAGCACGGCACGCGTCAAAGCAGGCCGATCGAGCACGGTGATGAAGTTGCCGTCGCGAAAAACTGTCACTGCAGCGCAGAGCCGCAGGATCTCGTCGAGCCGATGCGAAACATAAAGGATGGACACGCCGGACGCGCTGAGATCCTCGATGATCTTGAAAAGCGTCTCGCTTTCGGCTGCCGACAGGGACGCCGTCGGCTCGTCCATGACGATCAGCCGTGCCTTGCGCATCAACGCCCGGCAGATGTTAATCAGCCAGTTTTCTGCCGTAGAGAGATCCTTGACCTTGGCGTTCAACGGCGCGGTCACGCCTACGCGCCTGGCCACCGGCTCGACATCGCGGGCTATCGCCTTCCAGTCCACAATTCCAAAGCGCGTCTTTTTCGGCAGGCCAAGCATGATGTTTTCGAGAACCGTCATGCCGGGAATAAAGGCTAGCTCCTGATGGATGAAGTTCATGCCGAGATCGGATGCCACGGCGGGACTGCCTATCACGACCGGATTGCCGTCGATCAGGACTTCGCCGGCATCGGCATGTGTCAGGCCGGCGAGGACTTTGATCAGGGTCGATTTGCCGGCACCGTTTGCGCCCACCAGTCCGTGGATCTCGCCAGCGCGCAGCGTCAGCGAGACGCCTTTCAGGGCCTGGGCGCCGCCGTAGGCCTTGCGGACCCCACGGGCAACAAGAAACGGAGGCGTTGCGGACGCCTCCTTTTCCGGGTTGGACGCAAGCATTGTTATTCTTCCGATCGCTGTCTCAAACCTGCTTACTGAACGGCATCTGGATGCTGCTTCAGGAAATCCTCAACCGTCTCCTTGGTGATCAGCACTGCGGGGACCTCCACCGCCTTCGGCTGCCAGCCTGCACCGGCCTTCTTGATCTCGCCCAGAAGCTTGACCATGTCGTAGCCTTCGGTAAAGCTGTCTTCCCAGGCCGTCGCCGTCATGTGACCATTCTTGATGTTTTCGATCGCCTGAGCATTGCCATTGACGCCGTACACCTTGACGTCGTCGCGTGCCTGCGAACGCAGAGAGCCGATGGCGCCGATGGCCGGATCGTCCCAGCAGCCCCAGATCGCAAGCTTCTCATCTCCAGGAGGATGCGAGGCAAGCCAGGCATTCGCATATTGCGCGCCGTCCTCGAAATAGCCAGGTATGCGCACCTCGTTCTTGGTCACTTTGATGTCAGGGTGGCCTTCCAGCATCTTGTCCATCAGAGTTTCACGGTTCCGGCAGACTTCGCCGGTGCGGTAGGTCAACGCCAGAAGCTCACCCTTTCCGCCCAGATCGTCGATCATCTTTTGGATTACCGGTTCGGCGATCGGCGCGCCGGAACCGTTCGTGGCCGCCACGCTTAGTCCTAGCCCGCCGCCCCAGGTCACGACCGGGATATTGGCCTGCTTGGCCGCGTCGAGGCCGGCGCCGATCGAGGAGGCCGGAAAGACGAGATCGGCGATTGCAAAGGCACCACGCTGTACAAAATTCTGGATAGCGGCGTTGGCCTGGTCAGCGCTGCCGGCGGCATCGACGACCGAGACTTCATAGCCGAGCTCCTCGGCAGCCTTCTTGGCGCCGTTTATGTAGCGCACATTGTTGGCCTCGGTCGCCGCAATGGAAACGAGACCGATCAAGGGCTTGTCGGCTGCATGTGCCGGCGCGGCGGCCACGGTCGCAGCCGCAGCCGCGAGCAAGACGCTCAAAGATACGAACTTCATAGCTTTCCTCCCAATCCGATTGCTCTAGATGTTCAGCAAACACCAGCTAACCGTTTTGCTAGCATTCTCGATTTCTGTCGGATCTGCAAGTATTTTTGCCGGATATCTGGACAAATTTCGACATTTGCCGCAAGCATTCTGGCGAAACGATTAGCTGGATTGGCTACGGACAGCGAATGGCAACGATAAGAGATGTGGCAACTCGTGCGCAGGTATCAACAGCGACCGTCTCGGCAGTCGTCAACGAGTCCGCCTATGTCAGCCCGGAACTGCGCGCGCGGGTCAACGCCGCGATCAACGAGCTCAACTATGCCCCTTCGCAGGCAGCGCGCAGCCTGAAGCGTGGCCGCAGCCAGTTGCTCGCGCTGGTCGTTGCCGATCTCGCCAATCCTTTTTTTGCGCGGCTCGTCTGGGCCGCGGAAGCGGCGGTTGCCGCCTGGGGCTATTCGCTTGTCCTCTTCAACAGCGACGAGAAGCCGGAAAACGAACGGCGCATCCTCGCCCGGATCCGCGCTCTATCCTGCGATGGGATCATCCTCGTCCCGGTCGACGTCGTTTCGACACAGCCGCAGCGCGATAACGAGGGCGAAGCGATCCCGACTGTCCTTTTCGGCCGCACTGTCGAGGGGCAGAATACAGACACGATCACCATCGATAACGTCTCTGCCGCCCGGCAGGTCACCAATTACCTGATGGATCTCGGGCACACACGCATTGGCACCATTACCGGGCCCCTACATTTGACAACAGGCCGCGGCCGCCTTGATGGCATGCTGGATGCCATGCGCGCACGGGGGCTGACGCCGGCGCCAAACCATATCCGCGCCGGCGAATTTCGGGAGGATACCGCCTATTCCGTCGCTCGCGAACTGCTTGTTCAATCGGAGCCCCCGACCGCGATATATGTCGCCAACGGCGTCATGGCGCTTGGGGTCATGAGGGCGCTCGCCGATCTCGGCCTCAAATGTCCCGATGATATTTCGATTGCGTCGACGGACACCATTCCCGGCATCGGCGGCCTGCGTCCGCGCCTGACACGCACGGAGCATCCGGTCATCGATATGACCAATGAGGCGCTGCGTCTGCTGGTGGACCGGATTAATCGCGGGTCCGGTACCGACCCCCGCAACGTCGTTTTCCAGCCCTCGCTCGTCGTTGGTGAGAGTTGCGCACCCTACAAGGGTCGCTGATTCCAATATCGAAGGATCGATGAACCAACGAACCGGCCGGCCTTAACATCGATCGGCGCCGGCAAGCTCACTCCCATTCTAATGCCAAATGGCACGTCTTCTGGTTCGCCAAGCGCCCCTTGGCCCGCCAGGCGGGTTTTGCCCTCGGTGGCGATCGCCGAGGATCGCAAGGGCTTCGCCGCCTGGAATGGGAGAACTGGGCGCCGGACGGGTGGTTCGATGAGGCGACCTTCGAGACGGTGGCGCGATCCTTCGAGAACCCCGACTGGGTGTAGGTCACGCTACACAGCTGCCGGGTTCGATGGGAGGAAGCCGAACCGGATCCTTGCAGCATTTGGCTCGAGGCCGTGGTCAACGACACCAAGTCGCTCGCCCTTCCGGCGATCTTCATCCAGGGTGAGGAGGACGGCGTCACCGTCCGGCAGGGCGGGTTTGAGTGTGCCGAAGAGATCAAGCTGTTTCATCACGTTCATGCTGGGTTTCAAGTTGCCTTGCGCATAAACGACAGGCTCGGCATCTTTCCTCACGGTTGCCAAGTCTGCGGCCACCGGTTCGCTCGCGGCGAGATGGACGTTCTGGTTCGGTGCGCTGCCCGCGGCGCACCGGTTACCCAATCCTGCCATTCCGCCGCGATAAGCTCGCAGCAATCTTGCGCACGTGCCTGGCACATCGTCGTCACAGTGGGCTCGTCCATTTGCTCTACCGCTTAGAGATTGCCGACCGTCACGGTCCGGCCGCATGGTTTAGGATGAGCGAACCGAAGCCTTACGTTTCGGTGCAGCGATCAATCCCTCCCGCTGCAGTTTCTTTCGAGCGGCCTTGCGATGGCGGCTGATGGCCTGCGCCTTTTCGCGCACGCGCCGCTCGGACGGCTTTTCGTAGGCGCGCCGCTCCTTCATTTCTCGAAACAGCCCTTCGCGCTGCATCTTTTTCTTCAACACCCGGAGGGCTTGGTCGATATTGTTGTCTCTGACGAGTACCTGCATCCTATTTTCCTTGCTGTCTTTGGGGCCACGCCTGTCAGCCGAGCTGATCGGCGATCAGATCCTGCAGTTCACGGCGGGTGAGAAGGCAGGGGCATATTTTCCCGTTGTCGGGCGGCCGAACGACGGCCTCATCGCGCTCACGCGGCTTTGCTGCCGCGGGGACGGCAGCAAGAGTTGACTTGTTCAATGCTTATCCTTGGCCTGCTGGTTGCAGGCATCAATCAAAAAGGGGGCGCCCGTCGCGACGCATTCGAAGGGGCCGGTGTCAGCCATGATCGCCGCAAAGGACGAACACTCCATCGGATTGTCTGACAGGCGCTGAATATAGGCATTCGCGAATATCATTACAATCTTTTGCGACTTTTCATCCCCGGACGAGGGGAAAAGGCCTGCTGCCCGATAGGCTCTTTTGCGCAGGACAGGTCGAAAGGCTGCAGCTGGGTGGTTTTGCGGCCTCAGCGCTTTGCCGTCCCTGGGCGGCAGAGCGCTGAGGCCAGCATGACCTTGGCAAGGGCCGCCCGGAACTCGTTTTTAGAGCCGGCGACGACATCGCCCTCGCCGCTCATCATCATTTGGCACGGAAGACTATTGCGTTTCGCACCGATCCCCATGGCGCTGAAGACAGCGGTGAGCATGCGGAGATCAGCGGGTAGCGGCCGGATCCGTTTGCGGGGGCGCTGTTACCAGCTTGTATTCGGGTCTGATAGGGCGATGAGGGCTTAATCTCGCACAACGAATTGGGCCATCGGCGGTTGGTGCATCTTTCGGGGAATATCGCCTCGGTCGAGTATCAGCTCGATTTTTGGTCGCTTGTTGTTCAACGCAAGGGCAACGCTTGCCCGGAAACGCTGTCGAAGAAATGCAGTCTCTTCGGCTGCAGCGCGAGCGTGATATCGGTCCCCGGGACCGCATCGATGCGATCTCGCACAAGCGCGGTGATGTCGGTCGTCCCGCAGCGGGTCGCCAACAGCGTCTCGGCGCCAGTCGGTTCGGTCACAACGAGCCGAGTCGGAAAGCTAAATTCCGTTCCTTCTGTCGACAGAGAGAGATGTTCGGGGCGAAAACCGAGAATAATGTCCCGGTTTACGGCCGCAGCCGGGATCGTGGTCGGCAGCGGGAGACGGCAGCCGTCGAGGGTTTTGAGAACAGGCAATCCGCCTTCGCTGTCGACATGTCCATGCACAAGGTTCATTGCGGGCGAACCGAGAAATCCTGCAACGAAGATATTCGTGGGGCGATCATAGAGGTCGAGCGGGCGCCCGGCCTGCTCGACCATTCCGTCATGCATGACGACGATGCGGTCCGCCATGGTCATTGCCTCGATCTGGTCATGCGTGACATAGACGATCGTGGTCTTCAGGCGATGGTGCAATTCCTTGATCTCGGTACGCATGACGACGCGCAGCTTGGCGTCAAGGTTGGACAGCGGCTCATCGAACAGGAAGACCTTGGGATCACGCACGATTGCGCGCCCCATAGCGACACGCTGGCGCTGTCCCCCGGACAGATGCGCGGGCTTGCGGTCAAGCAGCTTTGTAAGATCGAGGATTTCTGCGGCCTCGCGGACGCGCTTGTCGATCTCCGCCTTCGGCCGGCCGGCGAGCTTCAGGGCATAACCCATGTTCTGCGCGACATTCTTGTGCGGATAGAGCGCATAGGATTGGAACACCATGGCGATGTCGCGGTCGCGCGGGGGCAGGTTGTTGACCATGCGCTCACCAATATGGATCTCGCCGCCCGAGATGGTTTCCAGGCCGGCGATCATGCGGAGCAACGTGGACTTGCCGCAGCCGGATGGCCCTACAAGTGTGACGAATTCGCCGTCGGCGATGTCGATCGACACCCCGTGAATAACCTGAAGCGAGCCATAGGATTTTTCCACCGAGTTGAGGTTGAGCGTCGCCATGGATTGTCTGTTCCTTTTCTTCAAGCGTTCACGGGTGCCGATCGCATCATGTGCGGTCAGGCGGCCTTGAGGTGCTGGGCCATGCGGATCAGGCCCTGCATATAGCCGATCGCGTGCGCCCGGCCGCGATGGTTCCAGGGAGTGTCTCCGTCCATCTGGGGCACGTGGTCGTCGAGCAGGAAGCCGTCGAAACCGTTCTTGTAGAGCATCACCATGACTTCGGCCGGGTCGAAATTGCCTTCGCCGATGAAGCATTCGATGAAGTTCGGCACCGTTCCCTGGACATCGCGGAAATGGATGTATGAGATGGAGCCCTTCGGGCCGAAATATTCGATCATCTCCTGCACGTTCTTCTTCCCGCCAATCATTTCCGAGCAGCAGCCCAGGCAAAGATCGAGCGTCCAGGCCGAACTGCTATTGGCGAGGTCATAGGCGCGAACGAAGTTTTCCAGCTTGTAAAACAGGCGAGCGACGCCGCCGAGCATCGGCACCGGCGGATCATCGGGGTGCAGCGCCAGCTTGACGCCGGCATCTTCAGCGACCGGGAGTGCTGCGTCGATGAAATATTTGTAGTTGTCCCACATCTGCTCTTCCGTGATGACCGCGTCGCCTTTGGCGATTAGCGGCATTGCGGAGCGGTGGCCAAGCGCGGTCGGCAGGAACTGACGCAGGTCCTCGACATTGTCGAAGCCGTCGACGACGGCCTGGTCGAACTGGGTATTGCCGGCGCCGCCGCGGCCGGGAGCCGAGCGGTCGGTGCGCCAGACGGAGTTCGGCATGAAGTGGTAGCCGAGAACCGGGATGCCGGCACGGCCGACATTACGGATCGTCTCGCAGTAGTTTTCCATCTGCTCTTCGCGGCCGGGCTGGCCGAGCATGACCTTGTGATAGAAATGAACCGGCACATTCTCGATCGCCTCGAGCTTGAGGCCGGAAGCCTCGGTCTGTTCGACCAGCTGACGCAGATCCTTCTCTTCCCAACGCTCTTCGCCCGGCAGCTTCGGCGTGTTCATCTGGATGCCGGTCGCCCCGATCTGGGCGGCGAAGCGCAGTTTTTCGTCGGTCAATTCGTTGAATTGCCCGACAGCAATCCGGATACTCATTGTCTACTCTCCCTTGCGTGGTGAAAATTGAAACGTGCTCATCCTTTGACGGAGCCGGCCGTCAGCCCCTGCACCATGAAATGCTGGGCGATGAAATAGAGGATCATCAGCGGCACCGAGGAGAGCACGGAGCCGGCCATCAGTGGCCCCCAGGGCAACGTGTCGCTGGTGATGAGATAGTTGAGTGCAAGCGGCGCGGTGCGCTGCGATTCCGAGGTGATCAATACAAGAGCGAGCAAAAGCTCGTTCCAGGCGCCGGTGAAGGTGAAGATCGAGACGGCGGCGATACCGGGCGCCGACAGCGGCAGCACGATCCGGATCAGCGCACCGAAGCGCGTGAGCCCGTCGATCTGTCCCTGCTCCTCCAATTCGCGCGGCACGCCGCGGAAATAGCCCTGAAGCATCCAGGTGCTGAGTGGCAGCGAGAAGGTGAGGTAGACGAGGATGAGGCCCGTCAGCGAATTGCCGAGATTGAGCTTCGCCATCAGGATCGACAGCGGAATGAAGAGCAATGAGGTCGGCGTCAGGTAGGCAAACAGAATGAGTTTGCCGATCAGCCCGCGGAAGCGGTAGCGAAAGCGCACCATCGAATAGGCTGCGAAGGAGGAGATCAGCACCGAGATGACGGTGACTGTCGCCGAAACGAAGAGGCTGTTCCTGATGGCAACGAGAAAATCCTTCTGGCCGAGCAGGTTCTGGTAGTTGATCAGGGTGAAACTATGCAGCCAGAGCGAGGGCATGCGATAGATCTCACGCGGCAGCTTCAGTGATGTGATCACCATCCAGTAGATCGGAAAGAGGATCAGCAGAACGGCGATTATGAGCGTGGCGTAAGTCAGGATCAGGCCGGTGCGGTGGCGCGCGCCGGCGCCTCGAGTTTGGGCATGGGCCATTAGTCGTCATCCTTCTGCATGAAGAAGGTGGCTGCGATGACGAGCACCGCGAGCACCGGCAGCATGGCCACGGAAACGGCGGCGGCTTCGCCGATCCGCTGCGTCTGCATGCCGTAATAGGCGAGCACGGGGAAGACCATGGTTGCATCCGACGGGCCGCCCTGGGTCAGGAGCCAAACATGCTCGAAGGCATTGGCCGTCCAGATCGAGGACAAAAGTGCGGTGATGATCAGGACCTGGCGAATGCCGGGTAGTGTGACGTCGCGGAAACGCTGCAGCGCGTTTGCTCCGTCGACGCGGGCGGCTTCATAAAGCTCCTTCGGGATCGATTGCAGGGCGGCGAGGATGCTCACGAACCAGAAGGGAAAGCCGCGCCAGACCGAAGCGACGATTACGGCGGGCATCGCCGTCGAACTCTGGCCGAGCCAGTCGACGACATAGGGGTAGAGGCCGGTCTGCGTCAGGATCAGGTTGATGCCGCCGCCGATCGGCTGATAGAGCACGCGCCATGTGAGGAAGGCCACGAAGGCGGGCATCGCCCAGGGCAACATCAGGAAGGCTCGGAAGAAGCCACGGCCAGGAATATGCTGGTTGACGAGCAGTGCCAGCCCGAGTCCGATACAAAGCTTCAGCGCGTCGGTGACGACGACGATGATGACCGTATTCCTGATGGCGGAACTGAAGGTTGCGGTTCCTGCGAGATAGGCGAAATTGGCAAATCCCACCCATTCGCCATCATTGCCGACGACGCGGTTGGTGAATGCGACATAGATCGCGTAAAGGAAGGGATAGGCCACCAGCCCGAGGATCATGATGACGACGGGCGCCACCAGCATATAGGCAAAGGCCTTCAAACGCAGAAGTTCGCTGAGCCCTCTCCTCTTCGGAGTGGTCGGCGCATCGACGGAAATATGCGTCATGGCGATAGTCCAACCATTTGCATGAGACCGGCGGCGGCAGCGCCGCCGGAAGATTGGCTTCGGTAAGGGGGTGTTTACTTATATTTGTCGTAGATCGCCTGGGCCTGCGACTGGGCCTCGTCCATTGCCTTGTCGAAGTCCCAATTGTCGATCACGACGCGCTGCGCCATCTTCGGGATGACGAAGTTGTTGTACATCTCGCCATAGGCGGCATTGTAGACGTCGGGATAGGCGGGCGCCGTGCCCGTCTCGGCAAGACCGAGCAAAGCCGTCAGGATCGGGTCGTTCGCCGTGAATGCCTCCAGGCTCTTCTGCCCTTTCAGCACGGGTCCGTAAATCGCAACCTTATAATATTCGTTGAGGAATTCGGGTTTGGAAAGGTAGAGGATCAGCGCCTTTGCCGCCTCCTGGTTCTGGCTCGTCTTCGGGATGGCGCGAAGCTGCGGCGCGATCGGTGAGATCACGCCCTTCGGACCGGCCGGCAGGGGCGAGAAGGCCGAGCCTTCATAAAGGTCGGGATCCTGCGTCTTGGCGGCGACACCGACGGAGCCGGTATTGGCGATGAAGGCTGCCTGACCGGAGAGATAGGCCTGATTGTCGCCGGCGCCATCCCAGGTGGCGTTGCCCGGCGGGAAAATCTTCTTTTCCCAGGCATTCTTGACCCATTGCAGATAGGTCTTTGTCGCGTCCGACTTGATCGTCACCTTCTTGCCGGCATCGTCGGCGATGCGGCCACCGAAGGACTGCAGCACGTTGATTTGCACATTGCCGTCGCCGACATTGGAAAGCGCCAGGCCGAGACCGAAGACATTGTTGCCGGTGACTGCTTCGGCCTGTTTGACGAGATCGTCCCAAGTCGCCGGCGCTTCCTTGAAGCCTGCCGGTTCCAGCAGATCCTTGCGGCGCAGCAGAAGGTTACCGCTGACGCCGAAGGGAACGCCGGTGCGCCCGCCGGCCGTCTTGGAGGCACGATCGACGCCCTCGTACCAACCGCCCTGCTCCTTGCCGACCTGATCGTAGAGATCGTCGAGGCTCATGAAGACGCCCTGGATCGAGAGCGGCAGCAGCAGGTCGAGGTTGAGGTCCAGTGCATCAGGCATGGTCTTTGAAGCGATCGCCGCCGAGACTTTCTGTACGGTCTCGTTCTGGTTGATCATAACGACTTCAGTCTCGACGCCGTTTTCCTTACCCCACGCATTGATCGTGTCGACGAGCAGTTTGTTGGCGGCATCCGAAAAGATCAGACCTCCCCAGTAGGTGATCTTTCCACCCAGTTTGGCGGTCTGCGCAAGGGCCGGCGCGCTGAGGCCGCCGCCGAGTGTCAAAGCCGCGACACCCGCCGCCGTCGATGTCAGAATGCGTCGACGCGTAAACGTCACGGCTGGTCCACACTTACCTTCTTCCATGTTTCCTCCTCCTCGAGGCAATGGCAGCAACTCGTCTACCAACACACAGCACGGCAATTCCGGCCGATATTCTTGATTTTTGCGGCGCAATAAATATATTTAATGCGCCTATATAAATTTTATAAAGCGTATAAAAGAGAAATGTCAACGAGTGATAGGAGTAGGGTGACAGAAATGCTTGCGCCGGATAAAGCAGCCGCATTTCTGGTTTTGAAGGGAACCAAGTGGACGGAGGTATCAACAATCCCGGCGTCGTAGCTTTTATCGACGCATTGCTCGACGGCAGGCTGAGGCTCGGCCAAACCGTGAAGCAGGATGAACTGTGCGAACTTCTGGAAATGTCTCTTTCGCCGTTGCGGGAAAGCTTGACCCTGTTGGAGGCAGAAGGGCTGATACAGGTTCGCAAACGCATGGGCGTCGCAATTTTTTACCCCGACGTCAGATTCGTTGGCAGCACGTTTCAGTTCCGCGAATTCCTGGAGGCGGAGGGGCTGCGAAGATTCGTCCCTCGAGTAACCGATGAGTGGGTGCAATCCACCGCCGAAGCGCATCTCGAAATCATCGAATATGTGCGTCAGGTGAATGATCAGCGCATCTTTGCCAAACCCGTAAAGGCGCTGGAACAGGCTTTTCACGGAGCGTTCATAGGCGCGTTCGACAACGAGCAAATTACCGCCAACTACCAGCGCTTGATGCAAAAAATGTACCTGCTTCGCCTGATCAATCTCGATGCGGTCAATGCAGTGAATACGATTCAATCAATGCGTGAGCACCTTCAGGTGCTCGATGCATTGAAGGAACGTAATGTTGATGGTGCGGTCGACGCCCTCCAGCGGCATGTGCGAGGGGTGCTGCATCGTACGCTGACGCGATAACCTTGAAGCGTGGCGCTCTTGCAGGTCCGGCGTCATGGTTTCCCGCCGTCGTGTTCGTCCATCGATGGCGCAGCGCGCTACCGAGTGGCAACGTCCCAAGGCAGGGCACGCAGGGCATCGGCGCGCTGTCCGCTCCCGAAAACACGGCGCACGGACTTGACCACCCAACAATCAAGCGAGAACAGGAACTCGTCCCCTACGCAGATGGTCCGGACTATCTCGCCGTGCCGGGGCGGAGGGCTCCAGCTCTGCCAGCTCAAACGCTTCGCGGAAAATCAAGGGAAACGACGATCGTGACGGAAACTGTTTCGACCGAGGCCATTATTGTTGGGCTAAACAGCGCTCGACGCTGATCCGATGACGCTAATTCCCGCTTTCTCGCACCGATGGTGAGGCCGCTATGCTGAAAGCTCCGATACGCTTCCTTGTCCGCGTAGCGATCCTCAGGATCGATGGGTTCCACCGATCAATTGCCCGGCCTCTTCATAGATTACAAGAAAACCGACGCGACTCCCTCGTATCGTGTCCCATGTCTGGTAGGGCAGGGAATAACCCTTCCAACGCACGTCCAGCCGACCATCCGCATAGGCATAAGTCTCGACATAACGGCCGACCAGGCCGCGCGCCAGCTGTCAGCGGGCGTCTCCGCGTATCCAATTGCGGATTTCATCCATCGCTTATATCCACCTTAGCAAGTTATATCGTATGCAACTTATAAGTGTTTGTAAGTTGTTATAAGTCAATAGAACTCTTTAAACTCTTTATCCTCACCGGCCCTGCGTTTCCGAAATGCCAAGGGAGGACTTGTCTTTTCTTCCGCAAGTCACGGGGAGCGAAAACCTCCGACAATGGTTGCGCATTCCGATCGCTATAGGAAACCAGGCACCCTTAGAATGTGCCCGGACAGGAAGGAGGTCCCGGCCCATTCCAGCCGACCGAGTCATTAAGATGGCAAGGTGGCGCTCCCCGCTCCCCGACAAGCGGAAAATATGCCTCTCCATCCCTCGCGGCTCAACCGCCGCAGATGTTCTTGAAAAGCGAGGACATTGAATGAATGCGATACGCGCCGAAGCAAGCCGCATCCGCGACTAGGATCTCGTGTAGCGAATGGAACGATTTCCAGACGACCGCATTTCTAGGGCGCATTCACCGAGGGCTTTTGAAATGAGCACACATTTCCATCCATCGACACTTGTGACCAATCGACTGAGCGAGGTTCTCAGCGTCAAGGATTTCGCGCACCAGAAGAACCTGGATGACAAACAGACGCGCGACCTGATCACACTATTCGGGCCCTATGCGACGCGGCCGGAGCTCCTGTCAAACTGCTCCTTGCCGTGCCGCGCCCGGTAAGCAATCCAGCGACCACCTCTTGCCATGTGCTCTCACATCAACTGGTTTGAACAAGGTCTAATATGGGCAATCGCACGCTCTTCCAATTCTTTCATTGGTATACACCCGACGGTGGCGAACTGTGGAGCGAAGTGGCTCAGAAGGCATCGGACCTTGCGTCGAGCGGCATCACCGACGTGTGGCTGCCCCCAGCGTACAAGGGTGCGTCCGGCGCGGCATCCGTCGGCTATGACACCTACGATCTTTTCGACCTTGGCGAATTTGACCAGAAAGGCAGTAAGGCGACGAAATACGGTGATCGCCCCGCTTTCCAAGCCGCCTGCCAGGCCTTGAACGACAATGGCCTTCGCCCGATCCACGATGTCGTCCTTAATCACAAGATGGGTGCCGACGAGAAGGAAAGGGTCGTTGTCCGGCGCGTCAATGCCGACGACCGGACGCAGATCGAGGAGGAGGAAGTCGAGGCGCTCGCCTATACGCGCTTCACCTTTCCGGCCCGACAGGGAAAATATTCCGAATTCATCTGGGACAAGCAGTGCTTCAGCGGCGTCGACGTCATCGAACAGCCAGATGAGATCGGCGTTTTCAAGCTGGTGAACGAATACGGTGAGGGCCAGTGGAACGACGAGGTCGATGACGAACTCGGAAACTTCGACTACCTGATGGGTGCCGATGTCGAGTTCCGCAATAACGCAGTCTATGAGGAACTGAAATATTGGGGCCGGTGGTTTGCCGAACAGGTTCCGGTCGGCGGCTTTCGCCTCGATGCCGCCAAACATATCCCGGCCTGGTTCTTCCGCGATTGGGTCGGGCACATGCGCGACACGGTTGGCGCCGATCTCTTCGTCGTGGCGGAATACTGGCATCCCGACATGGGCACGCTCGCCAACTATCTGGATCTTGTCGACAAGCAGCTGATGCTGTTCGACGTCGCCCTGCATCATCGCTTCCACGACGCTTCGAAGGCCGGTGATGCGTTCGACATGCGAACGATCTTCGATGGTTCATTGGTCTCCTCGAAGCCCGACCATGCCGTGACCATGGTGGACAATCACGATACCCAGCCTTTGCAGTCGCTGGAGGCGAGCGTCGAACCTTGGTTCAAGCCGCTTGCCTACGCGCTGATCCTTCTGCGTGAAGAAGGTACGCCCTGCGTCTTCTATCCCGATCTCTACGGCGCCAAATATGAAGACAGGAAAGACGATGGGGACGTGCAGGCCGTTGAAATGCCCGCCATCGGGTCCCTGCCGAAACTGCTCCAAGCACGTCAGCGCTTTGCATACGGCGCCCAGATCGACCTGTTCGACGATCCGACGGTCGTGGGTTTTGTTCGGCAGGGAACGGGCAGCAATCCAGGTTGCATCGTCGTCATGTCGAACGGCGGGGCGGGTCGAAAGACCGTGGAGCTCGGAGCGGATCACGCTCACGTCGTTTTCAAGGATTTCCTCGGTCATCATGAGGGCGAGGTAACGACAGACGAGCATGGGCGTGCCGAATTTCCCGCAAGTGCGGGAAGTGTCAATGTCTGGGTTCGGAAGGACATCGAATGATTTCGCCCGCGCCCCCGGATCGGGAACGAAGACCCGAAGGTCTGTTTGCAGCTCAGGGTCAATTGGAGTGACGCCCGACCTTCCATGCAACAGGTCGCTGCCCGGCCCCGTGAATCGGAATTCCCATGCACGCTAGTATCGCACATCCACTTGATTAAGCGTCCAACCTCCGTCGACCCCGAAGGTTGCCCGGTCATTTAGCACGCGTCGAGATCAGCGAGGCAGGACATTATTTCGGCGATTTCCTCTGGATCGGCACAGTTTTCAAAAGGCTGCGATTGAATAAGTAACCACTCCAGCCCGGGGAGGCTCAGTGTACCGTTTTGAGCTGCTCGCTCTCACCGCCATTTCCAAGGGGCGTGCAACAATCAAAAATTAATCTAATGCATGCATATCGGTGGAACATTCAATGTTGCTAATAAGGTGATTCCCCGCCGATCCACAACTCTCGTCCGACATGAGGACAACGGATGTAGATCGCGGGAATGCGCGCGTTTCCTTCAATTCAAATCTCCGGAACGCGGGTGCGTTTCGGTCCCTGGTGTTGGAGGACTTCAATGCAGTTTTATAAATCCGCTTTAGCCGCAATGACCTTCACCCGACCCTTGAGATCATCATTCGCGAAAGTGGCGTCGGGTTGCGCCGGCGAAAGCGCGACGATCTTGGGATCGCATTGATCGAGTCCTGAGGTTTATCGGCCTGCTGCATTGGCTTTCTAGTGATGTTTCCCAGGCTCGCCTCTGACTTCGGCCACCAGGGTCAGCGTATCCAAACGGTTGAGCAACCTCGCCGCTTTTTCCGCCCCCAGCAGATCGGGAGCAACCGATGGCCATGTCTCGAGTGCCCGGATGACGGCCGTTTTGACTTCGTGAAGGATCAGTCTGGGATCAAGTCGCAGGAAGCTTGCGACGCGCTCAAAGCGGTGAAGATTGACGCTCTCGAAATTGTGCGTTTTGACAAAGCGGAGCGCCATCGTGTCGCTGGGCTGAAAAAGGACTGTGGGCACGATATCGTAGGCGGGTGAAAGCCGGATTTCCCCCGCTCTCGGGAACAAGAACGACCAGTTCTTGAGATGATTGTCTCCATTGCCAAGCAATATGTCGGCGACGACGCGGCGAATGGCTTCCAGGATGTCGTCTCGATGATCTGAGCTGAAACGACGAACCATGTTGATGACCGTTTCGGTCGTTGCCATCGTATATTTCCGATCGCCGATGGCTCCTATGACCTGGCCGGCATCCTCGATGTGAATTCTGCCGCCCTCTTGCGACCGGTCAAACCGATCCACGACCAGCACATTCTCTCCATGGCTGAGGAGTTCAGACGGTATGTCGCTTATCGCTTCACGCGATACAAGTCGGCATCGTGCGGTCCTAACACCAATCATCGCGGCCATTTGCATCGCTGCATATTCGGCCTCCGGAAGACCGGGAAATTGTTCGCTGGCAATCTTTATGATACAGCGGCCGGACTCGCCGCGGGCGGGTGCCGTGAGGCGGTCGCCCACGGGATTGCCTGTAAACTTGAGTTGGACGCCGGCGAGCGAGAACTTGACGGTGCCCCGTGGGAGCGGCGCCTTCAATCCCTGGATCCTGTGAAAATCGAGGGGGCCTGCGGACTGCGGCACGCCAGTTTCCGGGACAACGAAGATTGCGCCCGGCAAGTCGGCGCCGAGCCGCGTCAGAACGTCAAACTCGTCGTGATCGCCCGGGCCCATTTCCGACATGACCAGCTCTCTCAGCGCGCCTTCCGGCAGCAGGCCCGAAAACCACGGCGGCAATGTCCCATGGAGTCCAATTTTATCTCCACGGCTGGCCAGCCGGTCGCGCGTCTTGCCCTCATCGTCCGGATCATACCATCCGAGACTGAGGATCGGACGGGAGGTGTCGCGCAGGAAGCGCTCTGCCACTACGAAGGACACTGCGCCATCGCCATCGCGCGTCAGGGTCCCTGCTCTGACGGTGCCACGCTCCTGATCCAGGATGAAGACGCCGAGAACAGCCGCTGTTTTTGCCATCATCTCTCCTCGGGGTCGATATCATCGAGATCGATGAACAGGTCGTCGAACGCCGAGGATGGTTGTGCCGACTGCCGCAAGGGGGCAGGATCGTGTTCGATGAAGGGGCGCAGCTCGGACACGCGTGATTTCGGCACGAGGACCGGTACGAGATCAAGAGCGTCACAGAGTTCCACAAAAAGAGTGAGCCGGTCCCGTCCGAGACGGTTGGTCGCCAGATCGCGTTCCAGTTCCGATATGCGCGCGCGGTTGCGTCCCACCCGGGTGGCGAGATCAGGCTGGCTCAGACCGCGCCGACGCCGCGCTGCGAGCAGCTGTTGACCGAGATAGTTGAAAATGGAGGACATCATGCGGCATTCCGATTTTTAACACACAAAAGAGCGGTATTCCGCATTTGCTGCTTTTAGCCGAATGAGCGGAATTCCGCAAGTGTCGCTCACGTAGAGCGGAATTCCGTTCATAATAATAGTGATCTTTTGTGAGCTGGACGACCCGACCGGATAAGTTTTGCCAACGTGGGCGGCTGTCCCGGAATTTAAGCTTCGAACCCAGTGATCGCTACTGGCGCCTGACCAGCCGTCAGGGCGCGCTCCCGGTTTGGAAGACTTTGTGCTCGCAAACACCGCGCTGAAGCGGTCGGAGCTGCGTCGTATCGAAAGTCGAACGTTCAAAGGCGGGGCAAAATGGCGAATGAAAGCACGGGAATTGACACGAACCTCGCGGTCCTATGCGATGTGATCTTGAGCGACTGGCTCGCCCAGGGGCAAGAGGGTTTTGAAATCCGTGCGTTTCGCTATGAGTTGCTGATGCATTACAAATCGGCTGGCCTGGAGGTGCCACCGGAAATTGCAGATCCTGGCCGTTTGGTCCCGGCCCGCCGCCATCCGATCGCGCTTCCGGGCGGCCGTGATGCGCATAGGCAGACAGCCGATCTCGCCGACGAATCGATTTTCCCTTGGGATCGCCGCCTGGTCGCCCCAATCTCGGTAGCCAAAGTCCTTTCCCCGCGGCGTCGCAGACGTTGTCTTGCTATTGGTTAAAGGCCAATGCGAAGGCCAGCAAGGTCGTCGCCTGACCGCTCAAGGTGAGAGCCGATCGGCCGATTGGGCGGCTCTTGGGTGCGCGCGCCCCCGGGCCACTGCATGCGGCGCAGTCCCCAAACCGCGTCGGGTCGTATGGGCGTGGCGTGGAACCAACAGCGCCACGCGTTGTTCTTTGCTGAAAGAGGAGAAGAACGATGTCAAACGTCCTGCGTGGCGGCGGCGACGCCCCCAACAATGCCACAAGCCCCTAATAGATTTGGCAAATCTGTGGAAAGCGCCGCTCAGATGCGAGACGCACGGGCGCAAGCCGAGCCGGGCGAGATCGGCGAGACACTGAACCTCTACCGGCTAGAACCGATCGCGGCAGCCGAGGATCCACGATGGGGCGGCAGTCCTAACCGCGGTGTCCTCGTTGTGGCTGCTCGCACGGCCGGTGATGCGCGTGTCGTGGCGGCCGGGCGCGAACTTGATTTCATGGAAGTCGACGCTGGGCCAGCAGAAGACGTCACGACGATCAACGCAAGCGTGTTCCGGGACGACAAACTCTACACGGTGATCGAAATCGATCGCAATCGTACGGATCTTACAAGGGGCGTGGTTGACGGCGAAGTCTCAGTCGCAACGATCCTTCCCGTGCAAATCGACTAGGCGCCGATCCTTGGCGATCGCTTTGACAAGGGCTGCGACCGTGATGGCCGGCAGCTATTGCCCTTCGCCACTTTCCTCAAGCCCGTTGAAAAATCATCCGAAAGATTTCAGTGCGCTATCAGCCATACTCGAATTGCTCTACGAGCGAACGATGGCTTCGCCATCGCAAATAGGATCGTTCGTGGGCGCCCTAACCCCATCGCCTCGAACGGTCCTATCGGTCTGGGCCTTGCCAAGCGAAGCGACGACTTAGCGTCGGATCTTGATCTGCGATAGGCAAACGTGTCGCTTCCCGCGTCGACTGAGCCAGCTTTCGGGCGGCCAGAGCCAGCGCGTCGCGATCGGGCGCGCCAAAAAGCCTTTCTCTTCGACGAGCCGCTCTCCAATCTCGATGCCGAGTTGCGCGTGAAGATGCGCGGGGAATTGATCAGTCTTCACCGGCGGCTGAAATCGACGATGGT
>UCGV01000055.1 GCA_900471925.1 Hyphomicrobiales bacterium
CGAGCTTCTCGGCGATGATCCCAACGCCAAGTCCAGCCATACGCCAGCGGGCGATCTTGCGTCGTTCATCCATGTCGATATGGGAGTAGGTGCGTTTCATTGCAGCTTCCTTGCGAGTGACAACCCATTGGTATCATTCGCAAGTCGCACTTCATTCTTGAACCCACCCGGCTACATACGATGTGGCGGGGGAGTTGGAATGTCCGCCGTTGTGCAAAGTAGAAATGTCCGCAAGGCCGCTTTCCGGCACGCCGATCAGCCCCGATCTGAGCGGCTGATCCGCTTGCAAGATCAGATCGGGGCGGGTGGTAAACACATCCATTCGGCTTTAGCTCTGAGACACCTCATTCCGCAGCCTGCTGCCGGGCCAGCGCTTTCTGGCGCCGCGCAATCACCGCCGGATCGTTCAGGAAGTCCGTCCTCCGACCGGGCTTTCGACCACTCGGTTTATAACCGATCTTCTCGCTGTTGCTCTTCACGACCGGCTTGTCCAGCTGCTCCTGACGCTCCTTGATATAGGCCAGGACATCACCCAACCGCTTGTTCTCGGTGATCGCCGCATGCGTCACCCGCTGGTCCTTGTCGAACACCTGATAGGGCAGGGAATAGCCTTTCCACCGCACATCCAGACGACCGTCCGCATAGGCATAGGTCTCGACATAGCGTCCGACCAAACCACGTGTCATCTCGGTCTCTTCCAGCATGATCCGCTTACGCTCGAACGAGAACGTCAGCTGCGATCCGACATAGCGCTGCTCACGCTTGCAGAGGATCTCCGTCAACCGATCCGGCGCCAGATTCAGCGGCCGGTGCAGGTCGTCCGGGCGGGCAGGGATGATCGCAAATCGCGCATTGTAATCCTCGACGAAGTCCGGCAAGAACGCATTGCCAGCCTCCATGGTATCAATGCCAGAAAGCCTGAGCTCCTTGACCAGCCGGTCCTGCAGCGTCCGGTTCATCCGCTCGACCCGACCCTTGGCCTGGCTCGAATTTGCACAAAGAATCTCAATGTTTAGCTCACAGAGCGCACGCCCGAACTGGGTCATGCCCTGGCCACCCTTGGCATCCTTCTTCGCCACCCGAAACACCGAATGCTTGTCCGAATAAAAGGCAATCGGCGCGCCGTGACGCTCGAGATAGAGCGCCAGGGCCTCGAAGTAGGTGAAGGCACTTTCGGAACGCACGAAGCGCAGCTGCATCAACTTGCCGGTCGCATCGTCGATGAACACCAGCAGCGAGCAAGGCGGTCCGCGATCCTCAAACCAGCGATGCTCCGACCCGTCGATCTGCACCAGCTCGCCATAGGCTTCGCGCCGCAGCCGCGGCTGATGAAACGTCCGGCGCTGCTTGCGCGACAGCCAAAGTCCGGCATCAACCATCCAGCCGCGCACCGTCTCGCGCGACACCCGCAAACCATCGCGTTCAGCCAGCTTCTCGGTCGCCAACGTCGGCCCGAAATCCGCATAGCGTTCGCGAACCAGCGTCATCGCATAATCGCGAACCCCGTCGCCGATCCGGTTGTTCGACGACCGGCCGATCGCCTTGTGCCGGATCGAAGCCGCACCGCCAGTCCGCATACGCTCCAGCAGCCGGCGCACTTGGCGCTCGCTCAGGTCAAGCACATGCGCCGCTGACACCGTGGTCATCCGGCCGGCAACCACCTTCGACAAAACCTCAATCCGCTGCAGATCGCGTTCGCTCATCGCAATCAATCCCATCCGCAATCTCCCAGGCGTCATTCAGACGCGGGGAGTGTGACATTCCAACTTTGCAGAAACAGGACACTTCAACTTTGCGGCTACAT
>UCGV01000037.1 GCA_900471925.1 Hyphomicrobiales bacterium
GCCACCGTTGTGGCCGTTATTGCCACCGCCGTTATGGCCGTTGTTGCTGCCGCCGTTATGGCCGTTGTTGCCACCGCCGTTATGGCCGTTGTTGCCACCGCCGTTGTGGCCGTTGTTGCCGCCACCGTTGTGGCCGTTATTGCCACCGCCGTTGTGACCGTGGCCGTGGCCATGACCATGGCCGTGACCATTGCCATTGCCGTTACCGTCGCCCTCGCCCTCGCCGTTTCCGTCGCCGTTGCCGTCGCCGCCGCCATTGCCGCCGGTATTGCCATTGCCGCTGCCGTTATCGCCGGTGCTGGTCTGGCCACCGGTGGATCCGCCGCTGCGCGAAGTCTTCTGGCTGGCGCCGAAGCGGTTGCCGCTGCTGTCGTTGTTGATCGTGCGGCTGTCGTCATCCTTCACGATGGACTGGGTGGGCAAACACAGTCTTGCCTCGATCGAGCCTGGCGCAGCCGTGGCGCAGTTGACAACTGCCGGCGCGGCCAATGAGAGGCTGGTGCTTGCCAAGAGGTAAGCAACGGCGACGCTATACTTCGCTGCTTTGCGAATCATTTGTTTCTCCCTAGGTTAACGAGGTGTTAACACGGAGATTTTTTATATTAGCGAACTGTTAATTCCAAGAATAAACTGTTTATAGCGACACAGTGTCTTAATCTATAGTTAATTACGCAAGTAATAAATTTTATTAAAATTTTATACTTAGTCGTGTTATTGTCCGCCCGCACAATAGAGGGGTGATTCATGCGGCTATTTATATGTGTTGTTTCCCTTGTGTTCTTTTCCACGCAATTTCAAGCATTTGCCGGGCAGCTGCTGCCCGTCAGCCGCAGCATCGGCGCCCCGGTAGGGTTCGCCTCGGCCTGCGCGCGCTATCAATGGCTCTGCCACACGAGCTCGGCCCACCCGCTGCAGGCGGATGCCGGCATGGCGCTGTTGCGCAAGGTCACCCGCTCGGTGAACCAGAGCGTGCGCTCGGTGGAAGACGGCGCCGGCCACGGCGACATCTGGACGCTGCCCTCATCCGGCCGGGGTGATTGCGAGGATTACGCGCTGCAGAAGATGAAGGACCTGATCGATGCCGGCTTCCCCGCAGACCGGCTGGCGCTCTCGGTGGTGATCGGCCCGCGCGATGAAAACCACGTCGTGCTCATCGCCCGCATGGATGACGGCGACTATGTGCTGGATAATCTCAACAACGCGGTGAAGGCCTGGCGGGCGACACCCTATACATTCCTCGCGACCCAGGATTTCCGGGCACGCGCCACCTGGCGGGTGACGCTGGCTGGGCCGAGGGCGAACGAGTTTTCGTGATGGAGTGATGGGCGCCTGTAGTCGGCGCACTGCAAGTAGCGACGTCGCGGTATAGCGGGAACGCCCCCCTCACTCCATCCCGAAGGATGCCCGCGCCGTCAGGCACTCCGCATCGCCCGGCATGCAGGCGCGGCAGACATCCGGCCGCAGGCCGTAGATCGAGCAGGATGCCTCCTTGCCGATCGTGCCCTTCAACGCCGTGCAGCGGTTTCCCTCGCAGCGCATGCCGGACTGATCTTCCGCCACGAACTGCGGCGGGATCAGGTCGAGATCGGCCTCCAGCTCGGTGGAAAAGCGCGGCCAGTCGCTGGAATAGGAGCAGCAGGCGCCGCAGGTCTGGCAGTTGAGTTCGGATTGTAAGGTCATGGGCCGCTCATATCACCCGGACCGCGCAACATGCAAAACACATCATGATCGCGCGGGCGTTTTTCAGCCATTGCAACTTTTCTGGCGCCTCCCCGCAATAATGCTAAAGTAAAAATCATCCTGCAGCATTGGGCAAAACAATATCCGGAGGGGGATATTCATGAAGCTGACAAGAAAACAGTTCGGCCTCGGCATGGTTGCCGCAGGTCTCGGCACACGAACGACTGCGCAGGCGAGCGAAGTTGCCGGCCAGGGGGCGGCACCGGCAGCACAGAATGTTCCGACGACGCCGATGGCGGCGCATCAGGCGAGCTATTTCTTCAAGAATTCCGCCTTCGAATATGTGCTGCTGACGAGCCTCGGGCGCGCCTATTATCAGGCCGGCAATGTCGGCAAGGTTCTCTATCTCACGCGCCAGATCGAGGATGGCAATTTCGACAGCGCCTACAATGCCATGATCGCGGCCGGCGACGAGGCGCGCATCATCGCGGAGGATTCGCTTGCCGGCGGCCACAAAGAAAGCGCCCGTCAGGCCCTGCTCTGGGCGCAGAACCATTATGACTGCGCCACCTATTTCGCCGATGGCACCGGTGATGCGACCAAGATCGTGGCCGCATGGCAGATGATGGACGATTGCTGGCTGAAATCATTGCCGCTCTTCGAGCCGTCGATCGAGCAGGTGGAAATCCCTTACGAGAATACCACGCTGCGCGGCTTCTATTTCCGCGGCAAGGGCAGCGCGGAAAAACGGCCGCTGCTGATCCTCGTCAATGGCAGCGATGGCTCGGCACTCGATATGTGGATGATGGGTGCCGCCGGCGGCACGGCACGCGGCTATGATTGCCTGACCTTCGACGGCCCCGGCCAGGGTTACGCGTTGTGGAAACAAGGCATGCCCTTCCGTCCCGATTTCGAGCATGTGGTGACGCCGGTCGTCGATTTTGCGCTGACGCGGCCTGATGTCGATCCCAAACGCATCGCCATCCAGGGCATCAGCCAGGGCGGCTACTGGGTGCCGCGCGCTGTCGCCTTCGAAAAACGTATCGCCGCCGCGATCGCCGATCCCGGCGTTACTGATGTCTCCACCTCCTGGACCGCCAGCCTGCCGCCGCCGATGCTGGCGCTGCTGAAGGCCGGCAAGAAGGAGGAATTCGATGGCTACATGGCCAAGATGCTGGACCCGGCAACGAAGAACGCGCTCGCCTTCCGCATGCGCCCCTATGGCGTCACCTCCTATTTCGATGCCTTCACGGCGACGATGGCCTACCGGCTGCAGGATGTTGCGGACAAGATCACCTGCCCGATGCTGATTACCGAACCCGCCAACGAAGCCTTCTGGCCGGGCCAATCGCAGCAGCTCTACGCGATGCTGAAAGGCCCGAAGATGATGGCCGCCTTCGCCGCCTCCGACGGGGCGGATCTGCATTGCGAGCCCGGCGGCTACGGGCTCCGGGATCTCCGGGTGTTCAACTGGCTGGACAAGGTTCTGGGGTGAGACCGGGGGTGCATGGAAGAGCCTTTCCCCACAGCTGGAAGGGCTGTCGAATGGGGCTGCACGAAAATCGAGAATACTCATTGGGGGATGAGGCGATGGACGAAGATCATACGAAACGCATGATCCTTGAATTCCTGAGGAAGCACACCCTGGCGGTCATCGCGACATGCCACCGCAACGGAACGCCGGAGGCGGCGACGATCGACCTTTCGGTGCGGGACAATCTCGAGATCGTGTTCAGCACCTTCACGCACACGCGAAAATTCGACAATCTCGCAGAGCGCCCCGGCGTCGCCTTCGTTGTCGGATGGGACGACAACATCACCGTTCAATACGAGGGTGAAGCAACAAGGGTTCCCGCCGCAGATATCGAACAATACCTGGAAGCCTATCTCACCAGCCTTCCGGCCGCCACGGAGTTCATCGAGAGAGGGGCCGTGTTGTTCAAGGCGACGCCGCGCTGGATTCGATATTCCGATTTCAACAAGGAGCCTCCCGAGCTGCTCGTGATTCAATTCTGACGGACGCATGCGGCAGATGCCACCAACGCCCGCTTCCGGCCCTAACGCCATCGGCTATTACATATCTGCGTTGCAGAATAGGACATATGCCTTTGCCTGAGATGGGATCATAAGGCGCGCAGCAGATGCATGTGAGAGTCTTCGATATGGATTGGGTCCCAGTAGTCTTCGTTACGTTCAAGGTTGCCGCGTTGGGAATTGCCATGTTCTTCGCCGTCAAGTGGCATTACGATCGAGGCGAGAAGGCGGAGAGGCGAGCGCTGCTGCGAACGGGCGGCAAGATGGCTGCCGTCTTCACGCTGGCGGTAGTAGGCGTGGGGCTCGTCGCCTTCGTCCTGAGCAGGATGCTCGGCTTGGACCTGAGCCTCTGACGATCACGTCATTGATGGACCTGGCCCCGCAGGGTCGAGGTTAGCCGGCCTCCTTCGATGGGCAGGATAGTCCCGTGATCGGGTGTGTTCTAAAGACGCTGGAAGAGGCTGCGGCAGGTTGATCCCCGCCTCCTTTGGTGGAGAGCGGTTTTCTCCTCCTATTGAACAGCCGCACGGAACCCCTGCCCCACAAAGGCGTTTCCCTATCGCCACCACCGGAGGAGGGATTCCCATGGGCATTTTCGACCGCATCAAGCACGCGATTTTCGGCCAGGCGCAGGCTGCCGAGGCAGCAACGGCGACGACCGCAGCACCTGCCGCTTCCGCCGCACCCGCCAGCTCGGCGCCGGCAGCAGCCGCACCGGCATCCTCGGCAACAGCGGCCTCGCCCGCACCCACCACCAATCCCGCACCGCCGCCGCCCAAACCGGCAGCATCGCAGATGCAGCAGGTCGATATCGAGCAGATGCTGAATGCCGCGGTGAAAAAATCAGGCCAGAAGCTCGACTGGCGCCATTCGATCGTCGACCTCATGAAGGCGCTCGGGATGGATGCGAGCCTTGCCGAACGCAAGGAGCTGGCCGGCGAACTCGGCTATGGCGGCGATACCAGCGACAGCGCCAAGATGAACACCTTCCTGCACAAGGCGCTGATGAAGAAGCTTGCCGAAAACGGCGGCAAGGTGCCGGCCGATCTGCTGGATTGAGACAGCGCAGACAGCGCCCGCACAGCATCACCGGCCGGCGACGGAAGGCCCGATGCGTCCTGCCGCCAGCAACGCCGTCATCAGCGAGGCGACATGCAGCGCCTGGCCGAGCAGGCCGGCGCTGAGACCCGCCAGCACCTCTGCCACCGGCAGGCGATGCACCGTCAACCCCTCCTCGCCGGCATCGAGCCGCTGCGGGCCTGAGGGCACGGCATTGCGTGCGAGATAGATGTGCAGCCGGTTCGTATGCGAGGCCGGGTTCGGATAGAGCGTGGTGACGAACTCCATCTGCCCGGCGCGATAGCCGGTCTCCTCTTCCAGCTCGCGCCGCGCGGCCTCCGCCGGATCGACATCGTCGGCCTCGACACCGCCGCCTGGCAGTTCCAGAAATGTCCTGCCGGCCGCGTGGCGATACTGGCGCACCAGCAGCAGCTCGTCATCGGGCGTGATGGCGACGATATTCACCCAGTCCGGATAGGTGAGGACGTAATAGGGCGCGATCTTGCGGCCCTCGGGGGTCTGGCAGGTTTCCGCGCTGAGATCGATCCAGCGATCCTTGACGAGGGTGCGGGTCTCCAGCGTTTTCCAGGTGTCTGTCACGGTTGGGTGGTTCCGGTTGTGCGTGGTCGTCGTTTATCGGTTGGAAGCTGACATTTTCCTCAATCTCCCGCCACCTTCCCCAGTCGCGGCTCCGCCCCTGCCATCAGCCGCTGGATATTCGCCCTGTGCCGCGCGATCACATAGATCCCGCCCGATATCACCAGCAGCCGGTAGGCAAGCGGCTGTTCCAGCCCGCAGACAAGCAGGATGGCCGTGACGGCCGCCAGCATCGAGCCGAGCGATACGATGCGGAAAAGCGCAAGCACCGCGGCAAACACCGCCACCGCCCCGAGTCCGACAGGCCATGACATGGCGAGCAGCACCCCAAGTCCCGTCGCCGCCGACTTGCCGCCGGAAAATTTCAGCCAGACCGAGCGCCCATGCCCGATCAGCGCCCCGAGCCCCGCAAGGCAGACGGCCCAGGGTAAAGCATCGGGCAGATCACCCGCAAAACGCAGGCAGAACCAGCGGGCAAAGGCAATGGCCGCCACACCCTTCAGCACATCGATGACAAGGACGCCAAGTGCCGGCCACTTGCCGAGGATGCGTAATACATTGGTGGCGCCGGTGGATTTCGAGCCGTGCTCGCGGATATCGATGCCGCGCAAGAGCCGCCCCGCCAGATAGCCCGTGGGCAGGGAGCCAAGGAGATAGGCGGCGGCAAAGGCGGCAAGAAGGGGCATGAGGTAGGGCATGGCGGGCACCGTGGCGGGATTTTTGTGGTGGTGGTTTAGCGGGTTATCGGCCTGGCGGCTATGGTGCGGGAGGCGGATGACGGGTTGAAGGGCCGAGTTATGACTCCATGCATCCTTTTCCCCGCTCGAACGTTTCCACACCGTCAGCGAATAAGGAGACCGAAATGCCCAACACCGCAGGCAGGGACGCCGTTGAAGGCATGGACGAACTGAAGGAAGCGACCGGGCAGGACGCGACCGGGCAGAACGGGCCTGACCATTCCATCCGTCACGAGGGCTTCGAGAGCGAGGCGGAGTACCGCGCCTATCTGGAGGCCGTGGCCGAGGATGCACCGGCGGAGGAAATCTTCATCGACGTGGAGCGCGCTGCTGCTCGCGAGGAGCTGGAGCGGCAGGTGCATGAGCTGCGGACCGAGATCGAAAACCTCACCGCCCGCCTGCATATCATCCGCCATCAGGCCGGCAGCGTGGTGACGGAAAACCTGCGCTGGGCCGATGCGAGCGCGCATGACCAGCTCGGCGATTATCCCTGGCTGAAGCTCTCGGGCGCAATGGCGGCGGCGTTTCTGGTTGGCAAGGCACTGCAGCGCCTGCCCTTCGGCTCGCTGGCGACGGCGGCCACGCCGATGCTGATTGCGGCGGCACGGGAGAGACGGCGATAGGTGGGTGGTGTGTGTTTGAATTCGCTAGCCGGATTTGATGATCGGCGAGGTTGGCGCGCGTGGCCCCACCGCTCCCCGTCCAGCTAAGGCGCAAACTCCTCCTCCCCTCATTCCTGTGCTTGTCACAGGAATCCAGCAGCCGCGTGTCTACGCGGCGGGAGACTTTGCTTGTACGGCGACGCCATAAGTCTATCAGATATAAGAGTCTTTTCGGCTTGCAGACGCAAGCCGGCTGGATTCCTGTGACAAGCACAGGAATGAGGGAGGATGGGGCTGGCGCCTCGCTTCACCGGCGCCAAGCGCCCCCGCCCCAGCCTCCAGACAACTATCCTCCTACCGCCGAAACTTCCGCCGCGCCGCCCGCGTGACACTCTCGCCAAGGATCCCGAGACAGCCCACGCATAGCGCCACCGCCCCGACCGTCGGGCCAAACAGCCCCTCCTCCACCGCAAGCCCGACACCGAGCACCAGCAGCAGGCTGAGCAGCGCCAGCGCTCCGTCATCGATGAACATGCCGATCAATTCCTTGAAGGCGATCTTGAGAATGGTCATTGGGCGACAGGCTCCGAATGCGAGATATAGTAGCCGCGCAGCATTTTCACGGCGATGAAGGAGAAGATGGCGAGGCCGGCGAAGATGCCGATGAGCGAGAGGTCGGCGCCCGGCCAGTCGGTGCCGATGCCCTCGCCCACCCAGAAGATGCCGAAGGCCGTCAGCATCAGGCCGACGACGAATTTCAGGGTGTTTTCCGGGACGGTCGAGAGCGGCTTGTGGACGAGGAAACCGATGAGGAGGACGGCGATGCAGGCGATCAGGGCGCCGAGGCTGGCATAGGGGAGCATGCCGGGACGCGCGCCGGTGGCGATGACGATGAAGACCACCTCGATGCCTTCGAGCAGCACCGCCTTGAAGGCTGCCGTGCCCGCCAGGAAATCGGCGCGGCGGTCGGCTGCCTGCGCCTTCAGCTGGTCGGTTTCGGCGGCGAAGGCCTTTTCCTCGTCGTGCAGCGCGATATAGCCCGAGGCGCGCAGGATCGCCTTTCTCAGCCACCGCATGCCGAACAGGATCAGTAGCGTGCCGATCACGAATTGCAGGATCTCGATCGGGATCAGGCCGAGAAGCGGGCCGAAGATCAGCACCAGCACGAAGAGCACGGCGAGCGCCAGCCCCGTGCCGATGAAGGCCGGGCGCCAGCTCTGCGTGACGCCGACGGCGAGGATGATGGTGAAGGCTTCCACGACTTCCACGAAGGAGCCGAGGAAGGCGGCAGTCATAGTCGAGGTGATGCTTGTGAGTGTTATCATATTCTTATGCCGTTTTCTTGATTCTGTTTATGAGTTCACGCGGGGAGCACTAAGCAGCGCTCGGGCGGCAGCGAGAAGGCGAGCGCGGAGCCCGGCGCCTCGCGTTTCGGCCAGTCGATGCGCACGAGATCGGCGCCGACTTTCACCTGCAGGCGCCAGCAGCGGCCGTGGAAGGCGCTGTCCACCACCTCGCCGGTCAGGTTGTTGCCGGGATAATCGCCGGCCGGGCGGCCATCTTCCGGGCGCACGACGAGCAGCGCGGAGCCGTTGAGGCCCGATGTGGCGTGGCTGAGCACGCCGCCATTGCCGCTGACGGCGAAATGGCTCTCCTGCGCCATGCCCGCAATCAGCGAGAAGCCGCCGAGAAAGCGGGCGACGAAGGCATTGGCGGGGGCCGCATAGATCGCCTGCGGCTCGGCGAACTGCACGATCGCGCCACGATCCATCACCGCCAGCCGGTCGGAAACGGCCATCGCCTCCACCTGGTCGTGGGTCACGTAGACGGCCGTCATGCCCTCGGCGCGGATCAGCCGCATCATGTCGGAGCGCAGGTCGTCACGCAGCGCTGCATCGAGATTGCTCAAGGGCTCGTCGAGAAGCAGCAGGCGCGGCCGCATGGCAAGACAGCGGGCAATCGCCACGCGCTGCTGCTGGCCGCCGGAAAGCTCACTCGGGCGGCGACTGGCAAGCGCGCCGAGCTGGGTGATCTCAAGCGCATGATCCACCCGCCGGCGGATCTCCTCGCGCTTGTGGCCGCTGACTTCGAGGCCGAAGGAAAGGTTTTCGCGCACCGACATATGCGGCCAGAGCGCGTAATCCTGGAAGACGAGGCCGACCTTGCGGTCCTCGGCATCGACCTGCCGGCCGCGCGACCAGACGAGATCGCCGCCGATGCGGATCTCGCCGCCATCGGGGGAGATGAGCCCGGCAATCGAGCGCAGCAGCGTCGATTTACCGGAGCCGCTGGCGCCGACCAGCGCCACCACCTCGCCCTGTGATACCGAGACATCGAGATCGTGAAGCACCGGCTTGCCGCCGAGCGATTTCGACAATGACAGACATTCGAGTGCGGCCTGGTTCATGATTTGGCTCATGCTGCAGCCTCCTTGGAAAAGGGACGGAATTTGCGGGCAATCGCCGCGATACCCGCGACAATGGCGACTGCGAGAAGCGCCACCAGCGCCAGTGCGCAGGCGACCGCATCCCGGTCCTGGGTGAAATCATTGACGATGAGGGCCGGCAGCGCCGGGCCTGACGCCGGCATCAGGAATTGCGACATCGGCAGCTCGAAGACCGAGCGCACGACGGTCACACCGAAGGCAACGGCGATGGCACGGCGGATCAGCGGCAGCACGATGCGCCGCAGATGCTGCATCGGCCCGGCACCGGAAAGACGCGAGGCTTCGCCGAGCGATGCGCCGAGACGGTCGAGCGCTGCCCAGAGGAAGATCAGACAGTAAGGCAGCGCGGCGGCGGCATAACCCAGCACCAGCAGCAGGCGCGAGCCGTAAAGGCCGAGATCGCGAAAGCCTGCAAGACGGTTGTAGAGAAGGATATAGCCGAAGGCGAGGATGATGCCGGGAATGGCGACCGCGACCATGGCAAGCCCGGCCGAAACCATGCGCGTTGCCGGCGACGCCAGCGAGATGCGGTAGGCGAAGAGCGTGGCGAAACCGACGGCGACGATGGCCGCGACAAAGGCATAGGCAAAGCTCGAGACCAGCGCCTGCCCTGCGACATCGCCGAGATCGAAGACCGTACGCATCGCCGCAAGCGAGAAATTGCCGGGCGCCAGCGCATCGCTGAGCGAGACGGTGAAAGCCCTGATGACGATGGCGAAGAGCGGCAGTCCGGCGGCACCAAGCGCAAGTACCGCGAGAATGACCAGCGCCGGCATCTGCCAGCCGCCGAGCCGGTATTTGACGAGCTGCCGGTTGCGTCCGGAGAGAAAGCGGGTCTCGCGCTGCGCACCGCTCAGCGCCGTGGCAGCCACCGAACCGGAGACCAGCAGCACCAGCAGCAGCGCCTGCGCGCCGGCCGCAGCGAAATCGACCGGAAAACTCGCCGTCGCCGCATAGATATTATAGGTGAGCAGGCCGAAATTCATCGAGCGGGCAATCGTGTTCGCCATGCCGAAATCGCCGACGATCTCCGCGAATGTCGTCAGCAGCGACAGGCCGATGGCGGGTGCGAGCATCGGCAGCACGATGCGCCTGATCGTCTGGCCCGGCCGCGCCGATGCCATGCGCGCGGCATCGATGAACTCGCCGCCGAGCCCCTGCAGGCGCGAGCGCACGATGAAATAGGGAACCGGAAACAGCGCAAAGGCCATGACCATCAACAGGCCCGGCGGCCCGAAGAAGGCCGATGCGCTCTCGGGCGTCAGCAGCCCGAGATAGACGAGATAGCCGCCCTGCGACATGAGCAGCACCCAGGCCAGCCCCTTGAGATAGCTCGGCGTTGCAAACACGATCCAGGGCAGTGCCAGCCACAACCGGCGCAGACGGATATCGGTGACGGCGAGAACGAGCGCCAGCACCGTGCCGAGCGCGGTGGAAACGACAGCGCCGATGAGCCCGAGCAGGATCGTGTTGACGATGCCGCGAAAGAGCCGCGGCGAACTGACGAGCCGGGTCAGCGCCGTGGCATCGGGCATAAAACTGGGTGCGGTCGGATCGAACAGCTTCGGAAGTGCTGCCTGCGCAAGCACCAATAGCAGCGGCAGGCCGATCAGCACGAAGGCGATCAGCCACAGGAGAGGCGCACTCCCCCGCCAGTTGCGGCGGCCGATGGCAAAGGCGACAGTCATTCCAGCACCGATCATTCCCTGTTCATGCGATATCTGTGTGTGGAAGGCGCGGCGGATGGACCGCGCCTTCCTTGTCCCTAGGTGAGGATCAGGGAACGAACTGGTCCCGGAACCACTGCTTCCATTCCGTCTCGTTATCGGAGGCTGCCTTGTCGTCGAGGATCTGCCAGCTGGCGGTATTGTCGACGCGTGCACCCTTGCCCTTCACGCCATTGATGACGGGGGCAAAGAAGCCGTCGCCGCCTTCGGCCGTCAGCATCGCCGTCTCGGCATCCTTGGTGAGCAGGAACTGGATGAAGGCCTTGGCCTGCTCCTCGTGCGGGGAAACGCTGGCAATGCCGGCGCTGGAGGGGATGGCGACCACGCCTTCCGAGGGATAGACGACGGAGACGGGTTCCTTCTGGTCGATCAGCGCGTAGATCGACGTATCCTGCTGGATGGCAAGCGCGGCATCGCCCGTGATCAGCGACTTGTTGACGGCGCCGCCGCTCGGAATGCCGCTGATCGCCTTGTTGGTGAGGATCTTGGTTAGCTCGGCCTTGCCGGCATCGACGCCCTTGTCGGCGAAATAGCCTGCGAGCCACTGGAAGGCCGGGCCGGAAAGGTTCGGATCCTTGGCGGCAACCTTGCCGGCGAAATGCTCGAGATCGCTCCAGCTCTTCGGGGCGGCCGCGTCACCGATCTTCTTGGTGTTGACGGCAATCGCCGTGGTGGAGACCGTAACCGGGAAATAGGCCTGGCTTGCCGGCACCAGACGGCGGCCGAGATCGGTATAATCGGCCTTGTCGGCGAGACCCTGCTCCGGCTTCAGGATGCCCTGCGCGGCGAGCCGGTTCATGACGGCCGAACCTTCGACCCAGAGCACATCGAATTTCGGATTGTTGCCTTCGGCCGCGACCTTGCCGAGCAGTTCGCCCGTGGACAGGCGCACGAGATCGACCTCGATGCCGGTCTTGGCGGTAAAGGCCTTGGTGGCGGCATCGACCGTATCGAGCGCCGAATAGACGACGAGATGATCGGCCGCCTGAGAAGAAACGGCAGCACAGAGAATAGTGGAAGCAGCAAGAGCTGCGAATATAAATCTGTTCATTTCTCTAACCCTTGAAGATGGATTGTTCGGGGGCAAAATATGCTCCGCAATCCTATCATTTTAATATTTCATTAATATTACAGCACGGGAGAAATGATTGATTTTATTCTCTATTTCTTCACGCCTCTTTTCAGCCACAGCTTATCGACCGCCCCGCGCAGCGCCCCGAATTTTGCGAGCGATGCCAGCGCCGCATCCCGGTCCTTTGCAGCAAGTGCGACGATCATCGCCTCGATGAGCACGATCGTTGCGGCGTGCAGCGAGAGGTGATCGGCCCTGCCCCGCGGCACCGGCAGGATTTCGGCCACCCGCTTGCGCACGAAGGGCACCAGGCTGTCGCCGATCAGCGCCACCGGTGCGGCGCAGGCTTCGGCATGGTCGAGCACGACGGTCACTTCGCGATAGACGGGCGCATAGGCGATCATCAGGATCACGTCGCCCTCACCGAGACCAAGCAGCTGGTCGGCAAGGCCGATGCCGCTGTCGGAAAGCGCTGTCGTCGGCAGGCCCAGGCGATTGAACTGCAGGGCCGCATATTCGGCGACGCTACCCGAGGGGCCGATGCCGAAGATGAAGCGGCGGCGCGCCGAAAACATCAGATCGACCACGCGCTTGAAGGCGTCGGAAAATTCCGCGCTCGCCATGACATCGAGGCTTTCGCGATGCGCCTTCATCACATGGCCGAGCGCGCCCTCGGGATCTCCACCAAGATCCTCCAGCGTCCGCTTGAGGCGACCCTCGGGTCCGCCGCCGGTCAAATCGGCGAGGATCGCCTCACGCAGACTGAGCAACCCATCGAAGCCGAGCGAGCGGGCGGTGCGCACGACGGTGGCATCGCTGGTGCCCGCCTTCTCGGCAATCTCGGCTGCGGAATTCAGCAGCACCGATTCCTTCTGGCTGCGGAAGAAGGAGGCCATTTTCTGCTCGGCGGGCGACATGGAGGGCAATGCCGCCTCGATCCGCTCGTCGAGCGTCGCTTCCGTCGTCGTCACCAGATCCGTCATGTCGGCGTCCTTTTGTCGAATTCACTACAGGATACGTTATCCGAAATATTTATTTCGAGAACATGACAGAAGATCGACAACGAAAAAACTTTCGTGAGGCGATATTCAAAATTCGGTTAAGCCATTATTTTATCTGCCAGAATTAGAGGTTATCCCGACAGGTAGGAAATGATTGCGACCCCGCTTTTCGCCTCTGAAATGAATACGACATGTCATAAAAACAAACTTGACAAGGCGAGTCATGTAAAAATAGATGCCCTCGCGCTTCGAAAAGCGAAGCCTTTGCACTATTGGGGATAGCGATGAAAATTTCCGCAAAACACACGTCCGCATTCGCATTCGCGGCCATGCTTCTGACGGCCACGACGCTTGCCGGCGGCGCCAATGCGCAGGAAGCCGAAGGTCTGGTGGTCTATAACGCCCAGCACGAAAGCCTGACCAATGGCTGGGTCGAAGGTTTCACCAAGGAAACCGGCATCAAGGTCACCGTCCGCAAGGGCAGCGACATGCAGTTTGCCAACCAGCTGATTCAGGAAGGCTCCGCCTCCCCGGCTGACGTATTCCTCACCGAGAATTCCCCTGCCATGTCGCTGGTCGATGGCGCCGGCCTGTTTGCCGCTGTCGATAAGGACACGCTGGATCAGGTTCCAGAACAGTATCGCCCGGCTGACGGCATGTGGACCGGCATTGCCGCCCGCACCACCGTCTTCGCCTATGACAAGACGAAGCTGACGGAAGATAAGCTGCCGAAGTCGATGGTGGATCTTCAGGACGCAGCCTGGAAGGGCCGCTGGGGCGCGGCACCTGCCGGTGCCGACTTCCAGGCCATCGTTGCCGCCTTCCTGCAGCTGAAGGGCGAAGAGGCCACCAAGACCTGGCTGAAGGGCCTGAAGGACAATGCGACCGCCTATAAGGGCAACAGCGTTGCCATGAAGGCAGTCAATGCCGGCGAAGTCGAAGGCGCGATCATCTATCACTATTACTGGTTCGGCGATCAGGCAAAGACCGGCGAGAACAGCAAGAATGTCGCCCTGCACTATTTCAAGAACGAAGATCCGGGCGCCTTCGTTTCCGTCTCCGGCGGCGGCGTGCTGAAGTCCAGCAAGCATCCGAAGGAAGCCCAGGCCTTCCTCAAGTGGGTTGCCGGCAAGGGTGGCCAGGCGGTGCTGAAGGACGGCGATTCCTTCGAATATGCCATCAACGGCGATGCCAATGCCAAGCTCGTGCCGCTGGCTGACCTGCATGCGCCGAAGGTCGAAGCATCGACGCTGGACAGCAAGAAGGTCGTCGAGCTGATGACGGCTGCCGGCCTGCTCTAAGCCCTGAAACATCGGGACAGACATACAGGAACGGCCGCGCGGTGAAAGCTGCGCGGCCGTTTGTATTTTTCATGATGTTGGGCTTCATGACGTTGAGAGAACTCCCCCAACTGCATTCATTGACGGCTTAACGGTTCAGGAATGCCGCAGCCAGTTCCGCACGCGCATTGTCGAGCAGCGGCTTGAACTTCGGCTCATGCAGCAGCAGCGTGCCGAGCGTCGTGCCGAGAACCGCACTTGCCCTGATATCGCTACGCGAATGCACGCCGCAATACATGCGGCTGACGGCGAAGTCTTCCGCGCGCGCCATGATCAGCTGACCCTTGGCCGGCATCAGATGCGCAAGGATGATGCCCTGCGCGTAAGACAGCGTGCCGTGGCCGCTCGGATAGGAGCGCACCTTCGAGCCATTCTTGCCGGCGGCTTCGCAGACCTGGATATTGTCATCGAAGGTCCACGGGCGGCGGCGGCCGTAATAGACTTTCACCACATCGGCGGCCGCATCGCGCTCGCGCATGACGGCATCGAGCATTTCAGCGGTCGCCGGCAGCTTCGTCAGATCGAAACCGACAGGACCGAGCGTCGGCAGCCAGAGTTCCGAGCTTTCGTGGCGATCGTCCCAGACGGCCTGGTCGAGACGTTCCTTCGTTGCCGTCTGCTGCAGGTGCAGCACTTCGGCAACTTCCGCCTTCTGCTGGTCCGAACCATCGACCGGCGGCGGGGCAAGCAGGGTTGTCGGCTCAAGATCTTCAGGATTGAGATATTTCAGGATATGCGCCGGCTTCTGCGGCAGGGCTGCGGCAGCCGCAGGCTGCGCGACCGGGTCTGCAGGAAAGGTGACGGGGGTCACGGTCTGAGCAAATGCGGGCGTGGCAAGGCCGACCGCCATCGCGATTGCGAGGCAAGCGTAACGAGACATGACTATTTCTCCTAAGGGCTAAACGCCTGGGGGCTTAGCGTTCAAAAGCCGCGTCGCCTTCGTAGCAAACGCGACAGGATGGTAGATATGTCGCAAACATTACATCCCGATGACAGCAGGCCGGCCAATGCGCGCCCTTACCGAATGGTAATTTGGCGGCAAACAGGGCGCAAAGCGCAGGCTTCATAAGGGTGCCGTTCAACGGTGAACCAACCTATGGAGAGCACTATGACGAGCTATCACACCTTGAAAGCCGCAATGGCGGCCCTGATCGCGACAAGCCCCATCATCGCCGGAACGATGATCGTACAGCCGGCAATGGCCGCCGAGCAGAGCGCCGGCAAGGACGACGCATCCGAATATGCCAAGCTCGGCGGCGCGAAACTGAGCCTCGCCGATGCCGTGGCCGCCGCCGAAAAACAGTTCGGCGGCAAGGCGGTGAATGCCGCGCTCGACAATGAGCAGGCGAGCGCCGCCTTCGAGGTGGAACTGATGACGGATGCGGGGTCGCAGACGGTTGCCGTCGACGGCCAGACCGGCGAGGTCAAGCATGTCACGGATAGCGGCGAAAACGGCAAGGATGGCGAAGACGTCGAATAAGACCTTCGGTCGACGACACATTCGGCCCCGCTTCACGGCGGGGCTTCCGCTTTTGCAGGCAAACCCACCTGCCCTAGTGCCCCAACACCTTCACCACCACATACCCAACCACCGCCACCACACCGACAGCCAGCACCACCTGCCCCAGCCGCTTCTCGATGAAATGCGCAATCCCCTCGCCATAGCGCCGCAGCAGCAGCGCCAGCAGAAAGAACCGCCCGCCCCTCGCCACCACGGCCGAGACCACGAAGAGCGCAAGGTTCATGTGCACGACGCCTGACAGGATCGTCACCACCTTGATCGGCGGCAGATGAGCCAGCCCCGAGGTGACGAGCAGGAGCAGGATCCAGCCATCATCGATGCCGGATTTCATCTGCTCGAACGCGTCGAGCTTGCCGTAGAAGGCAAGCACCGGCCTTGCCACGCTCTCATAGGCGAAATAGCCGAGCGCCCAGCCGGCAATACCGCCGAGTACGGAGGCGACGGTCGCAATCAGCGCGTAGCGATAGCTCCGCTCAGGCCGCGCCAGGCACATCGGCAGGAACAGCACATCGGCCGGCACGAGGAAAACCGAGCTTTCCACGAAGGCGATGACGGCGAGCCAGACGGCTGCCGATCGGCGTGCGGCAAGCGACAGGACCCAATCATAGAGACGCTTGAGCATGGCCGCTCAGCCCACCGTCGCAAGCAGCGCGATGCTGACGAGCCCGACGATGATGCGCCACCAGGCGAAGGGTGCGTAACCGCGGTTCGAGACGAAATCGAGCAGGCGGCGCACGACCAGAAGTGCGGTGAGGAAAGCGGTGACGAAGCCGATGGCGATCATGATGCCCTGATCGGCGCTGAGCTCGTTGCGGCTCTTGTAGAGATCGAGCGCGAAGGCGCCGACCATGGTGGGCATGGCGAGGAAGAAGGAGAATTCGGCCGCCGCCCGCTTGTCGGCACCGAGCAGCAGCGCGCCGACGATGGTGGAGCCCGAACGCGAGGTGCCCGGCACCAGCGCCAGGCACTGGAAGAAGCCGATCGCGATGGCCGTCGGCCAGGAAATATCCATCGCATCGTGATAGCGCGGCGCAAGCTGCAGCCGGTCGACGATCAGCAGGCCGATGCCGCCGAGTACCAGCACGATGGCGATCAGCATGGGCGTTTCGAACAGTACAGCCTTGATGAAATCATGAGCGATGGCGCCGATGACCGCTGCCGGCAGGAAGGCGAAGAGCACGGCGAGCACGAAATGCCGCGCACGCTTGCTCGAAGGCAGCGCCAGCAGGATCTCCACCAGCCGGCGGAAATAGACGAGCAGGATGGCAAGGATGGCGCCGAGCTGGATCAGCACGTCGAAGGTCGCGGCCGATTTCAGCCCGAGGAAATGGCCGATGAGGATGATATGGCCGGTGGAGGACACCGGAATGAATTCGGTCAGGCCCTCGACGGCGCCAAGGAGCACCGCGCTTGTATAATCCGGCATGTCTGTCGCCCTTTTCGGTCGGTCGGCCGGCAGGCACCGGCTCTGTCAGGTGGGGTGATTGCCGCCATCTCGGGGAGGAATGTGGTCTGGCGGGCGGAGCACTGTCTAAGTGCTTAGGGGGACATTCTGTCCTGCACTTTTCCGCGACCTTACGGATTCGTAAGCGCTCGCCTGCCCCCGACACGCTACATAGGGGGGAAACAGGCGAGCGCTTCCGACGGCCCCGGGGCGCCGGCCTCCGATCGTTCGGCGCCCGACAGGGAATAACTACCGCAACGGTTCTTCCGGGCTGCCGTCGATCTCGGGGTCGTAATTCACGGTCATGTAGACGACTATGAAGGCGATGACGGCGAGGAACATCAGGCTCGTATAGATCGTGCCGAGCCCGAGGCCGCCATAGTCTGACGGTTGCGAGAGAAAATCGCCGAGCGAGGCGCCGAGCGGCCGGGTGAAAATATAGATCAGCCAGAAGCACAGGATGCCATCGAGGCGCAGCACGTAATAGCCAAAGGCGATGAGCGCGATGATGCCGGCGAAGATCAGGCCCGTCGTGACATAGCCGAAGCCGAACACCTCCGAGATCAGGTCGCCGACCGCCGTGCCGAGCGCGAAGGTGAAGAGCACCACCAGCCAGTAGAAGGCCTCGCGCCGCGCCGTGAAGATCGAGTGGATCGACAGCGTGCCCTCCCTCGCCTTCCAGAGAATGAAGGTGAGGATGAGCGCAATCGAGAAGGCGATGGTGGAAGTGAGCAGCGGCACGCCGAAATTATCGGTGAGATTATCCGTCACCAATGTTCCGACGACGCTGATCAGAACCACCGCCACCCAATAGACCCAGGGCACGTAACGTTTCTGGGCAAATTGCAGTGCGATCGCGCCGATCAGGATCGCAGTCATGATGAGCGAGGTCAGCGTGAGGCCGAGGCCCATGTTGACGGCGAGATAATCGGCCGCCGTCTCCCCCATCGTCACCGCCATCAGCTTGATCAGCCAGAAATCGACACCCACGCGCGGCACGCGGTTGATTTCGCCCTCAATACCCTCGGGTGTTCCGTCAGCTATCGTCGTCATTGCTTTTCTCCTGCTGTCGCGCTCACTTGCCGAGCAGCGTCATGGCCTCGGTGAGGAACTTGTCCGACCTGACATCATCATCGGCATTGCAGCGCTCCACCGCCTTGGCTTCGAGATCGTCCACCTTGGCCTTGTCGGCCGCATTCAGCGTCGCCTTCGCCTTGGCCGCGCGCATATCCTTCAGCATGTCCTCGCAGGGCACGGTGGCGGCATGGGCCGGCATGGCAATTGCGATGAAGCCGGCCATGGTGACGGCATTGAGGAAGGCTGCGGCAACAAGCGTCTTCATGGGAATTCTCCTTGATAGGGTGCCCGGGAGGGCGTCGGGTTGAACGGCGATGGCTTTCGGATAACCACCGTGCCTCCAGCTTCTAGCCGCCGGCTCATACCGCCCCTTTGCCGGGAGAATACGGTTTCGTAAGAAACGCCGGGCACCCGGCCGGACCGCTTCGCCGGCTTACAAATCCGTAAGAAATCGATAAGGTGCAGGACACATTTCCGCGCCATTTATGCGTCGTGAAGGCAACCTTACGAAGAGAAGGGATCTCGACCGGCATGCGCATTCTCCTCGTCGAGGACGACAAGAAGACGGTTGATTTTGTCGCGCGCGGCATGATCGAGGCGGGCCACGTCTGCGATACGCTCGATGACGGGCGCGATGCGCTGTTTCAGGCCACGCGCGAGCAATATGACGTGCTCGTGGTCGACCGCATGCTGCCGGGGCTAGATGGCCTCTCGCTCATCAAGGCGGTGCGCGCCGCCAAGATCGGCACGCCGGCGATCTTCCTCACCTCCGTCAGCGGTGTCGATGACCGCGTCGAGGGGCTGGAGGCCGGCGGCGACGATTACCTCACCAAGCCCTTCGCCTTTTCCGAGCTGCTGGCCCGCGTCAACGCGCTCGCCCGCCGCCCGCCGGTGCAGGACCAGAAGACGGTGCTGCGCGTGGCCGATCTCGAGCTCGACATGGTCAGGCGGCAGGTGACGCGGCAGGGCCAGACGATCGAGTTGCAGCCGCGCGAATTCACCCTGCTCGAAGTGCTGATGCGCGGCGAAGGCCGGGTGCTGACGCGCACCATGCTGCTCGAACGCGTCTGGGACTTTCATTTCGACCCGAAGACCAGCGTCGTCGAGACCCATATCAGCCGCCTCCGGGCCAAGATCGACCGACCCTTCGATATTCCCCTGCTCCATACCGTGCGCAATACCGGATACAGCCTGCATGCACCGCGCTAGATTGCTGCGCAGCACGCCCTTCCGCCTGGCGCTCGCCTTCAGCCTTCTGTTCATCCTGGCCTTCCTGGCGGCGGGCGTGGTCACCTACCAGTTCCTGAAGCGCGATCTCGCTGCTGCGCTCGACGCCTCCGTGCGCCAGACCTATTCCGTGGTCGCCTCCACCTATGCGCCTGATGATCTCGAAGATCTCATGGCGGCCGTGGAAACCTATGCCCGCCTCAACAATGGCGAAGACAGCATCTTCCTGCTCTCCGACGCTACCGGCAAGCGGCTTGCCGGCAATGTCGCACCCTTTGCCGCGCCGGATGGCCTTTCGACCATCGATGCCGGTGCGATCGGCCAGAAGGGCGATGACCGTATCCGCATCCTCGCCGGCACCGTCGGCGGCAATAGACTGGTCGTCGGCGAAAGCTATGCCGAGACCGACGATCTCGAACATATCGCCCTGATGAGTTTCGGCTGGGCAAGCGTCGTCATCGCCATCCTCGCCTGCGGCGGCGGCGCCTTTCTGGCCGCAAGGGCGCAGCGCCGGCTCGATGGCATCGAGAAGGCGATGGCCGACGTCTCGGCCGGCAATCTCGCCCGCCGCATTCCGCTTGCCGGCAATGGCGACGATATCGATGTCGTGACCGGCCACATGAACCAGGCGCTCGACCGCCTCTCCGGCCTCGTCGAGGGCATGCGGCAGGTGAGCGCCGATATCGCTCACGACCTGAAGACGCCGCTGAACCGCCTGCGGATGACGGTGGAACAGGCGATCGAGCATGGCGGGCGCGGCGGCGATGTGCAGGCCCTGCTGATCGACGCGCGCGAGGAAAGCGACCGCATCAACGCCACCTTCGAGGCGCTGCTGCGCATCTCGCAGATCGAGGCCGGCGCCCGCAAGGCGCGTTTCCGCCCCGTCGATCTCGGCGATACCATGGCCTCGGTCGCCGAAATCTATGGCGGCGTTGCCGAAGACAATGGCCAGACGCTCGATTTCTCACCCCGGCCGGACGCGCCCTCAATGATCCACGGCGACCGTGAATTGCTGACGCAGCTCTTCGTCAACCTCGTGGAAAACGCCATCACCCATTGCCCGCCGATGACCGCGATCAGGCTTGCCCTGCAGGCCGGCCCCGAGGGCTTTGCCGCCAGCGTGCGCGACGACGGCCCCGGCATTCCCGAGGCCGAACGCGAACTGGTCTTCCGCCGCCTCTACCGCCTCGACAAGAGCCGCACCACCTCCGGCAGCGGCCTGGGCCTGAGCCTCGTCAAGGCGATCGCCGACCTGCACGGCGCCGCCATCACGATCGAGGACCGCCAGCCCGGCCTCGGCATCACTTTGCTTTTTCCGCCTCACCCACAAGGACAATCATGACAGGACACGAGACATATCTGGAGCACTTCCTGCGGAAGTGCTCGGCCCTTCTGCGCCCCAAGGTACGGACGGAAAATCAGGCGCGGAAGCCGCGCAAGCGTCTGAAACGCGGCCTCTCCGCCTTTGGTATCGTCGCCCTTCTCTTCGGCGCCTATCTCGGCGGGCTGCAGCTTCTCGGCAATTTCCACGAAGTGCTGCCGGGCGAACTCTACCGCTCCGCCCAGCCTTCCGGCGCCGATATAGACACCTACGCCGCCCGCTACGGCATCAAGACCATTCTCAACCTGCGCGGCCAAAACACCGCCGACTGGTACCTGCAGGAATCCGCAGCGGCGAAAAAGGCCGGCATCACCCACATCAACTATCCGCTTTCGGCCTCCCATATCGTGACGCCGCAACAGGCCCACGAACTGCTCGCCCTGATGCGCGATGCCCCCAAGCCGCTCCTCATCCACTGCCAGGCAGGCGCCGACCGCACCGGCCTCGTCTCCGTGCTCTACCTGCAGCAGATCGCCGGCATCGACGAGGAGACCGCCGAGGAACAGCTCTCGCTGCGCTTCGGCCATATCGGGATTCCGTATCTGTCTTCTACCTTTGCGATGGATGTGAGCTGGGAGAACCTGGAGAAGGTGTTCGGGCTGGATAGCTAGGGGTTGGTGGGGCGTTGCGGGAAGGCGATGTTCGCATCATAATCGGGTGCGAGGAGATTCATTATGCCGAGCCGTCGCGATCGCAACGAGGTTATCTCAGCCAGCTTACAGATGCTCGGGGAGTTTCAAGACGCTCTGGACTGCTGGATCAGGAATGATGTCTGCGGCCGCTACGCCGAACTGCGGTGCGCGCCTTCGAGAGCAGTTTCTCTTGACGAAGCCTTCGCCCGCTTTGAAGCCAAACATCGAGCAGCGTTGTTCAAAGCCGAACAATGACGTGACTGTCACGCTTCACCGTGAGGATAGGCAGAGCGCTTCGGAACTTTGATTGGCTCCCGGAGGCACCCCCTCCGTCATTCCCTCCTCGTGCTGGCACGAGGGATGTCACAGGAATCCAGCAGCCGCGTGTCCACGCGGCGGGAGACCCTGCGGCCACGCAAGGCTCCTTTGTTTTTAAATCACAAATAACGAAAAACAGCCCCACGCGGCTCTCAAGAGTCCTTTCGGCTTGCGGACGCAAGCCGGCTGGCAACTGTATTGTTAGGTTGGATTGAACATCGTCTTATCCCTGATCAAAGCGTTTGCGGTGATGAGGATTTTGCGGGCGATAGCGATGAGCATGACCTTTGGCGGCTTTCCCTTTGCCATCATTGTTTGCGCCGTTTTAGCGAAGGGCGTCTTCATTCTGTATGCGACGAAAGCGGCGATGTAGAGCGCATCGCGCACCCGCTTGCGCCCGCCGCGGATATGACGCTTGCCGCGCTGGGTGCCACTATCTGCATTGAAGGGTGCAAGACCGGCAAGGGCCGCCATGGCCTTTGGCGACCGGCTGCCGAGTTCGGGCATATGGGCAAGCAGTGTGAAGGCGATGACCGGCCCGATGCCCGGTATGGAACGAAGCCTGTTATTCTGCTCGCTCATGGTCTGGTCGGCCTGCACGTGCTCGCGGCACGCCTTCTCGATCCTGATGATCTCAGCATCGAGCCAGGCGATATGGCTTTGGAGGCTGGCATGCTGGGACGGATCAGCGCCTTTCAAGCGCACACGTTCCTGCTGGCGCATGGCCACCAGCTGGTCGCGGCGGCCATGCAGATCGGCCAGCTGCCGGCGCGACGCATCGAGCGGCATGCTGACTGGCGGGGAAAGGGTCTGGCCCATCAGGGCCAGCATACGCGCATCGATGACATCGGTCTTGGCCAAAAGGCCGAGCGCCTTGGCAAAGTCGCGGGCTCTGGCGGGATTGACCCGGCAGTAAGGCCGCTCGGCGTCTTCGAGCGCCGCGCACAAAAGCCTGTCGTAGCGTCCGGTCGCCTCCAGGATGACCGTAACGTCGCGCTCGGCCAGCGACGCAAGCCATGTGGCAATGGCGTCAGACGTATTCGATATGCGAACATGCTTCTGCGTCTGGTTATCGAAAAGATCCAGATGCGCCTTGGCGACGTCGCATCCGATGAAAACAGGGTGTATCATGGCAAGCCTCATCCTGTGCTACGAGGTCCGCGGCAACGGCCTCAATCAACTGTTCAGGTTGGGATTTTTGAAGCGGGCGGAGGACCAAGAGCCAGCATACGGTCTCTCACGACCAGGATTCCTACGGCCTTCCGCCCGCAACCCTTCTACCACAGTTCAAATACACAGGATTCCTGTGACAGGCACAGGAATGAGGGAACTTGGGGTACGGCGTTTCGGTCAAAAGGGAACCATGCCGGACTTCGAGGACATTAACTTTGGTGCTTAAGCACCGTAATTTCCAGCACATTCGTCGAGAGTTCGTTAGGCAGGAGGCTACCCCCAAACTCCCCTCATTCCTGTGCCTGTCACAGGAATCCAGCAGCCGCGTGTCTACGCGGCGGGAGACTTCTGACCGAGCGACGAACTGCTTGTAAGAGTCCTTTCGGCTTGCAGACGCAAGCCGGCTAGATTCCTGTGACAGGCACAGGAATGAGGGAAGTTGGGGCAGCATCGCAACCAACCGGCAACCTCACAGCCCCATCAGATGCCAGGAAATATCTTCCCAATCCGGATTGTTCTCCTCGATCAAGTTCAGCTTCCACTGTCGAGGCCATTTCTTGATCGTCTTCTCGCGGGTAATCGCCGCCGTCAGCAAATCATACTCCTCGAACCACACCAGCGTCTTCACCCCGTAGCGTGAGGTAAAGCCCGGCGTCAGTTCATTCTGATGCTCGAACAGGCGGCCGGCTATATCCCGCGTGACGCCGGTATAGAGCGTACCATTTCGTTTCGACGCGAGAATATAGACATAACCCTTCATGGTTGAAGATTGGCGTAAATCGACACTGAACTTCAAGTGATTTTTCGGCCAGCAGACGAGCCAGCAGCTTCCCCACCGAGACCCCGCCAATCATTGCACCAGCCGCAACAGTATATTCCACTTAGTTCATATTCACGCCGCGCCGGATTTTCCGCACCTTTCGTGTCGTCCTCCCCAGGGAATACCGCGCCATCAGGCGCCTCCCGAACACAAAGGAAATCCACGATGCTCAATTTGAAATCCCTCGCCCGGCTGGCCCTCGCCGCCACGGTTCTCGCCACCGTCCCAGCCCTTGCCAGCAAGGCGGAAGACAATACCGCCCTTTACGCTGACACCTCGAAAACCGTTCCCGTGACCGAACTCAAGTTCTACCAGAACAAGGAGGGGCTCACGATCGCCGATGGCTGGGGCGATCCGGCAAATGGGGCGCACAGCAACTATATCCGGATGGCCGGCGGCACCGGCAGCACCCTGCACACCCACTCCTTCTCCTATTACGGCGTCGTCATTGCCGGCGTCGTCGCCAATGAACCCCAGGGATCGCACGTGGATCACCCGCTGGCCGCCGGCTCCTACTGGTATCAGAAGGGCGGCGAGGCGCATGTCACCAAATGCATATCGCAGACCGAATGCCTGTTCTTCGTGACCGCCAAGGGCGCATTCGACTATCTGCCCGCAGAGGCTTCGAATTAGGCTGGCATACGCGACCTCGGCAGCGAGCATCTCATTGGCCAGGTCGGCGGCGGTTTGACCGCGGCCGACGCGGGCGGCGAACTCGAGATCATCGGCAGTACGGTTATGCGTTTCTTAAGTGACGGCGATCGAGAAACAGGGATGAATACCGGCAACAATCATCCTTGTGAGATCAAACATGGCGGGCTCAATTATCGTTTCGCGCGGCGTGCTCGTTTCCCTTAACACGCTGGGGCTCTCCTATTTGATCGAGAGAATTAGGGTCGAGTTCGACGAGCAGGCTTATGCATATAGGACAAGCATCTATGTGACGTGGGACGAGCAGGGAATGCCCTTCATCGCGCTAGCCGAGCAAGATCCGAAAGGGTTTGACGCGTTTGCAAAGGCGACCAAGCGAGCATATGACAAAGAACGCGAACAGGCCTCGTTTCTCGAGCCCCTGTGGAACGAGCTCATAAGCAAACTTGTCGCCGACCCTCGGTATGCCGGCGATATCTTCTAGAGCGCACGACCGCCCGCCAGAGCGACCACGCCCCCTCACCTATCGCTCTGCACCTCATCCGCCGTGCGCGCGATGAAGCGCTTCGACACCAGCCAGCAGCCGAGAGCCCACAGCGCGCCCGCCACCCAGCCGGCCACCACATCGGTCGGGTAATGCACGCCGAGATAGATGCGGCTGAGACCGATGATGACGGCGAGGAAGATGCCTGCCCCCATGACGAAGATGCGTGTGGCGCGGAAGCGCTGGGTACGCGCCAAGAGCGCCCCGAGGGTGAGATAGGTAACGGCCGAGACCATGGCATGGCCGGAGGGGAAGCTGAGATCGTGCACATCGACGAGATGCGGCACCACGTCAGGCCGGGCGCGGGCGACGAGGATCTTGAGCGCCGTGCTGGCAAGCCAGCCTGACAGCACCGAGAGAAACAGGAAGACGGCGATCACGGTCTTGCGGTCGAGCAGCAGGTAGATCGTGGCAAGTGCCGTCATCAGCGTCAGCACGGTCACCCCGCCGAGGCTGGTAATATCGCCCACCGCATGGGTGAGCCAGGCCGGGCCGATCGGCTGGGAGAGATTGCCGGGCTCACGCAGCCAGACGAGAATCGTCTGATCGAAACCGAGCGTTTCGCCCTCCATCACCTCGCTCGTCAGCCGCTGCAGCAGGAAAAGCCCTGATACGAGGCAGGCGAAAGTGATGAGCGTCATCGGCTCGTACTGGTTCAGCCAGGCTTTGATACGCTGCATTCGTCTCCGGTTCCCTAGGGTGTTTTGAACCCATCAACTGTGTGCAGCGTGTTGATTTTGCAAGGGTGATTAATTTCTGCCGGCGACCTCTGCTAACTGCAAAATTATCATTGAGTATAGTCAAGAAATGGATTGCAACCTATTAACGAATTATTAATAATAATGACGTTTGACGAGAGGAACAATAATGAAATCAAAGTTATTCCGTAGTGTTGCCTCAATATCGGCAACAGCTGTCCTTGCGGGCTGCGGAGCTGCGCTCCCGGTCATGGACTACAGCCATCGAAGCGACAAGGATTTTGCAACCTTCGTCAGCTCCATTGCCCAGCATGTCAGATGCGAAATGCGTCACGCTGTTGCCTTGGAATACGCGCCCCACGATCCCAACCGCAAGGTGCTCTATGACTGGGCGGCGAAGATCGCCTTGACCATCAGGGCTTTCGACAAGGGGAATTTCAACCCCGGTGTTTCCTGGACAAACGGGGTCGGAGTTCTGAAGACCAGTGTTGGCGCGCAAGTGGAAACGAACGGCACGCGCGAAATGACAATGACGTATTATCTTCCGTTCAATGAATTAATTCCGTCCCGCGACGCGCCTGATGCATACGGCAAGACAATTGATTGCTCGAAAATTTCGGACGACGGCGAGCCCATCGCCGGAAATCTCGGCATCGATAGCACACTACAGGCTGCACTCAGTTCCTGGGACGGCTTCGGCACACTTTCTGACCGGATCGAAGGGGGGCCGTTCGAGACGATTACCCATAAAGCATCATTTGAGGTGACTGGAGGGATGAGCGCTACCCCGACATGGACGTTCAGCAATGTCACGGTCAATCCCGACCCCTCGCTTCTTTCAGCGAAACGAACGCGAACAGATGAACTGCTGATCACGATGGGGCCAACGCAATTGGGCGAGCGGAAAGAGCGAACGCCTTCGGCAGCCCTCAACCAGTCGTTTGAAATAGAGAGGCTCAGAGACGTTCTCAATCGCTAAGGAGAAGCCAGATATGTCCATCAAAAAAAGCTGCATGAAGAGCCAAACCCAACCTGTCTCCCGCTTCGTTCCGCTCGATGTTCAGTCGGCGAAAGCACTCGGTTGGGCCCTGACAGGAGGGGTGGTGCAAAACCTCCAGCCCATGATCGCGCCGGATATTCCTGACAATCACAATCAGACGCCAAACCAGTTTCGCTTGGCCTATTTCTATCCGGCCGAGACTGTCGCGCGATATACGAACAATATCGACTTTCAGGCATCGATCGAGTTCACCGGGCCTGCAATGCCTTGCGGAGACTCGCTCGCCTGAAACAGCGTCCAATCAGCGCGGTCGTCCACTTTCAAGATTGGGTGCCTACCGCAGATCCGCCCGGAGATCGCGCACGCCGCGCCCCAGCCGCTGGCGCAGCAATGTCCTGAGCGTTGCGCCATCGACATAGCCGACCTCGGCCGCGATCGCATCGAGATCCATGCCGCTGCCGTGCAAGAGCGTCTGGGCGTGCTCGACGCGCAGATCCTGGAAATAGGCGAGCGGCGATTTGCCGAGCACGGCATTGCAGCGCCGCTGCAGCGTGCGGGCGCTGGTCGCCAGCGCATCGGCCGCCTCCTGCAGGGAGAAACCTTCCTTCAGGTTCTCGCGTGACCAGCGCTCGAAACGGGCCATCAGGGGATCGGCCTGCGCCAGATGGTTGGGCACGATGTAGAGCGCCTGCAGCGAGCGGAGATCGGCCAGCAGATAGCGCGAGACGAGATTGGCAAGCTCCGGGCTTGCCTGCCGCACCAGCCAGAGCGCCAGATCGAGATGGCCCATCGCTGCACCCGCCGTGACGCCGATATCTGATGGCACCAGCATGCGCGTCTCGTCGACCAGCACACGAGGAAAGCGCTGCCGGAAGACCGGCGCCAGCATCCATGTCGTCGTCGCCTCCCGGCCATCGAGCAGCCCGGCCTCTGCCACCAGAAACGTGCCCTTGCAGGAGGCGGCGATCCTCACACCCTCGCTGTGCCACGCCTTGATATGGCCGATCGCCTTGACGACATCGGGCCGCGACAGCGCCGCGATCACCTGCTCCGGCAGGACGGCGCCGAGCGCCGGCACGATCACCCAGTCCGGCTTCAGATCCGCCGTGATCGGCTTGACGGGCACCGTCAGCCCCTGCGCCGAGCGCACTTTGCGCGCCACACCGGCGACGGTGATATCGAAATGCGGCGTACCACCGAATTCGCGCATCGAAAGCCCGTTCGCCGCCGAAAACACGTCGAGCATCACGGTGAGCCCGGTATCCCACAGACCTTCAAGCGCAAGCATGGTGAGTCGCATGGCGTAAATGACCTCATTACTGTCACTTGTGACAATACCGGTTTCGCCTGGGCGCGGCTAGATCTTTCGTCATCCGCAACGAAGATCCCCGAAGGAAAGAGATCATCCGATGAAAGTCATGGCCATTGCCTCCGTCAAAGCACAGCTGACGCCTGAACAACTGAAAGAACATCTGCCGCATGAAGTACCGGCGACGCTGAAGCACTATCTCAGCGGCGAAGTGGAGCAATTCTGGTTCCGCGAGGGCGCCGGTCCGATCTTCCTGATGAATGTGGAATCGGTAGAGGCGGCAAAGGCGTCGCTGGCAACGCTGCCTTTGGTGGCGGCCGGGCTGATGGACTATGAGGTGATGGCGCTGCAGCCGCTGATGCCGCTGCGGTTGTTGCTTGGGGAGATGTGAGGCGGGCGGGTTTTTTGATCAACCCAGCCGATCGCCCGCTTCCGACATCACCCCCAACCATACGGAACAAACCCTAAATGGACCGACGCCTCCTCGTCCTCGCGCTCGGCATGTTCGCGCTCGGCACCGACAGTTTCGTCGTTGCCGGCGTGCTGCCGGAGATTGCCCGTCATTTCGATATCGGCATTGGCGCCGCAGGCCAGATGACCACCATCTACGCCGTTACCCTTGCCGTGCTCGCCCCTGTCATCGCGGCCCTTGCCGCCCATGTGCCGCGCAAGCGGCTGCTTCTGGCGGGCCTTGCCGTCTTCGTCATTGCCAATCTCGCCACGGCGCTGGCGCCCAGCTTCACTCTTGCGCTCGCCACCCGGGCGCTCGCCGGCCTCGGCGCCGCCATGTTCTCCCCCACCGCGACGGGGGCAGCCGCCTCGCTGGTGCCGCCGGAAAAGCGCGGCCATGCGCTCTCCATCGTCACATCAGGCCTTGCCATCTCCACCGCGCTCGGCGCTCCGCTCGGCACGCTGATCGGCGGCTTCGGCAACTGGCACTGGACGATGGTGTTCGTGGCAGCACTTGCCGCCGCCTCAGGCCTTGGCGTGCTTGCCTTCCTCGCGGATATCCCGATGCCGCCGCCGATTTCGCTCGGCAAGCGGCTGGCGCCGCTGGCGGATTTGCGCATCGGGCTGACGCTGCTCACCACCTTCCTGTTCTTTTCCGCGGCCTTCACCGTCTACACCTATTTCGCCGTCGTCTTCGAAGGCGCTGTTGGTGGCGATCCGGCTGTTCTGGCGGGGCTTCTGGTGCTCTGGGGCGCGGCGGGCACGGTAACCAATCTCTTCTCCGGCCGGCTGATCGACCGGATCGGCTCGCGCCGGGTGCTGGTCGCCATGCTCGCCGTCGTGCTTGCCGATTTCATCCTCCTGCCCTGGACGGGCGGCACGCTGGCGCTCGCCATTCCCGCTGTCATCCTCTGGGGCGCTTGTGGCTGGGGCAGCTCCGTGCCCCAGCAGCACCGCATCGTCGGCATCGCCCCGCAGATTGCGCCGATCGTGCTTGGGCTCAACAATTCCGCCGTGTTTCTGGGCACGACGGCGGCCGGGCTGATCGGGGCTGCCGGCATCGAAATGGTCGGCGGAGAGGGATTGGGAACGATTGCCGCCGTGCTGGTGGCGGCGGCGCTGGTCGTCTCCGAATTTGCGGCGTGGCGGATTGCCTCGGTGAGGGCAAGAAGCGTCGAAGCGGTTGCCTGACGCCGGGATGAACCTCGACAATGCGGCGCCCTCACCGGGCGCCGCTTTTTCTGATCAGACCAGCGGCCCGCGATTGCCCACAATCAGATCCTCTTCCTCGTCGCGCTGGCGCCCGCCGAATGCGGCGGCGGCAGCGGCGATGAAGGCGCCGACGAGCAGCGACAGCGAGCCGATCATGGCGGATGTCGCGGCTGCCTTGCGGGCCTTGTCGGCAGCGGCCTGGGCCGCGACCTTGGCATCGTCGATCTGCTTCAGCACGGTATCGACCCGTGTCTTGGCATCGGCTTCCGAAAGCCCGGTACGAGCCGAAACGATGCTGGCGATATAGGTCTTGTCGCCGTCAGGCACCGAGCCGTTCGCAGCACCTTCCAGGAGAATGCGGGAGATCTCGGCGGCGGCCGCACCATTATCCTCGCCGGCGCGATTGGCGACATTTTCAGGCCGCAGCAGCGCATCGGTGAAATAGCTGGTCGCCATGTCGGGAGCGGCTGTCGAGGCGACGGCACTGCCTGCCACGCCAGCCGTAGTGGCAGCCTGGCCGACGGCGCTGGCGCCGGCGCCGGCAAGCGATGTCAGCGACGAAGCGAGAAAGCCGACGACGAAGACGGTGGCAAGCGCCCAGCTGAGGAAGCCGTGGGCCGTGTCGCGGAAGAACACCTCATCCGTATGAACGGCCGCCCATTTGGTTCTCAGCCGCCCGGTCAGATAGCCGCCGAGCGCCGAAGAGAGCCATTGCACAACGACGAGCCAGATCGCCGCAGTGACGCCGACAGTGGCAGCCGAGCTGCTTTGTCCCGCCCAGGGCGACACCATCGTCAGGCCGACGCCGGAGCCGAGAAGCAACAGGATGAGCGTAACGCCCGCCGCCGCCACCGCGCCGCCGATGATCGGGCCCCATGATATGGCCGCGACCGAAGATTCGACCGGCATCACACCGGTCTGCCCACCTTCCAGAGGGTGTCTGTCTTGAGCGAGAGACATGAGCGCCTCCTATCGCATGAACAGAACAAGAAGAATAACGATCGGCAGGGGTATGCCGAGAAGCCAGAGAAGAATACCGCGACCCATTGGAAAATCCTCCGTGAAAAGAATGTGTTCGCGAGGATCGAACGCCGCCGGTTGTTGTTTGTTCCGGACGTGGATGTGCGGAAGGCGGGCATTTGCGGGCGCCATTGTCATCCCGTCATGGAACAGGCGAGTCCGCCCCGCGTTGCTTCTGATAGAAAAGGAGCTCTCATGACCCATAAAACAAAACCGCTCGTCGAAGTCGCCGCCAGAACGGAGGACGGCCGCGTGCCGCTCGGCATCATGACCACCAAGCAGGCGCTCGACCTGCCGGAAGAACTGGACGTGGAAATCTCCCATCCCGACAAGGAAGCCGGCGTGACGGATCATTTCATCGACAGGGATGAATTGCGGAAAGTCCGGAAAAAGGCCGGCAGATAACGAACCGACCGGCGCTGGCCGAGAACAGGCGGGTTGATAAGCATTGATGAGTATCAACCATTGATGGGTGATACCCATTGATGCCTGATATCAGCGAGCTATTTCGCCAGCATGGATCACCTGTTCGACGACAAGACGCATCACAAGAGCCTGCGCACGGCCCTGCAGCGCATCGAGCGCGGCGAAGGCCGCACGGCCATGCTGCTGCAATTCACCTTCACGATCATCGATATCGCCATCCTCGCCTTCTTCGTGCTCGGCCCCTACTTCCGGGCCGCCCCCACCTATCTCGTCATCGATTACGTGATTGCCGTCTGGATCGCCGCCGAGATAGTGGCACGCGCCATTGCCGCGCCGAAGCTCAGCCGCTGGCTTCTGCGGCCGATGACCTGGATCGATTTCATCGTGCTGGCGACGCTGCTTTTCCCCAACGCACTCTTCAACTTCGCCTTCCTGCGCGTCATGCGGCTCTGGGCGATCGGGCGGAGCCCGCTGCTGAAAGAGGCGCTCAGAAGGATGGGCTGCACTTACGCGCTCGATGTCGTGCGCGCGATCATCAATTTCCTGGTCTTCCTCTTCCTCGTCACCGGCTTCGTCTACACCTCGTTCTTCTATAACAGGGAGGGCGGCGAAGGCTTCGTGGACGCGCTCTACTTCACCGTCGCCACGGTCACCACGACAGGCTTCGGCGACATCACCCTGCCCGGCACGCTCGGCAAGCTGACTTCGGTCGTCACGATGATCGTCGGCATCTCGCTCTTCGTGCGGCTGGCCCAGGCCGTGGTGCGGCCGAACAAGGTTACCTTTCCCTGCCACCGCTGCGGCCTGCAGCGCCACGATGCCGATGCCGTGCACTGCAAGGCCTGCGGCGAAATCCTCAACATTCCCGACGAAGGCGCGTGAGCACGGGGGAAGTGCCAGCCTCTCAAACCCGGATCGCCGTCTCCTCCTTCGCGGTGCGTATCACCACCATCGTAAAATACCGCGCCACATTGTTCTCGTCGCGAAACAGCCTCTCCGCGAGCGCATCGAACTCTTCCATGTCGGCGAGCCGCAGCATCAGCACCACGTCGGTCTCGCCGGTCACGGCATAGGCTTGCGACACCGCCTCCTCGGCAATGGCGAGATCGAGAAATCGGCGCATATGCGCCTCGCCATGCAGCTTCAGCTCCACCGTGACCAGCGCCTTGATGCCCCGCCCCGCCCTGGCCGGATTGAGGATCGCGACGATGCGGTCGATCACGCCAGTCTTGCGCAGCCGCTGCACGCGGCGCAGGCAGCTGGAGGGCGAGAGCCCGACCTCGCCCGCCATGTCGAAATTCGTGCGCGCGGCGTCGCGCTGCATCAGGTTCAGGATTTTGCGATCGATACGGTCCATCGGCGCGAGCATACCGCGCCTCACCATCTTTGCAATAATATTGCAAAGAGCTGCAATCTTTGACCGCAAATTCGAAGCGAACAGGGCTAGCAGAGGGAGACGCCATCACGGGGATTTCACATGCCGCTTCTCACCTTCCTCCGCCGCAACACGATGCAGACGCTTGGCATCTACTGGGTGCTCGTGCGCATCACCGTGCCGATCGCCATCCTCACCGAAATCCTGTCGCGCATGGGTGCGGTGAAGGCCGTCGCCCCGGCCTTTGCGCCTGTCATGAGCCTTGTCGGGCTGCCGCCGGAACTCGGCCTTGCCTGGCTGACGGGCATGCTGGTGGGTATCTGGGGTGCGGTGCCGCTCGTCTTCACACTCGTTCCCGCCTCCTCGCTCAGCGTGGCCGATATCACCGTCTTCTCCGCCCTCATCCTCTTCGCCCACGGCCTGCCGATCGAGCAGAAGATCATCCAGAAGGCCGGGCCCGGCATGGTGGCGACGACGCTGCTGCGCATATCGGGCGGCCTGCTCTATGCCTTCATCCTGCACCGGATCTTTGCCGCGACCGGCTGGCTTTCGAGCGAGGCCCATCCGGTGTGGCTGCCGGTTTCCGCAACGCCCGCCTGGGGCGATTATATCCTGGGCCTTGCCGAGACCATGGGCTGGATGCTCGTGATCCTGCTCGCGCTCTCCTGGGGGCTGGAACTTTTGAAAGTGACCGGGCTGATGGACCTGATGATGAAGGCGCTTTCACCCGTGCTGCGCCTTGCCGGCATTGGCAGTGAGGCCGGGCACCTGACCGCGATCGGTCTCTTCCTCGGCATTTCCTACGGCGCCGGCCTGTTGATCCGCGAGGCGCAATCGGGCGCGATCTCGCCGCGCCAGATCTTCCTCTCCTGTGTCTTCATGGGCTTCGCCCATAGCGTGATAGAGGATACGATCGTCGTCATGTCGCTCGGCGCCGATCTGCACGGCGTCCTCACCGGCCGGCTGGTCTTTGCGGTCGTCGCCTCGGCAGCGATCGCCGCCCTGCTCTACCGGTTGCCGGACAAGGCATTCTTCGCCCGCATGTTCCGGCTGCCGGCGGCACAGGGATGAGCCCTCATTGCGACATCGGCAAAATCGCCTATTCTGCCGGCGTGGATCGAGGGGGTAATGATTTGGCTCAGAACCGGGTGGTGTTTTCGGCAAGGATACTGCGCAAGGAAGAGTTCCTGCCCCGCTATATCGTCATCAAGCCCGAACATGTGCCCGGCCGCAGCAAGGCATTCGCCGCCGAAATCATGCTGAACGAGGCCGGCCCCTTCACCCGCAACATCCGCCCCTGGGGCAAGGGCTCGGACGTGTTCTTCTTCAACCTCACCGCCCCGCAATGCGAAAAGGCCGGGCTCGATACGCATGACGAATGCGTGGTGACGCTGATCCCGAAGACCTAACCCTGCAGCGGCAGCGCCGGCTTGCGATGTTTCAGGCCGCGCGCCAGCCGCACGGTCGACGGCATCACGCGGCGCCGCTCCTCGCGCTCATCGCAGGCCTTGCGCAAAAGCGCGGCACTGCCGGCGATATCCTCAAGCTGATGATCGATACGCTCGAAGCGACCAAGCAGCCGCCGCGTCAGTTTTGCGAAGTTCCGTTTGGACATGATGGGGCTCCCTTCGGAGCGAGAACGCGGGAGAGAGCTGAAAGTTCGGGCGGTCCTTCGGAACCCTATGCCGCCGCCAGATGTTAACATGATAACAATCACGCGGCCGGGATCACCATGAGAATGCTGATGATGCTGATAGTGGCCCTGATGATCACCTCGATCATCGGCATATTGGGCGTGCAGATGGTCGACGGCGGCGGCAACGGCAAGAGCGATAAGCCACCAGCCGTCATCCAGCAGCCGGAACCGAAGTGACAGGCTCGCTCAGAAAGCCGAGCGGATGGTGCCGCCATCGACGCGCAGCGTGGCGCCGCTGATATAGGCGCCGTGGCCGCTCGCAAGATAGACGACGGCGGCGGCGATCTCCTCGGGGCGACCGAGGCGGCCGATGTCGTTCGGCACCATGTCCTTGACGCAGCCGCGCTCGATCTCTTCCCAGCTCTCGCCCCAGCCGTGGGCGGGCGCGATCTTTTCCAGAAGCGCCTTTGCCGACGGCACAAGAATGGCGCCGGGCGAAACCACGTTCGACGTGACGCCGGTATCCTTCAGCCGCCGCGCCAGCGAGACCGCGAGATTGTGGCGGGCGGCTAGCGAGGCCTCATAGTCAGGTTGCATCGGGATCGGCTGCGAAGCGAGCCCGCCGCCGATCTGGATCACCCGGCCCCAGCCGCGCTGGACCATGGCGGGCACGATCGCCTGGATCATCCTGACGGCGGAGATCACGTTGATCTGATAGGTCTCGGCCCATTTGGCGGGCGTTGCTGTATGCCAGTCGAGATGGTGATAATTGCCGGCATTGTTGACGAGAATATCGATCTCGCCTCCGCCAAGCGCCTGGGCGACCACGGCTTCGGCCTCTCCGTCATCCGCGAGATCGCCGATCGCCACATCCGCCCTGCCGCCGGAAACGATGATGGCGCCGGCAACCGCCTCGGCCCGCGCTCGGTCACGCCCATGCACGACGACATCGGCCCCCTCGGCGGCGAGCATCCGCACCATCGCTTCGCCAAGCCCCGCCGAAGAGCCCGTTACCAGCGCGCGTTTGCCGGAAAGCTGCATATCCATTGTCTTTCTCCATCTGCTGATCTTGGATGGAGCGAAAATAGGCGATAGGAATTATCCCGATTAGACGTTCAAACCGGGACGATTCATGCCGATATCCCGCACAATACAGAATAGCGGCTTTACCGAGATCAGGGCGGCGATCTCCGTTGCCGAACACCGCAGCTTCCGCGCCGCCGCCGATGCGCTCGGCATGTCGCCGACGGCGCTGAGCAGCAACGTGCGCGCGCTGGAAGACAGGCTCGGCATCCGGCTTTTCAACCGCACCACCCGCAGTGTCTCGCTCACCTCGGCCGGCGAGGAATTCATCGCCAGCGTCGCGCCATCACTCGCCTCGATAGAGCGGGCGATGGAGGCTGCCGGCAGCCACGGCACGCGGCCCTCCGGCACCTTGCGCATCAACAGCTCGGTCACCGGCGCCCACGAAATCCTGACACCGCTGATCCTCACCTATCTGCAGCGCTATCCCGCCGTGCAGGTGGAAGTGACGACCGAGAGCCGGCTCGTGGATGTGGTCCTCGATGGCTGCGACGCCGGCATCCGGCTTGCCGAATCCGTGCCGGCGGAAATGGTGGCCGTGCCCCTGCCCTTCGGCCTCGATTTCTGCGTGGTCGGCGCGCCCGCATATCTGGCCGATCATCCGCCGCCGAACTCGCCTCTCGACCTGAAGGACCATCGCTGCGTCAGGTCGAAGGCTGCAAACGGCAGCATCTATCACTGGGAATTCGAAAATCACGGCGAGGCACTGGAGATCGATGTGTCAGGCGGCCTGACGCTGGACGAGCAATCGCTGATGCTGAAGGCGGCCATCGCCGGCATGGGCCTCGCCTATATCTCCCGCGCCATCGCCGCCGAGGCGATCGCGGCCGGCAAGCTCGTCACGGTGCTGGAAAACTACCTGCCGCGCCAATCCCGGCTCTGCCTCTACTACCCGCGCAACCGCAATACATCCGCGGCGCTGCGGGCGCTGATCGAGCTGATCCGTGGTGGGGGTGGGTGATTGGTTGGTAAATGCGGAGAGATTATGCGCGCCGCAATGTCTCGACATCGTCGGGATGACGCTCGAGCATGCGGAACAGATTGACGACAGCAGGCGGCGGACTGACTTTTCCTGTCTCGTAGCGCGAAAAGGCATTGTGCCCGCCCCCGGTCAACGCTGACGCTTCAGCCTGATTCAAGCGCAATTTTTTCCGGATACGGCGCAAGTCCTCGCCGACGGCCCGCCTTTCCTGCAAAACCAGCGCATCGCTGGCCTGCGCATAACGCTCCGCACTGACCTGATCATACTCGATTTCGCCGCAGGAACCGCAACGAAAGCCCGAAAGGCCCTCGACATCCGCTTTCAGGTTGCGAAACGTGACCTGATGGGTCTCGTTGAAGAACGGCGTCATCTCGGCCTTTGCATCACAGCAGACACAGATCCTGGACATTGTTACAACTCCTTGAACTGGATGACCGGCGCACCGTCTTCCCTCAACGTCAGCTTGACATATGCTTTTCCGACCGGCGTATCGGCATGGTAGACATCCTGCCAGAGGCTGTTGTCACCATAGGTCGTCATCGACTTGTAGAGATCACGCCCCTTGAGTGCGCAGACCACGTCTATCATCTCTGACGTGGTCAGCCCCATGGATCTCCCGCCGTCGATGGCACTTTTGGTAAACGCCGCCGCTCTCTTTTCTCTAACGACGACAATGACCGCGGCGAGATTATAATGAGCCTTTCGCTTTTCCATGCCTAAATTACCCTTTGAGGGTAAATATTCAAGTCCTGATATCGCTTTATCAATATATGCCCCTGCACCTTTGGCTGGAATCTCGCAACGCTTACAGTGCAGAGCTCCCGCTTTGATTGAAGAATGACCCGTCCCGGCACTGTTTTTCAAGAGTTCGTTCTGTTTGACGGATGCAGGCAGGCAGGATTCTTTTGAATTTCCGCGCTCCGACGTGAGGAGACATGAGTGAGGTTGCGGCAACCCTAATACCTAGTGCCGTTTGCGAGCGCCTGCGAATATCGCACTATATTCGGCTATCTCCAGGATCAGCTCGTCGATCAGCAGACCATCGTAAGGAACATCCTGCTTATTCGTGCTTGGCATATTGGCCTGCAGATGTTCGACACCGGCAGTGGTGCCAACAGCTACCGTCCCATCAGCTGGCTCATCACCCGCTCGGTCAGCCGGTCGCATTTCCATCCTGCGAAAGGAAAGGCATCCAGCGCGACCGGGCCGATCAGCTCGTCGAGCTGGCGGCGTAGCAGCGCACGCGCCCGGTGCAGGCGGCTGCGCACGGTTTCGGGTTTGAGCGACAGCATCTCGGCGGTTTCCTCGACGCTCATCTCCTCGATCACCCTGGCGATGAAGACGAGGCGGAATTCTTCCGGCAGGCTGTCGGTGGCCTCTTCCACGAGTTTCAGGATTTGTCGCTGCGCCATGGTGATCTCGGGATTGTCGATGGGCGAACCGGTTGGGAAATCGAGGACGCGGCTTTGCATGGTGGCGGTATCGGCAGGCACTTCGGGCGTGCGGCGCTCCTTGCGAAGCCGGCCCAGCGCCTCGTTCATGACGATGCGCGTCAGCCAGGTGGAAAAGGCGCTGGCTCCGTGGAAATCGGCGAGATGGCGGAACGCCTTGAGATAGGCATCCTGCAGGGCGTCTTCGGCCATGGCATCATCGCGCAGGATGCCGCGGGCAATGCGGAACAGGCGACGGTTATAGCGCCGCATGATAGCGCGGAAACCTTCGGGATCGCGCGCCAGCGCCATTGCCACCAATTCCCCGTCGCTTCTGTCTGCTATCGATATTTCCGCCTGCTGTGCCATGGCTCATCCCTTTTTCGCATTGGATGCCGGGGCGACCCAAACGTTCCCGGCAAGGGAAAAAATCTTTCCGGGAACGTCCGTCCGGTGCCGGCATCCAATCCTGCGTAGGAAACATCGACCGGCGACGAGCAGCCGGATGGAGGACCAGATGCAGAAACACCTTATCGCCGCGCTTGCCGCTTTCGCGCTCTCCGCCCCCGCAGCCTTTGCGGCCGGCGCAGCCCCCACCGATCCGCAGATCGCCCATATCGCCTATACGGCCGGCGTCATCGATATCGAAGCGGCCAAGCAGGCGGTCGAGAAATCGAAGGACAAGAATGTCGTCGCCTTCGCCAAGGATATGATCCGCGACCACGAAGCCGTCAACAAGCAGGCGCTCGATCTCGTCAAGAAGCTGAAGGTGACACCCGAGGATAACGCCACCAGCAAATCACTGACCGAGGCGGCCGAAAAGGAGCGGCAGAAGCTGTCCAAGCTGAAAGGGGCGGAATTCGACAAGGCCTATGTGGACAATGAAGTCGCCTACCACAAGACGGTCAACGGCGCCCTGAAAACCACGCTGATCCCGGCCGCGCAGAACCCGGATCTGAAAGCGCTGCTCGAAACCGGACTGAAGCTCTTCGAGGGACATGAGCTGCATGCCGAGCATGTTGCCTCCATGCTGAAATGAGCATCCTGCCGGGACTTCTGCTTGCGGCCGGTCTTTCCCTGGCGGGAACGGCCGCAGGCGCCGCGACGATCGAAGTGACCATCGACCAGATGGAGTTCAAGCCGGCGGTGGTGATGGCACGCCCGGGCGATACGATCCTGTGGCGGAACAAGGATGTAATGGACCACACCGCGACATCGAGGGGTAATTTCGATGTGGAGATCCCGGCGGGCAAGTCGGGATCGGTGGTCGTGAAGGCGGATGGGCGGTTTGAGTATGAGTGCCGCTACCATCCGAATATGACCGGGCGGATCGAGGTTGCGCGCTAGGGCCGCAATCCGCCACCCAATGTGACAACGGCTTTCGCGGGCAACCGCGAAGGCGCGAGGAAGCGGGAGAGCGCGAGCCGGCTGCGGCCATCAGGCGCGCATCACGCCAATCTCGACACGCTGAGCACCTGGCCCGGTGATACGTGCGGCCCCACAGCGTCTAAGCTGGAGACATGCGGGCAGCCACACTGCACAGCCTTTTCTCTTCACATCACCGACTATTCATCACTCCCCAATTTCACCCCCTCAACCATTCATCCCGATCGTCGTCCCATCAACGCCGAACCGGCCGGAGACCCCTGCTCCCCGGCCGAACCGCCCACCCCTCACGATCGGATGACGCCCATGTGCATGTTCTCCTCGCCGCCGAAAGCCGAACCGCCGCAGGCGCCACCCGAATACGCGCAGCAGAAGACGCCTGATTATGCCGCCGCGCAGTCCTCGGCCGCCCGCCGCGCCTCCGACAAGGTGAAGGGCGCGCCCTCCACCATTCTCACCACGCCATCGGGTGCGCCGGTGCTTGCCGATACGCAGTCGCCGGCGCTCTCGGGAAATGCGCTCAAGAAGACGCTGCTCGGTCAGTGAGGCTTTCAATGGAAAATCATCGCCGCGATAACGAGACGCAGATCGCCTATCACCGCCGGCGGCTGGCCGAGCTGAAGGAGGTGCGCCAGCCCTGGGAGGCTGAGTGGCGCGCACTTGCCGAGCATATCGAGCCGACGCGGCTGCGCTTGCATTCCGGCCGCGAGGGTCCGCGCTCGCGTGACAAGATCATCGACAGCACCGGCACCCATGCCTATGAGGTGCTGAAATCGGGCATGCATTCGGGGCTGACGTCACCGGCGCGGCCGTGGTTTCGCCTCACCACCTTCGATCCGGATCTGAAGAAGCTCGACGCGGTAAAAGTCTATCTCGCCGCGGTGCAGGACAAAATGCGCGAGGTCTTTGCGGCATCGAACCTCTACCGCGCCTTCCATATCGGCTATGGCGATCTCGGCCAGTTCGGCCAGTCGGTGGCGATCCTCGTGGAAGACGAGGAAACTGTCATCCGTGTGCAGCAGCTGGTGCATGGCCGATTCTGGCTGGCGCGGGATCACAAGGGCAAGGCGACCACGCTCTACCGCACCTTCCGCTGGTCGGTGCAGCGCATCATCGAGCGTTTCGGTTATGACACCGTGCCGGAGCGGGTGAAGAGCCTCTATGACAGCTCCAAATACGGCGAATGTTTCGATGTCTATCACGCCATCGAGCCGCGTTACGACCGCGATCCCGACAGGATCGACAAGCGCAACAAGCCCTTCCTTTCCAATTACTGGATCGACGAGATCGGCTCCGAGCTGCTGGAAGAAAGCGGCTTCGACAGCAATCCGATCATCGCGCCGGCCTGGGAGCTTTCCGAGGACGATCACTATGCGCTCTCGCCCGGCCAGAAGGCGCTCGGCGATATCAGGATGCTGCAGTTGGAGCAGATGCGAAAGCTCGAAGGCATCGACAAGAAGGTGCGCCCGCCGATGAACGCGCCGACCTCGATGCAGAATAGCCCGGCCTCGCTGCTGCCGGGTGCGGTGAACTATGTCGATGATCCCACCGGCAAGGGTTTCCGCCCGGCGATGGAGGTGAACCTCAGCCTGATGGAGCTGCGCGAAGACATTCAGGAAGTGCAGAACCGCATCGAGAAGACCTTCTTTGCCGATCTCTTCTTCGCCATCACCAATATGGAAGGCGTGCAGCCGCGCAACCAGTTCGAGCTGACGCAGCGCAAGGAAGAGCAGCTTCTGCAGCTCGGCCCTGTCTTGGAAAACGTCTTCGGCGACCAGCTCGGCCCGACCATCGACCGCACCTTCGATATTCTGGCCGCCCGCGACGAGCTGCCCCCGCCCCCGCCGGAGCTGCAGGGCATGGAGCTGAAGGTGGAATACATTTCCACGCTCGCCCAGGCGCAGCAGGCGGTTGCGACGGGTGCGATCGAACGCGGTGTGGCCTTCATGGGCCAGGTCTCGGCGGTGAAGCCGGAAGCGCTCGACAAGCTCGATGTCGATGAGGCGATCGATCTCTATTTCGATGCGATCGGCGCCCCGCCCTCGATGATCCTTGCCGATGACAAGGTGGAGGATATCAGGGCGCAGCGCGCGCAGCAGATGCAGGCGGCACAGACGGCGCAGATGGCGCAGCAGGTTGCCCCCGCACTGAACCAGGGCGCCCAAGCGGCGCAGGTGCTGGCCGATGCCAATGACAACCCGAATGGTGCCGCCCTGCTGCGCCAGCTGGGGCTCGCCTGATGGAGCAGTTTAAGGATCAACCATCCGCACCCCAGAACATTGAGCGAGACGAAATCACCGCGGCCTTTCGCGATGTCTTCGCCACCGCCTCCGGCAAGCGCGTGCTCTTCTGGATGCTGGAACAATGCGCGATCTACCAGGAGGCTTACGCCGGCGAGCTCGTCAACGCCACGCATTACACGCTGGGCAAGCAGGGTGCCGGCCGCCGGCTGATCGCCGAACTCGACCGCATCGACCCGACACTCTACCCGCGCCTGCTGCTCGCAATCGCGGACTTGAAGGCAAATGACAAGGCAGCGGCGGCAAGCCGCGCCGCCAGCGAGGAAGGCGAAGACCATGACAGCGATGCTTAGGATCGGCAGGCCGCAGATTGCGATGAGCGCCGAGGGTGCCGGTAGCGGCGTTAGCGAAAGCGTTTCGCCCGAGACCGTTCTCTTCCCCGAGGATGCGCCGTCACCGGATGGAGACACCTCCACCGAAGACCGCGACGACACCGAGGACAAGAGCGGCGATGACGTTGCCGACCGCGTGCCCGACGACGGCCGCTACTCCCTCACCATGCCCGAGGGCATCGAGGTGGACCAGGAGCTGATCGACGCGCTCGGCCCCGATTTCCACAATCTGGGCCTCACCGTCAGGCAGGCCCAGCAGCTGGCCGATCGTTTCATCGAAATCCAGGGCAAGCGCGGCAAGGCGGCGGGCGAAGCCTGGGCCGGCCGTGTGCAGGGCTGGGCCGACGAGGCGCGCAAGGACCGCGAGATCGGCGGCGCCAAATGGGCCGGCACCGTGGGCTCGGCCCAGCGGGCGCTTTCGCGGCTCGGCACGCCGGCGCTGCGCGAGTACCTGAATACCAGCGGCGGCGGCAACCACCCCGAAATGATCAGAATTTTCGCAAAGGTCGGATCGATGATCCAGGAGGACAACCCACCGAACGGCGGCGCGGGCGGAAACGGCCGGAAAGCCGAAACCGCGCACCTGATGTTTCCCAAAGACGCACCGAAGGGCTGATAAGACATGGCCACCATTGGCAGCTACTACCCCAACCTCGTTGACGCATTCAAAGGCTCCGCCGAAGGCGCCGTCATCGAGCTTCTCTCCCAGCAGAACCCGATCCTCGACGACGCGATGGCCGTCGAGTGCAACATGGATGCCGTGCATCGCCATATGGTGCGCACCGGCCTGCCCTCGGTCTCCTGGGGCCGGCTCTACCAGGGCATCAAGCAGTCCAAGGCGACGATGCAGCAGGTGGATGACACGACCGGCTTCGTGCATGCCCGCTCCGAAATCGACATGCGCCTGCTCGATCTGGCACCCGACAAGGCCAAGGCCCGTCTTGTGGACACGATGCCCTTCATCGAGTCGTTGAGCCAGGAAATGGCGTCGGGCCTCTTCTACCACGATACGGCGACGACGCCGGAGAAGTTCAAGGGCCTCTCCGCCCGCTACTCCGCCTACAGCACGACGCTGCCGAACCCGGCCCAGCCGAATATCGCCAACCAGGTCGTCCATGGCGGCGGCACGGGTGCCGACAATACCTCGATCTGGTTCGTCACCTGGGGCGACCACGCCACCCACCTTCTCTACCCCAAGGGCACGAAGGCGGGTGTCAAGATCGACGACAAGGGCGAGCAGCGCGTGCTGGATGCCAATGGCGACCCCTACTATGCCAAGGAAACGCTCTATACCTGGCATCTGGGCGCAGCCGTGAAGGACTGGCGCTACAATGCCCGCGTCGCCAATATCGACGTCTCGGACATGATGGCGGGTACCGTCGATCTCTGGGCGCTGATGCGCAAGGCCTACTACCGCCTGCAGTCGCGCCGTCTGAATGCCAAGGCCAGCCGCATCGCGATCTACATGAACAAGGATGCACTCGAAGTGCTCGACGTGCAGTCCTCCGACCGCGCGCTGACCGCGGACCGCCAGAACGCCACCCACCTGACCACCCAGTTCGTCGAGGGCCAGGAGGTGAAGTTCTATCGCGGCATCCCGATCCGCGAGACCGACGCCATCCTCAACACCGAAGCCGCCGTTCCGGCCTTCGTCTGATCGTCGAGCCCGCCGTCGTAAGGCGGCGGGCGCCCCTCTCTTTTGAAAAGGTATCCAATATGATCTTCGACCGGCAGACGCTGCTTTCGGACGCGCAGGCGATTACCGCGACCGGCCCCAGCACCAATGTCATCAATCTCGGCCCGATCAAGCAGGGCCTGATCCGCGATATCGGCAAGGGCGAACCGATCCCCTTCCTGATCCAGGTGGTGGAAAGCTTCAACAACCTCACCTCGCTTGCCGTGACCATCCAGACCGACGACAACGAGGCCTTCTCCTCGCCGAAGGCGGTCATCGCCACCACGGTTGTTCTGGCCGATCTCAAGGCCGGCAAGATCATCCCGCCGAGCCACATTCCGCGCGGCACGGATGAGCTTTACCTGCGCCTGCTCTACACGGTGACGGGTACGGCCCCGACCACCGGCAAGATCACCGCCGGCTTCACCGCAGGCGTCCCCTCGCATGGTTGATGTCATCGCCACCGAGCGTGGCTATTTCGGCAGTACCCGGCGCGAGCCCGGCGAGCGCTTCTCCCTTCCGGACGCGCTCTGGAAGGACGAGGCCCGCCGCCCGAAATGGGTGCGGCTGGCCGGTGCCAATGAAAAAGCCAGCGTGAGCGACCGGACGGCCAGGGCCGAGCCAGCCGCAAAGAAGCCCGCTGCGAAAACTGCAAAGCCCGCCGAACCTGTTGGTAACGGTGTGCAGGACGCCCTCGGCACCCCCGCCCCGGACTGGCTGCCGCCGGGCGAACAGAACTCCTCCCAGCCTGCCGACTGACACCAGCAGATCGGCAAGCCAACTCGGGCGGCCTCGGCCGCCCGTTTTTATGCGCGCGGCCGCAATCAGGATCGGCGCGCGATCGGCTTGATGCTCACGAAGGGATTGCCGGAATCATAGCCCGCCTTCGGCCTGCCCTTGCCGGGCTTCAGCACTCCCTTGGCAAGGTGGCCCTCCGGCCCGAACAGATAGCCGCTGCCGGCACAGAGATGCGCGAGCGCCCGATAATCGAAATAGCGGAACGTGTTGTCGGCCAGAAACGCCGCCTCGTTGAAAGCATCGCCCTTGATCTCGGCAAAGCGTGCCTCGGTCATGTAGGCATTGAGCGCCACCTTGTTCAGGCTGGCGCCGCTGCAGAGGCTGGCAAGCGTGTCGGCCAGCTTGACCACCCGCAAGGTCTGCGCATCCGGATTGGCGAGCGGCTTCATCGCCTCCGCGACATAATGGTTTTTCGCGGGATCTCCGACCATGGATTTCTTCCACGAGGCGGGCATCTCCTCGGCCGTGGCGAAATGGGCGGACATGCCAGCGAAAATAGCTGCAAGAAAGGCGGCCAGCAGGCCGGCTCTGAAACGATGGATCACTCGATCCCCCACTCCCGCAAGTACACCAGATCCGGCGTCTCGCAACGCCGGCTTGCAACATGCACTTTAATGCCGCGCACAGGCGAAGGAAATCGGACGATAGGCAACGGAGAAGGGAAGCTCCATATCGATGTGAGCAACCCCTCTCCCGCTGAGTTGCAGCATCAGCGCGGGCAAAATACACGTGCCGGATGTTTCGAATAGTGACCGCGGTCACACTGCGACATTATTTTCAAGCGATGGATGTAGGAATCGCTTTTGGCGTGCGCCTGCCCCTGCAGCCGCGTGACAAACGGGCTACTTGCAACGAAACGGGATTTGTACAGATATATTCAGCACGTCTGGATGACTTGCTTGCGACTGGTTTTATTACTCTGTACGAAACTGTTCATCACGATATGTGACGGGCGTTATATCTTTTGGCGCGGGATCGCGCTAGAAGAGGCCTCAAGGATCAAGGCTCGACGCCGAAGGTTCTTCTCCTGCTGAATTGCAGCATCGGCCAGGAGTTACAGCGTGTGAGCGGCGAGCACAAACAGTCGGCAATCCGGGGGTGGACAACAGGAAAGTCCACTCTCGTTTGCTGGCCTTGTGCGACGAAACGACCATCGCCACGAGGCAGCCGCAGTTCTGGTGAAGGACGTCACCTCAACCGCGAAGTAATATGAAACCTTTGAATACCATGCTGATCGTTTTTCTGGCGCCGCCCTGCGTAGCGATCGTGCTTGCCATCATCTTTTTCGTCGCCATCTGGCCCGCGCATGAACAGGCCGATCCACGCTCGACAGGCACTGTCGGGGTGAGAAAAGGCGGCCGGCTCGGCACCCCCTATGCCAATAGCGGCGAACAGCAGCCCTTCCCCGGAAAACCGGCCGAACGCTTCGAATATCGCTGAGGCGCCCTCAGCCGGATTTCAGCGCTGCCCATTTTCAGCGCTGGTTATGCGCCAGCCTGATACGGTAGAAATTCGCCGCATCTGCCATCGCCTTCACATCGCATTGCTTGGAGCCGACGGCGACGGTCGCGATCTTGCGGACGTCGGTGGAAAGCCAGATCGGCGCCTCGCGTGTATAGGTGCGCCCGGGCAGCGCCCGCCAATTGGCGAAGAAGATGCCGATTTCCTGTCCCTGGGCATCGAGAAAGCTCGCGACGAAGCAGACCTGGTCGTCATCATCAGGATCTTCGTTGCGCAGCGTGATGCGCGACATGACCGAATTGTCGGCGGGATTGGAGCGGAAGGCGAAGCTGTAATATTGCGGCCGCTTCCAGTCCCACCGGTCCTGAACCACGTCGCAATAGCCATTCTCCACGGTCAGGCATTGCTGCGCCGGCTGAACCCGCCAGACATAATTCTTCCACCCGTCCTGCTCGGGAACGGCGGCATGGTCACTGGTGAGAAGACCGATGGCGATGGAGAGTTGCTTGAGGGTCGGCATGTCAGTTCGCTCGAATTCAGGCCGCGCACCCGCCTCTGTTTCCGCTTGTTGCACTGGACGAAGGGCAGCGCGCGCCCCGCCTGGAGCCCTTCCGCTTTCCCCGAATCGCATGAATTGCCCACGGCATATTTATGCGATTCCGAGTGCTAAACCGTTAAGCGGTTTTTGGCGAGAGCAGCGCGGCATGGGCCATATCGTATCTGTCATTCCGGCTTGGGATCGGCATCGGGCGCTTCGAAGTCGAAATCGTCATCCAGTTCGATGGCCGGCGGGCGTTCGCGTCCATGGCGGATCGCAAAGATCAGGATCTCGTCCTTCAGAATCTCGTAATCGACGAGATATGGCCCCATCACGAAACGCAGGATACCAGGAACGGGAAGCTCTTCGTTAAACCTTCCCATCTCCGGAAAGCGCGCGAGCCCTTGCCTCAAACGCCTGAGGTCCTCGCCGAACTGCTGAGCAGCCCTTGGACTTCCCGATTTGAGATATATCGCTTCACGCCTGACATATTCCGATGCCTTTGGCGAAAGCCTAACCTTCACGCAGCTGCGCCCTTGATGATCGCATCGACTTGCCTGATCACGTCATCAAGATCTTCGCCCAGCCCGTTATCGATATCGCGCCTCGCCTGAGCCAGTTCGATAATCTCGCGCCCCTCAGCGGCCAGATATGATTTCAGCGCCCGAACAAAAACCCAGCTTCGGCTGCGATCGCAAATTGCCGCGATCTCTTCAATTTCGGACAGCACATCCATCGGCAGACGCATGGTGATTGGATCGGACAACTGACGTTCTGACATCGTTTTTGCCTCTGTTTGTAATACAGGAAAGATAGATCATCGGCTGAAAGACGTCAAATTAACAGAATGTCCCGCAGACGCGAGAACGCCGCAGGGGCCCGCCGAGGTCGGCTTTGCCTCACACAATTCCGGACGCAAAACCGCTCAGGCACGTTTGCGGAAATCGGATTTGTCTTACCGTCGCCCCTGCTTCGCAGCGGGCGAACCGGCAGCGGGGCTTCGCATCTCGAGCGGCGCGTTCATCGGCAGGATCTGGCTTTCATAGAAATCCAGCCTGTCGGCTGCGACGCGCAGGCCAACCAGATGGCCCGGCAGAACATCGACATGCGTGCGCATTTCGCCATCGGAAAACTCGATGGTGAGCGTCGATGTCTGTGCACTATGTGTTATCCGTTCGATCCGACGACGAGCCTGACCGCCTTGCGACGCCTGCCCCGGTTTTTTCGACCATAAAAACATTGTCACCTCTCGTTCGCGGCAGCGACAATATTGACGGTCGATCATGACAGCAAGAACAAGGTTAGCGTTTTGCTAATAAATCTTCTCGCCGTCTCGCGCCCGCCTGCCCGCCCGGGGCAGCCGGAATATCGAATGCGGCACCCTTTCGGCACCCGCAGATCAGGACAATTGCCCGCTCTTGCCCTTCAGGGCGCGCATCATCTGGCTCATGCGACCCGTGACATTGCCCACCGCCGAACGCGGAAACACGTCGCGGATATGGCGCGTATAATACCAGCCCGGCGAGGCCGCCGTGATGAGATTCTGGTAGATGACCGGCGGCACATTGAAATAGCGCCGATAGCCCTTGAGCCTGATCTCGATATCGAGAACCCCGGTGGACGGGTCGTAGGCAACGGATTTCACGAGCTTTGACGTAAGTTCCATTGTTGCTCCTATGTTGCGCCGCACAATGGAACAATCATTGGCGTAATAGTCAAGCGTGTGTGCTGATTTGGGACGGATCGGCGCACGGGTAATGGTGCTGCACGAGCCTGGACCGGGAAGGTGCCGCAGCGTGAGAGGGCCGGAGATCCGGGCTTTTCGGACTTTCGCTGAAGGGCACCACAAGAGATTTGGATGCTCGTCTTTCCACCCTGCAAATTTCCGTGAGACGGGGCGGAAGGCTTCGCGGTCTCGAACTCTGCGGTTTGCGGGTGAGTGATTCTGTCAGGGATCAGCCCGGTCTGTACCCATTTCGGGCCCGCGACATTTCGGAGGTTCAGGCTATTGAAGTTTCCGAGGTGAGCGAGCGCACCGCAAAACCCGGGATGGCTCTCCGAATGCCGGAGGAGAGGCTTGCCGGCCGGCATTCCCACCGCCAACGCCTCCCCTCGCGCCTCTCACCTAAAGCTTGCACCCGTTCGAAAGCGCGGCACTCTCCATCGCCGAAACCTTGCCCTTCGACACGACGACCTCGCCTTCCTTGTCGCCGCCGGCCACGCTGCCGGTCGGTACGCTGACCAGGAAGACGCCGAAGGCATCGCCATTGGCGGCCGAGATCTGCTGTTTGGAGAACTCGTCGAGCTTCTTCCTTTCCGCCTTGTGCTCCTGAGCGATCCGCTCACAGCTGAGATTGGTATAGGCCTGCATTGGAATATCGGCCTGCACGATGGCATCCGGCCGTTTCGCGCAGGAGGCAAGCGCCTCGATCAAAAAAAAGCCCCGCAAAAGCGGGGCAAGTGTTGCCCCAGGTGATGAGGAACATTCCCCGCGGCTTTTGTGCAACGTTTGGTGGTTGAAAAATGTTCCTTGATAACAACACTGTGACCTGACCGGAGCATCATCTTCAGTCTGGCTGGTGGTTTTGCGTAAATTGGTCTGATGGTGCTGCGCCACATTCAATCTGCTCCACAGCTTGCCCTTGCTCCGCTCCCGCATCAGCGCTTACTCTCCACCCATGCCGCGAAAACGAACCCAAGACGTGACCTCCTGGTACCAGCCGCCGGCGCCCGAGATCTGCCCGCTCTGCGGCCGCCCCGTGCCGGCAGAGCAGCGCGATGAGCATCATCTCATCCCCAAAAGCCGCGGCGGACGGCAGACGCAGGTTCTGCATCGCATCTGCCATCGCCAGATCCATGCGCAGTTTTCCGAGGCCGAGCTGGAGCAGACCTATGCCACCATCGAGGCGCTGCTCTCTCACCCCGCCATCCAGACCTTCGTCGCCTGGGTGCGCAGGAAGCCGCCGGGGTTCTATGATGGGACACGGCGCAGCAACAGGCGGCGGGCGTGACGCGGCAGGCATCGCTTGCGGCCGTCATTTATGCCGCGGAGGGCTTTGGACGCCGCCGTGATCACGTGACGCGGGGGGCTGAGGGTGCGTGTGGCTGGGGATATGCTGCTGGTGGAGGTACGTTAAACGCCACCGCACGTATAATCCCCATGCGATGTAACAACACGGACTTCGCTTTGGGCACTAACGCCCACCTCACTCTCCCTCAGCCGGCTTGCGTCTGCAAGCCGAAGCAACTCTTTGCCCCAAACCAGCGACCGCGCTATTGAGCGCCTTATAGGCATCCAGGAAAAGTCTTTCCTGCCCAAGGACTTGGGCAGACTAGATTCCTGTGACAGGCACAGGAATTGTCTGTTC
>UCGV01000023.1 GCA_900471925.1 Hyphomicrobiales bacterium
AATATCGTCACCAACGCCGTCAATGTCGGTATTTCCTACCACTGGTAATCGGCGTTAGCGACAAGGCTGATGCCAAACGCCTGCTTGCCCTACCAAGCCGACCGCGTTCACGAGCGCGCTTTCTCCCCGGCCGAGGTCCAAAAGGGCCGGCTGCCACACGGTGCGCTTGCACCATATGGTCTTGTTTGCTTCGTGCACGGGTCCGTCCAAGGCGGCTCATCTGGCAACTCGGGTGGGCTGTTTCGACATCACCGTCACATTTCGCGCTGCCATACGGTAGCGGTTGTCATGGGCGATCGTTCCGATGGATTTAGAATCCTCTAGATGGAGAGACTTGACGCGACGACTCGCCAGGACGAAAACCAAGGCAGCCAATTTAGCAACAGTGCAACCAGCCACTCGGTCGCGAGGGACGGATCGTGCGTATTCTCCTGGTCGAAGACGATGAGATCATCGGTGGGGCGGTGCGCGATCACACCAATACGGCCGGTTACGCAACAGACTGGGTGCGTACGGTCGTTGATGCGGAAGCCGCAAGCAGGTCATTCGAATATGGGCTCATCCTCCTTGATCTGCAGCTTCCGGACGGTAATGGTCTGGTGTTCCTCGAGTATTTTCGGGCGCGAGGCGGTGAGGCCCCCGTGATTGTTCTGACCGCCCGAGATCAGGTATCGGACCGTATCGCCGGACTTAATGCGGGCGCGGACGACTACCTGATCAAGCCCTTCAATCTGGATGAACTCGAAGCGCGAATCCTTGCCGTTCGTCGTCGCTACGAGGGACGGCGGCGAAATACCATCGAGGTTGCGGATATCGTGGTCGAGCGATCGTCACATTCTATCAGCGTCGGCGGACAGGACATTCAGTTGACGCCCCGCGAGTGGGCGTTGCTAGACCTGCTGATCGAGCGCCCCGGAAAACTCGTTACCCTGAAACGGATCGAGGATGCCCTTTATGCTTTTGGTGAGGAGGTCGAAAGCAACACTGTTCAGGTTTACATCAGCAGACTGCGCAAGAAGATAGGAATGGAGAAGATCAGGACGGCGCGGGGACTCGGCTACAGACTGGCGGTCGAATGACGAGAAGCCGCAGCATCATCCGCCCGCTTATAGCCGCGCTGACCGGCGTCTTGGTCGTATTCTGGCTTGGTGCTATCGGGCTTGGGATTTCGGTGATGCGCTCGGAATTCGACGAGATCTTCGACAATGCGCTAGAGGAGACGACTGAACGGTTGCTGGCGATCGTGCAAGAAGGGCGACTGGCGAATGTTCAGCAGGGAGAGCAGCCGCATCGCGCGCCATCGACCCCGTCCAAACAGGAATATCTCATCTATCAGGTCCGCAGCAGCGATGGGGCCGTTGTCTTCCATTCGAAAGATGCACCGGTCGAGCCTTTCGATGTCCCCCTGACGGTCGGGTTTCACGACACCGACAAGTATCGATTCTACACGGCGATGAGTGTCGACGGCTCGCTCTTTTTGCAGACGGCGGATCGTTTCGGCCACCGCCGCGAGGCGGTACGCGAGAGCGCGGTGACGATGCTCATCCCACTCGCCGCCTTGCTACCACTTAGTCTTATCCTGATGACGTGGATTGCCAGGCGCGCCGTCGATCCGATCAATAGGCTGCGTGAAGCGATCTCCGAAAAGGACGGTGGTAACCTCTCACCCGTCAAGACAGGGGAAATTCCCCGAGAACTGAACCCGATCGGACAGTCGGTGAACCTTCTCCTGGAACGCGTGCGGGCAACGATCGACGCAGAACGGGAGTTCGCCACCAACAGCGCCCATGAGCTTCGCACACCCGTAGCCGGAGCCCTCGCACAAACGCAAAGACTTTTATCCGAGCTGCCCGATGCGGCCATGAAAGGGCGCGCGCGCAATATCGAGACAGCGCTCTTGAAGCTCAAACGCACGTCGGAAAAGCTCCTCCAGCTTGCTCGGGCCGATGCCGGCCTTGGGCAGGCGGCTGCGACGAGCGAACTTGGACAGGTGCTGGACCTCATCGTTCAAGACTATCGCCGCAATCCTGCGATCGGCCACCGGCTCGCTTACAACGCGCCGGCAGATCCCTTGATACGCGCCGTTGATGTCGACGCTTTCGGCATTGTGGTCAGCAACCTGATTGAAAATGCAGTTCTCCATGGAACTCCCGGCGGTACGATCGAGGTTTGCGTAAACGGCGATGGTAGCGTCAGCATTGCTAATGATTGTACCTTAGTATCTGCGAACGATCTGGCGGGATTGAAAAGCCGGTTTCGCAGAGGCAAGACGTCCGCAGGGGGCGCCGGCCTGGGGCTCGCTATCGCCGATACGATTGTCCGTCAGATGCGAGGCGTATTGGAGCTTCAATCGCCTGCAAGCGGTCGCACGCAGGGGTTCGAGGCTCGTATTGTTTTACCCAGATGACTATCAGTTCAAAAAAGCGGTGCGCCGCCACGGCAGCGGTAAAAGCCGCCCGTCGCTTGCGTAGATGAAGACGAGTTGTCTGCGGGCGAACTGATGGCCAAGCCAGAACGTGAATGCGGCGCCGATAGCCCAACCCATTACGGTGTCGCTTGCCCAATGTGCGCCGATCATCTGCCGCGAGAGGCAGATCGCAACACCAAGTGAGACGACGAAGGGGCGGAGCGGCGGAAACACCAGTGCGACCGACATTGCCATCGCACCTGCGGTCGCCGAATGGCCAGACGGGAACGCGGCGAATACTGAATTGAAAGCGAATGGTTTGAAATAGAACGGTCCATCGGCTGCGAGTAGTTCGGGCCGCGCCCGCCCCACGATATTCTTGATCAAGGCGCTTGCAACTCCTGCGCCTGCGACGGACAGGAATAGGAACGCTGTCGTCGCAGTAGCGGCATTCATTCGTCTGACGGTCGCGCGGCGCAAACCTCCAAGCGGCATCGCGATGCGAACCAGCAATACAATTCCCGTTACCGTGAGGAGGAGCCGACCTGTGCCGAGGTCACTCAGCCACTTGATAGTGCCGTGCAGTTCCTGCGGAACGGATTGCATCCAGATACCGAGCGCGAGATCGGCATCATTCATGACCACAAGCGACACTGCGAAGAAAACGACCAGTATGAAGGCTGGTCTTTCCAGAAGCGCTCTGCGAGAAGGCACGACTTGGATCTCACGGGCAAAAAAACGTCGGTAAGCTGCCTTTGAGCGTTTTCGCGCTCGCGCAAAAATCCGTATCGTTGCCATGACGAGAGCGACCAACAGAAACGCTGAACCTCTGTTGGAACGTTCCGTCGGAATGTCTGTGACTTCCACGCTCACTGTAATCGGACTTTCGTAGGTAATCGCGAAAAGGGGTGCGATCACGCACCTCGCTCCCTGCGAAAGCCGATATCCGATCAGTCTGACAACAGCCTGAAGGCGATCCTTCGAGCCTGAAGAATTTGAACTGAGGCCAGCGTTAGTCCATGACGACGTGTTTTAGATAATGTCGCTGATTTAGCCGCGCTCCGCACCGTGCACGTGTCGGCATTGGCCTGGGGGCTGCCGAGCCGCGAGGACGACGATGTTGAAGAACGTCAGCAAGGAGTGTTGGTCGCCTGCCCAATTGCGACAAAAAAAGATTGTGAGTGCGGCTCACAGACGGGACACACGTGCGCGAGAAAGCCTATCTCTCTTGTTTTTCGGACCGCTTCGCTCCAGCTCCTCCACCCGCCCTTCATCACATCCTCGTGTGAGCCCAATTCCCGCTCTCGCGCGCGGGTCCGCACTGCTGAAAGCCCCGATACGCTTCTTTTTCTGTTGCGCAGAGAACTCAGCTTCTCTTTTGGTTAGCCTCTTGGAGGAGGCCGCACCGGTAGCGCATTCGCGTAAGCAGCCGCCTCACCGGGATAGGGAAAGTCGTCACCGAGTTGACGATCACCGTCAAAGACCTTGAAGACTGGCCCCTCGACTTCAACAATCTTATAGCCGTTGACGTATTCGATTTTCGATGTTTTCCAACCCATGGTGAACTTTCCTGGTTTCGAAGCCCCGTCTATGCTCTCCCGGATAGCAGCCGGGAGCCCATGCCTGCCGGGCTATCGGGGCGTAATTCCACTTACAGCTTGAAATGGTAACGCGTACCGGCAATTGCGAGCTAATTGCGTCCTTTGCCCCTCAACCGTTGCCGGATTCGAGGAAAAAACGCACCATCTCACCCGTTGCGCTGGGGCCGCGCTCATCTGCGTACGATCCGCGCGCATCGCCGCCCGACCAGGCATGCCCGGCGCCCTCGACAAGCCAGTATTCGAGTGTTGGTTGCCCTAGCGCGTTCGTGAAAATTTTCCTCGTATAGGGCCTGTTGCCGACAGATTGATCGGCCTTTGTTTGAATTGTGGCGTGTGGCCCCGGCGGGATGGTCGTCGCGACGATCCGCTCGGCATTGGATGGATGAACCGTGCGGTCCGCGCCACCCTGAAACACGATTGTGCGGACCTGAGGCGTAGATGGGTGGCGCGGTTTCGGGCGGGATAAAACAGCCGCATCGCCTCGCATGGCGGAGAACGCCGACATCACATCGTTTGCCGAACCGTATGCCAGTCCGGAGTGGATGCCTACAGCGCCGTAGAGTTCTGGATATGTCTCGCGCATGACCGCAGCCATCGCGCCGCCCGCCGACAACCCCGCAACAAAAACCCGGCGGCGATCGAGGCCGAATTGCGCCATGATCTCGGCGGTTATTCCCGCGATGATGCATGGTTCGCCGGCATCGCGCCTCTGATCACCGGGCCTGAACCAATTCCAGCAGGATGACGCGTTGTCCGTTCCTGTTTGGTGGGGATAGGCGACGAGAAGTCCATGTGCTTCAGCAACTGTGTTCATGCCGGTACCGGTTGCGAAGTCGTCGGGATTTTGTTTGCAGCCGTGGAGCATGACAACCAGCCCACGTGGCTGGCCCTGTGCGGGCGCCGGTATATAGAGTTTATAGGTTCGAGCGCCAGCCGCGCAGGAATAGGATCGTGTCAGAAATTCTGCCCCAGATGCCGCTACAGGAGAGGAGCCGTGTTTCGAACGCTCTTGCAGTCCAATGCCCGGTATGGAGGCGAATGCTCCGGGTCCATCCCGTACTTCGCGCAAGATGCGCAGTGTCTCGCCAAGCGGCTTTCGCAGACGACGAGATCTGTCGCCTTCGGACCGTCCAGAAAGGCCAGCCGCTTGCTGTGCGCCGGGCTCGATGATTTCGGCGTCGGGATCGATCTGAAACGGTTTCGGATGGCGCGAGGGTGGAGCGTCCACAATAACCAGTCCTGCTGAGACTTGAGGATCGGCGGCTCGACGGCCAACAAGCATATCCTGGATCACGCGGGTCGCCTCGACGAGATTCGAGGCTCTCGTCAGTGACGTTGCCTGCCTCATGGCAATGAGAAAACTGTTCATCAGATGTCCTTGTGGTCGGGCCTCAGGCCTAACGAATACGATCGGCCAATGCGGATTTTACTTCGGCACTGGTGTGAAGCGCGCCGAGCACGGTGATCGATGCGATCGTCGCGACTGCGAGTTCGGGTGTGACGTCAGTGGCGATGCGTGCCAAGCCAAGCACCCTGATTTCAAGCTGTTCTCCAGCGGCCTTCACCGCTTCCAGATCAGACTTGCTGTAGTCCCTTAAGCCGAGTTCCAGCGTATGCCTGACGATCGATTGTCTGACTGCCTCACCTTCGTTGGCGAGCTGGTTCCGGATCGCTGTCCGGATGAAATCGCTGCGGTTGGAATAGAAGCCTTCCTGGACAAGAAGATCGATACGACCAAGATCGACGTAGCCGAGATTGATCGTGATTTTTTCCGACTCGCTGTTTTTGTCACGAAGCTTGTAAATGTTCTCTGTCATTTTTCACCATCCATATGGATGTTAGTTGGATGGCTCTTGGATGGGTTCAAGGGCACACCTGCGAAATTTGATGGAACCGGCTCTCCGTAGGGTGGAGATCTTCAAGCGAGGGCTGCGAATCCGAGGCGGTCATCCCTGCTGATCACTTCGAGACTTTTTGGAACCTCGGCCATCCGGCAGATCGACAGGGGCTACCTGGATGTCATCCAAGGCGTCGCGCCGCCACAAACATTGATATGACGAGTCAGAAGCAGCAAAATCCTTCAATAAGTCCCTGGGCACCAATGATCTGGTTACGGCGGCGAGCGACAAGAAATCCCTTGCTGGTCCGCCCACGCGCCCTAGTCGTAATTTAATGTCGCTTTCAAATGTTTGAGCTCGGCTTCCTGACGCGTTGCCGCTTGCTCGACACTTTCTCGGTAGGCAGCATTGGTCGCGACGATAACCGTGTTCAACTCCGTGATCTGGCTTTGCAGCTCATAGGGCATGCATATCGACGTTATTGTGTTCTTGGACGACGTTGCCGCTCGCCTCGTCACGCATGCGCCGCCCTTCCATGCTTCGTTGAAAGCATCGGACCAGGCCTCCGGCGCATCGGCTGAAAGCTGCAGCACCATCGTCGTAAGCGGACCCACGGAGGCGCCGGATGCTCCGTCGTTCAACTCGACGATCTTTATGTCCTGGAATTCGTGCATTGGAGCGTTTCCCTTTCATTGGGTTCCTGGAGGGTCTTGTTCGCTCACCGTCGATGACGAAACGGTGAGCGTGTGCTGATATGACCTACTTGGTCACGCCGTTGCGTCAGGCAGCCTTTTCGGCTTTCTGATTGACGACCTTCGTCGCAATGGACGTGAGAGCGATATCGGTCGCCTGCTCCTCGTCGAGCGTCGTCTGAAGGAGCTTGGCTGCGTCTTTCATGCCGAGCTCCAGCGCCCACGTCCGCAGGGTGCCGTAGCGCGACATCTCATAGTGTTCGACCGCCTGGGCTGCGGCAAGAAGGCCGGCGTCAAGTGCCGGTGTACCCGCGTATTCATCCATGATTTCAGCGCCTTCCTTGACGATGCCCATCATCGCCTCGCATGTCTTTTGCTCAGGCTTCTTGCCGATGACCTTGAAGACATCTTCAAGCCGGGTGACATGCACTTTGGTCTCGGCGAGATGCTTCGTGAAAGCGTCCTTCAACTGCTTGTTGGTAGCCGCTGCGTGCATTTTTGGAAGTGTTGCAACGATCTTTTTTTCGGCGAAATAGACGTCTTTCAAAGTGTCATGAAACAGGACGTCGAGTGTTTTGGTTTCCTTGGCCATGATGGCTCCTTGGTTTGGTATAGGTTGTCTGGACATATTTTCGATCGCGGCCACGACTGCCGTGAGGCAGCCGTCTATTGTGATCAGGCTGCGGGAGGACGGCGGTAGCGGTCGCGTTCCTGTTCGATCTGCTCCGGCCCGTACGGGTCGAGCGTTTCGTCGAAACGTGTCCAGCCCTGCTCGTTGTAAGCAGCCTTGCGTTCCGCCGGATCGACCCAGTTCGAACGCTTCAGGATTGCTTCGGCTTCGGGAGCAAGGGCGTCGTCCACCTTGGCCGTGACAAGAGTGCCACCGCGGCGGACCCCTTCGGCGTAGAAGTTGGCGTCGTCCTCGGATACCCCTGACCCGGTCAACGCGCCAATCAGTCCGCCGGCTGCGCCACCGGCTACGGCACCCGCGACGGCACCGACCGCTGTCGCCGCAAGCCAGCCGGCGGCAACCACAGGACCGACGCCCGGGATGGCCATCATGCCGAGCCCGGTCAAAAGACCGCCGGCACCTCCGACGACGGCGCCGAGGCCTGCGCCAGATTCGGCACCGGTCGCCGCGCCTGACTGCCTGTCGGAATGGCGCTCGTCCGCGTTGTTCGAAACGATGCTGATGTCGTTGGAGGGGACGCGGGTCGCTTCAAGGGCACTGACGGCGGTACTCGCATCGGTGTAGTCGTCAAACAGTCCAGTAATGGTTTTCATGAAAGGTATCCTTCGGAAATTGAGGAGTTGTACTACTTGGCGACGACGTTGCCCTGATAGTCGAGGGCGACCATGACGGCCTTGCCGTCCTTCATGCCCGCTGCCATCCAGATGCCGTTGCCGTCCTTCTTCAGGTCCTTGATCTCGGAAAAGCCGGCCTTTTGGATGCGCTCTTTCGCCTGCGCCTCGGTAAAGCTGTTGGCGCCTGCAACGGGCGCAGCCGGGTTCTTCGTCTCTGGCGTCGCGACCGCCGGCGTTCCGGCATCGGTAGCTGGGGCAGGGGCTGTCTGCGCGGCAGCTGTCAGTGCCGATGCTCCAAGGAGCACCGCTGCCAGGATCATATTTTTCATTGGGGTTCTTCTCTTTCTCTGACCGGGTTCACACGGCCGTGAAGAGACAACCGGTTCAGCCGGTTTAAGTTCCTTGCCTGGGTACTCCCTCGCATCAGGTACCCGGTCCCGTCTTTCACGATGGTTATTGTCAGCGAGGAGACATCGCACGATGCGTTCGAACCTCCTGCAGCTGCTTTTGCGTTCGGGGGAGCGTCGGCCCCCTGGAGAGAGCGGCAAATAAAGCTCTTGCTATTCCTGTAAAAAGGGCAGCTTGTGCATCCTCACCGAGGATAACGAAATGATCAAATTCGAACAGGCTAGCGTTAGCGTCAAAGACGAACGCTCAGCGGAAATCGGCAAGCAGCTCAAGAAGCTCGACGCTGAGATGGCATCGCCCAATATTAAGGAGACGAAGCACGCCGAACTCAATGCGCTTTATCGCAAATTGAGTGCCGAACGGGAGGCCTTGTCCTCCCAATAGTCCCGGCGAAGGTGGATATGGAGGTGAAAAACCTCAGGGAGAGCGATGTCCGGCCTGCCGGAGTGATGTCGCATTATCTCCGCATATCTCCTGTATAGGTTGCAGCCTTCCATCGGGGGTTGTTGGGAGGATGGCTATGCACTGCGCGCGACGCAGCCAACGTCCTCATGTGCGATTGGCCGCATGCCGACGGGAAGCAGTTCTGCGACGCCGTCAGAACCTGTCTCGACGTCATGATCGGACGCAGGGCACCGTGGGAATTGCGCAGCGCCATGCTGCGTGCCGCAGTTGAAGCCAGGATCACTGCAATCATCATTGTTCATTAATTGTTGCGGGGGCTGGTCAGCGCTCGCTGTCATGGCCGCTAACGCGATCACATATCGCAAGATCGTCAGAGGTGATCGCTGCGGGAGGAAAGGTCACGACGGCGGGTCATGATGGTGTAGATGGCACCACCCCGACGGATGGCGGCGGTGATTGTTGATCGCTCTTATTTGCCAGAACCTTCCGCACCTCATCTTCGTCCCAACCCGCAGAGACCGCAGACGAGACGAGCTCGTTATCTTTTTCCGCTTCCGAGGCTCGCGAGGTTTCGTCCAGATGTCTGCGTGCTGTCTCAAGACATTGTCGAAGATCGGCGTCTCGGGCAGCATCATCTCTCGAATGGCTGGGGGAAGCGACGTAGGTCATATGAGGCACCTTTCGTTTCTGTAAAAACCGCGCTGAGACCTCGAAGTTCCGACAATCGCCTCGATATGGCTTCTGTTTGTTGTGAGTTCATGCTGAAGCGCGACTTGCGGGGCGTTTCAAGCTAACCGGCATGCCGCATCTGGGCGAGCAGTTTCTTTCGGAAGACTTCCGCCGGCGTTCGATAGCCCAGGCATTTGCGCGGCGTGGCATTGAGCTGGTTACAGATCTCAATGAGGTCGGCGTCGGTCACCGATAAGGGATCGACCTCTCTCGAAAGCCATTTCCGTACCCGCCTGTTGGTATTTTCGACGGTTCCTTTTTGCCACGGCGATTGCGGATCGCAGAACCAGGTCTGGGTGCCAATGCTCGCCTGTAGGTAAGGCCAGTCGGTGAACTCCGTGCCTCGGTCGAACGTGATGGAACGACGGGCGAGGTGGGGCAGGGCCTGGAGTGCTTGCACAAGGCCGTTCATGACCGGTCGAGACTGCCGATCGTTGTTGCGCAGAAAGATCGCAAAGCGGCTGACCCGTTCAACGAGTGATGTCACGTTGGCCTTTCCAAACTTCTTTCGGAACAGGATCAGGTCGCATTCCCAATGCCCGAACTGCTTGCGATCGGCGACCGCATCCGGGCGGCGCAGGATGTTGAGTTCCGGGCTAAACCGTTGGCCATGCTTGCGTCTGGCATGTCGCGCTCGCCGCCGAGCCCGATGCTCCGGTAGGTGCCGCCACAGCTTGATCGCTTGGCCGTCGGGTGAGTAGGCGAACTTATAGATCGTTTCGTGACTGACCGAGATCGGATGCCGCTCCAAGCGCATCCTTCCTGCGATCTGCTGCGGCGACCATCCGTGCTTGATTCGATCGATGACAGATTGCCGGACATGCGAGAAGCGCACCAGCTTGCGCAATTTGGCACGTCGTTCGCATGCAACGTCATGTGCCGTCACACAGTAGTAGCCATTCAAATCCGGGAAGACCTCGTCAACGAACATGTTGCGCTTGATCTCGCGAAAGATTGTCGACCGATGTCGTCCGAGCTTCTCGGCGATGATC
>UCGV01000062.1 GCA_900471925.1 Hyphomicrobiales bacterium
GGCACAGGAATTGTCTGTTCGATCCATGCTTTACTGTTGAGGAAGCTGGGATCGAACCCCGGGACGGCCATCCCGGGGTTCGCGTGGTCAGGCGCCCGTACAGGAATAGGTTTTAACGACCGACCTCATGAAGGGACCTTACCGCTCCAGCTTCGCATCGCTTGATGACTTGACTGGGCTATCCATCGGACACGCCCGCAGACAATTCGAAGCATGGAGCCTGATTATGATGACAGAACCGGCCAAAATCCAGTCCATCCTCGGCCTGGACGTCTCGTGCGATACCATTGCCCTCTTCGATAGCCGCACCCGTTGCAGCATCACCATCGCAAACGATCCGGACACATTGCGCATCGCCCTGCAGCCCTACCAGGCCAGCGCCACGCTCGCCGTGTGCGAAGCAACCGGCGGCCACGAGGACACCTTGCTCGGCGTGCTTCTGGAACTGTCCATTCCAGCCCATCGTGCCGATCCCGCCAAGGTCAAGGCCTATATCAAATCCTTCGGCAAGCGCGCCAAGACCGATCCGATCGATGCCCGATGGCTGGCCCGCTACGGACAGGACCGTGCCGAGGCGCTGCCGCAATGGCAGCCCAAAGCCCCTGTCCAGCAGAAGCTTGCGCTGCTTGTCGCCCGCCGCCTCGATCTCGTCGCCATGCGCGTTCAGGAGCAGAACCGCCTCAAAGCCCCGCGCGGCCGCTTCATCGCCGATGATATCAACGCCCATCTCGATGAACTCAACCGCCATATCGCCGCCCTCAATGCCGAGATCGACAGCCTCATCATCCAGGATCATGATCTGACGCTGCGTGCCAGGACACTGCGCTCGGTCCCCGGTATCGGACCCGTCCTCATGCCGCTGCTGCTGGCCGTCATGCCCGAACTCGGCAACCTCAATCGTCGCCAGGTCGCAAGCCTTGCCGGTGTCGCACCTCATCCCAAAGACAGCGGCAAGGCCAGCTGGCACCGCGCCACCTTCGGCGGCCGGCGCATGATCCGTCCCGCACTCTTCACCGCAGCCCTGACGGCCTGCCGGGGAGAGGGAAACCTCGCCACCGCCTACAAAGCCATGGTCAAGGCCGGAAAACCAAAACGGCTGGCTCTCACCGCTCTCATGCGAAAGATCATCACCATAGCAAACGCCCGCGTCAGGGACGCACTCAAACAGCAAACAGAAAAAATACCGGGATAGTCGTCAACTGACTTGGTGA
>UCGV01000012.1 GCA_900471925.1 Hyphomicrobiales bacterium
GAAACGGATATCGACACCTGGGCAGCCAAGTTGCGCCTCGACTGGCTGAACGCGGCGACTATCCAGGATACCAAGCTCACGCCTTATGCGAGCTTGACCTACGCGCATTCGCAGATGGATGGCTATACGGAAAAGGGCGGTTCGTTCCCGTCCGAGTTCGACTCCACCAGCGATCATTCGACCGTCGCCCGTCTCGGCTTGGATACGGTGACGGACATCACCAGCACGATCCGTCTCACCGGCAAGGCGGAAGCTGCTTATCGCTTCGAGAAGCAGACGGCCGATATCAGCGGCAAGATCGTGGGTCTCTCGGCCTTCGATCTCGATGGTGCTGATATCGATCAGTTCTGGGTGCGTGGTGCCATCGGTGCGGAATTCGATACGGGCGGCGGCACGGCTTCGCTCAGCATCAATGCTTCCACCGAGGGTGACGACCCGACGGTGTGGCTGAAGTCCGGCTGGAAGGTGACGTTCTAAAGCTCGGTTTGCGGGCAGAATTGACGATGTGCGGCGGCGGCCGGCGAGGGGTTCTGGCATTGCCGGGAGCCTCCCGGTCGCCGCTCTGATTCTCGACCGGTGAAGCAACGCAGCATTCCGTTTCAAGTATTAAATTTCATCGCAGGCGAAAATATTAACGAGAGGTTAATTGATCCGGCTATCGGTTCAGTCATCATCGTCGCCAAGGATTTTGATTCTGCCTTGATGCGCTTTCGCGTACTTCGAGTTGATTTCGGCTCTATTCGATATTTATTATTTTAGGACTTTACCATGTTGTCCGATGCCCGGATTCTCGCCCGCCGCAAACCTGCCGCCTCCACTATGATCATGCATCTTCTGGCGACGACGGCACTTGCGGCGCTGTCTGCTCTTTGCCCCGCCAGCGGCGAGGCGCTCGCTGCCGACAGCGGCTATGATGAACTGTTCGGCTACGATGAGCTCGTCAATGGCGTCAGCGCCGATGGCCTGTTCGTTATCGGGCAGCGTAAGAGCATAAGCGGCGGCGACGCTCACGCGTTCCGCTGGAGCCTGGCAGACGGCAGTGACGATCTCGGCAGCCTCGGCGGAAACATGTCCGCAGCGACCGGCGTGAGCGCAGATGGCGCCGTTATCGTCGGGTACAACGGCAACGGGCCAGTCGGCTCTGCCTTCATCTGGACCGAAACAGGGGGCATGGTCGATCTGGGCGCGTTGCCTGGCGACACGTCTTCCAAGGCGCTTGCTGTGAATGCCGATGGCTCTGTTGTCGTTGGATCTTCCACTGCGGGCAACGTTACGCGCGCTTTCCGTTGGACACAGGGCGTCATGACGGAGATCAGCACGCTCGGCGGCGATACGATCGCCTATGCCGTCAGCGCCGATGGTTCGGTGGTTGCCGGATCTTACGGCGGTACCGGCGGCGCCCCGACGGAACATGCCTTCCGCTGGACACTCGCCGGTAATACCATGACCGATCTCGGCCTGCTTTCCGACGGCCGGTATTCCGTAGCCCAAGGGATCAGCGCCGATGGTCTTGTCGTCGTCGGATATGCTGACCACACGAATGATCCGACGGTTGCGAATCCAGATTATTTCGAGCACGCCTTCCGCTGGACCGCCGGCACGGGCATGGTCGATCTCGGCGTGCTTTCCGGGTTCAATTTCTCTTATGCCAGTGCCACGAACCGCGATGGTTCCGTTGTCGTCGGATATCTCCTGGGCGGCGGCACTCAGGGCTTCCGCTGGGCATCCGCTACCGGCATGCGCACCGTCGAGGACTGGCTGCGCGACAATGGCGTGACGGTGGCAAGGGATTTCACCGCCGATGCCACAGGTGTCAGCGCGGATGGCAATATCGTGGTGGGCAACACGGTCGATGCTAACGGCAATGTCGATGGTAACGGCTATATTGCCCGCGTCGTGGTGCCGACAGGCAATGGCGGCAATTCCGGCGGCGGATCCGGCATCATCGATCTCGAGCAATATGCCCGCACTTTGGCCGGCAAGCCGACAGCGCAGATCGGTCTCGATTTCGCCGGCACGGCGCTGAACGGCGCACATGGCGAGCCGATGCGCAACCTGCTCGACGCCGGCAAGCAATCCTTCTCGGTGACGGCGGATACCGGCTATGACAATGGCAGCTTCTCGGATGGCGGCGTTGGCATCGGCGATCTGGCCTATGGCATCGGGCTTGAAGGCGGGGCGACGGCGCGTTTTGCGCTCGGCGGCCTCTATACGAAGCAGGATCTCGATGACGGCGGCGACTTCAAGCAGAAGGGCGTCTATTTCGCACCTGAAGTGACGCTGCCGATCGGCGGGCAGATCTATGCGACGGTCAGCGGTTATTATGCACCGGGCAAGCTGGATATCGACCGGCAGTACCTGAACGGCGGCTTGCCGGACACATCTCACGGCGAAACGGATATCGACACCTGGGCGGCCAAGCTGCGCCTCGACTGGCTGAACGCGGCGACCGTTCAGGACACGAAGCTGACGCCTTACGCTAGCATCACCTACGCGCATGCGCAGATGGACGGCTACACGGAAGAGGGCGGTTCGTTCCCGTCCGAGTTCGACTCCACCAGCGATCATTCGACCGTCGCCCGCCTCGGCTTGGATACGGTGACCGACATCACCAGCACGATCCGTCTCACCGGCAAGGCGGAAGCGGCCTATCGTTTCGAGAAGCAGACGGCCAATATCAGCGGCACGATCGTCGGGCTATCGGATTTCAATCTGGATGGTGCTGATATCGATCAGTTCTGGGTGCGTGGTGCCATCGGCGCGGAATTCGATGCGGGCGGCGGCACGGCTTCGCTCAGCATCAATGCCTCCACCGAGGGTGACGACCCGACGGTGTGGCTGAAGTCCGGCTGGAAGGTGACGTTCTGAGGCTTGGCTGCGATCGCTCTTCTCAGGCGATCAGGTTGGTTTGATGTTGCGAAGACCCCGCCCCAAACCTGTGGGAGGGGTCTTTTTAAGCGGTACAAACCGCGCAATTCTGCCTGACCGCCCCATAACGTTCAGCCATCATCTCACTCACACCGCCTGCACACTCCGCACCACGCCCGTGCGATCAATCACACAGGCGAACTTCCGCCCCTGTGCATCGAGATCGACGTTATACCCACCTGCCTCCACCGGCCGCGAGCCGGTCGGCAGGATCTTGGCCCGGTCGAGGCCGGCCTGTTTGGCGGCGGCGTCGGCGCAGAGCAATTGCAGGTCGGCAGGTGCTGTCTCCACTGCCGTGCGCGACATCTGGTCGGGCGGCGGGGCCGATTGGCAGGCGGCAAGGGCCGCGAGCGATGACAGAAGCAGGGCGTGAAAATTCCGGCTCTTGACGTTCATGCGCATTCCAGTTCCCCCGTTTTTGAATGCTTCATGTTCAAACGCCCCAATCATCAGACACCCTTGTAGAGCGCCGCGCCCTGCATGAGCACGATCACCTTGGCGCCCACCTTGATGCGCGAATGCAGGTCGATAATGTCGTCATTGTTCATGCGGATGCAGCCGGAGGAAACGTCGAGGCCGATCGACCAGGATTCCGGCGTGCCGTGGATGCGGTAGATGGTGTCGGCGTCACCCGCATAGAGATAGAGCGCCCGCGCGCCGAGCGGATTATCAGGGCCGCCGGGCTGGCCGGCCGCCCATTTGGCGGCATTCGGGTCTCGCGCCACCATTTCGGCGGGCGGCGTCCAGGTCGGCCATTCGGCGGTGCGGCCGACGCGCACGATGCCGGCCCAGCCGAACCCTTCACGGCCGACGCCGATGCCGTAGCGGATCGCCTGGCCGCCGGGCTGCACGAGATAGAGGAAGTGCTGGTTGCCGTCGATGATGATCGTGCCCGGCTCCTCCGCCGTGCGGAAGGTCACCACCTGGCGGCGGAAGGCATCCGGCACCTGCTTGTTGCGGGCGAAATATTTGCGCGCCGTGTTCTTGTCGTAATCCACCCATTGGCGCGTCTTCGGATCGTAGATCTGCGTGCCGGCGGCAAAGGCGAGGGAGGCGGCAAGGGCGAGCGCGAGGGCGGCGAGGGTGGTTTTCGAGGCGGTCCGGCTCATGGTTTTGCCCATCCCTTGATGCGCTCGGCATTATCCGCCACCCATCCTTCCGCATAGGTCGCTGCGGGCGTGCGCTCCACCTGCAGCGCATAGGTCATGGCGGTCACTTCATCAGGCGTCAGGTCCACATTCTCGAGAAAGGCGGCGACATCGGCGTGTTTTGCCGCAAAGGGAGCGGACCAGGCGATGTGGAATTCCGAGGGCGGCCAGGCGGTTGCGGCCTTCGAATGCTCGATCCAGAGCGGGTCGCTGCCGGGCGCGATCTGCCATTTCGCCTTGTCGTAGGCGGGCTCGTTCAGCCGCGTCACCTTGTGCAGCTCGAAGACATTATGCGGGGCGTAGCAGGCAAAGACCATCGGGCGGCCGGTGGCGACCGCGGCATCGACAGCGGCCATGCCGACATCCTCCTCAGCTTCCACCAGATCGAGATTGGCCGCATAGCCATAGCTTTGCGCGCGCACCCGCTCGATGCTGGCCGAAGTCCAGGTCGCCGCGCCGATCCAGAGCTCGCCGCGGCCATTGCCATCGGTATCGAGCAGCGCGCCCTTGGCGGCATCCGAAAGATCGGCGACGCTGGTGATGCCGGCCTTTTCCGCATCCTCGGTGGCGCAGAGGCCCTGCCAGGCGGCAACGCCGCGCTTGGCCAGCACAACGGTCTTCTTCTCGTCGGCATATTTGGCGATCGCCGCATCGAGGTTCGGCCGCCAGACTTCCGGATGGATATCGAGGGCGCCGCTGTCGAGCCCGGCAAAGGCATTGAGCTCGCCCGTCTCGCGTAGATCGGCGTCAAGGCCGAAAGTCTTGCCGATCGCGATTTTGAGAATATTGGCCGTCGCCTGGCCGGAGGGCCAGTTCGGTACCGCGATGACGAGATCGGCGGCCGCTGCCTGAGACACGGCGAGTGAGAAGGGCGCCGATGCGATGAGGAGGGCGGCCGTCACCGCCGCGACTGCCGCCCTCTGCCGCCTGGTGCGGACACCTTGGCGTTTTCCATCGTCGCGTTTCGGCCTGTTTCGCGCATCCAGTTTCACGGAATCCCCTCCGTTTCCCGTTTCGCCGCCTTGGTCTCAAAACATGCCGCTGGTCTAACCATGCCGGGGGTAAGCGGGGGAAGTACGTTACCGTAAATGCGGCCGTAAATTCCCGCTGTCGGCGCGGGCAGGTCGCGGCCGCCTGCGAGCATTTACGGGTGATTTCTTGGAGAGCGGAGGCGCGGTGCGATGCAACGAAAAAGTTACGTTTTCTGCCTTACTCCTATATATAGGAATCATTGCATCTGAGTGATGATTCAAGCATTTATGCCTGATTTCTTGATTACAGCTTGATATTTTAGTCAAGTCTTACTGAAAAATGTATCTGCATCACTTTTGATATTTAGGGTCCTTCAGGATGCTGTTTGGAATTCGGGCGTGGGGTGCCCAAGATTCTGTCATCTTCCGTAAACGCACTCATCTTCTGGCAAGCACGGCACTGGCGCTCGCGGCGACTTGCGCTGTGCCTGGTGGTGCGGCATTTGCCGCCGATACGGGTTATGTGCTGCCGGGCGATCTCGGCGGCGGTACCTCCAGCGCCTACTGGATCAGCCCTGACGGCACAATAATCGTCGGCAGTTCGACGGTCGCGGGCGGCGCCACCCGCGGCTATAGCTGGACAGAGAGCGGCGGGATGACGCCGCTTCAGTCGGGCAGCGGCACCTTTGATCGGGCGCTTGCCGCCAGTTCCGATGGCTCTGTCATTGTGGGGCTTTCCGGGGCTTCCTTCAATTCGACCAAGCATGCCGTCATCTGGACATCCGCCGGCATGACCGATCTCGGCACGCTTGGCGGTGGAGGGTCGTCGGCCAATGCCGTCAGCGCTGATGGCACTGTCGTCGTCGGCAATGCCGATACGACTTCTGCAGGCCAGCGCGCCTTCCGTTGGGTGGTCGGCAGCGGTCTTCCGGTGACCAGTCTTGGCTCGATGGCAGGCAATTTTTCTTCCGCCAACGGTGTCAGTGCCGATGGCTCCGTGATTGTGGGGCGCACCGCCACCAATAGCGGCGATCATGCCTATCGCTGGACGCAGACGACGCTCTTTGAAGATATCGGCACGCTCGCCGGCGGCACCTCCGAGGCATGGGGTGTGAGTGCGGATGGTCTCGTCATCGTCGGCAGTTCTGAATATCCCGTAGGAAACAACAACAATTTCACGCACGCCTTCCGTTGGGTCTCCGGCGGCGGGCCGATGGCCGATCTAGGCGTTATCGGCGGCAACAGCTCCCGGGCCAACGCCACCAATGCGGATGGCTCCGTCGTCGTTGGCAATTCCACGTTCAGTGCCGGTGGTGCCACGCGCGCCTTCCGCTGGACGGATGCGACCGGCATTCAGAGCGTCGAGGACTGGTTGCGCGACAACGGCATGACGGTAGCCACCGATTTCACCAAGGATGCCAAGGGCGTGAGCGCCGATGGCTACGTCATCGTCGGCACGACCGCGACAGATACGACTTTCATCGCCCGCATCCAGCCGCCGCCGAGCGGCAATCCGGGCAACAGCAACCCGCCGCCGTCAGGCGGTTCCGGCATCATCGATCTCGATCAATATTCGCAAACCATCGCCGGCCGGCCGGGCGTGCAGATCGGCCTCGATTATGCCGGCACGGCGCTGAATGGCGTGCATGGTGAGCCGATGCGCAATCTGCTTTCCGCCGGGCGCCAGTCGATTTCGATCACATCGGATGCCGGCTATGACAATGGCGAGACATCTGATGGTTTCGTCGGGCTCGGCGATCTCGCTTACGGCATCGGGCTCGAAGGCGGGGCGACGGCGCGCTTTGGCCTGGGCGGGCTCTATACGAAGCAGGATATCGATACCGGTGGCCATTTCAGCCAGGACGGCATCTATCTCGCCCCGGAAATCAGCCTGCCACTCGGCGGCCCTGTTTATGCGACCATCGGCGGCTATTATGCGCCGGGCAAGCTCGATATCACCAGAGGCTATCTGAACGGCGGCCTGCCGGACAGTTCCGAAGGCAAGACCGATACCGAGACCTGGGCCGCCAAGCTGCGCTTCGACTGGCTGAACGCGGCGAGCATCCAGGACACGAAGTTCACGCCCTATGCGAGCCTCACCTATATCCAGTCGCATATGGACGGTTATACGGAAACCGGCGGCTCCTTCCCCTCGCGCTTCAACGATGTGGATGAGCACGCCACAGTCGCCCGCATCGGCCTGGATACGGTAACAGACATCACCGATCATCTGCGCCTCACCGGCAAGGCCGAAGCCGCCTATCGCTTCGAAAAGCAGACGAGCGCGGTCGGCGGCTCCATCATCGGCGTCACGGGCTTCAACCTTTCCGGCCGCGATATCGACCAGTTCTGGCTGCGCGGCGCTGTCGGTGCGGAATTCGACACGGGCGGAGGCACGGCTTCGCTCAGCGTCAATGCTTCCACCGAGGGGGATGATCCGACGGTGTGGCTGAAATCCGGGTGGCGGGTGACGTTTTAGGCGAGGTCACGGTTAGCCCCTCCCACCTGTGGGGAGGGGTTGGGAGCCCAGCAACACACCCGACACTTCTCGCCCCCCACCAAAAACCGGGCTTGCTCCGAATCCGCGAATAGGATTTCGTTGTTGCATCGCAGCAGCAAATCGGCAGGCGCATGTTTTTCTTTGCAAAGATGTTCTGGATTCTCTCCCAGCCGGCTGCGATCTGCCTGCTGACGGTCTTGCTCACCCTGCTGCTGATCGTCTTTTCCCTGCGGCGGCTTGCCATTGCTGCAGGGATCGTGTCGGCGATGGTGCTCATCCTGTGCTTCTACAGCACGGCCGGAGCGCTGATCGTGCAGGAGCTGGAGAACCGTTTTCCGCATCCGCCGGCGCCTGCTGACACGGCTTGCGTGATCGTGCTCGGCGGCGGCATTCCCGCCCGTGTCGATCAGGCCCGCGGCGGCTATAATTTCGACGACGGCGGCGACCGCTATATCGAGACGCTGCGGCTCGCCGGCCTCTATCCCAATGCGCGCATCATCATGTCCGGCGGCGATGGCAGCGTGGAAGGCGATGTCAAGAAGGAGGCGGATATCATCCGCCTGATGTTCGACGATTTCCATATCGATCCGGCGAGGGTCGATTACGACAGGGAGTCGCGGGATACCTATGAGAATGCCATCAATACCAAGGTGATCCTCGACCAGCGGGGGCTCAGCCATTGCCTGCTCGTCACGTCAGGTTTCCACATGCCGCGCGCGGTGGCGATCTTCCGCAATCTCGGCATGGATGTCATTCCCTGGGTGGCTGATTATCGCACCTCGGGCACGGAGAGCCTGAAGCTTTCGTTCTCCGAACCGATTGTCAATATCGGCTTGATGACGATGGGTGTCCGCGAGTGGATCGGCATCGTCGCCTATTATTATGCCGGGCGTGTCTCCACGCTCTATCCGCAATAGGCGGCACCTGTTCTGCCATCGGAAAAGCCGGGAAAGCTGTGATGCCGGTCACGGCGGACTTTTTCCTGCATCCAAACATCGCTATATGTGCCTGCGGGGACGGAACGATCGGACGCCGGGAGCGCATGTGAAGATCTTGATCATAAGCCGCAAGGCGGAAGAGGTGCGCCGCGCCTTCCAGATACGCCAGCTTGCAGCACTCGGCCTTGAATTTTCCTTTCTCGATGCCGTCGAGGCGGCCGATCTGACGGATCAGGAATGCCAGACGGCAGCGCACCGCGCCGCCATATCCTGAGGCGCAAGCGCGCCTGGCAGGACGAGGCCGGCACATTCAGCGCCACCCGCGTCTACCAGAACCGCGTGGGGCTCGCCGGTTACGTGATCGGCCCGCAGGCGGCCCGCCGGATGCTGGCGGAAACGACGCAATATTCACTGATCGACGCGCATTTCTGGCACCGCCCCTGGCTTGCCGCCTACCAGATCGAGCCGGCACCCGTCATCCAGCAGCGGTTCCTCGAAGACGAGGCAGCCAATGCCGATTTCGTGCGGCCGGACAAGGATATGGTCTTCCAGCCGCTGAACAGGACACGCAAGCTCGCGCGCCGGCTGGAGCTGGAAAGCATCAAGGCGCGCAACCTCTTTACCGGCCTGTTCTGGGGGCAGAAGCGCAACGTGCTCGTGGATCGCTCGCGCTTCCATACGGCGGCGGTGAAGCTCGGCATGGTACTGGCGCTGGCGCCGGTTTCGATGTGAGGGGCCGCAACCTTCCTCATTCCTCCCTCGCGCCAGCACGAGGAAGGAATGAGGCTTCCGTCATCAGGACCATCCTCCATGCCCGCCCATTCCGGCTTCCTCGATTTCCCCGCCGCACTGCCTGACGACACCCGACCGCGTGTCGTGCTCTTCGGCGCGCCGCATGGCAGCCCTTATCCGGGCGCCGATCCCGCCGATTTCGCCGGGTCCGCGGCGGCGATCCGTGCTGCCAGCCGGGCGGATTCGCAGTTTCTCGATAGTTATGATTTTGATCTCGGCGGGCCGCTCTTCGATGGCGGCGAGCCCTGTTGCGTCGATGCCGGTGACCTGCCGACTTCGGCGAGCGATAGCGCCGGCAACCGGCGGATGATCGAGGAGAAGACGCGGGCTGTTCTTGCCGCAGGTGCCGTGCCGATCATGATCGGCGGCGATGATTCCGTGCCGATCCCGTTTTTCCAGGGCTTTGCCGGGCATGGGCCTGTCTGGATCCTGCAGATCGATGCGCATATCGACTGGCGCGAGGAGCGGTTCGGGGAGCCGATGGGCTATTCCAGCACCATGCGGCGGGCAAGCGAGATGGGGCATGTGGCCGGCATCGTGCAGGCCGGCATTCGTGGCGTGGGCAGTGCCCGGCCGGCGGAGGTGGAGGCGGCGCGGGCCTGGGGCGCGCATCTCGTCACGGCGCGCGAGATCCATGCCGGCGGTGTCGAGATGGCGCTGCGGCATATCCCGGAAGGGGCAAATGTCATCATCACGCTCGATTGCGACGGGCTCGACCCATCTATCACGCCGGGTGTGGCCGGCCGCGCGCCGGGCGGGCTGAGCTACCAGCAGGCGATCGACCTGATCGCAGGCGTGAGCCGGCGCGGGCGTCTTGCCGGTTTCGATCTCATCGAATACCTGCCGGGCGCGGATGTCGACGGCATCACGGCGCTGACGGCGGCGCGGCTGATCGTCAATGCGATCGGGCATATCGTGCGGCAAGAGCGGGACGGGCAGGGGTGATCGATCCGATGTCCGTCGTATCCATCCGCCGCGCCTGCAGCGATGATGCCCAGCCGATTGCCGATTTTCATGTGAAGGTGTGGCGCCATACCTATGCGGGGCTTGCCCCGGCAGAAGCCTTCGCCACGCTGGACCAAACCTATCGCGGCAGGCGGTGGCGCGAGACGCTCGCTGCCGGTGACGACCACCAGATCGTGCTCGTCGCCGAGGCCGAGGGGCGGATTGTCGGCATCGGTGCGGCCGGCCGTCCCTCGGAAGCGCTCTACGGGCAGCGTGGGGAGATCAGGTTTCTCTATGTCGATCCCGCCTGCCAGCGCCGTGGCATCGGCCGGGCGCTGCTTTCGGGGCTGGCGCGGCATCTGCAGGCGCATGGTTATCGCGGCGCGGCGCTCGGCGTCGTCAAGGGCAATGATGCGGCGATCGCCTTTTACGTGGGCCTGCAAGGTCGGATCGCCGGCAGCTTCATCGATCCCGGCCCGATCTGGCGATCGGAAAATCTCGTCTATGTCTTCGATGATGTCGCGGCGCTGATCGACTGAAGCGCAAGATCATCTTGCCGCGTCGCCGCAACGCTCCATTTCCCCTGTGGCCGCAACGGGGAAAGCCGCCATGCCGAAACAGATCCTCTTCATCCAGGGTGCCGGCGAGACCACGCATGACGAGTGGGACAACAAGCTTGTCGACAGCCTTGCGCGCGAAATGGGGCCGGACTGGACGATCCGCTATCCGCAGATGCCGGATGCGGGCGATCCGCGCTACGGCGCGTGGAAGGCGGCGCTCACTGCCGAATTCGAGAGGCTTGACGATGGCGCCATCCTGATCGGCCACTCCTTCGGCGGCACGGTGCTGATCCACACGCTGGCCGAGGCCTGGCCTGAATTCGAGCCCGGCGCCGTGATGCTGATTGCCCCGCCATTCTTCGGCCCCGGCGGATGGGAGAGCGCGGAGATCGCCGTCAGCGAGGATTTTGCCGAAAACCTGCCGGAAGGGCTGCCGGTGCTCATCTATCACGGCAGCGAGGACGATACCGTGCCCTTCGACCATGTCGAGCTCTACGCGATGGCGATATCGGATGCCGTGGTCTGCGCGCTGCCGGGGCGTGACCACCAGCTCGACAACGATCTGGCCGATATTGCGAGGGACATACGCTCGCTGGAGGACTAAGACGCCTCAACCATTGCCATCGCATCCTTCCGCATCGCTGAAACAACCGATGCAGGAGATGGCGCATGCGAGAGATCCATTGGCAACGAGAGGCCCGCGTCCTGAAACCGCTTGCGGGCTTTCTGGTGGCTGCCGGCTTCGTCTTCTGCCTTGCCGGATCGCACGAGGCGGCACTGGTGCTCTCGGCGCGGATCGATCAGGAAGCGGCCATCCGATGAGCGCTTATACCCTGCGGTTCGGTTTCGATGAACTCGTGATCCCGATCCTCGGCCGCAACGACAACGTCCTGTTGCTTTACGGCCATGCCGCGCTTGCCGGAGATGACGAGGGATTTGCGGTCGTCGAGGTGGAGCTTGCCGAGGGCACGCGGCTCGTGCCTTCTGGCAATGCCGAATCCGGCCGGCCGGCGCCCTTTGCCGATGAGCTGTTCCGGCGCATTGCCGGCGTGATCGAGAACGACAGGACGGTGCTTGGGCGGCATGCGGCGATGGAATGGGCTGATATGGTGGAGCGTCATCGCGCGGCGGCGTGAGGCCGGTCTCGCCGAGGTGGCGCGGAATAAAAACCTATCTTTCTCTGTGTTTTCACTAATTCAGCGCCTCGAGATTTGCGGCCGTCTTCAATTGTGATCGCGTATAGGAATAATTTCCTTGCTTGTTGTCTACGGCAACGGATACAACCCTATGACGGCAGAGAAAAACAAAAGGGAGAGTTGCGTATGCAGGACTGCCCGGCCAGGGGGAGCGAATTTGAGATCATCCGGGCGTCACGGCCTCGTCTCGTCGGAGCCGTCGCCGGATGGTGAAGCAGAGCCGGAATGGGGCATCACTTGCCCGCAGGCTGGGCTTTGCGGTGCGGCAGGCGCTACGGCCCCGAAGGCCTGTTCTGGCCGTCGTGGCTGACGATTGCGCACTCGCCGCGCTTGCCTGCGAACTCCACGCGGCGGCCCGTCTGGCGCAGCGGCAGCTCGGGGAAATGCCGGAACATGCGACGCGGGCGAAGGAGGCTGCCGCCATCGAGGCGATCCTGCAGCCGGGAGAGGCGATTGCCGACCGGATGCTTGGTCTGCGCGCAGTGACGGAGGAAGGTAGCGAGGCGCGGTTGCGCGCGAGCGCGTGGAAAATGGGGGAGTATATCGATGTGTATCTAGCGCACGAATATGCCGGCAGCTCTCTCAAGCCTCATTCCTGTCCCCAGGCTTGTTGCGGGGACGATCACAGGAAACCAGCCAGGGCGTGCCTGCGCGGTGAATGACCCTATCTTCTGCGAAGACCAGGAGGTCTCTTCTGCCCAAGGATTTGGGCAGACAGGATATTCGTGATGATCCCCGGAACAGGCCCGAGGAAAGCACCAGGGAAGGTTGGGGGTGGCGGTGCTGCCCAGAGTGAGCGCCGTGGGTATGGCACGCATCGACCTCGCAATACTCTTCGCCATCTCTCAATGACGCAACCACCGCCCCCTACATCAGCAATCGCTCCAGACTACCCTGGTCCTTCACGCCGTGCTGATAAAAATGCAGGATCTGGATCGCCAGTTCCTCTTGTTCGTCGGGCGTCGAAATATGCCTTGCCATGCAGATATGCTCGTAGACGCGCTGGCAGAGTGCCACATCATCTTCCTGCATCGGCGTCTGGCTCGCCGACATCTTGTCTCTGATCATCGATATTCCCTCACGCGTCCCCTCGGGTGAGGTTTTAGGGCGAAGGCTGCATTCTTCAATAAACATGAGATAACGAATCCGTGCAGCCCCCGTCCGCCGGGGGGAGTTCTTCAATGCCCGATGCACGATGTTACGCACGCAATGTTACTTGCCCGATGCTTGCAATCTGGAATGAGAAGGGTGCCCGCTTAGGAGTCCAGGCAACCCTTCTCTACTGGTTTGCAGCATCCAGCATGGGATATATTAGGCCGGAATGATGGAAGCGCAATTTCACTTTTTAATTCGTGCTGAATTATTTCAGAGAATGCTTAACAAGCGTCAAGTTGTGCTTTGCGGCGCAGCATTTGCATGATTTTTGCACAGTAAAAACGGCTGTTTGGACGGCTTCTTTAATATATCAGACCGCGACCGCCATCTGCGCCTCGTTCATCTGGCTAAGGCACCTGGCCTGATCGAGCGGCCGGCCAAGCTCTTCATAGCGGGCGGCGGCCTCGGCGAAGGCGGCGACGGCGCGAATCCTGTTGGCCTGCGCCTGGCGCTGCACGCCGCGCGCTTCCCAAAGTGCTGCCGCCCAGGGGCCGCCCTGCCACATGCCGGCGATGCGTTCGGCCTCGTTGAGGCGGCGGTCCACCTGGTCGAGATTGCCTGCTTGTGCGAGCGCGATTGCGGAGGCAGTACGCAGGCCCATGGAGCAGGGCTGGCACGCACCCGGTGTCAATAATCGGTCGCCGGTGAGGATGGCTTCGGCGAGCTTCTCCTTGCTGGTGGCGGAGCGCACGGCGAGCGCCTGCAGGCGCAAGAGCAGGTGGCCGGAGAGCCAGGAGGCCTGCGCATCGGCAAAGGCTTTCTGGATGAAGCGGGCGGCGCGCCATTTCTGGCCGCGGGCAAGGGCGATTTCCGCCAGCCGCTCCAGCACCAGTACCCGGCCGGAGATGGCATTGGCTTCCACATGCAGGCGCTCGGCTTCGACCAGCAGCCGTTCGGCCTCATCGAGATTGCCGGCGCAGCGGGCGATTTCACCGAGGATGAGGCAGGCGAGACCCCGGCCGGCCACGGATTTGGCCTCGTCGGCTACACCCATCAGCTCCTGCGCGCTCTCATGGATCAGCCCGTGGCCGCGGGCGTCACAGAGGCAGAATTCCGCAAGGCACAGATGGCCATCGAAAACGGCGGGCACGAAGGCGCTGCGCTTCCTCACCCATTCGGTGAATTCACTGCGGAAAAGCTGCGGCCACTGGCCCTGCATATGAGCTGTCAGCCCCAGGATGGCGCCGGCTTCGCCGACTTCGCGGCCAAGGCCTGCATCCAGCGCCTCGGCGCGGGTCTGGCGGGCAAGATCGGCCGCCTTGCCGAATTCGCCGCTCTGCAGATGCACCAGCGCCCAGGCGAGCGCGGCGCGGATACGCTCCACCGGCGCGGCAGGCTGCGCGCCGGAGAGGGCGAGCGCCCGCTCGTAAAGCTCGATTGCCGGCCGGCTGGGGCCGACGCCAAGCTCGGCGCGCAGCTTTTCGCGCAGCTGGTCGAACTGGCGGATCGCCTCCGTGCGGTTGCCGGCATCGAGTGCCGCCTGCATGAGGGCGCATTGCGCCTCCTCGTCCGTCGGGTCGAGTGCGATCAGCTGGCGCCACAGCTTTCCGGCGCGCAGCGTCTCCACGTAAAGCTGCTGCAGGCGCTGGCGGGGCGCATCCAGCCATTCGAGGAAGCGATCATCCGGCAAGAGCGCGCCGCCATAGAGATCGGCCGCCGCCTCGCATTCGCCCGCATCCCGGCTGCGCAGGGCCGCCTTGGCGGCGGTCTCGAACCTGAGCACATCGGTCTCGACTTCCACATCGGGCGCGAAGGCGACGATTTCCCTCGTGATGCCGATCGCCTCGGGCGCATCCATGACCTTGCGGGCGAAATGCAGCGCCTTGCGCAGGTTGGCGCCGGCCGCTTCCGCATCCAGATCCGGCCAGAAGGCCTCCATCGCCTGTTCGCGGTGGATGCGATGCTCGGGCGAGAGCGCCAGCAGCTTGATGATGGCGGCGGCGCGATCGCGCTTCCAGGCGGCGGCGGGGATTTCGGCATCATCGATGCGGACGGCAAAGCGGCCGAGCAGCTGGATGGAAATTTTCAAAATGCGCCCCTGTCGGATCGGGCCGGCGGACCGCCGGAGGATGAGGAAAATGCCATGTCGAAATGAGCGCCCGCCAACGTTTCGTCAGCGTTCCCGCCCGCCGCAGTGAAAGCCCGGCCGGGGAACGCTGGGGGAACGGGCCATGCGTAATGTCGCCATCGTACATCCGGCGCTGGCGAAGGCAACAAGGCACGGCAGCGCAGAGAGGATCAACCCAGAATTCGTAAGGCCCGGCCGACGTGCGGGCAAACAAGAGAGGACCAAGACCATGTCACTGCGTATCAACGACATCGCCCCCGATTTCACCGCCGAGACCACCGAGGGCGCAATCAGCTTCCACGAGTGGCTCGGCAAGGACTGGGGCATCATGTTTTCCCACCCGAAGGATTTCACGCCCGTCTGCACCACGGAGCTCGGCTACATGGCGCGCCTGAAGCCGGAATTCGACAAGCGCGGCGTCAAGATCATCGGCCTCTCGGTCGATCCGGTCGACAGGCATTCCGGCTGGGCGATGGATATTGCCGAGACGCAAGGCACTGCCGTGAACTTCCCGATGATCGGCGATCCCTCGCTTGCCGTCTCCAAGCTCTACGACATGCTGCCGGCGGCATCCGGCGAGACTTCCGAGGGGCGCACGGCCGCCGACAACCAGACGGTGCGCAATGTCTATGTCATCGGCCCGGACAAGAAGATCAAGCTCGTCATCTCCTACCCGATGACGACGGGGCGCAATTTCGACGAGATCCTGCGGGTGATCGACAGCCTGCAGCTGACTTCCAAGCATCGCCTGGCAACGCCTGTGAACTGGAAGCCGGGCGACGAGGTGATCATCGCGGGCTCCGTTTCCAACGATGAGGCAAAGCAGCTCTATCCGCAGGGCTGGAAGGAGCCGAAGCCCTACATCCGCATCGTGCCGCAGCCGATCCTGACCTGAAGATATCGGGCCTTCCGTAAGGGAATGAATGCTTTCCCTTACGGAAGATTATCCGAAAAGGCGAGGGCGGACGATACCGTCCGTCCTCGTCCCATATTCCGCTTTTTTCCATGCCAGCGTATCATCGGCTGCACAGCCGGTATCCGTTCGCATCGCATCTCAAGATGAGCACATTACGGAGGCGACCATGATTTTCCGACAGCTTTTCGACAGTGTTTCGGGCACCTACACCTATCTCATCGCCTCCAGGCATGGCGGCGAGGCGCTGATCATCGATCCCGTGCTGGAAAAGGTGGATCGCTATATGCAGCTCGTGCGCGAGCTGGACCTGAAGCTGGTCAAGGCAGTCGATACACATCTCCACGCCGACCACATTACCGGGCTCGGCGCGCTGCGCGACCAGACCCATTGCATCACCGTGATGGGCGAGCAGACCAAGGCCGATGTCGTGGCCATGCGCGTTGCCGAAGGCGACCGCGTCACCATCGAGGGCATGAGCCTCGATGTGCTCTATACGCCTGGACATACGGACGATTCCTATTCCTACCTGATGGGCGACCGCATCTTCACCGGCGACACGCTGCTCATCCGCGGCACCGGCCGCACCGATTTCCAGAACGGCGACCCGCGCGCCCAATATGACTCGATCTTCAACAAGCTGCTGCGCCTGCCCGAGGAAACGCTGCTCTTCCCCGCCCACGACTACAAGGGCGACACAGTCTCCACCATCGGCGAGGAAAAACGCTTCAACCCGCGCCTGCAGGTAAAATCGATCGACGAATATGTGGACCTGATGAACAACCTGCACCTGCCCAACCCGAAGATGATGGACGTGGCGGTGCCCGCCAACAGCCATATCGGGCTGCATCAGGAGGAGATTGCGCGGAAGGGCTGGGCGGTGAGTGCGAAGGATGCGCTGGGGATGCGGGGGCGCGGCGATGTGGTGATCGTGGATCTGCGCGAGAGGAGCGAGCGGGAGCGGCATGGGGTGATACCGGGCTCACTGCATGCGCCCTATGCGGATTTGCAGGAGAATCTTTCAGCAGGTGGCATGCTGCATGAGCTGGCGGTGGCGACCGGCAAGAGGGTGGTGTTTTACTGTGCGTTTGGGGAGCGATCGGCGATGGCTGTGCAGGCGGCGCAGGATGTTGGGATGGGGACGGCGTGCCATATTGAGGGTGGGATTGATGCTTGGAAGAAGGCTGGGGGGGTGGTGAGGGAGTGAGGTTTTCCGCCCATGCAGCTGCATTGAAAGAGTTTGTTATCTCACCAGTATGTTTGATCTCGCGTCAGACGTGCAAACTCATCGCTAGATAATCCCGTATTTCAAAGAGATTCACCGAGTGTTTAGTGGCGTCGGCAGGATGAATATATATCACCAAACGATTACTAAATATTCGCTCCGCAGACGCGTCTGCGAATGATTGTGCCAGGCGTTCAATCATTTTGGTTCGGGATAGTTGAATTCGTCCACGACCGGTGCCGATGATCGGTATTGCCACGTCAGCAAGATCGCCACGTTCTGCAATGTAAACCCAAAGTGCCTCCACCGCATCATCGACCATTCGAACTGAAGATTGAGCATTTCCGCCGGCGTTTAATTCCGACATTGCAAAGAAAAAGAATGTCTTACCATGGGCTTGAAGTTTGGCAACCGTCCCCACCGGATAGCGCTTCTTCTTGCCAACTCCAGCAGGGTGATCGATGTATTCTATGCCTTTGAGAGATTCAGCAATTTGCCTATCCATTTCTGCGGTGTTGCTGTTGAAATAGCGAAAGGCTAGTTGACCCTGCAAGCTGTCAGGTGAAATAAGCCCACCAGCAATATCCGTGTCGAATGTCGTGTTAGTGCTTATAACGACGTTCGTGCACTTTGTTTGCAATAAATCCCCTATTAACACTTCGTAGGAAAAATCCTTTTTAGGTATCTTGTATGACACCCGCGAAACTGGCCTTCGCGTTGCAAGCGTTACTGTCGCTGACGCCGCCAATATCGCGAAAATTGTATACTTGCTGTACTTATCCTTCGTGTACATGCTGAAGAAGTCGAGCATTTCGATAGCGAGATAAATAGCACCAGAAATTGAAAAGATGCTGATCAGCGCACCTTTTGAGAACAGAGAATATCGCCAGAAGGAGAGTGTAAAAACCGATTTCCAAAAATAGCGCACTATTAGAACCCCAAATTTTTGTAAATTTGGTCTGTATAGTAAAAAGCGCCTTTTTTTCCTTCTTTTGTATATGCAAGATGGCTGTCTGGCCAATTGGTCATGGCGTATTCGACAATCTTCGCGCTAAACGGAACATAAACTGCTAGCTCATCGCAAATTGTAGGAGGGCATAGATCATCCCTCAACCGACTTCCATTTAGATTAACCCCGACGATCGGAAGTTTGAGCCGAAGAGCGACCTCCATTTCCCATTTTACAAATTTCGTCAGATAGCGGGTTCTGTCACCAATCAGCACTACGAGGAGTTTTGAGTTAGCAAATCTCTCCCGAAGTTGTTTCTTAATGCTTTCCTCTTGGCTACTGTCCCGAGCGGAATTCAGATCGTGAGCGTTATGGAAGTCAAAACTGAAATTTTCATTCTTCGCCCAAGCAGTCATTAGACGGTAATACTTCATATCGTTGTCGCCATCAAAGCAGATGTACGTTTTGTTGCGGTATGCCATCAGGGCCTCCAATCGCTAAACTACGCTTCCGCGTTGCGCAATTTAACCGCGAATCGGATATCTCTGATAGCCTATCGTAAGTTTTCCCCATGTAGTTTCCTACTTTAATTTGCGGGAATGGATCGAACACTTTAGCGCTTAATTCAGCAACGAGGGTTTCAGTAGTATTGTGGCAATGGAGCGTTGTTCAGACTGGGAGCGCCGATTCAGCTTTCAAAATGAACACGGATTACTAACACGAAGCCGCCGTTTAAGTTGTATGGCATTTGCCCCAGCTCTTTGCGTGCTCAGTGTTTTAACCCTACGGCGATTCCAAACGCGTAGCCAAACTCTGTGATTGTGACGCTACTTAAGTCTCCGGGAAAGCTAACTTCGTCTTGCGTTGGCCCATAGTCGCCATAATCTTGGTCGTGTCCCCCCGGGACGAACGTGTCGAATTTGATATAAGCTGGTTTGATTAGGCCAAGCCGGTTGAGCGTAATTACTGCTATCGCATCATGGGAATAAGTCCCATCGATCCCCGGTCCATATGTAAGGCTAGAATCCTTAGTCTCCTTGTTAGAAGTTTCCTTTTCCGCCTCTTCAAACATCGAGGCCAAAACAAAGGCGTCGCTTGCCGTCATTTCACCCAAAGTTGTTACGTACTTGCGGTGGATCGCGTCTGCCCGTGCGTCCATCCCAGTTGCAAGCAAATTGGCCCAGAGAGTGTGCAAGTCTTCTTCATCCTCGACCGTTGCCCGTTCGAACAGTGGAATTGCAACTTTTGGTGGAACTGCTCTAGTGTCCGTTATACCTTTTTCCTCAAGTCTTCGCTTTGTTTTTTCGAGCAATGAAACCAAATGCTCCCAGCTGTAAATCGAGGCCTCGATACGCTTTGCAGCAATCTTATCAGTCCAGTAGAGTCCGACGGTATCTTCAATTGCTCGACCAAAAACCCGGCTCAGAAAGCCCCCAACATCGCGGGCCGAGTCAATCGCTTTACCAGTAGCTTTGGCAACTTCCTGTGTGGCCTTCGCAGTTTCCGTTACAGCGTCAATTTCGCTTGTCATAAAATCTCCCGGTATCGGATTTCTTGCCGCCTGCCGCTTTCAATGCAACTAGCTGTACTACCTGGATAGGATCGGTTGCAAGTGAGCCAAGTATGTCGGATCTCACGACCTTGCGTGACGAAAACGCCGGCGGCCGAGTCGTCTATTGGCAGGACGCGACGCCGGGTCCATTGGCGCCTATGATTGTGGTGAGGGTGGCACCCTTATGAAGGCTATTTCGTTTTGTTCTTAATTCGTTAGGCAATACATTTTTGAAGCGCGTAAAAGTACGAGAAGATGAATGACTAACCAGAGAACACGCACATCCGGACGCTTTTCTTGATGTGTTCAGTCAGCTCCGAAACGACCGTCCCATGCCTGAAAAATCCACTCCCGAAGCGCTGAGCCAGCGCATCCACGCCCGCCTTCTCGCCAGCAGCCACGGCCCGGCGTGGAGCACCATTTCCGTCCACCTTCTCTCACACCAGCCCCTCGAAACCAATCTCCTCATACCCGCCGTCGCCGAGCCGCTTGTGGTCTGGATCGTCTCCGGCTCGGCTCGCATCGGGGAGCGGGACATCGGCGGTGAGTGGATGGCGGTGGAGGTTTCGGCGGGGGATTTTTATCTGACGCAGAGTGAGACGCCCTATGAGCTGAGATGGGAGACGAGCGCCGGCGAGGCGCTTTGTGTCGTGCATCTCTATCTCGGGCTGCCGATCTACCAGCGGGCGGTAGCGGAGGTCTTGGGCGGCGAGGGCGCGGAGCGGTTTCGGCTGGCGGATGTTTCGGGGGCGCGGGACGAGGCTATCTCGGGGATGATGGGGATGGTCCTGAAAGAGCTGACGGATGCTGCCGAGCCCAGCGAGATGGTTGTGCAGGGCATTGCGCAGGCGCTCGCCGTGCATCTCGTGCGGCACTACGGCAGGCGGGATGGCGCGGTGCCTGCCCGGCGCGGGGCGCTGCCGGCCTTCAAGCTGCAGAAGGTGGTGCGGATGATGGAGGCGGGGCTCGACCGGGCCTTCAGTCTCGAGAGCTTCGCTGCCGAGGCCGAGCTCAGCGCCTTTCATTTTCCCGCGTCTTCAAGCAATTGACCGGTTGACCGCTCAAAGTTGTCTGGCAATCGCCTCCTTGTCGATGATCGACCAGACCTTGCGGATGTGGCCGCCGGCAAATTCGTAGAAGACGTTTTCGCTAAACCGTACGCGCCGCCCGTTGACCGGCAAATCAAACAAAATCCCGCGCGGCGTACAATCGAACACCAGCCGGCTAGCGATATGTGGCGGATCCGACACCAGCAAGTCGATCTCGAATCTGAGATCGGGGATGGCCCTGAAATCGCCTTCCAGCATGCTGCGATAGCCCGCAAGGCCGATGAAGGTGCCGTTATATTCCGCCGCCTCATCGACGAAATGGCCGAGCCGGTCCCAGGCCTGTGCGTTGAGGCAGGCAATGTAGCCCCGGTAGATGTCTGTGAGTTCGTCGCGCGTCATGGTCTGAGTTGTCTCCCTGCGTCGATCTGCCTACGGGATATAGGGCAGCGATCAACAGTCGGGCGCGAGGAGGAGAGATCGAACAAATTTGAATTGGCGCCAGTTTAAAACTTCTAGGCGAAAGTTTATCTTTTTCAAACTATCGTTTTGACGTTGCTTGAAAAGCATACAAACGAGGCGCGATGATTGATCTTTCCTTTCCATGGGCGATCGGGCCTGTTCCGCTGGGCCTGACCATGGCTGGGGTTTACGGCCTATTCTCGGCTTTTGTCGCACGCAAAGGTATCTCCTTTGCTGCGGTTATGTCCATCTTGGCTCTTGTCTCAGGCATTGCGGCCTTCACGGTTCACCTTTGGCGGCCATCCGTCGATCATATGACTGTTGTGTTGACGGCGCAGGCGGTTTGCACCGCTGTTCTCCTTCTCTTGTGTTGGCTGTTATGGATAGTTCGAAAGCCGGAAGGGGAAACTCAGCAGCCGGAGCGGAACACGGCGCAAACTCGGGCGAACGATCCGAGAGTAATCAAGGGGCTGTTGTTTAGCCTTGCATTTCCGCTTGTCATCAATCTGCTTTTTTTCTTTTTTCCTAGCACACCAAACTATTGTCGTAGGCTCGATTATCTCGGTGGTTACGACGCCAGCGCCGCAAAATGTCATCTTCGGGAGAACTTATTTGGACTTCATGATCTCCCACTGGAGATTTATTTCGGTGTCCTTGTTGGTGTATTTGGGCTCGGCTTATTCATTCTGATCGTATTTAGGCTCTGCCTGAAATCAAAAGCCTTCATCATCACTTGATATCTGGCCAAGCCTGGCGCCTGCAGCCGCATCATTATCGACGTGACATGAAACGACTACCGCCGCCACGATACATGCCCTAGTGAACTATGAAGAATACCGCTCCCGAGCATTCAGGACCATCACATGCACCTCCTACCCAACGAATCCCAGGTCTTCGAATGGAGCCGGGATGGATATACCGTCAGCACCGATCGCGCCCGTCTCGACATGGATATGATCGGGCGGTTCCTTGCCGAGGAGGCCTACTGGTCTCCGGGTATTTCGCGGGCGCTGGTGGAGAAGGCGATCGCGGGCTCCATGCCCTTCGGTCTCTATGGCCCCGATGGCGCGCAGGCAGGTTTTGCGCGCGTGGTGACGGATGGTTCGCTGTTCGCCTATCTGCGCGATGTCTTCGTGCTCAGCACCCATCGCGGCAAGGGGCTTGGGATGTGGCTTGCCGAGAGCGCTATCGGCCATCCGGATCTTGCGACGGTCAAGCGCTGGATGCTGTCTACCAGCGATGCGCATGGGCTCTATGCCAAGCTCGGCTTTCAAACCCTGCAGCACCCGGACCGGTATATGCAGATCAGCCGCTAGGGTGGCCCGAGCCGAGGCGCTGGCAAGCCTGCGCCATCAGGTAATCGGAAAGGCAGTGCGCCGTTGTTGCGGACGGTAGCTTTGCCTTGTGCTGCGCACTATGGTCCCGTCGATCGTGCAGGGGGATCAGGTGAGAATCACGTTAGCCAAAGCGCAGCGGATCGTGTGCATAATCGTGGCCTGGAGCATCGTGCTTCTGCAGCTTGCCAGCTTTATCGAGATCGGCGGCATTGCGGGAAGCGAATGGCAATATTCCTTCGTGATTGCCGCCGCATTCGGCCTGCTCGGCACGCGGCGGATCACCGGGGAGCCGCTGGTTGAATCCCAGAGGGACGCTGTCGGTGAGATCGCGGCGAACAGGCAGGAGATCGCGGACTATCAGCGGCGGTTTCTGAGGGATGCCGATGTTCTCCTCGTCGAGATCGACAGTGCCGTCCTCGCGATGGACATCTGGGTTCCCCGGCCGCCCCACTTCGATGCCGAAGGCCAGAAAAATGTGGATCGTGCCAAAGCCCATGCGGATTATCTGGTCTTTTCCCGGCAGAAGGAAAGCGCGCTGATGCTGGCTCTCGGGCTCGTTGGAATCCGCAGGGCAGGGGTGAACCGGTTCTATATCTCGGGTCAGGAATATCTTTATCTCGAGCACAAGATCTCGATCCAGATGCTGGACGTTGCCATCAACACGGAGACCCTTGGATCTGCCGCCAATGTGGAGAAGGTAATGACGCGCCTGCGCGCAGATCTCGAAAAGGTCAGGGAGTTCGTGCTGGAAGCCACGATGAGCGATGGGGACCGGTATCACCGTCGTGCCCGGCCGCTGATCAAATGGGCGGTCAAGCGCGGGCTGAACGCGCCGGTCGATCATCCTTTTTTCAGGAGCCTCGTGATGAGCGTCGAGGAGTGGGGCGTGGATTCCGCTGTCGATGCCTATATGGGAGCGGGCTATTCCGCCATGAAATGAGAGGTCCCCCTCTCACCCCACCCGCAAGACGCGCGCCTCCACCGGCTGCTCGATACCCTTCAGCGAGAGCGCTCTTGCTTCCGTGCCGCCCATCAGTTCGGGTGCCTGGAGCGCTGTGTCTAGCGAAACCAGTATCTCGCCCGGCCGCGCCTGCGATTCCAGCCTGGCCGCCTGGTTGACGACGCCGCCGATGGCGGTGAAATCGCTGCGGAAGCTTGAGAATTCGCCGATCTGCACATCGCCGGTATGGATGCCGACGCCGATGCCGATCTCCTCGGCGCTGTCGATATCGCGGAAGGCCTGCGCGCAGGCGCGCTGGATATCGCAGGCGGCCATGATGGCGGCTGCGGCGTGGTCCTTGCGGATGATCGGAAAGTTGAAGATCGCCATCAGCCCGTCGCCCATCTGCTTGTTGACGATGCCGTCATTGGCCCAGATCGCCTCTGCCGCCCGTGTCTGGAACAGGCTGACGATCCGGCCGAGTTCGGCTGCACCCACCCGTTGCGAGAGGCCGGTATAGTTGCGGATATCGGCGAAAAGGATGGTAGCGCCCGAGGTGATGTGGCGCTGCTTCTTCACATATTGGAAGGAGCGTTCGCAGATCGTGCAGATATCGGGGTTCATCTTGCTTCGGGTGATGCCGAAGGCGCGCAGCGGCAGCGAGAGCGGGCCGCCTATGGGGATCGGCATATGCATCTGGTCCCAGCAGCCGCGGCAGATCGCGGCATTGCCCTGTCTTGTCCGTTGACCAGTCGTGGCCGGTATTGCCATGCGTGCGATCACCCCGTTGCTTCGGCAGCTTCTGCTTGTCCGGCGCGTTTGGCAATGGCCCGTCGTCTTGCCGCGGCACGGGCGCCAGGGTGGTGCCGGCGATGATGCCTCCAGGCGCGGTTTTCGTCGTCTGCGACACTTCGCTCGCTCGCGCCGGTCCTGCCATGCTCTTGACGGCCTGCCGCCGGGCGCCACTTCACCTCTCACCTGGATTGGGGGTTCTGTTGCACCGGTTCGACCATTATCTCGTCTTCATCCTGCTCACGCTCGGCGGCGGGCTTCTCATCGGCTTCATCAACCTGCCGGACGAATGGTACCAGTCGCTTGCCAAGCCCTGGTTCACGCCGCCGAACTGGCTGTTCGGCCCGGCCTGGACAGTGCTCTATATCCTCGTCGGCATTGCCGGCGCGCGGATCTATGAGCGCGCCCGCTCCTCGGCGGCAATGGTGGTGTGGATCGCGCAGCTGATCTTCAATTTCGCCTGGTCTCCTGCCTTTTTCGGGTTGAAGCTTCCGGCGCTCGGTCTTGCCATCATCATCCCGCTGCTTCTGCTCATCCTCGCCTTCATCGGCCTTGCGTGGCGGCGCGACAGGCTGGCATCGGCCCTGTTCGTGCCCTACGGGCTCTGGGTCGCCTATGCGACAGCGCTCAATGCGGCCATTGTTGCCATGAACTAGGGGCGCGCTTGCGGCTATCGGCGCGGAAGCCTAGAAATAGGGGCAGACATTGTCCCGTTCCTCAAGGGGAGGCTTGCCATGCCATCGAGTTTCAATGTCGGAAGTGCCGAAGGTTATGACCAGATCATGGGGCGCTGGAGCCGGCGGCTTGCGCCCATGCTCATCGATTTTGCCGGGATTGGCGATGGCGAAAGCATTTTGGATGTCGGCTGCGGCACGGGAAGCCTCACTTTCACGCTGGCGAAACACGCCGGACTGAAGGCGATTGCGGCGATCGATTATTCCGACGTCTTCGTGGAGGCCGCGATCAGGGCCAATAGCGATCCGCGCATCACGATCCGGCAGGCGGATGCCTGTGCGCTGCCCTTTGCCGATGGCGAATTCGACCGGGCGCTCTCGCTGCTGGTGCTGCATTTCGTGCCGGAGGCGGGCAAGGCGGTTGCCGAGATGGCCCGCGTCGTGCGCCCCGGCGGTGTGGTCGCCGCCGCCGTCTGGGATCACTATGGCGGCATGTCCGGCATGCGGCTGCTGCTCGATACGGCCGCGATGATCGATCCCAAAGCGCGGGCCGTGCGCCACCGCTACGCCTTCCAGCCGATGATGCGGCTGGGAGAGTTGCGCTCGACATTCGTTGGAAACGGGCTTGTCGGTGTGGAGGATATCTCGCTGACGATCCGCATGGATTACAGTTCGTTCGATGATTACTGGAGCCCGATCGCGGCCGGCGAAGGCCCGCTCGGCAAATATGTGGCGGGGCTGGATGGCGGGCTGCGCGAGAGGCTCGCTGCCGCCGTGCGGGATGCCTATGAGGCGGGCGAGGTCGATGGGCCGCGCTCCTTTGCCTCCGTCGCCTGGGCCTGCCGGGGCAGGGTAGCGGGGTGAGCTGATATCGCGCGGGTGGCCATGCGCTATATCAACCGCGCTGCCCGGCGCTCACGGTATGAGCCGAGGCTGATGACGTTGGAGCCGAGGTTCGGCTCCGGGAGCTGGCTTTCGTCGCTCTCCGGTGACACCTCATCGGGTGCTTCTGCAAAATCGAACGGATCTTCGAAGGCCGGCGGCGGCACGGCCCGTTCGGCGGCTGCCAGCAGCTGCATATCCCGCACATTGCCATAGAGCCGCGCCACCAGCTTGCGATAATAGGCAACAATCTGCTCGTGCTCTTCGCGTGAGATAAAGCGTTCGTCAAACCACTGGCCCATGTCATTCCCACCTTGTTATTGCGGGAGAAAAACTTTCCATCACGGGCAGTGGTTCCACCGTTCGGCACGCTTATGGTTAAATTTTTCTTGATGAAATCAGGCGATTTGTTGTTGCGCGGAAAAGACTGTCGACAGGCTTTCGCGTGATGCGCGCAGCCACGGGGCGCGTCCATGCTGCGGGCAGGCCGGATAAGCAGGCGCTTACCCATTTTGCCGCCGGCCGGCGCAATTCAGCCAAATTATGGAGGGGCAACCTGATCGTGTGGCCGGAGCTTGCGCATTATTCTGAAATTTCTGAGCACAATTTTAGTTGCCCGGTCGCTCATCCGAGCCGTGCGAGCACTTCTGCCGCCGTCCTGACATCAGGCGTATCGCGTCCTTCGGTGAACCGCTCGAGGACGGGGCGCAGCAGCGCTGCCGCATCTGACTTGCGGTCCTGTCCGGCCCAGAGCAGGGCCATGTCGGTGGCGGTGCGGATTTCCCAGGCCCTGGCGCCCTGCGCCCGGCTGAGTTCCAGCGACTGGGCGAAATAGTCTTCCGCGCCGCTGTTGCTGAGCTCCGGTGCCGACAGAAGGATGTCGCCACGCAGGCGCAGCAGTTCGGGCAGGTAGGACGTATAGCCCTTGTCGTCGATTGCCTGCGCGGTCTGCTCGGCCAGCGCCCAGGATTCCGCAAGACGGCCGGTTGCGGCCAGCGCGGTGGCGACGACGATGTGAAAGCGGATGGTGAAGAGTTCGAAGCGCGCGGCGTGCAGTTTCTCAAGATGGCGCTGCAATGTGGCAAGGCCGGTTTCGATATCGCCGCGGCGGATCGAAAGCTCGGCCTTGAAGGCGTTGCCCATGTGCAGATAGGGGCCGAAAGAATGGGTTTCGGCGCGGGCGATGAACCAGTTGAGATGTTCCTCGGCGACTTCGTGATCGCCGATCCAGAGCAGTGCCGCCACCGCATTGATGACGATGGCGAAGGAGACCGGATGGCGCATGGCCTCGGCTTCGCGAAAGGCCTCGGCAATCGCCTCGCGCGCCCGGTCCGTCCGGCCCTGCAGCCAGAGCGCGGTGACCCAGCCGATGCCGGCCCAGCTGTAATGGTCGAAGCCGAAATGGATCTGCCGGCTTGCCGGCGGGTTTTCCGGCTCAAGCACGGATTCCAGTTCCACCCGCGCTTCGACGAGTTCTCCCATGACGCAGAGCGAAACGCCCATCAGCGTATGCGAGAGTGCGGTTGCGGCGGGATCGGTGAGCGTTCCGGCGATCTCGGTACAGCGTCTGGCGTAGCGCAGGCATTCCCGCTGCTCGCCGCTGCGCAGGTGGTAGAAATAGATCGGGCCGATGAGGCGCACGGCATTGAGGTAATCGCCGCGTGACTGCGCGATGTCGAAGCTGCGGTTGAGAGCTGCGAGCGTCGTCTCGTGATGGCCGCGCGTGAACATCATGGAGACGCCGAGCGACGCCTGCAGCTGCATTTCCTCGCTGCCGCCGCGATTGGCCTCGTCGAGCGCCTGCAGGGCGCGCTCCGTCCAGCGGTGGCATTCCGGCAGCAGGCCCATGGCGCGGGAGACGGGGGCTGCGGCTGCCGCAAGGCCGATGCCGACATGCTTGTCGCCGGTCTCGCCGAAGCACCATTCGAGGGCGACGCGCACATTGTTGATCGCCGCGAAATGCGGCGCGCGCTCGATGCCGGTCGAAAGCGAGGACCATTCGCTGCCATTCTGCTCCAGCCACCGCCGATAATAGGCCGCGTGGCGGCGGGCAAGCTCTGTCCATTCGGCCTGGTCGGCGCGAAGCTCCAGCGCATAGGCGCGCGTTGTGTCGAGCAGGCGGTAGCGCATCATGGCGCCGAGCGGGCGGGTGGCGACCATGGATTTTTCGACAAGGCTGTCGATCGCCGCAAAGACGACGGCCCGGTCCAGTTCGTCATTGGTCACCACTTCGAGCGCGGCATCGAGCGTGAAATGGCCGACGAAGACGGCAAGCCGGCGAAGAACCGCGCGCTCGAGATCGGAGAGCAGGCTGTAGCTCCAGTCGAGCGTCGCCTGCAATGTCTGCTGGCGCGGCGGGGCGGTGCGCAGCCCCTGCCAGAGCAAGGTCAGGCGCTCGTCGAGCAGGGCGGCCGTCTGTTCCAGCCCATAGGCTTCCACACGCCTTGCGGCGAGTTCGATCGCCAGCGCCACGCCATCGAGCTTGCGGCAGATATCGCCGACGATCGCAGCCTCCGCATCGCTGACGTCAAGGCGGGCGCCATTTGCCATGGCGCGCTCGATGAACAATTGCGTGGCCGGAAATTTTTCCATCGCGCTGACCGAAAGGCCCGGCGCATCGACAGGCGGATAGGCCAGCGCATCGAGCCGGTAGATGCGCTCGCCCTCGATGCGCAGCGCCTCGCGGCTGGTAGCGAGAACATGCACCTCGGGCGCGGTTTCGAGGATGGTCGCGACGAGGGCGGCAATCGCTTCGACAAGATGTTCGCAGGTATCGAGCACCAGCAGGAAGCGCTTGTCCCGTAGGAAGCGGATCAGGTCCGGCGTCGGGTCTTCCGCCTGCACCGGCAGGCCGAGCATGGAGGCGATGGTGGTGGCCGCAAGCCCGGGATCGGTGATGACGCTGAAATCGACGAAGAGAACATGGCCGGAAAAATCATCGGCAACCTGATGGGCGGCCGAGATTGCCACGGTCGTCTTGCCGACACCGCCGGGGCCGACAATGGTGACGAAACGGGAATCCGTCAGCTGGGCGGCGAGTTTCATGACATCCACGTCGCGGCCGATCATCCGACCGAGGCGAGGGGGCAGGTCGGCATGGGGGAAATGGCTGGTTGCCACAGGCTGGCTGGCGGCCTCGGCAGCAGCGCGTGTCACGGGAGCGACGAAACAATAGCCGCGCCCGGCAACTGTCGTGATGTAGCGCGCGCCATTCTGGCCGTCGCCGAGCGCCTTGCGCAAGCCCGTCATGTGGAAGCGCAGGCTGCCTTCCTCCACCACGGCATCGGGCCAGACCTGCGCCATCAGGTCTTTCTTGCCGATGATCTCGTTGGGAACGCTGACGAGGGCGATGAGAATATCGAGGGCACGGCCGCCGAGGTCGATCGCGGCGCCGTCTTTCGTCAGCAGTCTTTCACTGACGGCCAGTCTGAACGGGCCGAAACGAAATATGCCGATATCCTCGTCCATCCCGTCTGGCATCGCGTTTCTTCCGCGCCACCCCGTTACCGGCGCGAACTCTAGAGCAACTCATCCGCGCGCGCCATACGCCAATCACGCCTGTTTCATCTGGCGGAACAGGTGTTTGCGACCGGTGATAGGTGTTTTCCAGTGGGGTGCCAGTTTGACGGAAGTCAAATTGCTGCTTTCAAGAGCTAACAGGTCCTCACAAGCGCTAACGGGCTATCGGCGCGCTTCTCCCCTAGGGTCCAGCCAGCACAGAGGTGCAGCCGGAACCATTCCCCGTGATGAGGAGACCGCCATGCATACCGATATCGAAGAGATCGACCAGGATCGCCGCGCCCTTCTGAGTGCAACGGCGCTCGGCCTTGCCGCAGCCGGCACGATGGCCCTGATGCCGTCACCGCTTGCGGCGGCCGCAGATCCCGAAGCCATCCGCCCGTTCCATGTGAAGTTCAGGGATGGCGAGCTTGCCGACCTGCACCGCCGCGTCGCCGCCACGCGCTGGCCGGACCGCGAGACGGTGAAGGACGACAGCCAGGGTGTCCGGCTCGACACGATCCAGAAGCTTGCGAAACACTGGAAGGGCCATGACTGGCGCAAGGTCGAGGCGCGGCTGAATTCCTACCCGCAGTTCATCACCGAGATCGATGGTCTGGACATTCATTTCATCCATGTGAAGTCGAAGCACGAAAACGCGCTGCCCGTCATCATCACCCACGGCTGGCCGGGCTCGATCATCGAGCAGCTGAAGGTCATCAAGCCGCTGACCGACCCGACCGCCTATGGCGGCACCGAGGCCGATGCCTTCCATGTCGTCATCCCCTCGCTGCCGGGCTACGGCTTTTCGGGCAAGCCGACGGAACCCGGCTGGACGCCGCCGCGCATCGCCAAGGCCTGGGCCACTCTGATGCAGCGCCTCGGCTATACGAAATACGTCGCGCAGGGTGGCGACTGGGGCAACGCCATCTCCGAACTCATGGCCGTGCAGCAGCCGGCGGGCCTGCTCGGCATCCATACGAACATGGCCGCGACCGTGCCTGCCGATATTTCGAAGCTTCTGGCCTCGGGCGCGCCTGCGCCGGCCAGCCTGTCGGCCGATGAAAAGCGCGCCTACGAGCAGCTCGACGATTTCTACAAGAACGGCCTCGGCTATGCGATCGAGATGAACAACCGGCCACAGACGCTTTACGGCCTCGTCGATTCACCCGTCGGTCTCGCCGCCTGGATGCTCGATCACGATATCAGAAGCTATCGCATGATCGCCCGCTCCTTCGATGGCGAGAAGGAGGGCCTGACGCCTGACGACGTGCTCGACAATGTCACGCTCTACTGGCTGACGAACACGGCGATCTCGTCCGCGCGCCTTTACTGGGATACGGCGCAGCTGCATGGCGGCGGTTTCTTCGATCCGCGCGGCATCCAGATCCCGGTCGCCGTCAGCGCCTTCCCGGATGAAATCTACCAGGCGCCGCAGAGCTGGGCCGAAAAAGCCTATCCGAAGCTCATCCACTATGCGCGGCCCCCGAAGGGTGGCCACTTCGCCGCCTGGGAGCAGCCGGAGCTTTTCACCGCCGAGCTTCGCGCTTCGTTCAAGCCGCTGCGCGACCAGATCTGACGCGAGCTTCCGCCTCCTGCGGCGCGGTCCTTCCGCGCCGCTTCTTCCCTGCAAATCGAACCCCTGATGCATTGAGGAGCAAGACCATGAGCGACAACCAGATCGTCGATTCCAGCTTCACCGCCATCATCAACGCGCCGATCGAGAGGATCGATATCCCGAGATGGTGCTTCACGCTGCCGGAGAAGGAATATCAATCCTGCTCGCCGGCCCACATCGCCGCCGGCTTCACCACGGCGCCGGACGGCACGCGCATGTCGATCAACGTGGAGACGATCGGCGGCAGCCTGATGGTGCAGCACTATGTCGAGACGCTCGGCGAGAAGGATCACCTGATCCTCGATTCGGACTCCGACGTCTTCTCGCCGACCGGCCGCATCACCATTCACGTGACCTGGGAGCTCAGCGTCAAGGCGATCGATGCCGGCAGGTGCGAATTCACCAACCGCGTGCAGTCCTTCGCGACGGAGGAAATGATGGCCTTCCTCGACCGGCAGGGCATTCCTTTCGAGGTATTCCGCACGCAGCGCCAGCCGATGTCGATCGCGCATAACAAGGGCGAAACGCCGCTCTTTGCCGCCAGCATCGAGCGCTTCGCCCTTCGCAACCAGCCGTCCAAAGCGGCCTGACGCCAGGGAGAGTGCGATGACGGACCTGTCCTACGATCCCGATATCACCGGCCTGCTGGTGGTCGACCCCTATAACGACTTCATCTCCGAAGGTGGCAAGATCTGGCCGCGCATCCAGGCCGTGGCGGAAGCCAACAATTGCGTGCCGCATATGGAGGCAGTCCTGAAAGCGGCCCGCGCTGCGAAGCTTCCGGTGTTCTTCGCCATGCACCACCGCTACCGCGAGGGCGATTACGAGAACTGGAAATATATCGCCCCCATCCAGAAGCTTGCCTGGAACCGCCGGACTTTCGAGTTCGGCACCTGGGGCGGAGAGTTCAAGGCTGAATTCGTGCCGGCATCAGGGGAGGTCGTGGCATCGGAACATTGGTGCTCCAGCGGCTTTGCCAATACCGATCTCGATAACCAGCTGAAGCGGCGCGGCATTCACAGGCTGATCGTGATCGGCCTGATCGCCCATACCTGCATCGAGGCGACTGTGCGGTTCGCCGCCGAGCTCGGCTACGACGTGACGGTCGTGAAGGATGCGGTCGCCGACTATACCGACGAGATGATGCATGCCGCACTCGTCATCAACATGCCGAACTACGCGAGCGCCATCGTGACGACAGAGGAGGTCGTTGCGGCAATCGCAGCGACGCGAAGCACCGGGCGCGCTGAAGCCCGCCTGTAAGATTTTCTTTCAACCAGACCAGAAGGAGCAAGACCGATGGACCAGCATTCGAAAGTTCTCTACACGGCCAAGACCCATACCAGCGGCGGGCGCGAAAACGGCGTTGCGCGCAGCTCGGACGGCCGCCTCGACGTGCGCCTCTCGGTGCCGGGCTCGGCGCGGATCGGCACCAACCCCGAACAGCTCTTTGCCGCCGGCTGGTCGGCCTGTTTCGAAAGCGCGATCGGCATTATCGTCCAGAAGAAGAAGATTACGCTCTTGGGCGATGTAACCATCGATGCCGAAGTCGATCTCAACCTGTCGGACAGCGGCTATTCGCTGACGGCACGGCTGAATGTCGGCATTCCCGGCGTGGAGCCGGAAGTGGCGCAATCGCTGATCGAGGAGGCGCATCAGATCTGCCCCTATTCGAAGGCGACGCGCGGCAATATCGATGTGACGATCAGGCTGGCTTGAACCGGTCGCGCCGTTCGTCCGGCGACGGGTGTACGGCGCCCCAGCCTCCCATTCCGAGATCAGGCCGCCCACTTCGCCCTTAAGCGGTATTTCCGCATGCCGGCTTTCCGCTACTTCCGCCCCTGGCCTCGATCCATTGCGCATCGCTGATGCCGTCATCCGCATGACGGCGGATGCTCGGCTTCAAGTCCCGATCAATGCAAGCCCTGGAAGGATAGGTACCATGAAAGTTCTGATCGTACTCACCTCGCATGACCAGCTCGGCAATACCGGCAAGAAGACGGGTTTCTGGCTCGAAGAGCTCGCGGCGCCCTATTACACGTTTCAGGATGCCGGCGCGGAGATGACGCTGGCCTCGCCCAAGGGCGGCCAGCCGCCCCTCGATCCCAAGAGCGACGAGCCGACGTTCCAGACCGATCTCACGCGGCGCTTCAATGGAGATGAGGCAGCCAAGGCGCGGCTTGCCAATACGGTGCGGCTCGACAGCGTCAACCAGGCGGATTACGACACGGTCTTCTATCCCGGCGGCCACGGGCCGATGTGGGATCTCGCCGAGGACGCCAATTCCATCAGGCTGATCGAATCCTTCATCGCGGCCGGCAAGACGATCGCTCTCGTCTGCCATGCGCCGGGCGTCCTGCATCGCGTAAAAAATGCCGACGGTACGCCCTTCGTCGCGGGACGGCGGGTGACAGGCTTCACCAATGGCGAGGAGGAAGCCGTGGGTTTGACAAAGGTCGTTCCCTTCCTTGTCGAAGACGAGCTCTTGAACCTCGGCGCGATCTTTTCGAAGATCAAGAACTGGGGCGTCTATACCGTTACCGACGGTCAGCTGATCACCGGCCAGAACCCGGCATCGTCAGGCCCGGCCGCACGCGTGCTGATCGACGCGCTGCGCAGCAAGGGCAGGTAGCGGATCGCAAGACAGGCGCCGTCAAACGCGCCTGCCTCGTCGAAATCACTATCGCGGCCGCCTGACGGCGCGCACCTTGCCGCTGCCGCCACCGCCTGCGTAAAACAGGTCGGCGCCATCGGCCTCCAGGCCGGAGACGCCGGTGCCTTCGGGCATGTCGAGCCTCTCCAGCACTTCGCCGGTCTGCGGGTCGATGCGCCTGATGTCACTCTGGTCGTCCTGCCAGGTGGCGTGCCAGAGTTCGCCGTCGACCCAGGTCACGCCCGTCACATGGCGCTTGGAGTGGATGGTGCGCAGGATCGCGCCGGTTTCGGGGTCGATCTGGTGGATGCAGTTTTCGCGGTACTGGCCCACCCACAGGCTGCCCTCGCACCAGGCCATGCCGGAATCCGCGCCCTTGCCGGGGGCCGGGATGGTGGCGACGACGGTGCCGGTTTCGGGGTCGATCTTGCGGATCTTGTCCTCGGCGATCTGGAAGATGTAGCGGCCGTCAAAGGCGGTGCCGGCATGGGCGGCGACATCGATGGCGGTGATCTCGGCGCCGGTTGCGGGGTCCATCGCCCGCAGGTTCTCACCGGCGGCAAACCAGACACGGCTGCCGTCATAGGTGACGCCGCCCACATTGCGGGCGCCCTCGAAGGGGCCGTATTCCCTGACGATTTCAGCCTGTGCGGTCTTCATGGTGCTGGTCCTCCATTTTCATGGGCAGATGCTACTCGCTCGGCAGCGGACCGGGGAGTAACAATGTTGTCGGGAAGCTGACGACCGGCGGCATCATCCAGCGGCGCGCCCTGCCATTGCCGAAAAACTGCACCTTGCCGGCTGCCTGCAGCGCATCGAGTGCCCGCTGCACCGTGCGCGGGCTGACACCGAGCGCGATAGACAGCGCCGTGCTGGACCAGGATTCGCCATCGGCCAGCAGCGCCAGCAGGGCGGCGTGATCCTCCTCCACAGGCGGGGCGAGCACCACGACTACCCGCTGCCGACGCGGGATCAGCGCAAAACCGTGGCTTGTCGCCTTCACCTCGGCAAGATCGGCAAGGGCTGCGCGCAGCCGGCCGATTTCCACCCGCAGGCGCGCGCGGTGAGACTCATCGGCGTGGCGGGCGCCGAAGGCGCGGGCAAGCAGGGTGGTACGGGTGACATCGGCCGGAGCGGCCTCGGCGAGCGCGCGGGCAAGCGCGAAGAGAACCGGGCGGCTGGCAAGCGGCACGATTTCTGCGCCGGCGCGCACCACATTGCGGCAGGCATCGATGACGAGCGTTTCCGATGCGAGCAGCGCCTCGACCTCGTCCAGCCGCAACAGGCGCTCGCCACCAGCCGCAATCAGCCGTGCGGCGGGCGCTTTCAGCAGGTTTGCGGCCTCGCGCACTTCCACCGCGAGAGCCGGAATATCGGCCAGCCGCGCCGCCTCGGCCGCATGGGCGAGCGCCTTCTGCGCCTCGCCGGTGCGCAGCCGTCGGATCGCCACACCGGCGCGCGCAAGCTCATGGCCGGCGCGGGCAGCCGGCGGCAGCGGTGAGGCGTCGAGATCGGCGAGCAGCTTCTCGGCGGCATCGAGATGGCCGATCAGGAGCAGGCGGCGGATCTGCAGGTTGCGGGCATGGGCGGCGTTGACGCGGTCGCCGCGCTTTTCGAGCGTGACGCGGGCGCCCTCCAGCGCCTTTTCCGGCCAGGTGAGATCGCGCGAGACCAGCGCGATTTCGGCTTCCGCCACGATACAGCGTGCACGCGCCACCGCCTCGCGCGGGCCAAAACCCTGGGCAGCGCTTTTCAGCAGCGCCTTGGCGCGGGCGAGATCGCCGAGCTGGGCCATGGCGATGCCGCGCAGCGCCAGCGCCGGCGGGTCATCGCGCAGCGCCACGCGCTTCATCGCTCCCAGCGCATCGCCCACGGCCAGCGCCTGAGCGGCGGCAGTGATCAGCGAGTCCATCGCAATCCCGTCACACTTGTAACTCCCACCCCTCGCAAACCAAGAGGTAGTTTATTCCCCATCGGCAGGCAACGGCCCGCCGTCACACGCGTTTTACCGCGATGAGAGGAGAAGACCCATGATGATGCACAAGACCGGAACACGGGCCGAATGGCTGCAGGCGCGCATCGCGCTCCTGGAAGAGGAAAAGGCGCTGACGCGCCGCAGCGACGAGATCGCGGCCAAAAGGCAGGAGCTGCCCTGGGTGAAGATCGAGAAGGACTACGAGCTGGAGACCGAAGAGGGCGTCAAGCCGCTTTCGGCACTGTTCAAGGGCCGCTCGCAACTGCTGATCTACCATTTCATGTTCGGCCCCGATTATACGGCGGGTTGCCCTTCATGCTCGTCGATCGCCGATGGTTTCAACGGTGTCACGGTGCATCTGGAAAACCACGATGTCGCCTTCAGCGCCGTCTCCCGCGCCCCGCTCGAAAAGCTCCTGGAATTCAAGAAGCGCATGGGCTGGACCTTCGACTGGGCCTCGTCCGCCGGCAGCGATTTCAACCGGGATTTCAATGTCTGGTTCACGCCGGAAGAGCAGCAGAACGGCGATATCGAGTACAATTACCGCCGCGAACCGCCGACTTCGCCTGTGCCCCCGCAGGGCGGCGGCAAATCGCTGATCTCCGAGATCACCGGCACCGACATGCCGACCTTCATTCGCGAACGGCCCGGCCTCAGCGCCTTCGTGATGCAGGGCGGCGATCTCTACCACACCTATTCCTCCTATGCGCGCGGGCTCGATGGCGTCTGGGGCATGTTCCAGTGGCTCGACCGCGCGCCCCTAGGCCGCAACGAAACCGGCATGTGGTGGCGCCACCACGATCGCTACGGGGCAGGGGCATGAGCACGCCCGCGAGAATGGAGGCCGGCGGCAGCGCCGGCCCGCTTCTTCCCGGCGTCGCGCGGGTGCTGTCGCTGGCGGCGGCACCCACCTTTGCCGTGATGGCGGTGGTTTCAGCGGGTGCGCCGGGGGCGGATATGATCTGCTCCGGCATGGCAATGCATGGGTCGGTGCTGTCAGGCATGGCGGCAATGTATGGGCTGATGAGCCTGTTTCATGCCGGGGTTTGGCTGAGGTGGATGGGTGCGAGGCCGATTTTCGACGCTCGTGAGACAGGCAATCCGAGCGATTGATATTCGTGGGAACAAACACGCGATCGCCTGGCATGTCGCATCGCATCTGGCCTACGCAAAAAGGGGAGCTTGGTCGAATTACCGCGATTTCTGTCAACGGACCCCTTCAACGCGTTCTGCTGACGAATACGAGGGCCTTACGATTGACAGAAACTCAACAAGCGACCAGCGGCTGACGACGTGACTTCTCGATTATGGAGGATCGCAGCTAGACGCTTGATTAGAAAGTTCCCGAGGAAATTCAAGCTAAAGTAACGTGGTGCGCGTAAAACGCGATAAAATCAATGTCGCCACTCTGGCGAAGCTTTTGTCTGGACAGAAATGGCATCGTCGGTCTTGCTGCGAGTCACGTCTCGGTTGGTTTCAAAGACATCTCGCCCAGCGAATGTTACCAAACCGACCTTGGTCCGGCCGGGATGGGTGGCGATCTCTGCCATAACGGTGTTGTTGCAGCTGATGCTCATCCGCAATTATTATTCGCGAGATGTGCATCTGACGTTCTGGGAAATTTATCCGTGGGTGCTTTCATTCCCGGAGTGCGTTGCAGTCTTACTGTTTTCATTCAAAATACCACTTGGTACGAGGCAGATATGGAAGCTGTTTTTGATTCCATATTTCGTTTTCGTCATCGTCTTTGTCTGGCAAGTTTTGGAAGCTTATATTTTCTTTTCGCCTATAGGTTTCGCCTATAAGCTGCCGGCCGCAATCTTACTGGCGGTAAAAGGCTTCGATGTTTACGCGGTCGTCACCTATGGTCGAGAAGACGCTATCTGGCATGAGCTACATTAGCCCGGAGTTCCGCTAGGAGCCGAGATGCGACAAAGCGGTTCACGTTTCACGTTCCCAAGATGACGCTAGCGAGCGCTGGGATGCCTGAACCGCTGATGCCAAACAGATCACCAAGATAATGCCGGCCAAAGGGCGGACCAGAGGCGAGCAGCGCTCCTTATGAGCGCGATCAACCGCCATTACCCCAATCGCGCCAACGTGATGGAACCCGGTCAGTAACCCTGACGTTTCCGCCTCGCTGTCTCCCGACAGCATGCCCGGCCCCGGGCACCCCTTCCGACGGCATCCGGAATTGCCCCGCTCGCCGCCGCTTTCGGACGGAGGAAACGCTTATGTCCGCATTGGCAAGTCTGCGCGCGCTTACCCCGCAGCAGCGCAATACCGTGATCGCCAGCTATCTCGGCTGGACGCTTGATGCTTTCGACTTCTTCATTCTCGTCTTCGTTCTCAAATATATCGCCGAGGAGTTCCATACCGATGTTCCCGCCGTCTCCGTGGCGATCTTCCTGACGCTTGCCATGCGGGCGCTCGGCGCGCTGATCTTCGGGCTCGCGGCTGACAGATACGGGCGGCGTATCACCTTGATGGTGAATGTGGCTCTCTATTCGCTCTTCGAGTTCCTGACCGGTTTTTCGACCGGGCTCACCATGTTCCTGGTATTCCGCGCGCTCTATGGTATCGCCATGGGCGGGGAATGGGGTGTCGGCGCCTCGCTGGTCATGGAGACGGTGCCGGAGGAAAGCCGGGGCGTCGTCTCCGGTATCCTGCAGGCGGGTTACCCTTCGGGCTACCTGCTGGCATCGCTGCTTTTCTTCCTGCTTTTCCCGGTCATCGGCTGGCGCGGCATGTTCTTCGTCGGCGTGTTGCCGGCGCTGCTGGTGCTCTATATCAGGCGCAGCGTGCAGGAGAGCCCTGCTTTCGTCGAGCGCCAGCGCAAGGGCAGCCGCCCGTTCCTGACCGTCTTGCGTGAAAATATTCCGCTGTTCATCTGGGCGGTGGTCCTGATGACAGCCTTCAATTTCTTCAGCCACGGCACGCAGGATATATACCCGACCTTCCTTGAGACGCAGCGCAACTATTCGAGCTACACAGTCGGCGCCATCGCCATCGTTTACAATATCGGCGCCATGCTCGGCGGGCTGTTTTTCGGTGCCTTGTCGCAGAGGATCGGCCGTAAGCGGGCGATCGTCATTGCCGCGCTGATATCGGTGCCGATCGCTCCGCTCTGGGCCTATGCGCCGGGGCCGGTGCTGCTCGCCATCGGCGCCTTCCTGATGCAGTTCTTCGTGCAGGGCGCATGGGGCATCGTGCCGGTGCATCTGAACGAGCTCTCGCCTGACGAGGTGCGCGGCACATTTCCGGGATTCGCCTACCAGCTCGGCAATCTCTTCGCCTCGGGCAATGCCACGCTGCAGGCCGGTCTCGCCGCCCATTGGAACGGTGACTACGCCTATGCGTTGCTCATCGTGGCCGTCGTTGTCGCCGTCGTGGTGGCGGTGCTATCCGGCCTCGGTTACGAAAAGAAGGATGTGCATTTCGGCAAGGAGGAAGCTGAAGTGCCGCATGGCGCCATTCATCACGCCTGACTTCTTTTCGATGAAGGCCGCGCGAGGAGCGCGGCCTTCTCTATGCTGCCGGCAACTGTCATGATTATTTCGCTTTTCTTTTCCTGTCTCACGCTTAAACTTTAACTTGCAATCCTGGGGAGGGGGAAATGGTTGCTTACTGGAAATTGCGTTATGCATTCAGGCGCTATCCGGCAGACAAGCAGAAGGCGTTGCGGGATCAGACGATCGACGGATTGAAGCGCCTCAAGACGCAGATCGCCGCGGAGATGCCGATCCGCACCGCCGGACAGACCCTGCTGCTCGGCACATGGAACATCCGCAATTTCGACGACAACCGCTTCGGCAACGGCCCGCGGCTCGATGAGAGCTTCTTCTATCTCGCAGAGGTGATCTCGGCCTTCGATATCCTCGCCGTGCAGGAGATCTGCGAGGACATGGCGCCTTTCGAGCGACTGATGGAAGCGGTCGGGCCGGAATATGATTACATCATGACGGACGTGACGCTGGGCGACGCCGGCAACCGGGAGCGCCTGGGCTTCGTCTACAACAAGAACAAGGTTCATTTCACCGGGGTCGCCGGCGAGTTGGTGCTGCCTTTCGACCAGCAGATTTCCGATGTCACCAAGAAGCGACAATTCGCAAGAACGCCGTTTTCGTGCAGTTTTCAGTCTGCCTGGTTCAAGTTCAATTTCGCGACCGTCCATATCTATTTCGGCAAGGACGGGCTGACGGCACCCGAATACAAGCTGCGCGTGGCGGAGATCGACGCGGTGGCAAAATTCATTGCCGATCGGGCAAAGAAAGACAAGACGACGGCGCATATACTCGTCGGCGATTTCAATATCGACGCTTTCGATGCGCCGACCTTCGATGCGCTGGACAAGCACGGCTTCGAGGTCTTCAAGAACAAGACCGGCAGCAACTCCACCCAGACGAAATTCTACGACCAGATTTCCTTCATGCCCGAGGCCGGGGAAGTGAGCCTCGCCAATCCTGACAGCGGCAGGGCGCATGGTGTGCTGAATGTCTTCAATTCCGTTTTCCGCAAGGAGGATCTGAAGCTTCATCGCGATACGGTGATCGCCACGCTCGACAGCAAGATCGCCGCTGCCGATGAAGAGATCACGCGCCAGCAGACGGCGGCGGACAAGCCGGGCGCCACTCCGGAGAGGATATCGACGGCGCAGCGGAAGATCGCCAAGCAGCGGGCCTTCATCGCCGAGCAGACGGCGCTCAAGACAGACGAGCCGAAGCTGCAGGACTTCTACGAGGAATGGCGCACCTACCAAATCAGCGATCATTTCCCTCTGTTCGTGGAACTGAATATCGATTTTGCCGCAGGTTATCTCGACAAGCTGAAGAACGACGAGACGATCATCACCTGAGGGCGGAAGAGCGCCATTGGCTGCGGGACGGCGCCGTCCCATTCCGGCCAAGAGTAAGAACTCGCGCATAGGTCTTTCTTAACCCGATCGGGCTACGGTCTGCCCGCGCCGGTTCTGTATTGCGTCCCGCCGCGAGGATACATGGATAGTAATTTCGCCTTCCTGCTGCCGGTCATGATGCTGATTTTCGGCTGCACATTTCTCATCGTCGGCCGGTTCGGGTCGCGGGAGGCGAAGCTTTGGGGCCCGGGTTATCTCTTTGCGGCGGCAGCGTTTTCCGTTCCGCTCATCGATAGCCTGATGCCCGAGCGGGTGGCTTCGGTCATCGCCGATGCACTGTTCCTGACCGCCTTCATTTTCTATTCCGGCGCCATTCTCGCCCGTTTCCGGCGGCCGTCCTATCTGCGGCTGCGGCTCGCCTTTTCCGCCGTCACCTATCTCGGCATGCTTTATGCGGCGCTGGTCGCGGTCAGTATTCCCGCCGAGTTCCTGTTGAACGACCTTTCCTGCGTGGCGCTGCTCACCTTCGCGGTGGTGCTCAGCCTGCCGCATATGCGCCACACGGCCGACAAGGTGCTGATCGGCGTTTCCGGCCTCGTCATTGCCGATACTGTTATCCGCAATATCGTCTTCGTCTTCATCGTCCCGTCCTATGGCGGCAACAATGATTTCATCTCCTCCGAATATGCCTTCGCCATGCAGGCGTCCGCCTCGGTGCTGGTGCTGATGTTTGCGCTCGCCGGCCTTGCTGCAACCACCCTCGATACGGTGATGGCGCACCGCGATGTGGCCGAGCGCGATCCGCTGACCGGCATGTTCAACCGGCGCGGCTTCGACCGCAAGGTGGAAGAGGCGAAGGGTATCGAAGGTTCGGTCGTCATCTGCGACATCGACAATTTCAAGTGGGTCAACGATACGCTCGGCCATGGCCCCGGCGACGAAGTGCTGCGCGCATTTGCCGACATGCTGCAGGTGCGGCTACCGGACGGCGGCTTTGCAGCGCGCTTCGGCGGCGAGGAATTCGTGATCTTCCTGCCTGCCACGCCGCTGGTGGCGGCTGCCGATTTCGCCAACCGGGTGCGCCTTGCCTTTGCCGGGATCGACCGCAAGGCGATGGGCTTCGACGGCAGGATCACCGCAAGCTTCGGCGTGGCGGGCGTCAATGCTGCCGATCATTCGCTCTATGAACAGATCGCGCGGGCCGACAAGGCGCTCTATGCCGCCAAGGAATCCGGCCGCAACCGGGTAATGGTCGAGGGCGAGCCGCCGCGGGATATGTCCGGCCCCAGGGTCGTCTCCATCAGCAAGGGCTGCTGAGGCGGATCAGTGCGTCAGCACGGCCAGTCTTCCTGCCGATATCGTCAAATCCCCCACTTGAAAGCCTGAAATCTGCGGTAAATGATGCATGTCCCAGCCGGGAGCCTTTCGGTTTTTCCTCGAATCACGGAAAGGCTGCCGGTATCTGTTTCACGCAATTCCGGACGCAGAACCGCCATGCGCTTTTGCTGGAATTGCTCTCATCCGGATTTGCCACAGGATTTCACGATGCCGTTTTCGCTCAACCCCGCCGCCATCTGGCCGGTGATCATGCTCTTCGCCTCCAATATCTTCATGACCTTCGCCTGGTATGGCCACCTGAAGCACAAGAGCAGCGCGATCTTCCTCGCCATCATCGCCAGCTGGGGCATCGCCTTCTTCGAATATTGCCTGGCGGTGCCGGCAAACCGCATCGGCTCGGCCGTCTATTCCACTGCGCAGCTGAAGACGATGCAGGAAGTGATCACGCTGATCGTTTTCGCCGGCTTCTCGATCTTCTGGCTGGGTGAAAACCTGACCTGGAACCATGCGATCGGTTTCGCTCTCATTGCGATCGGGGCTTCCTTCATTTTCCGGGGCTGAGCAGATCGGGATCTGCGCTCTTGTGGCTGCCGGCTCTCCAGCATCGGCCCGAAAATCGTCACCAATTTTCGGGCCGATGCGTTGATTCAAAGAGTTAGAGCAGTCTTTGTGCGTCCGAATGCACGCACGGCGCTCTAGCGCCGGCCGCCGCTACCAGACGACGACCACAGGCTCGACTTCCACGTCTGCCGTTTCGCAGGCCTTGATGAAGTCGATGAGGCAATAGAGCCTCGGGTCGTGGCTGCCGGCATCGATGCCGATCCGGTCTCTATAGGCCCTGAGCGGGGGAATGAGGGTTCGCGCCTCGCGGGGCCAGATGAGGATGTGATCCTCAGCCTGTTCCATCGATTGCATGATGCCCGCGAACACTTCTTTCGCTTCGGCACTGCCGCTCTGGCCGACGGCTTCCTCCAGCACCGTTTCGATAGCGGTCGCCGATTTGTCTTCGCCCTGGAACGATCCGCAGGAAATATTGACGCCGCCCATTCGCTTCTATCCGTCTGGTTGAACCTTCGGGGTGATAACAGCCGTATCGAGGGCGAACAAGCCGGACAATGCGACCGCGCAAGACTTGTATCTCAACAATATCAACAGATTACAAATCGTTCATGTCGGGAAATTGCCGTATTTCCTACACCCTGCCGTCGCAATTGGCTGAGACCCTGTCACAGCTTGGTGATGTGGAGGTGAAGAGCCATGAGCCTGTCTTTTCCGACGATGGCGGCAATCCGCTTCGGCTATGGATTGCGGCCGGGCGAGGCGCCGCCGCAGACCAAGGATGATCTGATCGCGCAGGTAAGCCGGGGCGCCAATGTCGTGCCGGGCTTTCCCGTCGGCGGCATCGAGGCGCGGCATACGGCGATCCTCGATCTGCAGGACAGGCGCCAGCAGCTGCAGCAGGCCGATATCGACGATCTCACGCGGCGGCAGCAGCGGCGCGTGTTGCAGCGGCGCGCACAGGTGCTGTTTCAGATGGATGCCAATGCCCGGCTGATGCAGGCGGTGCTTTCGCCCGATGGTTTCAACGAGCGGCTGGCAGCGTTCTGGACCAACCATTTCTCCACCAGCGCCAACAAGAGCCTGCCGATGCGGCTGATCGTGCCGCTCTATGAGGCTGAAGCCATCCGGCCTTATATGGGCGCCAAGTTCGCCACGCTGCTGCGCAGCGCCACGGAGCACCCTGCGATGCTGCTCTATCTCGACCAGGCGCAGTCGCTGGGGCCGGATTCCAAGGCGGGCATCAGGCGCAACAAGGGGCTGAACGAAAATCTCGGCCGCGAGCTTCTGGAGCTGCACACGCTCGGCGCCGGCAGCGGCTATACGCAGGCTGATGTGCGTTCCGCGGCGATGGTGCTGACGGGCCTGACCATCGATCCGCAGGAGATGGAGACAGCCTTCCGGCCGCAGATATCGGAACCCGGCGTGCATGAGGTGCTGGGTGTGAGCTATGGCGGGGCCAAGCGCACGCGCAAGGATTACCTCGCCATGCTCGACGATCTCGCCGTCAATCCGAGAACCGCAAACCATATCAGCCGCAAGCTCGCCGTGCATTTCGTCTCCGACCAGCCGCCGCAGGAGATGATCGATGCGATGGCTGAGACGTGGAAGAAGACGGATGGCGATTTGACCTCCGTCTACGGCGCCATGCTCGACCATCCCGCCGCCTGGGCAAACGCGGGCGCCAAGGCGCGCCAGCCATTCGATTATATCGTCACCGGTCTTCGCGCGCTGAACAGCGGTGCCGGTGCCGGCGATGTCGCTGCCTTCATGCAGGCCTATCAGCAGGAGGATGGCGACGGCGACGACATGATGGCGATGGCGCCTGCGAAGCGGAATGCGGGACCGGATGCGCCTGACATGAAGGCGCCGGACGCGCCCATGATGAATGCGCCGCCGAGCCCTGATGATGAGGCGCGCATCAAGCGGCGCAAGGCCTTCCAGATGGCCCGCGCGCTCGGGCAGGGCGCGCTTCGCCGCATGGGCCAGCCGACATGGCTGCCGCCGAGCCCCGCCGGTTTCGAGGAGAGTTTTTCGGCCTGGATTACCGCCAGCCAACTGTCCGAGCGGCTTGCCTGGGCGAGGCGGGCGAGCGCGCAGTTCGGCAGGGATATCGATCCCCGCGAATTCCTGAAGGCCACACTTGCCGATGCTGCACGCGACGAGACGATCCGCGTCGTCTCGCAGGCGCCGAACAGGGTGAGCGGGCTGACGCTGGTTCTCGCTTCGCCCGAATTCAACCGCCGATAACCTGGGGATAGGAGCCTGTCATGACCGAGTTTATGCTTTCACGCCGCGGCTTCCTCGGCACCGCCTGCTGCCTTGCCGCAGCCCCCATTTTCACGCCAGTTACTTTCGCGGCGATGCCCGGCGACAACCGTTTCGTCACGATCGTCCTGCGCGGGGCGATGGATGGGCTGGATCTCGTGCAGCCCTATGGCGATGCCGGTTTTGCAGCGCTGCGCCCCAATCTTTCGCTGACGCCCGACAAGGGGCTGCTCGATCTCGACGGGCATTTTGGCCTCAATCCGGCGGCAGCTGATCTGATGCCGCTGTGGAAGGCGAGGGAGCTTGCCTTCGTTCACGCCGTCTCTACGCCCTACCGCGACCAGCGCAGCCATTTCGACGGGCAGGATATGCTGGAATCCGGCGGCGAGCATGTGGCGGAGGAAAAGACCGGCTGGCTGAACCGGGCCCTTGCCGTCATCCCGCGCTCGGATGCGAGGAAGGCAATCGACGTCAATACTTCGACCGAGCTTATCCTGACTGGGCCCAATAACGTCGATGTCTGGGCATCCGATTCCAATCTCGGACCGGCCAAGGACGAGATGCAGTTCCTGATGCGCCTCTATGCCGGCGATCCGGCTTTTGCGAAAGCGATGGAGGAGGCGACACGGGCCAATAGCGCCTCTGCCATGGCGGAACCATCAGGCCAGCGCGGCGAGAAGATTACCGATGTCGCGGCCCTTGCCGGCAATATGCTGAAGGGAGATTACCGCATCGCCAGCTTCTCGATCTCTGGCTGGGATACGCATATCGGCCAGATCAGCCAGTTCAAGCGGCCGGTGCAGGATCTGGCGCAGGCGATCACGACCCTGAAATCCACGATGGGGCCGGACCTCTGGTCGAAGACGGTGGTGCTCGCCATGACGGAATTCGGCCGCACGGTGCGGGAAAACGGCTCCGGCGGCACGGATCACGGCACCGGCGGCTGCGCGGTGCTTGCGGGTGGTGCTATCGATGGCGGTCGCATCCTCGGCAAATGGCCGGGGCTCGGCGATGGGACGCTGCTCGACGACCGCGACCTGATGCCAACGGCGGATGTGCGGGAGATCGCGGCAGCGATGCTCTATCGCCAGTTCGACGTGTCGGCGGAGGATCTGACCGGGAAGATTTTTCCGGGGCTGAGCTTCGACAAGGGGTCGCAGTTCCTGCGGGGATGAGGGGTGACGCAGCGAGCCGCCCCACCCCTCTCAAATCACATCAAAAGAGGTCTGCCTCAATCAGGCCTCATCCGTTGCCTGACCACCCTGCAGGTTGTTCAGCACGGAGAGAATGCTCTGCCAGCTCTGGTAGCCGGAGGTCGGGTCACTGGCGCGGCCCTGCGATTCGATCTGGTCGAGCGCATTGTTGGCGATGCCGATGAAATCCTGCGAGGTGCTGTCATAGGCGGAGCTTTCGGCATCCGAAAGCGGCAGCAGCGTGCCATCGGGGCCGATCTTGCCGAGCGGGCGGCCGGAGAGCTGCAGCTGCAGAACCTGGGTGAGGTCGAGATCGCCGGAATCGTAGAGGTCGCCGGTGACATCGCGCATCTCGGCCGGCGTCATGTGGCTGAAATCGTAGGAGCCGCCTTCTTCCTCGCCCGATGTGTCCTCGCCAATCGGCTGGTCGAAATCATCGAGGCTGTCGGCGAAGGCCGAGCCTGAAGTGGCGCCCTTCTTCTGGGTCGAAAAGGCGGAGTAACTGGGGGTGCTGCCATCGATACGCATTGATCGTCTCCTGATCGGGATCATCCTGATGGGCCGGACAATGCTTGAGCGTACTTGCGCGAAGCTGGTCGATACTGCGAATTTTAAAGTGAGTGGTCGCGGTTTTATAGGCGGGTAAATCCAATTTCCCTCATTCTCGTGACAAGCAGAGGAATGACGGAGGAAAGGCTCAAATCACATCATACAAGCGGAAAATCCAGCTCACCTGATAGAGCAGCCCCGCGCTCACAAACAGCGCATGAAACCGCCGGTTCGCCGTCCATGCCGCCACGATACACAGCACGATAAACACAGCATTGCGGACCGGATATTCCCAGCCGAGGGCTGCCAGATAGGTTTTTCCCTTCAACAGCGTATCCAGGAAATCCACTACATAGGTCACGGCCAGCATGCCGAAGAACCATCTGCGGCGGGAGATGAAATATTCCTCGTAGCCGCCGTAATCCTCCAGCGTCGTCGGAAAGATCAGCACGCAGAGGAAGAAGAACAGGCAGCAGAAGCTGATGAGGAAGAGGTAGACGCCGAAGGAGATGACGGCGAGCGACTGGAGGCGATACTCCCACCACCAGAAATGGATGATGAACAGGAACATCGAGGCGACCCAGCCGAGATGCACCCAGTAGACGCGGTGCTTGCCGGGCGATTGCACGATGCCGCCGAGGCCGGTGAGGAGGCGGGCGAGCGACAGGCCGATCACCATCGACATCACGGTGCGGATGTAGACGTAGACTTCCGGTGTCGCTGCCGCCTGCATGGCTTACTCCTGCGGAACGACCTTCGGTTTGCCGTCCTCGTCCAGCGCCACCATGATGAAGGTGCCGGCAGTGACCTTTTCCTGCTCGTTATAGCGCGAGCGATGCGCCCAGGCTTCGACGCGCAGCGTGATCGAGGTGCGCCCGACCCGCTCCACATGCGTATAGATCGACAGCGTATCGCCGATCTTGACCGGCAGTTCGAAGGCCATTTCCTTGACGGCTGCCGTAACGACGCGGCCCCTGGCGCGCTCGGCGGCGCGGATGCCGCTTGCAAGGTCCATCTGCGCCATGACCCAGCCGCCGAAGATATCGCCGGCCGGATTGGCATCTCCCGGCATGGCCAGCGTACGTAGCGTCAGTTCGCCTGTCGGCTTGGCGGCGTCGGTCATCAGGGGCTCCTCGTCTGGCCGGTGATTCATGTGGAATCACCCTAATGCAAAGGCCTGACAGTGCGAAGGGGCGCGAAAGCGGCTGCTTCGGCCATGTCCGTGAAAAATATTCGCCGCGCCCGCAAAATTCTCAACCGTTAAAATTTAGTTCGAATTCAAGTGCTTGATCTAGCCGCAATCGCAATTCGGGGTTGTCTGACGTTACGTTATGTGAATTCATTCTAATCAAGCTTTACTGTCCGGTAAGCGGCTCAAATCACTATTTGGCAATTGTCATATCTGAACGCCGCCGGAGCCCCATGCGCAATATCAGGATTTCAACCCGCCTCTACAGCCTCGTCGCTTTCGCGCTCGCTGTGCTGGCCGTGACGATGATCTTCTTCCTCAACTATTCCTACCGCGAACTGGAAGCCGAGCGCAAAGCCGGGCTGGCGCAGATGGATGCGACGGCGCTTGCCATCTTCGACAAATATTACAAGCTGGAGCAGGCGGGCACCATGACCCGCGAGCAGGCGCAGACGGCGGCCAAGGAAGTGATCGCCTCCATGCGCTATGCCGGCGGCACCGGCTATTTCTGGATCAACGACATGCATCCCAACATGGTGATGCACCCGGTCAAGCCTGAGCTCAACGGCACTGATCTGACGCAGAACAAGGATCCGAACGGCAAGTTCCTGTTCGTCGAATTCGTCAATACGGTGAAGGCGAGCGGGCAGGGCTTTGTCGATTACTACTGGCCGAAGCCGGGCTTCGACCAGCCGGTTCTCAAATATTCGCATGTTGCAGGCTTTACGCCCTGGGGCTGGGTTGTCGGCACCGGCGTCTATGCTGACGACCTTGCCGCCCTCTACTACCAGAATGCGATCTGGGCCGGCGCGATGTGCCTGCTCGGTGCGGCAATCACGCTTGCCATCGCCTATGCGATCGTGCGCAGCGTGACTTCGCCGGTGGCCCGCCTGAAGGCGGCGATGAATTCGATTGCAGATGCGGATGCGAGCGTGGAGATTTCCGATGCCGACCGGCGCGATGAAATCGGCCAGATGGCGAAATCGCTGATCGTGCTGCGCGATTCCGTTGCCGAACGCGCCGAGCTGCGCATCCGCGAGGATGAGCGCCAGCGCGAAATCGAAAGCGAGCGGCGTGGCAATGAGGCAAGCCTGCGCTCTTCGGCCGACCGCCAGAATGCGGCGATGCGGGCGCTCGGTGCCGGTCTCGAGCGGCTTGCTGCCGGTGATCTGACCGTCTCGATCGACGATCTCGGCCAGGACTACGCGAAGCTGCGCAGCGATTTCAACGCCGCCATCGATGCCTTGAACAGCGTCATCAATGCGATCGCGGACTCCAGCCATATCGTCAATGACAGCGCCGGCAATATCAGCGAGGCGACGAACAACCTCTCCAGGCGCACCGAGCAGCAGGCCGCAGCACTCGAAGAGACGGCGGCTGCCCTGGACGAGATCACCGCGACGGTGCGCACCGCTTCCGAACGTGCCAACGAAGCGCGCAGCATGGTGGCGGAAACCAAGACCAGCGCCGGCAAATCCGGCGAGATCGTGCGCAATGCCGTCTCGGCCATGAGCCGCATCGAGGATAGCTCGAGCCGGATCAACCAGATCATCGGCGTGATCGACGAGATCGCCTTCCAGACCAATCTTCTGGCGCTGAACGCCGGTGTCGAGGCTGCGCGCGCCGGTGAAGCCGGCCGTGGTTTTGCCGTCGTGGCGCAGGAAGTGCGTGAACTGGCGCAGCGCTCGGCCAATGCCGCCAAGGAGATCAAGGCGCTGATCTCGAGCTCGGCTGCCGAGGTCGAAGGCGGCGTGGCGCTGGTGCGCTCCACCGGCGATGCGCTGGTCGAGATCGAGGCGCTGGTCAACCGCGTCAACGCCCATGTGGATTCGATCGCGACGGCCGCGCGTGAGCAGGCGACGGGGCTGCAGGAGATCAACACCTCGGTCAATCATATGGACCAGATGACGCAGCAGAATGCGGCGATGGTCGAGGAGACGACGGCGGCCAGCCAGACGCTGGCGGAAGAGAGCCGGCAGTTGCGGACCTTGCTGTCGAAATTCCAGCTGCGCGGGCAGGGCGCACGCTATGGGCGGGCTGCGTAAGCGGCTGGGTTGATGGGTATTCAGAGGCCGCGGCAGGGATGCCGCGGCCTTTTGTTTTGGCATAAGACCCCACCCCACAGGTGGGAGGGGTTGGGGAGGGGCTTGTCGGCACCCACATACCTCTCCTGCGCGAACAATCGCCCCCAATCCCTCATCTTCCACACGTAAAGCTTTCATTCACCGTTTTTACTTAAATTTGAATCGAGGTTTTCAGATCACAGGCCGCATGCGGAAGCGATAAGTATGGCGTTTGTCTCCCTTTTCCGGCGTACCGCCCTGCCAGCCCTGCTTTCCGCGGCATTGACCACCTGTTCGATCAGCGATGGGCTGGTGCCGCCCGAAAATGTCGATCACGGTACGCGTGTCAGTTCCATTTCGCCGCGTCAGCCGGTGCGCATGGCGCCGGCGCAGAGCCAGCCCTATCCCGCCGCCAGCGCGCCCGTCAGCAATACGCAGGGGCAGATCGATTATCTCGACACGCCGAACCTTGCCGGCAGCGGCGAGCAGATGCGGGCGCCGGTGCAGCAGTCTCAGTCGATGGGTCAACCAGGACAACGCCTGCCGATGATCGACAGCGATGAGGCGCTGACGCAGGAGCAGCAGGGAAGGCAGGTTGCCTCGAATGGCAACTGGGGCGGCGTGAAGCCGCTTGCCGTTCCTCCGGGCGGCGTCAACATGGATGACGAGCTTGGCGTGGCCGACGAGGGCGAGCCGGTTGTCGGCCTGGCGCAGGACGAGCAGCAGCAGATCGCCGAGGGCAATGCCACCCAGCCCGTGGTCGATGGCATCGGCACCGAGAATCCGAGACAATTGAACCAGCGCAGCATGCCGGCGCCGGTCGCAGCCTCCCAGATGAGCCGCCCGCCGATGCGCGCCGCTGGCGGCGGCAGCGCCCGCACCTGGAACGACGGCAGCCCGGTTCTGGCGCCGACACGCGTGCCCGAGGAAGACGAGCCCGAACAGGTCGCCATGCTGCGGTCGAATAACCCGATGATGAGCCAGCCTGTCACCCCCATCGATCCCGGCGTCATGCCGGCCTCCGAGCTTGCCTGCCGGCGCGAATTGAAACGCATGGGTGTGATCTTCGAAGACAAGCCGGCGATCTCCAACGGCCCGTCCTGCCAGGTGCCTTATCCGGTCTCGCTGAAGGGTCTGTCAGGCAATATCGGCGTCAAGCCGGCGGTGACGCTGAACTGCCAGGTGACGCTCGCCTTCGCCAAATGGGTGAAGAACGAACTCGCGCCGTCGGCCCGTTTCCGCTACTGGACCGGCATCAAGACCATCGAACCGCTCGGCGGCTATTCCTGCCGGCGGATGAACAACAGTCTGCAGAAATACAATCCGATTTCCGAACATGCCAAGGGCAATGCCATCGATGTCGGCAAATTCGTGTTGAAGGACGGCCACGAGATCGACGTGCGTAAGAAGGGCCTGTTCTCTTTCCGCGAGGGGCGGCTGTTGAAGGCCGTGCGCAGCGACAGCTGCAGCTATTTCACGACGGTGCTGGGGCCGGGATATAACCCGGAGCACTGGAACCATTTCCACTTCGATCTCATGTCGCGCAGGGGCGGGCGGAGTGTGTGCAAGTAGCCGGGCTTTACGGGAGGTTCCTGATCACCTCGATCTCACCGACGATGGCGGCATTGAAACTGTCCATTTCCTCGGCGGGTATCCAATATTCGAGATGCGCGCGGCCGCCGACCTCTTGGACGGTGTGACCATCCAGATAGTCCTTGCGGACATCAAGCCGGGTGACGAAGCCCGAGCCGTTTCTCGGCACCTTCCAATCGCGGTCTATCTTGATGGCATGGTCTTCAGAAAGCACCGGATAGAAGATCTGTTGATCGGGTAGGCGGGGCGGGAATCCGCGCATGCCGAAATCACGGATGAGCGCCAGCTCCATGGGGCCGACAGGGCGCCAGAGGGTTGATGGTTCCGGCTGTCTCGCTCATGTCTTGTTCTCGCTTACGGTCGAGGTCTTTGCCGGCAATGAGGTGGTGTCGCGGATCGCGTTTTCCAGGGTCGAAATCAATACGGTCCCGAGATCGCTGATCGAATGTATGGTTTGTGCGTTCTCGAAATAGAGGGCTGTATCGTGGGCGATGCCAAGCCCGATAAGCTTAATATCGCCGGCAGCCTGGATGCGGCCGGTTACCTGCCGCAGATGACGTTCGAGGATACCGCCGTCGTTGTGATGAAGAGTGGAATCGTCGACAGGCGCACCGTCCGACAGGACGATGAGTATCTTTCTCTTTGCTTCGATGGTCTCCAATCGCTCCACTGCCCATTCGATCGCCTCGCCATCGATATTCTCCTTAAGCAGGTCGGGGCGCAGCATCTGCAGCAATGAGCGGGTCGGGCCTTTGCCAGAGCTGGCGGCCGCGGATTTATAGACAATGTGCAGGATGTCGTTCAGGCGTCCGGGCAATTGCGGGCGGCCCCTACTTTGCCAAAGCTGCCGGGATCTTCCGCCTTTCCAGCGGAGGGTCGTAAAGCCGAGTATCTCGCTTACGATCCCGAGATTTGTGATGAAATCCAGCGCGATGTCGCAGGCCGCCGCCGTGAGCAATAAATTCTGGCCTCTCAGCGATCCCGATTGATCGACGAGAAGCGTAATGGCCGTTTCCTGCAACTCCTGTGCCGTCTTTACTGTACGAATACGGTCCGATGCGGCGAGCGCTTTGGCGGTCGCGTCGGTACGCCAATCGGTGAGCGCATAATGATACGTCCGGCACGCACCCAGATACGAGATCTGGTCTTCGCCTTCCAGTTTGCCGAGTACCGTATGCAGCTTGTCCGCATCGACGACAACATCGAATTCCCTTGTGTAGACGCGATACTCGGCCGTATCGGCGCGCACTTCCGGCGCCGGGGAGGAAATGTCGGCAGCGATTTTCGTCGGATTTTTGAAAATGGATCTTAGGCGTCTGAGGGCCTGAAACATCAATATGAACTCTATGGGCGGGCAAAACAACAGCAGCATGGCATGGAGAATTCACCGAAGTCTACAACTTGATGTCGTTACGGCGGCGCCTGGCTACCCACTGATGCCGACCGTTGGGCACAGGCCTCTTGCCGTCAGCGGCACAGACAGTCAGATTGACCCGGAAAATCCAAATCCCTTATTCGAAGTTACACTCTCATGACCGGCATTTTCCTCCTGCTCATCGGCTTTCCGGGCACCGGCAAGCTCACGATCGCCAAGCATCTCGCTCCACTTCTTCCGGCCAAGATCATCGACAATCACTGGGTCAACAATCCCGTCCTCGGCGTGCTCGATCTCGATCTGAAGGCACCGCTGCCGCCGGAGATCTGGGAGCAGACGGGCAGGGTGCGGCAGGCGGTGCTGGATACGATAGTGACTTTCACCCCGCCTTCGGCCAGTTTCATCTTCACCCATTTCGCCATAGAGGGCGATCAGCGCAGCCAGCGCACCTATGGGCAGATTGCCGATGCTGCCAATCGGCGCGGATCGGTGCTGGTGCCGGTGCGGCTTCACTGCGAGGCGGAGGAGCTGGCGCGGCGGGTGGCGGTACCCGAGCGGGCCGAGCGGCTGAAATCGGTCAATGCCGAGGCATCGCGCGAGCGCAGTCGGACGCTGCAGGTGTTCGATCCGGAACATGCCAACGGGCTCGATCTCGATGTGACGTCGCTTTCGGCGGAGGATAGTGCCGAGGCCATCCGGCGGCATGTTTTTACCGCGATGGGTGGCACTGCGTCCTGAACTGCATTTCCACAACCTTGCCGAAGTGAAAAAGTTAAAAGTACTTTTTTGGTCGAGCTTTTATCGCGTCAAGATATACATCACGCGGCGCCTGTAGCTACAGTATGTCGAAGTAATGCATCTTCTCGTAGAAAATAAAATTTTACCGATTATTTTTATAAAGCATTTTTAACCAGTTTGACCTCAGATGTGGCGAAACGCCGCGGAAGACATGACGACTTCCTGGTTGTGACATTCCCTCCAATTAACGTGGTTGTGCCGCTCCATGACGTCGATCAACACCAATAATTCCGCAATTGCCGCCCTTCAGACCCTCAGAAGCGTCGGCTCCAATCTCAATCACACGCAGAATGTCGTCTCGACCGGATTCCGGGTGCAGAAGGCCGCCGACAACGCCGCCTACTGGTCGATTGCCACGACGATGCGCTCCGACAACAAGGCGATGTCGGCTGTCGAGGATGCGATGGGCATCAGCGCTGCCAAGGTCGATACGGCCTATGCCGCGATGGATTCGGCCATCGACGTCATGTCCGAGATCAAGGCGAAGCTGGTCGCCGCCACGGAAAACGGGGTGGACAAGACCAAGGTCGGCGAGGAATTGGAACAGCTCAAGGACCAGATGAAGAGCATTTCCATGGCCGCGAGTTTCGCCGGCAAGAACTGGCTCTACAAGTCGGCGACCAGCCCCTCGGGCGGCTGGCCAACGGAACAGTTGGTCTCCTCTTTCAATCGGGGCTCGAACGGCGCTGTTTCGGTCGGCACGATCGCCGTCAATATCAACACGATGACGCTGATCAGCGACGAGGCGGATTACGGCGGCATCCTGACCATGCGCGTCAGTGTTCCCCAGCCCAATCCCGCCGGTGGTACCACGGCGACGGAATGGTTCCTCATCCGCTCGCAGGCAGGCTCGGCGGGCAACGAGATCAAGCTCACCGCGACGACGACGCGCGAGCAGGTGCAGGGCATGCTGATGGCGGCAGACAACTACGTCCAGCAGATGACCTCCGTCGGCGCCAGGCTCGGCGCGGTCTCGTCCCGCATCAATCAAGCCCATGATTTCGTTTCCAACCTTCGCGACTCCATCGAGTCAGGCGTCGGCCGCCTCGTTGACGCCAATATGGAAGACGAATCCAGCCGTCTCTCGGCGCTGCAGACGCAACAGCAGCTTGCCGTGCAGTCGCTGTCGATCGCCAACAGCTCTTCGCAGAACCTGCTCAGCCTGTTCCGCGGCTAAGCACCGGGGCGAGCGCCCCGGACAGCTCTCGAACGATCCCAGCCCAAGGCTCGGCCGGAAACCCTGATGGGGCTCCGTTCGGGCCTTTTTCATTGGCCTGACAGCCCGTTTCCTTGCAGGAACGGGAGGCATGGTGGGCGTTACTAAATCCTGAATCGGCCGGAAAGAAATCATTAACCATAAACCGCCGATAGGTTTTTCTCGTCTTATGGATGCATGACGCATCGATTCCTACGCGATGAGCGCTTCGCAGTTGAGAAAAACAGGGATTGTTTATGTCATCTATCATTACGAACAACGCGGCTATTTCCGCGCTCCAGACGTTGCGTAACGTCAATAGCAGCCTTCAGAATACGCAGCAGCGCGTCTCCACCGGCTACCGGATCGACAAGGCCGCCGATAATGCCGCCTATTGGTCGATCGCCACGACCATGCGTTCTGACAACAAGGCGATGTCGGCAATTTCGGATGCTCTCGGCCTTGGCGCCGCCAAGGTGGATACGGCCTATACCGCGATGTCGAGCGCGATTGACGTGGTGAGCGAAATCAAGGCGAAGCTCGTCGCCGCAACCGAAAACGGCGTCGACAAGAACAAGGTGCAGAACGAGATCGACCAGCTGCAGGACCAGCTGCTCAGCGTGGCACGATCGGCTTCCTTTGCCGGCGAGAACTGGATGATTGCCGTCGATGGCACGACACGTTCGGTCGTATCCTCCTTCTCGCGTGACGGAAACGGCAATGTGAAAGTGACGACGGCGGATTATTCCGCGCGGTCGAACAGCCTTGTAAACTCCAATACGCTGTTCGGTGCCTGGGCGACCGGCGGCAAGCTCGAAAATCTCGATCAGGGCATTCTCGGCACGAGCTGGGGAACGCTGTCGGGCCAGTCGGTCTATGCGCTCGATATCACGACGCTGACCACAACAGGCGGCATCAACAATGCGCTGCAGGATGTGGAGCAGGCGTTGAAGCTGATGACATCGACGGCCTCCGATCTCGGCTCGCTGCAGAAGCGCATCTCCCTGCAGGAGGATTTCGTCTCCAAGCTCAGCGATTCCATCGACAGCGGCGTCGGCCGGCTGGTAGATGCCAATATGGAGGCGGAGTCTTCGCAGCTATCGGCATTGCAGACGCAACAGCAGCTTGCGGTGCAATCTCTCTCGATCGCCAACAGCGCGCCGCAGAACATTCTCTCGCTTTTCAAGAATTAAGAGCGGCGAAAGATCAACTTGGCTGACGAAAGGCCCGGCTGGAGACCTGAATGGGGTTCTGGTCCGGGTCTTTTGCATTGGCATAGACATAGCCATCCGCGCTGTGGAGCGGGCCGAAGACCAGGCCTTCCAGGGCGCGTGCGGCACAGAAGGCTGGCACGTCTTCGACATCGAAGACCAGCTTGACGGCGGACTGCCCTCTGCGCTGGCCTTTGGCTGCCGGGTGCAGCAGGATATTGGCGCCGCCATCCTGCGAGACGAGTTCGACGATGCGGTCTCCGGGCAGTTGCAGCGGCCGGAAACCGAAATGCCGCTCGTAGAAGGTGGCGCTTTCCTCGATATTTTGGGCGTAGATCACCAGGCGGTTCAGGGGCATTACGGTTTCCTCTGCTACGATGGGAGAGGGTTATCATGCTTCCGTCTTTGCCAATACAGCAGGTGGTTGTGTCGGCTGCATCAGGGAGACCGCCTGTCTACGACCATAAGACAGGATGCCTACCGCCGTTTTTTCTCTTTCGGGTGAGAGTCATTTTCGCCAAAGCGCTTTAATCCGGCTCATTAGATACCCCTAAAGGAATATTTTTGCGTTCTGCATTTTTCGTGGAACCGGTCGCCCATTTGCGCGTTTGGCAGCATCTTTGTGGAGCGATCGGGAGGTGGTCATGCAACCGAAGATGAGAAGTGATGCTCCCGTTGACCGATGGATCGGCGCCGTCGAGCTTGCCATCGTACAGAAAGCGTTCGACCGGCTGTGCCAGGAAAGAGGCTGGACACGCGACTGCGACGATGCGCGTGAGCTCGCGCGGGTAACAATCGATCTCTACCGTCAGGGCGTCGATAGCGAGAATGGACTGCACACCGCGCTTTCGGGCGCCGATTTCAAGACACCGGCCCTGTGAGAGGCGCATGAGCAATGTCGTAAGTTTTCCACGCCGCAACCTTCGTCCGGCGCGGCCACCCCATGCAGGCGCGATCCGGCACGTGGAAGGGCGCATCGCCATTCTGGAAACGATTGCCAGGATCGTGGTGCGTGACAGCGTGGTCACGCCCTACGAAAAGGCGGCGCTGCTTGCCAAGCTGAGAAGCGAGGTGAGGGCAGATTGTGCCGCGCGCAGGATGGCGACGGATGAGCAGATCGAGACGATACGTTGCGCCGAGCGGATGCTCGACGATATCCTTGACGGCGTGGACGACTGAGATCACCGCTTTCACGTCTTGTTGTTCGTCGTCCTGTCTCCGTGCTCCATGCCGCGGTTGCGAAGCGCCACAGGCTCATGCGAACATCCTGCCATGCTGATCCGACCTGCCAGAGCGGAAGACCGCAGCGCAATCTGGACCATCCTGGAGCCTGTGATCCGGGAGGGGGAGACCTATACGCTCGACCGTGACATGAGCGAGGCCGATGCACTGGCCTACTGGCTCGGCCCCGACAAGGAAACATTCGTCGCCGACGACGGCGGCTTCATCATCGGCACCTATTATATCAGGGCCAACCAGACCGGCGGCGGCAACCACGTCTGCAATTGCGGCTATATGACCGCGCCCGAGGCAGCCGGGCAGGGTGTGGCACGCATCATGCACCAGCACTCGCTCGCCCACGCCCGCCAGCGGGGCTTCCGCGCCATGCAGTTCAATTTCGTTGTCAGCTCCAACGAGCGGGCAGTGCGGCTGTGGCAATCACTGGATTTCCAGGTCGTCGGCAGGCTGCCGGGAGCATTTCGGCATCCGAGGCTTGGCTTTGTCGATGCGCTGGTGATGTTCAGGGATCTCTAGGCTTTTTCGCCGGCAACAGGCAAAAAGAAAGCCGGCCAAAGGCCGGCTTAGACGAACGCGGCATTACAGGGGATACTGGCCGGTTCTTGGCATTTCGTGACTGACAATAAATTTCACACCAATGCCGAGGGCAGCAAGAAAGTGGCGTAACGAGATCGCCGAGAGGGCGGCTCCGCAAAGGGGTGGCGGCGGGGCGGAGACCGGTGCTGTCCTCGGGTGTTTTTATGAGGGACGAACATCACCGATTGATGACATCGACCGGAGCACGGCCATTTTCTTTTCTGCCTGATCATTTGCCCGGTGGATAGGCAATATGGGCAGGGCGGCTTTTCTGGTTTCGTGAATGCCTTCTACTCGGTCTGCGATTGCCTCGCGGATAGAAATCGTAGGCTCGGTGTCGTCGCCACGCTGGCCCAGCTGACCACAATGTTCGCCGCCGCCGTCAATTGCCACAAGCAACCCGGATCGATGAGTTTTTGCCGCGGAATTATTCCGAGCGAAAACGCTGCCAAAGTTTGCCGTCGGCTCCACGCGGACAGTATTATGTCGCGCCTTTGTCGGGTTCGGATGCAGACAGCACGAGTTCTCGTAGCCAGATCACAGATTCCGTAGGAAATTCTCCTCGGCCCCATAGTCTCGCATAACCGGTTGAACCGTGTTTATCGAGAGCCTCGCCGGCAGCCCGAAGAACGGCAGCTCCAAAAGCTGTCCTCCCGCAGATTTCGTCAATTAAGACCGTGCCATCCTCAATCGGCATATTTGACCAGAGTTCATCGAACTCCACTATGCGAACCCTGGTGCTTTGTCCGGCGGTTTCGATAACCCATCGATATTCGCCAGGTTCCTCCCAAAAATGTGCTTCGCAGAGCGGTTCTCCGGACATGGCGAGACACGCTGCCTCGACAAGCTCTTCGAGAGCGTGCCCTAGGTAGGAGGCTGTAACGGTGACCGACGAAGACCCAATCACCAGATCGCATGACGCCCAGCCGACCGTGCCGGTTGCAAGCCGGTAATCAACGCGCACGACGGGTACTTGCGGTAAGCTCAGATCTGCCATCTGGGCTTCATACGCCAACGGTTGTATTGCGACAAATGCGTTCAGAAGGCTCCGCGGCTTTTGGCTCATCGTTGCCGGTATCACCTCACACACGGCGTCGTGGAACTGAATCCCGACAAGCATAAAATCGTGGAGCGTGCGTTCGTCCTGCCGCGATAGTAGCCCGATTGGCCCATGCCTGAATACACTGTTCACGGTGGCGCGGATGTCAAACTTTCACAAAGGGGCTATATAGCGGCCAAAATCGCACTGAAATTCGCAAAGAGCCCCGATGGCACCGATCATTTCCGTCAAAAATCTCACCAAAACCTATGCAAATGGCTTCCAGGCGCTGAAGGGCATCAATCTCGATATCGAGCGCGGTGAAATTCTGGCTCTGCTCGGGCCGAACGGGGCAGGCAAGACCACGATGATCTCGATCATCTGCGGCATCGCCAATCCGAGCGGCGGCACCGTTACCGTCGATGGCCATGACGTGGTGAAGGATTTTCGCGCCACGCGCACGCTGATCGGCCTCGTGCCGCAGGAGCTGACCACCGACCAGTTCGAGACGGTGTGGAACACGGTAAGCTTTTCGCGGGGCTTGCACGGCAAGAAGCCCAACCCGGCCCATATCGAGAAGGTGCTGCGCGATCTCTCCCTCTGGGAGAAGAAGGACAATACGCTGCGCCAGCTTTCCGGCGGCATGAAGCGGCGCGTGCTGATCGCCAAGGCGCTGTCGCACGAGCCTTCCATCCTCTTCCTCGACGAGCCGACGGCGGGCGTGGATGTGGCGCTGCGCAAGGATATGTGGCACGTCGTCGAACGCCTGAGGGAGTCGGGCGTCACCATCATTCTCACCACGCACTATATCGAAGAGGCGGAAGAGATCGCCGATCGCGTCGGCGTCATCAATGGCGGGGAACTGCTGCTGGTGGAAGACAAGCAGGCATTGATGGCCAAGCTCGGCCGCAAGCAGCTGATCCTCGAGCTCAACGAGCCGCTGGCCGCCCTGCCGGATTGTTTTGCCGGCAACGGGCTGTCGATCGAGGCCGAGGGCAACCGCCTCGTCTATGAATTCGATACGCGTAACGAGCACGAAAGCGTCGCCTCGCTGCTGACGCGGCTTGGCGACAACAACATCCATTTCCGTGATCTCTCGACGCGCCAGAGTTCGCTCGAAGACATATTCGTATCGCTGGTAGGAGGCGCAAAATGAACTTCGAGGCGATCAAGTCGATCTATTATTTCGAAATGGCGCGCACCCGGCGCACGCTCATGCAGAGCGTCATCTCGCCCGTCATTTCCACCTCGCTCTATTTCATCGTCTTCGGTGCGGCAGTCGGCTCGCGCATCCAGCAGGTGGAGGGCGTTTCCTACGGCGCCTTCATCACGCCGGGCCTCATCATGCTGACCCTGCTCGGCCAGTGCATCGGCAACGGCTCCTTCGGCATCTATTTCCCGAAATTCACCGGCACGATCTACGAAATCCTCTCGGCCCCCGTCGCGATGACGGAAATCCTGATCGGCTATGTGGGGGCGGCGGCCACCAAGGGCCTGCTCATCGGCGTGATCATCCTGGTCACCGCCAATCTCTTCGTCGATGTGCGCATCGAGCACCCGTTCATGATGGTGCTTTTCTTCCTGCTGACGGCGATCAGCTTCAGCCTGTTCGGCTTCATGATCGGCATATGGGCGACGAATTTCGAGCAGCTGAACCTCATCCCCATGCTCGTCGTCCCCCCGCTCACCTTCCTCGGCGGCAGCTTCTACTCGATCAGCATGCTGCCGCCCTTCTGGCAGGCGGTGAGCCATTTCAACCCGGTGCTCTACCTCGTCAGCGGCTTCCGCTGGAGTTTTTACGGGATCGCCGATGTGAACCCGCTGGTCAGTTTGGGGATGATCTCGCTGTTTCTGGTGATTTGCCTGACGACGCTCGGGTGGATCTTCCGGACGGGGTATCGGTTGCGGAATTGATCGACGGATTTTGACGCTCAGTTCTCGACCCGCCAACGCGCGAGTAGAGTGCGAAAGCCGTTGACGATCACCTCGTGCTGCTGCACGGCATCCTGGTCGAAGCTCAGGTTGGCATAGATTTGCAGGTCTTTGAGGTTCAGATGGCCGTCGCACCGCTGCGCAACGCCATAACATTCGAACACAATGTCTTCCCCGTCGCCCAGCCTGTACCAGTAGACTATCTTGAGGCTGCCCTCGGGTGCAGTCGTGTGCCGCAATCCGTATTGTGAAGCGCTCCGGGGTGGGCGACCGTCGAGTTTTTCGGTTTCCACAAGGTATTCCAGCTTATGGCGCCGGTTCCTCGTGTCATCGGCATATCCGATGATCGAAGAAACGCGGATGACTGACTCATCCGGCCCCCTCTCGGGTCTGCCGTCTTCCTTGGGACGATTGGTCGTTCCGTCAAATGCCAAGCCGCGCAAGGGAGCATCGAGGCTCGGTATCCAGTATTGAAGCATTGTGCTTTTTCGTGGCGGACAATGGAACTGGTCCGCATACGGTCGTGTGCCGAGATAACCCCATGGGATGTCGTAGGGCTGCGACGCGAGCACGTATCTGACGGGATGGGTCAGTTCGATGAGAGACTGGCGTCTACGTACCAACTCCCATTCGGCCTGGGAATTTCCAGGCCCGCTTGGATTGCAGGGCAGGTTATAGACCTGTTCTCTGGTTTCATTCTGCGGCAGCACCGGTTGCCGCTTCGGCTCCTTGAACCAGGTCGGCACAAGCAGGATGGCTGCGATCCCTATGACGATTGCCCAAAGAAGCAATGCGAGGCGGCTGTGGCGCGGCTGGTTGTCACTCGGTAATAGCATGGCATCAGTTGATCCCGATGCAGGGAGATCTGCAATATGAAAATCGCGCCTTGGTTGATTGCCTTCCTGCGGTTCGCCATGGCCCGCCATCGCCAAGCTGCAGGCGAGTTGTTGAAGACGGTGGCCTGCGAGGGGGGCGACGGAGGCTTGTCGCAACAGATCGGATCGAAAAACCACTCTGGCTTTTCAGCGCCGAACGAAGTTGATCATTGCTCCGATTGGGGTTTCAGTGCTGCCCTAAGGTTCGCTTCCAGCACGTCAAGCTCAGCCCGGTTCATTGTCGGCCCGAGTTGCCGATGCAACTCTTCAACGACTTCGCCCTCCAGCCTTCGTTCGCGGACTTCTTTGGTCAGCGCCGTCCAGGCAGTTGGTGGCTGGTCCAGCTCGATAGTGAGGAATTGTTTGGCGATCTCTCGCGCGAACTTTCGACGCTCGGTGGGAATGCCGCTGATGAACAGTTCGAAATTGCGGCCGCTGCCGAAGCCAAGGCGAAGCTCGACAGCTTCAAGCGTTTCGAACGGCTCGTTCCCGCCTTTCAACCTACAGATGGCCGGCAAGAGAAACGCCATGCAAAGCTCCTCCGGGTGTTCCTGAAAATCGACTGGCTGCAGCGATCGCATGTGCCAGTCGGCGCGTCGCGCCAGCGAGACGATCTCGTGATAGACTGCCGCATCGAACAGCCGCAGGGTTTGCAACACGAGATGGTCGAAGCGGTCGACTAATCCTGCCGGATGCATTCTCTCGAAGGACTGCATCGCCCAGCAGATGCGCTTGTAGGCGCGCGGGGTGGTCAGGTAACGGCGCAGGATGCTGCGGGCGACTTCCTTCCGTTGCGAACCCTGGAACAGGCCGTGCTGCTCGATGCCGATACCCTTGCACGCATCGAGTGTCATTTCGATAAGATCGTCCGGCAGCGGCGAGGGGATTTCGAAGTTGAACTGGATGACCTTTTCCAGATAGCGCGCCGCCTCGGCTGTCGCATCTTCCTTAACGTGCGAAAACAGCACCGAGGCCAGGGCCTCGGTCACCCGGGCCTGATCGTAGAGAAGTACGATCATCACATTCTTCAAGTCGCGCACCCACCATATCGCTGCGATCAACTGCTCGATGCGGGCCGGTTCCAGCCGATCGACGTCATCGATGACGAGCACGATAGGTTTTTCGGTATTCCTCGCCGACAGCGTGTCTTTCAGGATCTGGCGATACGACAAGGCGCCGCCGCCGAGATCGCCGATATTGATGGTGGCGGAGTCCTGCGACTGCGGGGTGAAAACATTGTAGAGGCCACCGATCGTCGTCGCCAGCGGGCCGAGTTTCTTGATGACCCCAAGCCCGTCGCTCATGATCTTCTTCATCGCCTGAAGGGGTGCAGCATCTTCCCTGGCGATCTTCCACAGCGTTGCGAAAAACAGGCCATAGAGATCGGCTCCGGGGCCTTCCTGCCACACCGCTATCTCCGCGAAACGGATTCCGGATTTGCGCAGATCATCGATTTCCTGCTCCGCTCGCCTGATCGATGCTGGGACTTCATCTGAAAGATCGCTGACGAGCCCCAGAGCTTTGGCGATGGCCGCCTTGTCCTCAGGCGGGGGCGCCGCTGCTTCAGTCGGTTCTATCACGGGTTGCGCGGGTAGATCACCCAGGAGATCGCGCACGAGATTGAGTAATGTCGTCTTACCACCGCCCCATGGGGCGTTGACCCCGACAACCTGGCCGCTGAAATGGCTTTCCTTGGATATGTCCCTGATTAATCTGGCAAATGATAGTACATGCGGGCCGATTTCGAACGGATCATGGTCCGCGAGACGCTTTAGATGCGCAAGTGGTTCATCATTTATTCTTTTGAGACTTGGTCGATTGTCAATATGAACATTTGGCGTGTCGATTCTATGTATAGTTTCGCTCATAGAATATTCCTGTTTACTTGAAACCCAGAATAGTGACACTCTAGCATACGAGAAAATATTTGGGGCCCTAAATGTTGCCAATATTGATCGTCTACAAAGCTTGCGGATCAAATGCCGGTTGCAGCGTCCCGGAACGCCGCAACTGGTTGGCGGGAGAGGCGCGCCGGGTTTTCGCTCGCCACCAGGACAGGCCTTCGGTTGCCCTCTGGTACGGCCCCTCCAAGGAGGATCCTTTCCGGCAGGTCAATTATGTCTTCGGCGCCGTCCACGACACCACCAATAACATTGTAGCCCCGGTCAGCGACCGCGTCTGGCATCTTTCCGGTCCACCCGGCGGGGTGGGGCCTCTCCTCAACTCACCGGAGGCCTGCCCGGTCTGCGGCATCAACCACTGCTCCAGGGGCATGCCGGACCTGCGTTCGGTCAAGAAAAACGATTATGCGAATGCGCTTCCAGAATTCCCGCACGAAGCCTGGGCGACTTTTGCAGACCGCGTCGGTACGTTTTACGCCTCGCTTTTCGAGGAGGGATGGGCGCCGACAGTGGCGTCGATCCTCAGATCGAACAGCCCGACCTGGCAGATGAGACGCGCCAGAGTGGCAAAGCTTTGTGACGACGAAGCAGGGCTCGCTTTCGGATTGCTGGCCGATGCCATCGGCTTCCACGCGGCGACCGGCCGCGGATTGCGTGACGATGCCGCGCGGGTCATCGAGATGCTTCGAGATCATTATGCGGCCGAATGCGATCGGCTTTATGAACGCGTGCGTCTGCGCACTTACGCCAATGCTTGCCTGGACGGCGATACGGGGCTCGAGCCCTGCGACGCTGGTTCGGACGAGCCACTTGAATTCAGACACCGCGAGGCCGCGAGCGTCCTGACTGATTACCTAGCTGCGATCACAGCTGGCCTGCGCATGGTGCAAGGACCACCGCTTCAAGCTCGAGCGGAGGCGGGATACCGTTTCAAGGCCGAAGAGGATGAACTCGATCAGGCGCTGCTTGAGAATTTTCACCGCTATGGCGGCGCCGCGACGCCAGGCCCCGCAAGAGACAATCCTCTCGGGCTGGACGGCGGCAAAGCTGCGGCCTTGAGAACCAGGCTCGTTGCCGCGGCCGAGCGACTGAAGGAAATCGAAAGACTGTTCTATCCAGTAAAAAATCAGGGATTGGTGACATGACCGACGACACTCATGCGATCTGGCGGTTCTTCAATCCGCTATCGAAGCAGAAAGCGACCTATCATTTCGATACCGGCGAGGAAGAGGCGGTTGCGCTGATCGATGCGATCAATGTCGCGCTCGCCATAGGTCGGCCACTCCTGGTGACTGGTGACGCGGGCACCGGCAAATCCTCTATCGCGCGTGGTGTCGCCGAAACCATGGACTGGCGCCTCATGCCCAGGGTGACAGTGACCTCGCGCAGTGAGCCTGAGGCTCTCAAGGCGGAATTCGATGACATTCAGCGGCTCTCGGATGCCGGTGCAAGGGAAACGAAGGATCTCGCTATCGGCGAATACATGCGACCTGGCGCCCTCTGGCAACTTTTCAATCCTCAGGATGCCCTGCATCATTGGAACAGGCAGCGCGGTGGCGCTGCTTACAAGGCGCTGGCTGACGTCGACGTGAATACGCCGCGCGTGATGCTGATCGATGAGATCGACAAGGGCGATATCGATTTCGCCAACGATCTGCTCGACGTTTTCGACGACGGCAATTTCAAGGTGCCGCGCACCGGCCATTCGGTAACTCGTGACGGCACCCGGGTGCTGCTCGTGATTACGTCGAACCAGACCAAGACGTTCTCAGACGCTTTCACACGCCGCTGTATTCCGGTGCAATTGAAAGCGGTTCTCCGGCCTCGCGCACTGAAGATTGCGGCAGCCCACAGCGCCCATGTCGCGTCGGTCGATATGAGCCTCAGCGCGCTGACGGTGGAGCAGACGGAAAAAGTGCTCGATGCCGTGCCGGTGCTTGCTGGCGGCGGGGGGTATTCGCCGGCGATGGTGTCCGACATGGTGCAGGCGGCGATGGAGTTTCTTGCTCAGGGTGGCGGCACGCTCGACGGCGTGCTGACATCGCTGAAAACCTTCTTCCATCGCCGACAGGCGGTTGCCAATATGACGGGCGGCTTCTAGTGGCCATCGCGCGACTGCTCCATCACCTCGGCCCTGCCGGAATGCTTCGGCTGGCGGCGCAACTGCCGGGCGTCTTGCCTGAAACGGTTACATTCGACCTGCCGCTGCAGGGAGTTGGCGACGCGATTCTGGCGGGCGGCGCCGATGAAGGTCCGGCTGACGACTTCTCCCGTTCGAACCGTTCCAACACCTCGAACCAGCGAGATTTCCGACAGCCGGATGTTTCGAACCTATATCCATTCGAGGACACGCTGGACAGGGCGCCGCAGCCGCAGGCTTTCGGCGCCTCCGAAAGGGAACTTCTGCGCGCGTTCCTCAGTGACGCCACGCAGCTTAAATCTGGCGCTACGGATGCGGCGGACGGACCGGCAATCGAGGAGATACCTCTGTTCTTTCCAATCTTCGGCAATGCGTCGCTGCGGCGGTTGCTGGTGGCGGTCTGCGGGGCGGACGCACCCGTCGGGTTGCTGGACATTCCGGATCTGACCGGACAGATCTCCCGCCTGCGCATGCCGCGCGAATTGCCGCGGCATGACCGCAATACACTGCGCCCGAATTTGCTGATCCTTCGCGACAGCAATCCGGGCATGCTTCCGTTTCAAGCTGACATCACCAATCTTGTCGAAGGCGCCCGACTGGTGCTCGGCAAGGACGCTGTCGTGGAAGCCGAGTTCGACGGCAGCGGTCCGTTGCTGCCTCATATCGGCGCGGACAAGGCGATCCGCTCCATTCTAGTCGTCAGCGACCTGCACGGTTTTGCGCAGCGCAGTGGATGGCGCGTGACCAGCGCGGCGGCCTGGCGGGCGCTGACCGAGAGGTGCCGCAGCGACGGCGTGCGGCTGACCATCCTCAGCCCGGGAGCCGTCTGGCCTACTGCTTCGGGGCAGGAGGGTGCTGTCGCCGAACCGGCCCATGCAGCGGTGTTCAGGCAAATGCAGCGTGACCTGCCGATCGTTCCCTGGTGCGAGGATCCGGCACCGGCGTGGATCCGGGCTTTTGCCAGTGGCGTGCGATCTCCGATCTTCGTCGGTCCCGATCAGTCGCGGCTGCGCCTGTTGGGCCGCAGGATGAGTGAGGACGCGTTTACGCATGACGGGGCCGAATGGGATCTGGCGGTCCTTCTTACGCTGACCTCGGATTTCGACATTGCCAGCCTGCGCACGCTGCGGCTTTGCCTCAGCGATCCCAAACGCCCGCTCACAGCCTACGGCCAGGCCGTCGATGCCGTGCCGCCCCGACGTCCAGCCGGGCCGCTGGCCGAACTCCTCGTCTGGACAGCGCCGCTGTTCGAAACGCGGGGCGAGACCGCCCGCTACTCCCTGAACCATGGCTGGCTGGCAAGCCGAAGGCCCCGGCCGGAAGAAGATACTGTCTGGCAGGCCCGCTACGATATGGCTGTGACCCTGTTGCGGCTGGCGCGGGCAAAGCGGGGCGCACGCCGGCTGATCGGCGACCGCCTCGAATGGTTCGAACTGCGCAGGCATCGGAGTTCGCACGCGGAGCGTGGAGAGGTCGCGAAAGTCGCCGCCGCCTTCAACGCCTTCGAAAACCAGCTCGGCGGCGAAGCGACCGACAGAAGATCCGTTGCGCCGATCGGCGCCGCGGGCCTTGGCGATTATGTCGGCGCCGCCTTTCAAAAAGACCGGATGGTTATGGGGATCAACCTCGAGGCCGCCGATCTGCGTATTCCCCTGCGATCGGGCGAGCCGAAGCACGACATCGCCGTAGTCTTTCTCGACAAGCGCGGTCGGCCAGATCCCTCGGCGCAGGGGGGAACCCTGGATACGGCGCGCCAAATCTTCGCTTGGGGCGATTCACGGGCCTGCGCCTTGAGGATTGGCGCGCGCACTGCCTATCTCAGGCGACCGCCGCCGTCGCGCCTGGCTCGTCCGCTGTTCGTCCATCGCCACGGATATCGGGAGGGCGAAGCTTTTCGCTTCGACGGGGACGATCTGATCGTCGGAGCGGAGCGTTTTTCGCTCGAGGGTTTCAAGAAACGCGCCGGCGACGTCGTCAGTGTCAAGCCGGATCTCTCCGGGGATGACGTCGTTTGCGTCAGCAACCGGCCGGGCAGCGTGGCGGCAGTTCGCAACGAGCGCATGCTTGTGACACAACGCGACCCGCGATCCGAGGTAATGTCGGCAATTCTGTTGCTCGGTAGCATCGACGATTCGATGGTCGTAGCCGGCCCGGGAGGGACTGCAGTTATCGGTCACTGGAACAGCTATCTCGCTGTCGAGAGGGAAGATGCCACGGTCGAACTTTCGTCCTGGACACCTGGCGACCGCGGCCACCGGGCGCCATTCGGCGTCGCGGACGAGATTACACAGGTCCATGCGGCAGCGTCTTCCGCCGGAGCAGTGGTACTGCGGCGAGGGACGGCCCGGTCAGACGGATTTTCACCTACGTCCTCTGCAATGGACATGGTCTGGCTGGAACCATTCGCCTCGGCTGACCGATCGCCGAGACTGGTTCAGGTGCCTCTAGAGGATGCGACGTCGATAACGGCGGTCGCAATGGCGCGTAGCGGGCTGGTTGCCGTCGCCGATGGCGCGGAAATCCGTATCTATGAGCCGCCATGGCAATCGGCGGTGGCGATCGCGCAGAGTGAAGGTGGTTTGTCTGATGGGTTTGACGCAAAGGCCCAGCTCCCCAGGATCTCCAACAGGGCAGTCGACCTGAGGCAGTGCGAATGGCATCCGGCTGACGACTTCGTGGAGGCGGAATTGGCCGCCTGCATCCGCTCCGTTCACGATCAGCGCATCATGCGCCTAGGCGGCTTGGCGAATTTTCATCAGAAAGGCATCGATACATCACGTCTGGCACGATACCTTCCTTCTCCTCCCGGCCTGGCCGAGGTGGTGGGAGCGATCTGGGGTAGAAAACCCGATCAGGGTCTGGAGCTGCTGCAGGGCCGGGACGATCTGGCAGCCTGGAGCGATCCCGACAGCAAGATGACGTTGCTGCATCTTGCTGCACGGCGTAACGGAAATCTGCCTTTGCTCAAGCCGCTTGCGGCTGCTCTCGGCGTCAACTGCGAAGATGTGAAGGAATGCACCCCACTCATCATGGCCGCTGATGCCAGAGATGGTGGCGACAGCTACGCCACTATCCTGGAATTGGGAGGCAATCCTACCAAGACCGTGCGGCTCGGTGGGATCAAATACGGCGTGCTCATCGGCCTCTTTGCCGGCACATGGGTCGACCATCCTGTTCCCGATGAGATGATCGAGGCGGCGATGGACTTGGGTGCTGCGATCGACGTGGCCTGGCCTTGGGCCGGCTTCAATCTGGCGCAGACCGCCGCCGTTCATGGAAATCTGGAATTGTTCGATCGCGTGCTGTCCGCCGAGTTCGATCCGCGTTCAGCCATTGCGGCGCTGGACAGCGCGGGATGGTCGGCGATGACACAGGCGATCTACTACGGACGTTTGGATATCGTTCGGCGATGCCTGGACTTCTGCGACAGTTTTTCAAATCCGGCGTCGACTGTCGTCCCGCTGCAATTGGCGGTGACGCGAAGATCCGTGCCGACGCTGGATATGCTCCTAGCACACGCAAGTATGCAGGGCGGCACGACTCTGCCCGATCATCCGGATTTCGACGCTTTGCGCCGCGGGCTTGGAGGTATCTATGGACTGGAGCCGGAAAATTCTGAGAACAAGGCGATTCTTCAAACAGTGCTGAACTACGGGATCGCCCTGGATGCACCGGAATGGCCGCTGTCGCGCAAATTTTATCAGAGGCGGGGACGGCTTGCCGATATTCCGTTATTGCGAGACCTATCCGATTTGGTGGGCGAGAACAGGCTCGACTTTATCCGAACCGCGCTGCATGACGGCGACAGGGGCCTGTTTCGCGATGCAGCGCTGCTCCTCGAACCGACGATTGCTCCCTCGATAAATCCTCAGCAGCGTACGCCGGAGGGCCTGACCCTCGCGCACGCCTTTGCTGGCTGGTGGCGCGGCAAGCCGCAGGAAGCGGGCGCGCAGGGCGACCCGTTCGAACTGCTTGCGGAGCGGGGGCTCGATATCACAAGCACAGATGAGAAAGGCTATACGGCGCTGCATTTCGCAGCCTTCCACGACAATCTGAATTCTGCCCGCAGCCTCATGCGTTTGCGACCCGATATGGCGGGCATGCTCTCGAAGGAGGGGCTATCCGCGCTCGACCTGGTGCCGCCGCGCAACGACGCCCTGGCATCGCTGCTCGCTGCCGGCGTCTTACCGATCGCACAGCCGGGTCTGATGGCACCCGACACGGTGGCGCAGACCCTACTGCCCGAGGATACCGACTGGGAGCCTGTCGAGGGGTTGCCGCCGAGGCGCGTCGCCGGCCTGGCGGAAGGCAAGGCACGCGACGGGTCCGAACGGTGGGATAGCCACTTACCGATTCCCGCATCCAAGGGTTTTTGGTGGCCCCGGCTGCGTCGCCGCGCGCCTCTGCCCTATCGCGAGCCGACCTGGCTGGTTGAAACATGGTGGTCGCGGAGCGACGGGGTGTCCGGCGTCAGCGCCGAATGCCAGGATGAGGCGGGAAAGACGGTATGCGTAATTGACGGGACATCTCCGCCGCTCCACGCGATGAACGAAGAGCGCGGTCTTCTGCTGACGTCGCCGCGTCAGGTGCGGCAATACTTCTACATGTTCTGCAATATGCTGAGGACCGAGGAGGGGAATTTCTCGCTGCTCTGGAGCACGGCAAAGCTGCGGGCGCTTCGGCTGGAATTGCCTCCCGGCAGGGTGCTGCCCCCTTCATTGCCGAGGTTCAGCGAGGAAGCCATCGCCAAGGATAAGGCCAAGGATGGCAGTCGTGCCGGCTACGTGACTTCGAGCTATGTCCTTTTCGGCGGCCATGTATTTCTGGCCGAGATGACGATAGCACCTGATGGAATGGTGCACATGTCCGACGATACGCCGATCGACGGCTGGACCGCGGATAGCCGTAGCGCCATGGATGGCGGCATCATGTTCAGGGAGAGGCGGGAGCGGTGATTGATCGGACGGCCGATCTTTCGGCGCAAGGTTCGAGTCGCTAGCGGCCCGGCCGTCGCTTCTGATCTACATATTTCGAGGGTGGCATTTTCGATGGGCGGGATGCGCTTTAGCCTTCACGCAGGGAAAAGTGAAGACGAGCGGACCATGCATTTATCCAGATGAGATATAGGTTGCGGAATCGATGATGCGCGGGAAGTGAGGATATTGACGCTGTAATGAAAGCCTTCCTGCAAATGGCCAGAATCCTGGCCGCCGATCTCGCTTCCAGCCTGCTTTTCCTCATCCTCTACGCGCTGACGGACAATGCCGTGCTCTCCGCCTGCCTCGGCATCGTGCTCGGGCTTGTCCAGATCGGCGTGCAGCTTATCCGCCGCAAGCCTGTCGATGCAATGGAGTGGCTGAGCCTGTTTCTGGTGATCGCTTCCGGCACGGCGACAGTGCTGACGGATGATCCGCGGTTCGTGTTGTTCAAGCCGAGCGTGATCTACGTGATCATCGGCGTGGTGATGCTGCGGCCGGGCTGGATGAACCGGTATTTGCCGCCGATTGCGAAGGCCGTTGCAGCGGATGCGGCGACTTATGTGGGCTTTGCCTGGGCGGGGCTGATGTTCTTTTCGGCAGGGTTGAATGCCTGGCTTGCGGTCAGCGCCAGCCTTGCCACCTGGGGCATGGTGATGGGGGCTTTCGCGATCGTCAGCAAGGTGGTGCTGGCGGTCGGCGGATTTGCCGTGATCCGGGCGACGGCGCGGCGGCGGATACGGGCAATGAGCGGCGAGGAGCGGGCAGCGCTCAGTGCTGCGACGGGTTGGCGGGATACACTGGGGGCGGCGGGGTGAGTGGTGGGCGTTATGCCTCGACAGCCGCTCTCAATCAGCCCCTGAACGGTGCGTTATCTCACTCTCCCACCGGCACCGGCTCCGGAAATGTCCAGCTTCCATCCAGGACCGGCTGTCTCGGCCGGTACAGGCGTACCGTATAATTCCAGCCCTTCACGATAGGCAGGCAGTTGGCGATCTTGCCGTCGCAGCCGCCGAACTGGACCTTCACCGTGCCGTCGGCATCCGTCTTCGCGGTGATGTTGTTCAGCGTATAGGCGTTCAGCTTGTTCTTCTCGTAATAGCCATTGGCATTGTAGACGCTTACCGACCAGAAGCCATCGACCGGCACATCCTTGACCGAGAGCTGGTAGACCGTCTTGCCGTCGTTCTTCTGTGGTGTCTCGTTGAGGTAGGTCGCGTCCTTCTCGGGATTGCCGCCCCAGCCGACGGCGCTGCCGATCAGGTGGCGGATGGGATCGACCTCGGCCTTGGTGCCGAAGGCGCCGCGGAAATCGGGAATGGTGGCGCCGAGCACGATCAGCGCATCGCGGATCTTCTTCTGGCTGGCCTTGTCCCAGTCGGGTATCTCGAATGTTCCGGCACTTGCCTGGGCGATGCTCATGGCATCCTGAAGGGCATGAACTTGTTTGACATCGTCGTCGTTGTCGGGCTCGACGAGCGTGCGGATGCCGACGATGATATAGCGCGTGCCGGCCGCCGCCCGGTCGTAGGTGTAGCTCCCGGCATCGTATTTGACGTCGCCGACCACGTAGTGATCCTCGTTGATGATCTGCATGGAGCGGAAGCGTTTGCCGGCATCGGGCAGGGTGATGGTGACAGGCCCGGCATCGAGATCGATGACGGCGGAGGAATAGAGCGTGTCACGATTGCTGCGGATCACCGACTGGTGGTCGATTTCCGAGGGCACGCGATGATGATTGAAGACGCCGGTCTTGCCGCCGCCATCCTTCACCGCGTTGCCGAAATAGAGATCGGATTCGGCGCGGGCGAAATTGTCGACCGTAACAGGCTTGGCCGTCTCTGCTGCGGCCTGCCAGGCGGGCGCCAGGAGAAGCGCAAGCACCGCGGCATTGCGAGCAATGCGGATGTATGCGGTCGCAGGCACAGGCTTCAACCAGGTCATGGCTCTCTCCCCTATCTCTCAGCGTCGGCGGAAGCCTTTCACAGGGACGATTCGACGAGAAGTACGTTACTGTAAACGCTGCCGTAAATGACGGTCGAGGCGGCACTCAGCCCTTCTTCCTGCCCTTGGCGCGGCGGGGGTGGAAGTCCACGAGCAGGGATTTCAGCTCCAGTTCGCGCACGCGCCTCGCCGCTTCGTCCGGGCTCACCCAATCGACGATGCGCTGGCCGGTTTCCCGGAATTGCGCCTGCGCATGCTCCACCTCGATCTGGAAGATATCGACGATGCAGGGTGCCACGTCGCCATCGTCGAGTTCCTTCAGGTAGGTATAGCGGCCGATCGGGTGTTTGCTCACCGTTCCGCTGACACCGGCTTCCTCTGATGCTTCGATCGCGGCTGCCTCATGCGGCTTCTTCTTTTTCATCGGCCATCCCTTGGGAATGATCCAGCGCCCGCTGTCTCGGGTGGTGACGATGAGGATTTCGATTTCGGAGCCCTCGGTTCCGGCCGCAGCCTTGCGGTAGCGGAAGCAGAGCGCGCCATATTGCTGGCGAAAGGCGCCGGAGAAAAGCTTCTCGGGCCGTTCGGCAAGCTGCTTCAACAGTGGTTTTGGGGAGGCGGCGCGGGGTTCTGCGCCCTTTTTCACGGATTTCATGACTTCTAGCATTGTCAAATTTGACTTTTTCGATCAATTGCCTGCGACGTTTTATGACAGATTTGTGACAGTCTTCACCGACAGTCGCCCGCAGAGGGAAGGATCGCCCGAGATGATGAGCCTGTTTCGCAAGATGATGCCGCGGGAGGACCGCTTCTTCGAGATGTTCTGCCGGCACGCGAAAACGGTCGTGGCAGCAGCCGAGGCAATGGACAAACTCCTGAAAGGCGAGGCGGTTCAGGAAAATTGCGATCGCATCGTCGCGCTGGAGGACGAGGCGGACCAGATCACTCGCGAAGTGCTGCAGGCCATCCGCCGCAGCTTCATCACGCCTTTCGACCGCGGCGACATCAAGGATCTTATCCAGTCGATGGATGACGCGATCGACATGATGCACAAGACGGTGAAGATCATCCGCCTGTTCGAGCAGTCGAGCTTCGATCCGCTCATGCAGGAGATGGGTGGCGAGATCGTCAAGGCCGCCAACCTGATGCAGAAGGCGATCGGCATGCTCGACAAGCTCGGCGCCAATGCCACGAAACTCTCGGCCATCGCCGAGGAGATCACCCGCGTCGAGGGCCGTTCCGACGAGTTGCATGACGAGGGGCTGAAGGATCTCTATCGCCGGCACGGGGCGAGCGGCAATGCCATGGCCTACATGATCGGCAGCGAGCTTTACAGCAATCTGGAAAAGATCGTCGACCGCTTCGAGGACGTGGCGAACGAGATCAGCGGCGTCGTTATCGAGAACGTCTGATGGAAGCCACTCTTTCCCTTCCGCTGCTCTTCGCCCTGATCGGGGTGGCGCTGTTCTTCGATTTCCTGAACGGGCTGCATGATGCGGCCAATTCGATCGCGACCATCGTATCCACCAGGGTTCTGAGGCCGCAATATGCGGTTGCCTGGGCCGCCTTCTTCAATTTCATCGCCTTCCTGTTCTTCGGCCTGCATGTGGCCGAAACACTCGGCACAGGGATCATCGATCCGGCCATCGTCTCGCCGCAGGTGATCTTTGCGGCGCTGATGGGGGCGATCGTCTGGAATATCGTCACCTGGCTGTTCGGCATTCCCTCCAGTTCCTCGCATGCGCTGGTCGGCGGGCTGGTCGGGGCAGGTTGGGCCAAGGTCGGCTTCAGCTCCATCGTCTGGAGCGGTCTGCTGAAGACTGTAGGCGCGATCGTGCTTTCGCCGGCGGTCGGCTTCCTGCTGGCGCTGTTCTTCGTGCTCGTCGTTTCCTGGATGTTCGTGCGCCAAACGCCCTTTGCCGTCGACAGCACCTTCCGGGTCATGCAGTTCGTGTCCGCCTCGCTCTATTCGCTCGGGCATGGCGGCAACGATGCACAGAAGACGATGGGCATCATCGCCGTGCTTCTCTTCAGCCAGGGCCAGCTTGGCCCGAGCTTCCATGTGCCGCTCTGGGTGGTGATTTCCTGCCAGTCCGCCATGGCGCTCGGCACGCTCTTCGGCGGCTGGCGCATCGTGCATACGATGGGCTCGAAGATCACAAGGCTCAATCCGATGCAGGGTTTCTGCGCGGAGACCGGCGGGGCGCTGACGCTCTTTGCCGCGACGTGGCTCGGCATTCCCGTCTCGACCACGCATACGATCACCGGTGCGATCATCGGTGTCGGTGCGGCGCGGCGGCTGTCGGCGGTGCGCTGGGGTGTCGCCGGAAATATCGTCATCGCCTGGGTCGTCACCATGCCGGCTGCCGCGGTCATTGCCGCCGCCACCTATGGGCTTGCAAGCCTGTTCGGCTGAGAGCTATGGCCTGGCGCGATAGCGCAGTGCATCGACGAGGATCGAGAAGGCGGCGGATGGTTGCCGGCGGCTCGGATAGTAGAGGTGGTAGCCCGAAAACCACGGGCACCAGTCTTCCATCACGCGCACAAGAGCGCCGGACGCGAGTTCAGCCTCGGCCATATCCTCCATGACGAAGCCGAGGCCGAAGCCTGCTACTGCGGCGCGCACGATCATGCCGGTATTGTTGAAGGCGAGCTGGCCGTCGACGCGCACGCGCAGTTCGCGGCCATCCTTTTCCAGTTCCCAGGCATAGAAGCCGCCGCCGCTCAGCTGGCGGAGATTGATGCATTGATGGGCGGAAAGATCCTGCGGGTTCCTCGGTACCGGATGACTGGCGAAATAATCGGGCGAACCGACGATCGCCATCCTGAGGTCTGGGCCGATCTTGACGGCGACCATGTCCTTGGCGAGTGCTTCGCCGAGCCGCACGCCGGCATCGAAACGCTCGGCGACGATATCGGTGAAGCTGGAATCGAGCCCGAGTTCGACATGGATATCGGGATAATCATGCAGCAGCGTCTTCATCGCCGGCCACAGGATGGTGGTTGCCGCATGTTCGGCGGTGGAGATGCGGATGGTTCCGGCCGGGCGTTCACGCAGTTCGCCGATCGAGGCGAGTTCGGCACCGATACTGTCGAGCGCAGGGCGCAACGTCGCAATCAGCCGGTCGCCGGCTTCGGTCGGCGCCACATTGCGGGTCGTGCGTGTCAGCAGGCGAACGCCGAGGCGGGTCTCCAGGCGGCGGATCGTGTGGCTGAGGGCAGATTGCGAGGTGCCGAGCCGGGCGGCGGCACGGGTGAAATTCTGCTCATCAGCGACAGCCAGAAAGGCATGCAGATCGGCCAGTTCCTCGCGCTTCATTCATGAATGCCTTTAATGGGTGGGCTCGGATTATCCCATATTCCACTCATGAGGTCGGCGAGGTCAAGGGTGCCGTCTCATGCTGACCAGCGCTAGGCTGGCAAAAGAACCGATGCCGGCAATGGCGATCACAAGTGCCAGTGGGCGGGGCGTGCCATCGGCAAGCGCGCTGACGGCGGCCGAGCCGGCGATCCCGCTGCCATAGTGTAGCGCGCCGACAAGGGCGGAGACCGCGCCGGCCCGTGCGGGGAAATCCTGAAGCGCGCCGCCGATGGAATTGGCGACGATCAGGCCGGACCATGAGACGAAGAGAAAGAGCAGGGCGGAGAGCGACCAGAGGCCGCCCCAGCCGGTCATGCCTGCGACCAGCGTCGCAAGGCCCGAGATCATTGCCCCTGATGTGCCGATGCGCAACATGCTTGTGGCGCCAAGGCGGGTGACGAGGCGCGAGTTCAGCAGGTTCGTCGCCATGATGCCGACGATGCCGAGCGCGAAGATGAGGCCGTAGAGTTCGGGCGCGACGCGGTAATAGTCGATATAGGCGAAGGGCGTACCGGCGATATAGGCGTAGATGCCGGCATAGAAGAAACCGCCTGATGCCGCAAAGCCGAGAAGCCTGCGATTGCGGATCAGCGTGGCATAACCTGCAAGAGCCGAGAGCATCGGCTCGCGGTTGCGCCGCGCCTCGGATAGCGTTTCGGGAATGGTGAAGAGAGCAGCGAGCGTGGCGAGCCCGACCGCGACCAGCACCCAGAAGATCGTACGCCAGCCGGAAATGGCCAGGATCTGGCCGCCGACGATCGGCCCGAGCAGCGGTGCAATCGCCATCACGGTCATCAAGGTCGAGAGCATCTGGGCGGCCCGGCTTCCCTCATAGAGATCGCGCACCATGGCGCGGGCCAGGACGACGCCCGCACAGGCACCGACCGCCTGTACGACGCGCCATGCAATCATTTCACCGGCCGAGTTCGAAATGGCGCAGCCGGCCGAGCCGATGATGAAGAGGACAAGGCCGATCGCGACAGGCAGCCGGCGGCCGTATCGGTCTCCGAGCGGCCCCCAGAAGAGCTGGCCGAGGCTGAAGCCGATCAGGAAACCCGAGACGGTGAGTTCGATCGAGCCGGCATCCGCGCCGAGATCGCGCCCCATCGTCGGCATGGCCGGCAGGTAGAGGTCGGTCGAGATCGACGCGAAGCCCATGAGGGCGCTGAGCACGGCCAGCACGCGCCGGCGGGGCGGTGTGGCGGCGGGCGTGGATGCGAGGATCGTTTCCGCACTGTCATCGGCGGAGCCTGCGAGTTCATGGGCCATGCGTCGTCTTTCGGGAAATGGATGAGGGCCGGGGCGCCGTGGCCCCGGCCTGTTGATGTCAGAGGCCGGTCATCTTCATCAGCCGCTCGGGATAGCGGTCGCCCTCGACCTGGATCTTTGCGGCAGCCGCTTCCAGATCGGAGAGTTCGGCCGGCGAGAGGCTGATGTTGGCGGCGCCAAGGTTTTCCTCCAGCCGGTGCAGCTTGGTGGTGCCGGGGATCGGCACGATCCAGGGCTTTTGCGCCAGAAGCCAGGCAAGGGCCACCTGCGCCGGCGTCGCCTTCTTGGCTTGCCCAACCTTGGTGATCAGATCGACCAGCGCCTGGTTCTTCTCCATCGCATCTGGCGTGAAGCGCGGCAGGTTCTTGCGGAAATCGCTGTCGGCAAGCTTGCTGTCCTTGCCCATCGCGCCGGTCAGGAAACCCTTGCCGAGCGGGCTGTATGCGACAAGCCCGATGCCGAGTTCCTCGCAGGCGGCGAGGATGCCGTTCGTCTCGGGACCACGCGTCCAGAGCGAATATTCGTTCTGCAGGGCTGTGACCGGCTGCACGGCATGGGCACGGCGAACGGTTGCGGCACCCGGTTCAGACAGGCCGAAATGCTTCACCTTGCCGGCGGCGATCAGATCCTTCACCGCACCGGCGACATCCTCGATCGGCACCTCGGGGTCGACGCGATGCTGGTAGAAGAGATCGATCACATCGATACCGAACCGCTTCAGCGAGGCATCGGCAACACGTTTGATATTGTCCGGGTGGCTGTTGAGGCCCGCCTGCTTGCCATCCTCGAAGCGGAAGCCGAACTTGGTGGCGATGACGACCTGATCGCGCACGGAGCGCAGCGCCTCGCCGACGATCTCTTCATTGGTGAAGGGGCCGTAGACTTCGGCCGTATCGAAGAATGTCACGCCGCGCTCGACGGCATCGCGGATCAGCCTGACGCTGTCGCTGTTATCGAGAGCGTGGCCGTAGGAGAAATTCAGGCCCATGCAGCCGAAGCCAAGGGCCGACACTTCCAGGCCCTGGCCGAGAATGCGCTTTTCCATGATCTTACCTTTCGTTGGATGAGCGGAAGATAGACCAGTGCCCCCGATACGATTAGCCCGCGCAATCGGCATGTAGTCATGAATGGGATTCATGACCGCATGCCAAACGCACCATCTAATCCGATCAATGCGGGCGTGGTAATTTTGATGCTGGAGGACTGCCTGCGCCCGTTTCCGGGTGGCGGGAACCGATCACGAAAGGACATGCCCCCATGTTAGCAACCATCATGCGCGCACCCGGCGACGTACGCTGCGAGGAAGTCGCCGAGCCGAAGATCCAGAAGCCGACCGATGCCATTATCAAGCTTTCGGCCTCCTGCATCTGCGGATCGGATCTCTGGCCCTATCGCGGGCTCAATGAGGTCAAGGAGCCCAAGGCGATGGGCCATGAATATTGCGGCGTCGTGGTCGAGGTCGGCAGCGCGGTGAAGACGGTCAGGCCCGGCCAGTTCGTCGTCGGCTCATTCTGCCTGTCGGACAATACCTGCCCGCATTGCAGGTTCGGCTTCCAGTCCTCCTGCGAGCAGCGTGAATTCATGACTGGCGCGCAGGCGCCGTTTGCTCGTGTTCCGCTCGCCGACGGCACGCTGGTCGCGACCGCTGAAATGCCCTCCGACGATCTCATCCCAAGCCTGCTTGCGGTGTCCGACGTGCTCGGAACCGGCTGGTTTGCGGCAGATGCCGCCTGCGTGCAGGAAGGCTCGACTGCCGTTGTCGTCGGCGATGGCGCGGTCGGGCTGATGGGCGTGCTTGCGGCCAAGCAAATGGGGGCGGCGCGTATCATCGCCATGAGCCGCCACAAGAGCCGGCAGGATCTGGCGCTGGAATTCGGCGCCACCGACATCATTTCCGAACGCGGCGATGATGGCGTGGCGCGGATCAAGGAACTGACCGGCGGCGTCGGCGCCGATAACGTGCTGGAATGCGTCGGCACGCAGGAATCGATGAGCCAGGCGATCAACTGCGCTCGCCCCGGCGGCAAGATCGGTTTCGTCGGCGTGCCGCACGGCGTCACGTTCGACGGCCAGCAAATGTTCATGCAGCAGAAGAGCCTGCTTGGCGGGCCGGCCCCTGTGCGCCGCTATCTGCCCTATCTGATGGACCTGGTTCTCGACCGCACCATCAATCCCGGCAAAGTCTTCGACCTGCAGATCCCGCTTGAGGATGTTGCTGCGGGCTACAAGGCCATGGACGAGCGCCGCGCGATCAAGACGCTGCTTCGCGTCTGAGGCAGGCAGGAGAACCAGAATGACGATGAAATTCGAGAAGGCGGGGCGCGTTCGCGTCGCGCCCGATGTCGTATATGAAGTTGCGCCCGGCCTTGGCCATTTCACTGATGATGTGCTGTTCGGCGAAGTGTGGTCGAGGCCGCAGCTTTCGCCGCGCGATCGCAGCCTCGTTACCGTGGCCGTGCTTGTGGCAACCGGCAAGGCGGCGCAGACAGGCTCGCATGTGCGCCGGGCGCTCGACAATGGTGTCACCGCGGCCGAACTCGGCGAGATCTTCACGCATCTTGCTTTTTATACGGGCTGGCCGAATGCCATGTCGGCCGTCACCGAAACCCGCAAGGTGTTCGAGGAGCGCGGCGTCGGACTGATTGCAGATAGCGAGGAAGCGCCGATCGAACTGCCGCCGGAGGCGGAGGCCGCGCGGGCGGCGAGGGTGGCGGCAACGGTTGCGCCCACCGCGCCGACGCTTGCCGAACTGACCGACCGCGTGCTCTTCGGCGATCTCTGGCGGCGCCCCGACCTGACGGCGCGTGACCGCAGCCTCGTCACCGTTGCCGCGCTGATCGCGATCGGCCAGCCGGAGCAGCTTCCCTTCCATGCCAACAGGGCGATGGATAATGGGCTGACGCAGGACGAGGCCTCGGAAATGCTTGCCCATGTCGCCTTCTATGCCGGCTGGCCGCGCGCCGTGTCTGCCGTCCCCGTGCTGGAGAAGGTGTATGCCGGGCGGACAGCGCAGGCGTCAGCCAGATGACAGGTTAAGAGCCTGAACTACCTTAATTTTAGGGGGGTGGTATTTTCGATCTGGTGTTGCGCCCTACACTTGCCGCAAGGAGAAGGAGAGAAGGGCGGAGCTTGCATTTGTCTGAGCATATTTCTGTACCGGATGAGACATCGTCCGGAGGCATTATCGTTCGCAGGGTCGATCAGAGCGGCGCCATTTGTTGCCGCGTCGAAAGAGGCGGCGCGTTGACCGTGCTTCTGATCACCAACAGGCAGACCGGCGGCTGGGCTATCCCCAAGACCAGCCCCGAGCGACGGGAAAAGGCCTGGCGCTGCGCGCAACGCGTGGCACTGGAGGCGGCCGGCGTTTCCGGTCGGGTCCGCAAGAAGCCGCTGTGCAGCTATACCGATCTCAGCGATCCCGACGGACCGCTGACGGTTTCGCTGCATCTCCTGAGGCTTGAAAGCGAAAGCGGCCATCCGGCCGACTATGCGCAGCGGCAGAAGATCTGGATTTCGCCTGCCGAGGCCGCCCTGCTGGTCGATGAGCCGGAACTGCAGGCGCTCTTCCGCTCCTTCGATACGTGCAATCCGCTGATGTCGCAGGATCGGCAGAAGCCGCGCCGCCTGCCTGGCCGGCACCCGGCCCATGACGGTCCCGTTTCGCTGGCGCGATTGGGCTGAGACTGGTGAGGAAGGCCCGGAATCCGGGCCTTCGATACCGGTTTAGAGAGGGCTGCCGGTCGCCAGCGGTTTCCAGAGCATGTCCCTGTCGGTGACGGCCTCGAGATCGATGCCGACCACGGTGCCGCTGCGGATGCGCCGGCGCAGCATGTCGGAGCGTTCGGGGGCAATCCGCAACAGGCCGACCTGGTGAAGCGCCTGCAGCCGTGAGCGCGACAGTTTCAGCTCGGAGGCCAGCAGCCGGTCTAGCCGCGTGCCGGCCGCAAAGGGCACGGCCAGTTCGATTTCCAGCCTCGTCCAGCCCTCGGTATCGCCGAGCACCTGCCTGACGATATCGACATCGGGGAACTCATCGATCCGTTGCGCCTTGCGCCTGAGGGCATCGAGGTTGAAGCTCTCGGCGCGTATCCATTCGGGATCGTTGGATTGCAGGGCTTCCAGCACTGCGGGGTCGATATCCCTGAGAGCCTGCCGCTCGAAGATGACGCGGTTCCAGGTTTTGTTGCAGGTCAGGCATTTATAGATCAGCCAGGCATCGAGCTTGCGTCCATTGGCGTTGAGCCGGATCTTGCCGCTGGATTGGAAGGCTCTGAGCCCGCCACATCCGCCACAGGCAATCCAGGGCTGCGGCGCGGTTTTCGGGGTAAGGGTCCATCGGACCCGAAGTAATCTGCACATAGTATCTTGGTCTTCCGTTCGGAAGTCCACCAAGATGGTGCGAGAGAAAACCCATGCGGGCGCGGCGTGGCGATGCTTGCGGGTGGGTGAAGAGCAGGGACAGCGGCGGCTGTCCTGGCGATCGGAACAATGCCAAACCGGTCTCTTGCCACCACCCGATGAACGCAGTCATACGCCGACAGCTGATGCCGTCAGGCCGTACGGGTGAAACTGGATTGAGACCGGTGATTACTTAGGCAAAGTCTACCTCTATGCGCCCATGCTCTTCGAGGGTGATCGATAGCAGAGGATCGCCACAGATGGGAGGCATGCCGCAGCCCGATATTATCGATTATGGCGTTGCGGCTTTTCTGCAACTTTATGCGGAAGACGTCTCCGTGCGGTGATACTGCTCGTCCGTGACCTTTTCCATCCACTCGACACTGCTGCCGTCAAGCTTTTCGGCAATGGCGATATGGCTCATGGCCGTGGTTGCCGTAGCGCCATGCCAGTGCTTTTCGCCGGGTGCGAACCAGACGATATCGCCCGGCCTGATCTCCTCGATCGGGCCTCCCTCGCGCTGCACCCAGCCGAGGCCGGAGACGACAATCAGCGTCTGGCCTAGAGGGTGGGTGTGCCAGGCGGTGCGGGCGCCCGGTTCGAAGGTGACGGTGGCGCCGCCGACCCTTGCGGGGGCTTCGCCATCGAAACGGGAATCGAGACGCACTGTGCCGGTGAAATAGGCTTCCGGGCCGGGCGTGGAGGGTGCGAAACCGCTGCGTTTGATCTGCATCTGCGTTGTCCTTTTCTATCAGGCAACATCTAGCGGCTGCGCGGTATCGCGATTAGGCGCTGAAAGCGGCATGAACCTATGCACTCGATTCATGAATGAGCCGGACCAGGCAAGCCGGCGCCCGATGGCGCCGACCTTTGCTGTGGTGGCTTATCTCAGAAGCCCATGCGCTTGAGATCTTCGGGCAGGAAATTCTGGCCGCTGCGGTTCTTCACCGCTGGCAGAGCCGCCATGCGCGCCTGCCACTCCGTCACCGCATGGAGACCTTCCGGCACAAGGCCGGCCACTTCTGCGAAGGCAAGGCCGGCAAGCAGGGTGATATCGGCCATCGAATAGCTGTCGCCGGCGAGGAAGGGCTGGGCGGAGAGTATCTCGTTGAAGTAGCGCAGACCTTCACGAGCCTTCTCACCCTCACGCTCGCCCATTTCCTTGCGGCCCTGCCATTCCGGGCTCTTGAAGGCCTGCAATGCGGCTCCGAGACCGGGTGTTGCGTGGTGGAAGTAGATGCCGACCGGATCGAGCACATAAGCTTCGGCGCGACGCTGCATCATGTGGATGATTGCCTTTTCGCGCGGGGTGCGGCCGGTCAGTTCCGGCTTGCCGTCGAGATTGTCGAGATATTCGGTGATGGCGGTGCTTTCGGAAATCAGCGTGCCATCATCGAGTTCGAGCACAGGCAGGACGCCCGACGGGTTCATTGCCAGAAAGGCAGGCTGCTTGTGTTCGGCGCCGATCAGGTCGACGGGCACGAATTCGATCAGGGAATCCAGCCCCTTCTGCGCCAGCACGATGCGGATGCGCATGGGGTTCGGGAAGCCCGGTCTGTCATAGATTTTCATCGGATTTTCTTTCTTTTGGGCAGGCATGGACACGCGTCTCCACGATCGGGAAGCGGCTCGGCCCGTTGGTTTGGATCAGGGTTTGAAGGGGCGGGCTCTGCCCGGCCGCGCTTCTTGCCAAGATATGGCATGCGGCTTATTGTTTGATAATGCGCTCCATTATTATCACGCTGTAAAGCAAGGCTACACAATGGACCGGACGGAACTGGATGGCCTCGCGGTATTTCTGGCGGTGGCCGAGGAGAATGGCTTTCGCGCCGCCGCGCGCCGGCTCGGGCTGACGCCTTCGGCGATCAGCCAGGCGATCCAGAGCCTTGAGCGGCGAGTGGGAGCCGCACTCTTTGCACGAACGACACGCAGCGTGGCGCTGACGGAAGCCGGCCAGAAGCTGCTTGCCCATGCCAAGCCTGCCGCCTCCATGTTTCAGGCCGGTCTCAATGCCGCCCGCGATCTCGGCGAGCAGCCGAGCGGCACCCTGCGCATCAATGCGCCGCGTCCGGCCGTCGCGCTTCTCATCAACAGCCTGCTGCCGGATTTCTGCGAGGCCTATCCCAATATCAGCCTGGAACTTGTGGGCGACGACGAGTTCACCAATATCGTCGAGCAGGGCTTCGATGCCGGCATTCGGCTGGGACACACGATCGAGCTCGACATGATCTCGACCTGGCTGACGCCGCCGGACAAGATCGTCACGGTGGGTGCGCCGAGCCTGCTGCGCAAATATCCGCGACCCGGCCATCCACGCGAAATGCAGGGGCTGCCGGCGCTTCTGACCCGGCGCGGCGGGCAGGTGTCGCGGACCTGGGAATTCACCGATAGCGGCGAGAGCCTGAAGGTTGCCGTCGACGGTCCGCTCGTTCTCAACGATTACGAGGCCTCGATCCGCGCCGCACTGCGCGGCGTCGGCTTTCTGCACACGGTCGGCTCGGTCGTCAGGCACCATATCGAGCAGGGGCATCTGGTGCCTGTGCTGGAGGATTATGCCCGTGATGTGCCGGGGCTCTGCCTCTATTATCCGAGCCGCAGCCAGTCGCTGCCGAAGCTCCGGGCCTTCGTCGAGTTCGCGACAAAGCGCATGCGGTAGGGCGTATCATCCGATGCCTTCGCGGTACGACCACAGCCGATCGCGCAAGACTGAGAGCCGGCGCCTGATGACGCCGACCCCTGTTGTGGATCAGCCTATATGCTGCAGCTGGATTTCGCGATTGTGCAGGAAGCAGGCCTTGTCGAAGAGCCAGAGATCCAGGCGGTTCGGCAGCCTGATATCGCCGAGATCGGGCAGGGCCTTGTTTTCGGCCTCAAAGGCGCGGTCGATCTGCGAGATGAAGGCCAGCACCGTCCCGGTGTTGCGCGCGAAGGCCTTGAGGGCCAGCACCTGTTCGGCAAGCGGCGGTTTGCTGCGCTGCTGGTCGAGGATCTGCAGATAGTCGATGACGGCGACCGTTCCACGCGGGGCACCCTGGAGATGGCGGATGATGTACTCGGCGCTGATATCGTCTGACGTGACGATCTCGATCCGGTCGCCCAGCATTTCGCCTTCCGGCAGGGCGTGAATACGCTGCAGGCTCTGTGCCTCGGTATATTCCAGGGTGAAGAACGTCGCCTTGCGGTCCTCTCTCACGGCATCGAGAAGAAGCCGCAGGCCGAGCAGCGTCTTGCCGTGGCCGGGACGGGCGGCAATCACGACAAGATCGCCCTCGACAAGCTGCGACAGCATCGAATGCGCCGATGTTTCATACTGCGAGGCAAGCAGGCTCCAGCCGGTAAAGCCCTCTTCCTGCGCGATGCGATCGAGCGCCTGATGCAGCGGGATCGTATCGGTGCGGGCCATGATTTTCGCCCGGCGCTTCAGCTGATAGATGGGTGCAGACAGTTTCATTCAAACCTCCATAACGAGCCGGAAACGCAACCCCTCCTTATGCGATGCTCGAACAGATGGTTCGATGGTGGATTACCCCGCATGATCGATGCTTTCCCGGATGGAGGGAGGAGGCTTGGGCCGAGCCTTGGCCAAGAGGTAACGGGCAGCGCGATTCGCGGCAAGACGGAAGTTTCAGGCTTCGTCTGCACCTGTGCTTGACGCCTCAAGCCCGGCTGCTACGCTTCGAATCAGGCTAGTGCGGCCTGCCGCTCGCTCCCTCACAGGAATGGTGAATCGCACTGACGAATTCATGGTCTGATCCGCCCCGGCGATTCACCAGCAATGCGAGCGCTGATCTCACTGCGAGCCGCCCGGGCGAGGATGGACCGATGAAAAGCCTGTCTGAAACCAAGGCGATGGCAAGGGTGCTGTGGCAATCGCTGGCCGCCCGCAATATCGAAATGTCCCACAGCGAATGCCTGGAACTGGTAGCCCGCCAGCTCGGCCTGACCGACTGGAATGTGCTCTCGGCGCAGATCGCAAGCTCCACGGAGAAGCAGTCGCCGCTCACCATGCCCTCGGGCTGGTTTGCGACGAGCTTTACCGACCCGGCACTCTTCCGTCTCGGCCTCGATCCTTCCTCGCCGGGAAGTGCGCTGATTGAATGCATTGCCGAGCGCAGCATGGGTCTCGACCTCCAACGCTTCGCCTGCATGATGCAGAGCATAGAGGCGGATCTCTATCGCGGCTCCAGGCTTTGTCTGATGGCGCAGATCCGCTGCGAGGAGGCTGAACTCGCCACGATCTGGATGCGCATCGATGGGGCCGAGCGCCAGGTTCTGCGCTTCGACAATATGCTGGCGCGGCCGGATGCGGGGCCGATTTCCGGCACAGTGGGCTGGGTGGCACGCTCCGTCGTGCTCGATGTGCCGCAGGAGGCGGCCAGCATCCATTATGGCTTCCTGCTGAGAGGCCGGGGACGGGTATGGGCACGCGGCTTCAGGCTTGCGCGGGTGGAGGAGAGTATCGCCACCACCGCGATTGAGCCCGACATGCCCGAGAGGCGCAGCCTGCCGGCCCAGCCGGTCAATCTCGATTTCCGCGCCGCGCATCGATGAGATCATGTTCGAAATGCCGGCAGAGACTTTCATCACTCTGCCGCGTTTCCCGCAAATTTCCGATATCAGCCAGTGTATGCATGGTCGGCATTAGCCGGTTGACTATATGCGGACATGGGAGGAAATTCCTTTATGTCGAGCATGCCCGTTACCTGCCAGGTCTCCTACCGCCTCGATCCGCGCAAGCGGGCGGAGTTCGAAGCCTATGCCGAGGTCTGGATGCGGCTGATCGAGCGCTATGGCGGTAAACACCACGGCTATTTCATGCCGCGCGAAAAGCCCGCCTGTGCGGGCCTGAGCTTTCCCGGTGCGGGAAGGGATGGGGCCGGCGATGTCGCGATAGCGCTTTTCACCTTTCCGGACGAAGAGACCTATCGCGGCTACCGCGAGAGTGTCGCCACCGATCCGGACAGCATCGCCGCCAACAAGCGCTTCGGCGCCGATCCGCCGTTCAGGACCTATGAGCGTCTGTTCCTGCGGCCGCTGCCGCGCGACGAATAGGCATCCTTTATCCTCATCTTGTGGTTGCCGATTCGGGTTGCTATTCTCCGTTTTGGCGAGCCTGTCCGAACCTGCTGCCGGGTTGAAGGGCTATGGGGCATTAAAGACGACCACGTTCAAATGGTCGATGCGTAATCGGCAGACATCGACCCGAACAGTGGATCGTCCGATGTTTCAACCAACCGTGAAGTTTTCTCCCGCCAATATTGCTGCCTTTAAGAAGGCACTCAGGAAACAGCATCAGATGCTGCGTTCCGGCCATGTCGACGAGGCACTGGCCGCCGCCTTCGGCTTCAAATCCTATGCCGCCATGCTGCATATATTGAGCCAGCTCGGCGGCTCGACGCGGGTCGTGATCCAGATTGATCCCAGCCTGCTCATGCTGCGCCTTGAGGAATTCGGCTATCGCGGCCTCAGCCTTGAAGCGATCAGGCGGCTCACCTGGGATCTGCCTTTTCCTGAGGCGTGGCAGGGCGATGAAACCGAGGGTGCGCTGCGGGCGCGATTCCGGCCGGTGGCGGCAAACTCCAAGTAGGCGGTTCGGCTCCGCAAACCAGATAGCAAGCGCTTATGGCCCGATGACCTCTCCCGGCATCGGCTGAACGCATTAGCCTTACAACAGGAGAATTCCATGACCCGATCGGTCGTCATATCCGGCTGCTCCGGCGGCGGGAAATCCACGCTTCTCGAAGAGCTTGCCCGGCGAGGCCATGCCACCGTGGAGGAGCCGGGACGGCGCATCGTGAAAGAAGAGCTGGCCGGAAACGGCGCGGCCTTGCCCTGGGTCGATCCGGTTGCCTTTGCCAGGCGCGCGATTGCGATCGCGCTTGAGGATCAGGCACGTGCTGAGGGGCAGCCGGGCTGGACCTTCTTCGATCGCGGGCTGATCGATGCGGCGTCGGCGCTTCAGGCCAGTACCGGGGAGCCGGTGCTCGAAACATTCCGTCACCGGCATCGCTATTACCGAACCGTATTTCTCACGGCGCCCTGGCCGGAAATATACGTCAACGATAGCGAACGGCAGCATGGTTTCGAGGAGGCCGTGGCGGAGTATGAGCGCTTGACTGCGGCCTATCCCGAGATCGGCTACGACGTCGTCATCCTGCCGAAGACCGATGTGGCGGCGCGGGCGGATTTCCTGTTGAGCCGGCTGCCGGAGTGACGAGCGATCATCCGCGCGGCGTGTGGACGGTAGAGGATTTTCGTGCCGCTACCGACAGCAAACAGACAGCTTCGCTGCGTTACCGCTTTGGCCGTCGCCCATTCGGGCCTCAGCAAAAGGATGACATGATGACGCTGAAACTGATCGCCGCCCTTGGATTTCTCTCGCTCACGCCGGCTCTGGCGCTCGCCAGCCCAAGCGGCACCAGGGAGCCGAAATCGAAATGGATGCCCGAGGCCGCCATGAAGGCGAAAGTGGAGGCCATGGGCTACACGGTGAAGACCTTCGAGGTAACGGGCAACTGCTACGAGATCTACGGCAAGGACAAGAAGGGAGAGCGGGCCGAAGTCTATTTCAATCCGGTTTCCGGCGAGATCGTCCAGAAGGGCGATTGAGCGATGACCGTCGTTTCGCGGAAAAGAGAGGGTGCAGAGCCCTCCGTTCCGGCCCGACCTTACGTCAAGGTCTGGGATCCGGTGGTCAGGCTGTTTCACTGGACGATCGTAACGGCCTGTACGCTCAACCTGTTCATCCTAGACGAGGGCAAATACTGGCACCGGGTCACAGGTTATGTCGTGGCTGCGGCAATCGTCATTCGCATCCTCTGGGGTTTCGTCGGTACAAAGCACGCGCGCTTTTCCGACTTCATGCCGACGCGGCGCAGGGTGATGGAGCAGATATTCGACATGATCGACGGCAACGAGAAACGTTACCTTGGTCACAATCCGCTGGCATCGATCATGATGCTGGTACTGATGGCCTTGCTGGCGGCAACGGCACTGACCGGATGGATGACGACCCTGGACGCCTTCTGGGGCGAGAAGTGGCTTGAGAGGCTGCATGGCACCATCGCCAACGGCATCATGGTGCTTGCCTTCATCCATGCGGGAGCGGCCATCGTGGAGAGCTGGCGACATCGGGAAAATCTCGTCTGGTCGATGGTCACAGGTCGAAAGAAGGCATGAGGATACTGCTGATCGAGGATAATGCCCGGCTTCGCGAATTGCTTTGCGAGGCCGTTCATGATGCCGGCTGGAAAATCGATGGGTTCGCGCTTGCGGGCGAGGGGCGACTTGCTCTGGAGCAGATGGATTATGACCTGCTGCTTCTCGATCTCGGCCTGCCCGACGAGGACGGGATCGCGCTTCTGAGATCGCTGCGGGCCGCACGGGTTCAGATGCCGGTTCTGGTGCTGACGGCGCGCGGAGCGATCGACGAGCGGATCGCCGGGTTGGACGCCGGCGCCGACGATTATCTCGTGAAACCGTTTCACAATGGCGAGCTGATTGCCCGCATTCGCGCCCTGACACGGCGCGCGCCGGTCACCGCAATGCCGGTGCTGGAGTTTGCGGCCCTGCAATATGATGTCGCAGCGCGCCAGCTCGTCTGCGCCGGGGCCGAAATCGCGCTTGCCCCTTCCGAGAAGGGACTACTCGAACTCTTGATGCGCAATGGCGGCAAGGTTGTGCCCAAGCCGAAGATCGAGCACGCATTCTCGGAATTCGGCGACGAGCGCAGCAGCAATGCCGTGGAGCTTTCGGTCTCGAGGCTGCGCAGGAAGCTGGAGGCGCACCCGACCGGAGTGCTTATCGAGACTGTGCGCGGTGTCGGCTACATGATGCGGGAGGTTCGCCCATGAGGCCGTTCTCGCCGACGCTGGGCGCAATTCTGGCACGCCGCATTGCCTTCTTTGCGGTGGTGGCGATGGTGTTGCAGCTCGCCGTGATCTTCTCCGACTACTACTGGAACGTGGGAGAGCTTTCGCGGCTCTTCGTCGAGCAGGAGACGGAGCGGCTGGCCGCCGGCATTGATGTACAGGACGGGGCGATCCACTACCGGCTTCCCGAGACCGTGAAATCCCGCTACGGCGAGGCGCAGACCGGCTATGTCGCGCGTATCCGCGAGGCCGATGGTGCATTCGTCTTCCAGTCTTGCGATGCCGCCTGCGAGAGCCGCTTCCTGCCGCCCGACGTCAATCCACCCGATTTCTGGCTGCGGTCGCTGGCGCCGGGCAAGCCGCTGACGCTGGTGGGCGGACGGGCATTCACAGTCGGCGATCGGCGCTTCGTCATCGATGTCGCCACTATAGGCGATCCACAGGATGTGCTTTCGGACGTGCTGTGGAACGAGGTGATCGCCCATATGATCGTGCCGATGAGCATCCTGCTGGTTTTTGTGCTCGGCGCCACGCTGCTTTCCGTGCGGCAGGCGTTGAAGCCGGTGCGGGCGGCGGCCGAGGCTGCTGAACGGCTCGACCCGATGGATTCGCGCTCGCATCTGCAATTCCAGGATATGCCGCGCGAGGTGGCCCATCTGGCCGAGGCGGTGAACCGGGCCTTCGAGCGCGTCGGCGAATTGATGAAATCGCAGAAGATCCTGACGTCAGGCATTGCCCATGAGGTGCGCACGCCGCTTGCGGCGATCAAGCTGGAGCTCGGCCATATCGACCACCCGCGTGCGCGCAAGGCGGAGGCCGATCTCGATGAGCTCGTGCACTTTATAAGCCAGATGACCGCTCTGGCGCGGCTTGATTCATTCGATCATGGCATGTTCGAAGCGGTTGATCTCGTGGCGCTTTCCGCCGATGTGGTGGAGCAGTTGGCCCCATGGGTATACGAGAATGGCCATTCGCTGGAACTGTCCGCACAGGTCGATGTCGCCATGGTGCATGGCGTGCCTGCGCTGTTGAAGGATGCGGTACGCAATCTCATCGAGAATGGCGTTCGCCATACGCCTGACCATACGGCAATCATCGTGCGCGTCGGCGCCACGCTGATCCGGGTCGAGGATCGCCATCCCCCATCCCTTCGGCCGGTCGGCGATCTCGCCCGAGAGGGCGACGGTCATGGAATCGGCCTCAAGATCGTGGAGCGCATCGCGGTGATCCACCGGGGCTCACTGCGCCGTTCCGCCTCCCAGCGCGGCCACGTCTTCGATCTGGAGATCGGCTCCTAGACGCGCGCTTTCGGGGCAGATGATCTCTTCCTTAGCCGCTCGAAAAATCCTGCGGAACCAAGGGCGCGTCCGCTCGTTCTTCTTCCAACGCGGCAGCCCTTTACCTCCCGAGGGCGTTCGTTCCCAGCGATTGCCGCGCCACTCCTGCAACTTGCAAACCCTCGGTTCCGCCCCCGGACCGAGGGTTTCTTTTTGGAAGCGCAGGCCTCGATCATCGGAAAATCCGATCGCACCATCGGTTTCTTCCGTTTTTCTTGAGGCCCCGGTTTCGGCATCTGCTCTCTCAGGCAAGAAGGAGAGTGCAGATGTCGAATATCAAGATGGAAGGGGCACGGATCGTTATCGTGGGCGGCAGTTCCGGCATGGGGCTGGCACTGGCCGGGCGCTTGCTGGACGAGGGGGCGATCGTGACGATTGCCGGGCGCAATGCGGAAAAGCTCGCCGCGGCAAGACGGGCGCTTGGCGATCAGCCCGGAGTTTCGACTGCCGTTCTGGACCTGACGCAAGAGGAGGCGGTTGAAGCTTTCTTCGCAACGTGGGGGACGGTCGACCATATTGTCAGCACTGCCGCCGACATTGAGGGTGCCTATCGGCTCTTGCCCGATATCGAGCTTGCCGCGGCCCAGCGGGTGGTCGAGAGCAAGTTCTATGGGCCGCTCTTGCTGGCGAAATACGGGGCGCCTTGCCTGCTGCCGTCGGGCTCGATCACCTTTACCTCAGGTGTGGCGGCCTATCGGCCGGCGGCGCGCGGCTCGGTCGTTGCTGCCGTCAATGCGGCGCTCGAAGGGCTGGTGCGGGCGCTGGCGGTCGAGCTTGCGCCGTTGCGCATCAACGCGGTCTCGCCCGGCTGGGTGGATACGCCGATCTGGAGCTTCGTTGCCGGTGATGCGAAAGAGGCGACGCTCGAGGCGATGGCCAAGCGGCTGCCGGCCGGTCGCGTCGGGCGGCCCGAGGATATTGCCGATGCGATCCGTTTCCTGATCGGCAACGGCTTTACCACCGGCACTATCCTGCACGTCGAAGGCGGGCATCGGCTGGTTTGAATGGTCTTGTGTCCCCGGTCGCTGCGGCAATGAGGCGGGCAAGTGCCGGCGGCTGGATGCGCCGGCGTCGCCATGACATGACGAGGGCGGCCATCGGCGCCGTGCCGGGCCAGGGCAGTTCCTGCACGTCGTCGCGGCTCGTATCCGCGCCGAGCGCCAGTCGCGGCACCAGACCATAACCCGCACCGGAGGCGACGAGCCGGATGATCGTCGCGATACTGTCGGCCTGTGTGACGATCCGGGGTGCGGCAAGGCCGGCATCGGCAAAGGCGTCGTCGAAGAGGCGGCGGTAGACGCAGCCGCTTTCCGTGGCGATGAAGGGCAGGGCGGTGAGATCGGCGAGCTTTTCCGGCGCAGCAGCATCGGACTTGCCGCCCGCAATCAGTGTCAGCGGTTCGCGCGATACGGGGCGGATTATGAAACGTTCGTCCTGATCGCCACGATCGAAGGTGAAGGCAATGTCGATGGAGCCCTCTTCCAGCCGGCGCTGCAACTCGCCACTGCCGCCGATCTTCAGCGTCAGGCCGATATCGGGGTAAGTCTCTCGAAAGCGCGAGAGAAGCGCTGCGAGCTTTTCGGCCGCGATCGTCTCGAGCGTACCGATCGTCAGTGTCTGTTGCTCGAGGTGAGCGGCGGCGCGGATCGCGCCGCGTGCTTCGTCATTCAGCGCCAGGATCTCTTCGGCATAGGCCTTCAGCATGTCACCTGCTGGTGTCAGCGCCACACCTTGCCGGGAGCGGGTGAAGAGCGCGACGCCAAGCTCCTCTTCGAGCGCCTGCATCTGGTCGCTGAGGCTCGATTGCGCGAGGTTCGCCTCGCTGGCGGCGCGGGTGAAATTGCCGTGGCGCGCAACGGCAAGGAAGGTTCTCAATTGGCGTGGGTTCATGTCGGGCTCCGATTGCGGCCGGGCTTGTGCGCTCCTGCCGATGGCGCTGTCATCTCTGCCTATATCAGGCCCGGATATATCGACGCCAGCCCCTTGCCCGAAGGGGCTTTGAGGGTATTTGCAGGCGTGAGGGAGACTTGCCGATGCCTGGAGAAACACCCGTAATCGACTGGCTGCTTGCCGGCGATCCCGCCATTCGCTGGCAGGTGATGCGCGATCTGCTCGATGCGCCGGAACCCGTCTGGTCCGCCGAGCGGAGGAAGGTCGAGCACGAGGGCTGGGGGGCGAAGCTGCTTTCATTTCAGGATGCGGATGGGCAATGGGCCGGCGGCTCCTTCCTGCCGGCAGATTTCACGCGCGAGGAATGGGATGCCACCGGCCAGCCCTGGACGGCGACCAATTTCGTGCTGACGCAGCTGCGTGAACTCGGCCTCGATCCCGCCTGCGAACGCGCGCAAAAGACCGTCGCACTGATCGGCGCCCATTCGCGCTGGGATGAAGGCGGGCAGCCTTTCTGGCAGGGCGAGGTCGAGGAATGTATCAATGGCCGCACGGTGGCGGACGGCGCCTATTTCGGTGTCGATGTCTCGCCGATCGTCGAAAGGTTGCTCAGCGAGCGGCAAGTCGATGGCGGATGGAACTGCGAGCGGGCGCGTGGCTCGGTGCGCTCCTCCTTCCACACGACGCTCAATGTGCTGGAAGGGCTGCTGGAATATGAGAGGGTGACCGGCGGCACGCCGCGCTCCCGCGAGGCCCGGCACTCGGGCGAGGAATATCTGCTGGCGCGGCATCTGCTGCGGCGGCTCAGCACCGGCGGGCTGGTGGACGAGAAATTCAAGGCATTCCTGCATCCGAACCGCTGGCATTTCGATGTGCTGCGCGGGCTCGACTATTTTCGCGCGGCGGGACTGCAGACGGGGACCGCGCCGGATCTTCGTCTTTCGGAGGCAATCGAATACCTCCGCTCGCGCCAACTTGAGGACGGGCGCTGGCCGCTCGACTGGCACCTGCCGGGGCGGGAATGGTTCGCGATGGAGGATGGCGTGGGCGAACCTTCGCGCTGGGTGACACTGAGAGCACTCCGGGTGCTGAAGTGGTGGGATGAGGCGAAGGCTCCCTTTGCGTAATGCCGTCGCTGTTTCCGGATTATGAGATGGAAACCGAGGCTTAAGCGGGTTTCCCAAGGTGGTAGCCTTGTGCCGAAGATGCCCGTCAGGTGCCCTTTGCCACCTTGGCAGCGCCCCAGAGCGAGCCGGGATTGGCTCTCAGAGGATGCAACGCCAGCATCGCGTCGAACAATTCGCGCGCCGTCGTCGTCTCCAGTTCAAGCCGGTTGAAGTCGCGCAGATATTGCTGGGTCTGGTCGATTATTTCAGGATCGTCGCTGTTTTCCGGGATCTTGTGGCCGGCCACGACCGATTTCGGCCTCAGCGCCTTCAGCTTCTCCAATGTCTCGATCCAGTGCTCGCGGCTCTCGCGGGTGGTCTCGCCGAGATAGCAGTGAATGCCGTTATAGACGACGTCACCGCCGACGATGAGGCCGATCGAAGGCACGTGTAGGGCCGTCGAGTGCGACATGTCGGTGTGGCCGGCATCGACAGGGATCAGCTTGTGGCCTTCCAGCTCCAGGTCCGGTGTCTCGAGCACATCGGCGACGGCCATGGTCTCGGCGATTTCGCCAGGGAAGAGCTTTCGCCAGAAGCCATCGAGCATTTCCGGCGCGCTCTGGCGGCGCATCGCTTCCACCACATCCGGAATGGCATAGGCTCTTGCCTCGGGGAAACGCTTCTGCAGCGCGCCGATGCCGAAGAAGTGGTCGCCGTGGCCGTGGGTGATGTAGATCGCCTTCAGCCGCTTGCCACTCGCGACGACCCAATCGGCAAGCGCCTTCGTCTGCGGTTCGGTCAGAAATGTATCGACAAGCACGGCATCGCGCTCGCCGGATATCAGCGTGGCGGAATTGGCGACCCATTGCAGGGCGGGATCGCCGGCCGCTACGTCGCGGCTGAGGCCGGGACGGCGGATCGTCATCACATCATAGCGCAGGCCGGTGGAGGAACTGTTGGTCATGGCGGGCAAATCCTTGGAATGAGCCTGAAAATTCGGGGCGGGGCCGAAGGCAACTTGATTTCCGAAGCAACGTGTTTAATATATGACCGGTCGTCTATAATTAATCAAGAGGGCAAGATGGACGCAGCCAAGCCGGCCCGCCGGGGCCCGAAACCGAATACGCAGATGCGGGACAAGCTGATCGAGGCGGGCCTGAAGGAGATCCACGCCCATGGATTTGCCGCGACCGGCATCCAGAAGATCGTCGATGACGTCGGCGTGCCGAAGGGCTCCTTCTACAATTACTTCGACAGCAAGGAGGCTTTCGGAGCCGATATTTCCGACCGCTATTCCGAGCGGGCGCTAGGCAGGCTGAATGGCTTTCTCGGTGACAAGAACTTGCCGCCGCTTCAGCGGCTGGCGGCCTATTTCGATGATCGCGCTGCTTCCTTTGCGGCAAGGGGCCATGCGCAGGGCTGCGTACTCGGCAATTTCAGCGCCGAGGCCGTCGACCACAGCGAGATGATCCGCCGGCATGTGGCCGATCATTTTCGCAGCTGGAGCGATGCGATTGCGGGCTGTCTGGCCGAGGCGCAGAGAGACGGCACGTTGCGCCGCGATCTGCCGGCCGCAAGTCTTGCCGATTTCGTTCTGAACAGCTGGGAGGGAGCGCTCCTGCGCATGCGGGCCGAGCGCAGCGGCGCGGCGCTTGAGATATTCCGGCAGATGGTCTTCGGGGCGCTACTCGCTACCGCGTGAAGGCGAAACTATACGCGAAGCCCTGGCATCCCTTGCGCGCTACGGGCGCTCAGGGTGACGACATGCGTCAGAGAGAGCGGTGCAGTTCGTTGAAGACACGCCGCACGCCACTCGTGGACCGCGCCACATTGAACGCCCGGTCGATCTGGGCATTGTGCGGCACCCAGCCGGCGAGGATGATGTCGGGGCCCCGGGCGGAGACGAAAATATAGCTCGCGTCTATATCGCCGGCGCTTTCGAGCGAGGCGGATACTGCAAGGTCGATATCGGCTCCTACGGTCGGCGGCGTGGCCCCCACCAGGTACAAGCGTCTGATATGGGCGCGCATCTCTTCTTTCTCCCGTGCCTCATTGAAATGTCTGCTTCTGTCGCATCGGTGAAGATGCCTGTCGGCGGCGGGATTGCGATAGCGATACGCTTCAGGCGGCGCATCCCGCGTTCGGACAACTCAAGGGCCTGGCTTGCCGCCGGCCCGGAAGGCAACAGCGCCCGTTCAAATGGCTGCTGACACAGCCAACATGCGCTCGTTCAACAGGGGCGGCAATAGGCGTGTAACGAAATAAAAATAAATATTACCTTGTTATGAACACAAACATATCCTACTTCTGCTAAATCGAATTTGCTTCGTCAGCTTCGTTTTTGCGCAAAGTCGCATTGGCTAATCTTTCCTCTCAAGCTCGACCACTTTTGGCACGCCTTTGGCGGGCTCGGTAATTCTATGCGATTGAAAGGAAAATCGTCATGAACACAGGTATTGTAAAGTTTTTCAACACGGCAAAAGGTTTCGGCTTCATCTCGCCGAAGGATGGCTCGCCGGATGTGTTCGTTCACATCTCGGCTGTCGAGCAGTCCGGCATGACCTTCCTGCGTGAGGGACAGTCGGTAAGCTTCGATCTGGTGCAGGATTCCCGCAGCGGCAAGAACGCCGCCCAGAACCTCGCTTCCGTATAAGCATTCGGCTCGCACCCCCGCTTTGACCACGGATGTACTGGCACTGCGGACTTGCGAACCCTGGAAAGGTCGGGCCAGCCCCGACCTTTTTATTTGCGCACAATTCCACTGAACATTTCCTGGGGAGACGACAATGTCAAAGACAGACGCAGCACAGATTCTACGACGCGCCGAGCGGCAGATTGCCAATACCAGCGCCGGCGGGCATCTGGGCGGTACGAATTTCGGTCAGGCACTCGACGCAAAGACATCGTCGGCCAAGGACAGAAGCGAGAAGACCCGCAAGCCGCAGCGCGGCAAATAAGCAGGCTGGGAAACCCGCTTGCTCGAAAAACGCCCGGTCACATGAGGTGACCGGGCGTTTTTTTGTGTTGCCGCGCCGTCATGGATGGCTGCAGCGGTTCAGTGTTTGCTGTCGCTGATGTGAGGGTGCGCCATCTGGAAATCGCCGAGCAATGCTATCGCTTCTTTGACGAGCGTATTCGTCAGCGGTGAGGGATCCAGCGCCAGCGTGTCGGCATCCGCGTGCATCCGCTCGGCAAGCCGATCCATCGCACCGCAGGCATCGTCACCGTGCCGGCGGGCAATAAGGGCTGAGAAACGCAGCGCATCGCCGAGAAGCTTGAGGGTCTCCAGGCGCTCTTCGATCGACAGATCGTTCAGTGCGGGCTGTGCGCTCATGATCGTAAAGGCCGCACGGGTAAAGACCGGGGGCGGGCCATCGACTTAGCGAGGCCGCGAGCGGCGGACTGCAGGCTTGCGCTTGGGTTTTGTTTCAGCGGTTTCGGGCTCTGCGTTTGCATCGCGTTCAAGCCGCAATGCGCGCAATCGCGCGGTCTTTGCCTCGCGCTGATGCACCTCGGCCGCCATGATCGTATAGGCCGGATGCACCGGGGCATCGGCATTGGCGGACGGGTCTGTGCCCTTGAAGAAATGTTCTTTGGTTGCTGCCATGGGGGTTTCCTAGCGCCGGGAGACAGGCCCCTAGCGGGCTTGTCAGAGGAAAGGATTTGGCTCGGCGCCGACGCGCGCTAGGACAAACTTAGTCTCAACTTAAGTAAGCATTTGCCGTGCTTTTACAAGTGCCAATCTGCCGAACCTGCCGCCCATGCAGGCAAAATGCAGAGAGCGCGTCACGTCGAAGTGCGGTTTGTGCTTCCGGCTTTTCTGGAACGGACAAGCGGGCATCAGTGCAATGTCGATCTGCTGCCCGGATGGCGCAGTTCGAAGCGGCCCAGTAGTTCCATCGCTTCGTTGATGACATTCACGGCGACCTCGGAGCGGCCGGTCGATAGTGCGGGGCCATCGCGCAGCATCCTGTCGGCCAGTTCTTCCAGCGGCTTCCAGATCTCGTCTCCGGCCTGCCGCGCCAGGATGGCGGAAAAATGCAGGGTGTCGCTTAGCCTGCGCAGCGTATCGGCGCGCTCCTGCGTACTCATCTCGTGGATACGCTTCGGCGTTTTCATGCGCTCTCCTTTGAAAGGTGGCGCATCCATGTGGCGATGCGATCGCCGAACAGGCCATTGTGGATGAAGTAGGACGACGGGCGCGGAATGCAACAACGGCGAATGGTTGGCGCGTATGCCGGCTATGCATTGCTCACGAGCACTGCGCCTCCGATGATCAGCAGCGTACCGGCCGTCAGCTTGATGAGATCGACTTCAGCGGCCTCGCCGAGAAACGCCGCACCCACGGCCAGCGTCACCAGCACATTGCAGCTCCAGATCGGCGCGAGCTTGGAAACCGGAACCCCGTAGAAAAACAGGGCGAAGCTGATGAGGCCGGTGCCAACAGCGAAGCAGAGGCCGGCGATGGCGGCAAAGCCCACACCGTCGGCGGTCCACGGCGCGGGGCGCCAGATCAGGGCGGAGATCGTGCCCGCTGCCGCGAGCGTCAGGCCGAAGGCGATGAGATAGGCGGAGGAGCCGGCGCCGGAGACCGCGCTCTGTTTCTGGAAGATGGCGGTAATGCCCCAGAGAATGGCGGGGGCCACGCCGCCGACGAACAAGGGCCAGAATGCAGTCATCGTAAACTCCTGTCGCACCGGACATGCTGAGGCCTTCAGGGAAGGCGATCGGGATGTGGTGCCACCAGACTAGGAGTTTCTTCTTGTTCTTTGTGGTCTTGTTGTTTTGCCGGAGATTGGCAGATCGAGGCGCCGTCGGCAAGCTGTCCGCTACGCTGTCTTTTCCGCCTTGGCGGTGGCCATGGCGATCTCGCCGACTTCGGCCAGCGTCACCTTCTGGAATTCCCGCTCAAGAGCCTGCTCGGCGCTCTGATAGGCCAGTTGCAGCTTGGCATTGGCGGCCCGCTCGACCGGGCAGGAAGGGTGGTCGTTGGAGAGAGGCGCATCGAGGAGCGTTTCACCCTGCAGGGCGCGCTGCACATCCAGAATGGTAATCTCGGTGAGCGGCCTCGTCAGCGACCAGCCGCCGCCGCGTCCGCCTTCGGATTCGACGATGCCGTGCTGGCGCAGCGATGCCATGGTGCGGCGCACGACGACGGGGTTAGTGTTGAGCATCTGGGCAATGCGCTCGGAGGTTTCCCGGCCGCCGAGCAGCCCCATATGGACAAGGACATGGATCATCCGCGCCAGTCTTCCGTCTTGTCGCATCCGCGCCTCTCGATAAAGCGTAACAAATGATGTTACGGTCTATTGACTTCCCCTATTCGTGTTGTAGGTTTCTGTAACGTAAAAAGATACGGAATTAAAGATTTTTCAGGAGGCAGAGATGCAGAGCCGCATGATCGAAACCGCAACGCTCAAGATGCGTATTCTCGAGGCCGGCGAGGGGCCGCTGGTGCTTCTCTGCCATGGCTTTCCCGAGACCTCGCATGCCTGGCGCCATCAGGTTTCGGCGCTCGCGGCGGCCGGCTTCCATGCCGTGGCGCCGGATATGCGCGGCTATGGCGGTACGGAGAGCCCCGAGGATACCGGTGCCTATACGGTCTTCGATCTCGTGGCCGACATGGTGGCCCTGACAGATGCGCTCGGCGCGGAACAGGCGGTGATAGCAGGCAATGACTGGGGTGCGACCGTCGCCTGGCAAGCTTCGCTGATGCGGCCGGACAGGTTCCGCGCCGTTGCGGCCCTCGGCGTGCCGATGATGGGCCAGCCGCCGGTGCCGCCGACGAAGATCTTTCCGGCCACGCCGGACCAGCTTTTCTATCTGCTCTATTTCCAGGAACCCGGCGTGGCGGAGGCCGAATTCGAGCGAGATCCGGCCCGCACACTCGGCAAAATCTATCATGCCGCCAGCGGCGAGGCCGGTCCGCGGCTTGCGGGCGACGGCACGCCCAATCCGTTCGGCATGGTGTCGCGCGCTGCCGGCCTGCTTGCCGATCTGCCCGAGGCTGAGAACCGGCCGGCATGGCTGCCGCAGGCCGATCTCGATATGTTTGCCGAGGCTTTCACGGCCGCGGGCTTTCGCGGCGGGCTGAACTATTACCGCAATCTCGACCGGAACTGGGAATTGCAGAAGGCGCTTGCCGGTCTGAAGGTGCAGGTGCCGGCGCTGTTCATGGCCGGCGAACGCGATACCGGCCTTGCCATTCCCGGCATGCGCGACATCATCGCCGCCATGCCGCAACTGGTGCCGAACCTGCGCCGGAGCGAGTTCGTGCCCGACGCCGGGCATTGGCTGCCACAGGAGCGACCCGAGACCGTCAGCGAGGCGCTCATCGGGTTCATCGGCAGCTTGTGAGGGCTCAGCCCTCCAGCATGGATTCCAGCGTCGCAATCAATTCCTGGTCGCCGTTGCGGTCATCGGCAATGGTCTGGAAGATGCCGGCCATGCCCTTGAAGATGAGCGAGGCCGGGTCGTCCTCACCCAGGAATTCGGCAATTTCCTCCATCTCGGCCACCCAGCGATAGGCCTTCGGAAACATGTCCGGTATGGACCGGCCGAGCCGCGTCATCAGCTCGGCCTGGCTATCGGCCAGTTCCACCTTCAGAGCCTCGCTGGCGCCGTTGCGGGCCGCAGCCAGCAGCATGGCGGAGGAGAGACCGACCATGCCCTTGTTGATGCCGGCATAACACATTTTCAGCGCCGAGGCGGCACCGACAGGGCCTTTGACCGGGCGGATCTTCAGGCCGAAGCGGGCGAGCAGGTCAGGCTCGCCGGTGAGATCGCCGCTGAGGCAGACGACAGGGCCGGCCTTGCCTGTTACAGGCGGCCCGCCGATGATCGAGCCGTCGAGCACCTTGGCGCCTGTCGGCGCAAGACCGGCCGCGAGCTTTTCCATGGTCTTGGGGCTGATGGCGTTGAGATCGACGAAGGGCGGCTTGGTGGTACTGTCTTTCAGCACCGGGGCGATGAGATCGGCGACCTTCAGTGCCTCTGCGGGCGGAACGATGGAGAGGACGATATCGGCCTCACCGAAAGCGGCAAGCGGTGCGGCTTCCAGCCCTGCGGCGCCAGCGCGCTCCAGCGTCGCGGCGCTGCGGTCTTCGAGGAAGGTAATGACCCTGGCGCCTGATTCGGCGAGGCGGCGGCCGACGGCGCTGCCCATGGCGCCGGCGCCGAACAATGCGATTGTGGTGGACATGACGTGATGAAACCTCTTTGGCGGAAATGGTGGGAGACTAGGGCGGCAGGCAACGCGCCGCAAGGCAGGTGCGGCCTTCAGTCCGCCAATTCGAGTTCGTTGATGGAGCCGTCAGCCGCAGACTTGGCAGCGTCCCGGCAGGCCCTGGGCGAAGTGCCGGTCATGCGCTTGAAGGCGTTGCTGAAGGCGCTTTCGGATGTGTAGCCGAGCGAGCGGGCGATGACGGAGACGGGTGTCGCCTCTTCCTGCAAGGCGCGCTCTGCGAGCCGCATGCGCCATTCCGCGAGATAGGTCAGCGGCGCGACGCCCGCGATCGTGCGGAAATGGAAGGCGAAGGTGGTGCGCGACATGGCGCAGGCGCTGGCGAGTTCGTCCAGATGCCAGGAGCGGGCGGGATCGCCGTGCATCAGCCGAAGCGCCGGGGCGAGACGCGGATCGGAGAGCGCCCGAAGCCAGCTTGCCGGCATGAGGGCCGATGTCTTCAGATGCGCGCGCAGGATCTGGATGAAAAGAAGCTGGGCAAGCTGCGCGGCGGCAAGCCGGGCGCCCGGTTCGGCCGAGGCGCGCTCGATGACGAGCTGGTCGAGCAGCCAGCGGAAATTCGTCGCCTGCGGCGAGGCAGCGCTGATATGGATCCACAGCGGCAGGACATCGGCCAGCATGCGTCCGCTGACCGGATCGAGCAGAACATGGCCGCCGATATGGGCGAAATCGGCGCCATCGCCCAGTTGCGCCTCCGAACGGCCGGCGCCGGAAAACAGGTCCATCGCATCGAGGGGCGGAACATCCAGCGCGCTTGCCAGCACGAAAGCGCGCCGCGCCGAGAGCAGGCCGATATCGCCGGTCTGGAAATGCATCGGCTCGGGCTCGCCGTCGATGGTGACCCAGCAGCTGCCTTTCACCACGGCAAAGAACTTGATCGTCTTCGGCACGGGAAAGCGGATCGCCCATTGGCCGCCGGCCGTAAAGCCGCCGGTGACAAGCGTTTCGGCATTGGTGAATTTCAGGATGTCGGAAAAGGGATCGGCTGTCATTCTCGCACTATCGCGCAAGTCATCCGCACTCTCAAGCATTCATAATCCGGTTCGCCCATCCTAGTTTTGGCCATGCCGTCAGACAGGCGGTTTCGGACAGAGAGAATCGAGATGACATTGAAGAGACGCAAACTTGGCAGCCAGGGGCTGGAAGTCGGGGCAATCGGCCTCGGCTGCATGGGCATGAGCCAGTCCTACGGACCGGCCGACGAGGCCGAATCGATCGCGACGCTGCACCGGGCCATCGAACTTGGCTGCGATTTCTTCGATACGGCGGAGAATTATGGGCCGTTCAAGAACGAGGCACTGCTCGGCAAGGCCTTCAAGGACCGGCGCGATAAGGTCGTCATCGCCACCAAGTTCGGCTCGCGCTTCGACGGCGACAGGATCATCGGCGCCGATAGCAGCCCGGAAAATATCATCCGCGTGGTTGAGGGATGCCTGACGCGGCTGCAGACCGACCATATCGACCTTCTCTACCAGCACCGTCTCGACCGGAGCGTGCCGATCGAGGACGTGGCCGGCACGGTCGGCGATCTCGTCAAGGCGGGCAAGGTGAAGTACTTCGGCCTTTCCGAAATCGGCATCGCCAATCTGCGCCGTGCCCATGCCGTGCATCCCGTAACGGCGGTGCAGAGCGAATATTCGCTCTGGGAGCGCAATCTGGAGCCGGAGATCATTCCTGTCATGCGCGAGATGGGGATCGGCCTGGTGCCCTTCTGCCCGCTCGGGCGCGGTTTTCTTGCCGGTGATGTGAAGCGTGCGGAAGACTATCCCGAAGGCGATACGCGACGCATCGACCCGCGGTACCAGGGGGCGAATTACGATGCCAACAAGCAGGCGGCGCAGATCGTATTCGACCTGGCCCAGGAGAAGGGCGTGAAGCCGGGGCAGGTGGCACTCGCCTGGCTGCTGCACAAGGGGGACGATATCGTGCCGATCCCTGGGACCAAGCGGCGGACCTATCTGGAGGAGAATGTTGCTGCCGCTGGGATCACGCTTGATGGCGAGGAGATGCGGCGGCTGGATACGGCGCTGGTAACAGGCACGATTTCCGGGAACCGCTATGCGGACTGGATCATGGCGACGATTGATCGGTGATGTCGTACTAACAGGAGCAGCGTCTGCATCTAGGTCCTGTTCCAACTCCTAGCCGGAGGGTGCCGAATAGACGCAAGCGGCACCCCCAACCTCCATCATTCCTGTGCCTGTCACAGGAATCCGGCCTGCTCAAGCCATTGAGCAGGAGAGGGTTTTTGGCATCCGCCTATCAGAGAGTCACTCACCGCAGACGCGCGGTGAGTGGATTTCTATGACGGGCACAGGAATGAGGGATGGGGAGGCGCCACACCCTAATCCCGCATCCGCAACTCATCGGTCTGCATCTGCAGCGAGCCAAGCGTTTCGAGAAAGCTCATGCCAAGCAGGCTCTGGTCGAGCCTGCCGTCTTCCGCCACGGATGCCGCCACATTGCTGCGCACGATCGGGCCGATCGCTACCTGATCCAGCGTCACCGGTGCTGCTCGGGCGCGGCCGTTTGCGGTCATCACGGTCATGGAATAGGTCAGCTGTTTCGGATCGATGCCAATGCGCATCGCGTCGGCGTGCGAGAGCGCCACCATGCTGGCGCCGGTATCGACAAGCATCGGCACGGACTGGCCGTTGACGGATACTTCGGCCTCGAAATGGCCGTTCAGCATCTTGTGGACGATGACTTCCTCGCCACCTTCGCTCGTGGTGACGACCACGGCGCGACCGGGCACGAGGCCGGCGAGCAGGCGATTGCCGACGGCCATCGCGTCGAAGCGGTAGAGATAGGCGGTGGCGAGCGCCATGATGATGACGAGCCAGATCATGAATTGACGCATGGTCTCGCCGATATTGGCGCGGCGGCCCCAGATGCCTGCGGCCAGCATCAGCGCGATCGGCAAGAGATAGACGAAGCGGCCGAAATCGTCGCTTTCAAGGCCCATGATGCGGCTCTGGTCGCTGTTGAAAAGCAGAACGACAAGGCCGATGCCGATGACGGCAAGCAGGACGACGAGGCGCATCAGGCTGTTGTCTCCGGCACTCTGATCTGTTCGGGGGCGAGGGCGGCAAGGCGAGCTGGCAGGCTGTCCATGATCGCATCGCGTTCCGCGTCGGAAAAGCGCATCCAGCCGGCGATCTCATCCGTTGTGCGGCCGCATCCGGTGCAAAGACCGGTCAGGGGATCGAGAGAGCAGACGCGGATGCAGGGTGTTCGCATGGGCGATATATCGGGATTTCAGAGCGCCATGGCAAGGGCGCAGAAAGCTGCGACCTCGCAAATCTGCTGGGTGGCGCCGAGCGTGTCGCCGGTATGGCCGCCGAGCCTGCGGCGGATGAACCAGGTGAAGAAAAGCGCTGATATGCCGGCGGCCAGAAGCGCCGAGACGAAGGGCAAAAGGCCGAGTGCCGGCCAGACGAGGAGCGCGGTCATGAAGCCGGCCGTGACCAGGGCGATCTGCATTGTCACCTCCGAGGGACTTCCGGCCGAAGCTGCAAGTCCATCCGGCTTTGCGGCCGGCAGGCGCTGCCAGTGCCAGGCGATCGCGCCGCGGCTGAGAGCGGCCACCGCCGGGATGGCAAGGGCTGTGGCCAGCGGCGAAGCCTCACGGGCGATTGCCGCGAGCGCCGAGGCGCGGAGCGCGAAGGAGAGGATCAGCGCAATGGCACCATAGCTGCCAATGCGGCTGTCCTTCATGATGATGAGGCTCTGCTCGCGCGATTTGCCGCCGCCGATGCCATCGGCCGTATCGGCAAGCCCGTCCTCGTGCAGCGCGCCGGTCAGGATGGTCTGAACGGCAAGCGCCACGAGTGCCGCCATCAGGCGGTCGGCGCGCAAGGCCAGCATGAGCAGGAAGACGAGCGCGGGCAGGGCGGCGATGACGAGGCCGGCGAGCGGAAAGACGCGCACAAGCCGGCCAAGCTTGCCGTCATAGCCGGCAAAGAGCCACGGTGGCATGGGGATACGGCTCAGGAAAGCCACTGCGCGTGCCGCATCGACTGCGATGTCTTTTATCATTTGTCTGCCGTCCCCCGCCTCTCCTGCGGCGCTTTTGAGGTTGTTCGCCTTGATTGGTCGCTTTAAGAGAGTCGCCACGCAAAGAACCCGATTTGCCGGGAAAAGACAAGAATACAAGGAAAGCCATTCAGATGAGCGTTTCAGGCCTGCCGTTCGATGATTTTCGCGCCCTTATCCGTGATCTGCCGGGACCGGATGCCCGTGCGCTGGTCGCCGCCCGCGAACGCGACTCGCAGCTGACGAAGCCGCCGGGCGCGCTTGGACGTCTCGAAGAAATCGCCTTCTGGCTTGCCGCCTGGACGGGCCGCGCGCCGGCCGTCAACCGGCCGCTGGTGGCGATCTTTGCCGGCAATCATGGTGTCGTGCAGCAGGGCATCACGCCTTTTCCGCCTGAAGTGACGCAGCAGATGGTGGAGAATTTCGCAGCCGGCGGTGCGGCGATCAACCAGATCTGTGTCGCCAACGATCTCGGCCTCAAGGTCTTCGACCTGGCGCTCGATTACCCGACCGGTGACATTACCCAGGAAGCAGCCCTTTCCGAGCGCGACTGTGCGGCCACCATGGCCTTCGGCATGGAAGCGATCGCGGGCGGCACGGACCTGCTCTGCATCGGCGAAATGGGCATCGGCAACACGACGATCGCGGCTGCGATCAACTATGCCCTTTACGGCGGCACGGCGCGTGACTGGGTCGGCCCCGGCACGGGTTCGGAAGGCGCGATGCTGGAGCGCAAGATCGATGCCGTCGAACGCGCCATCGAACTGCACAGCGACCATCTGAACGACCCGCTCGAAATCATGCGCCGCCTCGGCGGCCGCGAAATCGCGGCGATGGCCGGCGCGATCCTTGCCGCGCGCATGGAACGCATTCCCGTGCTGATCGACGGCTACACGGCAACGGCAGCCGGCGCACTCCTGCGCGCCGCCAATCCTGCCGCGCTCGACCATTGCCTGATCGGCCATGTCTCGGCCGAACCCGGCCATCTGCGCGCTATCGAACAGCTCGGCAAGACGCCGCTTCTGGCGCTGGGCATGCGGCTTGGCGAAGGTACGGGAGCAGCCCTTGCTGCCGGCATCGTCAAGGCGGCCGCCGCTTGCCATACCGGCATGGCGACGTTCGCCCAGGCCGGTGTTTCCGGAAAGCACTGAACGGGCCGTCGACGAAGCCTAGACAGGGTCCGGTTCGCGGCGATCCGACCGCGCTCTGCTGTTGCGGGCTGCCCAGCTTTTCAGGCGCAGCCCGTTGAGCTTGATGAAGCCCTCGGCATCATGATGGTCGTAGGCACCGGAGCCTTCTTCGAAGGTGACGAGATCCATCTGATAGAGCGAACCGGGAGAACTGCGGGCGATCACGGTCGCAGAACCCTTGTAGAGGCTGAGCGTAACCTCGCCGCTGACATGGGTCTGGCTATGGTCGATCAAGGCTTGCAGCATCTCCCGCTCCGGAGAAAACCAGAGGCCGTTATAGATCAGCGCGGCGTAGCGCGGCATGATCTCATCCTTCAGATGCGCCGCGCCGCGATCGAGCGTGATGGATTCGATGCCGCGATGCGCGGCAAGAAGAATCGTGCCGCCGGGCGTCTCATAGACGCCACGTGATTTCATTCCGACGAAACGGTTCTCGACCAGATCGACCCTTCCGATTCCATGTCGACCGCCCAACCTGTTGAGTTCCGTCAGGAGTGCTGCAGGCGTCAGGGCGCGGCCATTCACGGAGACCGCATCGCCTTTTTCAAAGCAAATGACGATTGTCTCCGGCTCGTCCGGCGCATGTCTAGGGTCTGCTGTTCGCTGATAGACGTGGGGAGGCGCAATGACCGAGGGATCCTCGAGGATCTTGCCTTCTGTCGATGTATGCAGGAGGTTTGCATCGATGGAGAAGGGAGCCTCGCCTCGCTTATCCCTGGGAATGGCGATCTGATGCCTTTCAGCATATTCGATCAGCTGCGTGCGCGATTGAATATCCCATTCTCGCCAGGGCGCGATGATCCTGAGCGACGGATCGAGCGCATTTGCCGCCAGTTCGAAACGGACTTGATCATTGCCCTTGCCGGTCGCTCCATGGGCGATAGCGTCGGCACCGACCTCATTTGCTATGTTGACGAGGTGTTTGGCGATCAGCGGCCGGGCGATGGAAGAGCCAAGCAGATATTGCCCCTCATAAAGCGTATTGGCCCGGAACATCGGAAAGACGAAATCACGAACGAATTCCTCCCTGACGTCAACGATACGAATATCCCTGACGCCAAGCCTCTCCGCCTTGGCACGCGCGGGTTCCAGTTCTTCATCCTGGCCGAGATCGGCCGTGAAGGTAACCACCTCGCATTGATAGGTTTCCTGCAGCCATTTGAGAATGATGGAGGTGTCCAGGCCTCCCGAATAGGACAGCACAATCTTCCCGATCTTTTCCGCCATTACCGTCGCCCCAAGTTGAAGATGGCGAAACGGTAGGCCAATTCCTGCGCAATGAGCTTGCTAAGAGTTCACAATTTCGGAATATATTGGCATATTATGCCATAAAGCATTTCATTGGAGCTATATCGTGCCATCCACCCTGGACGAGATCGACCGGCGTATTCTGAAGGTGCTTCAGCGAGATGGACGCATTTCCAATATCGATCTTGCGAAGGAAGTCGGGCTTTCTCCGTCGCCGTGCTTGCGCCGTGTCCGGCTTCTGGAGGAAGCTGGAATCATCGACCGCTACGTGGCCGTTCTTGATCCGACAAAGGTAGGGGCTGGCCTGACGGTATTCGCCCGCGTCTGGTTCAAAACGCAGGATGCACAGGTCACCCTGCAGTTCGCGGAGGCAGTGAGGCGATTCCCGGAGGTGATGGAATGTTATCTGACAACCGGGGAATGCGATGCCATCCTGCGCATCGTCACGGCAGACCTTCACAGCTACTGGCGGTTCCAGGCCGACCATCTGACCCGTATTCCAAGCGTGCTGAACGTCAAGACGGATGTTCCGATGGAAACTCTCAAGCGAAGTTTCGAACTGCCCCTTGCGCCGTAATCGGCATCCGATCACCTCAGTGTCATCAATAGCTTGACACTCGGCGGGAATATCATCGGCCTGCGCATTGCTTGCGCGCCGGGGACACTGTATTTGCGGAAGCGGTATCTGCGTATTCGCTCATGAATAAGCGCCGGCGCGAAAACCGACGATAGGAAACGAGGGCATCTTGACGAAACCGGCCGTGACCAAGGAAACGGGATTTCGCCATTTCATGGCGGCGGCTGGCTATTCGCTCGCGGGCTTCCAGCGGGTGCTCAGGGAATCGGCTTTCCGGCAGGAGATCGGCTTCTTCGTCGCGGCGCTGATCCTGCTTTTCCTCATCGGGGCCGATGCAATCGAATTCGTCGTCACGACGCTGCTTTTCCTCGGGCTGTTTTCCATCGAGGCGATGAATACGGCTGTCGAGGAAGTGATCGACCGGATTTCACCGGAAATCTCGATCGTCGGCAAACATGCCAAGGATCTCGGCTCCTTCGCAGTGACCTGCATGATCGCCGCCTGCTGCCTTTATCTCGGCTATGTGATCTGCCGCCACCTGTTCTTCGTATGAGAGCAAGATAGTCAGGCGAAGCTCCTGCGCTTCTTGATTACCGGCTGCGCTTCTTCCACCGCCGGGACGCTCTGGAGCACGCGCCTGGCCGGCAGAATGGCGATGACCTCGGTGCCTTCGCGCAGCTTGGATTTCAGGATGAACTGGCCGTCATGCTTCGCGAGAATCGCCTGAACGATCGGCAAGCCGAGGCCGGTGCCCTGTTCGGCGCTCTTGATGGCGATCGAGCCCTGGCCGAAAGCCGAGAGCACGACCGGAATTTCTTCCTCGGGAATACCGGGGCCATTATCCCTGATGGAGATGTACTGGCCGCCTCCGGCAGTCCAGCCGACCTTGACGTTGATTTCTCCACCCTGAGGCGTGAATTTCACGGCATTCGAAAGCAGGTTCAGCACGACCTGGCGCATGGATTTCTCATCCGCCCAGATCGCCGGCAGCTGGCGCTCCACCTGATCGTTAATGGTGATGTTCTTGGCGCGGGCGCGCAGCTGCACCATACCGATGCAGTCTTCGGTAATATCGAGCAGCGAAATCGCTTCTTCGCTCAACTCATACTTGCCGGCTTCGATGCGTGAGAGATCGAGGATTTCGTTGATGAGATCGAGCAGATGCTGGCCGGAACGATGGATATCGCCGGCATATTCCTTGTAGATCGGGTTGGCGAGCGGCCCCATGACCTCTGCCGACATGACCTCGGAGAAGCCGAGAATGGCGTTCAGCGGCGTGCGCAGCTCATGCGACATGGACGCGAGGAAGCGCGACTTGGCAAGATTTGCCTCCTCGGCGCGGCGCCGGGCCTCGTCCGACATGGATTTCGCCACTTCCAGCTCGGCGATCAGATCGTCCTTTTCCGACTGGTAGGACAGGATCTTGAGGTTCGACTGGAAAAGCCGGTCGCTGATGTAATTGAAGAAGACGACTGTCGTGGTGAAGACGCCGGTGAGGCAGATCTCGAGAATATCGCGTGACAGGCCAGCCTTTGCCGCAAGCGCCACCACCGCCGGCGTGAAGCCGACGAGCACGGCGGGCGTCAGCATGAAGTTCGACATCGTGCTGACCGAAAGGGCGATCAGCAGGGTTGCGCCCTTATAAAGAATGAAGGTCGAGGGTTCGCAGGCCGTGCAGTCGTTCAGCGCGAAGAAGGCCCAGCAGCAGCCGATCAGGAACTGACCGGCCAGAAGCAGCCTGCGCCAGCGGCGCACGGCATCGGCCGATATGTCCTGTTTCTTGGCGCGGCGTGCCAACAGCATATTGACGGCATGGCAGGTCAGCGTCAGCAGCGCCCAGAAGAACAGGCTGGCATCCTCGGTGAGATAGGTGCCGAGGGCAGCGACGATGATGACGAAAAGCGGCATGATCGCTGCGCCCTGAAGGGCGGTGGCGACATACATTTTCAGGATGTCACGATCGAAGGCGGAACTGGAGGCATGGCCGGATTGCAGGCGTTCCCGCGTCTGCCGCACGGCCTTGGACACGGCCTTGTTGCGGTGGCTGCGTGATTTGTCGACAATGATCTTGTCGGTTGATGTGCTGACGCCGGTACTCATGTGCACGTTGAAACTTTGCCTGCAGATGAATAAGAGCTTAACTCACAATTCTTAAGAAGGCGTTTGCCATCTTTGCCAAGGATTTGTTTTGCAAGGAGGCGAAAGCGTGGCAGGGCTATTTCGGTTGACCCGAGACGGTGCAACCGCGCTGAGTTTTCTTGTCCTCGTTGCATTAATTGCGGCGAAGCTGAACGACAGGCCCGACATTGTTCATCAGGGCGCCTTCCATGCGGCAGACGGCGACAGCCTCGTTCTCGATGGTCAGCGCATGCGATTGAAGGGCATCGACGCGCCGGAACTGTCGCAGACCTGCGAGCGGGCAGGGCAGGTCTGGCCCTGCGGCCGACAGGCCCAGCGCGCCTTGCAGCAACTCGTTGGCGAAAGCGGCACGCGTTGCGGCGGCAGCGAACATGACCGCTACGACCGCCTGCTCGTCACCTGCACGAATGATGGCGGCAATATCAACGCGCGCATGGTCGCCTCGGGCATGGCCGTTTCCTATGGCGGCTACCGGCAGGAAGAACAGCAGGCGAGGACGGCTATGCTAGGGCTCTGGGCCGGCCATTTCGAAATGCCCAGGGATGTCCGCGATCAGGCACGGCACGAAAGCTCCGGTCTGCAGCGGCTGATCGGCGGATGGACGGGGTGGTGATGACGCAGACTGCCTCCGATGACGGACTGGACCCGCTGCGGGCGGAAATCGCCGCGTGCCGGATCTGTCGCGATGCGCCACTGCGCGGCGTCGAGAATCGGCTGCCGCATGAGCCCCGGCCGGTTGCAGTGATTTCGACAAAAGCCCGGATATTGATCGCGGGGCAGGCGCCGGGGCTGCGCGTGCATGAAAGCGGGCTGCCGTTCGACGATGCCTCCGGCGACCGGCTGCGGCAATGGCTGCAGGTGGACCGGCCGACTTTCTATGACAGGGATCGGTTCACGATCGTGCCGATGGGCTTCTGCTTTCCCGGTTACGACGCAAAGGGCAGCGACCTGCCGCCCAGGCGGGAATGCGCGCCGGCATGGCGCCAGAGGACGCTTGCTGCCATGCCGCAGATCGAGCTGGTGCTTGCGGTCGGTGGTTACGCGCAGGCCTGGCATATGAAAGATATCCGGCGTGAAAACATGACGGAGACGGTCCGGGCCTGGCGCGACAGCCTCTCCATGCCGGGCGGGCCTGCCGTGTTGCCGCTACCGCACCCGAGTTGGCGCAATAGCGGCTGGATCAAGCGCAACATGTGGTTCGAGGAGGAGCTGCTTCCGGAGCTGCGGGCTCGAATCAAAATGCTCGCCTTCTGAAACAAATTTCTTTTCGCAGCCCGGAATCGCGCTATACAAGGAATATAATTCGAAAAGGGCTGATTTTCGCATGGACCGTCTCGACCGAAAGATACTGCGCCTGCTCCAGGAAGACTCGACGCTTGCTGTCGCCGACCTCGCCAAGAAGGTCGGGCTTTCGACGACGCCCTGCTGGCGGCGTATCCAGAAGATGGAGGAAGACGGCGTTATCAAGCGCCGCGTGGCGATTCTCGATCCGGAAAAGGTCAACACCAAGGTCACGGTGTTCGTATCGATCCGTACGGCGACCCATTCGATCGAGTGGCTGCGCCGATTCTCCGAAGTGGTGGCGGAATTCCCCGAAGTGGTCGAATTCTATCGCATGAGCGGCGATGTGGATTACCTGCTGCGCGTCGTCGTGCCCGATATCGCGGCTTATGACGCCTTCTACAAGCGGATGATCGCCAAGATCGAGATTCGCGACGTCTCCTCCGCCTTCGCAATGGAGCAGATCAAGTATTCGACGCAGCTGCCGCTCGACTACATGCTTCTTGATACCGCGAAGTCCAACGAGGATTGACGGGGCAGGCGCTTTGCCTGCGCATCGACGATTGCTGACGGGCGCGAGCGAATCGCGCCCGTTTTCATTTCTGGCTCGCGTTTTCGTCCAATATCGAGGCTTCGGGCCCGAACAAGCTTCGCCGAGGATCTTGCGCCCGGGGCGACTCAGGTTCTCACCCATTAGTTTTGATGGGCCAAACGGGCGTCGAGCCCTTGACGGCGACCGGAAAGCTTTCCATTTTGTAATCTTCCTGTCACGGAACTATGCGAATCCACGCCACACATGAGCTGGATCGTGCGCGGGAGGCGCGGATGCTGGTTCGTGAGAGGTGATCCGGGGGGTACCGGGAACACTTTCGTGATGCCCGTGCAGCGCAATCTCGAGCGTTGCGCGTTTTTTTTGAGTCCCTGGCGAAACGTTTAAGCATCGCCAGAATAGGTGCCTGCGGGTGTTCCTACACCCTGAAGTAGGCCGCAAATCGATTAATGGTCGCAATCTGCACCATTAGGTTCGATTTCAGGACACCATGTCCTAATCTCCGATCTTTATATGATCCTTAGCCGGCGCTAAGGTCCGGCCTGCTTCGCGAAATGTCGAGTTTTTCTCCATTTTGCGGCGCATTGGGAGGCATCATTCAAGCCGCTTGCGATAACCCCTGGGGTTACCGCGGCGGCATTTGCGCGTTAACTATCTAACTCCTTGAAATTGTTGTATAAAAACCACGCTTTCGCCAGAAAGCATGTGTGCGCCCCGCCGCTGTGCTGTTCACGAATTGCTACAGTCTGATGTCTGTGGGATGAACGTCCGGCGGTTCGATCGATCCGCAAGCCGTAAGGCAGTTAAAACGGGTCGGCTTTGGATCTTCGGAAACAGAGTAAAGCCCCGATCGACAAAGGAGTGGAATTCTACAATGAACATCAAGATGGTATTGCTTGCGTCGGCAGCAGCTTTTGCTGCATCGACCCCGGTACTCGCAGCAGACGCAATCGTTGCTGCAGAGCCGGAGCCGGTTGAATATGTTCGCGTCTGCGACGCTTACGGCACTGGCTACTTCTACATCCCGGGCACGGAAACCTGCCTGAAGATCGAAGGCTACATCCGTTTCCAGGTTAACGTTGGCGAAAACACCGGCGGCGACTCTGACTGGGATGCAACGACCCGTGGTCAGGTTCAGTTCACTGCCAAGAGCGACACCGAGTACGGTCCGCTCACGGGCGTAATCGTTCTTCAGGCAAACGCTGACAACGCGACGGACCAGTCGACGGTTCTCGACTCCGCTTACCTCGACGTTGCCGGCTTCCGCGCTGGTCTGTTCTACTCCTGGTGGGACGATGGTCTCTCCGGCGAAACGGACGATATCGGTTCTGTCGTAACGCTGCACAACTCGCTGCGTTACCAGTACGAAACCGGTTCCTTCTACGCTGGTATCAGCGTTGACGAACTCGAAGACGGCGTCTTCAAGGTCGGCGAAGATCCGAACAACGTCGGCGTTGCTGTTGGCATCGGCGGCACGGCTGGCGCATTCAGCTACCAGGTAACTGCTGGCTACGACTTCGACAACGAAGACGGCGCTGTTCGCGCTATGGGTACGGTTGACGTCGGTCCGGGCACGCTCGGCCTCGCAGCTGTATACTCCAGCGGCCCGAACTCCTACTACTCGCAGGCTGAATGGGCAGTTGCTGCCGAATACGCCATCAAGGCAACTGACAAGCTGAAGATCACCCCGGCTGTTCAGTACTACGGCAACTACTACGGCACTCCGGACACCGTTGGCGTTCCGGATGACTTCGACGGTCTCGGCGATGCCTGGAAGGTCGGTCTGACGGTTGACTACCAGATCGTAGACAACTTCTACGCCAAGGCTTCCGTACAGTACCTCGATCCGGAAGATGGCGACGACGTAACGACCGGTTACTTCCGTCTGCAGCGCTCGTTCTAATTTGAACGACGGAACCCCCGGCTTCGTGCCGGGGGTCTCCAACCTATCAGTTTCTGATCAGAATGACCTCCGATCAGTAACGAGGGACTGGTCCGGTTTTCCCTGCTGGGCCAGTCCTTTGCAGCTGAAAGCCGATGTCGGGCCGGAGCGCCGCCACGCTCGCGGGTCTTCGTTTTCAGCAGGCTTTCCGTGAGTGCTTCGCAGATGCGAAGCCGGTCAAAATTCCTGGTTTTTTGCTGTTGTCTTTGATTGGTCGCACCCTATTTTATTGTGCGTTGCACACCTTTTCGTTGTGATTTTTCACCAGGTTGAGTGCGCGTCCAGACCGGTTTCATTCTGCCTGAAACGGTGCCAATAATGTGACTGTAACGTGACAGATAAGGCGTTATAGCTATTTCAGGGGCTGGCATTCATTACTACTCTCGGGTAGGTACGGGATAATGGACGATCTTAATGACTATTTCTATTTTGCAGCCGTTGTCTCCAGTGGGGGATTTGCCTCCGCAAGTAGAACTTTAAAGATCCCGCGGTCGAAACTCAGCAGGCGTGTCAGCCGGCTGGAGGAATGCCTCGGCGCAAGGCTGATCGAGCGATCGACACGTCACTTCCGGGTGACAGAGATCGGTCAAGCTTTCTACGAGCAGTGCCAGACGATCCTGCGGGAAACCGATCGCGCCAAGTCGATCGTCACGGAGGCCCAGTCCGATCCGCAGGGGATCGTGCGCATGGGCTGCCCGCTCGGGCTCATCGATATCTCGCTCGGCGCCGTACTGCCGGAATTTCTGGAGCGCTATCCCAAGATCAAGCTGCAGATCATCGGCTCGGACCGGCGCACCGATCTCATCAACGAGCGGATCGATGTGGAAGTGCGGGCGGCCAGCGAGCCGGAAACGCAGACGAGCCTGACGATGCGCAAGCTCGACCGCGCGAAGCGCATTCTCGTCGCCAGCCCGTCGCTGGTACAGCGCATGGGCAGGCTCGAATGCGTCGACGACCTCGGCAATGCGCCGACGCTTGCCATGTCCACATGGATGTCCTTCCACACCTGGGAGCTGGTCGGTCCCGACGGCGAGAAGAAGGTGGTGCGCCACCAGCCGCGGCTGACCTGCCGCAGCATGACGGCGATCCTCGATGCTGCACGCGCCGGTGTCGGCTACGGCCTGCTTCTGGAGCATGCCTGCGCGACGGATATCCAGTCGGGCCGGCTGGTGCGGGTGCTGCCGGAATGGCAGACGGTGGAGAGCGAATTCTATCTGGTCTTCACCACCACCAAGGGCATGCCGCCGGCGGTGCGGGTGCTGATCGATTTCCTTGTCGAGAAATCCAAGCAACATCAGATCGTTACGACCAGCGCTGCAATCGCTGCCGAATAGGGTTACGTTAGGCGAGCGAGGATCTTTTCGCTCGTCAGTTCCCTGACCGCACCCTTGCCGATCCAGCGGGCAGTCTTGTCGGTGCTGGCAGCAAGGCGTTCGGCTGCGGCGAGGGCCGGGCCGTGGCAGGCGCTGCTACGCTTGCCGATATTGCGCAGCGCCCAATTGACGGCTTTGCGGACGAAATTCCTGGCATCGGTCGCATGGGCCTCGATCAATGGCAGATAGGCAAGCAGGTTTTCGTCCGGGTCTGTCTTGCGATGCACGGCGGCGCCGGCGATCATCGCGAAGGCGGTGCGCCTGACGAATTCGCGCTCGTCCGCTGCAAACTCAGGGATCACCGCATCGAGACCGGCCTCGACGAAGAGGTCGGCGGCGCAATCGACGACTTCCCAGGAGTTGAAGTCGGCGGCAAGGGCGCGGGCTTCATCAGCGGTAAGCCGTTTCGGCTCGAACGTATAGAGCGCCAGCAGGCGTGCCTCGCGGATGCGGCTTGCCCAGAGCTGCAAGGCTCTGGCGTGATCCTTCTTCGCAAGGCGCGCGATCTTCTGTAGGTCGGGATTGGAGATGCCGATGGCGGTTTCTGTCTCGATGCCGAAACGCGCCATGCCGGCAATATTGTCCTCGGAGCGCAGCGTGCGCAGATGCGCGATCAGGTCGGCTGCGCTCGAGGATTGGTCTATCATCGAAAAAGGCAGATCATTTTTCGAGACGGGCGAGCAGCGAGGATGTGTCCCATCTGGCGCCGCCGAGTGCCTGCACATCACCGTAGAACTGATCGACGAGGGCGGTCAGCGGCAGGCGAGCGCCATTCTGCTTGGCTTCGGAGAGCACGATGCCGAGATCCTTGCGCATCCAGTCGACGGCAAAGCCTAAATCATATTTGCCCTGGTTCATGGTCTTGTGTCGATTTTCCATCTGCCAGGAGCCGGCGGCACCCTTGGAGATGACGTCGACCACCTTCTCGATATCGAGGCCGGCGCGCTTGCCGAAATGCACGGCTTCGGCAAGGCCCTGGACGATGCCGGCGATGCAGATCTGGTTCATCATCTTGGTCAGCTGGCCGGAACCGGCCGGGCCCATGAGGCCGACCATTCGGGCATAGGCGTCGATGACGGGCCTGGCCTTTTCGAATACAGCTTCATCGCCGCCGCACATGACGGTGAGCACGCCGTTCTCGGCGCCTGCCTGGCCGCCTGAAACCGGCGCATCGATGAAATCGACGCCCTTGGCCTTGGCGGCTTCATAGAGTTCGCGGGCGACTTCGGCGCTCGCCGTGGTGTTGTCGATGAGAACCGAACCTGACGTCATCGTCTTCAGCACGCCATTCTCGCCCGATGTCACCTGGCGGAGATCATCGTCATTACCGACGCAGACGAAGACGAAATCGCAGCCTTCGGCGGCTTCGGCAGGGGTGGGGGCAGACTTGCCGGCGAATTTTTCGGCCCAGGCGGCGGCCTTTGCGGCCGTGCGATTGTAGACGGTGACATCATGGCCGCCCTTTGTCTTCAGATGGCCCGCCATCGGGAAACCCATGACGCCGAGACCGATGAAAGCGACTTTCGCCATATGCTGTCCTCCATAACCGCTTGCAAACAGGGTGAGAGGATTAGCGGAAACGGCAGGTTCCGGAAAGCCACCGACACAGGAGAAGCGACCCTGCCTGGAACAAAATTTCTCCTGATAGGACAAAACGGGGTCGGGAAAGTTTCAGTTGTCGCTGATATGATAAAATAAATTGTCGATCTAATTTATAGACTAAATCATCATCGCTCTATCGAAACGGAATGGCCGGCGCAGCAGGAGCGCGGGTCAGACCAAAGGAAGGGGATAGAGATGATCACACGTCGACAAACGCTGGGGCTCTTCGGGGCAGCTGCCGCAACCGCCATTCTGCCCACCGTCAGGCAGGCCCGCGCGGCGGCGACGGAGTTCCGCATCGGCTGGCAGAAGAATGGCGTGCTGGCGCTCGCCAAGCGCCGGGGTGCGCTGGAAAAACGGCTTGCCGATCAAGGCATCACCGTCAGCTGGTCGGAATTCACATCCGGGCCGCCGCTTCTGGAAGCACTCGGCGCCGGCGCGCTGGATTTCGGGGCCACCGGCGATGTGCCGCCGCTCTTTGCGCAGGCCGCAGGCGGAGCGCTCTACTATGTCGGTATCTACCGGGGCAGCCCGGCTGCTTCCGCCATCCTCGTGCGCAAGGATTCCCCGATCAAGACGCTCGCCGATCTGAAGGGCACGAAGGTTGCCTTCAAGCGCGGCTCCAGCGCTCATAACGTCACGGTCAAAGCGCTGCGCAAGGCGGGGCTGAAGCCTGAGGATGTTCAGCAGCTCGACCTGGCGCCGCCGGATGCGGCCGCCGCCTTCAAGAATGGCAGCATCGACGCCTGGTCGATTTGGGATCCCTATCTCGCCATTGCCGAGGCCGATCCGGATACGCGCGTCCTGACGACAGCCGAAGGCATCGTCGAGTCCTACAGCTTCTTCCTTGCCAACAAGGATTTCACCGATGCCAACGGCACCGTGATCGTCAACGTGCTGGACGAGCTCGCCAAGGTCGGCCGCTCGGCGCAGGACAATCTCGACCAGACCGTGAAGGAGCTTTCGGAAATCACCGGCGTTCCTGCCGATGTGACGAAGGTGACGCTGCAGCGGCCCGGTGCCGATCTCGGTAGCGTCTCGACGGTCACGGATGCGGCTGCGGCCTATCAGCAAGCACTCGCCGACGAGTTCTACAATCTCGGCATCGTGCCGAAGAAGCTCGTGACCGGCGATATCGTCTGGCGCCCGAAGGCAAGCTGACACAGCCGCCGGGCGACCTGACACAGGCGCCGGGCGAGCTGACACAGCCGGCGCTGACAAGCCGTAAGTCTTCTCCAGTTTGAGTTGGGGTGCTGGGGTAGGGCCTCGCGACCGCGGCATGGGAGCATGCCCATGCCGCGGAACCGGGCAAAATTATTCTCCAGACCGCGGAAGAATAGCAAATTGATATTGTCGATCTAATTGGTCGTCTATGTCACACTCTCCGCATGATCAGACGTGCCGGTTCGCAACGATATTTTGCGATGAAAGCGGCCAGCCACGAGGATGGAGAGGGAATTTCATGTTCACACGCAGACAGACGCTCGGCCTTTTCGGCGCTGCGGCCGCCACGACAATCCTTCCGCAGGTACGTCCGGCAAAGGCTGCCGCCACCACGCTGCGCATCGGCTGGCAGAAGTTCGGCGTGCTGCCGCTTGCCAAGGCATCGGGTGCGCTGGAGAAGCGGCTTGAGGCCAAGGGCGTTTCCGTCGAGTGGAACGAATTCACATCAGGCCCGCCGCTGCTCGAAGCCGCCGGCGCCGGTGCGCTCGATTTCGGCGTTTCCGGCGATGTGCCGCCGCTCTTTGCCCAGGCTGCGGGCGGCGATCTTCTCTATGTCGGCGCCTATCAGGGACCGGCCGCCTTCCACGGGCTTCTGGTGCAGAAGGATTCCCCGATCCAGAAGCTCGAAGATCTCAAGGGCAAGAAGGTCGCGTACAAGCGCGGCTCCAGCGCCCATAATTTCGCCCTCAAGGTTCTCGCCAAGGCTGGGCTTTCGCTTGCCGATATTACCGAGGTCGATCTGCCGCCGCCCGATGCCGGTGCGGCCTTCAAGACCGGCAGCATCGATGCATGGGCGATCTGGGATCCCTTCTTCGCCGTGGCCGAGGCCGATCCGCAGACCCGCGTGCTGACGACCTCGGAAGGCCTGCTCGATAACTGGGGCTATTTCCTCGGCAACGGCACTTTCACCAATGCCAATCCGGAAGTGATCGTCGATGTCGTCGACGAGCTTGCCAAGGTCGGGGCTGCCGCGCAGGCCAATCTCGACGATACCGTGAAGGCGCTTGCCCAGATCACCGGTGTGCCTGCCGATATCACCCGCGTCACGCTCACCCGCAGCAAGGCCGATCTCGGCAAGATCTCGCTCGTCCCGGATGCAGCGCTGACCTACCAGCAGGCGCTCGCCGACGATTTCTACAAGCTCAAGATCGTGCCGAAGCCGCTGAAGATCAGCGACATCGTGTGGCACCCGAAAGCGAGCTAGCAAGCCGCCGGGCGAGCTGACCGCACCGTCAGGCTGATTTCAGATATCAATAAAAAGGAATGCGCTCATGACCGCTTCATCCGACCCGATCAATTTCCTCTGGTTCATCCCGACTTCGGGCGACGGTACCTATCTCGGTTCGACCGATCTCAACCGCGCCCCCGAAATCGGCTACCTGACGCAGATCGCCCAGGCAGTGGACCGCCTCGGCTATTCCGGCGTGCTGCTGCCGACCGGCGTGGCCTGCGAGGAATCCTTCGTCATGGCTTCGGCGCTCGCCGCCAAGACCGAGCGGCTGCAGTTCCTGGTGGCCATCCGCCCCGGCACGGCGTCGCCGGCCTATTACGCCCGCCTTGCCACGACGCTCGACCGCATCTCCAACGGCCGCCTGCTGCTCAATATCGTGGTCGGCGGCAGCCCGGCCGAGCTTGCCGGCGACGGTATCCATCTAGAGCATGACGAGCGTTACGCCCATGCCGACGAGTTCTTCCACGTTTTCGAAGAACTGCTGGAAAAGGGTGTGGCGAGCTACGACGGCAAGTACATCAAGGCGACCGAAGCCCGCCTCGGCTTCCCCTCCGTGCAGACACCGCGCCCGCCGCTCTATTTCGGCGGCTCCTCGGATGCCGGCATCGATTTTGCCGTCGGCCGCGTCGACAAGTATCTGACCTGGGGCGAGCCGCCGGCACAGGTGGCCGAGAAGGTTCAGAAGGTGCGCGCTGCCGCCGCCGGCAAGGGCCGCGACGTCTCCTTCGGCATCCGCCTGCACTTCATCGTCCGCGAAACGGATGAAGAGGCGTGGGAAGCCGCCGATCGCCTGATCCGGCATCTCGACGACGCGACGATCGCCGAGGCACAGGAGCGCTTCGTCAAGGAATCCGATTCCGTCGGCCAGAGGCGCATGGCGGCCCTTCACGGCGGCCGGCGCGACAAGCTCGAAGTCTCTCCGAACCTCTGGGCCGGTATCGGCCTCGTTCGCGCCGGTGCGGGCACCGCGCTCGTCGGCTCGCCGAAGACGGTTGCCGCGCGCCTGCGCGAATATCAGGAGGTCGGCATCGATACGGTGATCGGTTCCGGCTATCCGCATCTGGAAGAAGCCTATCGCGTCGCCGAACTGCTCTTCCCGGAACTCGGAATCGAGAGGAGCGAACAGCGCCTGAGCTTCAACAACGAGTTCGGCCGCAAGAAGGTCTTCGCCGGCGGCAGCCATGGCGGCAACCTGAAGGTCGTTTCCGGCTCCTGATCCGAAGCCACTTACCAACGCAATTCCGGATACGAAACTCCGCACAGTTTCCCGGAATTGCCCTGAAGCAAAGCGCGAGGAAGATATCTATGTCGACTTTCGATACGCCGTTTGCACGGGCTGCCGCCGACACGAGCAAGGGCAGGGCGGGTTTGCGCCTGCCGCTGCCCGGTCGCGACAAACTCTTGCCCTATCTGGTGCCGGTCGCGATCATCGCACTCTGGCAGCTCGGCTGTTCGGTCGGCTGGATTTCCTCGCGCATCATGCCGTCACCGGCCGATGTCGCCAGCGCCTTCTGGGCGACGACCATCTCAGGGCAATTGCCTGAAGACGTGCTCGTCAGCGCCGCCCGCGCCTTTGCCGGCCTGCTCGTCGGCGGTACGATCGGCTTCCTGCTCGGCATCGCCAATGGCGTCTCCAAGCTCTCGGAGCAGCTGACGGATACCACGCTGCAGATGCTGCGTACCATTCCGCATCTGGCGATGATCCCGCTCGTCATCCTCTGGTTCGGCATCGGCGAGGAATCGAAGCTCTTCCTCACATCGCTCGGCGTGCTTTTCCCGGTCTATCTCAACACCTATCACGGCGTACGCAATGTCGACCGTGACCTGATCGAGATGGGCAAGGTCTACGGCATGAGCGGCTGGACGCTGTTCCGCAAGGTGATCTTCCCCGGCGCGCTGCCCTCGATCTTCGTCGGCTTGCGCTATGCGCTGGGCATCATGTGGCTGACGCTTATCGTGTCTGAATCAATTGCTGCATCCTCAGGCATCGGTCACATGGCCAACAATGCCCGCGAATTCATGATGACCGATGTGGTGGTGCTGGCGCTCGTCATCTACGCCGTGCTCGGCAAGCTTGCCGATGTCGTCGCCCGCGCACTGGAGCGTCAGACGCTCAAGTGGAACCCGGCTTACGCCAAGTAGGAGTTGCGGCCATGACTGTCATCACGCACGAGCGTTTCCATCCTGTCGATACGGCCGAATATATCGAGCCTCAGCCTGCGGCGGCCGGTGAGGGCGCTGCGGCGATCACGCTCTCCGGCCTCGAAAAGAGTTTCGGCGCCAACAGGGTGCTACGCGGCATCAACGTGCATATCCCGGCCGGCCAGTTCGTCGCCGTCATCGGCAAGAGCGGCTGCGGCAAGAGCACGCTGCTGCGCATCCTGATGGGCCTAGACGAGCCGACAGATGGCGAATTGCGCTTCGAAGGCGCCGATGGCCGCGAGACGCGGCCCAACGCCCGTATCGTCTTCCAGGAGCCACGGCTTCTGCCCTGGCTCAGCGTCGCCGACAATGTCGTTGTTGGCCTCGGCGAAGGCGTCGAGAAGAAGCGGGCGCGTGAGGAGGCCAAGGCCGTTCTCGATGAAGTCCAGCTTGCCGAGAAGGCCGGCGAGTGGCCGTCGCGCCTGTCCGGCGGCCAGCGCCAGCGCGTGGCGCTTGCCCGCGCGCTCGTCAGCAAACCCGGCATCCTGGCGCTCGACGAACCGCTGGGTGCCCTCGATGCGCTGACCCGCATCAGCATGCAGCAATTGCTGAACCGCGTCTGGCGCGAACTCGGCTGCACGACCGTGCTCGTCACGCATGATGTCAGCGAGGCCGTGCATTTGGCCGACCGTGTGATCGTGCTGGAAGAGGGCCGCATCGCCCTCGATCTCGCCATTCCCTATCCGCATCCCCGCCGCCACGGCAATCCGGCGTTGGCGGAGCTGGAGGGCAGGCTGCTGTCGGCCATTCTCGGCAGCGATGGCGGGCATTAGTCACGCATAGACATCGGTGTAGAGTTCGGACGCATCGGGGATGGGGCTCGTCTTGGCGAAATCGACGGCTGCGGCCACGATCTCCCTGATCTCCTGTTCAATCCGTTTCAGGTCCTCCTCGCTCGCGTATCCTTCCTTGAGGATGCGGGTGCGGGAGCGATCGATCGGGTCGTTCTGGTCCTTCACCTTCTGCACTTCCTCGCGGGAGCGGTATTTGGCGGGATCGGACATCGAATGGCCGCGATAACGGTAGGTCAGCATTTCCAGGATGATCGGTCCTTTGCCGCTGCGCGCGTGCTCGACGGCCTTGGCGCCAGCGGCGCGCACCGCGCGCACATCCATGGCGTCCACCTGCATGCCCGGAATATTCAGCGACAGGCCGCGCTCGGAGAGATTGAGATTGGCGGAGGCGCGTTCGATGCTGGTGCCCATGCCGTAGTGATTGTTTTCGATGATGTAGACGACCGGCAGATTCCAGATCTTCGCCATGTTGAAGCTCTCGTAGACCTGGCCCTGGTTGGAGGCGCCGTCGCCGAAATAGGTGAGGCAGACGCGGTCATTGCCGCGATATCTGTTGGCGAAGGCGAGGCCGGTGCCGAGCGAGACCTGCGCGCCGACGATGCCGTGGCCGCCGTAGAAGCCGCGGTCGGGCGCGAAAACATGCATGGAGCCGCCTTTACCTCTGGAGGCGCCGGCCATGCGACCGGTCAGTTCTGATAGTACCGCCTTCGGATCCATGCCGGCCATCAGCGCGTGGCCATGGTCGCGATAGGCGGTGATGACCTGATCGCCAGCGCCGATCGCCATCTGCATACCGACGACCACAGCCTCCTGACCGATATAGAGATGGCAGAAACCGGCAATGAGGCCCTCGCCATACATCTGGCCACAGCGCTCCTCGAAGCGGCGGATCAGCAGCATATCGCGAAAGGCTTTCAATTCCTCAGGTTTTGAGAGCGTGAGATCGGGGTCGAGGTTCGGCTTTGCCATGCTATTTCCTTCCTATCGAAACGACCCGCCAGGGGCCGCGCCGGCGATCATAGAAAGGCGGGGCGGGCAATGCCCGTTGCGCTTTGGCAAGCCGCAATTTCCGTCGCGCAATCCGGCTTGTTATCGCTTGCCGTCCGGCAAGGCTGGCTTGCATCTTTGCAAGGAGACCGGAGCGCTGGACGGATTATAGTCACCATTGCATCGACGCGCTGATGTCGCGCGTCGTCAGGCTTTCCGATCTGCAATGCGTGATGTCGGAATGCCAATCGGATTTGCGAGGCGGCAATGATATGAGCGACTGGAATGAATTCAGGATTGTGCTGGCGATCGGCAGGGCCGGGTCGCTGGTCGGCGCGGCAAGGGATCTCGGCCACGACCACTCGACGGTGTTCCGCTGGCTGAATGCGCTGGAAAGGCGCCGGGGCGTGCAATTGTTCGACCGTGGAGCGAACCAGTATGTGCCGACCGAAGCCGGCGCGCAGATGGTGATGGCCGCCGAGCGGCTGGAAGCGGAGATCATGGCGCTCGACCGGTCGATTGCCGGGCGCGATGCGAAGCTCTTGGGCAAGCTCAGGATCACATCGTCGGAGACGCTGTCCTATCGTATCCTCAACGAGGTGCTGGAGGGCTTTCGCCAAGAGCATGACGGTATCGAACTCGAATTGCTCGTCGACAACCGCCAACTCGATCTTATCAGGCGCGAGGCCGATATCGCGATCCGGGCGACGCGCCCGCATGAGGGCGAACTCTTCGGGCGCAAGATCGCTTCGACGCCCTGGACCTTCTATGGCAGCAGGCTCTATCTCGCCGGACGCGAGCCCCCCACCGATATCGCCTCGCTGTCCCGCCATGTGGTGATCGGCTGGGACAACGGCGCCGTGGCAGCCGCCTCGACCTGGCTTGCGGAGAATATTTCCCCGCACGCCTTCGCCTATCGATCGAGCAGTCTCATCAACCAGCTGATGGCGGTGAAGGCCGGGCTGGGGCTGGCGTTGCTGCCCTGCTATCTCGGCGACCTGGAACCCGATATCGAACGAGTACACGAGCCGCTGGCAGAGCTGACGCGGGAACTGTGGCTGATCACGCACAAGGATCTTCGCAACACGGCGCGCGTGCGAGCCTTCTTCGATCATGTCGGCGGCGGGCTGCTGGCGCGGCGTGCGCTGCTTGAAGGAGAGCACGGCGGAGTACTGGCCGCGATCGATTGAACCAGTCGCTTGACGGCCGGCAAAGGGACATTGCGTCGCTGCAATGACGCGAGGCGAGACGCGATGCCGGGTCATTCGCTACACAGGGCTGGGTCGTTCCCAGGCATTCAACAGACAGGACGGATAATCCCATGACCATTCAACTCTACGGCTTCTGGCGCTCCAATGCGGCATTTCGTGTCCGCGTCGCGCTTGCCTTGAAGAAATTGCCCTTCGAGGAAATCGAGATCGACATTCTCTCCGGGCGTCAATTCGATGCCGCTTATGCCGAGGTGAACGCCGAGCATGTCGTACCCACGCTGGTTCACGATGGTCACCGCGTCTTCCAATCGCTGGCGATCATGGAATATCTCGACGATATCCATCCCGAGCCGAAGCTGATGCCCGCTGATGCGAAGGAGAAGGCTTATGCCCGGTCGCTGGCGCTGATTGCCGTCGCCGACTCTCATCCGCTGATCGTGCCGCGCGTGCGCAAACATCTCGGGCAGAGCTTCGGCGCCGATGCGGCCGCGATCGAGACATGGTGCCGGCACTGGACGAGCGAGGGGCTTGCCACCTACGAGCGCCTGCTCACCCGGCGTCCGCCTGCGCCCTTTGCGCTCGGAGAGACTCCCGGCATTGCCGATATCTGCATCGCCGGGCAGATCGTCATGGCCGATCTCTACAAGATCGACCTTTCGGCCTTTCCAGCCGTGGCGGCGCTCGGGAAGCGCTGTTTCGACATGCCGGAATTTGGTGAGGCGCATCCGGCGCGACAGTCGGGTTACTCGAACGCCCACTAGCCGGGCAGGCGTTCCCACCTATTCCTGCGGCTGAAACTCGTCCGGCAGATTTTCCTTGTAGGGATAGAACTTGAAATAGGGCAGCGCCTCTTTCAGCGCGCGGGCGAAGGAGGGGCGTTCCAGCAGGCGGCGGTAATAGGCTTCGAGGCCGGGGCGCCTCTCGGTGAAGGGTACCAGCGTGCGGGCGTAGAAGAGGGCGGGGGCTGCGGCGCAGTCGGCCATGGTGAAGGCATTGCCGGTGATCCAGGCTTTGCCGTCGATCTGCTTTTCCACCATGTCATAGGCGAGCTCAAGCATGCCCTTCGCCTCGTTGACGCCGTGCGGGTCGGTCGCGCCTTCGGGGCGGATGCGGTCGATGACGATCTTCTGCATCGGCACCTGCACATAGAGATCGAAGAAGCGGTCCCAGAGGCGGACCTGCAGGCCGGCATTGGTTTCTTCCGGCACCAGCGTCACCGGGCCGGGATAGTGCCGGTCGAGATATTCGATGATGATGCTGGTTTCGGGAACCGTGCTGTCACGGGTTTCGTCGCGCAGGATCGGGATCTTGCCGACTGGCCAGAAGCGCAGGAGATCGGCGCTCGACTGTTCGTCGCCGAGATCGACGAAGCGGTTTTCGAAAGGGGTCGCGTTCTCGTAGAGCGCGATCAGCACCTTGTGGCAGAAGGAGGCAAGCGGATGCTGGTAGAGAACGAGCGCCATGCGTTGACCTTTCCTGAAACAGTCAGGTCAGGAAACTAGCAGGGCGCCCGCGAAATGCCAGTGGGGCGTATTGCGATCAGGATCAGCCGTTGTAGCGGGCGGTCACCAGATGGCCGGGGCTCGGCTGGCCTTCCTGCATGCGCACGTTGATCTCGATGATTTCCATGAGCTCGAAGCCGGTGGCGGCCAGGCGCTCGCGGATATAGGCCTCGGTATGGATGAAGCGCTGGTGCGGGCCAACCATATAGGAGCGGCCGTCCGCCAGGTTTTCAGGCAGGGTTTCCGAGGAGAAGACGAAGATGCCGCCGGGGTTCATGTTTTCGGCGGCGCCGAAAAACAGCGGCTCCAGCGCGCCGAGATAGGGCAGCACGTCGGTGGCGGTGATCAGGTCGAACGGGTCTTCATCATTGTCGTCGAGGAAATCCTCGACCTCGGCGACGAAGAGCGTCTCGTAGACTTCCTTCTCGTCGGCGATGACGACCATGTTTTCGGAAATATCGATGCCGGTCATGTCTTCGCAGAGATCGGACAGAGCGCTGCCGGTCAGGCCCGTGCCGCAGCCGAGATCGAGCATGCGCTTGAAGGGGCCGAGCTTCAGATCCTGCAGGCGCTGGCGCACCAGCATCGGCACATGATAGCCGAGCTGTTCGACGAGAACGTCCTCGAAGACTTCGGCATGCTGATCGAAGAGGGTTTCGACATAGGCGTCCGGCGCGCGAACGGGCGTTTCGCCGCGGCCCATGGAGGCGATGCGCACTGCCGCGCCGCCGTGATCGTCGGGATCAATAGCCAGGACGTCCTTGTAGGCTTCCACGGCGGCATCGATATCGCCGGCCTTTTCAAGCTCGAGCGCGCGGTTATAGGCTTCCGCAAGAGCCTCTTCGTCGATCTTCTTTTTGTTCATTCGGGCGTTTTAGAGCCCGCCGACTGCCATCGCAACCGCTATTTCAGTGAAGGATGAATTCACCCTTAAGAGCGCGCCATTCGGTCGCCGAAATCAGCTTGCGATGAATGTAGCGTACCGAATGCAGCGGGCCGTCCAGTTTTTCCTGCCAGAACTTCAGAAAACCACGCATTTCCGGAAAGTCCGGGGCGAGGTCGTAGTCCTGCCAGATATAGGTCTGCAGGAAGGCCGGGTGATCCGGCATGCGGTAGAGAATCTGGGCGGTGGTCAGCCCGTAGCCCTGCAACTGCTTTTCCATGTCCTTGTTCATCTTGTCTCGCTTCTTCTCGTTCCCACTCAGCGCTTATTAGCGCCACATGAAATGAAATCATGCGGTGGTTAACCGAAGCTTGACAGATACCAGGGAAAAGAGCTATTTGTTTTTGATTTCAAAGACTTGGCAGCACAGTACGGGGAGTGCTGCCAAATCTCCTCACCGTTTCAGGTGGCGTGTCAGGCGCCGTTCGAGCCAGCCCCAGATGTGGCGCAGCGCTTCGACGATCGTCAGATAGAAGATCGCTGCCCAGAGATAGGTCTGGTAGTCGAAGGTGCGCGAGAAGGCGTAACGCGTCTCGCCCATCAGATCGAGCACGGTGATGATGGCGACGACCGCCGAGCCCTTGATGAGCAGGATGATCTCGTTGCCATAGGGGCGCAGCGCCACGATCAGAGCCTGCGGCAGCACGATTTTCCAGAAGGCGATGTTCCTGTGGATGCCGAGGGCGGCGGCCGCCTCATGTTGACCGTAGGGCACGCTCTGGATCGCGCCGCGCAGGATTTCGGCCTGATAGGCGGCGGTGTTGATCGTCATGGCGAAGACGCCGCAGTACCAGGCATCACGGAAGAACCACCAGAGGCCCACGGCTTCCATCTGCGGGCGGAACGCCCCGAGGCCGTAATAGACGAGGAAGAGCTGGGCCAGCAGCGGCGTGCCACGGAAGAAATAGATATAGCCGTAAGAAAGCCAGTTCAGTACCCGGTTCTTCGACAGGCGGGCCATGGCGAGCGGTAGCGAGAGTACCGCGCCGAAGATGACGGAGAGGAAGACGATGCTCAGCGTCACCCAGAGGCCGTGCAGATAGCGCGGCCCGTAGCGGGTGAACTTTTCCGGGTCCCAGCCGGCAATAACGGTGTAGACCAGAAGCGCGCCGAGCAGCGCCCAGAAGGCGACGAGAATATGGCCGCCGATGCGCGCGCCCGTGATCGGCTTGGCGACCGCCCGGGGTGCCGGCTGCGGCGCGATCAATGTTTCCGCATGGCTCATCGGCGAACCTCCGAACGCTTGGCCCATCGGTCGACATAGACGAGCAGGAAGGAGGAGAGGATGGCCAGCACCAGATAAAGGCAGCAGGCGATGCCGTAGAAGAAGAAGGGTTCCTTGGTCACGCGTACGGCCACGTTCGTCTGGCGCAGGATATCGGCAAGGCTGATGATGGAGACATAGGACGTGTCCTTCAGCAGCACCATCCAGAGGTTCGTGAGACCGGGCAGCGCGATACGGATCAGCTGCGGCAGCACGATCAGGCGCAATACGCGGCCGCGATGCAGGCCGAGCGCGTCTCCCGCCTCATATTGCCCCTTGGGAATGGCGCGGAAGGCAGACAGCAGCACTTCCGAGCAATAGGCGGAAAAGACCACAGAGAGGGCGATGACGCCGGCGAAGAAAGCGTTGATCTCGATCGGCGGGCCGTCATAGCCGGCAAGCGTCAGCAGATACTGGATCAGCATCTGCATGCCGTAATAGATGATGAAGAGGGTCAGAAGCTCGGGCAGGCCGCGGAAGATCGTGGTGTAGATGCCGGCTGCCAGACGCAGCGACTTTTCTTCCGATTGCTGGCCGAGCGCCACGAAGAAACCGATGATCAGGCCGATCGGCAGGGTGACGAGCGCCACCGACACCGTAACCTGCAGGCCGAGCGCGATCTCGTCGCCCCATCCGGTATCGCCACAGGCCAGAATCGTCCCCGGACCGAACCAGGTGAAAATGCCGGCAGGCCCGCATAGCGGATCGACGATGTGCACAAGTGCGCTCCAGAAGGAGCCGAGCGCGGAAAACAATCCGCCCATGCCAAATGTCCCCTCACGGCTTTTGCCGTTTTGATATTGCCATATTTGTCAAACAAAAATGGCGGAAGAGCAAGCCTTCCGCCATTACCTTCAGCGGCCAGATAGCGAATTTGTCATTCGCCGTAAACGTCGAAATCGAAGTACTTGTGCTGGATCTTCTCGTACTCGCCGCTGGCGCGAATTGCGGCGATCGCCGTGTTCAGCTTTTCTCTCAGCGGATCGCCCTTGCGGATGGCGATACCTGCGCCGCTGCCGCTGATTTCCTTGTCGATCGGCAGGATCGTCAGGATCTTGCAGCAGGCGCCGTCTTCGGACTTCACCCACTCGGAGAGAACGACGATGTCATCAATGACGGCATCGACACGGCCAGCGACAATATCGAGCTCGTACTCATCAGCCGTCGGGTCGAGCTTCAACTCGGTGTCGGCAAGATGCTTTTCGGCATAGTTGACGTTCGTCGTGGAGGTCTGCGCGCCGATCACCTTGCCCTTGAGGCCGGCGACATCAGTGATCGTGGAATCTTTCGGCACGGCGATGGCCGGCGGGGTTCGGTAAAAATGATCGGAGAAATCCACGAGCTTCAGGCGCTCCGGGGTGATCGCCATCGAAGAGACGATCATGTCGAATTTCCTGGCGTTGAGCGCCGGGATGATGCCGTCCCAGTCAGTCGAAACGAAGGAACAGTCGGCCTTCATGCGAGCGCAGAGTGCCTTGGCGATATCGATATCGAAGCCCTGGATGGTGCCGCTGGCATCGACGAATTCGAAGGGCGGGTAGGTTGAATCAGTACCGATCACGTATTTCTCGCCGTCGGCGAGAGCCGCGCCGGCAAAGAGGGACATTGCCGCGAGAGAGGCAGCAGCAAGGAGCTTCGTGAAAATGTGCATGAGAATTTCCTGCACGGCTCGTGCCGTTTCGACATCGCCGTGTTGCCAAACAAAAAATGGCGGAAGAGCAAGCCTTCCGCCATTACCTTCATCGGCCAGATAGCGAATTTATCATTCGCCGTAAACGTCGAAGTCGAAGTACTTGTCCTGGATCTTCTTGTACTCGCCGCTGGCGCGGATCGCGGCGATCGCCGTGTTCAGCTTGTCCTTCAGCGGGTCACCCTTGCGGATGGCGATACCTGCGCCATTGCCGTTGATTTCCTTGTCGACCGGCAGGGTCGTCAGGATCTTGCAGCAAGCGCCGGCGTCGGACTTGACCCATTCGGAGAGAACGACGACGTCGTCGATAACGGCGTCAACGCGGCCGCTGGAAACGTCGAGCTTGTATTCGTCAGCCGTCGGGTAGAGCTTCAGCTCGGTGTCGGCGAGGTGCTTCTCGGCGTAGTTGGCGTGCGTCGTGGAGGTCTGCGCACCGATCACCTTGCCCTTGAGGCCGGCAACGTCAGTGATCGTGGAGTCCTTCGGCACGGCGATTGCCGGCGGGGTGTTGTAGTACTTGTTGGAGAAGTCGACGAGCTTCAGGCGCTCCGGGGTGATCGACATCGAGGAGACGATCATGTCGAACTTCTTGGCGTTGAGCGCCGGGATGATGCCGTCCCAATCGGTGGAAACGAAGGAGCATTCAGCCTTCATCTCGGTGCAAAGAGCCTTGGCGATATCGATGTCGAAGCCCTGAATGGTGCCACTGGCGTCGACGAATTCGAACGGCGGGTAGGTCGAGTCCGTGCCGATCACGTATTTTTCGCCATCGGCAAGGGCCGAGCCGGCGAAAAGAGACATTGCCGCAAGCGAGGCTGCAGCAAAGAGCTTTGTGGAAATGCGCATGAGGATCCTCTCTGTTGGTGGCGCCGGGTCTTTTTGTTGTTCGCCGGCCGCCGCACACTTCGACGGTGCCACCACCGTCTTGCGGCGATAATCAAACTTTTTTTCACAAAATTGCAACAGGAATCCCGCCGCAATTGTGCGCTGCAACCGCCAAAGGGCCGCTGAGTCGAGATGAACGCGGCCCGACCGGCATGTTCAGGCGAGGTTAATGCCTCCCTTCATAGTTTGCGGAACAAATCGGCATTTTAGCAATTTGTGCTTCGCTTGATGCACAAAAAGCCGTGATTGCCGGGCAGTCAGCCCCGGTTGACGTGAGAACAAGAACGAGGAAACCCTTATGGGCATGAAATCCAGACTGTTTGCCAGTGCAGCCTTTCCGCTGCTTTCCCTGACATTCGCGATGCAGCCGGCGGGCGCATACGCCGCAGTGGGCACAGGAGCGCAGGGCGCCGTCAGCACCACCGTAGAGGGCAGCTATGAGGTCGCGCAGGAAGCAGCACCCTCGGACGAGGAGCTTCTGAAGAAGCGCAAGCACGGCCAGGGCCAGGAACAGCAGCAACAGGAAGCGCCGGCCGAAAAGCCGCAGCGGGAGGCACCGGCCGAAGCAGCGCCGGAACAGAAGCCGCAGCGCCAGCGTCAGCCCGAGCCGCAGGCCGCGCCGGAAGCGCAGGCCCCGGCTGCGGAAGAGCCCGCCCGCCCACGCCGCCAGCGCGAGGCCCAGCCTGAACAGGCAGCCCCCGAGCAGCAGCAGGCGCCTGCCGAAGAGCAGCAGCGTCCGCGCCGCCAGCGTCAGGCGCAGCCGGAGCAGCAGGCAGAGCCGCAAGCACAGCAGCCTCAAGCCGAGCAGCCGCAAGCACAGCCCGAGCAGCCGAAGCGCCAGCGCGACCGCAACAAGCAGAATAACGAGCAGGCAGCCCCCGAGGCACAGCAGCCGGCTGCAGAAGCACCCGCAGCCGCAGCACCTGATGCCGGCGAGGCGAATCAGCCGGCCGAAAAGCCGCGCCAGCGCCCGCAGCGCCAGAAGCCCGAGACGGCTGAACAGCCGGCAGAGCAGGGCACCCAGCCACAGGGCGAAGAGCAGGGCGGCAAGCGCCCGGCCGGCGGCGGCAAGAAGCCCGCCGCAACAGAGCAGCAGGCAGCTCCCGCTGGCGAAGCACCGGCTCCTGCCGAAAAGCCAGCTACAGCCGAAAAGCCCGCAGCCGAGAAGCCGGCCGCTGAAAAGCCCGCGACGGCGGAAAAGCCGGCTGCGACCGAACAGCCTGCCGAAGCAGCGCCGCAGCAGGGCCAGCAGGCCGAACAGCCTGCGGGTCAGCAGCCCGAGCAGCCGGCCGCCAATGCCCCGCAGCCCGGCGAACAGCCGGCAGCCAACGCGCCGCAGCAGGCTGAGCAGGCCATTCCCGCACCTGAAAAGGTAACCCCGCAGGAGCTGAAGCGCCGCGAGGATATCGCCAAGAACCCGGCCAAGAGCAACGAGACCATCGTCCTGCCGGTCGAAAACGGTGCCGCCGTTCTCGACAGCGACAAGGATGCCGATCGCAGCCAGGGCCGGCAGGGCCGCCGCGACCGTGACCGCCAGCGCGCAGACAGCCAGGATTTCCAGGTGCCGAAGTCGGATGCCGAGGCGCAGTCGCTCAATCGCGGCCAGCAGCAGCGTCCGCCCGTCGAGATGGAAGCCGTGACCCGCGAGCAGGGCCGCCGCATGGACCGCCGCCCGCAATTCGACCGGCCTGACGGTGCCGATTTCGGCCAGCGGACGGATGACAGCCGCGTCATCATCCAGTTCGGCGGCCGCACCGTCGTTCGCAGCGACGACGACCGCCGCTTCCTGCGTGACGGCGAACGGCCCGATTACGAGCAGCTGTCCGGCGACCGTTACCGCGAGACGATCGTGCGCCCCGAGGGCTATCGCATCGTGACGATCCGCAACCGCTACGGCGACATTATCCAGCGTTCACGCGTCGATGCCCGCGGCCGGGAGACGGTTCTCTATTATGCGCCTGAGCTCTACGAGGATCCTGATCGCGACTATTTCGACGATCCGGGTGCGGACCTGCCGCCGATGCGCCTGCGCGTGCCGCTCAACGATTACATCATCGACACCAGCACCGATCCGGACCGCGACTATTACGAGTTCCTGAGCGAGCCGCCTGTCGAGCCTGTCGAGCGCGTCTATTCGCTGAACGAGGTGAAGTACTCCGCCCGTATCCGCGACAAGGTGCGCCGCATCGATCTCGATACGGTAACCTTCGCCACCGGCAGCTCCGAGATCCCGATGAGCCAGGCGCGCACGCTGCGCAAGGTGGCGGACGCGATCAACGAAGTGCTCCAAAAGGACCAGAGCGAGACCTTCCTGATCGAAGGCCATACGGACGCCGTCGGCTCCGACCAGAGCAACCTGATCCTTTCGGACCAGCGCGCGGAATCGGTCGCCAACGTGCTGACGGATGTCTATGGCATTCCGCCTGAGAACCTTGCGACGCAGGGCTATGGCGAGCGCTATCTGAAGGTCAACACTGTTGGCCCGAACCAGGAGAACCGCCGCGTGACGATCCGCCGTGTGACGCCGCTGGTGCGGCCGGTTGCGCAGAACAGGTAGTGGCGCAGAACCGGTAAGCAAATACCGGCAGGACAAAGGAAAAGGCGGGCCTGGAGGGGCTCGCCTTTTTCATATGCTGCAGAAAGACGGATCGAGTGCCGCCACCGGACGCCGGAAACAAAAACGGCGCCCCTTGCGGAGCGCCGTCACCTGCCGAAGCAGTCAAGTCAAATCAGAAGGCCTGGATGTTGACAGCCTTCGGGCCCTTGCCCATGCGATCCGGCTCGGTATCGAAGGAAACCTGCTGGCCTTCGCGCAGCGACTGGATGCCAGAAGCCTGGAGAGCGGAGATGTGGACGAAAACGTCCTTCGCGCCGCCTTCCGGCGTGATGAAACCAAAACCCTTGTCCTGGTTGAAGAATTTTACGGTGCCCTTGGTGGCCATGGGGATAGTCCTTTTCCCATCAGTAAGTTAGTTTATCCGCACCCCCGGCGGAGGGGAGGCGGACGGCTTTAGCTTTCGCGCATCGGCCCTGGAGCCGGACGCGAAGGGTCAGTCGAGACGTCACGTACGGGGAAAGAACATCTACGCGCATGGGTGTCACCCATACCGCCCTGCACGGAATTGGCGCTCCGACAGGGCATTACCGCTTCAGTCCAGTCACCGGCATGCGAAATGCCCGAGTGGCACAGTTGGTGCCAGCATTTGGGGCAAAAGGCAAGCGGCAATATTGTGGCATGGCATTTTGCATCGCAGGAAATGATGACGATTCAAATGGTTGGTGGAGTGTTAGGACGCTCTCATAAATCTGTCTCATAGCTGGACGGGGGCTAAAATTACAACTCCAGCGCGGCGCGATGCCACCCAAGGGCGGTGCCCTGACCGAACATTTCCCTTTGCGCGTCTTGCGCCGGGATCAATGCCGCGCGAAATTTTTTTCAACTGGGCGCGATTTCTAATACTTATGCTGGCGCCGACACAAGCTTGAGTTTAGCCTTGTGTTCCATTCCTGAGATGCGAAACAAAAGAAAATCCCGGCCATTCGCCGCGAGCCTGTGGGAAAATCCACCGCGTTCCACAATTTCGTCCCGAGCGGCCGCAATTATGGCAGGGTGTTTCGGGGCTTGATGCGGCGTGAGCCAGCCGTTAGGTCTCGGAGGAACGAAGCAGTGAATGAAGGAAATGCCGGCGTGATCGATCCCTATGCCATGCTTGGAGTGGAGCGCGAGGCCAATGGCGAGGCGATCAAGCTTGCCTGGCGCAAGGCCGCCAAGGGCGCGCATCCGGATGCCGGCGGCGATGTGGAGAATTTCAATCGCCTGCAGATCGCCTACGAACTCCTGCAGGACCCGGTGCGCCGCCGCGTCTACGACGATACCGGCTACGATCCGCAGCTTGCCGACCCCAAGGATCTCGAGGGCGTGCTGATGCTCGAATCGCTCGTAAACGAGGTGATCCTCGACGAGCGCGAACCCGGCAGCTTCGACCCCGTGGCCGCCATGCGCCGCAAACTCTCCGACGATATCGTCAAGAGCCGCTTCCACATTCTCGAACTTGAACGCCACCGCGCCCGCGTGCGCAAGCACATAGACCGCTTGGGACGCCGCCCCGAAACCGACGTGCTCGGCTCCATGATGCGCGCCCGCAGCGAAGCCATCGCCGACGCCATCCGCAAGACGGAAAAGCAGATCCAGACGATCGAGCATACCTATACGATGCTGGAAGGCTATTCGTATGAGGTGGAGGTGATGGGGCCGGTGGAAGAGGTCGAGGTGGATATGGCGGAAGTGCAGCCCGGGGAGGCTGCGGAGTAGGCCACCGAGGATGGGGGAGCACTTCACTCTCCTCCCTCATTCCTGTGCTTGTCACAGGAATCCAGCGGTCGCGTGTCTACGCGGTGGGGGACTCTTGGAAAGAGATGACCGTATAAGCCATTAAAATGTCAGAGTCTTTTCGGCTTGCAGACGCAAGCCGGCTGGATTCCTGTGACAAGCACAGGAATGAGGAAGAGAGGGTACTGCGCCTCTCGGCCGCATTGCCTTGACCGAGGCGGCGCCACATCCACATTGCTTGGTGTACACCAGGCTGCCGTCCCGAATGAGGTCATCAAGTGAAATTGCCTCAACTGTTGTTTTACCTCACTCTCTCATTGCTCTTCCTCCCGCGAGCCCAAGCCGACGAACTCGTCCACTTCGACAGCGGCGTGGTGAAGCCAAGCCCATTTCTCGAGCGCAAGGCGAAGGAAAACGGCACACCACTTCCCACACCCGAAACCACCCCCTTGATCGGCTATCTCTCCCATCCCGATGGCAACGGCCCGTTTCCCGCCGTCGTGCTGATGCACGGGTGCGGCGGCCTCCATGCGCATGTGAAAGAGGTCTGGCCGCAGCGGCTGGTGTCCTGGGGTTATGCCGTGCTCGTGGTCGACAGTTACGCCACCCGCAACATCGAGAGCAATTGCACCACCTATCTGCCTTATCGCGTCTTCGATGCCTATGGCGGGCTGGATTTCCTGGCGAAGACCGGCTTCATCGATCCGAAGCGCGTGGCGCTGATGGGCTTTTCGGCGGGTGGGATTGCCACGCTGGAGGCGACGAAAGTGGAGGGGAACGCGCAACTGATGGATGAGAAGTTCCGGGCGGCGATCGGCTATTATCCGGTCTGCGCGCCGCATGAAGGCGATGCGACGGTGCCGACACTGATCCTGAACGGCGATCTCGATGACTGGAGCCCTGCGGAGCGGTGCCGCAAGCGGATCGCCAATCTCAGCGGCAAGGGGCCGCCGATAATGTTGCATGTTTATCCCGGTGCGCGTCACGACTTCGATGACGAGGCCATGAAGAAACCGAAGACGATCCTCGGGCATGTGGAGGAATATAATCAGGTTGCGGCGGAACAATCGATCGCCAGCGTGAAGGATTTTCTGCAGGCCTATCTCGCGAATTAGGGCCGGCTTGGTCGCAACAGAGCGGAGAGCGGGCAGGCCCGAACGCGCCCAGCGGCGTTACTGCGCGAGATAGCCGCCGTCGATATTCAGTTCGGTACCGGTGACATAGCTTGCCTCGTCGGAGGCGAGGAACAGGCAGCCGTAGGCGATTTCCATCGGCTGGCCGCCGCGTTTCATTGGCGTCGTGTCGATGACGATCCTGTTCAGCTCCGGGTTCTGGGCGTCGGTCAGCGGCGTGTGGATGAAGCCCGGATGGACGGAATTGACGCGGATTCCTTCGCCGGCATAGGTCATGGCGGCATTCTTCGACATGTTGCGCACCGCGCCCTTGGCGGCGTGGTAGCTGTGGGCGCCTGATACTGCGGCGCTGCCCCAGATCGAGGAAATGTTGACGATAGCGCCGGCCTGCTGCCTGCGCATGACGCGCACGGCCTCGCGCATGCCGAGGAAGACGCCGGTCTGGTCGACGGCGATCATCTTCTGCCATTCCCGCATTTCAAGCTTGTCCAGCGGCTCATAGGCGATGATGCCGGCATTGTTGATGAGGATATCGAGGCGGCCGTGCCTGCGCAGGATGGCGGCGACAGTCGTTGCCCATTGTTCCTCGCTCGTCACGTCGAGTGTCATCACCTCCACATCGCCGGCATAGGGCTTTTCCGGCGGCTTGATATCGGTGGCGATGACGATGGCGCCTTCTTTCGTGAAGAGCTCGGCCACGGCATGGCCGATGCCGCCTGCCGCTCCGGTGATCAATGCAACCTTGTCCTTGAGCCTCATGTCGATACTCCCTGATGGGTTGGGTGGCGTCACCTGCCGGTGACGCCGTTTCATTGCCGGGGACGCCAGCTATTTCGCGGCCGGCGCCAGCACTTCCATGCGCATCACCTTGACGCCGCCATCGGCGAGGTCGGGCAGTTTGGCGAACCAGTCCTTCACGTAGGGCATGGCGTTATGGGCTTCGAAATCGGCCTGATTGGCGAAGATCTCGTAGAAGATGAAATGGCCGGGGCTTTCCCGGTTTTCCTGCAGGAAATAGACGAGGTTGGCGGGATCGCCGCGCACGAGATCGATCAGCGGCAGAGTGACGGCGCGAAGCTCCGCCTCCTTGCCGGGTTTGGCGCGCACTTCGGCGACGATCGAATAGGCGCCGTCCGATATCTTGCCATAGCCGGCGCCCGGTCCGCCCTCGGCGGCAGCCAGGCCAGGGATGATGATGAGGCCCGCAAGCAGGGCCGATCTCTGCAGATGAAGCAGAATGTTCATGGCATATCTCCTTGTCCGCGATGCCTCCCGGCGGAGGCGCGGCTTGATAATGGATGTGGCGGATCGGGTCAATTGGCGCTGGCAAGCCGCATATGCGCCTGATGGGCATCGGCGAAGCGCTGCTTCACCGGCCCAAGCGCCTTCACGAATTCCAGCTGCTCGCCCTCCGGCCCCTTGCAATAGATCAGCTCCCAGCCGTCGGAAGGGGCGACCGTCACCTTGTTGGTGTTGGTGTTCTGGGGGGCGGCCTTGCGCTCTTCCTCGGTCGTCACGCGGATGATGCGGTTGGCACGTACCTGCGTCATGCCGCGCCGTGCGGATTCGGCTTCGAGATCGGTGATGAACTGGTTGAAGTCGACGTCGTCGCGCACATAGAAGCAGATATGCATCATGCGCGGGAAGGCGGGGCTCATGTGCTCCACCGGCTCTGCAAAGGCTTTCGGGCCGCCCATCGGCTGGTCGGCGTCCCGATATTGCAGAAGCTCGATCACCACATTGTCGAACTGGATGAAGCGCACGTCGAGGCGCTGGGCGCCGCCGCGCAGATCCGGCACGCCGATGGTGCGCGGGGCGACGCCCAACGCATTGGCGATGATTTCCTGGTCGGCGAGCAGCGTGTTCTGCACCGCATCGCCCTGGAAATCGCCATGGCGGAAGACTTCCGTGCCGCCGAGAACGGCGGTGTAGAACTCATAGGCGCGCTCCATGTTCTGCACGGTGAGGCCGAAATGCTGCACGCCCTGCAGGCGACCGCCAAGAGAATTCGGGTCGCGGGCAGTTGCCGGCGCCTGCTGCGCCGATACCGTAGTGCTGACCGAAAGGGCTGCGGCCATGCCGCCGATCGCGACGCCGCCTGCGGCGCGCAGCACGGCGCGGCGTTCAGGGTTTTCGGGCTGGTTCTGGCTGTTCTCTTCGTATGACATGCTGATCTCCTCGGGATTTCTGGTGCTTTGCGGTGCGGGCAATTGAGGAAATTCTAGACCCGCGGTGCTTGCGGCTGGGGTGAAGATCGGGGAAATTCGGTGAAGGCGCGTGGGCTGCTTCCCTCATCGGAGGGGGCCGACAGTTGGGGAACTGGCGCCGATGGGGGAAACTATGGACAGATTGGCGGGCCGGCTCGGGCCGGTTGCGATCGTGCTCGGCTCCGGCCTCGGCATGTATTTCAGCATCGGCATCATCTTGATCTACGGATTCAGCGTATTCGTCGTGCCAATCGCCGAAGATACCGGCTGGGACCGGACGATGGTGGCCGCCGTGGTGGCGCCGATCGCCATCGTCAACGGGCTGATGTCGCCTGTCGTGGGCGCGCTGACGGATCGCTTCGGGCCACGCCGGGTGCTGATCGCATCCTCCCTGCTGATGGCGATCGGCCTGACGGGCATCGGCGTGACGTCGCAGAGCCTGCAGGCATTCACCATCGCCGTCACCATCGCCAGCCTGCTCGGGGCGGCGCAGACCGGCGTGCCCTATACCTATGTGATCGTCGGCTGGTTCAAGGCGCGGCGCGGGCTGGCGCTCGGCATCATGCTTTCCTTCGTCGGGCTCGCCATTGCCACCGTGCCGCCAGCGCTTGCCTTCATCATTTCGCTCTGGGGCTGGCGCTTCGCCTTCGTCGCGGCCGCCGCCGTGGCCCTGGCGATCACGCTGCCGGTCGCCTTCTTCGTGATCCGCGATCCGCCGGCGGTGCGGAAGGATGCGTACGGCGAGGGGCATGACGTGCCGCAGGCGCTGCAGACCTCAAGTTTCTGGCTGATGCTGGCGGCCTTCTTCCTCAACTATTTCGCGGCGGCCGCCGGCTCGATCTCGCTGCCCGTGCAACTGGCCGATCGTGGTGCGGCACCTGCCGAAGCGGCCTTCGTGATGAGCATGGTGGGGCTTTCCTTCATCATCATGCGCCTGGGCTTCGGGGCGCTGCTCGACCGGTTTTCGCCGGTGCCGCTGACGGCGCTCGCCTTTGCAGCACCCGTGATCGGCCATCTGATCCTGCTGAATTCCGAGGGGCAGGTGGCGGCCTATGTCAGCGCCGTGTTCTTCGGCCTTGCCACGGGGGCGGAGGGCGATGCGATCGGATATCTGCTGGCGCGGCGCTTCGGCATGCGCAGCTTCGGCAAGCTCTTCGGCATCAATTACATGGCGCTGACGATGGGCGCCGGCCTTGGCCCTGCCATGCTGCATATCCTGGCGGATGGTGGCACGCGCTATGGCGAGGCGCTGACGGTCTTTGCCTTTATCGGGGCTGTCGCGCCTGTGCTGCTGATGCTCGATCGTGCCAGCCGGTCATTGCAGCGTGTCGGTGTGTGACAGGCCGGGATGCAGCGGCCCGGCACCGCGACGCCCATCGCCGCCCACCGGTAATGCATCGAGGATGAGACGCGCGCGGACGAGATCGGCTGTCTCGAAACCATCGCTGAAGCGGCGATAGATGGGGGTGAGCAGATCGCTCGCCCTGGCGCCATGCCCCTGCCAGAACCAGTCCTCGGCAAGTGTCGTTGCCGTGCGCAGCTCCCATGAGCGCGCGCCCTGCCGGTGGGCGAGATCGAGCGCCTGCAGATAAAGCGCGTCGCGGGCCTGCACCGTGCGGGCACCATTGTCCCGGCGCAGGAGGTCGGCCTTGATGCGCAGCAGTTCCGGCATGCACCAGAGCTCGCCCGTGGAGGCTGAGAGCGCGATGGCCGGTTCGATCGCCGCAAGCCCGGAGGCTGGATCGCCAAACGCGCCCAGGCCGGCGGCATAGATGCCGGTATAGAAGGGGCAGCGCATACGGAAGCCGACATCGTCAAGCTCTTCGAGCGCGCCTCTCATCAGCGCAAGACCCCTGGCATCGCCGCTCTGCAGCAGGCAATCGGCGCGCAGGCAGCGGCCCATCGCCATCCAGATCGTCATGGCATGTTCGGCCATGTGGACTTCGATCGTGGCAAGCATGCGTTCGGCGCCGTCGAGATCTCCGGTCCAGAGCGCGATGGGGCAGGTGGTGTGGATCAGGGCGTTGCAGAGCGCCAGCGCATGGCGGGCGGCGCGCGCTTCCTCCAACTGGCGCTCGGCCATGGCGACCGCCTTTTGCGGATGGCCCTGCAGCCAGAGAACATTGGCAAGCGTGCCGCGCGCCGCCGAGCGCGGGTCGAGCTGGAAGCGGGCAATATCCGAGCGCGTGACCGGCGGCACGTAATGCGCGATCATGCGCTCGAAATGCCGCCGCGCCTTGCCGAGTTCGCCGAGGTAGCGCAGCGCCGTTCCGGTCTGCCGCTCGACATTGGTGCGGGCGGCGGGATCGCCGCTGGTATCGGCGAGCTTGCGGATCTTCTCGGCGGTTGCCAGCGTCGTGCGGTGGTCGCCGGTCCAGGTGGCGTAATCGCAGAGGCCCCAGAGGCAGCTCATCTGAAACTCGATATCGCCAAGCGTTTCGGCACAACCGAGCGCTGTCGCCCAGGCCGCCTTGACCTCGGGAACCGGGCCGCGCGTGTGAAAGAGCGCGGTACCCAGCGCCAGATGCAGCTTCATCTCGTCACGCAGGCTTCTGGTATCGGCAAGCGATGTTTCCAGCGCAGCTTCGAGGCGGGCGCGGCACTCCTCCACCAGCGACAGATGCTCCCAGAAGGGGATGGCGGCTACCGTCAGCGCCACGCCCAGCGCAAGGCTGCGATTTGCCGTGGAGAAGGCCCAGCCGAGCGCCAGGCGGATATCGTCTACCTTGCTGCCATATTCGGCCAGCCACTGGTCCGTCGGGCGGATCTTCCACTCGGTCTCGGCGCGTTCGGCAAGCACCAGGAGATGTTCGGCGTGGCGCTGGCGCAACGCCTCGCGTTCGCCGCTTTCCTCCAGCCTTTCGAGCGCGTAGCGGCGGGTCGTATCCAGCAGCCGGTATTGCGTGCCAAGCTCGCCGCGCTCGATGGCGACGAGCGATTTCGCCACGAGATTTGCGACGCCCTGAGTGCATTGGGCGCGGGGATTTCCCTTGTCGGCGGCAATGGCGCAGGCCGATTCCAGGCTGAAGGCGCCGGCGAAAACCGAGAGGCGCCGCAGCAGCATGCGTTCGGGCTCGGCCAGCAGCCCATAGCTCCAGTCGAGCGTGGCGGCGAGCGTGTGGTGACGATCGGGGCCGGAGCGCATGTTGCAGAGCTGGGACTGATCGGCGAGCAGGTCGAGCAGTTCGCGGGCGCTGAAGGCATCGAGCCGGGGCGCGGCTAGCTCGATCGCCAGCGCCAGCCCATCGAGCCGGCGGCAGATCTCGGCGACGACGGGCGCATCGGCATCATCGAGTTCGAAGCCGGGAAAGCTCTTGGCGGCGCGCTCGACGAAAAGCTCGACGGCCGGAAAGGCCAGCGCCTCGGCGGCGGAGAGCGCAGCATCCTGCGGCGGGCTTTCCAGTGGCGGCAGGCGGTAGAGCTGTTCCTCACCGATGCGCAGCGGCTCGCGGCTGGTGGCGATGATCCTGAGCCTTGGGGCAGCGGCAAGCAGCATGCCGGCGCAGGCGGCGGCCGCCTCGATCACATGCTCGCAATTGTCGAGGATCAGCATCAGTTCGCGATCGGCTGCGAAGGCGGCGAGGGCCGCTTCAATACGGGCCGAGTGAACCCTGAGCCCGAGTGCCGATGCGATGGAGGTGGGCACGAGTGCCGCATCACTCACCCGCGCCAGATCGACGAACCAGATGCCGTGCTGACAGGCGCCCGCCAGCGCCTCGGCGGCGGCAAGCGCGAGCCGGGTCTTGCCGATGCCGCCGGGCCCGACGATGGTGACGAGGCGGGAGCGGAAGAGCGCATCGAGCGTCGCATTCACCGCATCGCCTCTGCCCACCAGCCGCGTGGTGGTAACAGGCAGATTATGGGCACGAGCCGGCGCAACCGGGGCAGGGAGCTGCTTTTCCCCCTCCCAGGCGGCATGCACCGGCGAGACGAAGCGATAGCCCCGGCCGCTGACTGTCGCGATATAGCCGATATCGGCGGGCGCATCGCCGAGCGCGCGGCGAAGGGCTGCGACGGTGACCTTGAGATTGCTTTCCTCGACGAAGGTTTCCGGCCAGGCGCGCGAGACCAGCTCATCCTTGCTCAAGAGCTCGCCGGGGCGCTCCACGAGGGCGGCCAGGATTTCCACCGCGCGGCTGCCGAGCCGCACCGGCCGCTCGTTCTTCACCAGCGACTGCCGTTCCGGAATGAAGATGTACGGCCCGAAGGAATAGGAACGCAAGGTCGAAGCTCCAGATGCCCTGACGGATCTCAGGCTGCGGATGATAGCCGCTGCGCGGCGGGAAGACTATCGACCTGAAGTATGATGCCGCAAGGCACGCATCCGAGCGGCGTGGAGGCAGAGTCCCGGCCACGGATTTGTGGCTCAATATTTCGACCGCCGACGCGAAGGCCGCGGCAGTGGCCTGATTTCATTTTTCTCCGCCAGCCTCTCTGGCGGCGTCCTCGGCTCGATGGTCGGCTTCCTGGCTGGCGATCTTCTTGCTGTGGTCGTCCCGCGCCCCCTCAAGCTCCCCTATCGTCGGAAGTATTTCCGCGGCCAGGGCCTTTTGATCGGCTTCGGTGGTCCGGTGCCTTTTTGCATGAGGCCGAGGCTTTTTTGCCTGATGATGTTCGTGGGCTGCAGGCGTTTCCGGGAGCGGGTCGGTGAGGGTGGTGCGCGCAGCGGCGGCATCGGCGATCAACTCATGGGCGGAACGATTGCCGACTGGGCGATTACCATTGGCGCCGAAGTCGTGACGGTCGGCTGCGGCGGAGGATTTGGCGTCATTGTGTCTCGGCATCATGCATGCCTCCTGTTTTAACTTGATCGCGCCGCCATGGCCGGGGCCGGCCCTCTCGGGTAATGCAGCGCAATTCACGGGGAGGGCGGAAGGGAAGGCGACCTCATGGGTTCGGTAGTTGTCACCGCCAGGTATGCCGTGCGGCGTTCTCGTGAGCAGCAACAGCCCGGCATTGCCAGTACCGTCACGTCAACTCGGCTTGCCGAGTGCCAGCTGGCAGGCCTGTGCCAGATCCCGGTTCGGTTCGACGCTGCCGAGCGGCGTTGCCCAGCCGGCATTTTCGATGACCCTGCTGCGACCATAGGTGCCTGCGGCGTTCAGCTGCGCCATGATTTCTGCTGAAGCCGGATCGCTCTTGGCACGGTCGAGACAGTAGGGTGTCAATGCGGAGACTATGGCGGAGGTACGCTCGATGCCGGCTGCCTTTCGGGCGCCGGCGGATGTGACCCAGCCTCCCCAGGTGAAGCCGACGATCGCCAGCGCGACCGCGCCGCATACGGCGCCCCACAGGCCGTGACGAAGCCATGTTATATTTTGCATTTCGAAATCCAATCATTAAAAAATCCGCGCGATACCGCACACTTAAATAATAACACAATAAATTTTCCGATGTTTATTTAAAACATAAATCGCATACAGAGCTGTATTTGTGCGAAAATATTCCATTGTTATTTTTAACATCACAAATAATACAAAATTAAATGTTCATTTCGGCTATTATTTCTTAATGATGACGTAATTGAAGCCTACAGGTTTTTAGTCGTCGTTTGGCTATATGGCTCATGTCGGTGTCAGAGACTTGAGGACGCCATCGCTCCTGATTCCGATGGCCATGCCGATGCCCGGATGAGGCTTTCGCCGGACTGCGATCAACCGCCTTAAGCCGGAGTTCGTCACCATGTCCGCAGACGCATCATCCACACGCACGACAAACACCATCGTTCATTTCTCTTCCCCCTTCATGCTCCCCGATCTCAGTGAAGAGATGCAGCCCGCCGGCGACTACAAGGTCGTGCAGGACGAAGAGCCTGTCGAAGGGCTTTCCTGGCTTGCTTATCGGCGCGTCGCGACCTTCATTCACCTTCCGTCGATCTCGCAAGGTAATCGGTTGCGCAGGATCGTGCGGATTGAGCCGAAGGCGCTCGAGCGATTGCTCGCAACAACGAATGGCACGCAGGAACCCTCCTCATGAACGTGTTCGAAGACCGTGAGAAAGCGCTTGAGCAGATCTACTTCCTGGATTGCGAAATGGCGTTCCGGGTGCGCTCGCGCCGGGACCGGCTGCTGGCGCGGTGGGTCTGCACCATGACGGGTGCGGTCGATATCGAAGCCTATCTCGAGCAACTCGTCGATATCAGGGTGGCGAGCGCCGACGACGAAGGCTTGATTGCCAAAATCCTCGCCGATCTCAACACTTCCGGCAAGGATATCGGTGAACGCGCGCTCCGGGAGCGGATGGACATGCTGACGGCCGGCGCCGCACGCGATCTCGCCCACCCGTCATAATCCTCTCCGCAAAAGAAAAAGGCCCGGTGGGGTTTCCGGGCCTGAAGTCTTGTCTATGGGCGTTGCGGCTCGATTCCGCCCGCCTCTTTATGCGGCCTTTTTCCCCTCTGGCCGTTTCGCTTCCGTTATCGCCATTTCGATCAGATATTCCAGAAAGACCTGGCCATCGGCTCGCGCCAGTTTCGCACAGACTTCCAGGTGATCGATCAGCAGCTTGCTCATGCTCTTCTCCAAAGTCGGGCCCCCTCGGCCTCCGGTTGCGATGAAGCATGTAAGTTATGCCTAATATAGCTTGATTGAAGCTGGAGTGAATACTCAGCCTTGGATTGAGCTGGGGAAAAACCCTGTGATCACGCCAAAATGTTCGGGAACAATCTCCGGGCAGGGCGGTTGACCTGAAACCAGCAACCGATACTCCCCAGGAGAAGTTCAATGCGCACGAAAACTGTCGCAGCCTGCCTGCTTGCGCTCGGCATGGCCACATCCGCCTTCGCCCAATCCAACCCGTCGCCCACGGGCGCCACGATGGACCGCAACACCGTCGATTCCGGCGGCGGCGCTGGCACAGGCCATATGAAAAAGCACGTGACGACTGACAAGACCACCACGGGCAGCACGACGATGGGCGGCGCCATGAAGATGAAGAAGCCCGCCTGCGACGGCACAGCCGCCAGCAGCAGCGGAACCGGCCCCGGCACGCTGCAGACGCAGGGCGGTACGAGCAATGCGACGCCGAATGACGAGGCCTGTGCTTCGCATAATAACTGATGGCCCGGAGCCGGAGACGGCGTGGGTTGATAAACGCCCGGGCATGGTGAAATGGCCGGGTGTTTCTTCGTTGGAGGGCAAGAGCTAAGCCCTCGTGGAGGCTTGGGAGAGGAGTGTGCTTGGCCTTGCACCTTCTACGTGCCGCGGCCGCCCCATCGTCCTCACCACCACTGGCAACCCGCAAATATCCCGCTATGCTCCCCAAAAACCGAAGCAGGAGCACACAGCGCGTGCCGCATATCTACATCGTCACCGATTGCGAATTCGACGGCCCGATACCGGGTGTACATTCCATGCTCTCCTTTGCCTCGGTCGCGGTCTCCGAAACCGGCAAGCTGATCGGCGAATTCGAGGCGGTGCTGCAGCCGCTCGAGGATGCGACGCGTGACGCGCAGACCGACGCCTTCTGGCAGGCGCATCCGCAGGCCTATGCCGCTGCAACGGAAAACCCGCAGCCACCTGCAGATGTCATGGCCCGCTTCACCGCCTGGGTGACATCCTTCAAGGCCGAACCGATCTTCGCCGCCCATCCCGTCACGCTCGATGCGCCGTGGATCGATCATTATCTCCGGCACTTCACCGGCCGGCCGCTCTTCCAGGGCGAATGGATCGCCGACCGTCTGTTTCGCCACCCGCCGCTCTGCATCCTCTCGATGGTGGCGGGCGCGACGGGCCGCAGCCCATGGCAGCTGGGCATCCCGAACTATCCGAGCGAATGGATGGGCGAGGTGCCGCACACGCACCGCGCCATCGACGACGCCCGCGGCTATGCCAATCTGCTGCATTTCTTCCTGACACGGCGCGAGCCCGGCGGCGGCTATCGGCCGCTGCTGTCCTAGAGCATTTCCGCTTTTCTTCGAAACGCGCAAACGCTCTATCTCTTTGTTTTAACGCAATTCCGAACGCAAAACCGCTACACAGTTTTGCTGGAATTGCTCTGACCCGGCATCAGACGAGCCGGATCAACCCGGCTGCCGTCGGCCTGAAACCGCAGGCGGCGTAGAAGCCCTGAAGATGCGGCTCGAAATCCACATGCAGCCACTCGGCCCCGCGTTCGCGCGCTACCCGCACGGCTTGCGTGACCAGCGCGGTCGCGATGCCCTGCCGCTGCAAATCGGGATGCACACAGGTATCGAGGATGAAGGCATGACTGCCGCCATCCCAGGCGATATTGACGAAGCCGATCAGCTTGCCCTCATGATAGGCGCCGAGATGAGCGAGGCTGCGCGGCAGGATGCGGGCGTAATCCGGCGCCTGCGTCGAACCCCAGGCGGCCGAGCAGAGCACAGCGAATTCCTCGGGCGAGGGGAAGGGGTCGATGCGGATTTCCGGGCGGATCTCCGGGTGGATTTCAGGCATGGAGTGACGTCCGGTCTGGTCGGTGGCGATGTCTTTTTGACGCAAAACGACAAGGCCACGTAAAGCGACCAGGCGTGCAGTCCGCGTGCCGGTTTCCAATCTGTGTCAATCACCGGCCCGTTCGCAAGCCCCTTCGCGTGCTTCGGGGGTTAGTAGCAGGCCTCGTCCCAGACCCTGTGCCCGCCAGGCGTCACGACCCACTGCCACTGGCAACGGTCATAGTCGTCATCATTGCCAAAGAAGACGGGGCCGCGATCTCTGAACCGCCCCGCAAAATGATCATGGCCGAAGTGATCATTGCCGAAGTGGCCGCGCTCGAAAAACGACCCGTCGCGATTTTCCCCACCGCCGAAATGGCCCCCACCCATCCGCTCCTCATGCCCGCCGCCACCGTGGCCTCCACCCCCATGATCACCGCCGCCATGCGCCAACGCGGGCGTGACTGTTGCGATGGAACCAACTGCGAGGGTCAGAGAGACAAGACCCGTGACTGCGATCTTACGAAGCATAGACATGGTAGTCGTCCTAGAAAACGGCTCTGTGTGGCCGCTCTTAGGATATGTTGATTGCAGGTGCTAAATGCCCGTCGGAATTGACGGATTTGGGTCACTTCTTTTCACGTGTTTTCACTGGGGTGGGGGTGGTTGTGCGGCAGTAATTCGAGCCAAGCTCCAATCTTGCGCGTCATCTGAGCTCAGATAAAGAGCGTCCTTGGCCTCTTTAGCGGAAAAGAAACCACTTAATATCAAGGGCACGAACTAGGTCCGTTTGCTGTCTTCACTTTATCGAATATCTCAACGATGGCGCAATGGGGAGGCGGCCAATGCTTCCTCCACGTGGTTGTCGGAAACCTCCTCACATCCCAATTTTCGCTCCTCACTCCCGCAGACGCTTCGCCAACTATGAGGCAGAGTTACTACGTTACGCCGCTATTTGTACTTGCTCTCGCGTGCACCGAGCAAGCGGCGTAGAGAAATTCAGTTAGCAAATAACATCTCGCCCACCCTATAGGTCGTCCTAAGCGATGGGATTGAAATCAATACAAACCCCACAAGATACAGAAATAATGTTGAAATTATTATCGCCCGGTAACGATTCGCTTGATTTTCATAGTAAGCGTACAATATGTATCGTATGACTTCTTCACTTATTGCACTTCCAGCTCTCAGAATGGCGTTTGCCGCAGCGATTTTTCCTTCATCAAAATCTATACCTTTCATCTTGATTAATTCTTTACTTATCTTCTCCAAATCTTCATTCACATATACATCCATCCTCTCGCGGATAAATTCTTGAAAGTCGGAGTATTTTTTCACGGAGTGATGGCAAAAAACCTGATAAAGCAAGGAAGCGACCCCGAACGCGAATAAACCAAAATATAGCATGTATAAATTATTGAGAAATTTGTCTTTGTTTGCGTCAATATTATATAATTGAACAAAACTCCCAGATACAAATTCAATTACATGGCGATTAAATATTATAATATATCCAAGAAATGGCATTATGACTGAGGCCTTGGCTGGCACCGAGCCCCCAATAATACGAATTGTCTGCCAATTAAACACGTCAAGCATATTCGATATTGTCGAGAATTGAGTTTATATCCTGAGGTTGCAATGCCCAACGATAGGCAGGATGAATCTCCCAATCATAACCAAAATCTGCAAACTCAGGCGCTAAAAATCTCCCTTGATCAAAATATTTACGATCTATTCCATCGAGATTTTCTTTCCTAGCGGTAATAAAATCTATTTTATACAAAAACTGTATTAAGCTTCCGGAATTAACGTGCCGTCCATTGGTAAATGAGAGCGGAATATGGGACATTGCTTTGTTAAGCTTGGATCGGAGTTCCGCTGTTGTAAATTGAAAGCTGTCTGCCGTTCGCCGTTGTCGGCGCGAAGGTTTCATCTCAAGTAAGAGTTTCTCAATTTCAGGAAGCTCGCTTTTATATTCGTTTATAATATCTTGTAGTCGCTCTTGGGAGTAGGGCTCAAAAGCTTTCTCAAGCTGAGTTGTACCTATGATATCCACATTGTCCGTAAAGGCGTTCTTCGCGGCGAGGTGGAATAATTTAACAAGGTCGCGTGGTCGTGCGCGCGTTAAAGACATTAGAATACTGTGAGTGGATTTTTCCGCCCATCGGCCTCTTCCGAGGAACTTAGGCGAGATCACTTTGGATAAAATCAATTCCGATATTTGGCGCTGCGACATGCTAGCCAATTGTGCTTCTGAATGACCTGTATTGAAGAACGACGATATCCTCTTCGCCATTAGCCTCAATATGTCGTCATTGATCCATCGTAGCCAAATAATATTACGCTCGATTTTGTCGGTGGATTCATCCGACGTTCGAACCAAGAAATAGACGTCGCTTCTAAGCCCCATCCGGAAGCGAATATCAGGCGCTTCTCCTCCAATGTCTCTAATCGCATTCAGCAGCGCGGAAATATTGCGGATATCCTGAGGCGAAGCCGACCAACCCCGATCAATATCGTCGATATATATATTTATTGACGAATTATTCGAATTCTCGGAAATTACCCTGGTCAATATATTTATTAAATCTCGCGTTCTCCCGTCTGCGAGATCGGGCAAAATTGATCTTGACCCCTTTCCAAAATACCTTTGAAATAAAAGCTCTATTATTTCGAGCAACAATCCTCTTTTCCAGTGTTCTATCTTAAGTATAAAATCCGACTCTGAATTTGCGGTTGTTTTGATGGATACAATGTCATTAGGTTTCAGCCAGAGTGCGAGATTCCCTGTGTCTTGATCATCAAGAAAGGCTCTTTTAAGAAGCGCGCTCTTACCAACGCCTTTGGGGCCAACCAATATTCTGGTGGGAAGCTTCGATGTAAGAGATTCATAGGCTTTATTCTTGTAAAAGTACTCTTTAAAGCGATCTGGATTCTCGTTCTCGGCATCATCGGCACCGAATATGCGCTCGATAGTCGCGTCGTCAAAGTGAACCACAGTAGCCTCATCGAATCTGTAACTTATTAGTGTATTTTAGATCTTTTTTCATTTGATGAAAGCGATCTAATTTTCTGTCATCGTTAAATTGTGGATCACTGGGACAAACTCCACTCACATCCGATTTTGGCCTCTCTTTTCATACTTGCAACGCGTCCATACAGTACAGGATTCCAATGCAAAAGCGTGTGCCAACGTTAAGTGATAGAAAGACGATCTTATCTCAGATCACCGCCCCGGCCGCCCAGTCTTCCCTTTCGTCCGCCCCTTGCGCTTCTGCTCGCCGGGATCCTCATAGCTCCCGACACCCGCCTTCCCACGCACCAACGGCCTGACACCATCATCCCGTTCCGGCTGCCCCTCCAGCAATGGCGAAAACCGCGATGTACCCTTGGACGCTTCCGGTTTCTCCGGCAAATGCCCGGTAACCGGCTTTTCCGTCCGGCCCACCGTCATCTCGTCCAGCGTGTTGCGGCGGAAGAGGGTCTTGCCGTCGCCGGGGACCGGGTGGGCGTTGCGGCCGCCCATTTCGTCGAGTTCCGGCTTGGCGAAGTAGGATTGTGAGGCTCCCGCATCCGCGCCGGTGGCGGGAAGGGATTCGCGGGTGGCCTTGGCGTTGCGCCTGATGCCTTCCATCGACTTGGCTTCCTCTCGGGCCAGCGGATCATCCATGGCGGCGAGTTCCACGGCCTTGAGGCGCTTGATTTCGTCGCGCAGGCGGGCGGCCTTTTCGAAGTCGAGGTCGGCGGCGGCGTCGCGCATGGATTTTTCCAGCGCGTTGAGATGGGCCTGCAGGTTGTTGCCGACCAGGTTGCCGCCATCGGCAAAGCCCTTGCCGGAGGCGCCGGAGATGTCGGCGCGGACGTGGTCGCGTTCGTAGACCGAGTCGAGGATATCGGAGATCTTGGCCTTGACGCTTTCGGGCGTGATGCCGTGTTCGGTGTTGTAGGCCACCTGCTTTTCGCGGCGGCGGGCCGTCTCGTCCATGGCGCGCTGCATGGAGCCGGTGATGTTGTCGGCGTAAAGGATGACCTTGCCATCGACGTTACGCGCGGCACGACCAATGGTCTGGATCAGCGAGGTTTCGGAGCGCAGGAAGCCTTCCTTGTCGGCATCGAGAATGGCGACGAAGCCGCATTCGGGAATATCCAGGCCCTCGCGCAGCAGGTTGATGCCGACGAGCACGTCGAAGGCACCGAGACGCAGGTCGCGGATGATCTCGATGCGTTCCAGCGTGTCGATATCCGAGTGCATGTAGCGCACGCGCACGCCCTGTTCATGCAGGTATTCGGTCAGGTCCTCGGCCATGCGCTTGGTCAGCACGGTGCAGAGGGTGCGGTAGCCCTTGGCGGCCGTCTCGCGGATTTCGCCGAGCACGTCGTCCACCTGGCTGCGGGCGGAGCGCACCTCGACGGGCGGATCGATGAGGCCGGTGGGGCGGATGACCTGTTCGGCGAAGACGCCGCCGGCCTGTTCCATTTCCCAGCCGCCGGGTGTTGCGGACACGGCGATCGTATCCGGGCGCATCGCGTCCCATTCCTCGAAGCGCAGCGGGCGGTTGTCCATGCAGGAGGGCAGGCGGAAGCCATATTCGGCCAGCGTCGCCTTGCGCCTGAAGTCGCCCCGGTACATGCCGCCGATCTGCGGAATGGTGACATGGCTTTCGTCGATGAAGACGATGGCATTGTCGGGCACATATTCGAACAACGTCGGCGGCGGATCGCCGGGATCGCGGCCGGTGAGGTAGCGCGAATAGTTCTCGATGCCCTGGCATGAGCCCGTCGCTTCCAGCATCTCGATATCGTAGCGGGTGCGCTGCTCCAGGCGCTGGGCCTCCAGCAGACGGCCGGCCTTTTCCAGCTCGGCGAGGCGAAGCCGCAGCTCTTCCTTGATGGATTTGATCGCGCCGTTCAGCGTCGGGCGCGGCGTCACATAGTGCGAATTGGCGTAGATCTTCACCGATTTCATGTCGCCGGTCTTGGCGCCGGTCAGCGGATCGAATTCGGTGATGGCGTCGATCTCGTCGCCGAACATGGAGATGCGCCAGGCCGCGTCTTCCAAGTGGGCCGGGAAGATTTCGATCGTGTCGCCGCGCACGCGGAAGGAACCGCGCTGGAAATCCATGTCGCGGCGCTTGTATTGCTGGGCCACGAGATCGGCCAGCAGCTGGCGCTGGTCCAGCCGGTCGCCGACCGACATCTGGAAGGTCATGGCCGTATAGGTCTCGACCGAGCCGATACCATAGATGCAGGAGACGGATGCGACGATGATGCAATCGTCGCGTTCGAGCAGGGAGCGCGTCGCCGAGTGGCGCATGCGGTCGATCTGCTCGTTGATGGAGCTTTCCTTCTCGATATAGGTGTCGGAGCGCGGCACATAGGCTTCCGGCTGGTAATAATCGTAGTAGGAAACGAAATATTCCACCGCATTGTCGGGGAAGAAATTCTTGAATTCGGAATAGAGCTGGGCGGCCAGCGTCTTGTTCGGCGCCAGGATGAGGGCCGGGCGCTGGGTTTCCTCGATCACCTTGGCCATGGTGAAGGTCTTGCCCGAGCCGGTGACGCCAAGCAGGACCTGGCTGCGCTCGCCGGTCTCAAGACCGCCCACGAGATCGCGGATCGCCGTCGGCTGGTCGCCGGCGGGGCTGTATTCGGAATTCATGCGGATCGAAATGCCGCCTTCGGATTTATCCGGCCGGGCAGGGCGATGCGGCGTCCAGATCTTGCCGTTCTTGTGCAGCGGGTTGCCGCTCTCGATCAGCTTGGAGAGCGCGTCGACCGTGGCGGTGACACTGCCGGTCGCAAGACTGCCGGCGTCTTCAAGCGAGATATCGAGACCGGCGACCGGGTTCAGGCCGGCGGCGGCACGCGTCTTCGGGTCGTTGGAACCGCCGATGGAAACGCCGCGCGCCGTCTTGCTGACGGTGGCCTTCTTGTTGACGCTGACGGCCTCGGTGTGCTTGCGCGCCTCGTTCTCCACCTTCTTGCGGTGTTTGCCCGCCTTGGAGGCGATTTCGCGCTGGCTTTCGACGCCGGCATGCTCGGCATCCGCTTCGAGCTGCTTCACCCAGTCGGCCACGGAGCCGGAGAGGGGAGCGCCTTCGAAAGACGATTGGGGAGCTTCTTCGAAACCATTCGAAGCGGGGGATTTCTTCGGAGATTTTGCCATGCGCGGAATATGGCGAGAGTCAGAACGAAATGGAAGGGGTTGAGAGTACAAAAGGGAAACGAATGAATCGTTCGGATTTTGGAATAGTGGGATTTCCGAAGAATGGTCTCGCAAGACACAAAGGCCTTGCCGCAGGTATCTTGCCACAGGGGCAAGGAGCTTCAACTGCACCCGATCACCCTGCGCGCTGATCCGCCGGCCCCTCGGCTCGCGCCAGGTTCAACGCGCTGTTGATCAACCCGATATGGCTGAACGCCTGCGGAAAGTTGCCCAGCATGCGCCTCGCGCCCGGATCATATTCCTCCGCCAGCAAGCCGACATCGTTGCAGATATCGAGCAGCCGCTCGAACAGCTTCAGCGCATCCTGCCGGCGGCCGATCATGTTATAGGCATCGACGAGCCAGAAGCTGCAGGCGAGGAAGGCGCCTTCGCCGGGCGGAAGGCCGTCGTCCACCTCCTGCGTCTCGTAGCGTAAGAGCAGGCCGTCGCGCAGCAGCTTGCGCTCCACCGCCTCGACGGTCGCGACATAGCGCGGATCGTCAGGCGGGATGAAGCCAACCATGCCGAGATGCAGCAGGCTGGCATCCATCGCCCTGGAGCCATAGGCCTGGGTGAAGCAGCCGAGTTCGGCATTGAAGGCCTTTTCGCAGACTTCGGCATGGATGCGATCGGCAAGCGCGCGCCAGCGGGCGGCGGCTTCGGGCTCGCCGTCATCCTCGGCGATCTTGACGGCGCGGTCGAAGGCCACCCAGGCCATGACCTTGGAATAGGTGAAATGCTGGCGCTCGCCGCGCACCTCCCATATGCCCTCGTCGGGCTCGATCCAGACCTTTTCCAGAAAGGGCAGGATGGCGATGGAAAGCTCGCGTCCGCGTGGATGGGCCGGCAGCCCGCCCTTGCGGGCCTGCAGCATGGCGTCGGCCACCTCGCCATAGACATCGAGCTGCACCTGTTCGGCGGCCGCATTGCCGATGCGTACCGGGCCGGAATTCTCGTAGCCCTGAAGCCAGGGCACCTGCCATTCCAGGAGATTGCGCTCACCAGCGACGCCATACATGATCTGCATCTGCGCAGGGGCGCCGGCGACGGCGCGCAGCAGCCAGTTGCGCCAGGCGTGAGCCTCCTCGTAATAGCCGAGCTTCATCAGGGCGAGCAGGGTCAGCGTCGCGTCGCGCAGCCAGCAATAGCGGTAGTCCCAGTTGCGCGGGCCGCCGATCTTTTCGGGCAGGGAGGTCGTGGCGGCCGCGACAATGCCGCCTGTCGGCATGTAGGTCAGCGCCTTCAGGGTGATGAGCGAGCGTTTCACCTGCTGCGTCCACTTGCCGACATCGGGGCATTTCGCGGCGAAGGACAGCCAGAATTCCTCGGTATCAGGCAGCATGTATTCCACCTGCCGCTGGGCAGGCTGCAGCAGGTGCGAGGGCGACCAGGTAAGGGTGAAGATCTGCTGTTCGCCGGCTGCAATCTCGAAGGCGCCGACGGTACTCATGCCACGACCCTCAAGCGGCACGGCGCAATTCAGCGTCAGCCTGTCGGGGCCGGCAATGGCAGTGATGCCGCCATCCTCGCCATGCGTGACCCAGGGGACTGTGCGGCCGTAATCGAAGCGCAGGTTCAGCTCCATATCGAAGGCGACTGTGCCGCTCTTTCCCTCGACGATGCGCATAAGGTCGCTGGCGCCATCGCGCAGCGGCATGAAATCGATGAGAATAGCGGTGCCGGTCTTCGTCTGAAACTCGGTTTCGAGAATGAGCGTGTCGTCGCGGTAGCGGCGCGTGGTGCTGATGATTTCACCCAACGGTGACAGCGACCAGAAGCCGTTATCCTCGGTGCCGAGCAGGGCGGCAAAACAGGCCGGGGAATCGAAGCGCGGAAAACACAGCCAGTCGATCGAGCCGCTCCGGGAGACGAGGGCTGCGGTCTCGCAATCTCCGATCAGGGCGTAGTCTTCAATACGTGCTGCCAATGCAGGCCTCCTTCGCAAACCGGTCCGGCTTTAGGTAGAGGCCATCTGCGAAGGTCAACAGTCGGTGTCGTCAGCCGCGGTCCTGCGGTGGTTCCAATCCCACCGTCCGCGCCACGAAATCCGCAATCGCAACCGTATCGTCGAGGTCGAACACGGTCAGCCCGCCGGCATCTTCCACGGCATGGTCAGCGGCGATCGCCACGATATACGGATCGCCGGGCGCCAGCGGTTCACGGTTGGCGGCTTCCAGCCGGCGCGCCTCGATCTTCGGGATCGGCTCGCGCTTGTAGCCCTCGATCAGCACGAGGTCGCAGGGCGCCAGGCGCGCCAGGATCTCCTCGAACTCCGGTTCCGGGGCGCCGCGCAGCTCGTGCATGATGGCGTAGCGGGTGCCGGAGACGATGGTCACCTCATGGGCGCCGGCCTGACGATGGCGGTAGCTGTCGGCGCCGACCTTGTCGATATCGAAATCGTGGTGGGCGTGCTTGATGGTGGAGATGCGGTAGCCGCGGCGGGTGAACTCTTCCACGAGGCGCACGGCAAGCCCGGTCTTGCCGGAGTTCTTCCAGCCGGAGATGCCGAAGATCTTCTGTGCCATCCGCTGATCCTCCTCAGGTGCTAAGCGCTCGCAGCCAGCGTTCGGCCTCCATTAGATCATCTGGTGTGTTGATGTTGAAGAAGGGATCGAGCAGGCTGGCGCGGGTCGGATGCAGCGGGAAAGACACTTCCGCAACGTCATGACGCAAGAGGAAGTCGCGCACACGGCGCTTGTCGTCACTCTTTACCCATTCCTCCAGATCGGCGGCAAGCACCACCGGCCAGAGGCCGAAGACCTGATGGCTGCGGCCTTCCGAGGCGGCGATGGCGATCTGTTCGGGGTGGCTGACCGCGCCTGCCAGCCGGCTGACGAGATCGGCCGGGAAAAAGGGGCTGTCGACCGAGACGGTGACGACATGGGTGGCGGGCAGGGTGGCGGCATGGACCATCGCCGCATGGATGCCGGCCATCGGCCCGGCCTTGCCGGGAATGCGGTCGGAGATGACGGGCAGGCCGTGTCCCTCGGCCGCATCGGCGTTGATCGCGATCTGGGCCACCTGCGGCTCCAGCCGGGAGATGACATGCGAGAGCAGGCTGCGGCCGCCGAGCGTCACAGCCGCCTTGTCGCGGCCCATGCGCGAAGAGCGCCCGCCGGCGAGCACGACGGCGGATATGTTGGACGTATCGAGCGTGAACTCACTCATGGCGAACCCTCGGACAGTTTCTCAGACCGGCGAACGCGGCGCGGATTCCTGCGCGACCGGCGGCACGTGGCGCTTGGCCTCACGATAGAATGTATAGAGGCCGGAGGCGATGACGATGGCAGCCCCCACAAGCGTCCAGAAATCAGGCACTTCGGCAAAGAAGAAGAAGCCGAGCAGGGCCGAGAAGATCAGGCTCGTGTAGCGGAAGGGCGCCACGAAGGAGATTTCGCCAGTGCGCATGGCAAGGATGACCGACTGGTAGCCGACGAGCACCAGAACCGAGGCGAGCAACAGATGCGTGAGCGAGGTAACGCTGACCGGCTCCCAGCCACCGAGGAAGGGGATCATCAGTGCGCCGAAGATCGCCACGGAGATCGCCGTGACGGTGGTGATCATCAGCGAGGGAATGTCCTTGGCTATGCTGCGGGTGGCGAGATCGCGGCCGGCGGTCGAGGCGACGCTGCCGACGCAGAGCAGGGCGGCGGCGGTAAAACCTTCCGGGCCGGGGCGGATGATGATCATGACGCCGATGAGGCCGACGAGGATCGCCATCCAGCGCCGCCAGCCAACCGGCTCCTTGAAGAAGAGCGCGGCGCCAAAGGTAACGACCAACGGGAGGGATTGCAGGATAGCCGAGGCGTTGGCGATCGGCATCATGCCGAGGGCAGTGATGTAGGTGACGGCGGCGATGATCTCGCAGGCGATGCGCAGCGCGATAACGGGCTTCAGCATGACCCGCCAGGGCCGTAGCGCACCGAATTTCCAGGCGATCAGATAGACGAGGATGCTGGTGAAGAGGCCGCGCAGAAACATGATCTCGCCGGCATTCATGTAGGAGATGACTGATTTGGAGAGCGCGTCGCTCGAAGAAAAGCCCGCCATCGCCATGCTCATGTAGATGGCGCCCTGGGTATTGCGTGATCGCGGCATGCTGGAGATTCCCTTACCTTACAGGCTCTTTTAGTGGGGAATGGCAGCCAAGGGTATCGGAGGAATGTCACACAAGGGATAATTCGATGCTGCAACGCAGCGTAAACATGCCGCTACGGCAATTTACTCCGAGCAGTTGCGGTAAACATTAGAAATATATGGAGAATTCCCAAATCTTCCGGTTGCGGATTAAGGTTGTATCAACCGAATCCCGCAATTATCCGGCCACTCTCCATGATGGAGGATGCCGCCGGACCATCCGCAATGATTGCGAAGTGGACGGTACTATCAGTTTCAAGGCGCCGCCCATGCACTTTATCGACCGTCTCCTGCAAAGCCGTCGTATCGTCACCAAAGTCCTTCTTTTCGTCATTCCGCTGGTCGTGCTGATCGCCGGCGTCGGCATCCTCGGTTACCACACGGCCAATATCCTCAACGGCCATATGACCGTAACGCGGGCGACGATCGAAAACATTTCCGATTTCGAGAACCTGCAGGCAGCGCTCCAGGAATTTGTTTCCGATCCCTCGGAGACGAGCAAGGCCGATTTCGGCAATGCGATCGATGCGCAGGAAAGCGGCGTGGTGCGCCTGAACGGCCTCCTGAAGACCGACGATCAGCGTGGCCAGATCACCGAGGTCAGCGGTCTCGCGAGCGCCATGCGCAAGCAGCAGGATACGCTGTGGACGCTGCGCCAGACGGAAGATGCCAGCGTTGCCGCCATTACCAAGACGGTGCAGGCGATTTCGGCTGCCGCAGCGGAAGCCGGCGGGCAGACGGATCTGGTGCGCAAGGATTTCAACGACAAGGAAGTCTTCGCCAAGGAATTGCTTTACGATACAGCCGCCTTCAAATCGCTGACGGATATCATGGGCGCCATGCGCGTCGATATCCAGATGGGCTTCACGCCGGAAGAGCAGATCGAGGCGGCGCAGCAGCATATTGCCGAGATCCTGAAACAGCTCGATGTCGCCAAGGGCATGGTCTCCAAGGACGGAATGCCGCTGATCGACCAGCTTGCAGCGACCGCCGCCAAGCTCGATGCGCTGCTGAAGGGCAATGGCACGCCGGATGAGAAGGCGACCGGGATGACGCCGCTTTTGACCGGCTTCGTCAATACCGAGGGCCAGATGACGCTGCAGTCCGCCAAGAACAGCGACACGGCATCCGCCCGCTTCGTCAGCCTCGACAAGAGCATTGCCGAACAGCGCGAGCTGCTGACCTCGGTCGATCAGGTGCATGATATCGCCGCCCGCCTGCAGGTGCATGTGAGCCAGATGCTCAGCGACCGCGATGATGCGGCAAGAGACGTGGTTCTCGCCGACCTCAAGGCACTCACCGAAACCGCCAAGAAGATCTCCGCGCTCGGCGCCAAGGATGCCGTGCTGAAGGCCCTGTCGGACAAGATGGCGCCGTCCGCCGCTTCGCTGACATCAGGTTCGGCCGACATGTTGAAGGCGGCTGCGGACTGGAAGGCCGCCCGACAGCAATCCTCAGAGATCCTATCCGGCGCCATGGCCTCGCTTCGCCAGTTCGTCAGCCAGGCGCAGGAACTCGGCAAGGAAGACAGCGAGCGTTCGGCCAATGTCTCCGTCTTCGCGATGATCCTCGGCACGCTCCTTGCCATCATCGGCGGGTTGATGCTGGTCGAGACGCTGCGTGGCCCGCTGAAGCGCGTTTCCGACGTTATGACGCGGCTTGCCAATGGCGATCTCGAAGTTGCCATCGAAGGCCGCAACCGCGGTGACGAGATCGGAGACATGGTGCGCTCCGTCGCCGTCTTCCGCGATGCGGCGGTCGAAAACGTCCGCCTCGAGAAGGAGGCCGAAAGTGCGCGGGCATTGTCGGCGGAAGAAACGAACCGTCGTGCGAGCGAGCGCGCTCGCATCGAGGCCGAGCAGAAGCAGGCGCTGAATGCGCTGTCGGATGTGCTGCGGGCGCTGGCCGAAGGCAATCTGGAAGTGGGCATGCGCCGCGATCTGGCTGCCGATTTCGTCGACATGGCCGATACCTACAATCATGCCGTCGAGGCGTTGCGCCAGACGCTGGCCGATGTGCGCGGCGCGACCGTCGAGATCAAGGGCGGCACGGGCAACCTGGCCTCCTCGGCCGACGATCTCGCTCGCCGCACCGAGCAGCAGGCGGCAGCCCTCGAGGAAAGCTCGCGGGCGCTGCGCCACCTCAGCGAAGTCGTCAGCTCCACCGCCGACCGCGCCAAGCAGACGGCAAAATCGGTCAACGAGACGCAGGTCTTCGCCACCCGCTCCGGCGAAGTCGTCGCCAAGGCTGTCGGCGCCATGGACGAGATCAACCGTTCCTCGGAAAAGATCGCCACGATCATCGGCGTGATTGACGAGATCGCCTTCCAGACAAACCTGCTGGCGCTGAACGCCGGCGTCGAAGCAGCGCGTGCGGGCGAGGCGGGCCGTGGTTTCGCGGTCGTCGCGCAGGAAGTGCGCGAACTGGCGCAGCGCTGCGCCAAGGCCGCACGCGAGATCAAGGAACTGATCTCGGCAAGCTCTGGCCAGGTGCAGAGCGGCGTGCAGCTCGTCGAGGAAACCGGCCACGCCCTCTCCGAAATCATCAGCCATGTCAGCGGCGTCCAGCGCCTCGTTTCCGAGATTTCGGCTGCGACCGGCGAACAGTCGACCGGCATCCACGAGGTCAGCAAGGCGGTGCATGACGTGGAGCTGATCACGCAGCAGAATGCGGCGATGGTGGAAGAAAACAATGCGGAGATCCAGGGCCTGCGCCAGCGCGTGGACATGCTCTCCGACAAGGTGAACCGCTTCCGTACCGGCGACGAAGGCGAGGTGCATGGCTATGGCCGCGCCGAGGGCCGCTGGACCGGACGGGCTGCCTAAGCGCACCCATCAGGAATGACATGCGAAAGCCCGCGGTTTGGCGCCGCGGGCTTTTTCTTTTGAACAATCAGGCGTGCCGGTCGTTTTCCAACCATGTCCAACAAAGGAGAACCGCAATGGATTGGAACCGTGTTGAAGGCAACTGGAAACAGGTGAAGGGCAAGGTCAGGGAACAGTGGGGCAAGCTCACCGACGACGACCTCGATCAGATCAACGGCCAGCGCGAACAACTGGAAGGCAAGATCCAGGAGCGCTACGGCATCGCCAAGGATCGCGCCCGCCGGGACATCGATACCTGGTACGACAGCCAGACCTGGCATTGATCGTAGTCCTGCTTTGGAATTCCACATCAGAAAGACTTGGCCCCGCCTTTGCGGGGCTTTTCTGTTGGTGGATTGGCGGCGAGGGCGGTCCCAGCGAAGGCAGAAGACCCCAACCCAAACCCCTCCCACCTGTGGGCAGGTTTTGGGAAGGGCCTTGCGACGGTCCGGGCCCGTCCAAGCCGCTCTGCATCGTGATTATTCACCATGACCTCAGAAAGCAGAACCAAGCTCTGCACATCACATGATCCGTTAGACATATTGCGCTATCAGCTGACCTATCGATCGCGGATTTTGCACCGGGGTACCATCGTGAAACTCTCTCTGTCGCCCATAGCGCCTCTTGCAGCACTCGCATTGCTCGCCAGCTCCACACTGGCTTCCGGCCAGGGCTGGGAAACCGACAAGCAGGGCACGTCCACCTGGCATGTGCAGCCGCGCATCGGGCAGTGCAATGTCAGCAAGGCGCAGAACAAGGTTATCCGGGCCGGTATCTACCAGAGCGAGATCGTCTATCACGACGAGAACGTGCTGACATTCCGGGGCCTGAATCAGAACGGGGATCGCAAGGAGATCACCTTCGGCAACGAGGCGAGCTGCCCCGAGCTTGAGGCGCGCGATATTCCCTAAGCGGAATCTGGGACTGGAACACCTCCCTCAGCTCATATAGCCGCCGTCCAGCACGAGCGGGCTCCCCAGCATGAAGGACGCGGCATTCGAGCAGAGCCAGAGCACGCCTGCGGCGATTTCCTCTGTCGTGCCGACCCTGCCGATCGGCGTCTGGGCGATAATGCCGGCTGCGATGTCGGCGCTTTTCTTCATGGAGGATTCGACGGGCGGGGTGCCGACCCAGCCGGGGCAGATCGCGGTAATGCGGATACTCTCGCGGGCATATTCGAGTGCCGCGCTCTTGGTGAGACCGATAACCCCGTGTTTTGCCGCCGAATAGGCGGCACCGCCCGGAAAGGGATAGCCACGCAGGCCATCAACGGATGAGTTGTTGACGATGACGCCGCCACCGTTCTTCTGCATGGCCGGGATCTGATAGCGCATGCAGAGAAAGACCGAGGTGAGATAGCCGTCGATGGTCTTGCGCCAGGCATCCTCATTGAGGGTTCCGACTGGTGCGCCGCGCCCGCCACTGCCGCCATTGTTGAACGCATAGTCGATCCGGCCGTGCACTTTGACGATGGTGGAGATCAGCCGTTCCACGGACTTGCCATCGGCCACGTCGCATTCGATCCAGCTGGCGCTGCCATCCGGCAGGCTGGCAAGCGCCTGTTTTGCGCGTTTTTCGTTTCGGCTGGCAATGACGACAGTTGCGCCTTCGCGGGCGAAAGCATGCGCGGTCGCAAGGCCGATGCCTGATGATCCGCCGGTAACGAGGGCGATCTTGCCCTGCAATTCAGGATAGCGTCTTGGGCTGGTGTCGGTGGGCATACAGCGATTCCATGTTCACGCAGTCATGGCATATGAGCGTGCCTTGCAGCCGACCGCAAGGATCAGAACTCTTGATCGCTGTTGTGCAACAGGCTGTCTTGCCGGCCCTTCGGATGGCTCAGGGCGTTCGTGATTGCAATCGAACCACCGCATCGATTGCTGCCGCTACGCGGCACCAGACTTCACCCACCGGTGACACTCATATGTCTCGCCACGGCCGGCCGCTTGTGCGTGCGGTCGATAATGAAATCATGCCCCTTGGGCTTGCGGGTGATGGCTTCGTCGATCGCCGCATGGAGCAAGGCGTCGTCCTCAGTGGCGCGGAGTGCCGCGCGCAGGTCGGCGGCGTCGTTCTGGCCGAGGCACATGTAGAGCGTGCCGGTGCAGGTGAGGCGCACGCGGTTGCAGCTCTCGCAGAAATTATGGGTGAGCGGCGTGATGAAGCCGAGGCGGCCGCCGGTTTCTTCTACCGTCACGTAACGGGCAGGGCCGCCGGTCTGGTAGTCGATATCGGTGAGGGTGAACTGACGTTCCAGATCGGCGCGCAACTTGGAGAGCGGCAGGTACTGGTCGGTACGGTCTTTGTCGATCTCGCCCATCGGCATGGTTTCGATGACGGTGAGATCCATGCCGCGGCCATGGGCGAAGCGCAGCATGGCGGGCATCTCGGCCTCGTTGAAATCCTTGAGCGCCACGGCATTGAGCTTGATCTTCAGCCCTGCCTTCTGGGCAGCATCGATGCCTTCCATCACCCGGTCGAAATCGCCCCAGCGGGTTATCTTGCGGAATTTTTCGGAATCGAGCGTATCGAGCGAGACATTGATGCGGCGCACACCGCAATCGTAGAGTTCTTCCGCATGGCGGGCGAGCTGCGAGCCGTTGGTGGTAACAGTCACTTCGTCGAGACCGGAGCCCAGCTGCTTGCCGAGCTGGCGCACCAGATACATGATATTCTTGCGCACCAGCGGTTCGCCGCCGGTGAGTCTGATCTTGCGCACGCCCTTGGCGATGAAGGCGGAACAGAGCCGGTCGAGCTCTTCCAGCGTCAGGAGATCCTTCTTCGGCAGGAAGGTCATGTTTTCCGCCATGCAATAGGTGCAGCGGAAATCGCAGCGGTCGGTGACGGAGACGCGGAGATAGGTTACCGCCCGCCCGAAGGGGTCGATCATCGGGGCCGCATCCGCAACCAGCGGTGAGGCATGGCCTATCGTACCAACTCTCGTATTCACGTCCGTCTCCACACTCCCTTCAATGTGGGCATATGCTATTGTGGCGTCAAGGGAAACAGGCCGCAGGCGCAATCCAATTTGAGCTTGCGCTGAAAAAGATCAACGCCTACTCCTCGCATCAGAAGAGGACATTGACATGAGCGATATCTGGCCGACCGAACTCCGGGTCTCGAAAGACCGCCAGAGGCTGGTGGTAAGCTTCAATGACGGGCAGAGCTTCGATCTCTCGGCCGAACTTTTGCGGGTGCTGTCGCCGTCGGCGGAAGTGCAGGGGCATGGGCCGGGGCAGAAGGTCACCGTGCCGGGCAAGCGCAACGTCGCTATCGTCTCGATGATCCCGACCGGCAATTATGCCGTGCGTATCGGCTTCGACGACATGCACGATACCGGCATCTATACCTGGAACTATCTGCGCGAACTCGGCGAGCGCGGCTTCGAGCTGTTCTCGGCCTATGAGGAAGAGCTGAAGGAAAAGGGAATGAGCCGCGACGTGGCGGAAAAACCAAGATAATCTTCACTATCGGGCGCAGGGGCGACGAGGGGGCACATGACGGAAGGGCATAAAAAGAGCTGGCTGCGCGCCCACGGGCATACCGGCAGCAGGGTCACATTCCTGGAACTCTTCTTCGATCTCGTTTTCGTCTTTTCCATCTCGCAACTCTCGCACGCGCTCTTTGCCCATTACACGCTGCTCGGGGCTGCAGAAGCGGCACTGATGATGTTTGCCGTCTGGTGGGTGTGGATCTTCACCGCCTGGGTGACGAACTGGCTGGACCCGGAGAAGATGCCGGTACGCTCCATGCTGATCGTGCTGATGATGCTCGGCCTCATTCTCTCGGCCTCCATTCCCGAAGCCTTCGGCGAAAAGGGCCTGCTCTTCGCCAGCGCCTACGTGCTGATGCAGGTCGGCCGCTCGGCCTTCACCACCTATGCGATGCGCGCCGCCGGCCGATCAGCCGTGCTCAATTTCGTGCGCATCACCATCTATCTCGCGGTGGCAGGCGTGTTCTGGATAGCGGGTGGCCTGCTGGAACACGAGGCACGGCTGATCTCATGGGTGATCGCGCTCGCCATCGAATATTGCGGACCGGCGCTGGCCTTCGCGGTGCCCGGTCTCGGCAAGTCGAAGACCGAGGAATGGGACGTTTCCGGCGCGCATATGGCGGAGCGCTGCGCGCTCTTCATCATCATCTGCCTCGGCGAGGCGATCCTCGTTTCCGGCCGCACATTCTCGGAAATGGAATTCTCGGCCATGACCGGCGTGGTCTTCCTGATCGGCTTCATCGGCACGGTCGCCATGTGGTGGCTCTATTTCCGCTTCGGCCATGAGCGGGCGGCGCACCGGATCGAACATGCCGATACGCCCGGCAGCCTCGCACGTCAGGCCTTCACCTATGCGCATATCCCGATCCTCGCCGGCATCATCGTGCATGCCGTGGCGGTGGAATGGATGTTCGAACATCCGCATGAGACGGGCAACCTCGCCGTTGCCGCCTCCGTGCTCGGCGGCTCCGGCCTGTTCCTGATCGGCAATCTCTGGTTCAAGGGCGCCACCAGCGGCCGCATGCCGCTCTCCCATCTCGCCGGCATCGTCATCCTGATCCTCTGCACCTTCTTCGCGCCCTTCATGCAGGTCTATGTGATGGGCATTCTTGCGGCGCTGGTGCTGATCGTCGTGGCGGCCTGGGAATACAAGTCGCTGACGCGCGGACCTGCCGGGCCGGTGTTGCACTGAGGCGGCTGGACAGCGTTTCGATCCTGTGAGAGAAACCGGCGCATGGAACCCCTTCGCGCCAACCTCTCGCTGATTATTCGCACCATTTTCTGAATGGTGGGTTTGCGCGCATAGAGCTTCCAGAATGCGACCCGCCGGCGAGGCGGGTTTTCTTTTTCCGTCGTCGCGGCTTTACAGGAGACGGATATGTCATCTCATGAACTCAAGACTGTCATCGCCGCTGCCGATCGCGCCATCATGGCCGAAGATTTCGATGCGCTGATGGATTTCTACGACGAACAGGCGACGCTCGTCATCCGGCCGGGACTGGAGGTCTCGGGCAAGGAGAAGATCGCCAAGGCCTTCGTGGCGATTACCGATTATTTCAATCACTCGCTGAAGATCACGCAGGACAGAATGACGGTCATCGAGGGCGGCGACACGGCGCTTGTTCTTGCCGAGGCAGTGCTGGAGACGACTGGGACAGATGGCGTCGTGACCACGATCACCCGGCGGGCGACCTATGTGTTCCGGAGGCTAGGCGATAGATGGCTTTGCGTGGTCGATAATTCCTACGGGACTGATCTCCTGGATGAGGTTTAATCCTCGTCCCGCAAATCCTGCAGCAGCACGCCGATGATGCGCTCCATCGAGTCGGCGGTTGCCATGCATTGCTCGATCGGTTCGGCCGAGAGCGTGCGCTCGATGAGGCCGGTCTGGATCACCATGGCCTGTTCGGTGAGCTTGCGGCCCTCTGGCGTCAGGTGCAGGCGCAGCACGCGCTTGTCGCGCTCGTCGTCGCGGCGTACGAGCAGGCCGCGCTTTTCCATCTGCGGCAGAAGCATGCTCATGTTGGAGCGGCCGACCAGCAGCTTGCGGGCCAGTTCCTGCTGCGAGATGCCTTCGAAGCGGTAGAGATTGACGAGAATATCGAGATGCGGCGGCTTGATATCGAGATCGGCGAGCGAGCGGGTGAGCGATTGCTGCATGAGCTGGCAGGCGCGCGCCACCGCGATCCAGCTGCGAAAACGCGGATGATCCCAGGGGAGGGATTGATTTTTGTTCATCGTTGTACTTTATTGTTCAGTGTTGAACATCATCGGAATCCCATCATGGCAAAATTTGCGCTTGAGGTCACCCGCCTCGCATTTTCGCTCATGCAGGCGGTTTCGCCGCGCCTGGCCGGCGAGGCGGCCTTCCGCCTGTTCTGCCGAACGCCCTCTGCAAAGCCGAAAGGCGAGAAGGCGAAAGCGGCCCATGCTGCGGGGCTTGCGAAGCTTGCCGGAGCCGAGCGCTTCGTGTTGTCGGCCGAAGGCCGCCGGGCGCATGCCTACCGGCTGAATGGCGGGGCGCTCGGGCGGCGCAAGCGCTATCTCGTCACGCATGGCTGGGGTTCCGGCATGGCCTATATGGCCGATCTCGTTGCGATGCTGGCGGAGACGGGTGCCGAGGTGATCGCGCTCGATTTTCCGGGCCATGGGCTCTCGGGCGGGCGCTTCCTGCATATGGCGCTGGCGGTCAACGCGATTGCGGCGGCGGAGGAACGTTTCGGCCGCTTCGATGCCGTTATCGGCCATTCCTTTGGTGGCGCGGCGCTGATGGTGTCGTCGCTCTCCATCCTTCCCGGCGTGAAGCCGGTTACGGCCGAGCGGCTGGTGCTGATCGGCTCACCCAGCGAAATGCAATGGCTGTCTACCGATTTCGGCCGGATGCTGCGGCTGAAGCCATCAGCGCAGGCGGCACTCGAAGATGTCGTGCAGCGTATCACCGGCCGGAGACTTGAGGATTTCGACGCCGGCAGGAAGGCCGGAAGCATCCGCAAGCCGGTACTCGTCATCCATGCCGAGGACGACAAGGAAGTGAGTGCGGCCCATGCGCGGCGCTATGCTGCTTCCGGCGGGCAGGTGCGGCTTTCCTGGGCGAATGGTTTCGGCCACCGGCGCATCATGTCGGCCGGGCCGGTGCTCAGTGAAGTGGCTGCCTTTCTGGCCGAGGAAGAAATCGGCAAGGATGCCGTCATCATTCCACCAGCGGCGCTTCCGGCGCGGCGCGCATCCGTGTAGCGTCCGGCCGGTCGCAGGTCAGGCGGCTGGTATCATGGCGGGACACAGATGAAGATCATCAGCACGATCGAAGAGCTCAACGAAATCTATGGCGCCGGCCTGTCGCAGGCCGCTGTCGACAAGGTGACGAAAGCGCTGACGCCGCTCTATCGCGGCATGATTGAAATCTCGCCCTTCATGGCGCTCGCAACCGTCGGCCCGGAAGGGCTGGACTGCTCGCCGCGCGGCGATCTCGGCGGCGTGGTGCGCATCATCGACGACACGACCCTGCACATGCCCGACTGGCGCGGCAATAACCGCGTCGATTCCCTTTCCAACATCGTGCGCGACCCGCGCCTGTCGCTGATGTTCCTCATCCCCGGCTCGAATACGGTGATGCGCATCAACGGGCGCGGCGTGGTCTCCAATGACGAGGCGCTGCTTGCAAGCTTCGAGATGGAAGGCAAGCATCCGCGCACGGTGGTGGTGATCGAGATCGTCGAGGTCTATTTCCAGTGCGCACGCGCGGTGATGCGGGCGGAACTGTGGAATGCCGAGCGCTTCGTCGATCCGGCGAACCTGCCGACGCCGGGCCAAATGCTGAAGGATGCGGTGGGCGATTTCGACCACGAGACCTATGATCGGGAATGGCCCATCAGGGCTGCCAAGACGATGTGGTGAGGTTCCGTACCGTCCCTCAATAAAACGTCGATTTGAACGGCACGATCGCAGAGCCCATCGCGGCGGCGTCGCCTGAAATATCCGACACGATAAGCTTGGGGTACGGACGCTGGACACCATAGCGGGGGCGGCCGAAAAGTTCGGTGCGTTCGCTCAGCATCTGTGCGAGCGCCGGCGGCACCTGGCCGCCGAAGACGACGGCTTGCGGGTCGTAGATCGCCCATATGGCGTTGAACAGGCGGTTATAGGCGGGCGTGATCTCCTCGACCCATTCCACGACACCCGGCCATTTCGGGTCAAAATGCTTGCGCAGGTATGGGATCGAGGGCACATCGACATTGTTGCGCTTCAGCGTCTCCAGGAGCAACTGCAGGGCAGGGCGACGGGTGGTCTCCTCATCGTCATACATGGTCGAGAACTCGCCGGCGTTGCCATTGCCGCCGGCCAGAAGTTCGCCGTCGTTGATCAGGCCGCCGCCGAAGCCGTAGTTGAAGCTGAGATAGGCGAAATGCTTGATGAAGCGGCCGACGCCGAACATTGCCTCGGCGACCGCGCCGGCGCTGCCGCCGTTCAGCAGCCAGACGGGCTTCCTGAAAATATCTGTCAGAAGCGGCCCGAGCTCAATCAGCGACCATTCATGCAGCGGGATCGAGGCGTTGTATTTGGTGCCGGAGATCAGGGCGCCGGCAATGCCGAAGCCGATCCCGAAGAAGGCTTCGTCATCAAGGCCGTTCGCCTGCTGTAGTTCGACGATGCGCGCGCTCACGCGCTCCAGCGCCTGATGCATGCCAAGCTCGATGAGCGAGATGCTGCTTTCGCCGAGCACATTGCCCGAGAGATCCACGAGGCAGATATCGACCACATCGGAATTGACCGAGAGGCCGACCGAATAGGCATGAAGCCCGTTCAGCCGCAGCATCGGGCTCGGCTGGCCGCGGCCAAGACCGGGCTTCGGTCCGCCGAGCGCGACGATGCCGCGCTCCACGAGCTGGTCGATGATGCGGTGGACCGACTGCTGCGTCAGATCGGTGTGGCTGGTGATCTCCGATCGCGACAGGCCGGGATTGCGCCAGATCAGTTTCAGGAGGCTGCGCTCATTCGGGGAGACGACGATGTCTTCGCCCGGACGCCGGAAGCGGGAAGCGATCAACGGTTCGGGAGAATAGGGCATCACGCACCTCGAATATACTACAAAAGTGTAAATGCAACATGGGTGGCAACCGCTGGTGCCTAGATACCGGGCTCCGCGTGACTGAGCAAGCCAAATCTCGTCATGTAATTTTTACACATAAAGTGTATTAAACCGACCGTTCACGATCCGGGCACCGATCCGGCGGGTCTCATATTTCAGGCGAGGGTATTATGAAAGTTTCCATTCTGGTGGCTGCTGCCGCCCTGATGACGGCTGCGTGTTCTTCTGCGCAGGCTGCCAATTTCGAATTCTGGTATGGCAATACAGGAAGCGTCGAGAAGGCGATCCTGGCACAATGCGATGCCTTCAACGCATCGCAGACCGAAAACCATGTGACCTGCGTCGGGCAGGGCAGCTATGAAGTGTCCATGCAGAAGGCGATTGCCGCCTACCGCTCCAACAAGCATCCGGTGCTGATCCAGTTCTTCGATGCCGGCACGCTCGATCTGCTTCTGTCGGATGCCGTCGTTCCGGTGCAGGACGTGCTGCCTGACGTCGATTGGAACAACTACATCAAGGGCGCGCGCTCCTATTACGAAACGTCTGGCGGCAAGCTCTACTCCCAGCCCTACAATTCCTCGACGCTGCTCTTCTACGTCAACAAGACCGAGCTAGCGAAAGCCGGCGTCACCGAGATGCCGAAGACCTGGGAAGACATTGTCGAAGCAGCCCGCAAGCTGAAGGCTGCCGGCAACGAGTGCCCCTATGTCACCAATGGCGAGCCCTGGTCGATGTTCGAGCAGTTCTCCGCCCGTCACGGGTTGCCGATCGCATCCAAGCATAATGGCTATGACGGCCTCGATGCCGAATATGTCTTCAACACCACGTTCTTTGCCAAGCATCTGCAGAACCTGATCGACTGGCGCAAGGAAGGTCTCGTGAAGATCGCCAGCGACACCAAGGCCGGCAATTACACCGCCGCCTTCAATTCCGGCGAATGCGCCATGATGGAAAATTCCTCCGGCTCCTACACGGACTCGTCCAAGGCATTCGCCGGCAAGTACGAACTCGAAGTCGGCCTGACGCCGATGTACAAGAGGCTACGAGCGTCACAACACCTTCGTCGGCGGTGCGTCCATCTACATCATGAAGGGCCATGAGCAGGCCGAGATCGACGGCGCCAAGACCTTCCTCGACTTCCTGCGCAAGCCGGAACAGCAGATGTTCATGACGGCTTCGACCGGCTACGTGCCCGTCACCAATGATGTGCTCGACGTGATCGCCAAGAGCCCTGATGCCGGCTCCACCAAATATGCGACGGCGGGCGTCGGCATCGAATCCATGAACGAGCCTGGAACGCCTGATACGCGCGGCATTCGCCTCGGCTTCTACGTGCAGTTCCGCTCGATCCTGATGGAAGAAACGCAGAAAGCCTTTGCCGGCACGCAGACCGCGCAACTGGCACTCGACAGCGCCAAGAAGCGTGGCGACGAGCTGCTGCGCCGCTTCGAGCAGACGTACAAGACGGCAAAGCTGCCCTGATCCCTATCCGGTGCGGCGCCCCCCCCGTCGCCGCACCGGCCCTTCACGAAATGGACATGCGTGATGTCGTCGGAATCTTCGCTTTTCAGCCATCGCTGGCTGCCGCTTCTGCTGGCTGCCCCGTTGCTGCTTTTGATCCTCACCTTCTTCTATGCGCCGATCGTGCAGGCCTTTTACTGGTCGTTCTTCCTGGAAAGACCGTTCGGCGGCGGATCGGAATTCGTCGGCTGGGATAATTTCCGCCGGGTGCTCTCGGATCCGGAATTCTGGGATGCCGGCTGGCGTACTATGATCTTCATGGTCGTCGCCTCGTCGCTGGCGGTGCTACTGCCGCTGATCCTGGCTGTGGCGGCTGACCGGAAAATCCGCCTGTCCTATGCGGCACGCAACGTGCTGGTCTGGCCCAAGGGGGTCGCCGGCGCTTCTATCGGCGTCGTCTTCGCCTTCATCTTCAACCCGTTCGTCGGCATCCTGGCGCCGATCAACCACTATTTTCCGGGTGCCTGGGCGCCGGGGCTCGATGGTACCGATGCTTTCATCACGCTGATCGCGGCGCATGTCTGGGGCGGCATTCCCTTCAATTTCGTCATCCTGCTCGCCGGCCTGCAATCCATTCCGCGCACCATGTTTCAGGCGGCTGCCATGGATGGTGCCGGGCCTTGGCGGCGGATCTTCGATGTGCAGCTGCCGCTCATCATGCCGCAGCTCTTCCTGACGCTGGTGCTGGAATTTACCGAAAGCGTCACCTCGGCCTTCGCGCTGATCGACACGATGACCAAGGGCGGCCCCGGCGGTTCCACCAATCTGCTCGTCTACAAGATCTATACCGATGGTTTCAGCGGTTACGATCTCTCGGGCGCCTCCACCCAGACAGCGATCCTGATGGTCTTCGTCGTCATCCTCACCGCCGCGCAGTTCCTGCTTCTCGGCCGCAGCGTCAATTACGAACGGTAGGGGAGAGCCATGATCGAAAACGCTCGCTCGCTCAATATCGCCGCCAGCATCATCCTTGCCATCGGCATCGTCTATATCATCGGGCCGCTCTACCTCACGCTCGCCAATGCCTCGCAGTCCTACGAGTTCCTGTTGCAGAACGGGCTTGCCTGGTATCCGAGCGACCAGTTCATCGCCAATGTCGGGCGCATCTTCACGGAGACGCGCATTCCGATCCAGATGGCAAACAGCATGCTGGTTGCGCTCTATGATGCCTTCTTCACCTGCGCGCTGTCGTTTCTCGCGGCCTATGCGCTCGTCTATTTCCGTATCCGCTGGGCAGGCGTCGCTTTCGCGCTGATCCTCGCGACCATCATGCTGCCGATCGATATCCGCGTCATCACCACCTATCAGGTAGCGGCCAATATCTTCTCGCCGCTGAACGGGCTGCTCGATCTCACCGGCATCAACACGCTGATCGAGAGCGCCTTCGGTGCGCCGGTTCATCTCGAACTCAGCGTGCTCGATACGCATTTCGGCCTCGTGGCGCCCTTGGTGGCACACGGAACCGGCACCTTCCTGTTTCGCCAGTTCTTCCGCACGCTACCGTCAGATCTCTTCAAGGCGGCGCGCATGGATGGGGCAGGGCCGATCCGCTTCCTCTTCCATATCCTGTTGCCGATTTCGCGCAGCAGCTTTGCCGCCCTCTTCGTGCTGACCTTCCTCAGCGGCTGGACGCAATATCTCTGGCCGCTGGTGGCAGCCTCCAAGCCGGAAATGACCACGGCCATCGTCGGCCTGGCGCGGCTGGCGCCTGATACGGAAGGCCAGATTCCCGACTTTCCGATGATCATGGCCGGTGTCGTGGTCGTCTCGGTCATCCCCCTTGCGATGATCGCGCTCCTGCAGCGCTACCTCGTGCAGGGCCTTGTTCTTTCGGAGAAATGACGTGAACGCCATCGATACCGCCATCCGCACTGCGGCCACCACCATCACGCTCTCGGGCGTCACCAAGGCCTATGATGCGAAATCCACCGTCATTCCGCCGCTCGATGTCGAATTGCGCGCCGATGAGTTCACCGTCGTTCTCGGGCCCTCCGGCTGCGGGAAATCCACGCTCCTGCAGATGATTGCCGGGCTTGAAGCCGTCAGCGGCGGCAAGATCCTGTTCGGTAACCGCGAGGTTCAGGGGCTGGAGCCCAAGCAGCGCGGCTGCGCCATGGTCTTCCAGAATTATGCGCTCTATCCGCACATGACCGTCTTCGACAACATGGCCTACAGCCTGCGGGTCGCGGGCCTGCCGAAGGCCGAGCGCAAGGTGCGCGTCGGCGCGGTCGCCGAGATGCTTGGCCTGTCATCCTATCTCGAGCGCAAGCCGGGCCAACTGTCCGGCGGCCAACGCCAGCGCGTCGCCATCGGTCGGGCGATCGTACGCGAGCCGGGTGTGCTGCTCTTCGACGAGCCTCTGTCCAATCTCGATGCACAGCTGCGCCATGACATGCGCATCGAGCTTGCCGACCTGCATCGGCGGATCGGAGCGACGACCGTTTTCGTCACCCACGATCAGGTGGAGGCGATGACGCTTGCAGACCGCATCCTCATTCTCAACAAGGGCAGTGTCGAGCAGTTCGATACGCCGAAGGCGATCTATCATCGCCCGGCCTCTGTCTTCGTCGCCAAGTTCATCGGCGCGCCGCCGATGAATATCCTGCCGGTGACATCGGATGGTTCCGTGCTGCGGCTGGCGGACGGGCAGGCGGTTGCCGAATACCACCAGCCGGGCAGATTCCAGCTTGGCATTCGGCCCGAGGATATCGCCGTCAGTGCCGATGGCGCGGTCAAGGGCCGGCTCCGGCATTTCGAGGATCTCGGCTCGCATGCGGTGCTCGCCGTTGATCTCGCAGGTTCCTCCATCCGCATCGCCACACCCTTCGGCGCGGAGATCGACACCGCCGAAGACCTTTCCTTCACCTTTCCCCGATCCCGCCTGCACCTGTTCGACGGCGAAACAGGGCGCGCCATCGCGGATGCATTCGCCGACCATTGAAAGACCACTCCATGAATTACACAGACTATGTGCGCGATCCCGACAGGGACTGCGCGATCGCGGCGCATCGCGGCATCTGGCGCGATGCTCCTGAAAACAGCCTGCTCGCCGTCGAGGCGGCGATCCAGGCCGGCGCCGATATTGTCGAAATCGATGTGCGTCGCAGCGCTGATGGCGGCCTCTTCCTGCTGCATGACGAGACGCTGCAGCGCATGGCAGGCATCGACGAGGCGCCGGAGACGCTGACTTCTGCACAGCTCGCCGTTACCATGCTCAGGAACCGCGACGGCGGTGAGGGCAACGACATGACCGGTGAGAGACTGCCGAGCCTGCGGCAGGTTTTCGAGCTGACGCGTGATCGCATCTTCCTGCATCTCGATATCAAGGACCGGACAGTCATCCCCGATGTCATTGCCTGCGCCCGCGACATGGGTGTCGCGGCACAAGTGGATTTCTGGGGCAATCTTCGCACCGCCGAGGATCTGGCCTGGGTGCGCGAAACGGTGAGCCCGCATGGGGTGTTGTTCATGGCCAAGTCACGGATCGGCGCTAGGCATGCAGAAGCCGAATTGGATCTCCTGTTCCGACTCGCGCCTGCCGTCTGTGAAGTCTGCTTCGATCGCATCGAGGATATTGCCGCTCTGCACGCCCGCGCCCGCCCGGCAGGGATGGCGCTCTGGGCCAATACGCTCGACTCCGTTGCCTTTGCCGGCTTCACCGATACGGCAGCCATGCAGGATCCCGGCGCCATCTGGGGCCGGCTTATCGAAGCCGGCATTTCCCTGATCCAGACCGATGAACCGGTCGCCCTGAAATCATATCTCGCCAGCCGTCGCGGCTGACACATAAGGACGTAACCATGGACTACAAAGACTTCATCGCCGATCCGAACCGCTCCTGCGCGATCGTTGCCCATCGCGGCGCCTGGCATGGTGCGCCGGAAAACAGCCTGGCCTCGATCGAGAAGGCCATTGCCGTCGGCGCCGATATTGTCGAGATCGACGTGCGCAAGAGTGCGGATGGCGAGCTTTTCCTGATGCATGACGATACGCTCCTGCGCATGGCCGGCATCGATCGTGATGCCGAGACCTTCACGATCGCGGAATTGCAGGCGATCGCGCTGCGCGAGGAGAATGGCGGCGAACATCGCGCCGTTACCGACCAGCGCATCCCAACGCTGAAGCAGGTGTTCGAAACCATTCGCGGCCGCATCTTCGCCGATCTCGATCTCAAGGATCGCGGCCTGTTTTCGGAAGTGGCGGCCTGCGCCCGCGAAATGGGTGTCGCATCCTCCGTCGACCTGAAAACGACCGTGATGACCGCTGGGGATATCGACTGGGTGCGTGCCCAGACGATCGAGGGCGTGCCGTTCATGGCGATGGCCTCTTTCACCGCCGGCGACATTCATGAGCGGCTGGCGCTGCTTGCGGAAATCAAGCCCTTCATGTGCGAACTGCGCTTCGACCGGCTAGAGACGATCGCCAATAACGAGCAGCTTTTCCGGGATGCCAATATGGCGATCTGGTTCAACTCGCTCGACATGGCGGCCAGCGGTGAATGGACCGATCCGAAGGCGCTCCTCGATCCTGACGCCGTCTGGGGCGTCCTGATGGATGCCGGTATCAGCACCATTCAGACCGACGAGCCGGAAGCCTTGCGCCGCTATATCGAGGCGCGCAAGGTTTCGCGCCATCAGGCCGAAGCGCTCGCCGGCTGAGATCTGGTATCGTGCCGGCCGGTCGTCGAAAGGCGTGCCGGCCGGACCATCTGCCCATTCATTTCACTGGCACCACCAGCGGCTCACCCTTCTCGACGATATAGGTCGCGAGCTCCGAGGCCATGCCATCGCCGACATTCCTTGCCGAATGGGCAATTCCGGAGGGGATGAACAGCGACTGGCCGGCCTTCAGCGTGACAGGCTTCTGGCCATCCAGTTCGTATTCCAGCGCGCCTTCGAGGACATAGGCGATTTCTTCGCCGGGATGGCGGTGCTTCGGCGCAAAAGCGCCGGGTGCGAAATCGACGCGGACCTGGGCCGCCTCGTGGCCGGGGACATCGATATCGTGCTGGACAAGATCGGTGCGCTTGATCGGCTCCTCGGCATTGGCCTTATTCAGGTGCATCACGCCTGCGGCAATCAGAGCGCCTGCCGCCATGATCATGATCGTTCTCATCTTTTTATCCTCCGTCTGATGTTTGAGCCCTTGATCGGGCGACGGGGGCTATTTGATCAGAGCGATGAATGCGGAATGTTTCGGGAAGGTGCGCTTTTTGTATCGGCGTGTATCGATGAGCACGATGTAGATCACTGCCGCTGCAAAATGATAGTCTCAGGCAGACGTGATGGCTCGCAGGGAGGGAAGGCGGGAACATGACGACAAAAATCGGCGTGACGTTTCAATCGAGCAGGCGCATGAGACGGCTGTTCTTTGCCGCACTCGTCCAGCAGGTTCATCTCCTGTGGCCGATTTTTTCGGGGATCCTGATCATCATGGTCGGCTGCGGCCTCATCATCGGACGGATCGAAGGCTGGGGCATCGGCGAGAGCCTGTATTTCACCTTCGTCACCGGGCTCACCATCGGCTATGGCGACCTCGCGCCGAAAGGCACCGTGGCGCGGATGCTGGTCGTGCCGATCGGCCTTTCCGGCATCGTGCTGACAGGCCTTGTCGCCGCCGTCAGCGTGCAGGCGCTTGACATAACGGACCGTGCCCGGCGCGGGCAGGATGACATTTCGGCCGATCGCTCATAACGTCCGCCATCGACTGACATGCTGCCGTTGTTGGAGGTGATGTTTGCCCCTTGCCGTTTATATGGAACTCGATCCGCCAGGGGCGGCGGGCCTTGAGCCTATCATCGCTGAAATCGAGCGGATCGCGCCTGACGCCGCAACCCCGCGCCGCCACAAGGTGGAACCGCATATTACGCTTGGCGTCTATGATGGTGTGGATGGCGAGCCGCTTGTCGAGGCGCTCGAGCGGTTCAGCGACGGCCTGAAGCCGCTTGCCGTTACGCTTTCCAGCCTCGGTCTTTTTCCCGGTCCGGCATCGGTGCTTTTTGCAGCGCCGGTCGTTTCCGCCGAACTGCTCGCCCTGCATCGGGATTTCCACGCAATCACCGCTTCCGCGCGGCTGGCATGCTCACCCTATTACCTGCCCGGAAACTGGGTGCCGCATGTCACGCTCGGGGAGCGGCTGAGGCCTGATGAGGCCGGCGCGGCGACTACAGAGGCGATGGGGCTGTGGCGCCCCTTGACGGTGGAGCTACACCGCATCTGCCTTGTCCGCTTTCATCCGGTAGAAACGTTGTGGCATCGGCCGCTGCCGGCCTGATGCTCGCTTCCATTCTTACGCGCGCCAGATCTTACGCGCGCCAGAACGGGCGGTGGCTCTGCTCGTAGGCGGCTTCACGCGTCATGCCGAAATCTCGCAGCGTTTCGTCGGGCAGGGCGTCCAGTTCGCGGGCGAAGATGCGGCGCTCGGTCCAGCGTTCCCGCCACAGGCGGAGCGTATCTGTCATATGCATGATGAAATTCCCTTTCTCCGTTGGCAAAACTCACCTATCGTTATCGAGGCATTCAGCGGAATTTTTCGCTTGTTTTGCTGATGTGTCACGGTTTTATGACGTTATTGGATTCTCGAAAAGCGCGTTATCTTGACCTTGTCGGTTAGAAAATCTCACATATAGGAAAGCCATGAGCCGCAACCTTCCGCCTCTGTCCTACCTGCGCGCCTTCGAGGCGACGGCACGTCTCGGCTCGGTGACACGGGCGGCCGACGAGCTGGGGCGCACGCATGGCGCTGTCTCCAAGCAGCTGCAGCTTTTGCAGGAGCAGATCGGCCTTCCCGTGTTCGAGAAATCCGGCACCGGTATCAGGCTGAACGAGGATGGGGCGGCCTTCTTCGCCACCGTGTCGCGCGCCTTCGATCTTCTGGAGGAGCGCTATCAGGAGCTGAAGTCGAGCCGGAACGAGGCGAGCGTGCATCTCTCCTGCAGCGCCACCTTCGCCATGGTGTGGCTGGTGCCGCGGCTCGCGGAATTCTACAGCCGCCACCCCGATGTGCGCGTGCAGCTTTCCATGTCATCGAGCGTGCGGGACGGCGGCACAAGCCGGGGGCGGGACGGAGCGGATATCATGCTGAGCTGGGATCGCCTGTCGCGGCCACAGCTGCGGCGCGAGCATATTCCACTCGCCTCCGTCTCCTTCGGCCTGGTCTCGGCGCCGGATTATCCCTTTGCCGTCGACGGAGACGAGTTCCGCTTCCACACACGCATTTCGCCCGAGAACCTTGGCGAGCAATGGACGAACTGGCAGGCAGCGACCGGGCACAGGGTCTCGGTGCAATCTGAAATCCATTTCCCGCACATGCATCTCTGCGTCAGTGCCGCCGTGGCCGGCCTCGGGGTGGCGCTGGTGGAGCGGCGTTTTGCGCTCGCCGAGCTCAGCAGCGGCAAACTGGTGCAGCGTTCGGAATTCCTCACCTATGAGGGCGGATTCATTGCGGTGACGGCGTCCGGGCGCGCGCTTTCGCCGGCCGCAAGCCACTTCCTCGATTGGCTGCGTGACGCTTTCGCGCGCGAATAGGTAACGTCAGCCGAAAAAGAGGTTTCGTGCGAACCAGATGCAGAGTGCCGCCGCGATCAGCCATATGGCGATGATGGCGATCAGGCCCGAACGGCTGACGGGACGGCCGGCGCGCTGCGTCGCCATCTCGCGAAATTCCGCCATCAGCGGCTGCGGAATAAGGCGGATGGCCAATAGGATGCCGAGCGGAACGATCAGGAGATCGTCGAGATAGCCGAGCACCGGCACGAAATCGGGGATAAGATCGACAGGCGAAAGCGCATAGGCGGCCACCGCGCCGGCGACGATCTTGGCGACGATAGGCGTGCGGCTGTCGCGCGCCGCAATCCAGAGCGCCACCACGTCGCGCTTGATGGATCGCGCCCATTGCTTTGCGGCATCAAGCCATTTGCCCATGATCACTCCGTCCGTCTGCCTCGTCGGGCGGATCATCACAGACCGAGTTTAAGATTTGCCCCTTTGAGCAGGCAAAGGCCCAGAGCATTTTGTTTCCCTTTTGTTCTTTCTGGCCGTCCATTTATGGTGTATTGCTGCATCCTATTGATTTTCATGCAAAGGGGATCGCCGTGAAGGCAATGTTGTTTTCGATTTTTCTGCTTGCTGCCGGAGATGCGTGGGCATCCTGCGAGCTGACCACCAACCCGTGCTCGACGGATAGCGCCGGCAATACCTATATTCGAGAGCAGAACCTCGGCGGTGGTTACAACACCTATCGAAACGGGAACCTGTATTCACAGACGCATCAGCAACTCGATGGCAGCTATAAGGAAAATTACGCTGCCGGCGGCTATCAGATCTATCACAATGCGCCCGATCGCAGCGATCCGAACACCGGGAACGGCCAGTGACGCTCCTCTAGTGGTGCTTGAAATACTGCACCTCGCGCTCGTGCTTCTCAGCCGCTTCACGCGTCTTGAAGGTGCCGAGATTCTTGCGCTTGTGCGTCTTCGGATCGAGCTTGCGGGAATAGAGGCGGTATTCGCCTGACTTGAGTTTGCGGATCATGGGAACCTCCTTTGCCCGGGAAGGAAATCCATCCCGGGCCATCCGGTTCCCATCCGCTCGTCACGGCCTGGTGACAATGGGCCGGAGCGCGTCGATCAGTTCCGTCGGGCCCTTGCGGATATCGCTGGCGTTCGGCTCCACGTCGATGAGGCCTTTGCTGTGAACATCGTATAGCTCTGTCAGCAGATCGGCTGTGCTCGCGCTCATCAGCCGGCCGAGGCTTTCGCGCCATAGGGCCCGGGGCAGGGCTCTGGCGACAATCATGCGCCCTGTGAGCTGGCTGAGCGCCGCCGCCACGTCGCTGGCGCTGTAGCGGCGCGGGCCTTCGGCATGAACGATCTGCTCACGTGTTTCGATTTCTGGCCGGAGCAGGAGATCGGCGGCAATCCGGCCGACATCCTGTGCCGAGACGTTGGGGACCTGTTTTTCCACCGGATCATGGAAGCTCGGCAGGATACCGGTCTCGATCGCAACAGGCGCAACACGTCCCCAGCCCTCCATGTGTTCGGCCGAGCGCAGGAAGATCCTGCGCATGTCCAGCCGGCGGAGGCGCTGTTCGAATTCGTAGAACATGCCCGGCATGCTGAAGCCGTCGCCGAGATGGGCGCCGTAATCGGAAATTGCTAGTATCAGGGCGGGCCGGGCCTCTTCCAACGCATGGGCGATGCTTTCGATCGAGCGGCGCATGTCGCCCTTGATATCCTCAGCCCGCGGATCGGCCGGCAGAATGATCTGAACGCTGTCAGCTCCGGCGATCGCCCGGGCAAGCGCCCCGGCATCCTGCAGATCGGCGAGCGCGATATCGCAGCCGATGGCGCTGAGGCGGTCGGCCTTTGCGGCGTCGCGCAGGATGGCGCGCATGGGCACGCCTGCCTCACGCAGTGCTTTTGCGGTTGAAAAGCCGATCTTGCCGGCGGCTCCGAGGATGGCGAACATGATGTTTTCCTTGCTGTTGACGGGCAAGGACTAGGCGGCGGTCCGAAAACCGTCGCACAGATTCAGGCCGGATTTTGCAGGTTCGGGCGGAATTCGCCTGCTTCGCGCAAAATTTCGCCGGGGGTCTGGCCGAGGATGCGGCGCATGGTGGTGGCCATGTGGCTCTGGTGGGAGAAGCCGGCGGCAAGCGCGATCTCGCTTGCCGGCATTCCGGTCGTGGTCATCAGCGCACGGGCATATTCCACGCGGCGGCGGATGACATATTGATGGACGGGAATGCCGGTGCTGTTGCGAAACAGCACCTTCAGGCGCGTGACGCTGACGCCTGCGACGGCGGCCAGATCCGCAAGACGCAGGGCCTGATCCAGATGGGTCTCGATGAACTCGGTCAGCAGGCGCAGCTGCCGGGCCGAAAGCTTCTGGCCGCTGCGGTTTTCCGGCTTCGGGCCGTTGCCGCTCGCGGTCTCGATCAGGCGGATGGAAAGCGCATTGGTGAGCAGGTCGATATAGAGCGGATCGGAAGGCGTATCCGCCTCCAGATCGGCCTTGATCGCCCGGCAGATCGCGTCGATGCCGGGATCGCGCAGCTGCAATCTGGGCTGCAATGCGACGCTGCCGGTCTTGCGGCCAAGCTCCGAAGCGACCTGATCGAGCCTGCCGGGATCGAGCTGCAGGCGCAGGATGCGGCAATCGGCATCGTCTTCCCAAGTGCCGTCGACACCTGCCGGAATGACATCGATGTCGCCCGGTTTCTGCACCCGGATCATGCGCTTGCCGCCGAGGGTGCAATCGGCATTGACGGGTGGGCCGTAGTGTATGCCGAGGCGATGCATGTCACCGCCCGGCACACGGGCAAGGCCGCGCGGGATATGCAGGAATTCGGCGGACAGGCCGCTCCATGCCCTTCCGGCACTGGTCAACAGGATCTGCGGCGTTGGCGCTGTCATGATCGGATACGACCCGGCTTCTCACTCGATTGCCGGAATCCTACGTGTCCGGGGCCGGCTTGCCAACTCGCTTTGATGCCGCGTCAGATGACGGCCTCGATCAAGAACGGCCCACGACGCCTGAGCGCGCTCTGGAAGAGATCGGCAAACTGCTCGCAGCTATAGGCTCCTGCGGCATCCACGCCCATGCCCTTGGCGACCGAGACCCAATCCCAGGCAGGGTGGTCGAGATCCATCATGCGCCTCGCATTCTCGCCGATGCCATTGGCGCCGACCCTACGCATCTCGCCATGCAGCACGGCATAGGCGCGGTTGGCAAAGATCACCGTCACCACGTCGAGATTTTCGCGCGCCTGCGTCCACAGGCCCTGAACCGTATACATGCCGCTGCCATCGGCCTGCAGGTTGATGACCTTGCGATCCGGACAGGCAATCGCCGCGCCGGTGGCAAGAGGAATGCCGCAGCCGATCGAGCCGCCCGTGTTCATCAGGTAATCGTGCGGGGCCGAGCCCGAGGAAAGCTCAAAGAGGCGACGGGCGGAGGTCACGCCCTCGTCGCAGATGATGGCATTGTCGGGCAGGGCCGACGCCACCATCACGGCAATCGCATCCTCGGTCAGATGGCCGAAGGGAACGATGGAATCCCCTGATGGTGTCGGGCGCGACAGGGGCTGATGCGGCCGGACGCCAAGTTCGTCACGCAGCGCTTCCAGCGCGCCTTTCAGATCCTCGCCGTGGCTTGCAAGGGTCAGAACCTTGCAGCCCTTGCGCACCAACCGCCCCGGCTTGCCCGGATAGGCGAAGAAGGCAACGGGTTCGGGCGCGCCCGCCAGCACCAGCACGTCGATATCGGCCAGCAGTTCGAGGGCGGAATCGATCGCATAGGGAATGCGGGTCGCGGAGACGCGGCCGCCGCCACGCTCCATCCTCGCAAGCTGCATCTCGCCGAGCAGGCGAACATCGTGCGCCGCGGCAATGGCGCCTGCAACTTCGAGGCAATCGGCACGCGCCGCCCGGCCGGCAAGGAGAATGCCGACTTCGCCGGGCGTATCGCGGATGGCATGGGCGACCTCGCGCACCGTGTCCATGTTGACGGCGGCCAGTGCCGGATGGGAGAGCCTCTCTGGTGGCTCGGCTGAAACATCGCCCCAGGCGGCATCCGCCGGCAAAATGAGCGTTACGACACCAGGCGGTGACATGGCGGCGCGATAGGCGGCCTCGGTGGCGCCGGCAATGTCCTCGGCGCTGCGGATGCGATGCACCCATTTCGACATGGGTGCTGCCAGGCTCTCGATATCCGATGTCAGCGGCGCATCGAGCGAAAGGTGATAGGAGGCGTGGTCGCCGACGATATTGATCATCGGAATCCGGGCGCGGCGGGCATTGTGAAGATTTGCGAGCCCATTGGCGAGGCCCGGCCCGGTATGCAGAAGTGTGGCCGCCGGGCGATCGGTCATGCGCGCGTAGCCATCCGCCGCACCCGTCACCACGCCCTCGGAGAGGCCGAGAATACAGCGCATTTCCGGCTTGCGGTCGAGCGCCGCAACGAAATGCATTTCCGATGTACCGGGATTGGCAAAGCAAACTCTGACATCATTTGCCAGAAGCGTATCACACAGGCTGTCCGCACCGTTCATGGCAGTTCCTCCCGCATGCCATAGCCTCGCACGAGAAGTACTTAAGCACAACCTTGAATAAGGTCGCAGTGGCGCGGAATCCGGCCTTTACTTCGTGGCATCTCGCAACAGCCCTCGCGCTTCGATAGCTTCCGTGCTGTCGCTCTTGAAGATGAAGGCGCGAGCGCAGAGTGCCTGCAAAACAGTGGGCACTTCCGGTATCGGCGTCGGCATGATGATGGCGCTTGGGCCACCCAGCGGTGGGGCCGCGGACTGCGCATAACGGAAGGCAATCAGATAGGGGCCGGGCGGTATGCTTTCCGGTTCGCCAAATGTCGAATTATCCCAAGTGGCCGTCATTCTTTCCGTGGCCGTGCCCTTGACCACCTCTTCAACGAGGACATCGAATTTCGCATAATCAGAGATGAAACGGCGGACGTTGGATAGGGGTTCGCTTGTTTTTGAATTCTTGATGCCTTCCACAGATTTCCGATTGTTCTCCCTCGCCTTGGGATCGAGGACGATCTGGTAATCGACGATGCGGCCAATAACGACGACATCGGCAAGTTTGATATCGTTCATCTGCAGACGTCTCATCAGGAGGCACGCAGCAGCCGGTACAGATGTCGATCCAATTCCGAGAGTAACTGCGAGAAAGAACCAGAATGGTCTCATGACATTTCCCCAAAAAGCCCGCTGCGACCGCTGACACAACTATGGAGCGCGGCACCGGCACCAACTGAAGTCAACAAAAGATGCAACTATGGCGATATTATTGCGAGATTTCGCTTGATGGCAGCCGAGCTTCCGAATGCGATGTCAGCTGCGACGCGTCTTCGTGACAGGGTCTTATAGCGCCTCTATAGTTGGCCAGGCTGCGGCTGCGACAACCGAGGAAGGGTTTGGCGATGGGCATGCTGTTCAAGAACGAGTTGCATGAGGATTTCGGCAGCTGGCCGCTCGCCTATATTCCCTATGGCGGGGTGGATTTCGGCGAGATCCGCGCGGTGGCCGAAGCGGTCGGCGATGGCGACGATGGTGCTTACTACGACGCCTGGGTGTCGGCCGGGGACCGACTGAAAGGCGAGGCCGAGGCAGCGCTTGGGGCAGGGCACAAGGGAAGCGCCCGCGAGCTTTATCTGCGGGCGAGCGTCTTTTATGCCACCTCCTATCACCCGCTTTACGGTGCCCCGGTCGATCCGCGCCTGCTTGCCGCCTTCACCAGGCAGAAGGACGTGCTGGAACGCGGCTTTGCGCTTTCGGCGCCGACGATCGAGCCGCTTGCGATCCCCTTCGGCGAGACGCCGATGCCCGCCTATTTCATCCCGGCGCAGGGGCTGGAGCATGAGGTGCGGCCGCTCATCATCTTCAACAACGGCTATGACTGCACGATCACCGATACCTATTTCGCCTGCGCAGTCGCGGCCTCCCGGCGCGGCTATCACAGCCTCGTCTTCGACGGCCCCGGCCAGGGCGGCATGCTCTACGAGCACAATATCCCGCTGCGGCCGGACTGGGATGTGGTCATCCGCGCAGTGGTGGATTTCGCGGTGGACTATCCGCTCGTCGATGCTGAGCGTATTGCGCTCAGCGGCTGGAGCCTCGGCGGGCTTTTGGCTCCGCGCGGGGCGGCGGGTGAACCGCGCATCGCCGCACTGATCGCCGATCCCGGCACCTGGAGCATCGCCGATGGCTTCCGCCGGGTGATCATCCAGAAGTTCGGCGTACCGGCCGAAGCGGCTGCCGATCTCGGTGCCCTGGACCAGAGGCTGATCGACATGATGGATGCCTTCGTGCGCAGCAACCCGGTGCTGAACTGGAAGATCGTGCAGCGCGGTTTCTGGACGCACGGGGTGGACAATCTCCGGGCCTACCTTGCCTCTGCCGAGCTCTTCACCATGCGGGGACATGCCGAGCGCATCCGCTGCCCGACGTTGATCACGCAGGCGGAGAACGACATTCTCGCCACGGATGCCGGGCTGTTCTTCGATACGCTCGCTTGCCCCAAGCGGATGATACGGTTTACCGCTGCGGAAGGGGCGGACGGCCATTGTGAGATGCAGAACCGGTCGCTGGCGAACAGGCGGGTGCTGGATTGGCTGGATGAGCAGTTCGGGCCTTGAGGGCGGCTCAGCCGGCGGCAAGATGATCCAGAAGGCTGCGGGCATGCGTCGTGAGGTCAGCACCCTTGGCCGTGCAGATCACCAGTTGCCGCGTCGCCCAGTCGTCCGACAGGGGGATGATGGCGATATCCGATGACCGCCGCTCGCGCCGGGCTGCGGTTTCCGGCACGATGCCGATGCCGGCGCCCGAAGCGGCGAGCCTGCAGATGGCCGCGAAATCGCGCAGCCGCACACGCGTCTTGAGCCTTATGCCGATGCGGCCAGCCTGCAGATCGATATGATCCTGCAAAGCGCCGCCGGCAAGCGCGATGAAATGCTCGCTGGCGAGATTGGCGAGGCGGACATTGCTCCTGCTAGCCAAGTCATGGCCGCTGCCGGCCACGACGACGAGCCGGTCGATTGCGAAAGGCCTCACCGTCAGCCCGGCTATATCCGTGGCGGCAGAGAGAATACCGATCTCGGCATGGCCGGCCGCCACGCTTCGGGCGATCTCGCTGCTCTGCCGCTCCCGCAATTGCAGATCGACGCGCGGATTGGCCGGCATCCAGCCTGCCAGCTTTTCCGGCAGATGTTCCGATATGGCGGCAGTATTGGCGAGGATGCCGATCGTTGCGCGCAGACCTCTCGCATATTCGCCGAGTTCGCCATGCATCTGCCTGATCTGACCGAGGATGACGCGGGCGTGATGAGCCAGTGCTTCGCCAGCCTCGGTTGGTGCCACGCCGCGCCTGCCACGCTCCAGCAGCATCACTTCGCCGACCGCCTCCATATCGCGCAGGCGTTCGCTCGCGGCGGCAAGCGAAAGGCCGGCCTCAGCCGCGCCATGCGTGATGCTGCCGGCGTCGATGACGGATAGAAACAGGCGAAGGTCGGTGAGGTCGAAACGCATGTCGCGAGAATAGATCAGTTTCTGCCTTCGGACCAGCCGAAGGCAGCATGAGGGAGTTCCGCATTGCCCGAGGGCACGAAACTGTTATCGATCCGGCATGTCCGATCTTTCCATTGCCTTCCTCTCCGCAGTCATCGCAACCTTCTTCATCGCCGGCCTCATCAAGGGTGTCACCGGCATGGGACTTCCCACCGTCGCCATGGGCATGCTCGGCAGCCTGACCTCGCCGCTGATGGCCGCGAGCCTGCTGATCGCGCCGTCCTTCGTCACCAATGTCTGGCAGCTCTTTGCGGGCCCGGCCTTCCTGCCGCTCACGCGGCGCTTCTGGCCGATGATGGCAGCGATCGTTGCTGGAACCCTGATCGGCTCCGCCTCGCTGACGAGCGGCAATACTGCTTTGACGACCAGGGGGCTCGGCGTGACATTGATGCTCTATGCCGCCTATGCGCTGTTTGCGCGCCAGCTTCGCGTCAACCGGGCGCTGGAGCCGTGGCTTTCACCTATCATCGGTGCGGCAACGGGGCTTCTGACCGGCAGTACGGGCGTCTTCGTCATTCCCGCCGTGCCCTATCTGCAGGCGCTCGGGCTTGCGAAGGACGATCTGGTGCAGGCGCTCGGCCTGTCCTTCACCATCTCGACGATCGCGCTTGCGGTATCGCTCGGGCTGCGTGGCGCCTTTGCAGCGGATAATCTGGCGCTTTCCGGCCTTGCGATCCTGCCGGCGCTGGCGGGCATGTGGGCGGGGCAGATGCTGCGCGGCCGCATCGCGCCGGAGACTTTCCGTCGCTGGTTCCTTATCTGCCTGTTGCTGCTCGGGGCGGAGATGTGCCTGGGGCCGCATTGAACCGGAAAGAGTTGGAGACAAATTCCCTTCGCCTTGTTTTGGCCCCGCTCGCCCTGCACCAAGCACACCCACCCGAACAACGATTCTGCCATTCAACAAGGGATTGAGAATGATCCGGAAAATCACGATTGCGGCCGCAGCGCTGCTGATGACGGCTTCCTATGCCGGTGCTTCCAGCGATGCGGCTTGGAACGCGCTTTTTGCCAAGGTGAACGGCACCTGCATCGGCCAGTCCGGCATGGATACGCCGGAAGCAACTGCTCCCATCGTTTTCGACGATGCGAGCGGCAAGGTTGCGGTGCTGCTGCGCGGCTCGATGGGCAAGGGCAAGAGCAAAGTGAAGAACGTCAACCTGATCTGCCTCTACGACAAGAAGACCGGCAAAGCGCAAATCCAGGAATATCGCTGGCTCGGCCGGTAAATCGATATCGCCGCAAGCCGGGGAAGGCTTGCGGCGACCGCACGGCTCATCTTTCTGCGGCGGGTCGAGTTAGAAAGACGTGCCGTACGGCATGAGCCTGATTGCGAGCACGACCACCAGCAGGAGGGTGAGGACGGCAGCCGTCAACAGGCTCAGGAGAAACGGTCGCCGGGTCCTCCGTCTCCGGCCACTACCGGCGATGATGTCGCGCTCGCGTGTCAGATAGGTTGCGCCGCTGCGACCGAACATCGGTTTCTTCCTTGAGGTTTCAGGCAGGATTCTGCCGGGAAGCCCATAGGAAATCGATATTGGCGCGCCCTTCCGGAAATAAGAATGTCATCAAGGCCAGCACGCCACACGCCTTTATGGGAAACCTATACCGGCGTCCTTGCGCTCCAATCGAAAACATATGCCCGAGCCGGTAGCCTTGTCTGATGCGGACACACTTCGTCCGCGCCGACAATGCGAAAGGAATGAAGCGATGCACGGTCGTTGGTGGGCATATTACATGCAGGCGCGCATGCGCGATGTGGCAGCGCCTCATCCGTCGTGGAACGCACAGCAGCGAACCGAGGTGGCCTTCAATCTCTCCGACGATCTCTGGATCTTCCTGCGGCTGGCGCTGGTTCTCTCCGTCTTCTTTGCGGGTCTTGCCTGCATCCTATGGGTTGCGAACTGACCGGCCCGATGAGATCCATCGAGCTTGACGCGACATCACGGGCGACGGTCGGGCGTTTCGTCTGGAAGTGCTATATCGCCGTCGCCATCGCCCTCCTTGCGCGCGCCAACACGCTGGAGACGGCCTCGAAATGTATGCTGCTCTATGCGGCGCTGATGATCATGGTCGCGTCCTTCACGCGCCAGCGCTACTATGCCGAAAGCTTCAACCACTGGAGCGAAGCACTATGGCTGGCCTTCGTCGCGGCGGGGCTGCATCTCATGCAGTGAGGCGCACGCTCACAGCAGCAGCAGTTTCTTCAGGACCGAGAATACTTCCTTGTACGGCAGGCGCGATGCTCCGGCGACGGCGAAGGGGATCAGGGCGGCGGCAGCGACCGGCAGAAGGGCGTTGCGATTGACAAGCATCGTCGAAAGCTTGCGGGTCTGGTCATACTGCTTGCCAAGGTCGACAGGCTCGACCGCCTGTTCCGCCTCAACCGGGTCCGAAGATACGACGTTCTCGCCGATCGCCTTTCGCTCGGCGGCGCGCTGCTGGATCGTCGCCCGGGCCGATAGCGTGCGCAGCGACTTTTCCTTCAGGATCGCGAGCGGTCGCGAAAAGGCGGAAAGAGGATAGGCGAAGAAAGCGATGACGATGATGAGCCATGCGGCCATGATCGTGGTCAGCGTCGCTGCCGAAATATCGGTTTGCGCCATGTGTTTGGCGACGGCGGCCGCGACACCGCAGCTGACACCGAAGACGAAGAGCACATAGGCATTGGGATAATCGCCGAGAAAGGCCAGGCCGCCTTTTCCATCCGGATGGGTCGAGACGAGGCGCAGTTCGAGGCGCGCAAGCCGGCGCAGGAAAATCGCCCAGACGATATGGCGCCAGATGCCGCGCAGGAGCAGGAAGGTGAAGATCGGGATGCTGATGCAAACGCACCACCAGCCGGCCGCCGTCAGCCGGCGATCGTCCGGACCGCCGATGGCCGACCACAGGGAGATCGAATTTTCCCTAAAGGAGACGAAGGCGAAGACGCCGGCAAGCAGGCCGAGGGTCAGGCAGACAAGCTCGGCTATTGGGGAATCGCGCAGCCTGAGAGCGTCGGCCAATGCACGCGCTGCGTCGGCGAAGGCTTTCGGTGCGATCAGCGGCGCCAGGGTGAATTGCCGGAGCTTGCGCAAGAGCCCGGTTTCAGTTGCCTGCTCGGCGGCAATGAAGGCGAAAATCGCCAGCAGGAAGCGGGTCACCGGGCCGGGGTCGGAAATATAGTTCCAGACCGTGGGCCTGTCGGAGAAAAGGGTCGGAAGCGTCAGCACCAGCGGCATGCCCCATGCGATCGCCACGAAGAGCAATGCCCGCCTGCCGGTCTTCAATGTCTTGTCGTGAAGCAGCCCCAACCGGCGCTGCAGCTCGTAGAAAGGGCCGCCATGCGCGATCAGGAAGTCTAGGCGCCCCGCCTCCTTTTCAGAGGGCGGCGATGCGGCGGGCGGTACCTGCATCACCGCCTCAGTCCTCGGTCACCGTCCAGCTGTCACCGGGATTGAACTGATTGATCTTCGGCGCGATCGTGCCGGTATCGGCGCCGAGATCGGCCTGGTAGACGATGCCGTTGCGGTTGACGACGAAGGTGTTGACGCCGGTCTCGCCGTATTTCACCGGCCATGCGACGAGCGCGAAGCCAGCGATCATGTTGCCGTTGATCACATAATCATAGGCGCCGCCGGCAATATTGGCGCCCTGGCGCGGCAGGATCTTGTAGCGGTAGCCGAAATAGCCTTTCTCGTCCCTGTTGTTGAACTGGACGAAATCGATGAAGGGGGCGGCGGGGCTGGTGCCCAGACCCTCGTTTTCGGGCCAGTAGAGGCCGTCAGCCTGGCCGGGCGTGCTCAGGAGCTTCTGCGCATATTCGAGCACGCCATCGCCATCATGATCGACTTCGGCATATTCTTCCTGCGCATCGACATAGCCGCGCACGGTTTCGATCGTCTGGATCTCGTTTTCGCCGATCCGCCGGTTGATGATCTCCTCGATGCCGGTGACCGGGTTGAAGGCATATTTGCCGTTTTCCTTCTTCTCGATCGGGAAGGGGAAGGGCCAGAGGATATCGCCGACATCGATGATGCTGAGGTCGTCATGCGTCTCCAGCCCGATCCGGCGCGAGACGCCTGCCTTGATAAGGGCCAGGGTATCGCTCACACCATCGGTCGCCTTCAGGCGATCCGGCTTGACGCCGAGGAGAGTGGCAAGCTTGTCGAGATCGGAGGCGGTCACGGTTTCCTTGAAGGCCGCCATCGCATCCGTCGGCGAGGCGAATTCCGTCGGCGGCGCCTCGGCGACCAGATCCTCCAGACGGTTTTCCTCGACCGCATGGGTCGCTCCGGCAAACAGGCAGGTGCCGGCGGCAAGGACTGCAAGCAGGCGGCGTGTTTTGCAATGGACATTCAAACGCATGGCAATGCTCCCTCTGTCCGACACAATGTTCTAGCGACGACGTCCGCCATGCGGCACGCGGGCGTGACCGCCTCCGCCGCCGCGACGGGCTGACATCTGATGGCCACCGCCGCCGCCACCGCGCGCACCGCTATAGTGGTGGCCGCCGCCCATGGCCTTGCCGCCTCTTTGCGAGGCCAGATTGGCGGAGCTGCGCGGGCGCACTTCACCGAGGCCAGAGGGCTTGTTGGGGCGCGCATCGCGTTTGCCGGCCATGGCTGGACGCTTGATGTCGCGGTTTCCGCCGGGACGGTTTCCGATCTCGCCGCGGCGACCATCGCCCGCCGGCCGGTTGGCGATGCGTTCGCCGGCACCACCACCACCTGGGCGATTGGCGATGCGCTCACCGGCGCCACCACCACCTGGGCGATTGGCGATACGCTCGCCTGCACCACCGCCTCCAGGACGATTGGCAATGCGCTCGCCGGCATTGCCGCCGCCGGGCAGCTTGTTCGCCCTCACATCCTTGATCGCCTGGGGGGTGACGCGGGCGCGGTCGATCTTGGCATTGTTGGCGCGCACCGTCTTGGCCTTGGCCCTGATGTCGGTATTGCCGCCGGCTTCCAGCCGGTTGCGGATATTGGTCTTGTCGAGATTGGCGAGCTGGTTGTGGTCGAACTTGATCTTGCTGCGATCGACATTCTTCCAGTCGACATCGTTGAAATTGACCTTGCCATTGCGGCCGTTGAGGCAATTGTTGCAGTCGATATCGATGTCATTGCCATTGAAGCGGCCGCCCCAGACGCCCCAGCGGTTCCAGTCGACGACCGCGCCGAAGACGGCACCGGTGACGACGCCGGCGAAGAAGGTCGCCGTCGGATAGAAATAGTTCGGGTAGGGTTCGGGATAATAGCCGATCGGCTCGGGCGGATAGGCCTCGTCATAGAGCATCCTGGGCTCGTATTGCGGCACATAGATCTTTTCGGGATTGGCGGCCTGGATGATGACATTGTCGTCCTGGTGGACCACCGTCACCTTCTCGTCGCTCTTGATGACGCCCTCGGCGACCGCCTTGTCGCGCAGCGTCTGGATGGCGATCAGCATATCCTTCTGCTGGTCGGCCACGACATCACCGAGCTGCTGCGTCCAGTCGAGGTCCTCGCTCATCATCTTGACTATGTCGGGATAGTTGAGAAGCGAAACCACGCTGCCATCCCAATCATCCTTGGGCTTGAGCTTGGAGTCCTTCTTCAGCTGTTCCAGAAAGCGGGCGGCTTGCACGACCTGCAGCGGATAGAGCGAGGCTGATGTTATCAGCGCCACAAGCTCGTCCGGATAAAGAGCGATGCGGGCGACCAGCACCTGCATCTCTTCATCGCTCAAGGCGGCGGATTCATCGTCCGGCGCTGCCGCGGCCGCAGGCTGGGCCGTCTGTGTCCCCGTCTGGGGGCTTGCCTGTTGCGCCTCCAGGGTACCGCCGCCCGTCGCCAGAAAGGCTGCCGTGACGAGATAGATTGTTGCGATACGCCCGTAGGCGCCTGCGCTGCAGATTGCCATCGATACTTCTCCCCGACGTCCGATATCCGCATGAAAGACGAGCGGATATGCACCCAGCATCGGGTGGAGAAGGCATCAGAAAAGCCGCGGCGGCGTAAGTACGTTACGGTAAATCCTGATGTAAATACGCCGTTGCCGTTATCGTCAGATGCGCTTGTTGGCGGTCTGTTTCAGGTGATGGCGGATGCCCTGGCCGGCAAGCGGCTCATCGGGAAAGCGGCCGATGATATGCAGATGGGCGTGCTGCACGGTCTGGCCTGCGACTTCGCCGACATTCCAGCCGATATTGTAGCCGTGCGGCTCGGCCCGATCGAGATGGGTGCGGGCATTGTCCAGCAGGTCGAACGTATCGAACCACTCTTCCGATGTCAGCTCGAAGGGGGTCGCCACATGCCGGAACGGGATGATGATGCCGGAACATTGCAGCACGGGATCGGTTGTCTCGATGAAGTAGCAGCTGTTGTTTGAAAAGAGCGGAGGCGCTTTTTCCGCACGGTTGGCGGCACATAAGGGGCACATGGGCATCATTCCTGACCAAATCAGTCATTGCTTCGGGCAGGCAATAGCGTGTGGTGAAGACGGATATGTGACAGTCTCTTTACAAGTCGCTTTACAAGCTGGTGGACAAGTATCGCCTTGTCGGAACCATTTACGCCGCCGTTTACGGCCCCGGTTTACCGTAACGTACTTCCGCGATCCCTGAATTTGGCAAAGCATCCGCTTCGCAGGTCTCATCGCAAGGGAGATATTCGATGAAAGACGTCGATATTCAGAAGCAGGATGACCCAATCGCTCCCGTCAGCCGCCGCGATCTGTTGCTGGGAGGCACATCGCTGGCGCTGACAGCATTTGCCGTTTCGGCCGCCACGGGTCCGGCCGTCGCGCAGCAAGCCGCACCCGCGGCAGGCAGTGGTTCGGCCAAGCCGCCAAACATTCTCGTCATTTTCGGCGACGATATCGGGATACCGCAGATCAGTGCCTATACGATGGGGCTGATGGGGTACCGGACGCCGAATATCGATCGCATCGCCAGGGAAGGGGCGATCTTTACCGACTCCTATGGCCAGCAGAGCTGCACGGCCGGCCGTGCCTCCTTCATTCTCGGGCAGGAGCCTTTCCGCACCGGGTTGCTGACGATCGGCATGCCGGGCGATCCGCATGGCATTCAGGACTGGATGCCGACGATTGCCGATGTGCTGAAGACCAAGGGTTATGCGACCGGGCAGTTCGGCAAGAACCATCTCGGCGACCAGGATCAGCACCTGCCGACCAAACACGGCTTCGACGAATTCTTCGGCAATCTCTACCACCTCAATGCCGAGGAGGAGCCGGAAGGCTATTTCTATCCGAAGGACCCGGCCTTCCGCCGGCAGTTCGGTCCGCGCGGCGTGATCAAATCGACAGCCGATGGCAAGATCGAGGATACGGGTGCGCTCAACACCAAGCGCATGGAAACGGTCGATGAGGAATTCCTAGCCGCCGCCAAGGATTTCATCGGCCGGCAGGCCAAGGCCGAAAAGCCCTTCTTCTGCTGGTTCAACTCGACCCGCATGCATGTCTTCACCCATCTGAAACCCGACTCCATGGGCAAGACGGGCAAGGGCATCCATGCTGACGGCATGGTGGAACATGACGGCCATGGCGGCCAGCTGCTTGACCAGCTCGACGAACTCGGGATCACCGAAAACACGATCGTTCTCTATACGACCGACAACGGCGCCGAGATTGCTCTGTGGCCCGATGGCGCGATGACGATGTTCCATGGTGAAAAGGGCACGACATGGGAGGGCGGCTTCCGCATTCCGATGATGGTGCGCTGGCCTGGTGTCGTGAAGCCGGGAACGGAGATCAACGACATCGTCACGCTGATGGACTGGATGCCGACCTTTGCGGCCGCCGCCGGCATCGACGATGTCAAGGAGCAGATGAAGACCGGCTTCCAGTCCGGCGCCAAGAACTTCAAGGTGCATCTGGACGGCTATAATCTGCTGCCGATGCTGAGCGGCGACAGCAAGGAAGGGCCGCGCGATTCCATCTATTATTTCGATCAGGGCGGCAATCTCAACGCCATCAGGTGGAACGACTGGAAGCTCAGCTTCGCGGTCAACAGTGAAGGCAATATCGCCACGGCTACCCGTGAGGTACCGGCCTGGGCGAGCATCGCCAACCTGCGAATGGACCCCTACGAGCGCGGTTTGAAGGAGGGTGGCGGCGCCATCGAATTCCTTGCCCGCAACATGTGGCTGATCGTGCCGGTGCAGGGCAAGATCAAGGACTTCTTCTCCGACTTCAACCAATATCCCTATCAGGAGGGCAGTTCGCTGAATGCGAGCGGCATCAACTACAGTCTCCTGCGGCAGGAGGCGGCGCTGAAGCGGCTCAACGACCTTGAGCGCTTGACGCCGCAATAGGCCTCCCAAGGCCGTCGCGGGGGTGCAGCCGGAACTCCCGCGACGGTGAAGATCAAGTCCGCAATATTCACCTGACGTTTTGACGGCCGATGCTGGGGGGCCTTGATGAGTTCGCTTCTGAAGGTGCTGTTTATTCTGTCGCTTGCTGTCGCCTCATTGGGGACAAGGCCGACTGCTGCCGAGGAGGCGGGCTCTCCCGGCTTCGTGCAGAAGCATGTCATCGATCTCAAGGCGATGAAGGACCGCCGCATCGTGCGCGTGCTGGTACCCTACAGCAAGACGATCTACTTCCTCGACAAGGGCCGCCAATATGGCACGGCCGTGCAGTTCGGGCTGGAGCTGGAAAAGGTTCTCAACAAGGACCGCAAGAGGCAGATCGACCATATCAATGTCATCTTCGTGCCGGTGTCGCGCAACAGGCTGCTCGGGGCGCTGAATGAGGGCTATGGCGATATCGTCATGGCGAACCTGACGATCACCGACGAGCGGCTGAAACAGGTGGATTTCGCCGACCCGCTCTATGAGAATGCGCAGGAGGTTCTGGTCGCCGCCCCGAACAGCCCCGCGATCAACAGTCTCGACGATCTCTCCGGCCAGCATGTCGCCGTGCGGGCCTCCAGTAGCTATTACGAGCATCTCCTGGCGCGGAACAAGGAATTGGCTGCGGCGGGCAAGCCAGAAATCATCATCGACCTGATGGATGAAAGCCTCGAGGACGAAGACCTGATGGAGATGGTCAATGCCGAGCTTCTTCCGTTTACGGTGGTCGATGTCTACAAGGCCGATATCTGGACGCATGTCTTCGGCGACATGAAGGTGCGCCACGATATCGTGCTGTCATCGGAGGGCAAGATCGCCTGGGCGATCCGCAAGGATAGCCCGGAGCTGAAGGCCGAACTCAACGCCTTCGTCGCCACGCACAAGGTGGGCACGACCTTCGGCAATATCCTCAAGAACACGTTCTACAAGCAGGACAAGATCATCAAGCGCGCCTATTCGCCTGATGATGTCGCCCGTTTCCAGAAGCTCATCGAGATCTTCCGCAAATATGGCGGCACCTATTCCTTCGACTATCTCATGCTGATGTCGCAGGGCTATCAGGAATCGCAGCTCGATCAGTCCAGGCGCTCGCCGCGCGGAGCTGTCGGCATCATGCAGATGCTGCCCTCGACGGCGAAAGACAAGGTGGTGGGCATTACCGGCATCGACAAGGATCCCGATCGCAATGTCGAGGCGGGCGCCAAATATCTGCGCCACCTCATCGATACCTATATCGACGACGAGGGGCTGACACCCAAGGACCGGCAGCTTTTCGCCTTCGCCGCCTATAATGCGGGGCCCGGCAACCTGCGCAAGTTTCGCGACAAGGCCAAGGCGATGGGGCTCGATCCCAATGTCTGGTTCGGCAATGTCGAGAACGGCGCTTCCGAGATAGTCGGGCGGGAAACAGTGCAATATGTCAGTAATATCTATAAGTATTACGTGGCCTATTCGCTGCTCGTCGCGCGCATGGGCGAACGGACGGAGGCCAGCCAGCCCGTCCAGAAATAGGATGTGGAAGGAGACTGCCATGCATCTGCAACTGCTGATGAGTGCCGCCTTTGTCCTGAGCCTGACGGTGCCTGCCTTTGCCAAAGCGCCCGATGATATTGCCGATCTCGTTGGCGCACGCGCGCCGGGTGCGGAAAGCGAGATGCAGAGCCGCGGCTATGCCGATGTCGGCGGAAACAATACCTGGTGGAACGCGGCGACGAAGGTCTGCGTGCGTATCCATGTCTCGCAGGGCCACTATCAGGCAATCACCCAGATCAAGGCTTCGGCCTGCGGCCAGCAGGGCGGCAAAGGTGCGAGGCCGGCCGATTGTCCGCCGGACCTTTCACAGGCCGATCTCTACAAGCATCCGGGCTGCAGCCTGTAGAACAGATATCACCTGACGGTGACTTGATGTTCACTGCGATGCCGCGGACGGACCAGCCATGCCCTGAAAGCCCTGCCGCGTCCATTCGTAGACAATGGCATTGGTGCGGAAATTGCCGATCCTCGGCGAGGCGAGATCGAGGATATTGACGATGACGGCCGTCCAGACCACCGTCAGCAACAGCACGAGCAAGCGAACCGGCCGGCCTTTCAGCGCGAATTGGTAGCCGACCGAGGCCATGCTGAGCAGCATGACGCCGGCCAGCAGCCAGAAGACCTGCGGCGGCAGGCGCATATTCATGGCGAAACGCTCCACCGTGCCGGTATCGAAGACATCGTTGACCGAAGCCATCAGCGAGGCGGCAACAGGGTCCGGCCGCTCCCGCACGATGGCGGTGACGCCGGCCCAGATGGATTGCTGCAGGCGGGACGTATCGCTATTGGCGGCTGCAATCGCATCAGCGTCGAGACCGGCTTTGACGAAATCCTCGCGCGCCCTCAGATAATCCTCCAGAAGCCCGGCGACCTTGATGGCATCGGGGGTGCCGATGGCGACAGCGCGCAGCCATGCGGTGCCGATGGCATTGGCCTCGCTCAGCGTGCCCTCGCGCCGCTCGTTGAAGCGGGCGGTCGAATAGGAGAGCGTCAGGGCCAGGACGAAGGCGAGAAGGCCGAGCATGCCGGCAACGACGACGCCGACATTTTCCGCCTGGCCGGCGATGCTCGCCTTTCGCGCGGTGCCCAGGCGATAACCGATTTCATGCGCCACCAGTTGTACGACCAGCAGGAATGCCGCGGCCGCCAGCACGCTCCATCCGGCAAGATCACGAAGGAAATCCATCGATACCTCCGATACTGCCGATCACGGCTTCTTGGTGAAGACGCCGAGATTGTAGAGCTGCACCCGCCGGTTATTGGCGGCCTCCGATTTCTGTCCCTCGATCGGGAAATATTCGCCGACGCCGACGGCATAGAGACGGCCAGGATCGACGGCGAAGGTGGTCGAGAGGATTTCCTTGATCGCTTCGGCCCGCTGCTGGCTGAGATCGAGATTGTGCTGATCGCTGCCGGTAGAGCTGGTATGGCCGACGACGAGGAATTTATAGGCCCAGAGGTTCGGGTGGTGCAGGGCATCGGCGATCATGCCGAGCGTGCGGTAGGATTCCGGCTCGATGGCGACGGAATCGTTGGCAAAGGCAATCTCCACCACCATTTGCGGCAGGCGCGCCACCTTGCTCCAGTTCGGCAGGCCGGACATCTGCTTGCCCGATCCGTTCATGGCCTCCTGCCGCAGAAGTTCGACGTCGACGATGGGGGCGGCACCCTGCAGCTTGCCGAGGCCATTGATGATGCGCTGCTCGGAAACCTGCTGCGCCGATGCAAGCGTCGGAATGAAGAGAGCGGCGACAAGGCCGGCGAGGGCGGTTCTTTTCGATATCATGATCCTACCTCCAACCCGCATCCGTGATCGTCTGGCTGCACTGGCTGCTGATCGTTTTCGTCTTGCCGGCAAGACATGCGAGGATATAGCCGTCGCCCTTCACGCCATTGCAGCGCCGCGCCATATCGGTGGCGCAGACCTTGCGATAGGAAGACTGCGCCTGCTCGCGCTTCTGGATCGAGGCGGAAACGCTTGCGAGCGTCGACGTGCAGGTCGGCGAGACCTTGGTGGAATTCTGCGCCAGGCAATCGGCAATCCTGTTATTGCCGAGGTTCAGCCCCTTGCAGAGCTTCTTGATATCGCCGCCGCAATCCTTTGCCAGCACGGTGATCGCGTCGGCATAGCTGATCGTTTCGGCCCTTGCGGCGCCCGCATAGACGATGGCGGCAATGGCCGCCGCACCCATCAGTCTCCATCCTGAAGGCATGTCTGCACCCTTCTGCCATGGCCGCCGGAATGGCGTCCCCTCTGGTGTCATCAATGCAGATCGGGAGAGGCGGGATAAGTACGTTACCGTAAACTCGCTGTAAATCGGCGGGTCGGGCCAGTTACACGCTTGCCGGTGGCGGCGTTTACTTCTCCGTTTACAGTAACGTACTTACGAAAACTGCCGCCATATGGTTCGTTTTTTCCCGGGGCGCTCTGCAGCTCTCAAGACCACGGCGGCTACGCCGTGACCGGACATCGGGCTGCGGGGCATTCATTCCATTGGGGGGAGAAACATGATAATCCGATTTGACCGGTTCGGGCCTCAGAGCCCGTTGCGCATGACCGTATCCTGCGCTTTCCTGGCGCTTGCGTCGCTGGCCGTTCCGGCCGCGTCGTCTGCCGTTGCTGCGACGCTGACGGAGGAGGAAGCGCATACCATCGGTATCGAAGCCTATGTCTATTTCTATCCGCTGATATCGATGGATATCACGCGCAGGCAATTGACCAACATCGAAGCCAGCGAAGGCGCTATCGGCGGCCCGGCCAACCAGTTTGCCAATGTCCGCACGTTTCCGCCGGCAGACCTGAAGGCGGTGGTTCGGCCGAATTTCGATACGCTCTATTCCAGCGGATGGCTGGATCTGACGAAAGAGCCCGTCGTCGTTACCGCACCCGACACGGGCGGGCGCTACTACCTGCTGCCGATGCTGGATATGTGGACGGATGTTTTCGCCGTGCCCGGCTGGCGAACGACGGGAACGGCGGAGGCTCATTTCCTGGTCGCGTCACCCGGCTGGAGGCCGGAGCTTCGCGACACGTTCGGCGAGTTCAAGCTGCCTGAAGGCACCGAGAGGATCGATGCTCCGACGCCCTATGTCTGGATCATCGGGCGCACCAAGACCGATGGTCCCAGCGACTACGATGCCGTTCACAAGATCCAGGACGGCTACAAGATCACGCCACTGTCGCAATGGGGCCAAGACGCCCAGAAGGCCGAGTTCAAGCCCGATCCCTCCGTGGACATGAAGACGCCGCCGAAAACGCAAACCGATACAGCTTCGGCGGGCGCATATTTCGCCTATGCCGCCGAACTGCTGAAGTTTAATCCACCGCACAGCACCGATCAGCCGATCATTGCCCGCATGAAGCGGATCGGCATCGAGCCCGGCAAGAGCTTCGATCTTTCCAAGGCCGATCCCATTATCCAGAAGGCACTGGCGACGGCGCCGCAGGACGCGCAGGCGCTGATGGGCTGGAAGCTGAAGACCCTGGCGCGGGTTGCGAACGGCTGGTCGATGAATACCGATACGATGGGCGTCTACGGCAATTACTACCTGAAGCGGGCGATCGTGGCGCAACAGGGGCTTGGCGCCAATCTGCCAGAAGACGCCATCTATCCGCTGAATCTTGGGGATGAAAACGGTAACCCGCTGGATGGACGGAGCAATTACACGCTCCATTTCGAAAAGGAAAACATCCCACCGGTCAACGCCTTCTGGTCGGTCACCCTCTATGACAATGACGGCTTCCAGGTCGCCAATCCGCTCAATCGTTTCGCCGTCAGCAGCTGGATGCCGTTCCAGTTCAATGCCGACGGATCGCTCGATCTCTATTTCCAGACGGAAAGCCCCGGCAAGGACAAGGAATGGAACTGGCTGCCGGCGCCGAACGGCCCCTATAATCTCACGATGCGGCTCTATGCACCGAAAGGCACCGCGCTGATCGGCAAGTGGAACCCGCCGCCAGTGACGCGTGCGGCTCCGGCGGCTTCGCTCTCCGCTCAGTGACAAGCTGAAATCATCGGAATCCCTCGGGCGCGCCATGATCCTTAGCGCGTCCGCCAAGCCTTTCTTTTTCATCGACAGGACGGCCCGCCTAAGGCGTGCTCAGAGCGGCGCCGTCATCGCGGCCCAAGCAGCCCTGCCGAGCCTCGCATCGGCTTCATCCGTACCGCCATGGGCATGAAGGCGCGAGCGAGGGGTGGTCTCGCCGGGAAGCAGAATGCGATGGCCGGCCTCGATGTCCACGAGCAGTGACACTTTCCGGCCGCTCTCCTGCCGACGGCGGCCCAGATCACGGGCGAAGCGCTCGGATGGCCAAAGCGCGTCGTCGCCGCCTGCCACGAGCACGAGTTCCGCGGCGGTTTTTTCGACCGGGATCCGTGCCCGTCGCAGCGTTTCCTCTTCCGTCTCAAGGCACCGTTCGAAGAAGGGACGATAGGATACGAGCCCATCGCGGTATTGCCGTTCCCAGTTCTGAATAGCGGGCACGAAATCCAGAGGCTTGCCCTGCCAAGACCAGGACGAACGTTCGGGCCAATCCATCCCATCCTTGCCGGGGCCGATGTTTCCCCAGACGAGAGAACTCGGGCTGATCGCAATGACGGCATTCACGCGCGGGTCGAGGGTCGCGACAAGCAGGGCGGCCTCGGCACCCTTCGACGTGCCGATGAAGACGATGCGCCGGCATCCACGTTCGATCAGGTAATCCGTGGCATAGCAGAAGGTCTCCAGGGGGATCTCGCAGATGCCGGGTGACTGGTCCGGACCGCCGAACCATTTCAGCGCGAGAGCCTGCGCGCCGGCCCGTGCGAAAAGGGCGGCGCGGTCGGTATCGACCCTGCCACTGGAACCACCGAGCACGACAACACCAGTCGCGCCGGCATCGCGGGCGGAGATGAAGGCGCCGTTGACACGGCCGTCCAGCCACTCGATTTCACTTTCGTCCATCGCACCCGTTACCATACTGACATCTTGTTGAATTATCGGATGGTTCTCGACTGTCACCGAGCGGAGCCTATCATGGTCGGCAATGAGCGAGAACGGGCCGGGGCCTCTTTCGAGGAGGCTGATGTCGTTGCCAATTACGTCTACCGACCGCCATATCCCGGGGCCGTCTGCGAGCGGCTGCTTGCCATTGCGCCTAGGCATGATTGCGTGCTCGACATAGGCTGCGGGCCGGGCAAGATTTCGCGGCCTCTTGCAAGGCATTTCGGCAAGGTGATCGCTGTCGATCCCTCGCGCCACATGATCGGGCTCGGCCAGAAGCTGGAGAACGGGCGGGCGCGCAATCTTCACTGGATCGTCGGTTTTGCCGAGGATACCGACATAACCGATCGCCCCGATCTCATCGTTGCCGCCGCAAGCATTCACTGGATGGATCACAAGCGCCTCTTCCCAAGGCTGAAGACCTATGCTGCTGCCGATCATCGGATGGCCGTCATCTCAGGGGATGTACCCTATCAGCCGGCATGGGAGGCCGACTGGCAATCCTTTCTGACCAAATGGGTTCCGGCGATCACGGGCGAGGCGTTCGATCCCGCCAGCAAGCAGGAGAGCTGGTCGTCCTACGGGACGTTCCTCGATATCGAGGGCACGGAACATGTGCTCTCCGCGCCCTATGAGCAGAGCGTCGAAGATTTCATTGCCTGCCAGCATTCGCGCGATACGTTTGCGCCATCGCGTCTCACCGGCAGGATGGAAGCGTTCGATGCAGAGCTCAGCGAGATGCTTGCGCCCTATGCCAGCGAGGGCAAACTTGACTTCACCGTCAGGACGAAACTGGTCTGGGGCACGATCATTCCATGATCGGCCCTGGACCGGATGCGCCTCACAGCCGCAGACTGTCGTCCAGCCAGACCCGGAAGCCGCCGCGGAAGGCATTGTCATTGTTGCCGCGCCGGCACTTGGGCGGCAGGTCCTTCAGCTTGTCCACATTGCCGCCGCCGATGACGATATAGTCGGGCAGCAGGGCAGCGGCGAGGCGGTCGGACACGTCGAAGACGGATTTCCGCCACCTGTTCTTGCCGCGCCCCTCCAGGCCGCGCTCGCCGACATAATCCTCGAAGGTCGCCTTCTTGTAAGGCATATGCGCCAGTTCCAATGGCAGACAGACATTGTCGGCGATCATGGCCGAGCCGAGACCGGTGCCGAGACCGAGGAAGAGCATACGGCCCGACTCGTAGCTGCCGATCGCCTGCATCAGCGCGTCATTGACCATGCGTACCGGCTTGCCCAATGCCTTTTCGAAATCGAAGCCCTTCCAGCCCGGGCCGAGATTGAAGGGATCGGCGGCGGGGCGGTGGGCGGTGACGGGGCCGGGATAGCCCATGGCGATGACATCATAGTGCCAGTCGGCGGTAAGCTCGGTCAGGGCCGAGACCATTTTCGCCGCCGACATGGCGCGGCCGGATGCGACCGAACGTCGCTCGCTGCCGCTGGAAAGCTCGGCCTTCACATGCGAGCCGCCGATATCGACGGCGAGCACGACGCGGCCGGAAGGCGCTGCCGACGGCTCTGCACTATCCGCCTTGGGCTTGCTGCGCTCGCGCGTACGCTTTGCATCAGCCGGTTCCACCATATCCGCCATGTCTTTTTCCTCTCCGGGCCGTGCCCTCGATCTTTCCCCCGGTGCTTATCCGGCACAAGATCGGCGTCGACTGTCAAGCCCGGTATATTGCGGATCGCTTAATTTCATCTCAGGATGGGGTGCAAGAAGAACACCGCGAGCGGAGGAACAGCATTGGCCATTCCGACATTGCCAGAAGGCTCCGTGGAGCCGCCGGGAGCGCCCGGCATCGAGCCCCGGTGGACATCGAGCGACAAGAGCGCGGTCGGCACATCGGTCAGTTCGGCAAGTTGCGTCTGGTTCACCGCAAGCCACGGCATTCTCAACGAAATCTATGCGCCGCGGCTGGACATGGCCTGCATGCGCGATTTCGGCTTCATCGTCACCGCACCGGGCTATTTCTCCGAGGAGAAGCGTGATGCCGACCACAGCGTGCAGGCGATCGAGGACGGCGTTCCCGCCTTCCGTCTCGTCAATACCGCCAGAGACGGGCGCTACCGCATCACCAAGACCATCTTCTCCGACCCGGATCGCGAGGTGGTGCTGCAGGATATCCGCTTCGAGGCGCTGGTCGGAACGCTCTCCGATTACAGGCTGCATGCGCTCGTTGCTCCGCATCTCGTCAATGGCGGGGCCGACAACACCGGCTGGTATGCCGATTTCAAGCGCCGGCCGATGCTCTTTGCCGAGGGATCCGGGCGGGCGCTCGCCATTGCCGCCTCGGTGCCCTGGCTTGCACGCTCGGCCGGTTATGTCGGCATTTCCGACGGCTGGCAGACGCTGTCGCGCGGGCAGGGGCTGCGGGAGGAGTATTGCTGTGCGACATCGGGCAATATCGCGCTCTCCGGCACGCTGGATATCGCGGCCGGAAACGGGCGGGCATTGATTGCCATCGGCTTCGGCTCGCAGCCGGAGGAGGCCGCTCTGCGCACCGTGCTCAGCCTGGAACAGGGCACGGAAGCGGCGCTGAAACATTATCGCAGCGGCTGGCGGGAGTGGCAGGCGGGGCTGCTTGCCCTCGACGAGCCGCATGATCCCAATGAACTGAATCGCTACCGCGTCAGTACCGGCGTACTCGCCACCCATCGCGACGATGCGTCCGGCGCCATCATTGCCAGCCTCTCCATTCCCTGGGGCTTCAGCAAGAGCGATGACGATCTCGGCGGCTACCATCTCGTCTGGACGCGCGATTTGGTGGAGACGGCGGGCGGGCTGCTGGCAGCAGGTGCGGTGACCGATGCGCGCTCTGTGCTCGACTACCTCACCGTGATCCAGGAGGCGGACGGGCACTGGGTGCAGAATGCCTGGCTGGACGGCCGGCCCTACTGGTACGGCATCCAGATGGACGAGACGGCCTTTCCGATCCTGCTCTATGACATGCTGCTGCGGGCGGGCGCGATCGATGCCGCTGAGCGAGGCCGCTACCTGCCGATGATCGAGGCGGCCGCCGGCTATATCGTCAGGAACGGACCCGCCACGCAGGAAGACCGCTGGGAGGAGGATGCCGGCTACTCGCCCTTCACGCTCGCCGTCGAGATTGCCGGCCTGCTTGCGGCAGCCGATGCGGTGGAAGCGGCCGGCCGGCTGGACGCAGCCCAATATCTGCGCGAGGTGGCGGACGGCTGGAACGAGCGCATCGAGGAATGGACCTACGCCCGCGACACGGAGCTTTCGCGCAGCCTCGGCATAGACGGCTATTACGTGCGCATCGCCTCGGAGACGGAGGGCGCATCGTCACTGGAGAGTGACTTCATTCCGATCCGCAATCGCGACGATCTCGGCGCCGTGCTGGAAGCCGACCTGCTTCTCAGCCCCGACGCGCTGGCATTGGTGCGCTTCGGCCTGCGCGCCGCTGACGATCCGCGCATTCTCGGCACGGTGGCGACAATCGATGCGCAGTTGCGCCGCGATCTTCCCGCCGGTCCCTATTGGTACCGCTACAACGACGACGGCTACGGCGAGCGTGACGGTGGCGCACCCTTTGCCGGCAGCGGCGTCGGCAGGCTCTGGCCGCTTCTGACGGGCGAGCGCGCCCATTATGAGCTGGCCGCCGGGCGGGCCGACGAAGCGCGGCGCCTGCTTGCCGCGCTCGAAGCCTCCGCCAGCGAAGGCGGGCTGCTGCCCGAACAGATCTGGGACAGCGCCGATGTGCCGACGCGCGAACTTTTCCTTGGCCGCCCCTCGGGCAGCGCCATGCCGCTCGTCTGGGCCCATGCCGAACATATCAAGCTCTTGCGCTCGCTGCGCGACGGCGTGGTCTTCGACATGCCGCCGCAGACGTTCGCGCGCTACGTCGCGTCCAAACCCGCGCCGGCGCCCTTCGCCTGGCGGCTGAACGCCCGGCGTGAGCAGATGCCGGCGGGGCGGCGGCTGCGCATCGAGCTTCCATCGGCCGCATTGGTGCGCTGGACGAGCGACGGCTGGACAAGCGCCACCGACAGCCCGTGCCGCGACAGCGGCTTCGGCATGCATCTCTTCGATCTTCCGACGGAGAACCTGAGGTCCGGCACGATCGACTTCACGATCTTCTGGACGGATGCGCAACGCTGGGAAGGGGCCGATTTCAAGGTCGACGTCGTGTGATCCACTCACAGCGCGACAAAAGGAAAGCGGCCATTTCCGGCCGCCAGATGATGTGTCGCGTTTCTTCTGCCTTACCGGCCTGTCCTCAGATCAGGCCTTGTAAATCAGCCAGCTCTTGGTGAACTCCTTCTGCATGCCATCCTCATAGACGATGGTGCAGTTACGGCCGGAATTCTTGGCGCTGTAGAGCGCGATATCGCTCTTGGAATAGAGTTCACCCGCATCCTCGGCATGCGAGGCCATGCAGATGCCGATGGAGACGGTGACCGGCCCGTAGTTGACGCGGGTGCGCGAATTCTTGAAAGGCGTTGCCTCCAGCGTGCGGCGGATGCGCTCGGCAACTGCCGTGACCTCATCCAGCGTATTGCCGTCGATGATCAGCGCGAATTCCTCGCCGCCGGTGCGGGCGACGAAGACATCGCGGCGGACATTGGTGCGAATGACGGACGCGACCGTTGCCAGAACCTTGTCACCGACCGGATGACCGTAGGTGTCGTTGATCTTCTTGAAATTGTCGATGTCGGCGAGCAGCAGGGCCGTGACCGGGCGCAGCGCCGGATTGTTGAAGATAGCGGCCAGACGGTCGTCGAAGGCACGTCGGTTGGAAAGCCGCGTCAAGGAGTCGGTATTGGCGATGCGCTTGTATTCGTCGAGTTCCTTGCGGACCTCGTCCATCTCCTGTGAACGCTGGACCATGTCTTCCACGGTCTTCTCACCGTGGGTGATGGTATCGCCGGTAGCGCGGGTGAGGAGATCGACGGCGCTCTCGATCAGGTCCACGCTGGTCGTGCTCTTCGAGGTGATGCGTTTACAGGTCTCGCTGAGCAGCCGGTTATAGCTTTCGAGTGAGGTCTGCTCCTGCCTGAGCACCTTGAGCAGGCCCTCGAGTTCGCCGGCGATGCGGCTATGGGCATCGTCGAAGATCTTGGCCGGTGCGGTATGGGCGCAGTGCTGGGCGCCGAGCGCATCGAGTTCGGCCTGACTTGCCTGGCTGCCGAGGGCTGCCAGATCACGCGTCAGCGCCGGATTGGAGCCTATATAGGCCTCGTAAAACAGTTCGTAATTGCGAGGGATGGGGGCAACACCCATGGAGCGCATGGCGTAGGTGATCTGACCCGCCACATCGGGAACCTGAACCTTGGGCGCAACGGCCGTATTCATTCCGGCAACTCCTCATCCAATTCTTAAGCAATCTTCTATTTGGTAGCTTAGATTTCTTGGGAAATGATTAAAGCCACATATACCAAAGATTACATACGATAAGTTTGATGGGCATCAATACTATGATCAGCCCTATGATTTCTCTCAGGATTTTGTAAGCTCGACTGCAGCTGACACACGTCCTATGCGCGAGGTGTCTCAAAAAAGTTCAGTCGCTTTCGACTTTTGAGAGATTGTTTTTGTTTTGTTGACGCTTGGTATCTGTTCTCTGATCTACTCACGGGCAGGGCGAAATCACAGATTCTATCTCAAGATCTCGAATATAAGGGAACCGAAATACGGTTGCCCGTTCAAGGCATGAGATGATGGATTCGCCTCGCCATAGTTCGCCCGCCATTCTCGCGTTCGCCCTTATCGCCGGCGTCGCTTTTCTGCTACAGCAGAGCGGCTTTTTCCACGGCATATTCAACACCGATATCCTGGCCAGCGTGAAGGCGGAGGATATCTACATTGCGTCCGATGTCGTCGCGGCGGAGAAATCCCCGGTCCAGCCTATGACGGCCGCCAATATCGATACGGCGCAGACCGCCTCTGTGCGCTAGGCTTTCAATTGAAAAGGGGGGCCGTGAGGCCCCCGTCGATCAACCCAGGTTCAATTCCTGGAAGAAGTCATTGCCCTTGTCGTCGATGACGATGAAGGCCGGGAAATCCTCGACCTCGATCTTCCACACCGCTTCCATGCCGAGTTCGGGATATTCCAGAACCTCGACCTTGCGGATGCAATCCTGCGCGAGGCGGGCGGCCGGGCCGCCGATGGAGCCGAGATAGAAGCCCTGGTGCTTCTTGCAGGCTTCGCGCACGGCGCGCGAACGGTTGCCCTTGGCGAGCATCACCATCGAGCCCCCGAAGGACTGGAACTGATCGACGTAAGAATCCATGCGGCCAGCGGTCGTCGGGCCGAAGGAGCCGGAAGCGAAGCCCGCAGGGGTCTTGGCCGGGCCGGCATAATAGACCGGGTGGTTCTTCATATAGTCAGGCATGCCTTCGCCGCGCTCCAGCCGCTCGCGGATCTTGGCATGCGCCAGGTCGCGGGCAACGATGATGGTGCCCGTCAGCGACAGGCGCGTCTTGACCGGATGCCTGGAAAGCTCGGCAAGGATATCGGCCATCGGCTTGTTGAGATCGACACGCACCATGGATTCGGAGAGCTTGGCCTCGTCGATCTCGGGCATATACTTGGAGGGATCGGTCTCCAACTGCTCGATGAAGATGCCGTCACGGGTGATCTTGCCCTTGGCCTGACGGTCGGCGGAACAGGAGACGCCGAGGCCGATCGGCAGCGACGCGCCGTGGCGGGGCAGGCGGATGACGCGCACGTCATGACAGAAATACTTGCCGCCGAACTGGGCGCCGACGCCGAGGCTCTGCGTCAGCTTGTGGATTTCCTTTTCCATCTCGATATCGCGGAAGGCGTGGCCGCTGTCAGACCCCTCGGTCGGCAGTTCATCGAGATAGCGGGTGGAGGCAAGCTTGACGGTCTTCAGGTTCATCTCGGCGGAAGTGCCGCCGATGACGATCGCCAGATGGTAGGGGGGACAGGCCGCCGTACCCAGCGTCAGGATCTTCTCCTTGAGGAAGTCCAGCATGCGGTCATGCGTCAGAAGCGAGGGCGTGCCCTGGAACAGGAAGGTCTTGTTGGCCGAGCCGCCGCCCTTGGCGACGAAGAGGAAGTCGTAGGAGTCGGTGCCTTCCTCATAGATATCGATCTGCGCCGGCAGATTGTTCTTGGTGTTCTTTTCCTCGAACATCTTGATGGGGGCAAGCTGCGAGTAGCGCAGGTTCTTCTTCTCATAGGCGTCGAGCACGCCACGCGAAAGCGCAGCGGTATCGCCGCCCTCGGTCCACACACGACGGCCCTTCTTGCCCATGATGATCGCCGTGCCTGTATCCTGGCACATGGGCAGCACGCCGCCGGCGGCGATATTGGCGTTCTTCAGCAGGTCATAGGCCACAAACCGGTCGTTATCGGTCGCTTCCGGATCATCGAGGATCGCGGCGAGCTGCTTCAGGTGGCCGGGGCGCAAGAGGTGGTTGATATCGGCAAAGGCCGTTTCGGCGAGAAGGCGGATGCCCTCGGGATCGACGCTCAGGATCTCCTGGCCCTTGAATGTATCGACAGAGACATAGTCGCTGCTGATCTTGCGGTAGGGGGTGGTGTCGGCGCCAAGGGGGAAGAGATCGTCAGCCATCGAAGTGACCTTTCTAGGTGGAATAGTTTGGAAACGATCTAAATGTGGTGCAGTGCAAAAGCAATCTCGGAGGCGGTGCGATTGTCGACAAAATTGACGCGGTGGGCACGGACCCAGGCATGTCCTTAAAAACAAAAAAGCCGGCTCAGCCGGCTTTGGTTTTTTCAGGCGCTTCTCTTTCCTCGACGTCATCCTCGGCCTTGTGCCGAGGATCTGCTTCGCGTCCTGTCAGACATTTGCCGACAGCAGATGCTCGGGACGAGCCCGAGCATGACGGGAAGAACAGGTGTTACCTCGGGCTGATCATCGTCTCCGGGCGCACGATCGCGTCATATTCCTCCGACGTCACCAGACCGCTTGCGAGCGCCTCTTCCTTCAGCGTCGTGCCGTTCTTGTGCGCCGTCTTGGCGATCTTGGCGGCCGCATCGTAGCCGATCTTCGGCGCGAGCGCCGTCACCAGCATCAGCGAGCGTTCGAGGCCGGCTTTGATATTGTCCTCGCGGGCCTCGATGCCGACGACGCAATTGTCGGTGAAGGAGACGGCGGCGTCGCCGAGCAGTTGGACCGACTGCAGGAAATTATAGGCCATCATCGGATTGTAGACGTTGAGCTCGAAATGGCCCTGGCTGTCGGCGAAGGTCAGTGCCGCATTGTTGCCGAAGACATGGATGCAGACCTGCGTCAGGGCCTCGCACTGCGTCGGATTGACCTTGCCGGGCATGATCGAAGAGCCGGGTTCGTTTTCCGGCAGGGCCAGTTCGCCGAGGCCGGCGCGCGGGCCGGAGCCGAGAAGGCGGATGTCGTTGGCGATCTTGAAGAGGGCGGCCGCCGCCGCATTGATCGCACCGTGCGCGAAGACCATCGAATCATGCGAGGCCAGCGCCTCGAACTTGTTCGGCGCGGTCACGAAAGGCATGTGGGTGATCGCGGCGATTTCTTCGGCGACCTTCTCGGCGAAACCTATGGGCGCATTGAGGCCGGTGCCGACGGCGGTGCCGCCCTGGGCGAGTTCGCAAAGGCCTGATAATGTCATTTCGATGCGCTTGATGGCGGAGCCTACTTGCGCTGCGTAACCCGAGAATTCCTGACCCAGCGTCAGCGGCGTCGCATCCTGCGTGTGGGTGCGGCCGATCTTGATGATGTGGCTGAATTCGGTGACCTTCATGTCGAGCGCGGCATGAAGATGCTTCAACGACGGCAGCAGGTGATGGGCGATCTGTTCGGCGCAGGCGATGTGCATGGCCGTCGGGTAGGTGTCGTTCGACGACTGGCTCATATTAACGTGATCGTTCGGGTGAACCGGCTTCTTGGAACCCATGACGCCGCCGAGCATTTCTATGGCGCGGTTGGAGATGACTTCATTGGCGTTCATGTTGGATTGCGTGCCGGAACCCGTCTGCCAGACGACCAGCGGAAAATGGTCGTTCAGCTTGCCGTCGATCACTTCCTGGGCGGCGTTCACAATAGATTTACCGATGGTCTCATCGAGCTGGCCGAGCGCCATGTTGGCGCGGGCCGCTGCCTGCTTGACGATGCCGAGCGCGCGTACGATCGAGAGCGGCTGCTTTTCCCATCCGATCTTGAAATTGCCGAGGGAGCGCTGCGCCTGCGCGCCCCAATATCGGTCGCTGGCGACTTCGATCGGGCCAAATGTATCGGTTTCGGTGCGGGTGGAGCTCATGGCTTCGGCCTTCCTGTCACATGCTGTTAAGGGCAGTTTTTGAAGATGAGGGACTTATAAGGTGGAACGCTTTGCAAGAAAACCGGACGCCATACGAAATATTGAAGACGACAGTCATGTTTGCCAACATGAGCAATGGCTTATTTCAGCGTGTTCTTTCGGTCACGCCGGCAAATTAATGCAAAGAGCGGCAGAATGCGCACTTTCTCGTGGCGGAAAATTCGGTAAAAAATTAACTAATAATTTCATAATTTTGTGTGAACTGCAGGCCGGCGCAGCGTTCAACCCCGTCACACAAAGTTGAGCCTGAAAACGCTGGCGGCGCAGGCCGGTTTCTGATGAATGGGCCGCGGGTAGCTTTGATGAATAGCCGCAGGCGCCGGGAATTCTGGAAGACTTGATCTGAGCCATTTGCTCGACAACAGCATGACACTGGGACTGGAAAACAAGATGAAGTTCGTTTTGAAAAGCGCGGTTTCCGCATTGGCACTTTCCTGCGTATTGGGCGCGGTTCCTGCGCATGCCTATACGCTGATGGATATGCTGCGCGGCGACCGGGCAAGAAGCGGCCAGAGCACCATCATCATGGACCCTTCTGCTCCGGTTCGCGGTAATCCCGGCAATCGCAACGGCGGCCTCGGCGGCGATATCGATCCGGAAGCGGCGCTGCCGAAAGTTTCCAGCCCGCGCTACTACACCTACAAGGCGGAAACGCTGCAGCTCGTCGATACGACGAAGTTTGCCGATCCCGTCGTCACCGGCGCTGTCGCCGATGTCTCGGGCACCGCGACTACCGATGGCGCTCCGCAGCGCCACTTCCTGACGGAAGCCAAGGTTCGCGCCAATGCCGATGTCGCCAAGGCGCTGCAGGCCTATTACGGCGATGGCAAGAATGCGCTCATCTGGGTTTCGGGCGAGGGCGTCAACGAGCATGGCAAGGCAGCGATGAGCGTGCTTGCCGATGCCGCCAGCGTCGGCCTCGACCCGGCCGATTATGCCGTTTCCGAACCGGCGATCGACCCGGCCAATCCGGACCCGGATGTTCGCGATCGGGCGCTGACGCAGTTCGAACTGGCGCTTTCGGCCAAGGTTCTCGCTTACGTCCAGGATACGACGCGCGGCCGCGTCGATCCGAACAAGCTCTCCGGCTACCATGATTTCCAGCGCAAGGTCGTCAAGCTCGATCCGGTGCTCAAGCTGTCGCGCATGAGCCCCGATGTCGGCGCCTATCTTTCCAGCCGCAACCCCGACAGCCCGCAGTTCGTGGCGCTGAAGACGGAACTTGCCAAGCTGCGCGGCCTCGACAATGGCAATGACGAGCAGATCAACATTTCGCTCGACGGCCTGCTGAAGCCGGGCGACAGCTCGCCGGAGATCGCCAACATCTTCAAGGCGATCCAGAAGCACGGTTCGGAAGAGCTGAAGAGCGCGCATGCATCGACGCTGTCTTCTTATGCCGGCAGCAGCGACTATTCGCCCGAGATCGTGTCACTGGTCGAGGACTTCCAGAAGGAACATGGCCTGAAGCCTGATGGCGTGATCGGCCAGGCGACCGTTCGCACCATGACCGGCGGCGACAGCAACGGCTCGAAGATCGACAAGCTCGTGGTCGCCATGGAGCAGGCCCGCTGGCTGCCGGAAGATCTCGGCCCGCGCTACGTCATGATCAACCAGCCAGCCTTCATGGCCTATTACTATAACGACTCCAAGCAGCAACTGGCGATGCGCACCGTCGTCGGCGGCAAGAACAACCAGACCTATTTCTTCGACGATGAAATCGAGACGGTCGAGTTCAACCCGTTCTGGGGCGTGCCGCAGTCGATCATCATCAACGAGATGCTGCCGAAGCTGCGCTCCGACCCGAACTATCTCGATCAGATGGGCTATGAAGTCGAAGTCGGCGGCCACGCCGTTCCGTCTTCCAGCGTCGACTGGTACGGCTCGACGCAGAATATCTCCGTCCGCCAGCCGCCGAGCAGCGACAATGCGCTTGGCGAGTTGAAGATCCTGTTCCCGAACAGCCACGCCATCTACATGCACGACACGCCGTCGAAGAGCTTCTTCAAGCGTGACATGCGTGCGCTGAGCCACGGTTGCGTGCGCTTGTCCGACCCGCGCGCCATGGCTGCTGCCGTTCTCGGCACGACGGTCGATGATGTCGCCAAGCAGATCGCAACGGGCCAGAACCATGCTGTGAAGGTGCCGCAGAAGATCCCGGTTTACGTGTCTTACTTCACGGCCTGGCCGAACAAGGATGGCGTGATCGAATATTTCGACGACGTCTATGGCCGCGACGCCTTTACGCAGAAGGCTTTCGACGTGACGACGAAGGCGCGCGAAGCGCAGATCTGACGCCTGGCGTTTAACGGATGATTGGACGGGCGGTCTTCGGGCCGCCCGTTTTGTTTTCGGCGGCTTGCCGACGCATGACGCACATCTTCGATGCCTAGACCAAGGTTCAGTTTCGCAGCTTTGCTGCTCTGGTAGGCCTGTGGCTTGAGAAGCCCGGCGCGAGGCCTAGCTTCCCCGGCATTCGCCCCAACATCCAGAGGAGCCTTACGATGAAGTCCAAGGTAGCTGATGTCCTGACAGAGGTGCTGCATTCGGCGGGGGTCAAGCGGATCTACGGCGTGGTCGGCGACAGCCTGAACGGACTAACGGAATCGCTGAGAAAGAGGGGTGATATCGAGTGGGTTCATACGCGCCACGAGGAGACTGCCGCCTTCGCAGCAGGGGCGGAAGCCCATCTCAGCGGTCAGCTCGCCGTATGTGCCGGAAGCTGCGGCCCGGGCAACCTGCATCTCATCAATGGGCTGTTCGACTGCCATCGCTCGCGGGTTCCCGTGCTTGCCATTGCCGCGCAGATACCATCGGCGGAAATCGGTCGCGGATATTTCCAGGAAACGCATCCCGACCAACTTTTCCGGGAATGCAGCCACTATTGCGAACTGGTCAGCCATCCCGAGCAATTGCCTGCCGTCATCGAGACGGCCATTCGCACGGCAATCGGCAAGCGCGGTGTTGCCGTCGTGGTCATATCGGGCGATGTGGCACTGACCGACTTTGCAACGAAGATTTCCACACCGGCCGCACTTGCGCTGTCGCAGCCGAAGATCGTGCCCGACGACGATCAGATCGATCGACTGGCGGCGCTGCTCGACGGCAGTTCAAAGGTGACGCTGCTCTGCGGGCGCGGTTGCGAAGGGGCGCATGACGAGTTGATCGCCTTTGCGGATCGGCTGAAGGCGCCGATCGTTCATGCGCTTGGCGGCAAGGAACATGTCGAGTGGGACAATCCCTTCGATGTCGGCATGACAGGGCTGATCGGCTTCTCGTCCGGTTACAAGGCCATGCTCGAATGCGACACGCTCGTCATGCTCGGCACCGATTTTCCCTACCGGCAATTTTATCCGACGGACGCAAAGATCGTGCAGGTGGACATACGGGCGGAGAATCTCGGCCGCAGGGCTCCGCTTGATCTTGCGATCGTCGGCGATGTGAAGTCGACGCTTGCGGCGATCCTGGCGAAGCTCACGGATCGGCTGGACAGGACGCATCTCGACGCATGCCTTGCCGCCTACAAGAAGGCACGCGAGGGTCTCGACGACCTTGCGACCGGCAGAGAGGGCGGCAAGATCCATCCGCAATATGTCGCGCGGCTTCTGAGCGAGCAGGCCTCCGAGGATGCCGTGTTCACCTTCGATGTCGGAACACCCACGATCTGGGCCGCGCGCTACCTGAAAATGAACGGAAAACGGCGGCTGATCGGATCGCTGGTCCACGGCTCGATGGCGAATGCGCTGCCGCAGGCGATCGGGGCGCAGGCAACATACAAGGATCGCCAGATCATCAGCATGTCCGGCGATGGCGGCTTTGCCATGCTGATGGGGGATTTCCTGACGCTGGTTCAGCAGAACCTGCCGGTCAAGGTCGTCGTCTTCAACAATTCCGTTCTCGGCTTCGTCGCCATGGAAATGAAGGCTGCGGGCTTCCTGGAGACTGGCACCGAACTCAAGAACCCTGATTTTGCTGCGCTCGCCCGCGCAGCCGGGGTCCACGGCATCAGGGTGGAAAAACCCGCTGAGCTTGAGGGGGCAGTCAGGGATATTCTGGCGCATCCCGGCCCGGCGCTGCTCGATGTCGTGACGAATACGCAGGAACTGTCGATGCCACCCAGGATCGAGGCGGCCCAGGTGAAGGGTTTCGGCCTCTGGGCCATCCGCGCGGTCATGAATGGCCGCGGCGATGAACTGGTGGATCTGACGGTTTCGAATTTCCTGTCGCGTTGAGGTGAGGGCGGGGCAGGTCAGGACCATGCCCCGTTGTCACACGAAAGGCATTGCTGCCTCAGACGGCAAGCCTTGCCGCCGATCCCTGCAGCAGGCTCTCCACCAGCTCCACCGTCAGCTCATCATAATGCGCGATGATCACGTCGGGATCGAGGCTTGCCACCGGTACATCGGAAAAGCCGAAGGGTACGGCGATTGCCGGAACGCCGGCGTTCTTGGCCACCGCGATGTCATTGATGCTGTCGCCGATCATGACGGCGCGGGAGAGCACGCCGCCGGCGCGTTCGATCGTGCCGGTCAGATGGCGGGCATCGGGCTTGCGGTATTCGAACGTGTCGCCGCCGGTGATCGCATCGAAATAATGCGTCAGGCCGAGCTTCTGCAGGAGCGTGGTTGCAAGCCCTTCCATCTTGTTGGTGCAGACGGCGAGCGCGTAGCCGGAAGCCTTCAGGCGGTCCATCGCGGCAACGAGACCCGGATAGGGCTGCGTGTGGCCCGGCATGTTTGCCGTGTAGTGCGCGACGAAACGCTCGATCAGGGCCGGAAGCTCCTCCTGCGTAACGGGTCTCTCACGCATCCTGCCGGCGCGCTCGATCATGACGCGGGCGCCCTGGCCGACAAGGGACGTCAGGTCGTCATAGCTGACGGGCGCAAGATCGATTGCCGCGATCGTGTGGTTCAGGCTCTCGACCAGATCGGCGTGAGTATCGAGAAGCGTGCCGTCGAGATCGAAGACGATGAGGGCCTTGTTATCGGGAGCGGGGGTCAAAGCGGTGCCTTTTTGCAAGGGTGGATCATCCGGGAGTAGGCGATGAACGGGCGAAAAGCAACGTCCGGCGAGCGAAGAGAAAAGTCGCAGCCGAAACGCGTAGCTTTCAATCCAAAGACGATGATTTTGGCTTTCGTTTGCAATACGAGCCGTGTAAACAGCACATCCAACGAAAACATCAGGAGCTGGCGGCGCATGGATGCCCGCGAAATGAAGATCAAGGCCGCCGAGGCCGCACTCGCTCATGTCGAATATGGCATGCGTCTGGGTATCGGGACGGGAAGCACGGCGGAGGAATTCGTTCGTCTGCTCGCCGAGAAGGTCGCAAGCGGCTTCAAGGTCGAGGGCGTGCCGACATCCGAGCGCACCGCGCGGCTCTGCGTCGAACTCGGCGTTCCCCTGAAATCGCTGGACGAGCTGCCACAGCTCGATCTGACGATCGACGGCGCCGATGAGGTCGATCCGGCGCTGCGGCTGATCAAGGGCGGCGGCGGTGCGCTGCTGCGCGAGAAGATCGTCGCGGCTGCCTCGACGCGCATGATCGTCATTGCCGACGAGAGCAAGCTCGTCGATACGCTCGGCGCCTTCGCGCTGCCGATCGAAGTCAATCCGTTCGGTCTTACATCGACGCGCATGGCGATCGAAAAGGCCGCCTCTCGCCTCGGCCTGACGGGTGCGCTGACGTTGCGCCAATCCGGTGACGGAGAGTTTACCACCGACGGCGGACATCACATCATCGATGCATCTTTTGGCCGCATTCCTGATGCAGAGGCGCTTTCGAGGGAACTGAATTCCATACCCGGTGTCGTGGAGCACGGGCTTTTCATCAATATGGCGGCGCTTGCGATCATTGCTGGTCCTGCAGGCGCCCGCACGCTGCAGGCAAACAGATAACAGGAGCATAGAAACTCATGATGAATATTGCAGGTCTTGGCCGTCTTGCCGCTGCGACCATCGTTCTTTCCGGGCTTGCCTTCGGCTCTGCCGCAAGAGCGCAGGAAGCATCCGAGGAGCAGCTGAAGGCTGCCCGCGCAGCAATGGACGCCATCGGTGCAACCACGCAATACGACAATATCCTGCCGGGTCTTGCCGAGCGCCTGAAGGCCGGCCTCATCCAGGATTCGCCGAACTACCAGGATATCATCACCGCAACCGTCGATGCGCAGGCTCTGGCTCTGGCACCACGCCGCGCCGACCTCGAGAAGGAAGCAGCCCTGACCTATGCCAAGGCATTCTCGGTCGAAGAGCTGAAGGCGATTGCTGATTTCTACAATTCCGACGTCGGCAAGAAGCTGCTGCGCGACGGCCCGGTCGCCTCGCGCGAAACCGCAAAGGCTGCCGATATCTGGGCGCAGGGCATCTCCCGCGACCTCGAAAAGCAGAGCAATGCCGAGCTCTCCAAGGTCATCAAGGCACCGCCGCCGGCGACCGACAGCCCGGCCACTCCGGCTCCGGCTGCCGCTCCGGCCAAGCCGTAAGGCTCGCCTTCACCATCAGCAAAAGCCCGGCTTCGTCCGGGCTTTTGTTTTTCTGCTGATCACTCCTATATGTCAGCGACCCATCCTGCGATTCCCTCCGGAGATCATCATGCCATCCTACGACTACGACCTCTTTGTCATCGGCGGCGGTTCGGGGGGCGTGCGCAGCGCGCGTGTTGCAGCCTCGCTCGGCAAGAAGGTGGCGATCGCCGAGGAATATCGCTACGGCGGCACCTGCGTGATCCGTGGCTGCGTGCCGAAGAAGCTCTTCGTCTATGCCTCGCAGTTTCACGAACATTTCGAGGATGCGGCCGGTTTCGGCTGGACGGTCGGCGAAAGCTCCTTCGACTGGAAGAAGCTGATCGCAGCCAAGGACATTGAGATCGCGCGGCTGGAAGGGCTCTACAAGAAGGGCCTCGCGGGCGCGCAGGCCGAGATCCTGGAAACGCGGGCCGAACTCGTCGATGCCCATACGATCAAGCTCTTGAAAACAGGCGAAACGGTCACTGCAAAGACCATCGTGATTGCGACCGGCGGCAAGCCGAACCCGCATGCGGCACTGCCCGGCCATGAACTCTGCATTTCCTCAAACGAGGCTTTCCATCTCGAAGAGCTGCCGAAATCGATCCTGATTGCTGGCGGTGGTTACATTGCCGTCGAATTCGCCAATATCTTCCACGGGCTCGGCGTCGAGACGACGCTGATCTATCGCGGCACCGAAATCCTCTCGCGTTTCGACGAAGACCTGCGCCGCGGCCTGCATGAGGCCATGGTCGCCAAGGGTATCCGTATCCTGTGCCAGGACGTGATGGAGAAAGTGGCGAAGGACGAGAATGGCCTCGTCATCCAGACGATGAAGGGCCAGACGCTGAATGCCGGCGTCGTCATGCTGGCGCTCGGCCGCGATCCCTATACGCAGGGGCTCGGTCTCGAGAAAGCCGGTGTTGCCGTCAACGAACGCGGCGCCATCGTCGTCGACGACTATTCGCGCACCAATGTCGAGAACATCTATGCGCTCGGCGATGTCACCGACCGGGTACAGCTGACGCCGGTCGCGATCCACGAAGCCATGTGCTTCATCGAGACCGAGTACAAGAACAATCCGACCAAGCCGGATTACGACCTGATCCCGACGGCGGTGTTCTCACAGCCCGAGATCGGCACGGTCGGCCTGTCGGAGGAAGAGGCGGGCAAGCGCTATAAGGAGCTGGAAGTCTACCGCGCCCAGTTCCGGCCGCTGAAGGCCACCCTATCAGGTCGCGCCGAGAAGATGATCATGAAGCTGATCGTCGATGCCGCCAGCCGTAAGGTCGTGGGCGCCCATATTCTCGGCCACGATGCCGGCGAGATGGCACAGATCCTCGGCATCACGCTGAAGGCCGGCTGCACCAAGGACGATTTCGACCGCACGATGGCGCTGCACCCGACGGCCGCCGAAGAGCTGGTGACCATGTATGCGCCGACTTACCGCATCCGCGACGGACAGCGCGTCTAGCCGGATCAGCTCGTCAGGCGCGGCGCGCGGATGACTTTCAGGAACAGCGCCTTCATGGCATCCGCGATGCCCCCGGTCGGTGACACCTCGAAATAGAGGCCGGGCGAGGCGCAGGCGGCCATGCGCGTCGGTATCTCGCTCTGGAAGGGCTTGATCCAGGTATTGTACCAATCGTTGCTCGGCAGGGGCAGGTAGGTGGTATAGAGCACGGCGATCTTGACGCCGCGATCCTTCAGCGGCTGGCAGAAGGAAGTATCGATCGGCTCCTGGCAGCGGCCACCCGTCGTCTTCTTGGTGCAGGTCGAGGGCTTGTAGCTGTCGCCGACGCCATCCGAGACGAAGAACAGGATCTTTTCCGGTTTGGTATTCGCGGAGCCGTCGCCGGCCGGATCGATGATCGTGTTCATCTGCGTCATGGCGCTGTCGAAGCTCGTCAGCTGGTCCTGGTTGTAGTTCTGATAGGGAATGGTCATCAGGTCGACGGCATCGGTGTAGCTCTTCACCTTGGTGAGGTCAGAGGTGAGGCTGGAAATGGTCGTCAGCTTGGCATCCTCGGCCTTGGTGCCGAACGTGTAGACCCCCATGCGGTACTGGTTGCTGGTGACGCTCTCGCTCTTGGCCGTATCGGTCAGTGCCTGGGTCGCCTGGCGCACGACATCGATGCGCATGGCCACGCCGAGGCTCTTGGCGATCGTATAATTGTTGCTGGTCTCGTCCATCTCGTGGCAGGCAAAGGCGCAGCCGGTCTTGGCTTCCAGCTTGGAGACATCGGCCGGTGTCGCACCGACGCCCATGGAGGGCGTGTTGTCGAGCAGCATGTAGAAATCCATGAAGGTGGCGGTCTGGTACTGCGCCGTCGCCGTGCCCGATATGGTGATCGTATCCTGGCCGAGAATATGCATGAAGGTGGTGGGCACGGAGGCCTGGAAAGAGACAAGCGAATTCAGCTTGTTGTCGGTCTTGGTGACATCGATGTCGAGCTTGACCGGGATCGAAACCAGCTCGCCGGATATTTGCGAGCGGAACAGGTTCTGCGCGTCGGTCTTGGCAACGGTGACCGTGCCATTGCCGGACATGGCCATGGCCGCCGCCACGGCATCGGATTTTGCGGCGACAGCGCCGACTGCAGCAGCATCGGCTGCGGCATAAAGCTGGGTGCGAAGGCTGAGCGCATGGGCATAGTCGAGGGCAAGGCCGGCGGAGCCGATCAACGGCACCATCAACAGCGCCGTCATGATGCCGAAATTGCCTGACCGGTCCGAGAGGAAAGCGGACGGAAGGATGCGCATGTCATGCCCCTCTTGTTGTTTAGACACCGCTTTACATGCGAAGTCTAAAATATCGGGAAAATGACGTGGTATATGTCCGTTTAACGGTTGTAGCGGCGCGGTAATTCGCCCGGCACGATGGCTGTCCGCGCACTATCGAAAGGGCTGCCAGAGCGCCAAACACGCTAGGCAAGGGGGGCCGAAAGGTTTATAAGCCGCCGCATTCTTTAACGGGCAGGCATCCGGGGTAAACCGGGTGGGGAAGCAGATGAGCGACATGGCACAGAATTGGACCCCGAGCAGCTGGCGGAGCAAGCCGATCAACCAGGTTCCGGAATATCCGGACGCGGCAGCGCTTGCGGCAACGGAAGCCACGCTCGCCACCTATCCGCCGCTGGTCTTTGCCGGTGAAGCCCGTCGCCTGAAGAGCGCGCTTGCCAATGTCGCCGAGGGCAATGCCTTCCTGCTGCAGGGCGGCGATTGCGCCGAGAGCTTCCTGGAACATGGCGCCGACAATATCCGCGACTTCTTCCGCGCCTTCCTGCAGATGGCCGTCGTCCTCACCTTTGGCGCACAGCTGCCGGTGGTCAAGGTCGGTCGTATCGCCGGCCAGTTCGCCAAGCCGCGCTCCGCACCGATGGAGACGATCGATGGCGTGTCGCTGCCGAGCTATCGCGGCGATATCGTCAACGGCATCGAATTCACGCCTGAAGCACGCATCCCGGCCCCGGAACGCCAGCTCGACGCCTACCGCCAGTCGGCCGCGACGCTGAACCTGCTGCGCGCCTTCGCCATGGGCGGCTACGCCAATCTCGACAACGTGCACAAGTGGATGCTCGGCTTCGTCAAGGACAGCCCGCAGGGCGAGCGCTATCGCAAGCTTGCCGACCGCATCAGCGAAACCATGGATTTCATGAAGGCGATCGGCATCACCTCGGAAAACAATCCGAGCCTGCGCGAGACCGATTTCTTCACCAGCCACGAAGCGCTGCTGCTCGGTTATGAAGAGGCGCTGACCCGCGTCGATTCCACTTCCGGCGACTGGTACGCGACCTCGGGCCACATGATCTGGATCGGCGACCGCACGCGCCAGCTCGATCACGGCCATGTCGAATATTTCCGTGGCATCAAGAACCCGATCGGCCTGAAATGCGGCCCGTCGCTGCAGCCCGATAACCTGATCGAGCTGATCGACGCGCTGAACCCGGCCAACGAAGCCGGCCGCCTGACGCTGATCTGCCGCTTCGGCCATGACAAGGTGGCCGACAACCTGCCGAAGCTCATCCGCGCCGTCGAGCGCGAGGGCAAGAAGGTCGTCTGGTCCTGCGACCCGATGCATGGCAACACGATCACGCTCAACAGCTACAAGACGCGCCCCTTCGAGCGCATCCTCTCGGAAGTGGAAAGCTTCTTCCAGATCCACCGCGCCGAAGGCACGCATCCTGGCGGCATCCATGTCGAAATGACCGGCAAGGACGTGACCGAATGCACCGGCGGCGCCCGCGCCGTCACCGCAGAAGATCTGCAGGACCGCTACCACACCCATTGCGACCCGCGCCTCAACGCCGACCAGGCACTGGAACTGGCCTTCCTGCTGGCCGAGCGCATGAAGGGCGGCCGCGATGAGAAGCGGATGGCTGCAAGGGCCTGAGCGTCAGTCGTGATTAGTGGATAGTAAGTAGTGCGTGAAAAGCTCGGTCTTGCGCCGGGCTTTTTTTGTTTGCGGCGCGACCCCACACACTCCTCATCCCTGTGCGCGTCACAGGGATCCAGCCACCGCGCGTCGGCGCGGTGAATGACTCATGCTATGAAGGAAAAGAGTCTTTTGCGCTCAAGGACTTGGGCGCGCTGGATTCCTGTGACAGGCACAGGAATGAGGGAGTGTGGGGCCGCCTAGCGGCGCCTTCTCACCTCTCGATAGTGCATCCGGCGCGGCTGACCATATCGCGCACGATCAGCGGCGTTGCCGGCGCCTCGGCCCAGCTTGCCTTGTCGACCAGCGTTTCCAACGCCTTTCGGGCGGTTCTGTCACTGAGGCTCAGTTGCATCTTGCAGGCGAAGGAGGCGGTTTCGCTGGCATCGTCGACGAGCGCGACAGCGGTTTCGCCGACGCCGGCGAGATAAGCGGTCAGCACCTGCCGGGCGGTGTTTTCATGAGCGGCCTTCTCCAGCATCTCCATGACTTGGGCGACGGAAATCTGGCCGTGGCTTGTGGATGGGGTGGCAAGCGCAAGTGGCGCGCCGAGGGCAGGGACGAGCGAAAGGGTGGCGACAAGGGTCGCAAATATGCGGAGGATCATCGGAATCTCCATTCGGTTTGAACTGGTAGTATTTGTTTTGCAGATATTAATCATTGTCAAACAATAATTTCTTGACCATTATGCCGGCAGAAAACGGAGAGAACATCATGACCGAGGCTGCACTTGCTGATGAAACCGCTCGACCTGCCCGTTCGCGGAGGCAGCAACGCATCCGCAGCCTCAGCCTGTTTATGGCAACGCTCTGCTCCTGCACGGCGGTATTGCTTGCCGCGGCGATGCTGTTCTACTGGCTGACGACGCCGGCGGGCGGCCTGCTTGCGGCAGCCGGTCTTGGTGGCGTCGCCATGGACGAGCCCGGATATGGGCTGCGGATTGCCGGTTTCCTCATCTCCATGCTGCCGCTCGGGGCGCTGATTACAGGGCTTATCTTTGCCCGACGCTGCTTTGACGCCTTTGCGCGCGGCGAGGTGTTCTCCGGCGAGACGGTCGGTTGGCTCAGGGCCTTTTCCGTCGCGGTCATCACCTCGGCAATCCTCAAGCCCATTGCCGGCGCGCTGCTCTCGCTGCTGCTTAGCTGGGGCGCGGGCGCCGCACATATGAGCCTCGTTCTCAGCATCGGTTCGGATACGCTGCTGGCGCTGATCTTTGCCGGCACGGTCGCCGTCATGGCCTGGGTGATGTCGGAGGCAATCGCGATTGCCGATGAGAACGCGCAGTTCGTTTGAGGGGTAGCGACATGGCTATCCGGGTGACGCTGAACGTGATGCTGGCCGAGCGCAATGTGAAGGCGAAGGAGCTTGCCGAGTATGTCGGCATTACCGAGACCAATCTTTCGCTGCTGAAGCAGGGCAAGGTGAAGGGCCTGCGCTTCGATACGCTGGAAAAGATCTGCGAATATCTGCAATGTCAGCCGGGCGATCTGCTTCGCCACGAGCCCGATGCGGAAGAGTGAGCCCCTGACAGGTTCGCCACACGCCATCGATCATCCGAGAGGGCAATCTTCATGCGAACACGTCCGTCTGCGCGGCTCTTGCTGCTCGATCAGTTCGGCTGCGTCTTGCTGTTCAAGTTCGTCTTCAGGTCCGGTGCCCTTGCGGGCAGCCAATATTGGGCGACGCCCGGTGGCGGGCTCGAAGAAGGCGAGACGTTCGAGGCGGCGGCTCTGCGCGAATTGCGGGAAGAGACCGGTCTTCACGCCGAGCGAGTTGGCGCATCGATCGGCAGCCGATCCTTCGATCTGCGGTTGCCCGACGGCGAGACGGTGTGGGCCGAAGAGCAGTTCTTTGCCGTCAGCACCGAACGCGGCGCGATCTCCGACAGCGGCTGGACGGATCTGGAGCGGGAGGTCATGGCGGATCATCACTGGTGGTCGGCCGAGGAACTGCGCGACACCGCCGAGATCGTCTTTCCGGATGGTATAGCCGAGCTGATGGAATCGGCGGCCGCACAGCCTGCCTTGCCGTTTGCGGTGCGGCGCTAAACATACCCCTTGTAGGTGAATCATAGGCCCTGTATGCAAGTGGCATGACCCGTGTACCGACCCTTTCCGGCCTGTATTACGCGCTGCTCCCATAGAGCGGCGACGGTCATTCATGACACCCGAAACGCCGCACGGTCGGCGGCGTGTGTTTCAGCAAGAGGTCTCCGGCCTGAGCGGCCCTTATGGAGGCCCTTGTGAACATCAATTTTCAAACATCCGTCAGACCCCGCTCAGAGTTCCTGCAAGTCCTCTCGGAGCGCGGTTTCATCCAGCAATGTAGCGATATCGACGCGCTCGATAGCTGGCTCACGACCAATCGTGGTACGGCCTATAACGGTTTCGACCTGACGGCTGACAGCCTGCATGTCGGGCACCTCATCCCCATCATGATGCTGCGCTGGTTCCAGAAGACCGGCAACAGGCCGATCGCGCTGATGGGCGGAGCGACGACGCGGCTTGGCGATCCGAGTTTTCGCGATACGTCGCGGCCCTTGCTCAGCGAAGAGCAGATCGCCGGCAATCTCGCCGGCATCAGGCGGGTCTTCGAACGGTTCCTGACCTTTGGGGACGGGCCTGAGGATGCGCTCATGGTCAACAATGCCGACTGGTTGGGCAGCCTGAAATATCTCGATTTCCTGCGCGATGTCGGCCCGCATTTTTCCGTCAACCGGATGCTGACCTCCGACAGCGTGCGCCAACGGCTGGAACGGGAGCAATCTCTTTCGCTGCTCGAGTTCAACTACATGGTCATGCAGGGCTATGATTTTCATGTGCTGGCAGGAATGCACGGCTGTCTGCTGCAGCTTGGCGGTTCCGACCAATGGGGCAATATCCTCAGCGGTGTCGAATTCGGACGGCGTGCCGGCGGGCGGGCGCTGTTCGGTCTCACAGCGCCTTTGCTCACGACCGCCTCAGGTGCGAAGATGGGAAAGAGTGCTGCGGGTGCCGTCTGGCTGAATGCCGACCGGCTCTCGCCCTATGAATTCTGGCAGTTCTGGCGCAATAGCGAAGATGCCGATGTCGGTCGCTTCCTGCGGCTCTTTACCGAATTGCCGCTGGACGAAATCGCCCGGCTGGAGGCGCTGCGGGGCGCCGAGATCAATGTGGCGAAAAAGGTGCTTGCCGATGCTGTGACAGGGCTATGCCACGGCACGGATGCGGCGGCGGAATCGTCCGAGACCTCGCGTCGTCTGTTCGAGGAGGGCACGACGACCACCGGCCTGCCGACGAACAGCGTGAATGGCGACATGCTCCGTCACGGCCTGCCGCTGCCGGATGCCCTGGTGATGGCAGGGCTTGCCGGATCAAAGAGCGAAGCACGGCGACTGATCCTCGGTGGGGGCGTGCGGGTCAACAGCCGCAATGCCGGCAATGAGGCCATGCAGCTTGGGCCAGCAGACGTGGAAGACGGCTTCATCCGCCTGTCGGTCGGCCGCAAGCGGCATGTTCTCTTGCAGCCGGAACCGTAATGGCACGAAAGCGGGCGCAGGTATCACTGCGCCCGCTCTTCGCCATCACAAGGCGTGGCGCTCCCGGAAATGCTGCTTGAGAAAAGCCTGGGCCTTGAGGAAGCTCCATGTCTTCGGCGTACCGGGCATGAAATCCTCCTCATTCAGGATATCACTCAGCGGTGACGCGAAGAGTTCGGCCGCCTCGTTGCGATCCGGCGCGTGGCGGGCGCCGTCGAGGATTTCGGCTGAGGTGGAACGGCTCGATGCCAGAAGGCAAAGCTCGGGATGGCAATAGACAGGATCGTAGGCGAGGCCGATGGCAAAGGCGGAGGAGCGATCGATATCGGTGACGGCAACCTCCTCGGCAAGCTCGCGGGCGGCCTCTTCGAAGAGATCGACCTCTTCGCCAACAGCCGGTTCCGCATAGCCGCCGATCAGATAGAGGGCGCCGGGGTTCTGTTCCGCGGTGAGGCTTCGTCTGGTGACGATCACGTGCTGGTCTGCCGTGACGAGAAGGACGGTGAGCCCGAGCGGATCGGCACGCTCGGCGCCGGGATGCTCTTCGGCAAAGCCGGCATGGCGGGTCACCACATAGGCGGAGAAGTTCGTGGCCTGCGCCGTGATGCTCAGCCTGTTGTCTTCGACGTGGTGCGCGGCCATACGCAGAAGCTGGCCGTCGAAAGCTGCGGGATGTCTCGCGAGGAAACGATCCCAGCCAGCCTTGCGCAATGCCTCGACCGATTCGGCGAGGTGAAAGCTGCCGGTAAGGCGGCAATGGATCCGATCGACCGGTATCGTGAAGGCCTGGTCTGCAAATGTCATGTGCGCAATAGCTTTCTCAGCAATTCGATTGTTTGTGTAACGGATGGCCCCTTTATCGGCGGCGGCTCGGCCCGCTCGCAGAATTCCCGCCAGACGAAGAAGGTCAGTTCAGCACCATCGGTCGGGGTTTCGCCAGGTCCTTCGGCGAAAGTCTGGAGCAGACGGTAGCGCTCGTCCTGCCAGAAAAGGTCTTCCACCCAGTCATAGATCGGGATGATGTGGAAATGGATGGGGTAACCCGGCGTGTGGCCATAGCGGCCGATATAGACGCGTTTTGCGCCGAGTTCGGTGCCGAGAGCCTTCTGTGTCTTTGCCAGCAGCGGGCCGAGTTCGGCAAGCGCTTCGTGTGAAAGCTCGGAGAGATCGCTGGTGAAGCTTCGCGAACTCACCATAAGATAGCCGGGCAGGGCGGAATTGATGCGATGGTTCACCAGCCAGCTCGATGTTTCGCACACATGGAATTGCTCGGGGATTTCCAACTCGATGCTCCTCCATCACGGTAACGGACCGGGCCCGATCTGGCCCGGTCCGCCCTCCCTTACAGGTTGGTCGCCATATTCCAGTTGTAGACGCAGCGATCAAGGCCGATGGCGATTTCGAGGACGAGGACGTCCTGTTCTATCGCCGGTCCCTTTTTCGGCTGGGTCCGGTAGCGTTCGGGAAAGTCGGTGCGGCGCGAGATCGAGCAGACCTCCATCCACTTGTCACCGTTGTCGACTTCCACATCGACCGTTGTCTGCGAATAGGCTGGCAGCCGGTCGGAGGGCACGATGCGGGTGGGGAATGGAATGAGGGCGGCGATCATGCGGCGCACGGGTTCGAGGGCCGCGGCGTGGTAATCGTTACCGCTATCGGCCGTGTAGGCGCACTGGAATTCCAGCTGCCAGAATTCCTTCAGCCGCATGTGCTTGGTCGCCTGCTCCTGCTCACGCCGGTGGGAGCGGCCGGCCTGCCAGACGCAGAGCGGCAGGCGCGTTTTCGAGTGATTGCCGAGGATATGCTGCATGTAAACATAGGTGGAGGGCGTCGTTTCCGGCCTCAGCACCAACGGCAGGTCGGTCTCGGTCAGGCGCTCCTGAACCCAGATATCGGCATTGGTATAGGCATCCGAGACAAGGGCGCGCGGCGTCAGGGCCGGCGCCTCGACCCGCCTGACGTCCCAGGCCGGGTTGACGGAACGGAGGAAGGTTCTGACCTCCTCCGAGAAGAAGCGGACCATATGGTCGCGCATGTTGATTTCACGCTCTTCCCAGTGAACGAGCGAATTGACATTGAAAAGATTGAGCACGGTGCCTGTCTCCCTGGCAGCCCAAAAAATTGAGACAATTCCGGACGGAAAACCGCTGTACGGCTTTGCTGGAATTGCTTTGCGGAGGGGCTTTACGTCCAGCAGTTCGCCGGACACGCAGGGCATCCGGACGTCACGACTGGACGCGGAGACCTCGTCCGCCAAAAGCGCGCAGAACGGCAACCTGCAGGCAGGTGCGGTCAAGACGGGAGAGGGGCGAGCTGTCGGAACTCATGGCAGATTTCGTAGCGGCGGGCCGGGCGCTTGTCAAACCGGCTTTTCGCGTTGTGGTTTCAGTGCGGTCAATGCATTCTGGCACCATGAGCGACCTTGATCTGGACCACATCCTGAGAGAACTTGCTGCCCGCGAGCCGATTTTCCATCGGCGGCAGTTCGGCACTTCGCGCGCCGATCTCGAAGCGATGATCGCCGAGGACTTCTGGGAGATCGGTGCAAGCGGGAAGGTCTACCGGCGCGACTACGTCATCGAGACATCACTGGAGCGCTATGAGGGCGGGCCGGAACCGCATGACTGGCCCTGCCAGGATTTCACCCTGACGGTGCTGGCGGACGAGCTCTTTCTTCTCTCGTATGTGCTGGAAGAACCAAAGCGTATTACGCGGCATTCGACGATCTGGCGCCGCGCCGATGGCGGCTGGAAGATCGTCTTCCATCAGGGCACGCCGATCGCCTGAACCACCTATTGCACCAGCACCGATTGCTGGCAGCGCACATCGGTGACCCGCACGTCGGCTTCGCCGATCTTGATGCCGAGAAGGGTGAGCGTGTTGTAGAGCAGTTCGTCGAGCGGCTTGGTAAGGCCCGTCAGCGTATCGAGCACGGCGCCCTGGATGACTGCCTTCGGCAGGCCGATGCCGAGGCCGAGGATATTGACCTGAATATCGGCCTTGCCGAGCAAGGTGGAGACGGTCGAGGTCAGCACGTCCTTGGTCGAGACGTTCTTGATGGTCTTGGCGGCGATTTCCTGCGGCTGGAAGGTCAGCTTCGTCTTGGTCTGGTTGGTGACATTGACCTGCGCCAGGGCCGAGACGCTGAGCAGCGTGGCATCGATGATCTTGGCGCGGGAAACGCGCGGCTTGCTGCCGAAATTGGCGAATGCGCTGGTATCGACGTCACCGAGATCGAGTTCGGCCACACCCGGCACGACATCGATGCCGACACTGGCATTCTTCGCCCCTCCGCCGAGGCAGGAAATGCTCGCAAGCCTCGCTTCAGCAAAGCCGACTTCGAGATAGAGCGGCACGCGCAGCTTGATGCCGGCGATCGAGCTGATGCCGAGAACACTCACCTCGATTGCAAGCCGGACCTGCGCTGTGCGCACGACCGCGCCGGTGGTGCCGACGGTGTTCGATGCCACTTCCTTGGGCGGCTCGCCGATTGCCAGCATCAGCTTGATGCCGGTGAGGCCCGGCACGGCGGCATTGAGATTGACGCCGACCTGTTTTTCCTGATTGGCGGCGATCGCGGCTGCCGAGAGAAGATCCATCACGCTTGCATCGACGGAGAGGTTCGAGCCGCTGCCGACGAGCCTCTCGCCTGTCGAACCGAGGTTCAGCATATCCTCGAGCTTGAGCTTCACCTGCGTGGTGCCGAGTGCCTTCTGCACCGTGTCGAGCGCCTTGGTCACCGTGGTCGTCAGGCCCTTGGTCTTCTTCAGCGAGGTCAGCATCTGTGGATAGGTGATCTCGGTCTTCAGCACGTCGTCATAGCTGCCGGCGGTGAGTTTCAGGTCGGTCGCCAGCGTATCGAGGAAGGAGAGCAGTTCGACATCGGCGGCCGCAAGGGCGGTATAATCGCCGACCTTGAGGCCGATCGTGGTGCCGAGCAGGCTGCCGAGCAATCCATTCAGAACGCCCTCGTTGAGGCTTGCAATGCGCGAGCCGACGGAAAAGGCGGCAAGCTTGCCGGCCGAGGCCGTGCCCGTGGCCTTCAGGGTGGGGGCCGCGCCGAAGGCGCTTGCAAACATCAGCTCGGCCTTCTGGCTGAGATCGACCTTGACCGCATCATAGGGCTGCGTTCCGGCCGAAAAACGGGCGCCGAGCGCTTTCGACGTATCGGCGAGATAGGTGCCGGGCACGAGATTGGCCACCGCATCGAAGCTCTTGAGTTCGGTCTCGGAGAGCTGGCGGGTTCCCTGTTTCGTTTCAAAGCCGTTGGCGGTCCTGACGGCGACATCAAGGCCATTCTGGCTGAAATTGGTGACAAGGTTCTTGGCCGCATGATTGATATCGGCGGCGGCGACGATGGCGCCGATGTCGCTCAGTTCCTGCAGGCGCCGCTGCTGCAGCGTCATCATCCCATAATCGACGCCAAGCCCGAGCGTATAGAGCATCAGTGGCGCGCAGAGCGCGGCGGTAATGGCGATATTGCCGCTCGTATCGGCCGCAAGCTGCCGCATCCGGTCACGCAATCTCAGCATGTCAGATGCCTCCCATCCGGATCGTGGCGAAACGGCGGATCACATGGTCCGGAAGTGGAAAGGAATAGAGGTTCCAGATCGGCAGATTGGACGCATCATAAGTGGCGGTGACGGTGAACTGGTTGGCATTGGCCGGATCGGTGGTGACCTGAACCTGCAGCTTGGAACGGTCGAGCAGCGGATGCTCGATCGTCGACCTGTTGATGAAATCATCGACGAGCTTGGTGCGTTCCTGCGTCGTCAGGCCGGCAACGGCCGTTCGGGCAGCATCCGCCGTCAATTGCTGGACAGCGTGGGCGGCGCTGAGATAAATGCCATAGGCAATCATCGAGAGAACGATGAGCAGAAAAATCGGCGCGACGATAGCGAATTCGATAGCGGCTGCACCGCTGGTGGCACGATAGAATCGACGAAACAGTCCCATTTTTCACCTCGCTAGCTGCCGCCTGATCTACGATCGGCAGTTGCGATAATAAATGAGCATTTGTTAATTTTGATTTATCTAATAAACGCAACAGGTGTATTTATGAGAGACAAAAGCCCGCAGCTAAAGCATTGATATGCGACAGGAAAGATTTTCATAACCTGATCCGCAACCGAAGGTTTTCCGCGCTATTGAAACCATCAGTTTTGCTGAGACTATGGATCAGCCGTTTGGATTTGACCTGACGGCGGAGCGCCATCACCTTGCCTCCCGATCAAACAGGGGGAAAGCGATGGATGCACATCATCAAGGCGGCTGCCTGTGCGGCGCCGTGCGGTTTACGGCCAGCGAAAAGCCCGATGTCGTGGTCGGCTGCCATTGCTCGCAATGCCGGCGGCAGACGGGGCTCTATTATGCCTCGGCCGACGTGGCGGCGTCGGCCGTCACCATCACGGGTGAGGAGAGCGTTCGCTGGTATCAATCGAGCGAAAAGGTGCGGCGCGGTTTCTGCTCGCATTGCGGTTCGGCACTCTTCTGGCAGCGGATCGGCGGGCAGAAGATTTCCATCATGGCCGGCGCCTTCGATCAACCGAGCGGGCTCGTCTTCGGCTATCACATCTTCTGCGCCGACAAGGGGGATTTCTACGAGATCTCCGGGGGGCTGCCGCAACACCCGCAATGAGGCCTAGTCCTTTACAAAGGTGTAGGCACCATCCTTGGGCTCGGCATAACCGAAGCCGGGATAGGACCAGTGGTAGCCAAGCAGCCTGATCTTCTCGGACGCGGCGCGATCGAGCAGCATGCGGCGATTTTTCAGTGCGAGTTCCGGATCGGTATCGAAGCCGAAATGCCAGGCGGGGTGTTCGAAGAAGATCACGTCATTGGTGCAGGCATCGCCGGTGATCAGAAGATTGCCGTCGCCGGCCAGTTCCAGGGAGATATGGCCGGGCGTGTGGCCAGCCGTTTCCACCACCTGCATTCCGGGCAGGATTTCCTGTCCCGGCTTGACGAGAATGAGCCGGTCCTTCACCGCGAAAAGATCGCGCTGCGCGCCGCGGGCGAAGCCGTGCAGCGCTGCCGGCATATGGGCCTCATAGTCCTTGTCGGTCCAGAAATTCCATTCGGTCGCGCTGACGACATAGTCGGCATTCGGATAGAGCAGCTTGCCATCATCAGTGGTCGTGGCGCCGGAGTGATCGGGATGGGCGTGGGTGAAGATCACCTTGGTGATCGCCTCCGGCTCGATGCCAAGCGTCTTGAGATTAGCGGCAAGCTTGCCGGCGCTCGGCTGGAAACGCGTGCCGGAACCGTTATCAACAAGGATCAGGTCGTTGCCGTGGCGGATGAGCGGGATATTGGCCTGAACCGGCGCGCCCGCAGCATCGCCGCCGAGGCGGGCGAGGATCGGCTGGCGTTCTTCCGGCGTCGCATCCGGCAGCAGCACTGCGGCGGGCAGGGTGATGAAGCCGTCGCTGACGACGGTGATATCGAAGGCGCCATGGGTGAAGCGATGAAACTCCGCCGCATAGGTGCCGCGCGGCAGAGCAAGGGCGGCCGCGCCGGCAAGGGCGCCGACCAAAAACTCGCGGCGGGTGGCCTGCAGGCCAAGATCATCCGGGATGCTCATCTGCTCGTCTCCTCCTGGGATATCACCATAGGGAGACAATAGCAGAGAAACGGCAGGATTTCTCCTATAAAATTCAATATTATCAATGATTTACATTGATTTTCAGATCTTTACGGCGAAATCAGGAGACAAGGCCCGACAGCCATTCCCTGACAACGGCGCGACCGGCCTCCTTCAGTGGCGGCCCGAACTTTGCCGCGTCGGCGCGCAGCGCGGCAATATTGATCTTGGCGCCAGCCAGTTCCGCCGAGTGGCCGACCAGCCAGCGTTCGAAACGCTGATCGCATTCGACTTCCGGGTGGAACTGGAAGGCCAGCACATGGCGGCCGATCGTATAGGCCTGCTGATCGACAAGGTCAGATGTGGCGAGATTGATGGCGCCTTCCGGCAGATCATAGGTATCGCCGTGCCAGTGCAGAACGGCGACATTGCCGAGATGGCGGAGCGCGCTCTCCATGCCAAGGGAAGTGAGGGTGATCTGCTTGAAGCCTATCTCCTTTACGCCTGACGAGAAGACGCGGCCACCGGAGGCGGCGGCAATGAGCTGGGCACCGAGGCAGACGCCGAGAATGGGCTTTTGCGCCTGGAGCCGTGCGGCGATGAAGGCTTTTTCGGCAGCGAGGAAGGGATAGATTTCATCCTCGTAGACACCAATAGGACCGCCGAGCACGACGAGCAGGTCCGGTTCGAGTGGATCGGCCTGAAGGAAATCGGCGTCACCGACGGTGGAATAGGTGATCGCATAGCCGGCTTGCTCCAGCACCTCGCCGAAGGTTCCGAGATCCTCGAAATGAACGTGTCTGAGAACGAGGGCCCTTGCCGTCATGATGCGCTTTTCTCCCGTGGTTGCGTGGCGGCGATCTTACTTGCGGAGTGTTTGGTGACAACAGGATATCGGGGTGGAGGACGTCCATCACAAGGCCGCGTGACGATGCTGCCGCTGATGATGAAGTTCGCAAACATCCCCTCCGTCATGCTCGGGCTTGTCCCGAGCATCTGCCGCCGGTGGATACCAGACGCCGCGGGAGTGGAAGATACGCAGCAGATCCTCGGCACAAGGCCGAGGATGACGTCGCATTTGGAGGGACGTCTCGTGAAGCAAACAAAAAGGCGCGCCGCAAGGGCGCGCCTTCCATTGTCCCGGGAGGAAAATCAGGCCTGGATGAAGGCCAGAAGATCCGGGTTGATGACCTCGGGATGCGTGGTGCACATGCCGTGCGGGAAGCCGGCATACGTCTTCAGCGTGCCGTGCTTCAAGAGCTTGGCGGAAAGCGGCGCGGAGTCGGCATAGGGCACGATCTGGTCGTCATCGCCATGCATGACGAGGACGGGAACCGTGATCTTCTGCAGGTCTTCGGTGAAGTCGGTTTCCGAGAAGGCCTTGATGCAATCGTAATGGGCCTTGGCGCCGCCCATCATGCCCTGGCGCCACCAGTTTTCGATCACGCCCTGGCTGACCTTGGCGCCCGGACGGTTGAAGCCGTAGAACGGGCCGGTCGGTATATCGAGGAAGAACTGGGCGCGGTTGGCGACGAGTGCTGCACGGAAGCCATCGAAAACTTCGAGCGGCAGGCCGCCGGGGTTCTTGTCGGACTTGAGCATGACCGGCGGCACGGCGCCGATGATGACGGCCTTGGCGACACGGCCCGGCTTGGCGCGGGCGACATAGTGGACGACTTCGCCGCCGCCGGTGGAATGGCCGATATGGACGGCATTCTTGAGGTCCAGATGGTCGGTCAGGGCGGCAACGTCGGCCGCATAGGTGTCCATCTCGTTGCCTTCCCAGGTCTGGGTGGAGCGGCCATGGCCACGGCGGTCATGGGCGATGACGCGGAAGCCCTTTTCGAGGAAGAACATCATCTGCGCGTCCCAATCGTCTGCGCTGAGCGGCCAGCCGTGATGGAAGACGATCGGCTGGGCGTCCTTCTTGCCCCAATCCTTGTAGAAGATTTCGGTTCCGTCGTGGGTCTTGATGAAAGGCATGGTCTGGCTCCTGGGGTCTAGAATTATAGTGGTTCTGGCAAAGGTGGTTTTCGGCAGGGCGATGGCCGCAATCGCGGCGCCGCCTGCCAGAAGAACGTCCCGCCTGTTGGCATCGGCCGTCAGTGCAATGCTGCGTTCATTCTCAGATGTGGGCATGATTGCCTCCTTGCAGGCTTCTCCGCGCCTCTTCGACGAGGACAAACTGACTCACTTGCTGCGACGACGCGAGTTAACCGTCGTAAATTGATGCAAAGCAAAAATGACGCAATGCGCCAAAAGACGTAATAAGCTTACGAAGACAATATGTTATCCGCAAATATTTCCTTTAGAGCCCCGATCATTTCAGATTGCGCCAGATGGCAGGTCTGTTCACGCTGAAAGCCTCGGCTTCGGCTTTCCAATGATCGAAATGGCCGCCCTCGCGGAGCCTGCCCGCCGCGTCCCGGCCGACCATTCTTTCAACCGCCGTCTCGTTGCCCATGTGCTCCAGCACTTCGCCGACCATTTCGAGCAGGCCGGCATGGTCGTTGGTGCCATAGACCGAGCAGAGCAGTTTCAGCCGACTGCTGCCATCGGCGAGGTCGCGGACCGATGCTTCGGCCAGGTCTTTTGCGGAGAAAGACAGAGGCGCGAACCAATAGGCGAGGTAGGCGAGGTCCCGCAGATGCGGGCCCGGGCCTGCGAGGTCGAAATCGATGATCGCGGCCGGCAGACCATCGCGGAAGATCATGTTGTAGGGCGCAAAATCATTGTGGCAGATCACGTCATTGCGTTCGGCGTCAGGGTAGGTGTAGGCCCAGTTGCCGTCGGCGGCGAAATCAAGGCTTCGGGTCGCATCGTGCAATTTCCGCAGCATCGTGGCTGCCCGCACGAGGGCAGTCGTGTCTCGCCACATCGTCTCCGGTATTTCGGCCGTGCCCGGCACGAAGGAGAGGATTTCGCGCCCGACGTCATCGATCCCGAGGAAGCGCGGTGCGTAGGCAAAGCCGCGTCGTTCTAGCTGCAGCAGCAGCCCATGCACATTCCGGCTGTTCCGGCTCGTCGCCCGGCGCACCGTGTCACCGATCCTGACGACATCGGCATTGATATTGCCGCCGGCGAGCGGCGTTTCGTCATCGTCAATCGGCATCATGATCCCCCTGACACCAGATAGCCGATATCGGCAGGTTTGCCCATGAGCCGGTGCCGGATCAGGTTGGGTTGGCGCCTGCTGCCGGACGACGATCGAATCCGCGGAAACTGCCATGGCCCAGCGGCGCGAGCGTGACGACCAGATAGGCAAGGCCGGTGACGAACAGGGCGGCCGAGATGCCCCAGGCATCGATCAGCGCCCCGCCCACAAGGCCGCCGAAGGGCAGCAGCGCCCAGCAGAATGCCGCGTTCAGCGATGTGACGCGGCCGATCAATGGCTTCGGCGTGCGCTCGAAGAGCACTGCCGAGAGGATCGGATTGAGGAAACCGGAGGCGAAGCCGCCGATGGCGAGCGTGGCGAAAATCAGGGCGAGCGGCAAATCCAGCGCAAAGACAAGGAAGCGCGGAAAACCGGTCAGCAGGAAAGCGACTGTATAGACGAGGAGGCGGGGCATGCGCTCGCCGATGAGGGCGGCGATCGCCGCCCCGATGACGGATGCACCTGAGAAGACGGCGAACAGGGTTCCGAGCAGGATTGGCCCACGGCCTGAATCCTGCGTCCAGACCGGCACGAGAACGGCAAAGAATGCCTGATCGAGCAGGTTGGTCGCCGCCACCATCAGCACGATGGCGACCAGCACCGCATCGCGGCGCAGGAAACGCCATCCCTCCGCCAGTTCGTGTCCGTACGCGGCAATGCCTGACGTTTCGGCCTTCGGCGCACGCGGCAGCGCGGGAATGCCGGCCGCGACAGCCATGGCGGCGGCAGCGAAGGTGAAGGCGTTGACGGCAAGCGCCTGGCTCGGCCCGATCAGGGCGATCAACGCGCCGGCGCCGGCAGCACCCACTGTCGATGCCAGGCGCTCGATGGCGCCGACAGTGCCGGTGACGCGCTCCAGCGGCACGGCGGCAAGCTCGGCGACCTCAGGCACCATTGATTGCTTGGCGGCGTCCGATGGGCCGCGCAGCACGCCCATGACGAAGACGATCGGCAACAGGAGCGGCATGGTGAGCATGTCGAGGAGATGTAGCAGCGGCACGAGGCCGACCGTGATCACCGAGGCGCTGTCGCAGATGATGGCAATGCGCTTAGGACCGACGCGGTCGATCAGCGGACCGCCGAGCGCCTTGGCGACGACATAGGGCAGCATTTCCATCATGGCGACGAGGCCGGTCAGCATGGCGCTGCCCGTCGTGCTCAGCACCAGCCAGGGAATGGCGATGCCGGAGAGCCGCGTGCCAGAAATGGAAAGCGTTTCGGCGATGGCGAGCGCGATGAAGGGGCGGCGGCTCACGGCTCGCTCTCTTCCTCACCATACGGCAGGCGGCCCGGATAGGGGAAGGCGTGCAGCATAACCGTGAAGGGCACGGTGTCCGCCGGCAGGGGCTGGCCCAGCGGTGGCGCTTCGCTCATCACCTCCATCAGGATGTCGTTCAGCCGCTTTGTGAGCGCCTCGGCCTGCTCGGCCGTCAGCGGAATGACGATGTCGCTTGCGGTGCTTGCCTTGCGCCATTCGAGCGGCAGCTCGGCATATTCCTCGGCCGCCTTCTGCATCTGGCCGACCTGCTGGGAGAGGATTGCCTGCGCGAAGGCAACGTCCATGTCGAAAGCCTCGCCTTCGGTTTCGGCCGGCCGTACGGAGGTAATTTCATGGGATGCCTTCCACCAGCGGTCTCGGCGGGAGGGACCAGGCGCGTCCTCGATGAAGCCATATTGGGCGAGCTGGCGCAGGTGATAGCTCGTGGCGCCGCTGTTGAGGCCAAGGCGTGCCGCAAGCTGGGTTGCCGTAGCGGGACCATCGATACGCAACATGCCGAGCATGCGCAGGCGCACGGGATGGGCGAGCGCCTTCAGCGCAGTGACATCAGGCACGACCTGGCTGACGTTGCGGGAAGGCGATGACGCAGGTGGAGGGACCGGTGCTTTCATGCCTACAACCTATGACCACAAATGAGTCTTTGCAAACATTTCTTTGCAAATAAGCTATGAGGCCATCACTCCACGATTGTCACAGTCTTGCGCCGCTCCAGCACGACCTTGAGCAGCGCATGGGCGGAAAGCAGCGGGGAGGTTTCGCTATCGCCGAGGATCAGGAGGCCAGCGGCAGCACCTTCAGGGCTCACATCGAGATGCCGACCGGGGATGACGGCGACCGGCTTGCCCGATGTCAGGAAGGCGCGGATCGTGGCTGCAACGCCATCGGCGGACCAGAGCGAACCGGATAGGCCGATGCAGAAGGCGGCATCGAAATCATCCGTGACGATCTGGTCGAGGCGCAGCGTATCGGCGAGATCGTCACGGGCGGTGCGGTCCGTCAGGAAACGCTGTGCCGATGGTTCCGGATGGGCGGTCTGGCGCAATTCGCCGCTCAGATCAGCGAAGCCGCCCGAGGGCGTTGCGAGCACCACCTCGGCGCCCGCATCCCTGAAGAGGTAATAGGCGGGCGCGATCCTGACGATCCTGATCTCGCCAGTATCTCCATCCGTGGCGAGAACGATCAACAAACGGATGGGTATTGGGCCGTCCATGCGCATGCTCCTCTTGGACGGCAATGATGCACTGGCCGCGGGAGGCGGACGAGTTGATCGTTGTAAATCGATGTAAAGGGGTCCGCGAGTTGCTTCGGGCTCGCGGATGACGTTTGCCGCAGCAGATCCTCGGGACAGGCCCGAGGATGACGCCTGGGGGAATGGAGTGCTCACCAATAGCCCTGAGCCGCCTGCCTATCTTCCGTCATCCTCGGGCCTGTCTCGAGGATCTGCCACGTCTGCTGATGCATGAAACGAGTGACGGAGTTGCATCCTTGGCACAAAGACGCTGCGGAAACTGGGAAGACGTCACCACGCCGTGCCGGAAAGCTCCACCGGCTCGTGGCCAAGGGCTTCGAGGTCGACATTGATGCGCCGCTCCCAACCCGTCGCACCATCCTGCCTTGCGGCCATGCGAGCCGCCTCGAGGATGGCGGAGGCGGCATCAAGCCCTTCCGGGCCTTGTCCCTTGCCGGTGACCATTGCCTTGATCCGAAGGAGTTCCGGCAGGCACCAGCGTTCGCCAGAGGCATCACAATGTGAAAGCGCCGCATCGATCACCGCATGGGCGTCCTCGTGCTGGCCAAGACCGGACAGGGCCTGCGCCTCGATGGACTGGAACCAGGTGCGGAAGAGGTTGAAGCCGGCGCGGTCGAGAATGTCCATCGCCGGGCGCAGTTTTGCGAGGCAGAGCCGGTATTCGCCGTCATGCAGATGCAATTCCGCCTCGAAGCAGTCGGCATAGGTATGCCAGACATCGAGCGACAGGGCCTTGGTATGGTCGCGCAGCAGCCGGATCGCGGCGCCCGCTTCACCGTCATTGCCGGAAAAGAGAGCGAGCGGGCAGACTGCTTCGGCGAGAAGATTGCTGATCGAGTGATTGTGGCCGATATCGGTGGCATAGCGCATGGTCTCGTCGACCTCATGACGCGCGGCCTTCTCCTCGCCCGATATCCAGAGGCAGCGGGCGATGATGATGCGCGCCGTCACCCGCTGGTCGAACTGGAAGCGGACGGAATGGCTTGCCTGCGGCACATGTTCGTAATCGGCCAGCATCGCCAGAAGTTCGTTGCGGGCCTCGGCGTGGCGGCCGAGCCAGTGCAGCGTCGCAGCCTTCATGCGCCTGCCGATGATGGCATCGGTCGGATCGGATGAGGATGGCGCAAGGGCTGCGAACTGCTCGGCGAGTTCCAGCCCCTGGCGCGGCTCGGCGCGGTTCAGCACATCCACCCAGAGCGCCCAGATGGCGCGCAGCTGATGATCGATATCGCCAAGCTCCTCGGCAATGCGGCGGGCCGTCGTCCAGGCGGCGACGCCATGTTCCGGTGCGTTGGTGGCGCGCAGCTGCGGCCAGCCGAGCGCGGCATAGAGTTTCATGCGGCTTTTTTCATCCAGGCCGGGGCGGGCATCGAGGAAGGTGATCGCATGGGTGAGCGCCGCAAGGCATTCATCCAGCAGCGACAAGCGGAAGAAAAGCGGCAAGGCTGACACCGTGAGGCGCACGCCGAGCAGCGCATCGCCGGAGGGAGAGAAGGCCCAGTCGAGCGCGGCGCGCAGTCCCGGCACCTGCTGGGCGAAATCGTCTGGCCAGTCCTGTGGTGCTGCGGAATAAAGATCCTGTTCGGCACCTTCGAGCACCATCGAGAGATGGGCGGAAAAGCGGGCCATGACGGCGGGCAGTTCGCCAGAAGCGGCCAGCTTTTCACCCGCATAGAGGCGTGTCGTGTCCAGCAGTCGGTAGCGCGTTTCATCCGACGTTGTATCGACGACGACGAGCGATTTGGCGACGAGTGCTGCCAGCAGATCCTCCGGCTCGCTGCCGGAGAGCACGGCAACTGCGGCGCTGCTGCCGAAACGACCACGAAAGGCGGAGAGTTCGCGCAGCGCCTGCCGCTCTTCCTCCGGCAGGATCAGATAGCTCCAGTCGAGCGTGGCGCGCAGCGTCTGGTGGCGAGGCAAAGCCGTGCGCCGGCCGCGCGTCAGCACCCGGAAACAATCCGAAAGCGAGCGGGACAGTGCAGCGATGCCCATCGCCTCCAGCCGGCCGGCTGCAAGCTCGATTGCGAGCGCGATACCATCGAGCCGCGTGCAGATCTCGACGACATCGGCGGCATCCGCATCCGTCAACTCATAGCCGCCGAGGCAGGCATCGGCACGCTCCACGAAAAGCTGGACGGCGGGCGAGGTCAGGGCGGCATCGGCCGTCACAGCGGAGGCGGGCAGGTCGAGCGGCAGCAGGCGGTGGACGCGCTCGCCCTCGGCGCGCAGCGGCTCACGGCTCGTGGCGAGGATATGGAGTTCGGGCGCTTCGACCAGCAGGTCCTCGGCAAGCCTGGCGACCTCGGCCACCACATGTTCGCAGCTGTCCAACACCAGTAACAGGCTGCGCGGCTGCAGATGGGCGGCGATTTCCTTCGACAGGTCGTCGCTGCGCGAGAGGATGCCGAGTGCCGAGGCGACGACAACAGGTACCAAGCTACCGCTTTCCACGTCGGAGAGGTCGATCCAGACGATCTCGCCTTGGAAATTGCCGCGCGCGATGACGGCGCGGGCGACGGTGGATTTGCCGATGCCGCCGGGGCCTGCAATCGTCACCAGACGGCTTTTGGCGATCTGCGCGGTGACGGCCGATATCGTCTGTTCGCGGCCGAAAATGCGGGCGGGAAGGCGTTCGGGGCGAAACTTCGGCGGGGAGGCAGCCGGGGCAGCGGCGTTGCTGCGGCGCGTGACAGGGGCGATGAACGTGTAGCCGCGGCCCGGCACATTGGCGATGAACTGCGGTTCGCGCTTGATATCGCCGAGCGCCTTGCGCAGCGCCGAGACATGGACGCGCAGATTGGCTTCATCGACGAAGGTCTCCGGCCAGACCTGCCTGACAATCTCGGCATTGGTCTTCAGCTCACCAGGATGATTGAGCAGGAACAGGAGGATATCGACGGCGCGGCTGCCGAGAGGCACGGCAGCGCCATCCCGCATCAGGCTGCGCCTGGCGGGTATGATCGAGTATGCGCCGAAGTGAAACTCCTCTTCCAAGCACGGCCCCCTTGCGTGATGGCGGCAGGTTGATCCCAAGACTTGCGTTCTGTCAAACGAAAGGCTGCGGCGGGACAGGAATTGCGACGGGATTTCAGACGTTTAAGGATTTTCTGTTTTAGCCTTTGCCGCGTTCTGCAAGAAGGGCAGTCAGCCTGGTGACATCCTCGCGCAGGGCGGTCAGTTCGGTGAGCACGCGCATATCTATCTTCTGGTGCAGCGAGAGCACTTCCAGCTCGGCCTTCAGATTGACTTCGTAATCCTTCGCCGCCTCGAAACGATCGCGCTCGGCCTGCCTATTCTGCGACATCATGATGATCGGCGCCTGGATAGCGGCGAGCATGGAGAGGATGAGGTTCAGGAAGACAAAGGGGTAGGGATCGAATGCACGGGTCATCAGGAGGACCGTGTTGATCAGGGTCCAGACGACGAGAAAAGCCAGGAACGCGAGGATGAAGGACCAGGAGCCGCCGACGCGGGCGATGCCATCGGCCACCCGCTCGCCGAAGGAGGCTTCGGCTGCGATGACGGCATTGACATCGGTGGAGATGATCTTGCGCTCATGCGCCCTGGCGAGCACGTGCTTTTCAATATCGCCCAGTTCATCGGCCGACTTGCCGAAATGCATATGGACGAAATTCGGAAGATTATACATGGCATTGTCCCAGGAATGGATCGAATTGGCGCGCAGTATTCCGCCAATGCGGCAAATTGCAATGCGTATCGGCGTCGCGCAAGGCAAACAGAGGCATAGGTAGGGTGCCGGCGCGCCATTCATCAAATTTTCGCGGCAGATGGCTACGGCTTTGCAACCGGCTTATTGCGGTGCACGAAGGGGCGGATTAAATGAGGGGCATGACACAGGAAAACGCTCTCTCCCATACGTTCGACATTGCCATCGCCCAGATGAACCCCACCGTGGGCGATGTCGCCGGAAACCTTGCCAAGGTGCGCGAGGCGCGCGCCGATGCCGCCCGGCAGGGTGCACATCTGTTGATGACTACTGAGCTTTTCATCTCCGGCTATCCGCCTGAAGATCTGGTTCTGAAACCAGCCTTCATCCGCGCCTGCTGGAAGGCTGTGGAAAGCCTTGCCGAGGATACCGCCGATGGCGGGCCGGGCATCATTATTGGCTTTCCGCGCCAGGACGAGACGGGGCGTTACAATTCCATCGCCGTGCTCGACGGCGGGAAGGTGATCGCCGTCAGGGACAAGATCGACCTGCCGAACTATGGCGAATTCGACGAGAAGCGCGTGTTCGATCAGGGCGCCATGCCCGGACCGGTGAATTTCCGCGGCGTGCGCATCGGCATTCCGATCTGCGAGGATATCTGGGGCGATCTCGGCGTCTGCGAGACGCTGGCCGAAAGCGGGGCGGAAATCCTGCTCGTACCGAACGGCTCGCCCTATTATCGCGGCAAGGTCGATATCCGCCATCAGGTGGTGCTGAAGCAGGTGATCGAGACCGGCTTGCCGATGGTCTATGCGGCCCAGGTCGGCGGCCAGGACGAACTGGTCTTCGACGGCGCAACCTTCGCATTCAATGCCGACAAGTCGCTTGCCTTCCAGCTCAGCCAGTTCGAAACGGCGCTCGCCGTGACCACCTGGAAGCGCACGGAAAAGGGCTGGCATTGCTCGCAAGGGCCGATGGCGCGCGTTCCCGAAGGCGAGGAAGCCGATTACCGGGCCTGCCTGCTCGGCTTCCGCGACTATGTGAACAAGAACGGTTTCAAGAATGTGGTGCTCGGCCTTTCCGGCGGCATCGATTCGGCGATCTGCGCGGCAATCGCTGTCGACGCGCTCGGCGCGGAGCGGGTGCGCACGGTCATGCTGCCGTACCACTATACCTCCGACGACTCGCTGAAGGACGCGGCCGATTGCGCCAAGGCGCTCGGCTGCCGCTACGATATCGTGCCGATCGAGGGACCGGTGACGGGCTTCTCCTCCGCGCTCTCGGGCCTGTTCGAAGGCACCAATAGCGGCATTACCGAAGAGAACCTGCAGAGCCGCGCGCGCGGCACGATCCTGATGGCGATCTCCAACAAGTTCGGCTCGATGGTGGTGACGACCGGCAACAAGTCGGAAATGTCGGTTGGTTACGCCACGCTCTATGGCGACATGAACGGCGGCTTCAATCCGATCAAGGACCTCTACAAGATGCAGGTCTACGCACTGTCGCGCTGGCGCAACGAAAATGTGCCGCCGGATGCGCTTGGGCCTTCGGGCGTCGTCATTCCGCAGAACATCATCGACAAGGCGCCGTCCGCCGAGCTTCGCCCCGACCAGAAGGACCAGGATTCGCTGCCGCCCTATCCGGTGCTGGACGATATTCTCGAATGCCTGGTCGAAAAGGAAATGGCGGTCGAAGAGATCGTGGCGCGCGGCCATGATGTCGAGACGGTACACCGTATCGAACATCTGCTCTATCTCGCCGAATACAAGCGCCGCCAGTCTGCGCCCGGCGTGAAGATCACCAAGAAGAATTTCGGCCGCGACCGGCGCTACCCGATCACCAACCGGTTCCGGGACCGCTAAGGCTTCACATTGTCCGGGAGGGGACGCGATGCGCAGTTCGGTAGAGATCTACAATGTCGCGCGGGGCGAAAGCCGCGTGATCTGGCAGACGGAGGCGCTGGTGGAGGCGCCGAATTTCTCGCGCGACGGCGCCTATCTGCTGATCAATGGCGACGGGCTGCTCTATCGCCTGCGGCTCGACGGCAGCAATCTCGTCGAGAAGGTCGACACCGGCTTTGCCGTCCACTGCAACAATGACCACGGCATTTCACCCGATGGCGAGCAGATCGTCATTTCCGACAAGACCGAATTCGACAAGTCCGCGATCTATATCCTGCCGATCGAAGGCGGAAAGCCGCGGCTGATCACCAAGAACCTACCGTCCTATTGGCACGGCTGGTCGCCCGACGGGCGCGAGCTTGCCTATTGCGGCATCCGCAACGACGTCTTCGACATCTACACGATCTCGGTCGATGGCGGCGAGGAGAAGCGGCTGACGCATGGCGAGGGCCGCAATGACGGGCCGGACTGGTCGGCGGACGGACGGTGGATCTACTTCAATTCCAGCCGCACCGGCCTGATGCAGATCTGGCGCGTGCATCCTGACGGCACTGACCTCCAGCAGGTGACATCGGATAATTACGGCAACTGGTTCGCCCATCCGTCGCCCAACAATGACAAGGTGCTGATCCTCTCCTACGATCCTGATGTCTTCGACCATCCGCGCGATCTAAACGTGCGTCTCAGGATGATGGACATGGACGGTGGCAACCTGACGGAGCTGTTCGAGCTCTTTGGCGGGCAGGGCACGATCAACGTGCCGAACTGGTCGCCTGACGGCGAGGAATTTGCGTATGTGCGGTATTTTCCGGCGGGCTAAGTATGGGTGTGCAAGCTCTTACTAGATACGCAGAGGAGCTACGGCAGATCTTTGGGTTACAACTCGAAGTCGATGCCGCGTTAAGTCACTGGTTTTCCCATCTAACTTCAAGTGCGTGCCGACCGGACCGCCATATGTTTTTCGGGAGAGGTTATCCGAATAACCCGGACGCCACGTTTCAATACTGGGCGCTTATGGGTGACTTAGCGAAGAGAGCAGCACATGACGGCGAGAATTCACGCCGTTTGCGCAGAATGGCCATTGTTTTTGCTTACACTTATTGGGATGTCGAAACTCGCAGCCAAGTTGCTTTAGCTTGCGGGTTAGAGACAAGCGATATCAAACATCCCGCTTTCGGTGACCTTAGAAAGCTTCGGCAGGCTATTGTGCACGTTAATGGGAGGATCGACAAAAATATGGAAGTCATGACCTTTATTGAAAAAGGTCAGTTGGTTGATCTCTCTGAATCGCAATTCTATCAGTTATTTCGCATACTAACCCTCAGCCTCAACGAAATCGCCGCTGGCACGCTGAACGTTTCCACGGATTTTCAGTTCGACTACAAATTTGACATGCCCAGCCCAGAATAATTGCTGGACGAACATACGAAGCGGCAACAGCGATCGTTTTTTGCTTTGGGGATGACGCGGCGGGATTTCGTCCGCCGCGTTGAATTCCCTTTCATCAGGCAGCGACAGCAGCCTTGCGCCGCTCGCGGACGGCCTTGGCCAGATCTTCGAGCACATCGACCGACATGTCCCAACCGATGCAGCCATCGGTGATCGACTGCCCGTAGACGAGCGGTTTGCCGGGGACGAGATCCTGGCGGCCGGCGACGAGGTTGCTCTCGATCATCATGCCCTTGATGTGGTCATTGCCGGCGACGATCTGGCCGGCGACGTCGTGGACGACCTTCGGCTGGTTCATCGGATCCTTGCCGCTGTTGGCGTGGCTGGCATCGATCAGCATGCGCGGGTTGACACCGAGCTTGGTTGCCTCGGCGATCACCGCCTGCACATCGGCTGCCTCGTAGTTCGGGCGCTTGCCGCCGCGCAGGATGATGTGGCAGTCCTCGTTGCCGCGGGTGGAGGCGATCGCCGCCTGTCCATCCTTGGTGACAGCCGGGAAATGATGCGGCTGGGAGGCGGCCATGATCGCATCGAGCGCAATGCGCGCGCCACCATCCGTGCCGTTCTTGAAACCGATCGGGCAGGAGAGACCCGAGGCAAGCTGGCGGTGGATCTGGCTTTCGGTCGTACGCGCGCCGATGGCACCGTAGCTCACGAGATCGGCAATGTATTGCGGCGTGATCGTATCGAGGAATTCGCAGCCGGCCGGCAGGCCCATGGCGTTGATGTCGAGCAGCAGGCGGCGTGCGAGTCGCAGGCCTTCCTCGATGCGGTAGCTGCCATCGAGATGCGGGTCGTTCATCAGGCCCTTCCAGCCGACGGTCGTGCGGGGCTTTTCGAAATAGACGCGCATGACGATTTCGAGATCGCCGGAGAGGCGTCGTCGCTGCTCCACGAGGCGGGAGGCGTATTCGCGGGCAGCCGAGGGATCATGGATCGAGCAGGGGCCGATGATGACGAGCTGGCGGTCGTCCTTGCCCGTCAGGATATTGTGGATCGTGTCGCGCGTGCCGGTCACGGTCTCGGTCACCGCTCGGTCACGCGGGATTTCCGAGAGGATATCGGCAGGCTTGGTCAGCGGGGTGATCTCGACGATGCGCAGATCATCAATAGTGTCAGTCACGGTATGCTCTCCTGTTTGGTCATACCGTGGCGGAACAAAAAAGCCGCCAGGTTGACTAGCGGCTGTTCGGGTTGTCGTCGCGTTAGTTTCGGTTACGCACAGACCCGCATCCGCTGGAAGCAGCGGTACGAATAAAATCGCGATGCGTAAACGGACGAAATCGACATGGTGCCTATGTAGCTACGCCGATCCGAATTGTCACGTGGAATCTGTGAGGAAAAATGACAGGTCTGTGAAGTTTTCAGCGGCCTTCCGCGACCGCTTCTTCCGGCTCCGCCTCGGCATGCCTGTGCTTGCGCCGGCGCGTCGTCATGTCTTCGCCGGCATTGGCGGGCAGACGCAGGAACGTGATGCAGGCAAGCGAAGAAATCCCTGCCACGATGACGAAGGCGATATGGAAATCGGTGACTGTGAGCTGGCCACCGTGGAAGCTCGAGGATACCTCCAGGATCGTGCCGGCCACTGCGACGCCCATGGCCATGGAGATGCGCTGCGCCACCGCATTGATGGCGGTTGCCTGGCTGCTGTCAGCCTCGTCCACGTCACCGAAGGCCATGGCGTTGACGCCCGAGAAGGCCATGGAACGCAGGAGGCCGCCGACCAAAAGACAGCCCATGATGACATAGAGCGGCGTCTCGGCGGTGAAGAGGCCGTTCACGCCGAGGAAGATCGCTGCGAGGAAGGTCGTCAGCGCCACGACATTACGGAAGCCGAAGGTGTTGTAGGTGCGCGTGGCGGCAAATTTCGAACCCATCGAGCCGAGCGCGCTGACGAACGTGATCGAGCCCGATTGCAGCGGTGTCAGGCCGAAGCCGAGCTGCAGCATCAGCGGCATCAGGAAGGGTAGCGCGCCGAGACCCATGCGGAAATTCGAGGCGCCGAGGATCGCCGCCCGGAACATCGGGTAACGGAACATCTTCGGGTCAAGCAGCGGATGCGGCGTGCGTTTGGCATGGATGAAATAGAGGATGCCGGAGACGATGCCGACGGCGATGGTGACATAGCCATAGATGACGGGGACGGCAGGCAGGCTGACGACGGAGATGCCGAAGACGAAGCCGGCAAAGCCGATGCCAGACAGGAAGAAGCCCGGAAAATCCATCGGCTTTGGGCTGCGCGGCTCGACCGCCGGCAGGAAGCGGGTGACAAGCGCGATACCGATAATGCCGATCGGGATATTGATCCAGAAGATCCAGTGCCAGCTGAGATAGGTGGTGAGAAAGCCGCCGATCGGCGGGCCCATGATCGGGCCGATCAGCGCCGGGATCGTCAGCCAGGCCATCGCATTCACCAACTGGTGACGTGGCGTGCCGCGCACCAGCAGCAATCGCCCGACCGGCGTCATCATCGAGCCGCCGGCGCCCTGGATGAGGCGGGAGATGACGAAGGCGGTGATGGAATTGGAGAAGGCGCAGGCGATCGAACCGACCATGAAGACCGCGATCGCCAGCCGAAAGATGTTACGCGCGCCGAAGCGATCCGACATCCAGCCGCTGATCGGAATGAAGATCGCCAGCGCCACGAGGTAGCTCGTTACCGCCAGCTTCAGCGCGATCGGCGAGGTGCCGATATCGGCGGCAATGGCCGGCAGGCTGGTGGCAATTACGGTCGAATCCATCTGTTCCATGAACAGGGCGACCGCAAGGATCATCGGTGTTAGACGGGACACGGGCAACCGGTATGCAATGAGATAGGATTCGGTGCCATCGGCACCAGTCGGATTCGGATTTCGTTCTAGGCCAGCATTTCCGGCCTGTCCACGAAATGAATGTCGCATGCAGCTTGCCGCCATGCCGTTTCCACGCCATAGATCCGGTGTCAGGTGCCCGCTCTCACAGGCGGGAGAATCGGGAATCCGGTGCGAGACCGGAACGTGCCCAACGCTGTAAGGCCGACGCTTGCCGCTCAATCATGCCACTGGCCACACAGCCGGGAAGGCAGCGGGCAAGCGGACGACGCCAAGTCAGAAGACCGGCCTGGCAAGATAGACCCAACCCGCGCGGACGGCGGGCGGTTGCGTTGTTGGGGATTTGACGATGCGACCCATTGATGATGCCGTTTGCCCGGTATCCAGCTTTTCTGCGGCCGAACGCGAGGCCGTCTATCACGCTATCATGACGCGGCGCGACGTGCGCAGCCAGTTCCTGCCCGATCCCTTGCCGGACGATCTGGTGACGCGTTTGCTGACGGCGGCCCATCACGCGCCCTCGGTCGGCTTCATGCAGCCGTGGAATTTCATCCTGGTGAAGAGTGCGGAGGTGCGGGCGCGCGTACGCGATGCCTTCCTTGCGGCGAATGAGGAAGCGTCCCGCATGTTTACCGGCGAGCGGCAGGAGAAATACCGTTCGCTGAAGCTCGAAGGTATCGTGCAGGCGCCGCTCGGCATCTGCGTGACCTGCGATCCCACCCGCAGCGGCAGCGTCGTGCTCGGGCGCACGCATAATCCGCGCATGGACAGCTATTCCACTGTCTGCGCAATCCAGAACCTGTGGCTGGCGGCGCGGGCGGAGGGTGTGGGCATCGGCTGGGTCAGCATCTTTCGCGAGGGCGACCTGAAGAAGATCCTCGGCATTCCCGACCATATCGAAGTGGTCGCCTGGCTCTGCGCCGGTTTCGTCGATCAGCTCTATGAGGAACCGGAACTGGCGGTCAAAGGGTGGCGGCAGCGTATGCCGCTTGAGGAGCTTGTCTTTCATGATGGCTGGGGGCAGGCGGAATAGGCCGCGCCGATCGCTTCGAACGGCGCGGTCGTCCATCAATCAAGCCGGCTGCGTGTCACAGTCCTTGGCGCAAGCGGGTGCCTTCCAATGGCCGAAGGTGACGAAACTCGCGGCGGCCATGAGCCAGACGCCGATTGCGCCATAGAGCATGACCGCGCCGAAGCCGTGCACGAGCGCATCATGCACCGTTGCCGCGGGGATCTCGGGCAGGGCGGAGATATTGCCGGCGGCGATGCGCTCGGCAAGCAGGCGCAGATCGTCTGTCGGCAGCGATGACTGCAGCGCGCTCTTCAGGTGCGAGAAGACACCGTTGAACAGGATGAAGCCCATGACGGCAATGTTGATGGCAAGTGAGATCATCCTTGCGCTCATGTCGATACCGGAGGCCATGCCGGCGCGATCGCTGGAGACGGCTCCCGTCGTTGTGTTGCTGACCGGCGTATTGGTAAAGCCAAGACCGATGCCTGCAAGGAGCGCGCCCGGCAGCATGGTCAGCCAACTCGCATGGTCAGCAGCGCTTCCAAACTTCATCAGCAGGAAGCCGAGGCCGATGGTGAAGAGACCGCCGGGAATGACGAGGCCCGGCCGGTAGCGCAGCGAGAGCCGTTCGGCGAGCGGCGGCACGGCGAGCGTCGGCAGCGTGTAGGCGAGCAGCGAGAGACCGGCGGCAAGGCTGCCGTAACCGAGGCCGGCCTGGTACCAGATCGGCAGGTAGATCATGAAAGGCCAGAAGCTGATATTCATGGCGGCCGAGCCGATGACGGCGCCGGAGAAGGCGCGGATGCGGAAGACCGACACATCAAACATCGGTCTTGGGTTCAGTTTTTCGGCAATGACAAAGGCGATCAGGCTTGCGGCGGAAAGGCCTGCCATGGCGAGTGCCGTGGGGCTGTCAAAGCCCAGCGCCGGCCCCTGGGTGATGAAGAAGGCAAGGCAGAAGACCGAGAGCGACAGGGTGGCGATGCCGGCAATATCGAGGCGGCCGGCTGCAGGATCGCGCGATTCCTCGACGCCGGCAACGGCAAGCGCCACGGTCACGACAGCCAGCACAGCATGGATGAGGAATACCCATTGCCAGCCGGCTGCGGCGACGATGGCCGTGCCGATGATCGGGCCAAAGCCGAGACCGATGCCGAAGATGATGCCCCACCAGCCAAAGGCCAAGCTGCGGGCTTTTGCATCTCGAAACTGATGCGAGAGCACGGCGACCTGGCAGATCAGCATGACGCCGCCGCTCATGCCCTGCAGGAAGCGTGCGGCGATCAGCAGCGACACATCTTGCGCCAGACCGGCAACAAGCGAGGTGAGGCCGAAGGCGGCGATACCGATGACGAAGACGCGCTTGCGGCCGTAGCGATCGGCAAAGGTGCCTGCCGCCATCAGCACCGTGGTGACGGCGATCGTGTAGGCGTTCATAATCCATTGCAAGGCGCTGAAATCGGCGTGCAGCACCTTTTCCAGTGTCGGCAGGATGGCCGGTACGCTCGATATTTCCAGGCCGAACATCAGCGATGAGAGGCAGGCGGCCATCAGGGCGATCATGGCCCTGCTGTTTGAGGATGGCGGGGAGGCGGCAGTCATGGATCGGCCTTTCGAATGGTAAGACGTGGTGTTCACGTCTACCTAGGCAGCGCTTGACCATAACGGAATTGGATGATTGGGTATATCAATGACAACAAATTCGGATAGCTGACATGCCCGTGCTCGACGTCGAGTCGGTTCAGGCCTTCGTGGCCATTGCCGACAACAAGAGCTTCACCCGCGCCGCCAACGAGCTCGACACCACGCAGGGCGCGATCAGCGTCAAGCTGAAACGGCTGGAGGAACGGCTCGGCCAGCGACTGATCGAGCGCACGCCGCGGCTGGTGCGACTCTCGGCGCAGGGGGCGGTATTTCTGGAGGCGGCGCGGGAGTTTCTCGCCGCTCATGAGCGGGCGATTGCGGCACTCTCCTCGACCCGCCGCCATTTCACGCTGGGTATTGCGGCGCATGTCGCAGGGCCTGAAGTGCCGACGCTGCTGGCGCGTCTCAATGCCCATGATCCTGGACTGACGATCGAGGTGCGGATCGACAATTCCTGCGCGCTGCTCGATGCCTTCGATCGCGGTGAACTGGACGCAGCCATCATTCGCCGCGACGAGGACCGGCGTGACGGTGAGACGCTCGGACCGGAGCATTTCGGCTGGTTCGCCACCCCGCAATTCGAGCACCGGCCGGGCGAACCGCTGCGGCTTGCGGCCCTTTCGCCGACCTGCAAGGTGCGGGATGTCTGCACGCGCACGCTCGATGCGGCGGGCATTGCCTGGACCGAAGTCTTTCTCGGCGGCGGTTCTTCAGCCGTGACGGCGGCCGTTTCGGCAGGGCTCGCCGTCTCGAGCTTTTCCTATCGGCTGGCGCCGGTCGGCACGATCGAGGTCAGCGAACGTTTCGGCCTGCCGCGACTGCCGTCCTCGGAAATCGTGCTGCATTCGACGCTGACGGATGCCAAATCGCGCGCGGCGCTACGCACGCTGGCGGCCGCCTTCCGCGAGCATCGTACATCGAACTGAAGCCGTGACTGTTACGGCTGCTGCTGCGGCTGTGGGCCTGATGTCGCCGGATTGGCGAGATCGATCTTGCCCTGGTCGCCGGCGAGGAATTGCGGACCGACCTGACGGACCTTGGTTGCCGGATCATAGGGGCGATCGGCTACCTGCGGCTGCGGGACAGGCGGGGCGGCTGCGGTCTTCGGGGCCTCGGTATGGATCGTGGTGATCGAGCCTTTCGGCTCCGGCACCGGTGCGGAGACCTGCTGGTTCCTGCGCATTTCCTCGTAATAGGCGGCCAGATTGCAGGAGCAGGCGGATTTTTCGCCGGGCGCGCGGGTCTTGTAGGCGAAGGCGTTCTTCATCGCGCTATAGGGGGCGCCCGTCGCCGTCGAAATCATGTTCGAGGTCTCGGTGCTCGAAATATCGCGGTAGAAAAGCTCCGTCTCGACGCCGGGGCACATCTTGGAGCAGGTCGCGGCATCGCGGCCGAAATCGACCGAGGTGGCATTATTGCTGATCGGGAAAAAGCCGCCGTCGCAGGTGCGCACGCATATCGTGCTGACCGGCGAGAGCATTTCGGCGCGCGGCAGACCGTAGTGCTCACCGCCACCGCCGAGCGGAATGAAGGTATCGCCGCGCATGGCCTGTTCTTCGATCGAGGGCGCGGGCGCATAAGCATCGCTTTCGACGGGCGCGCCGAAATTCTCGCTGTTGCAGCCATTGTCTTCCAGCGCCGCCATCAGCCCCTCGCGGGCGGCGTCGGGACCGGAATCGCGCAGCTCGTTGCGGCGGTCCTGCAGGTAGCGGATGTTGTCGACCATCTTGTCCTGCGCCTGCTCGAGCTCGGAGCAGAAGCCGGCATTTTCGCCGCCGACGACGACCATGCTGCCGGAGGTACAGCCATACCGGCGAAGATCGCTGCGAACCTTGCGCAATTCGAGATTCTGTTCAGCAAGCGCGCCGGCATATTGGCGCATCTCGCCGCCGTTATTGTTGCCGATCACTTGCGGCAGGTCGGCAAGACGCCCGCGCAGATCCTCGCAGATGGCATTGGTCTCAGCCGCTGCAGGCGCGGCCAATGCAAGAAGGAGGAGGAGTGACAGGTTTCGGCGCTTCACGACGTCGTCCCAGCGTGAGAAAATATTGATCGGTCAATTGCAGCTTCAATCGACCGCGTTTGTCTTAAACTATTTCCCTTAATAAGCTCGGCGTAAATCGTATCGCATTTTCGCGATCTTATCCAGAAGACCGGATGCTTCCGCCCCCTGGCTCCCGTAGCCGGACGGCAGATCCGGTAATATATAAACAGTTGATATGACAGAAATTCCCGATAGATCCGACGCTCTCGCCATGACATCCGGACCGCCGGGTGCCCGCCACGGGTTTCACGTTTTCGTGGACGGTTGCCATGAACCCGGTTCGGGCCACGGCGGCTGGGCCTTCGTGGTGTATCGTGATGACACGGAAGTCGCATCCGGCTTCGGCGGCGTCGAGCGCTCCACCAACAATGCGATGGAAGTGACCGCTGTGCTCGAGGCCATACTTTGGATCGAAAACACGGCAGCCGGCGAACCGGCCGTCATCTGGTCGGATTCCGTCTACGCCGTCGACGGCTGCAATCACTGGCGCCCGATCTGGAAGAACAATGGCTGGAAGAAAAGCAATCCCGGTGGCAGGGGCAGAAACCGGCCGATACCGGATGCGGATATCTGGAAAGACGTCGATACCAGACTATCCGGTAATCCATCGATAGCCATCGCCTGGTGCAAGGGCCATTCCGGCATCGCCGGTAACGAACGCGCCGATGCGCTGGCGGATCAGGGACGCCGTTCGATACGGCGTACCTGACAGGCATGACATTAACAGCCGGCTTATGCCGGCTGCGATGCTTCGACGACGGCAAGCGCCGCCATGTTGACGACGCCGCGCGAGGTGACTGACGGCGCCAGGATATGGGCAGGCATGGCCGTGCCGAGCAGGATCGGGCCGACATGCAGGCCATCGGTCATCGACTTGACGACACCGAGCGTGATGTTGGCGGCATCGAGGTTCGGGAAGACCAGCAGGTTGGCTTCGTCATGCAGCGTCGTGTGCGGCATGACGCGGCGGCGCAGCTCCTCGGAGATCGCGCTTTCGCCATGCATTTCGCCATCGACTTCGAGATCGGGAGCGGCATCGCGCACGAGCTGCAGCGCGTTGCGCATCTTGGTGGCGCTTTCGGATTCGCGCGAGCCGAAGTTCGAATGCGAGACGAGGGCGGCACGCGGGGTGATGCCGAAGCGCTTGATCTCCTCGGCGGCCAGAACCGTCGCCTCGGCGATTTCTTCGGCCGTCGGGTTGAAGGTCACGTAGGTGTCGGTGAAGAAGGTGGCACCGCGCTGCGAGATCATCAGGCTGAGAGCCGAGAAATCGCGCACGTTGGGGCGCTTGCCGATGATCTGGCGTACATCGCGCAGGTGCTTCTCGTAACGGCCTTCGAGGCCGCAGATCAGCGCATCGGCTTCACCGCGCTTCAGCGCCAGCGCGCCGATGACGGTCGTGTTGGTACGCACGATGGTACGCGCGGCTTCCGGAATGACGCCGCGGCGGCCGACGAGCTGCAGGTAGAGATCGACATATTCGCGGAAGCGCGGATCGTCCTCGGGGTTGATGACCTCGAAATCCTGCAGCGGGCGAATGCGCAGGCCGTAGCGCTTTAGGCGCGTTTCGATGACCTGCGGACGGCCGATGATGATCGGCTCGGCAATGCCTTCTTCGAGCAGCACCTGGGCAGCGCGCAGCACACGCTCGTCTTCACCTTCGGAGAAGATGACGCGCTTGCGTTCCGCTACCTTGGCGGCCGCAAAGATCGGCTTCATGACGAAGCCGGAGCGGAAGACGAAGCGGTTCAGCTGATCCATATAGGCATCGAAATCGGCGATCGGCCGGCGGGCGACACCGCTCTCGGCCGCAGCCTTGGCGACGGCTGGAGCGATGCGCAGGATGAGACGCGGATCGAATGGCGAGGGGATAAGGTAGTCGGGGCCGAAGACCGGAGTCTCGCCGGAATAGGCGCGGGCGGCAACATCCGAGGGCTCCTCGCGGGCAAGGGCCGCGATGGCGCGCACGGCGGCCATCTTCATTTCCTCGTTGATCGTCTCGGCGCCGCAATCCAGCGCGCCCCTGAAGATATAGGGGAAGCAGAGAACGTTGTTGACCTGGTTCGGGAAGTCGGAACGGCCCGTGCAGATCATCGCGTCAGGGCGGGCGGCACGGGCGAGGTCCGGCATGATCTCCGGCGTCGGGTTCGCGAGCGCCATGATCAGCGGCTTGTCGGCCATCTGCGCCAGAAGTTCAGGCTTCAGCACACCTGCGGCCGACAGACCGAGGAAGACATCGGCGCCGCCGATATTTTCGGCGAGTGTGCGCGTGTCACTCTTCTGGGCGTAGACAGCTTTCCACTCGTCCATCAGCTCGACGCGGCCTTCATAGACGAGGCCTTCGAGATCGTGGACCCAGATGTTCTCGCGCTTGGCGCCAAGCGTCACCAGCAGGTTGAGACAGGCGAGGGCGGCCGCACCGGCGCCGGAGGCGACGATCTTGACCTCGTCGATCTTCTTGCCGGCAAGTTCGAGACCGTTGAGGATAGCGGCAGCGACGATGATTGCGGTGCCATGCTGGTCGTCGTGGAAGACCGGGATCTTCATCTTTTCGCGCAACTGCTTCTCGATGCGGAAGCATTCCGGCGCCTTGATGTCCTCAAGGTTGATGCCGCCGAAGGTCGGTTCCAGCGCAGCGACAGTGGAGACCATCAGGTCGACGTCAGCCGCATCCACTTCGATATCGAAGACGTCGATGCCGGCGAATTTCTTGAAAAGGACGGCCTTGCCTTCCATGACCGGCTTGGAGGCGAGCGGCCCGATATTGCCGAGGCCGAGCACGGCGGTACCGTTGGAAATGACGGCAACGAGATTGGCGCGGGACGTATAGTCCGCAGCCGTTTCAGGATTGTCGCGGATGGCGAGGCAAGGGGCGGCGACACCGGGAGAATAGGCGAGCGCCAGGTCACGCTGGTTGCCGAGCGGCTTGGTCGCCTGGATTTCCAGCTTGCCGGGGCGGGGATAGCGGTGGAAGAAAAGCGCCTGTTCGTCGAGGCTGCCGCCCGTCAGGTTCTTTTCCGTCTTGTGCTTTTCCTGGGATTTATCCTGGTGATCCATGGCCGCTTCCAATCGTCCTTCGAAGTCTTTTGAAGAGTCCTGCATACATCAATCGACCGGCCGGAACAGTACGGAAATGGCCGCAGGGTAACTTTTTGGCCACATGGTAACGCGGAGCTGACATTGGCCACTGGATAGAGCCGCTTTCCCGGGCTTTCCTGCCTTTTGTCATCTTCCTGATACACGAGTCTGATTTTGGAAGGCTCACACGTAGAACGATGGGACACGAGCTTTAAGCTGGTGATAGACATGATGGAACCCCGGCGCTTCCGCACCCTCTTCATTTCCGATGTGCATCTCGGCTCGAAGGCCGCCAAGGCGGATTTCCTGCTCGATTTTCTGAAATATCACGAGGCAGACACGATCTACCTCGTCGGCGACATCGTCGACGGCTGGCGCCTGAAGCGCAGCTGGTACTGGCCGCAGGTCTGTAACGACGTGGTCCAGAAGCTGTTGCGCAAGGCGCGCAAGGGCACACGCGTCGTCTACATTCCCGGCAATCACGACGAATTCCTGCGCGCCTTTCCGGGCATGCATTTCGGCGGCATCGAGGTGGTCGAGCGCATCGTCCATGACGGCGCCGACGGCAAGAAATACCTGATCCTGCATGGCGACGAATTCGACGTCGTGGTGCGCAATGCCCGCCTGCTCGCCTATCTCGGCGACTGGGCCTATGACATGGCGATCCGCATCAATATTGTGCTCGCGGCCGTGCGCCGCCGCCTCGGCATGCCCTACTGGTCTTTCTCGGCCTGGGCCAAGCTGCAGGTCAAGCACGCCGTCAACTTCATCGGCGAGTTCCAGCGTGTGGTTGCCGAGGAAGCCCGCAAGAGCGGCGCCGACGGCGTCATCTGCGGCCATATCCACCATGCCGTGATCGAGGATCTCGACGGCATCAGGTACATCAATACCGGTGACTGGGTCGAAAGCTGCACGGCGATCGTCGAGCATGAGGACGGCACCTTCGAACTCATCACCTGGCGCGCGCTGACCAGCAACGTGCCGGCGCTGTCTTCCATGGAATTGCTTGAAGAGGGCGATCTCGCCCCGCAGGCTGCCTGAATAATGTGTGCGTACCGCACCGGCGCTCGCGGCGGTGCATCAGGAATTTAGCCGTTGCCGTCAGGCGACAGGCCCCATTTATTTTTTAAATCGTTTCGGTTTATCTCCGTATCGTTTCGAACGGGCACTTTCTCGCCATAGTCGTGCTGAATTGGATATGTTAGGCAACGCACAGTTTCCTTCAGGTCCATCCATGATTCCCGCTCAAAATCCCTCGACGGGTGAGGGAGCGCCGCCGCGCTTCCGGCTGCTCAGCGCGCTCTGTTACAGCGCCCCACTGCTCGTCAACGGCGTCGTCCTGCCCTTCTTTCCCGTCTGGCTGGCGACTCACCAGTTCAACGACCATCAGATCGGCACCATCCTTGCCGTGCCGATGGTAGTACGCGTTCTCGTGGCGCCGATCGTGGCGGTTTTTGCCGACAGGATGGAGGAGCGGGCGCATGTGCTTCTCTGGTCCGGCATCCTTTCGCTGATGACAGCGTTTGCGCTCTACTGGACGACGAGTTTCTGGCCGGTGCTGATCGTCTTTGCGCTGCAGGGCGCCACCTTCGCGCCCTATGTGCCGGTCGTCGAATCGATCGTGATTTCGGGTGTGCGCCGCTGGGGGCTGGATTACGGCTCCATGCGTGTCTGGGGCTCGGTCGCCTTCATCATTTCCACGCTCGTCGGCGGCGAACTGGTCGGCAACTGGGGCGGCGCCATGGTGCTGCCGGTGATGATCTTCGGCTTCACGCTGACGATCGTCATGGCGATCTTCTGTCCGCGCATCGGGCCGACACGGCGACGCGGCCAGCCGATCAACCTTCCGGCGACGACAGGAAGTGGCCTGCGCTCGCCGCATCTGCTGCTGCTCTTGCTCGGCGTTTCGATCCAGCAGGCAAGCCACGCACTGCTCAATGCCTTCTCATCGATCTACTGGCATCAGCTCGGCTTTTCAGGCCCGCAGGTCGGCATTCTCTGGAGCGCCGGCGTCGCCTCTGAGGTGACGGTTTTCTTCCTGTCGCGGCGTCTGGCGCGGCGCTTCGATGCGTGGACGCTGATCCGCTTCGGCTGTGCCGTCACGATCTGCCGTTGGGTGTTCTTCCCGACGGAGACGAGCTTCCTCGGCTTCTTCACGCTGCAATGCCTGCACGGTTTCACCTATGCTTTCGTGCATACGGGCGTGCAACGGCGCATCGTCGCCACGGTGCAGGAAACGCAGGAGGCTTCGGCCCAGGGCGCCTATTTCTTCTATATCGGCATGGCCTCGGGGCTCATGACGATCGCGTCCGGCTACATCTACTCGGCGCTCGGCCTCTACAGCTATTACGTGATGGCCTGTGTGGCCGCCTTCGGGCTCGCCCTCGTCATCATCGCCTACTACCTTCAGCCCCAGAGGCTGCCTTCGGGCGGAAAGACCAGGGAGCCGGCGTAGTTCAGGCCGGGCTCGCGATCGCGGGCGAGCAGCAATGGGCCGTCGAGATCGACGAAATCGGCGTCCTGCGCCAGAAGCACGGCGGGCGCCATGGCGAGCGACGTGCCGACCATGCAGCCGATCATGATCGAGAAGCCGAGCCGCTGCGCTTCCGCCTTCATTTCCAGCGCTTCCGTCAGGCCGCCGGTCTTGTCGAGCTTGATGTTGATCGCGTCATAACGGTCGGCGAGGCTGGCAAGGTCGCCGGTGTGATGGACGCTTTCGTCGGCGCAGACGAGGATATGGCGGGCGATTTCCGCCAGCATGTCGTCGCGACCGGCGGGCAGGGGTTGTTCGACAAGGGCGATATTGGCCTCGGCGGATATGCGCAGGTGATGTTCCAACCGGTCTTCCGGCCAGCCCTCGTTGGCATCCAGGATGATGGCGGCATTGGGGGCGGCCTCGCGCACGGCACGGATGCGGCTTTCGTCATCGCCGGTGCCGACCTTGACCTTCAGAAGCGGGCGCTGCGCATGTTCGCGCGCCTGCGCCGCCATGACATCCGGCTCACCGAGCGAAATCGTATAGGCCGTCGTCAGCGGCTTCAGGTGCCTGAGATCGAGGCGGGAGGCGACGCTCTTGCCTGACAGTTTGGCTTCGAGATCCCAGAGCGCGCAATCGACGGCATTGCGGGCGGCACCTGGCGGCATGGCATGCTGCAACTCGGCGCGGGAAATGCCTTGCTCGATCAGCGGGCGGGCCGCTTCGATCTGCGCCATGACGCTTTCCATCGTCTCGCCGTAGCGGCGATAGGGCACGCATTCCCCAAGACCAGTGTGGCCAGATTCCCTCAGTGCGCAGGTAATTACATCCGCAGAGGTTTTCGCCCCTCTGGAAATCGTGAAAGTGCCCGCAATCGGGAATGAATTCATCTGGATATCAAGGTGGCGCGGCATATTTGCTCTCCTGCGAGCATGGAAATTGCGCGTTCGTTCTGTATATTAACGCGCCGGGCGGCGAACATCACGTTCGCGAGTCGGAACTGTCGCTGCAAGCATTGAAAGACACAAGTAATTTGAAGCCCGAGAAACGCAACGCCGCCTCGCTGCATGTGGACGACCGAGCCGAGGGCTCGGGCCAGCATGTGCATCTCGAAGGCAACTGGCGCAGCGCCAATATCCATCTCGTGCTGCAGGACTTCGATAAACTGGCCCGCGATACGAGCGGCGACCTGACGCTCGACCTCTCCAATGTCACCGATATCGACACGGCCGGGATCTGGTTGCTTTGCCGGCTAAAGAAACAGCAGGAAGAGGCCAGCAGGACCGTTCATTTCGAGGGAACGAACGAGCATATAGACGAGCTGATCGCCACCTTTTCCAAGGAGCCGGAAAAGCCGGAGCCGGAAAAGAAGGAGAAGCTTTCGATCGTCGAGCGCGTCTTCGCGCCGATCGGCCGCATGGCCTTCGACGTCTGGGACAATATCGCTGCCGCCATGTACATCCTGGGATCGGCGGTGCGCGGCGCGCAGATGAAGTTCGGGCGCGGCAGCGGCGTTTCGCCGGCCTCGATCGTCAACCAGATCGATCATATGGGCGTGCGCGCCGTTCCGATCATCCTCCTCATGTCCTTCCTAATCGGCGCGATCATCGCGCAGCAGGGCGCGTTCCAGCTCCGTTACTTCGGTGCGGAAATCTTCGTGGTCGATCTCGTCGGCATCCTGCAGTTGCGTGAAATCGGCGTGCTGCTCACGGCCATCATGATCGCCGGCCGCTCGGGCAGCGCGATCACGGCCGAAATCGGCTCGATGAAGATGCGCGAGGAAGTCGATGCGCTGAAGGTGATGGGGCTCAACCCGATCGGCGTGCTGATCTTTCCGCGGCTCGTGGCGCTGACCGTCGCATTGCCGCTGCTGACCGTGATTGCCAATTTCGCCTCGCTCGCGGGTGCCGCCGCCGTTGCCTATGCCTATTCCGGCATTACTTTCGCCACCTTCCTGTCGCGCCTGCATGATGCGGTAACGCTGTCGACCGTGCTTGCCGGCATGATCAAGGCGCCGTTCATGGCGCTTGTCATCGGCATCGTCTCGGCCGTGGAAGGATTGAAGGTCGGGGGCAGTGCCGAATCGCTCGGCCAGCATGTGACGGCCGCCGTCGTGAAGGCGATTTTCGTCGTCATCCTGATGGACGGTCTTTTTGCGATGTTCTATGCAGCGATCGATTTCTGACATGGCGGACAACGTGGATCAGCAGCCGATCGAGACGGATGAGAACCAGGCCGGACACGGAGAGCGCGATATCGTGCTTTCTGCCCGCGACGTGACCGTCGCCTTCGGCTCCAAGGTGGTGCTCGACAAGCTCAACCTCGATATCTATCGCGGCGAAATCCTCGGCTTCGTCGGTGCTTCTGGTACCGGCAAATCGGTGCTGATGCGCACCGTGCTGCGCCTGTTGCCGCGCCGCTCCGGCACGATCAAGATTCTTGGACAGGATTTCGACGAACTGGACGAACCGGAGCGCAATGCGCTCGATATGCGTCTCGGTGTTCTCTTTCAGCAAGGCGCACTCTTTTCCTCGCTGACGGTGAAGGAGAATATCCAGGTACCGATGCGCGAATATCTCGATCTGCCGGCGTCTCTGATGGACGAACTGGCGCATCTGAAGATCCGCATGGTGGGGCTGGCGGCCGACGCGGCCGACAAATATCCTTCCGAGCTCTCGGGCGGCATGATCAAGCGCGCAGCCCTTGCGCGCGCTCTGGCACTCGATCCCGAACTCGTCTTCCTCGACGAGCCGACATCGGGGCTCGATCCCATCGGGGCGGCGGAATTCGATGAACTCATCGCCAATCTGCGCGATAGCCTGGGGTTAACGGTCTATATGGTGACCCACGACCTCGACAGCCTGTTCTCGGTCTGCGACCGTATCGCCGTGCTCGGAAAGAAGCGAGTCATGGTGGAGGGAACGATCGACGACATGCTGGCCTACGACGATGCGTGGGTGCAGGCCTATTTCAAGGGCAAGCGGGCGCGCTCGATCGTGCCGCAGCAAGACGCGCCTGCAAAGGCGCAGCATGACAGCGGGAAGTGACCGGAGACGATGGAAACCAGAGCCAATTACACGATCGTCGGCTTTTTCACCGTTCTGGTGATCGCAGCCGCATTCGGCTTCGTCTACTGGATGGCCGAATATGGCCGCAGTGGGCCGATGGCCGAACTGATCGTGCGCATTCCGGGCTCCGCCAACGGCCTCAGCGTCGGTTCGCCGGTGCGTTTCAACGGCATTCAGGTCGGTTCGGTGCAGACGCTCTCCATCGATGCCGACGATCCGCAATATTCGCTGGCCTTCACCGAAGTGCGCTCCGACGCGCCGATCTATCCCTCGACCAAGGCGGCCCTTGAAATCCAGGGCCTGACGGGTGCGGCCTATATCGAGCTTTCGGGCGGGCGCAAGGAAGACAAGAACATTCTCCAGCAGGCGCTGGAAAGCGGTAAACGCGCGGTCATCGTCGCCGACCAGTCGAGCGTCACCAACCTGCTTGCCACCGCCGACAAGATCCTCGACCGCGCCAATGATGCCGTCGGCGACGTGCAGGGCTTTGTGCGAGACGCGCGCGGGCCGCTGACCAAGACGCTGCAGAATGCCGAAACCTTCTCGGATGCGCTGGCAAAGAATTCCGGCAACATCGACAGCTTCCTGCAGAGCGTCGGCGATCTCTCCAACACGGTGCGCAACGTCTCGGGCCGTGTGGATTCCACGCTCGCCGCCGTCGAGGATCTGGTGAAGGCCGTCGACGCGCAGAAGATCAATACGATCCTGAGCAATGCCGAGAAGGTGAGCCGCGACGTGGCAGATGCGTCTGGAGATCTCAAGGGCCTGGTCGCCAAGGTCGACCAGACGGTCACGACATACAACGAATTCGGCAAGCAGGCGCAGGCGACGCTTGATCGCGTCGATACGCTGGTTGCGGCCATCGATGCCAACAAGATCAAGGGTTCGGTCGATGATGTCGCCCAGGCGACGAAGGATGCGCGCGCCGCCGTCGCCTCGATCCGCGATGTGACCACAACGGTCGCGGACCGTCGCAAGGATATCGACCAGACGATCCAGGACGTGCAGCAGATGGCGAACAAGCTGAACTCGGCTTCGACGCGCGTCGATGGCATCCTCATCAAGGTCGATGCGCTGCTCGGCTCCGACAATACGAATTCGCTCTTCACCGAGGCGCGTGCGACGCTCGAATCCTTCAAGAAGGTCGCAGACAACGTCAATTCGCGCATCGGGCCGATCGCCGACAATCTGCAGCGCTTCTCGGGCAGCGGCCTCAGCGACGTGCAGACGCTGGTCAACGAGTTGCGCGGCACGGCGAACAACCTGAACAATGCCATCAGCAATTTCGACCAGAACCCGCAGCGGATCATCTTCGGCGGGCCGACGGTCAAGCAATATGACGGGCGCACACGGCGCTAGGCGATTCACACCGGGTTTATGTCGGGAATTGCCGGGAACGAAAGATACGGAAGTCAGGGGTAGCGTAATATGGGTCTATCGCATGTGATGTCGCGCCGTTCCTGGATCCGCGGGGCGGCGATTATTTTGCCGCTGACGGCAGCCCTTCTGGCAGGCTGCGGAACGACGGCAAAGAACGACACCTATGATCTTTCTGCAGCAAGCGTCGATGGCACCGGCCCGTCGGCCAAGAACAAGCAGATCCTGATTGCTGATCCGACCGCGCTCAAGGCGCTGAACAGCGAACAGATCGTCATCCGCGTTTCACCCTCGGAAATCCAGTACCTGGCACGCTCGCAGTGGAGCGACACGCTGCCGCGCATGGTGCAATCGAAACTCGTCGAAGCCTTCGAAAATTCCGGCAAGCTCGGCGGTGTCGGCAAGCCGGGGCAGGGACTGGCGATCGACTATCAGGTCGTCAGCGATATCAGATCCTTCGAAATCGATGCCGCCTCCGGCAACAAGGCCGTTGTGGAGATTTCCGTCAAGATCCTCAACGACCGCAACGGCACTGTGCGCGCCCAGCAGGTCTTCCGCGCAACAGCTGCTGCCGGCGGCGACAATGCGGGCTTCGTGAAGGGGCTCGATCGGGCGTTTACGGCGGTGACCGACCAGATCGTCGGCTGGACGCTGAAGTCGATCTGAGCGAGGAACTCATCCACCGTGAAGAGCGTAGATTCGCGGGTGACCGTCACTCGCTGCGAGCGCTTCCGGTTTCTCCTCGCTGCAGCTGATTGCCCAGCGCCCACGCCTCTTCCAGCATCTGGCGAAGCTCAGCGTTCTCGGTCGTAAGCACCCTGCCATCATGCTGAAGCATGAGATCATTGAGCGAGCCCATGCCGCCAAAAAATGCGAGGAAGCTCCGCAGGCCGGAAGCGTCAGACTTCTCTAGGGAAGCGCGACTACGGCGAATCTTCGCCGCCCAAAAAGCGGCGTCGTGATCTCGCAAATGGTCCTCAAGACGATGCAATAGATTGGCAAGCCGGACGACGTCAGGGTGGAGTTGCATCCCAGCACCCTATGCGCCACTTTGAATGACCGCAACCGAGTTGAGTGGCAAACGCTCCCTCAGATGGGCTGGTTACTTTGTCGGCTGAGCGTCCGTCATCGATGGCGTGCCGCCCGTTGCGGAGGCCGTCGCGGTCGAGGCCTGGGGCAGGTAGCTGTCGAGCAGGCCGGCCATCTTGTCGTCGCGCAGGTTTGCGGTCTTTTCGCCCATGACGACGCCGACGACGCGGCGGTCGTCCTTGGCGGCCGAGGTCACGACATTGTAGCCGGAGGCGTCGGTGAAGCCGGTCTTGATACCGTCGACGCCGGCATAGCGGTACATGAGGTTGTTGTGGCCGCGCAGCTTCATGCCACGGAACTGGAAGCCGCGCATGGAGAAGAGCTTGAACTCCTCGGGGAAGTCGCGCATCAGCGAAACGCCCAACGTCGCCATGTCGCGGGCGGTGGTGACCTGTTCGGGATCCGGCAGGCCCGAGGGGTTCTTGAAGACCGTGTCCTTCATCCCGAGCTCGTGGGCCTTTGCCGTCATCAGCGTGCCGAACGCCTGTTCCGAGCCACCAAGCTGTTCGGCGAGCGCCACAGCCGCGTCATTGGCCGAGAGAACCACGATACCTTCGACGGCCTCCTTGACGGTGACCTTGCGGCCGGCGCCGACGGCGAGCTTGAAGGGCTCCTTGCTCTCGGCATTTTCAGACATGGTGAGCTTCTGGTCCCAGGTCAGGCGCTTGTCATGCAGCGCCTGGAAGGTGAGATAGAGCGTCATCATCTTGGTCAGCGATGCCGGGAAGTTCAGGTCATCCTGATTGGATGCTTCCAGAACCTGGCCAGTCTGCGCGTCCACGAGGAAACTTGCCTGGCCGGCCTCGGCCTGAAGGGACGCGCCCAGAAGAAATACGGACGAGAAGGCGGCGGCCATCAGCCGGGAAGTCGTCTTGGTCATCAATGTCTACGGTCTCTGTCGTGGCAAGCGATTGCTTGGCAATGGTCTTGATGGGGCCATCGCCTGAGGCGGGATGGCCCACTGATGCATGCGGATCAGGGATGTTTGTGACGGAATGAAGGAGCCGGGGCAATAAAAAAGGGCCATCCACAGATGACCCTTTTTGTCTCACCATGCCAGGCCTTGCCCGATCACTCAGCTCAACCGGCCTGCCGCATGGGCCAGCATCGTATAGACCTTGCCGGTATCGGAGGTCAGGTAGGACTGCGTGACGGTGCGGTTCGGATCGGTGCGGGCGACATCAGCGAGCAGCTTTTCGAAATCGCCGATGTAGCGGTCGACAGCGGTGCGGAATTCCGGCTCGCGATCATACTTGCGCTTGATCTCGTCGAAGGTCTGCTGACCCTTCAGCGTGTAGAGGCGACGGGTGAAGACGTCGCGCTCGCCGCGCTGGTAACGGCGCCACAGGTCGACCGAGGCATCGTGATCGATGGCGCGAGCGATATCGACCGAGAGCGAGTTCAGCGATTCAACGACATGGCGCGGGTTGCGGGCGTCATTGGCGCGCTGGGTGGGCGCTGCGGCCGGAGCGGCTTCGGCTGCCGGGCGGGCAGGCGCACGCGGCGTTTCTTCCATCTCGTCGCGGGAGGCGCCGCGCAGGAGATCGCTGATCCAGCCGCCGCTGGTAGCTTCCGTGCGCGGTGCTTCCTGCTGCCTTACCGGAGCGGGTGCAGGCGCGGGAGCCGGCTGCGGAGCCTGGGCGACCGGACGCTGCTGAACAGGGGCCGGAGCGGGTGCAGGGGCTGGCGTCGGCGTGATCGTGCCACGCAGGCCCATGGATTCGATCGACTGGCGTGCCGTCGGTGCCGGCTGCGGGGCAGGTGCCGCCGGGATCACCGGCTGGGTCACACGCGGCGCAGGTTCGGCCTGGGCAAGCGAGCGGGCCATCGGCTCGGAGATCTCAAGACGCTGGCTGGAGCGGCCGACGATCTGCGAAATATCCTGCAGCGCCTTGATCTGCTCGGCAACGGCGCGACGCATGGCGGACGCGCTTTCCTTGGCTTCTTCCGGCAGGTCGAAGGCACCGCGCTTCAGTTCCGCGCGGGTCGCATCGAGTTCGTTGCGGATATCGGCAGCGGAGCGGCGGATATCGTCAGTCGCGCCCGAGAAGCGGGTGACAGCCTCGTCGATCGCATCACGCAGGGATTCGCGCAGGCTGAGTGCGGCGCTATCGGAAGCGCGGCCGGCTTCGCCGAGCATGCGCTCGACTTCCGACAGCGAGGCCGTCAGGCCGCCGCGCAGGCGATTGGAGAGGTCGCCGGAGCGGCGCTCGACATTGGCAAAGCTGCTGTCGATCGTCGCATTGGCTTCCTCGCCGGCGCGGTTGATCGCCTCACGCATAGTGGAGGCGGCATCTTCGGCGCGCTTTTCGGTATCGGCCAGCACACGACCGATATCGGCAAACGAAGCCTGGACGCTCTGGCGCAGCGTACCGGTGACCTGGTTGGAGCGCTGTTCGGCGCGTTCGAAGACGGTCTCGATCATGCCGCCAAGGCCGCGCATGGTCTTTTCGATTTCGGTCGAGCGTTGGACGAGTCCGCCAGCGAGCGTCTGCAAGGCTTCTTCACGCTCTTCGAGGGTCGAGACGAGGCCGGACTGGGCGGCAGCGAGAAGCTGCGAGGCCTGGCCGAGAACCTTGGAGTGATCGTCGAAGCGGCCGATGATGCTGCCGACCTGGGCGAGTGTCTGGCCGGAAATATCCGAGAGACGATCGACCTTGCCTTCGAGAAGACGGGTGGAGGCGGCAACCATCTCGGCAGCCTTGGCAGCCGAGTCCGTGAAGCGCGACGTCGTGTCGGTGAGGCGGCCATCGACGCCGGTCAACTGATCGGCAGCGCGCGTCATCATCATAGACATGGCCGCGCTGCTTTCCGACAGGCGCTGGACGAGGCCGTTGACGTTGTTCGTCAGGCTGTTCTCGATGGCGGCGACCGCATGAGCGACGTTTTCAGCGCGGGCGGCAATCGCATTGGCGACGGCGTCATTTTCCGCACGCAGGCGGTCGGCGCTGAGGTTTGCGGCAGCCGTGATGCGGGCGGCGGCTTCCTGGCCGGCATCGGTATAGCGTTCGATGATCGGGCGGGCGGTCTCGTCGAGGATGCGCGACAGCTCGCTGGAGCGACCGGCAAGCATGGAGTTGAGATCGCGGGTGCGGTCGTCGAGCGTGGCGCGGATCGAGTTGCCGCGCGCTTCCAGCGCCTTGTCGATATCGGTCAGCGTCGTGTCGATCTCGCGGGCACGCTGCTCCAGGCTGGAGCGGATGATGCTGGTGCGGGCTTCGAGCGCGCGGTCGACATCGGCCATGCTGGAGGAGATGACGCTGCTGGCTTCCGTCAACGTCGAGCGGATGGCATTGCCGCGATATTCCATCGCCTGGCCGGCATCGGCAAGCGTCTGGTTGATGGCATTGACCTGCGTGCTGACGATGTCTTCGGCTTCGGCCACCTTGCTGACGATGACGTTGCCGGCTTCGGCGAAGGTCTGGGCAACGGCGGCAGCCTGGCTTGCGAGACGGCTCTGGGCCTCAGAAACGCGGTTGACGATCTGCGAGGAGCGCTCATCCATAGCTTCGGCAAACTGCTGGCCGGTGCGGCTCAGAAGTTCGGATGACTTCGTCGCTTCGCCATCCATGCCTTCGGCGGCTTCGGCAACGGCGTTGCGCAGGCTTGCGGCAAGACCGGCGGCCTTGCCTTCGATCGTGCGGTTGACGGCATCGAGACCGACAGTCAATGCGCGGTCCATGGTGGACAGACGCTCTTCGATACGGGCATTGCCGCGATCCATCACGTCGCTCAGTGCCGAGGTGCGGCCGTCGATCGACTGCACGAGGTTCGTGCTGCCGCTGTAGAGCGTTTCGGCAAGTTCCGCCCGGCGGCTGTCGAGCGCACCGGTCAGGTTCGCACTATGGCTGGTCAGCGTGTGAGCGAGGTGGGCAGTGCTGTTGTCGAGAGCGTTGGTCAAGTTGGCGCTGCCGGTCTGCAGGGCTTCCGTCAGCTGCGCACTGCGGCCATCGATTGCTTCCGTCAACTGTGCGCTGTGGCCATCGAGTGCTTCCGTCAGGCCGGCACTGCGGCTGTCCAGCGTTTCCGTCAGGCGTGCGGCACGGTTGTCGAGCGCCTCGGTCAGGCTGTTGCTGCGGCTGTCGAAGGCGTTCGTCAGGTTGGCGGCACTGTTGCCGAGCGTTGCGGCGATGCGCTGGGCTGCGTCGTCGCCGATCATGCCGAGACGGGCGATGCCGCCATTCAGCACGTTGGAAAGCTGGTTGCCGGCAGCATCCATCTTGTCGGCCACACCGCCGACGCCATCGGCAATGCGGGTTTCGATGGCGGCAAGACCGGCTTCGACGCGGGCGCCGGTTTCGGTGAAGCGGCCCGTCAGATTGTCGACGGACTGATCGAGATGGCCGGAGAAATCCGAAGCCGAGCGCGAGATCGTATTGGCGGCTTCCTGGAAGCGGCCGGCGATCTGGCCCGCACCTTCGCGCATGCGGTCTTCCAGCGTCTGGGCGCTGTTGTCGATCGCCTGACGGATGGAGTTCTCGCGATCTTCCAGCGACATTTCGAGCATGCTGATCGAGGTCGCAACGGAAGTGCCGATCGAGGTCGCCTGTTCGGAGAGCGTATCGTTGATGAGGTTATGAGCCTCGCTCAGCGTCAGGTTGATGGCATTGGTGCGGTCGTCGAGCGTGGCGCGGATGCGCTCATGAGCGGCGGCGAGGCCACCTTCGACATTGCTTGCGGCGTCATGGGCAAGGGCTGCCATGCGCTGTTCGGCATCGGAAAGGCCGCCTTCGATACGACCGGTCATGCCGCCGATGATGCCTTCCATGCGGGCGCTGCCGGCATCGAGGGCTTCGGAGAGGGTCGAGGTATGCTCGGCAAGCGCTGTTTCGAGACGTGCCTGATTGTCCGTATAGGCTGCGCGGATCGCCTCGGTGCGGTCGGCAAAGGCGCCGGCAACACGCTCTTCGGCGCTGGCAACGGTGTCCATGATGGCGTTGCTGCGGTTTTCGAGCGCGGATTCGAAGCGCGTCTGGCCGTCATCCAGCGAAATGGCGAGCGCCATGGTCTTTTCGTCGAGCGTATCGGAGAGACGATCGGCGCTGTTGGTAACGGCATTGATGATGGAATCGGCGCGATGGGAGAGCGCTTCCTCGATGCGCAGCTGGCTTTCGGTAAGCGAGGAGGCGATCCGGTCATGCGTGCCGGTCGTCGTATTGACGAAAGCCTCGGTGCCGGATGTCAGCGCGTCTTCGAGGCGGCTCTGGCTCTCGTTCAGCGAGATGGCCAGCGCCATCGCCTTTTCGTCCAGCGTTTCGGAGAGGCGGTCATGCGTGCCGGAGACGGCATTGAGCAGCGTTTCCGCGTGGCTGGACAACGTATCCTCGATACGCGCCTGGGTCTCGTTCAGCGAGATGCCGAGCGCCATCGCCTTTTCGTCCAGCGTTTCGACGAGGCGGTCATGCGTGCCGGAAACGGCATTGACGAGCGATTCGGAGCGGCTGGCCAGCGTGTCCTCGAGGCGAGCCTGCGTCTCGTTCAGCGAGATGGCAAGCGACATCGCCTTTTCATCCAGCGTTTCGGAAAGGCGGTCATGCGTCGACGAAACGGTGTTGAGCAGCAATTCCGAGCCGTTCACGAGCGTATCTTCGATGCGCGACTGGGTCTCGTTCAGCGAGATGGCGAGCGACATCGCCTTTTCGTCCAGCGTTTCGGAAAGGCGGTCATGCGTGTCGGAAACGGCCGAGAGGAAGCTCTCAGAACCCGTCGACAGCGTGTCTTCGAGGCGGGCCTGGCTTTCGTTCAGCGAAATGGCGAGCGACATCGCCTTTTCGTCCAGCGTTTCGGCAAGGCGGTCATGCGTGCTGGAAACGGAATTGAGCAGGGTTTCGGCGCGCGTCGTCAGGATGTCGTCGATGCGCGTCTGGTTCTCCCTGAGGGTTTCAGCCAGGCGGTCATGCGTGCCGGAGACGGAATTGATCAGCGATTCCGAATGCGTCGACATCGTGTCTTCGATGCGCGCCTGCGTCTCGTTGAGCGAGATCGCCAGTTCCATCGCCTTTTCGTCCAGCGTTTCGGCCAGACGGTCATGCGTGCCGGAAACGGCATTGATGATGGCTTCGGAACGGCTGGTCAGCACTTCGTCGAAACGATCGTGATGGTCGGTGAGGGCGCCGATCAGCGTGCCACTGCGTTCGGCCATCACGCCATCCAGGCGCGTGTGGGCCGCATCGAGTGCACCGGTGATTTCGGCCGCGCGGGCAGCCATGACGCTGCTGAGTTCTTCTGCACGTCCGCCGAACGCGCCGGTGACCCTTTCGGTGCCGCTCGCAACGGCAGCGGCGAGGTCGCTCGTGGTCGTCTGCAGCGTGTTGTGGAATTCGCTGGCGCGGGCTGCGAGATTGTTCTGCAGTTCCGACGTGCCGGCTGCTAGCGCCAGAGAGATCTCGGACGTGGCGCTGCCGAGTGCGGTGGTGAGTTCGCCGGTGCGGTTCGTCAGCGCCGAGGTGATTTCGTCGGCGCGGTTGGCGAGCGTGCTTTCCATCACTTCCTGGCCGGCGGCAAAGGCCGCTGCCAGTGCCAGCGACTGGTCGCTCATCGACGTTCCCAGGCGCTCGATATTGGTGCTCAGGATATTGTCGATCGAATCGGCGTTGCCCGACAGCGTCTCGTTGATGCGGGTGAGGCTTTCGATGAGCTTCGTATCCAGCGAGCCGGTGCGCTTGTCGAAAGCGTCGGTGAATTCCGCCACGCGTTCGTCGAAGGCGGTGGAAAGCTGGGCGACGGTCGTCTGCAGGCGCTCCTCGAAGAAGCCGGAGCGCACGTCGAGATCCATGACCGCATCGTCGGCCGTCGACTGCAGGCTCTGGCGGAAGCTTGCGCCCTTTTCGTCGAGCGCGGCGTTCAGCCTGAAGAGTACGTCGTCGAGCGTGCCGCCGATCGTGCGTTCGCCCGAGGTCAGGCTGTCGTTGATCTCGCGGGTGCGGGAAATCAAGATTTCATTGAGCTGCTGGGTGCGCTCCTGAAGGGCCGCGTTCAGGCGCTCCGTGCTCGTATCCATCGTCGAGGCACGGGTCTCGAACTGGGTGAGCAGGCGCTCGCCATGTTCGTTGATCGTGTTGGTCAGCGCATCCAGGCGGTTGTCGAATTCATTGCCGATTGCGAGGCCCGAGGCCGTCAGCGTGTGGAGCAGCGTGTCGGTCTTGGCGGCGAGCAGTGTGCCGAGCGACTGCATGGCGCTGTCGGACTTCTCCATGATCGCGGCGGCGCGCGTATCGATCAGCGAGGCGAAGGCTTCGCCTGAGGTCGCAAGGCGGATGGCGATCTCTTCGGTCGCGAGCGACAGTTCTTCCTTCAGCTGGTCGTGAACGCCGGCGATGGAGGACCGGATACGGTCGGCATGATTGACGATCGCTTCGCGCTCGGAGCCGAGCTCGTGGACGAGGCCGCGTACGCGCAGTTCGTTATCCGCATAGGAACGCTCCAGCGCGTTCACTTCTGAATGCACGAGCGTTTCGAGTTCGGAAGCGCGCGCGATGGTACGCTCGATGCCTTCGTTCATGGCCGAAACTTCGCGACGCACTGCCTGGCCGACAGTCATGATACGTTCGGAGGCGATCGTTTCCGGTTCAGAGAGGCGCAGGGCCACCTCTGCCATCGAGCGGGCGGCGTTGCGCATTTCCTGAGCGCGCGAAATCATGATGGCGAAAGCATAGAACATCATCACCGGCACGATGATGCCGATGAGACCGGCGATGACGCCCGGCAGGGCGGCAAGGTCGGTCAGCGAGTGGACACCCGCGATCTGCTGCGAATTGAGCATGAACAGCAGCCCGAGGCCGATGATCACCCACAGAATGGAAACAAGTGTGGCCGTGCGCAGGGCAGGGCGGCTGGAACCGCTTTCCAGCGACTTCAGAAGCGAAGCGGGAGAATTGCGGCTGGCATCATTGGCGGGAGCGAAGGCGGGGGCCCTCGGAGCCTGCTGCTCGCCGGAACGTGCTGCGCGGCCGCGACGGCGCTGCGCATCTTCCTGGGACTGATTACGGGCATTGGATGGGTCAGTCACATTAGCCTCCGGGGCGTGGGGCGCGTTGCCGCGGCGAGACGGCACGTTCTCCTGGCCGAAATCGATCTGAAGCGCTTCGTCCAATGCCTTGAACGCCTTATCCTCGATCGATTCATTGTACTTGTTATTCGCCATTCCGATATGCCTCGTTATTCCCGGCCAGTCCGGCAGCGCATCCGAGCCCGCCTTGCCCGGAATGAACCTTCGCCGTTCCAGCCTTCCATCCCAGGACGGACGGATAAGCATGTCATTTCAGAGTAGATAGCCGATTTTTCAAACGAAAGGTATCAAAACACTACCATTATCCACTCTGACGGCAAAGGCGCGCGGCTTCAGCCCGCCTCAACAGTATCGTAGTGACACATCTGGGGGCGCGAGACAATTAACGTACCCCAGCGTTTCCACTCCTCTTAACCTGTTGTTAACACCTTTAAATTTTCGAAGTGGCTTAAAAGCCGATATTTTAGCGATATTTAAGGGACGTTAACCATATGGTTAGATTTCAGCCCTCAATGCGCCCGAATTTAACGGGATCGCCATTCCCGGACCGCACAACAGTATCAAACGCGGCGATATAAGACCGGAGAATTGGCAAATGGCAGCAGCAGCAAGTATTGCGTTCGAAGCACCCGATAATTCCAAGGGCCCTTCGCCCTCCAAGATCAGGCCGATCGATCTCGTCCATCTTGCGCGCCAGACGATGGGCGACAAGACGGTGGAAATCGAAGTTCTCCAGATGTTTGCGCGTCAGGCACGCGCCTGCCTGCAGGACATTGCAAGCGGCGAGACGGCGCGCGTCGGCGCAGCCGCACATCGCCTGAAGGGTGCCGCGAGCTCCGTCGGCGCTTTCCGGGTTTCGCAGTCGGCGGAAGCAGTCGAAGAGAACAACGGCGATGCCGCAGCCATGGCTGCGCTCGGTGCTGCCGTGGTCGATGCTGAAAATTTCATCCTGAAACTCTGCCGCGGATAAGGCAGGTCAGGTCTGGAAATGCCCTGGACCCGCTGTTTCATTAGGGAACGGCGGGTCTTTTTGCGACTTGTGCTATGACGCATCGGGAATGGCACAGGCCTTGCGTATCTGCGAGGCTCGGGTTCATTCGACAATGTTGACTGATGGCCCGAATTATCGGAAGAAATTCCGCCCACCTACACAAGACCGGAAATAAGCCTGATGCCCAAACTTACCATCGTCGCCTTTGACGGAACGCGCTTCGATCTCGATGTCGATCAAGGCTCCACCGTCATGGAGAATGCGGTCCGCAATTCCGTACCCGGCATCGAGGCCGAATGCGGCGGCGCCTGCGCCTGTGCGACCTGTCACGTCTATGTCGATGAGCAGTGGACGGAGGTCGTCGGATCGCCGGAAGCGATGGAAGAGGACATGCTGGACTTCGCCTTCGATGTGCGCCCGACCTCGCGCCTTTCCTGTCAGATCAGGATGAAGGCGGCCTATGACGGCCTGATCGTGCACGTGCCGGAACGGCAGGCTTAAAAAACATCCAGCGCTCGAAAAAGTCCGGGCTCTTTCCTAGAGAAGTCTGGGCTCTTTCCAAAAAGAGAGCCTCGCACGTCGGAGACGGGCGAGGCTAGGCGGGCGCATTACCTACGGATGAGGGAGGAACATCCGCGGCTTCGGAACGCGCCAGGAGAACCCAGTCACGAAAGCCAGCTGCCATACTGCACTTTCGAATATAGTCATATTACCGCGTTCCGGTTGAGTCCACCAGAATGAAAAATGACCAGTAAATCGCTGGGAGTTCCACAAGCTTCGCACAAGTTTCATTGTGCAGCTAACGATATCCGCTCGCCTTCGGCGTGATAAAAGCTTATCTTTCGCCGCCCTTGCCTTTGAGTCGATTGTTCAGCAGACGCAGCATGCGATTCTGGAAATTGACGGCTTCGACTCGGTCGAACCGGGCCTGCAGCTTGTCGTGCTCCTCTATACCGCGAGCCGACTCATCCGAAACGAGCTCCTGCATCGCCTCGCAATTGCGCTGCGTCGGCAGTGCTTTAAGTTCGCGCTCCATGGCGCGTGCCTGGGTGCGGGCGATCTCGGCGTGGCGTTCCTCGTGGCGCCTTATATCGGAAGACAACGCATCCCAGATCATCGACAGCTCGCGGCTGGCGCCTTTCCGGTTGCTCCATCGCGGCAGGATGATCTGCGTATTGACGGTCACCTTGACGTTGCCGACCCGGCAGCGGCCGTTTTCCTGGATATAGGTGGCCTCGCCGCCGAAGCGGATCTTGGTGGCGCCTGGATGGCGGGCGGATGAGCCGTTGGCGGTCGGGCCGCGGCGGCTCAATTCGGTATCGAGCTCGTCGGCGGTCTTTCCCTTGATGTCGAAATAGGAATAGCTTTTGGACGCCACGACTTCGGCTGCCGCAGGGCCGCACAGGAAAAAGGCGATCATCGAAAAGGCGATGGGAAGGCGTATATTACGCAACGCAAGCGGCATTCTGAACGGAACCTGTGTTGAAGTTTGGCGGAGCTTGGGGCATAGCCACCGCAAGCGCAATATCGGATAGCGGCTTTTTTCGCCAAAGCCTATCGCGCAAAAATGCGCAGTGGCCCTGCGACGGGATTGGACTGGTGAAACAGCTCGACAGCACATTCTGGCGTGTGGCGCATGGCCGCGAAATCGCGCTCAACAGGCGCTCGGTGATCATGGCGATCATCAATGTGACGCCGGATTCCTTCTCGGACGGCGGACGCCATGCGAGCGTGGACGCTGCCGTCGAGCATGCGCTGCAGGCCGTTGCAGACGGTGCCGAAATCCTTGATATCGGTGGTGAATCGACACGGCCGGATGCGGCCCCCGTCAGCCAGGCACAGGAGCAGGCGCGTGTGCTCCCGGTCATAGAGGCGCTGAGCGCACGGACCGACGCGTTGATTTCCATCGATACCTATCGCGCCGAGACGGCGCGGCTTGCTATCGATGCCGGCGCCCATATCGTCAACGATGTCTTCGGCCTGCAGAAAGAGCCCGAGATCGCCGGACTTTCGGCGGAGACGGGCGCGGGGCTCTGCATCATGCATACCGGCCGCGACCGGCAGAAACGCGCCGATCTGATCGAAGACCAGTTTTTCTTCCTCGATCGCTCACTGGAAATTGCCGCCCAGGCCGGTGTTTCGCGCGATCGCATCGTACTCGATCCGGGCTTCGGCTTTGCCAAGGAGACACCGGCCGAGAACCTCGAGCTGATGGCGCGTTTCCAGGAGCTGCACCGCTTCGGCCTGCCGCTTCTCGCCGGCACCTCGCGCAAGCGCTTCCTCGGCGCCGTCACCGGCCGCGAACCGGCCGAGCGCGACGCGGCAACGGCTGCGACCAGTGCGCTGCTGCGGCTTCAGGGCGCGGCTGTTTTTCGCGTACACAATGTCGCAATCAACAGGGATGCGCTTGCCGTCGCCGATGCTATGCTGGCCGTCCGTAACGATATCTCTTATCGCGCATAGCGATCCCCCTCGGGGATCAGCTTTCCACGCTTTAAGTCCTTGTTTTCCGCATGTCATTGGCGCAGAACCGCAACACGATTTTGCGCGACATGCTTATAGGGGAGGCTGTCTTGGGCACCTACACGATTTTGATGCAGAACTGCGCGTTTTTCGCCCGCCACGGCGTTCATGACGAGGAGGAATTCCTCGGCCAGCGCTTCTTCGTGGATGCCGAGCTGGAAGTGGAAGCGGGCAATGCGCTGGAAACCGATTCTATCCATGAGACCGTGCATTACGGCGTTGCCTTCACCATCATCGAAGAGATCGTCGTCGGCCAGAGGCGCTACCTGATCGAGGCGCTGGCGCTCGATATCGCCAAGGGGCTCTGTCAGAAATTCCCGCAGATCCTCCGGGCCAAGATTACCGTGCGCAAGCCGAATGCGCCGATCCCCGGTGTGCTCGATTTCGTGCAGGTGACTGTTGAGCATCGTGCCCGATAATCCATTGCATCTCGCGACACTCGGCCTCGGCGGCAATATCGGTGATCCCGTCGCCTCGATGGCGACGGCGCTTGCGGTACTGGATGCGCATCCGGACTGCCGGGTGGCTGCCGTTTCGCGGCTCTACCGCACGCCGCCCTGGGGCAAGACCGACCAGTCCTATTTCTTCAATTCCTGCGCCGCCGTGGAAACACTATTGTCGCCGGAAGCGCTGCTTGATCTCTGCCTGTCGATCGAGCGCGACATGAAGCGCGAGCGCATCGAGCGCTGGGGACCACGCACGCTCGATATCGACGTGCTGACTTATGCGAGTATCGAGCAGGATGCGCCGCGGCTGGAGCTGCCGCATCCGCGCATGACCGAGCGGGGCTTCGTGCTGATGCCGCTTGCCGATATTGCCCCGGATCTCATCGTGAAAGGCAAAGCGGTTGCCGACTGGCTGGCCGAGGCCGATATCGCCGGCATAGAGCTTGCCGACGAGAGCCGCGACTGGTGGCAGAAGCGGTAAACAAAACAGCGGATCGGCCTAGATCGCCGGCCGGGCAATGAAAGAAGCCCCGTGACACGGGGCTTTTCTGTTTTCGTAAGCGGCTCTGCGCAATCAGGGCGAATTGATGCTGGGCAGGAAATCTTCGACCTGCTTGCGGTCGCTGGCTGAGAGCGGCTGTACATGTTCCTGCCAGAAACGTTCGGCTTCGGGTGGATCCTTCTCCCAATGGCGCACGGTGGTGATGTTGTCGTCGATCTTGGAACGGCGGTGTCCACCGAGGCGCAGATATTCTTCCGCCAGCCTCAGGCTCTTGGTGCCCGTATCAGTATCTGTTGCGTTCATGTCGTCGGTCTCCTCGGCTGCACAGGGACCAGCCCTGTTATGAAGAGGAAACGGGGTGAGGCCGCAAATGATCCCGAACCATCACGAAATATTAAATTAGGGAACGACACAGTGGCTGGGAGGTTTTTCCAGCGGGACGGCAGACACGCCGCTCTCGAACGCAATCCCCAAAAGGAGAATCCATCATGGCCAACCAAGGCGGTTCACACGAACAACACGTCAAGGCAGGCAAGCAGAGCCACAAGAATACCGAGCCGCAACAGGCTTCCTCGAACAAGGATCAATCCAGTTCAGGTGCTCGTGGCGGCAATAACGAGCAGCACGGAAAGGCTGGTCAGCAGAGTCACAAGAACAAGCACTGATATCTGCCGACCCAAAGGGAGAAAAGGCCCGCTTTCGCGGGCTTTTTTCATGCGCCATCGCCAGAAAAATAAAAGCGGCGGAAAACCGCCGCTTCAGGAAAATCCGGTGCTCGCCAGTTGCTTACTGGATGGAACCGACAGCCATTTCGTCCACCTGACGGGTCAATGTCAGACCGATGACCGGGATCATCTGGGTATCGACCTTGACCGAAACGGTGACGTTCATGGTCTTGTCGTCGCGAACGCGGGCGATCATGGCGCCGTTCAGCTTGGCGCGATTAATGCCGACGACGACCGTATCCTGGCTGACGGCGCCGGAGACGACATCAAGACCCTTGCCTTCGGCGCCGTCAAGGAACTTGCCCTTGTAGGTGGAGCCGGACTGGGTGATGACGGCGGTCATCGGCTGCTTGAAGACGCCGACGCGGCAGGTGCCGTCGAGCTTGATGCCGGCAGAGGCATCATCGGCCGGTGAGCCCACGAGATTGCAGGTGAATTTAGTGCCCTTATACTTGCCGGCGACGATTTCGCCCGGACCTTTCCAGGTACCAGCGACTGAATCGAAGAAGGCCTTGTCACGGGTTGCGGCAGTGGCGTTGGACGTGACGTCTGCGACCGGAGACAGTGCCGCGGCGGCCAGGCCGCATACAAACAGAAACTTGCGCGAGTACATGGATTTTCCTTGAGCAAACACCACTCGATAACTGGCATGAAGTTTTGCCGCAGAATGGTTAATCCTTCCTTTCCAAGGCGCTCAAATGCGTGGAAAGGCTGGGCTTTCGCAAGGCAAGGTTTATAAGGCGCTGCGTTTAGCGCCTTGAATCTTCTCGAATTTTTCACAGCCCTCAAAAGAAGGCACTGAAGTGGCAAAATCAGGCCACAGCGTCAGGGATTGCCGTTGCGCGCCGTTGCCGAGGGTGTCAGGTCGCCGATGAAGTCACCGATTCCCGGACGTTTCAGCGCCCGGAAGGTCAGCGGACGGCAAAGATCCATGGCGGCAATGCCGATGCGCGCCGTCATCATGCCGTTGATGACACCTTCACCGAGCCGGGCGGAGAGTTTCGATGCAAGCCCGTGGCCGAGAACCTGCTGCACGAGGCTGTCGCCGACGGCAATCGAGCCCGTCACGGCGAGATGGGCGAGCACGTCACGCATCAAACGCAGCATACCGAGCGTACCTGGGCGGCCGCCATAGAGCTCGGCCATGGCGCGGATCAGGCGTGCGGCCTCATAAAGCACATAGAGCAGATCGACGATGGCGCGCGGGCTGACGGCTGTGACGATCGATACGCGCTTGGAGGAATTGACGATCAGCGCACGGGCCTGCCGGTCGAGCGGGCCAAGCAGCTCGCGTTCGGCAAGCGCGATCAGGTGCGGGGCATCGATGACGTCGCCTTCCGTCTCCTTCATCGTCGCCCGGCCCCTGGCGGTCTGCGGCTTGTCACCGAGCAGGCCAGTCAGGCGGGCGACGACGGCGCGCGCTTTTGCCGGGCGGGTGTCGAGAATGGCTGCATCGGCTTCGGCCTTGATCGTCTGCACGGCGGCAAGCCGCATCATGCCGGCCGTCTCCCTGATAACGATGCCGATGACGGCGAGGATGCCGATCGCAAGAACTGTCAGTGCGGTATAACCTAGCCAGTCGGCGCGGCTGAAGAGATCGCGGATCAGCGCATCGGTCCAGAGACCGAAGGCAAGTGATAGCAGGATACCGAAGGCGCCGGCGGCGATGCTTGCGAAGGAGGTGCGGCGCTTACGCGGCGTGGCGACAGGCAGCGGGCTCAGATCCTGTTCCGGATTGAGGAAAGGATCTTCCTCATCAGGCGTCAACACCACGTCATCGGAGAAACTTGCCGGCTTGCGGCGCTCGGCGCGCGACGTCTCGGGTGCCGCGTTTTCGTCTTCGTAGGCAAAGGCGGCAGGCGCGCGGCGCGGCAGATTGGGCTGGTCGATCGGCGGCTTGCTCATGCGAGACGGTCTCCGAACAGGAACTGCATGGCGCGGTCGAGACGGATATGCGGCACGGAGAGCTTGATGCCGCCACCGGTTTCCTCGAGTTGCGGCGGGCGGAAGCGCACGACATTGACGTCGGGCAGTTCGACCGAGCTGTCACCGGCCTCGATGCGTTCGAACAGGGCTTCGGGATTGTCCGGCAGGTCGCCGGGGAAGATCGCCGTCTTGCGCTCGCCGTCGAAGGTCTCGGCGCCGATCTTTTCACCCGCCATAGGCGTGCCGACGATGACGGGCAGGTCGTGGCCATCGCGACGCACCGTCGCCTCGCGGGTGGCGCGCACCGAGGCGAGCGCCATGACATCGATACCGGCGCCGGCCATGCCGATGCGGTCGATGGCACGATCAACAAGGCGGCGCGTCAGCCGGTCCAGCTTATCGTGGCTTTCGTGATGCAGATGATCGGCCTTGGTGGCAGCGACCAGCACGCGGTCGATGCGCCGGCCGAGCAGCGAGGACAGTATGGAGTTGCTGCCGGGGCGGAAGCAAGCGAGCACATCGGTCAGCGCGCGCTCCAGATCCTGCACGGCCTCCGGGCCACGGTTCATCGCCTGCAGCGCATCGACCAGCACGATCTGGCGGTCGAGCCTGGCAAAATGCTCGCGGAAGAAAGGTTTGACGACGACGGATTTGTAAGCCTCGTAACGCCGCTCCATCATCGCCCAGAGCGAGCCATGCTTCGGCCTTGCGTCCGGGGGCAGGGAAAGCGGGGCGAAGGTCAGCGCCGGCGAGCCATCGAGATCGCCGGGCAGCAGGAAGCGGCCGGGCGGCAGCGTGGAGAGCGATCGTTCGTCGGCCTTGCAGGCCTTGAGGTAGTCGGCAAAGCTGACGGCAAGGTCGCGGGCGACCATTTCATCGGCCGGCGCGTCGATGTCACTCGCCTTCGTCAGCGCCAGCCAGGCACTCGACAATTCCGCGCGGATGCCGGTTGCGGCAAGCGCCAGGGTCTCTTCGCTGAAGGTGCGGAAATCCTTGCCGAGCAACGGCAGGTCAAGCAGCCACTCGCCGGGATAATCGACGATATCGATGGAGAGCCGGCCGGGCGAGAACATGCGCGTCCAGGAACTGGCGCTCTGATAATCGAGCGTGATGCGCAGCTCAGAGATCGCCCGCGTCGAATCCGGCCAGATGCGCTCCTTCACCAGCGCGCGGATATGATCCTCATATTGAAAGCGCGGCACGGCATCGTCGGGCTGCGGCTCAAGGCGCACGGCCGAGACGCGGCCGGATTGCACCGCTTCGAAGAGGGGCAGGCGGCCGCCATGCAGGAGATTATGCACCAGCGAGGAAATGAAGACCGTCTTGCCGGAGCGGGACAGGCCGGTGACGCCGAGCCGGATGGTCGGATTCATAAGACCGCTTGCGCGGTCGGCAAGATTGTCCAGCGCGATCAGCGCATCGTCGGCAAAGGATGTCAGGCGTGGCGGCAAATCGGAATCCCTGATGGCACTGCCTGTAACATATAGGAAAGCGCCGCTGCCTGAAAAAGAAGCAGCGCGGAAGAGATCAGTCGATAACGAAATCGATGAGACGCCAGCCCGAGGCGGATAGGTCGTATTCGACCACGGCAAGCCCCGCCGGCGGGAAGCCTGACGGTACGGAGGCGACCATCGCATCATGGCCGATCAGCGCCGACAAGGTCTGCTCCATGGTCGGGTTGTGGCCGACGAGCATGACGGCACCGGCATCCTGCGCATCGATGATTTCGAGATAGGTATCGACCGAGGCATTGTAGAGCGTATCGACAAAGCGCATGTCGAGCGCTTCCCCCATGGCGCGATGCACCGCTTCGGCCGTGTCCCTGCAGCGCAGGGCGGTGGAGCTCAGCAGGATATCCGGACGATAGCCCTTGTCGGCGGCGCGATCGGCGACGATCTCGGCCTGGCCGAAGCCGTTCGGGTTCAGCGGGCGGTCGAAATCGCGCTGTCCGGGTTCGGCCCAGGCGGCTTCGGCGTGACGCAGGAGGTAGATCCGATGGGGTGGAGGCAGGAGGGCGGCCATGGGCGAATCCAGCTTCGAACGGAGGCTTTTCAGTAGCGGTTGACATCCCGCAACGTCAACCGTCCACAGGCTGCGAAGGGTGCAAAGAGGCTGTCCGAACACGGCATCTTGAAGACCCGGCAAAAAACGCCGCTCGGAATAATGGTGAGAAAATAGACTGTTAGCTCAAATTTGTGACAGATTTAAAAATCTGTTTACCTGTCTTATTAGGCTTGAATCGCAGCTAGCGCTTGAGATATACACCCCGCCAGATGAGATGTTCTTCAGGAGAATCGCGTTGAGTGAGAAGATCGATCTTAGCAATTACGTGCCCTCGGAAGACGAGGAGTTCATGAATACGAACCAGCGTGCCTACTTCAGAGCAAAGCTGGTCGCCTGGAAAAACGATATCCTTAGAGAAGCGCGCGAAACACTCGACCATCTGGCCGAGGAAAGCGCAAACCATCCCGACCTCGCAGACCGCGCATCCTCCGAAACCGACCGCGCAATCGAGCTTCGTGCCCGCGACCGGCAGAGAAAACTGATCTCCAAGATCGACGCAGCCCTGCAGCGCATCGAAGACGGCACCTACGGCTATTGCGAGGAAACCGGCGAGCCGATCGGCCTCAAGCGTCTCGACGCCCGCCCGATCGCCACTCTGTCGATCGAAGCGCAGGAACGCCACGAGCGCCGCGAAAAAGTTTACCGGGACGAATAATCGCTTCCGGACCGAGATTCAAAAAGGCACCGCGATCGGATCGCGGTGCCTTTTTGTTTTGGGCTCTGCCGGGACCTATGTGGACCCGCTCTTACTTCTCTCGATTGACGCTCATCTCGCCGAAGATGCGGGCGACCTCGTTCTGAAGGGCGGCATCGGCACCGGTGATCGGCGCCATTTCCGGATCGCGGCGCGGCATCGATCCCGGCTGGGGCGCGTTCGGCTGCGGGGCAGGGCGGGCGGGCTGCGCGTTCGGAGTGGCAGCCACGCGCTCGCCGGCGGGATTGGCCAGGATTTCCTCATCGAGAATACGCTGGAAATCGCGACGGATGGCGGCTGATTGCGGTCCGCCGTCCTCGGTTGCAGCTGGTGCGCCGCGCGAAATCGCAGGTCCGCCCTGGGCCGGCGGGGTGGAAACCTCGGGATCGATACGCTGTTGCGGCAGCACGCGCTGGCGGGCCGCATCGAGGATATCGGCCGCACTCACCACATCGGGCGCCGGCTGGCGCGGCTGCATCTGCGCCGAACGCTGCGGCCCGTCACGCTCAGCCGTCAGCGACGGAGCGGCTACCGGTGGTGCAGCACGCTCGGACTGGCCTTGCACTTGCTGTGAAGACATCTGCTGGTTGGACGCTTGCTGGCTCAGCATCGGCGGCGCCACGGCCGGAGCGACAGGCGGCTCGGGCCGCTGGCGCACGGGCTCGGCGGGCGGCGCTATGACGGGTGTCGGACCATAGGTATCGAAATCGGGCTCGGCGCTTGCCGCAGCCGGCGGCGCGATGGGCGCTGCGGCAGGCCTCTGTCTTGGCTGCGGAACGGGCTGGGGAGCCGGCGACGGTTCGCGGCGCGGCGGAGCGGGCTGACGCTCCTGCAGGGTCTGACGTTCCTGCTGGGGGGGACGTTCCTCGACCGGTTGCGGACGATATTCGCTGACCGTTTCGATCTCGCGCTCCGGCAGGATGCGGCTTTCGATGACGATATCGGTCGGGCCGCCGATCATGACGAGATGTTCGACATTATCGCGGCGCACAAGCACCAGGCGGCGGCGGGCATCGACGGCTGCGGCATCCAGCACCTGCAGGCGCGGCTGGCGGTTGCGGCCGCCACGGACGAAGGGCGAGGGCGCGCGATTGCGCAGGAACCAGAGAACGGCGATGAGCACGATGAGGGCAATCCCGACGCCACCAGCGGCCAGCAGGAAACGGCTACCGTAAGCCCCGACTACATCATCGAACATAGGCACTCACTCCATTTCGCATCATGGCACAACAGACGACTTTTCCGCTCCTTAGGCAAGAGCCGGCCGGTCTGTCCAGTCCGCCGGCGAACGCGATTTCGTGTTGTGCAGATATTTGGCCGGGCGGTTGCTGCCGCAACAGCGCAATTACGGGCAAACTGGCGCGTTTGCCTGTGAATTCAAGCAGTCTAACGAAACCTGCTGTTTTTGCGGGCGCAGCAAGTTGATAAGAAGGAAAGAGTGCCTGATTCCTGCTTTGCAGCGATGTTATCAGCGTGGCAGGAAAGGCTTATGCGAGGAATAGATGACGAAATCGCGTCAGGTCGACGACTATAACGCGCCGCTTGTGGATCGTGGGGGGCGTTCTGGCACGGCGATACGCATCTTGTTGCTGGCTATCGTGCTGATCGCGGCGGCGGCGGCCTTCGTCTTCTTCAAGGATTCGCTCGGCAACGAGCTGGTGCTCGGCTGTCTCGGCGTGCTCGCCATGGTCGGCATCTTCTTCCTCGTGTCCTCCGTCATCGGCTTTATCGAGGTCATGCCGCAGCGCCAGTCCGACAGCCTGGCGCGCGCCTTTCTCAACAGCCATCCCGACGGCTCGCTGATCACCGACGACAAGGGCCGCATCGTCTATGCCAATGCCGCTTATGGAGCGCTGACAGGTGCGCGCAAGGCGACCGAGGTGCAGACGCTGGAAACGCTGCTCTCGCGCCACCGCGAATCGAACGAGGCGCTCTATCGGCTCGTGAACGGCTTGCGCGAGGGCCGGGAGGGCCGGGAAGAATTTCGCCTGTTGCGCGCCGTCGGCCCCGGCAGTAGCGCCGGTGCGCACTGGTATCGCCTCAAGGCCCGGCTGCTGCAGCCTGACGATGGCGACGGAAAGCCGCTGCATATCTGGCAGATCACCGACATTACAGCCGAGCGCGAGGACCAGGAGCGCTTCTTCAAGGAACTGCAGAACGCGATCGACTATCTCGACCACGCGCCTTCAGGCTTCTTCTCCGCCGGCCGCAAGGGCGAGATCTTCTATCTGAACGCCACCCTTGCCGAATGGCTGGGTCTCGATCTCACCAAGTTCATGCCGGGCTCGATGAATATCGGCGATCTCGTCGCGGGCGAGGGGCTGGCGCTGATCCAGTCCGTTCAGGCCGAACCCGGCCTGAAGAAGACCGTGACGCTCGATCTCGACCTGCGTAAATCGAACGGCCAGAGCCTGCCGGTGCAGATCATCCACCGCGTCACCTCCATGCGCGACGGGGCTCCCGGCGAAAGCCGGACGATCGTGCTGACGCGCGACAAGGATGGCGAAAACGGGCAATCCGCCTCTGCGGCAGCGATGCGCTTCACGCGCTTCTTCAACAATACGCCGATGGCGATCGCCTCGGTCGACGGCAATGGCAAGATCCTGCGCACCAATGCGCCTTTCCTGAAGCTCTTCTCCAATATCGTATCGCGTGACGATCTCGAGCGCGGCGCGCTGCTGGAGACGATCGTGCAGGACAGCGACCGGCCGCAGCTTGCTTCAGCCCTTGCCGCCGCCAAGGACCGGCAGGGCGATATCGCGCCGATCGATTCCCGCACGCCGACCGATGACGCACGCTTCTTCCGCTTCTATGTGAATGCCGTGATCGACCAGAGCGACGAGGCGCCCGAAGAGGCGGCCATCGTCTATGCCGTCGAGGTGACCGAGCAGAAGGCGCTGGAAGCGCAGATGGCGCAAACACAGAAGATGAATGCTGTCGGCACGCTTGCCGGCGGCATCGCGCACGATTTCAACAACGTGCTGACGGCGATCCTGCTCTCCTCCGACCATCTGCTCTTGCAGGCGCGGCCGGCCGATGCGAGCTTCGCCGACCTGATGGAAATCAAGCGCAACGCCAATCGCGCCGCAGTTCTCGTGCGCCAGCTGCTCGCCTTCTCGCGCAAGCAGACGATGCGACCGACAGTGCTGAACCTCACCGATGTCGTCGGCGACCTGCGCATGCTGGTCGACCGGCTGATTTCGGGCACCAATGTCAAGCTCGATGTCGAATATGGCCGCGATCTCTGGCCGGTCAAAACCGACCTCTCGCAATTCGAGCAGGTGCTGATCAATCTCTCCGTCAATGCCCGTGATGCCATGCCGAAGGGCGGCACGCTGACGCTGCGCACCCGCAATCTGCCGGCCGCCGAAGTCGCCGCCTTCAACTACTCCTACATGCCGCATGAGGACATGGTGCTGGTGGAAGTGACCGACACCGGCACCGGCATTGCGCCCGAGATCATGGACAAGATCTTCGAGCCTTTCTTCACCACCAAGGACGTGGGCAAGGGCACCGGTCTCGGCCTTGCCATGGTCTATGGCATCGTCAAGCAATCCGGCGGCTATATCCAGCCAGAATCAGAAGTCGGCAAGGGCACGACCTTCCGCGTCTTCCTGCCCCGCCATATCGTGGAGCCGGCTGTCGCCGCAGAAGCTGATGCCGCCGATCAGGCGGTTGCGGCAGGCGGCGCGCAGATCGTCGAACTCGTCCAGCCGAAGCAGCCTGAAGACCTGACCGGCTCCGCCGTCATCCTGCTGGTGGAAGACGAGGAAGCCGTGCGGCGCGGCGGCAAGCGCATGCTGGAGACGCGCGGCTATACCGTGCATGAGGCGGGATCGGGCGTGGAAGCGCTCGATATCATGGAAGAGCTTGAAGGCAAGGTGGATATCGTGGTCTCCGACGTCGTCATGCCTGAAATGGACGGGCCGTCGCTCTTGCGCGAATTGCGCAAGAAATATCCGGACATGAAGTTCATCTTCGTCTCCGGCTACGCGGAGGATGCCTTTGCTCGCAACCTGCCGCCGGAAGCCAAGTTCGGCTTCCTGCCGAAGCCCTTCTCATTGAAGCAGCTGGCGGTGGCGGTGAAAGAGACGCTGGATAGCTGATATGAATAAGGGGCGCTGAGCGCCCCTTGGAATTCTCGGTGATATTGGCGGGACGAGCCCGCCCGATGATCGATTATTCGCCGAGCGCTACGGCAATCTCTGCTGCCAGCCGCGCATTGTTCTCCACCAGGGCGATATTCGTCTTCAGGCTCTGGCCATCGGTCAGGTCGAAGATCGTGCTCAGCAGGTAGGGTGTTACCGCCTTGCCGGTGATTTCGTCACGTTCGGCGCTGTCGAGCGCACGCTCAATGTAGATTTCCATTTCCTCGCGGGCGATTTCATCGGCTTCCGGAACCGGGTTGGCGATCAACATGCCGCCGTCGATGCCAAGCTGTTCGCGGGTCGTCTGGAAATTGGCGATCGCGGCCGGGCTGTTCAGCGTCAGCGGGCTGCGGATGCCCGACGAGCGTGACCAGAAGGCCGGGAATTCGTCACTTTCGTAGGTGACGACGGGCACGCCCCGGGTTTCCAGCACTTCCAGCGTCTTCGGAATGTCGAGGATCGCCTTGGCGCCGGCGCAGACGACGATGACGCCGGTGCGGGCAAGTTCTTCAAGGTCGGCAGAGATATCGAAGGTCTCTTCCGCACCACGATGCACGCCACCGATGCCGCCGGTCGCGAAGACCTTGATGCCGGCGCGGGCCGCTGCGATCATCGTGGCGGCAACGGTCGTGGCGCCGGTGCGGCGCTCGGCGATGGAGAATGCCATATCGGCGCGCGATACCTTCATCACGTCCTTTGCCTGGGCAAGCTGTTCCAGCTCGGCTGCTTCGAGGCCAATATGCAGCGTGCCGTGGATGACGGCGATGGTGGCGGGAACCGCACCCTGGTCGCGGATGATCGATTCGACGCTGCGCGCCATCTCGATATTGCCGGGGTAGGGCATGCCGTGGGTGATGATGGTCGATTCCAGCGCGACGATCGGAGCGCCGCGCTGCTTGGCGGCGGCCACTTCCTTCGAATAGGAGATCGGCAGCAGGGGCGAGAAGGGTTTGGTCATGATCCGTGTCCGTTTGTCGTTATTGCCGCTTCATTGCAGAATTCTGGCCGCCGGGACAAGCGAAAGCATGTCGTGAAGAAGATCAGGCGACAGATTTTCGTTTACGGCATGGCGCGACTGGACGGTGAGTGCGGCTGCCGCCGTGCCGTGGCGAACGGCCTCTTCGAGCGGATGGCCACGCATCAGGGCAGACAAAGTGCCGGCGGCGAGCGAATCTCCCGCTCCGGTGACATCGGCCACATTGTCCGAGATCGGCGGCTGCAGGAGAAGGGCGTTCCCATCCTTGAAAGCCACGAGTTCGCGCTGGCCACGGGTGACGACCGCGCCACCAATGCCGATATCACCGAGCAGCGACGGCCATGCTGTGGCATCATCAGGCCGTTCGCCAACGAGTGCCGCAGCCTCCGCCTCGTTGAGGAAGAGATAGTCGATACCCTTGAGGCAGGGCAGGAGGCGCACGACCTTGGCTGGCGAGATGGCGATGGCCGCAACCGGCTTGCCGAGCGCATTGGCTCTCGCCACGATCGCAGCTGCCGTTTCCTCCGGCAGGTTGGCATCGAAGAGGACGAAATCGGTGGCGGCGAAGGCATCGCGCACCCAGCGCATCGACAGGCGGCGCGGCACGAAGAAGCGATAGAGCTCCATGTCGGCCAGCGCGATGACGAGATTGCCGTCCTTCTCGATGATCGCCGTATAGCTTGGCGTCTTGCGGTCCAGGAAGACGAAGGGGCGGTCGTTGACGCCGGCAAAGTCGGCTGCCTCGCTCACCATCTCGCCGATCGGGTCACCGCCGCGCGGCGAAATCATCGTCACGTCAAAGCCCAGGCGGGCGAGATTGCGGGCCGCGTTGAAGCCGCCGCCGCCCGGTTCCTCGAACCAGGTGCCGGGGTTGCTGGAGCCGGGCGCCGTTTCGCCGGAAATACGGCCGCGGCGATCGATATGGGCGCCACCGAGAACGAGAATCTTGGCGCTCATTTCTGCTCTCCCCGAGCGAATCGAATGGTGGCGAAAGCGGCTGCATCCTCAAGGCACAGCGCACTAAGCCGTTGCTTTGCATCGATAAAACAAAAATAGAACACAGGCCGATTTACCTTTTTCTTTCAGATATTTGCAACCCCATTGCGAAATAGGAACAAATCAGGTACAAACTTCGCATCAGCGGCGACATTGCTAGAGCAGCGTCAATAACCTAAAGGTGGATCGAATGTCTCAGAATTCATTGCGGCTCGTAGAGGACAAATCGGTGGACAAAAGCAAGGCGCTCGAAGCGGCACTCTCACAGATCGAGCGGTCGTTCGGCAAGGGCTCGATCATGAAACTCGGCTCGAACGAGAACATCGTCGAGATCGAAACGGTTTCCACAGGTTCGCTCAGCCTCGATATCGCCCTCGGCATCGGCGGTCTGCCGAAGGGTCGTATCATCGAGATCTACGGTCCGGAAAGCTCTGGTAAGACGACGCTCGCGCTGCAGACCATTGCCGAGGCTCAGAAGAAGGGCGGCATCTGCGCCTTCGTCGATGCCGAACACGCGCTCGATCCGGTCTATGCCCGCAAGCTCGGCGTCGATCTGCAGAACCTCCTGATCTCGCAGCCCGACACCGGCGAACAGGCACTTGAAATCACCGACACGCTGGTTCGCTCCGGCGCCATCGACGTTCTCGTCGTCGACTCCGTTGCAGCGCTGACGCCGCGCGCCGAAATCGAAGGCGAAATGGGCGACAACCTGCCGGGCATGCAGGCCCGCCTGATGAGCCAGGCGCTGCGCAAGCTGACGGCTTCGATCTCCAAGTCGAATACGATGGTGATCTTCATCAACCAGATCCGCATGAAGATCGGCGTCATGTTCGGTTCGCCTGAGACGACGACGGGCGGTAACGCGCTGAAGTTCTACGCCTCGGTCCGCCTCGACATCCGCCGTATCGGCCAGGTCAAGGAACGTGAAGAAGTGATCGGCAACCAGACGCGCGTCAAGGTCGTCAAGAACAAGATGGCGCCTCCCTTCAAGCAGGTCGAATTCGACATCATGTATGGCGAAGGCGTCTCCAAGACCGGCGAACTGATCGATCTCGGCGTCAAGGCCGGCATCGTCGAGAAATCCGGCGCCTGGTTCTCTTACAACAGCCAGCGCCTCGGCCAGGGCCGTGAGAACGCCAAGATCTTCCTGCGCGACAATCCGGATCTCGCCCGTGAGATCGAAACGGCGCTGCGCCAGAATGCCGGCCTGATCGCCGACCGCTTCCTGCAGAACGGCGGCCCTGACGCCGGTGACGATGCGGGTGATGCCAGCGACATGTAATCGCCAGCAAGACTTTCCTGAATTCGAACCGGCCGCATTCCCTCACGAGAATGCGGCCGGTTTTGTTTGTTCGTCGGACTTTGTTTGTTTGCTGGACAGTGGCAAGGCCGAACGATAAAAGCCGATGAATTTAATTTTACCTGCCTGCAGGCAGCATCGAAGGGCATGAAATGAGCGGTGTAAACGATATCCGGTCGACCTTCCTCGACTACTTCAAGAAGAACGGCCATGAAGTCGTTTCGTCGAGCCCGCTTGTGCCGCGCAATGACCCGACGCTGATGTTCACCAATGCCGGCATGGTGCAGTTCAAGAACGTCTTCACCGGCCTCGAAAAGCGCCCTTATACGACGGCGACGACTTCGCAGAAATGCGTGCGTGCCGGCGGCAAGCATAACGACCTCGACAATGTCGGCTATACTGCGCGCCACCTGACCTTCTTCGAAATGCTCGGCAACTTCTCCTTCGGCGACTATTTCAAGGAGAATGCAATCGAGCTTGCCTGGAAGCTCGTCACCGAAGGTTTCGACCTTCCGAAGAACCGCCTGCTGGTCACCGTCTATTCCGAAGACGAGGAAGCCGCGACGCTGTGGAAGAAGATCGCCGGTTTCTCCGACGACAAGATCATCCGCATCCCAACTTCTGACAATTTCTGGCAGATGGGCGATACCGGCCCCTGCGGTCCGTGCTCGGAAATCTTCATCGACCAGGGCGAAAATGTCTGGGGCGGCCCTCCCGGCTCACCGGAAGAAGATGGCGACCGGTTCCTGGAATTCTGGAACCTCGTCTTCATGCAGTTCGAACAGACCGAGCCCGGCGTTCGCAACCCGCTGCCGCGTCCTTCGATCGATACCGGCATGGGCCTGGAGCGCATGGCGGCTGTTCTGCAGGGTGTGCAGAGCGTGTTCGACACGGACCTGTTCCGCACGCTGACCGGCACGATCGAAGATGCCGTCGGCGTCAAGGCCGAGGGCAGCGCCAGCCACCGCGTCATCGCCGACCACCTGCGTTCGTCCGCCTTCCTGATCGCAGACGGCGTTCTGCCGTCGAATGAAGGCCGCGGCTATGTGCTGCGCCGTATCATGCGCCGCGCCATGCGCCATGCCCAGCTTCTCGGCGCCAAGGAGCCGCTGATGTACCGGCTGCTGCCGACGCTGGTGCAGGAGATGGGCCGCGCCTATCCGGAACTGGTGCGCGCCGAAGCGCTGATCTCCGAAACGCTGAAGCTCGAGGAAAACCGCTTCCGCAAGACGCTGGAGCGCGGCCTGTCGCTTCTGTCGGATGCAACGGCCGATCTTTCCAAGGGCGACATGCTGGATGGCGAGACCGCCTTCAAGCTCTACGACACCTACGGCTTCCCGCTCGACCTGACGCAGGACGCTCTACGCGCCCGCGAAATCGGCGTCGATATTTCCGGCTTCACCGATGCGATGGAGCGCCAGAAGGCAGAGGCCCGTTCGCACTGGGCCGGTTCCGGCGAGAAGGCGACGGAAACCGTCTGGTTCGAGCTCAAGGAAAAGCATGGCGCGAGCGAATTCCTCGGCTATGACACCGAGACCGCCGAAGGCGTGGTGCAGGCGATCGTCACCGATGGTGCTGTCGCAGCCGAAGCCAAGGCCGGCGACAAGGTGCAGGTCGTCGTCAACCAGACGCCGTTCTACGGTGAATCCGGCGGCCAGATGGGCGATACCGGCGTGATCTCCTCCGACCACGGCAAGATCGAGATTTCCGATACGCAGAAGAAGGGCGAAGGCCTGTTCGTGCATATCGGTACCGTCGTGGAAGGTGTCATCAAGGCCGGCGATGCCGTTGCGCTGACTGTCGATCATATCAGGCGTTCGCGCCTGCGCGCCAACCATTCCGCCACCCATCTGCTGCATGAGGCGCTGCGCGAAGTGCTCGGCACCCATGTCGCCCAGAAGGGCTCGCTGGTGGCGCCCGAGCGCCTGCGTTTCGACGTCTCGCATCCGAAGCCGATGACGGCCGAGGAGCTGAAGATCGTCGAAGAGATGGCAAACGAGATCGTGCTGCAGAACGCGCCCGTCACCACCCGCCTGATGAGCGTTGACGATGCGATCGCGGAAGGCGCAATGGCGCTTTTCGGTGAAAAATACGGCGATGAAGTGCGCGTTGTAGCTATGGGCACCGGCCTGCATGGACCGAAGACCGGTAAGGCCTACTCGATCGAACTCTGCGGCGGCACGCATGTGTCGGCGACCGGACAGATCGGCCTCGTGCGCATCCTCGGCGACAGCGCCGTCGGTGCAGGCGTCCGCCGTATCGAAGCGGTGACAGGTGAATCAGCGCGGGAATATCTGGCCGAGCAGGACGAGCGCGTGAAAACGCTCGCCGCCTCGCTGAAGGTTCAGCCTTCGGAAGTTCTCTCGCGCGTCGAAGCGCTGATGGACGAGCGCCGCAAGCTCGAAAAGGAACTGGCCGATGCCAAGCGCAAGCTCGCCATGGGCGGCGGGCAGGGCGGTTCTGCCGATGCGGTACGCGACATCGCTGGTGTGAAGTTCCTCGGCAAGGCCGTGACCGGCGTCGAGCCGAAGGATCTCAAGGGTCTCGCCGATGACGGCAAGGCCAGCATCGGCTCCGGCGTGGTGACGCTGATCGGTGTCTCCGAAGACGGCAAGGCGAGCGCTGTCGTGGCTGTCACGCCCGATCTCGTCGGCCGCTTCAGCGCCGTCGATCTGGTGCGCGTCGCGTCCGTTGCCCTCGGCGGCAAGGGCGGCGGCGGCCGTCCCGACATGGCGCAGGCCGGCGGTCCGGATGGATCCAAGGCCGACGAGGCGCTGGAAGCTGTTGCAGCGGCACTCGCCGGCTGATCGACAAAGGCCCGGAGGGCAGGAGGTTTCCCCGTGAAAGTCCATCGCTCTCCGGCCAAGACGGTCGGTCTTGCCGTTCTCTCGCTGCTGATGACGGCGCTGTTCGGCGCCCTCAGCTTCACCGGCTATCAAAAGGAAGGCATGAACGGCGTCTCCGTCGTCATGGGCATCATTGCCCTGCTTTTCCTCGTCGCCTTCGTGACGCTGCTCTGGAAGGCATTCGACCGGCGCCCCGTCATGGATTTCTCCGACGAGGGCCTGCTGGTGAGCGAAGTGGCGCCGCAGCGGATCGGCTGGAACGAGCTTGTCGCCGTACGCGCCTTCCATCTGCACAAGCAGCCCTTCATCGAATTACGGATCACGCCGGCAGCCGCCGCACGGCTGACGATCTCGCGCATGACGCGCCTCAATAACAAGGCGCTCGGCAAGTCGAACGAGTATCTGACATTCTCTATCAGCGGCCTCGACCACCAGGTGGGCCAGATCATGTCAGAACTTCAAAAGCACGCTCAGGCGGAGCATCAGGGCTGAAAGCCTGAAGCGCGGTTCACGCGCGCATAATCGGACATTTTTGGACGGGCTTTTGCGAATAGCACCTTCCGGCGATCGCTGGCGACATCGCTTCTGTCCATGATCTCCATCGGCGATTTCGGGGCTGGTGCGGCTCCGGCCGACAAGGGCCATGCCGATCACCTGAGCGACAGGATTGCCCAAGAACGCACTGCGTCATCGTCCCAGAGCGCAAATGAATGTTCAGCGCGTGGAGAACGCAGACCTCCCAAAAGAGCGTAATCGCGCCGAGTGCCTCTTCGTCAAAGTCGGACAATTTCGACGCTTCGCAACGCGATTCGGGGTCCGTCAAGCTCGCTCGAATCACAATATAGCGAGCAGTTGACAGAGGGATTAGTTGCGATTCGAGGTCGATTGGTAAGGCAAAACTGCCCAAAATTGTTAATTTTCGAAAAAAAGTCGATTTTTGCCAAAACGACGGCATCTCCGGCCACGTGCATCAGATTTCCGTAGTGTTTTCAACGACGACATACATCACTGATTGCAAAAAGAATAATTCGCGTGACACGGGATATATATATTGTCCTAAATTGGGCGAATCGAAATTCAACAAGTATTTCAAAACGTAATTTATGTTCGATCGCTATAATGTGGCAGCAATAAGGCTATATTTGTCAAGTACTTACTGTTTTGTTGCTGTTGCGCCCTTCCGGATGCCGCCCTATAACCTGCCGCCGTAAAGCTTGATTAACCAAGAATATTGACTGGCAAACGCAACACCAGACTTACTGGTAAACACAACGCCAGGGTTGAGGAACAAGATCATGACAACATACTACGTAGCGACGACCGGCAGCAGCGGTGGCAATGGAAGTGCCTCCTCTCCATTTAAGACGATCAGCCAAGCGATGGCATCGAACCTTAAGCCAGGCGACGAAGTCGTGGTGAAGCCGGGTAC
>UCGV01000024.1 GCA_900471925.1 Hyphomicrobiales bacterium
CCTAATAGTGACGCTAGAGATGACAGGCTCACGATCAATCGTGCGCCGTTGGCCAGAAGGACCTGCTGGCCGCCGAAACCGATACCGAGCATCAGCGGATAAATCAGCAGCATCGCCTCGCTGTCGGCCGCAACCACCAGGCTCAGCGTCAGGAAGGTGATCGCAGCGGCAATGGCGGCGAGCAGCATTACACGGTTCGGGCCCCAGAGGTCGCAGAGCCAGCCGGAGATCAGACGCCAGAGGAAAACCACGAGGCCGGCAACGGCAGCAAGCCATACAGCGGCTTCTTCGCCGATATCGCGTTCGTCGAAGAGGGCGATCTGCTGCGTCAGGAGGCCATGATAGACCGCCGAGCCGCAGAAATAGCTGATGATGAGAGCGGCGAGAATATAAAAGGGTAGTGCCGGGAGGCCTGACTTGCTGGTCGTTGCCTTCGGGGCAGGTCTGACCCGATCGAGCACGAAGAGGTGCAGCGGTACGCTGACGACGGCGATGACCACGCCGAGCGCAAGGTATGCGCCACGCCAGCCGAAGGCTTCTATGACCCAATGGATCATGGGGATGCCGAGGAAAGCGGCGAGACCTGAGCCAGCGTCTGCGACGGACATGGCAGTGGCCGGACGCTGCCTGAAGCGGCCGGCCAGCACGGCGAAGATGGCGTATGAACTGGTGCAATGCGTGCCGAGACCGGCGAGTACACCGAAGATCAGCCAGAACTGCGTGAGGCTGTGGACTGTCGCGGTCAGCGCATAGGCGATACCGAGCAGCAGTGCGGCACCTGCAAGCAGGATGCGACTGTCATATCGGCCGAGCAGGCGGCCGAAGAAGGGGGCGGTTACCGCGTTGACGAGAGCGAAGACGCCGTAAGCGCCGGAGATTGCGCCGCGCGACCAGTGAAACTCGCTCTCGAGTGCCACAAGAAAGAGGCCGAAGGAACTCCAGACCAGCCCGGAGACGATCATCAGGAGGAATGCGGCGGCGAGGCGTATCCGCTTCGCCAACCGCACTTGCGCCCTGCGCGCGGAGACCTCCATCCGGCGCGATGTCCAGGTCGCATCCATCCTCTCAGTTGACCCGGTAGCGGGAGACCATGTCCCAGTTCAATTCGACGCCGAAGCCCGGGTCTTGCGGAACCTGGATAATGCCGTTCTTCGGGTTCGGACGATTGGCGATGAGGCCGGCCCAGATGGGGTCACGGGCCGGCTCGAAGCATTCGACGCAGACACCGTTCGGGATCGCGGCGATCATGTGCATGGCGATCTGCGACTCTTCATGATGCCCGACACGCAGGTCGTAAAGTGCGCACATGGCGGCGGCGCGGCGCCATTCGGTGATGCCGCCGGCCTCTGAGGCGTCGAAGTTGACGATATCGACGGCATCGGCGGCGATCAGACGGCGGACGCCGGCGGCACTGACCTCACTTTGTCCGGCATCGACAGGAATGGAGGTCGCCCGGCGGACCTGCGCCATCATGCGTGCATCATCGTACCAATGGCAAGGTTCCTCGAACCAGGCGATGTTGTATTTCTCGATGAGGCGCGCGAATTTGATTGCCTCGGCGACCGGCCAGCCTCTGTTGGCATCGACCGCGATCCAGAAATCGTCACCTGCACCCTTTCGTGCTGCCTCGACACGCTTGGCGTCTTCTTCGGCCGTAAGACCGCCGACCTTGACCTTGCAGCCGGCGAGACCAGCTTCACGCAGACGCTCCATTTCCTTGCCGAGATCGGAGAGCGTCTTTCCCTCTTCGTAATAGCCGCCAATGCAGATGATCGGGATTTCCTGACGATAGCCGCCGAGCAGGCGGCAGACATTGACGCCCGTCGCCTTGCCGATCAGATCCCAGATGGCGCTGTCCATGCAGGCGATCGCTTCCATGACCAGTTTGCGATCGCGGTTCCACTCTGCCGCCTTGAACATCTTCTGCCACAGACGCTCGATGGCGAAGATATCCTCGCCGATCAGCATGGGAACGAGTTCCTTTTCGATGATTTGAACGACGTCACGCATATGGTCGCGATTGTCGCCATTGTAGATCTCGCTGATCAGGCCGCTTTCGGTCTCCATGCGGGTGATGATGGTGCAACGTTTGGTGACGTTGTATTTGCTGCCGCCGAAATTGCGGGCGAGCGGGATCTCGACGGCGATGACCGTCACGTTCTTGATCTTCATAATGTCCTCCGGATGTCTGAAGAGGTTATTCGCCCTTGCTGCCGCCCTCAGAGAGGCCGACGACGAGTTTGCGCTGGACGAGAAGGTAGAAAAGGATGACCGGTATGGTGACGAGCACCGCGCCTGCGAGCAGCATGCCCCAGGAGTAGATGTTGTCCTGGCCGATCCACGTCGCGAGCCCCAATGGCAGCGTCTTGTTCGTTTCCGAAGAGACGAACACCAGAGCGAAAAGAAACTCGTTCCATGCGTGATTGAAGCTGAAGACGCCAACCGAAACGATGCCCGGCAAGGCAAGAGGCACGGTGACGCGCATCATAGCGCCAAGCCGCGTACAGCCGTCGATCATGGCACTTTCTTCAAGGCTCACAGGAATGGCATTGAAGTAGGAGCGCATGAACCACAGCGCGAGCGGCAGGGTGAAGGCCGTGTTGGCGATGATCAGCGAGATCAGCGTATCGGCCATGCCGAGCTTGACCACATAGATATAGAGCGGCAGCACGATCAGCACTTCCGGCAGCATGTAGCAGACCAGAGTCGCATTCGAGAAAGCCACAATGCCGAAGAACTTGAAGCGGCTGAGGCTGTAGGCGCCGAGCCCGCCAACGATCAGCGACAGGAAGGTCGAACCGAAGGCGACGATCAGGCTGTTGGCGAAGTAGGTCAGGAAGTTCGTCTGAATGAAGAGATCCCGATAGTTCTGCAGCGTCCACTGGTTGGGCAGGAAGGTCGGCGGTGTGGAGTAAAGTTCGCTACCCGGCTTGAAGGAGCAGATCAGCATCCAGAAGAGCGGAAAGCCGACGACGCTGACGGCAGCAAAGACCAGCAGATAGAGCATGATCCTCGATGCCAGATAGTGGACGTCGGCGATCTCGCGATTGCGCGGCAACGAAGTCGGAATGCTTGGCGCGATGGCGGTCATTGGCGTGCCTCCGCTCTCTTGATGAAGACGAAATAAATGGCAAGCAGGACGCAGAGGATGGCGAGTGCGACGATCGCGATCGCCGCGGCGCGGCCGAATTCGAAATCCGAGAAGGCCTTGAGATAGACGAGGATCGGCAGGGTCGTTGTCGCATCCAGCGGCCCTCCGCCCGTCATCAGGTAGATGATCTCGAACTTGTTGAAGGACCAGATGGTGCGCAGCAGTGAGGTCAGCAGGAAGACCGGCATGACATAGGGCAAAGTAATGCGCCAAAACTGCTGGAAGTCGGAGGCGCCGTCGATCTTGGCAGCCTCATATTGCTCCTGCGGAATGGATTGTAGGATGCCGAGGATGGCGATGACGGCGAAGGGAAAGAATTTCCAGACGCCGACCATGATGACGGACACCATCGCCAATCCCTGGCTGTTCAGCCAGAGCAGCGGCTGGCTGATGAGGCCGATATCGATGAGGCCGGCATTGATGATGCCGACGATATCATGCAGCATGTAGCGCCAGGTCAGGACCGCCACGACAGTCGGCACCAGATAGGGCGCCAAGATGACGGCGCGGGCCGCACCTCGGAACCTGAAGCTCTTGTTGAGCAGCAGCGCAAAGCCAAGGCCGAGCAGCATTTCCAGCGCCACACTGCCGAAGACCCAGACGAAGGTGTTCCAGAGCGCGGTGTAGAAGGTGGGTTCGGTGAAAACCCAGATGAAGTTTTCCAATCCGATGAAGGGACCGCTGGTATCGCCCATGCCGACATCCTGCGTCGCCGTCACGAAAACGGTGATGGTCGGTACGCCGGCCAGAAGCAACAGAAGGAATGCGCTGGGCGCGAGGGTGGCATAGGCCAGCAGCCGGTCGCCGGCGAGAGCCGTGTTGCGCTCAGCCATTGGCCGTCCTCCTTGCTCCCATGGGCTCGGTAACGATCGCCTTGCCGCTTGCGGTATCGAAGCGTCGAAGCTCACTATTGGCAACGGCAAAATGCACTTCGGTATTGAGAACCGGGCTGTAGTGAACGCTTGAGGGAATACGGGCGATGACGGGCGTTTCCGGAAGATTGCCCGAGACCGTGCCGTAGAGCAGACGGTCACCACCCAGATATTCGACGCGATGGATATTGAAGGTGATGTTCGTGACCGGGATGTTTTCGGCGAAGCTCGCCTTCGGCAGGAAGTTTTCCGGGCGGAAGCCGAGGGTCACGTCGCCCATTACGACGAGGTTCATCGGTGGTGAACCCATGAAGGTCGCGACGAACGTATCGGCAGGATTGAGATAGATCTCTTCCGGCGTGCCGATCTGGCGGACGGAACCCGCCTGCATGACGACGATGCGATCGCCGAGACCCATGGCCTCCACCTGGTCGTGCGTCACATAAATGGAGGTGACGCCGACACGATCCTGGAATTGCCGCAGCTCTTCACGGGCAGAGTGGCGAAGCTTCGCGTCGAGGTTCGACAGCGGCTCATCAAGCAGGAAGACATCGGGATCGCGCACCAGCGAGCGGGCAAGGGCGGTGCGTTGGCGCTCGCCGCCGGACATCTGCCGCGGCTTGCGTTTCAGCATGCGGGTGAGGCCGACGAGTTCGGCTGCCCATTTGACCTTGTCGTCGGTCGCCTTCTTGTCGGCGCCGCGTACGCGCAGCGGAAAGGCGATGTTCTCGTAGACGGTCAGATGCGGGTAGAGCGCGTAGTTCTGGAAGACCATGGCAATGTTGCGGTCCTTCGGCTGCAGGCGGGTCGCCTTTCTGTCACCGATGAAGACATCGCCATAAGTTGGCAGTTCCAGACCCGCGATCATGCGCAGAAGCGTGCTCTTGCCGCAGCCGGAAGGACCAAGAAGCACGAGGAACTCGCCATCATTCACCGTCAGACTGACGTCCGAAACAGCCGTGTGATCCGTGAAGATCTTGCTGATTTGATTGATTTCAACTCGTGCCATGACTTTCTCTCGCAATCGGTGACGGGCTCTGCAAACCAGCGTCGCTGATGATCCGGCGCGACTGTTCCATGAGGGTATGATCGGCGTTGGCGAGGCGGGTTCTGATCTCCACGATGCCTGCCAGGTCGGTTTCGAGGCTTGTATTCCGGCGGGCGATCATCTCGGCCATGCGCACCGGTGCCGGGCCGCCGGTGACGGTGCGGCTCTTCAGGTTTTCCGAGGGGTTGAGTGCCCGGATCACCGCATCTTCGGAAATGCCGAGCGGATGGCCGAAGAGGGCCTGCGACGCTTCGTCGAGATCGGCCGAGGTGATGTCCATCGCGGTATGATGCGCCTCGATGGTCTCGCGGACAACACGACCGACGATATTGTGAGCCATGCGAAATGACATCCCGGCCTCGCGGACGATGATATCGGCAAGCTCGGTCGCCGTGCCGAAACCGACCTCTGCCAGATGCAGCATCATTTCCGGCTTGACGGTCAGCGTGCGGATCGCGCCTTCGAAGACGATGACGGCGCGGGTGGCGCGTTCCATCATGTCCATGGCGGGGGCATTACCGGCGGAAACGCCGTCATTGACGTCTGCCAGCGCCGTGTTCTTGGATGCGGCGAGAACCATGCTGAGGTTACCGACGGCCATGGCGGCGACCGCTTTCACATGCTCCATCGCCTGCGGGTTCTTCTTTTGCGGCATGATGCTGGAGACGCTGGAATAGGCGTCGTCGAGTTCCAGCATGCCGAATTCCATTGTGTTCCAGCTCTGGATATCGGTGGCGAGGCGGGAAACCCCCGTCATCAAAACCGCGAGTGCGGCGGATGCTTCGTGCAGATCGTCGCGGATGGAAACGCCGTCATAGCCGACCTCCACCAATCGCGCGAAGCCGAGAAGGCGAGCCGTCATTTCCCGGTCGATCGGGAAGCCCGTGGTCGACAAGGCACCGGAACCGAGCGGGCTGCGGTCGCAGCTGCCGAGCGCATGGATGAGCCGACCGTAATCGCGTTCCACCAAATCGGCAGCGGCGAGCAGGTAATAACCGAATGAGATCGGCTGGGCGTGCTGCGTATGGGTATAGCCCGGCATGACCGTCTCGATATGTTTTTCCGAGAGATCGAGCAGTGTGCGGCGAAGTTTGCCGACAACATCAAGCAGGCTCAAAAGCTGGGAACGCAAAGCGAGCCGCCAGGACGTGGTGTGCAGGTCGTTACGGCTGCGGCCGGTATGAAGACGGCCGCCGGTCTCAGGGCCGAGCTTCTCGACGATATAGCGCTCGATGTAGGAATAGAGGTCTTCCTGCTGATAATCGATGGTCAGGGTCTTGACGCCATCCTGCTGCAGATCGGTCAGCACGACCAGGATGCGGGCAATATCTTCACGGCTGACAATGCCGCATTCGGCAAGCATGACGGCATGGGCGATGTGGATGCGCATTTCCGGCTCGAACTGAAACCGAATCCCGGCCGCGACGGCGGGGCCGAAATAGGAATCCACCATGGCCTGCGCTGGAGGCGACTTGACGCGTTCGCGTAGCGATACGACCGGAGCCGCCGGCTGTTCCTCTGACATATTATTCTCCTGGAAAATGGAGTCCGCGCGCTGTGCACGCGGACTTTGCTAAGCTTGGGACTATTTCTTCTTCTTGAGATCGTCCACGATGGCCTGCATACGCTCCTGGCCCCAGGCGGCGGCCTTTGCCGGGTCTTCACCCTGGAGAACGACGCGCTGGACGACCTGGGCCGGAATGTCGCGCGCGACGATCGAGCCGATATACGGATTGATCACGCCGGAGCGGATCACCTTGCCGTCCTTGAACTGAGCACCCGCCTCGGATTCGAAGTCGAGCGAATTGGAGGTGTCGAATGAGATGCGGGAAATATCCTCGCGGCCGCTGAGGCTTGCCGTGGCACCTGCCTTGATGACTTCTTCCTGAACGTCCTTCAGCGGTGGGATGAGATGCGGATGAACGGTCAGCGAGAAGTCCCTGAGCCGGTCGCCCGTCACAATGAACTTCAGGAACTTGCGGGCTGCATCGATGTTCTTTGCACCGACGGCTTCGGAAGATAGGGCGAAACTGTTGGAGTTGACGAATTTCACAGGTACGCCGCTGGGGCCAAGCGGGATATCGCCGGCGCTGGTGTTCTTGAAGAGATCAGGCGTGTTGAGTGCGGCGTTGGCGATCAGGCGCGGCGCATAGATATCGATACCGATCTTGCCCGTCAGGTAGACATTGATCATGTCACCATAGGAATAGGAGCCGATGCCCTGTGGTGAAAATTTCGCGATCTGCTGCAGGAAGGTCAGTGCCTTGACTGTGCCCGGATTGTTGAAGGTGACGTTCAGGTCCTTGTCGAAATAGGTACCGCCGGCACCCCAGATCATCTGCGACAGAAAAATGCCGGTCATGCGGTTCTTGCCGGCCGGGAACATGAAGCCGAAATTGCCGTCGGCCGTCAGTGCCTTGGCATCGGCAAGCAGATCGTCCCAGGTCTTCGGCGTGGCAATGCCCTTGGCCTTCAGCAGGTCATCGCGCTGCCAGAGCACCCCGTAATTACCAAGCGTGTAGGGGACATCGAAGACCTTGCCTTCGACCGGTACCAGAGAGCCCGGGACGTAGTCGTCGCGGCCGATCTCGCTGACCATGTCGTCGAGGGGGACAAGATAGCCCTTGCGGGCGAATTCAAAGCGCTCTTCCGGAAGGATCTTGAAGATTTCCGGCATGGTCTTGGTGTTGATGGAAGCAAGCACCTTCTGCAGTCGGCCGTCGGTGCTGACGGCTTCCATCTCGATTTTGATGTCGGGGTTCTGCGCCTCGAATTCCTTGATCGCCTTGTTGAAGAATTCGATGCTCGGCGGGTCGGTTTCGTTGTGAAGAAAGCGGACAACCTGAGTCTCTGCCCATGCAGCGCTCGACATCAAAAGCGCGGCCAACCCACTTCCTATAGATAAATACATGCGTGTTCTGGCAAACATTGCCACTCTCCTCCCGTGAAATACTTGTAGCAGCACAACCTGCTCTTTCGGGCAGGCCTCCTCCGTGCGTAAACAAGAGGTTAATCTGCCTTCTTGCCATTCGTCCACTACATGTTACCTATATCGGATATTCATTTTCCGGATGGGAGGACGGCCAATGGAGCTTGCGGATCTCAGGATATTCGTGCGCGCCGCGGAGCTTGGCAGCTTCAGCAAGGCGGCCGTCACGACAGGGCTTGCACAGCCGACGGTCAGCCGCGTCATCGGCGATCTGGAGGCGGAGTGGGATGGTCCGTTGTTTTATCGAACAGGGCGCGGAGTAACGCTTTCGGAGCTCGGCGAGGAGGCGCTGACCAAGGCCCGGTTCCTGCTGCGCGAGGCGGACCAGGCGGCCGAAGATCTCAAGGCTTTCAGTCGTTTGCCGAGCGGTGTCGTCTCCATCGGCCTGCCGACCTCTATTGTGGAGCCGGCCATTCCGCGTCTCGTCAACGAGCTGCGTGCCGAGTTACCGGGTATCCGCCTGCAGGTCTATGAAGGCTTCAGCGATCAGATCGAGCGCTGGCTGGCAGAGGGTACGATCGATATCGGCGCCTACAGCAAATATCGCGAAGGACCGCTGAGCCGGAATTCATTGCTTCTGGAATCCCAGCTGGTGATTGCCGGTCCGCGAGAGGGATGGAGCCTGCCGCCGGAAATCGATTTCGCACGGCTTTCCGAATTCGATCTGGTTCTGCCAGCCCGCACCAACGGCCTGCGTATCATGGTGGATTCCGTTGCACGGCGCATGAGGGTACCGCTCAATATCATCGCCGACGTCGATTCCACTGTCGGCCAGAAGGCGATGGCAGCGCATTGCGGTTGCTATATGGTCAAGGCACCGCACACGATCGCGGATGAGACGCGCCAGGGGATGTTCGCCAGCAGCGTGATCCGAAATCCGTTCATCACCCGACACGTCACCCTCGTAACCGGGCATCAACGGCCACTCAGCCGCGCCAGCCGTGAAGTGATATTCCGACTCACAGAAATATTGCGCAAGCTTTCCGTGGCGCCCGCACCAAATCAGTCCAACAACACTGTCAGCTCGGCTGGTGTTATCGCAGCTCAATGAATGTGACGCCAAAAACTGGCATTGTCAGCTGATGTTTTGCCCCCTCGTAAGCATAGTGGGCTAATCCTTCTGCGGCTATTCAACTCTACTATCAAAAAACCGAACGTGCTAAAGTAATTTCCCGCGAGGCTTTAAGTTTCTGCGTGCGGAATTCTATCGGTCATTCGAATTTTGCTGCCTCGTTCGGTCGGAATATTTCCTTTCATGCCATAAAGCGATGAACTCTCGAGGGAGGGGAAAAATGCCCAAAAGTGCATCTTCTCGACCGGCAATATGGCGCCGGGAGCGCCGGGTGCCGTTCTGGCTATCGATATCAAGTCTCTTCTGCGCTGCCAGTCTGTTTACCGGGATCGCAGTGGCGCAGGCGCCTACCGAGGAGCAGAAAAGCGCGGTCAGATCGGCTTGCCGGTCGGACTTCATCGCGCAATGTTCAGGAGTGCAGCCGGGCGGCATGGAGGCGTTGAACTGCCTGCAGCAGCATGATTCCACTCTTTCTCCCGCCTGCCGCAAGGCAGTATCGGCAATCACCGCCAAGCCGAAATCGACCTCCGCCGAACCGGCGCAGACAGCACCTGTCACCACGGGGGCGACGACGCCGGCGCCGGCGGCCGGTACTCAGGCGGCAGCGCAACCGAGCGAGGCACAGCGCGAGGCGGTCAAGTCGGCCTGCCGATCGGATTTCATGGCGCAATGCTCTGGCGTGACACCCGGCGGCGCAGCCGCACTTTCCTGCCTGCAGCAACATAATGCAAAGCTATCGGCGCCATGCCAGCAGGCAGTTGCGGCGATTGGGGCTGCGGGCGCCAGTGTGCCGGCAGCAGGTGCCGCGCCCGCTGCAACGCCGCCGGCCGCCATGCCTGTCTTCTCGCCGCGCGAGGAAGCGATGATCGTGCGCGAGACCTGCGGGCGGGACTTCCGGGCCTTTTGCCGGATGGTGCCGATCGGCGGCGGGCGGGTCATTTCGTGCCTGCGGGATAATCTGCAGCGCGTATCGCCTGCCTGTCATAGGGTGTTGACCTCGGGGCTTTAGCGACTTCCCAACTCACTTCCGTTTTCGTGAGGAATGCCTGAACTGTCGGGCATTCGCCAGACGATCCCATAGGGCCGTCCCGCTGCCATCGTGGGACGATTCAAAATTTCCGCAACCGATGAATTCAATGACGACCAAATGAAAGGCAGTTGCCATGTCATCGACTTCTCATCTATCGCGATTGAAACGAGTTATTGCCTGCGGCGCTGTTGCCGTGGGTCTCGTCCTGCCGAGTCATGCCTGGGCGGATGACGCCAAAGAGCTTCTGAAGGCCATGTCCGATTTTCTGGTGGCGCAGAAGACGATATCCTTCAACTATCAATCTTCACTCGAGGCGGTAACGCCTGATTTCGAGAAGCTGCAATTTGTCAGTTCAGGCACGGCCAATATCACCCGGCCCGACAAGTTGAGAGTGACGAGAACCGGCGGCTTTGCCGATGTCGATGTCAGTTTCGACGGTTCGACGCTGACGGTGCATGGCAAGAACCTTGATGCCTATGCAAAGATCCCCGGCAAGGGATCGCTCGACGATCTGATCGACCGGCTTGCGGATGCGGGCGTCGAGGCGCCGGGCGCCGATCTTCTGTCTGATCATGTCTACGATATCCTGATGACCGACGTGACCGAGGCCAAGCACATTTCCAGCGCCTTCGTGGATGGCGTGGAATGCGCCTATCTGACCTTCCGCACGCCGGAACTCGACTGGCAGATCTGGATACAGACGGGACCGCAGCCGATACCGCGGCGCTATGTGATCACCAGCAAACACGTTGTCCAGGCGCCGCAATATACGCTTGAGATCAGCGATTTCAAAAGCGGGGCGGATGTGGCTGCCACCTCCTACAACATCGAGATCCCGGCCAATGCCAAGACCGTGGATCTGAGCGAACTGCAATCGATCGACGAGTTGCCGGCACCGGCTGTTACAGGAGATATGCAATGACCCGCAGCAAACTCTTCTTCGCCCTCTGCCTTGCCGGCGTGATGACATTTACCGATTTTCGTCTGGAGACGAACGGTCTGCTACCGGTTTCGATCGGCTTTGCCACGCCGGCGGGGGCCGTTATCGGCCGGCCACTGACGCCACTCTCTTATGCCGGCGTCGCCCGCCGGACGACGCGCCGGGTTGTCCGGCGAACGGCGACAACGATTGCCGTTCTGCCGGCCGGATGCATCTATGGCCCCTATTATGGCGGTTACTATTATCGCTGCGGGGGCCTTTATTATGCCAAGAGCGGTGGGGTCTATGTGCAGGTGATCGTGGAATAGGCGCTGGCAGAGGAGCGAGCATTTCCTCGGGTCGCGGAGATGCTCGGCTGCCGGACGTCGCTTATTGCGCCTTTATCTCGGCCTCTGCAATTGCAGGGGCCCTGCTGCGACGCTTTCTGAACTCCTCGAAGCGCTGCAGGACAACGTAGAAAGAGGGGACGAAGAGCACCGCGAGGCAGGTCGATGCGATCATGCCGCTGAAGACCGATATGCCGATCGATTTGCGGGCGGATGCGCCGGCCCCGGTTGCCAGCACGAGCGGCAGCACGCCGAGAATGAAGGCGAAGGATGTCATGAGGATCGGGCGGAAACGCAGGCGGGCTGCTTCGACGGCAGCCGTCAGGATCTCCATGCCTTCCTCGCGCTTTTCACGGGCATATTCCACGATCAGGATGGCATTCTTTGAAGCCAGTGCGATCAGCAGGATCAGTCCGATCTGCGTGTAGAGATTGTTGGCGACGCCCGCCGCCATCAGCGCTCCGACCGTGCCGAGCAAGGCGAGGGGAACAGCCAGCAGCACGGCAAGAGGCAGGATCCAGCTTTCATATTGACCCGCAAGCACGAAATACACGAGCAGCATGCCGAGCGCGAAGATGTAGTAGATTTGCCCGCCGACGGCTTTTTCCTGATAGGAGAGCGCCGTCCACTCATAGCCCGTGCCTATTGGCAAGGTCTGGTCGGCGATCTGCTCCATGACGTCGAGCGCCTGGCCGGAGCTGAAGCCGGTGGCAGGTCCACCGACGATGGTTGCGGATGGATAGAGATTGTAAAGACTGATCAGCGAGGGACCCTGCATCGGCTTGATATCGACGACGGTTCCGAGCGGCACCATCGTGCCGTCCCCAGCCTTGACCTTCAGATTGCGGATATCGTCAGGGCTGACGCGGAATTCCGGGGACGCCTGGGCATAGACCTGGAATGTGCGGCCAAACTTGTTGAACTGCGTCACATAGCTCGATCCGACATAGCCCGACAGCGCCGAGAAAACCTGGCCAACGGTAACGCCCAACGTTTCGGCCTTGATGCGATCGACCACGACTTCAAGCTGCGGCACGTTCGAGCGGAAGGAGGTGCTCAACCTTTGCAGCGATGATTGTGCCTCACCATTCTTCACGATCGTGTCGGTGAGGGCCTGCAGCATCGCATAGTCTGAAGCGCCGTTCTTGAGTTCCACCTGCATGGTGAAGCCACTGGCATTGCCGACGCCCTGAATTGGGGGCGGCACGATCACGAGCGTCTTGGCAGACAATATGCTTTGTAGCGCGCCATTCAGGTGCTCGTAGATGGAGAGGAGATCCTGTCCTTTTTCCTTGAGCCTTTCGTCCCAGTCCTTCAGCACGACATAGGCGACGCCGGCATTTTGCAGGCTGGCATTGTTGTCGAGAATGGATATGCCGCTGATCGTCAAAACCTGATCGACGCCCGGCGTCGTCTGGGCGATCTTGCCGACTTCGGCCATGACGGCGTCGGTGCGTTCCTTGGACGCTCCATCAGGCAGTTGCGCGCCGATCAACACGTAGCCCTGATCCTCGATCGGCAGGAAGGCGGTCGGCACGCGCGTCAACCCCCACACGGCGAGCCCCATCAAAGCGAGTGCCAGGATGACCATGGCAGCCGCGTGACGTGTCATTGAGCCAATCAGTCCGACATAATGGTGCTCGCACCAGTCGTAGACCTTGTTGAAGCCGCGATAGATGAAGTTCCGCTGTTCAGGAGGCACCGGCGTGCGCAGCCAGAGGGCGCATTGCGTCGGTTTCAGCGTCACGGCGTTGATGGCGCTGATCAGCGCCGTCGCGGCGATGACGAGCGCGAACTGCCGATAAAGCTGGCCCGTGAGGCCCGGCAGGAAGGCGGCGGGAATGAAGACTGCCATCAGCACCAGCGTGATGCCGATCACGGGGCCGAGCAGTTCCTCCATTGCCTTTTCGGCGGCCTTGCGGCCGGACATGCCGGCTTCGATATGTCTCGCAACACCCTCGACGATGACGATCGCGTCGTCGACGACGATGCCGATGGCGAGAACGATCGCAAACAGGGTGGAGAGGTTGACGGTAAAACCCATGGCCGCCATTGCGGCAAAGGCGCCGATGATGGTGACGGGGACTGTCGTCGCCGGCACGAGCATGGCTCGCCAATCCTGCAGAAACAGAAGGATGACGATGAGAACGAGAACACCTGCCTCTATCAGCGTGACGTAGACTTCATTGATCGAGGCCTTGACGAATTTCGTCGTGTCGAAGGGCAGATGATATTCGAGGCCCGGCGGGAAGGCCTTGGCCAGTTCCGCCATCTTCACATCGACTGCCTGGGCCACAACAATGGCGTTTGCTTCCGGCAATTGGGAGATCCCGATGCCGGCCGCCGGTCGGCCATTCTGCATGAAAGTCTGGCTATAGGTCTGTGCACCCAGTTCGACTCGGCCGATATCGCGAACCCGCGTCACGCGGCCGCCATCCGCGCCATCGACCTTGACGATGATATTCTCGTAATCGACGGCATCGTTGAGCCGGCCATTGATGTTGATCGTGTACTGGAAAGTCTGTCCGGCCGGAACCGGCGGAATGCCGACCTGTCCTGCCGTGACTTCCTGGCTCTGCTGCTGCACGACATTGACGACATCCTGCGGTGTCAGCCCGCGTGCCTGCAGGAGGTTCGGATCCATCCAGATGCGCATCGCATACTGGCCGGCGCCGAAGACGCTGACATTGCCGACGCCGGGCAGGCGGGCAAGCTCGTTCTGCAGGTTGATGACGGCGTAATTGGAGAGGAACAGGCTGTCGTAACGACTGTCAGGCGAAGTCAGGGTGACGAAACCGAGGATCGCAGTCGATTTCTTCTGGGTGGTGACGCCCTGGATCTGCACCGATTGCGGAAGCGACGACATGGCGATCGCAACTCGGTTCTGCACCAGAACCTGAGCCTGATCCGGATCCGTGCCGATGGCGAAGGTCACGGTCAGTGAATAGGTGCCGTCGCTGGCGCTTGTGGACTGCATGTAGAGCATGTCCTGTACGCCGTTGACCTGCTGCTCGATCGGTAATGCGACCGTATCGACGAGCGTCTTGGCACTGGCGCCCGGGAAGCGGGTCGTCACCTGCACGGTCGGCGGAACGACATTTGGATATTGCGCGATCGGCAGTTGGAAGAGAGCCACCGCGCCGATGAGAACAAAGACCAATGCCAGAACATTGGCGAGCACCGGCCGTTCGATGAAGAAGCGCGAGATCATGCTGCTGTCCTTGGACGTTCAGATGAGGCGTAGTGGCGGAAATTACTGCGTCTTCGTCGTGGCCTTTGCGTCGGCTCCGGCGTCGGCCGGCTGTGGTTTCATGTCGATTTTCTCAGGTGCGACCGGGCTGCCGGGGATTGCCTGCTGGATGCCCTGGACGACGACCCAATCGGCGGGATCGAGGCCGGATTCAATGACGCGGAGCGCGCCTTCGCGCTGGCCGGTCTTGACCTGCTTTTGCTCGATCGTATCGTCCTTGCCGAGCACGAGCAGGTAGCTGCCGAGCTGGTTTGTGGCGATGGCGTCATCGCGCACGAGCAGGGCCTTTTCATCTTGGCCGATCGGTACACGAACGCGCACGAAGAGGCCGGGCAGCATGGCCTTGTCGTCGTTTTCGAAAAGAGCTCGGACCTGCAGCGTGCCGGTCGAGGCATCGAGCTGCGGCGATACATAGTCGAGATGGCCCTTGTGGGGATAACCGTCCTCGGATTGCAGGCCAAGCTCTGCAGGAATGCTTGGCAGGTCGGTCTGCTTGAAGGTCCGTCCCTGTTTCCTCAGCATGTCCTTGATCAACAGAACCTGGGATTCGCTGACATTGAAATAGGCGTAGATCGGATCTGTCTGGACGATACTCGCAAGCTTGGTCGGGCCGGAGACGCCGACAAGTGTGCCGATATCGACGAGGTGATTGGTCACCGTGCCGTCGAAGGGGGCAAGCACTTCGGTATAGCCGAGATTGATCGTGGCAAGTTCGACATTGGCCTGCGCGTTGAGGATTTGCGCATTGGCTTCGTCAAGCGTTGCCCTGGCGCTGTCGAGGGCCGTCTGCGTGGTAACCTGCTGCTTCTGCAGATTGAGCTGGCGGTTATATTCCTGCTGGGCGCCAACCTGTGAGGCTTGCTGCGATGCGAGCGACGCCTTTGCCTGATCGAGTTGCGCCTCATAGGTGTCGCGCTCGATACCGAAGAGCTTGGCGCCCTTTGTTACCGTCGTGCCATCCTGATAATCTATCGACCGAAGATAGCCCTGAACGCGCGCCTCGATATCGACCGTGTTCAACGGTGCGGTATTGCCGGTCAGATCGAAATAGAGTGTCACCGGTTGCTGTATCGGCTGAGCAATGCGAACGGCCGGCGGCGGCGGTGGAACGTAGGTATTGCTGCTTCCGTCACAGGCGGCAAGCGCTGCCATGCCGGTGAATGCTACAAAAATCTGCAGGCCCCGATGCAATCCCTCACGCATTCTTGCTGCCCCGATGATCACTATGTCCCGGTCTCATGCGTGCCTTGGCGGTGCCCCTCGGGAGCACCGGATATTTCAGGCATGGGTTACTATGTCGCGGGATTGGCCGAAATTGCAAGAGTTCCCGGCACGCAATTTAGCTGTGCCTAAACGATTGTTTGCCGCAACGCCCGGTGATGGCTCGGCCTGCCTGGTTTTCCACTTATTGCTGAGTAATCAGCAGCACATAGGCCACGAACAGCACTAGGTGGACGGCCCCCTGCATCAGGTTGGTGCGCCCGCTCTGAAAGGTGATGATGCTGACGGCGAGCGTCAGCACGAACATGACCAGATACGGGCCTTGTAGGCCCAGGGTGACCGGATGCCCGAAAAGGCGGCTGATGGCCAACATGGCCGGAACCGTGAGGCCGATGGTCGACAGGACCGAGCCGAGGAAGATGTTGATGGCGCGCTGGAGATGGTTGGCAACGGAGGCGCGCACGGCGCTGATCGCCTCAGGTGTTGCGACGAGCACCGCCATGATTACCCCGCCGAAGGCTGCCGGTGCATGCAGGGTTTCGATGATGTAGTCGATCGGCCGGGCAAGGTGCTCGACCAGAAAAACGACCGGCCCCATGTAGACGAGCAGAAGTATCGCATGATGCCAGACGGGCCGGTGGTGGCGTCTCGGGACGATATGCTGTTCGTGATGGTCCTCGTCTTCGGCGAAGTAGCGCTGATGACGGCCGGCCTGCAGCAGGAGGAAGATGCTGTAGAGACCGATCGAGACGATGCCGAGGAACATCTGCCGTGCCGCCGAGGGATGTGGTCCATCCGGGCCGGCCAGGAATGTCGGCATGACGAGGCTGAGCGTTGCGAGTGGCACGATGACGCCGAGATAGGCGTTGGCGCCATGCAGGTTGTGCTGCTGATCCGGCCGACGCCATGCGCCAAGCAGCAGTGACAATCCCACCATGCCGTTCAGGATGATCATGACCACGGCAAAGAGCGTGTCGCGTGCGAGCGTCGGATTGTTTTCGCCATGCAGCATGACGGCCGAGATCGCCATGACTTCAATCGATGTGATCGCCAGTGTCAGGATCAGCGTTCCGTAGGGTTCGCGCAGCTGTTCTGCCAGATGATCGGCATGCCGAACGACCGACAGGGCTGAGCCCAGCACAACGGCGAAAAGCCAGAGGAAAATGATGATAAACCAGAAGGGCTGGGAAAGCTGCGCGAAGATCGGTTCGGAGAAAACCAGGAAAATCAGGCTGGTCGCGATACTGACGCCAAGGAACCATTCTTCGCGTATCACGCCTGACATGCCGGTCGTGCGCAAGATGGAGCTGTCAGTCATGGAGACCACCGCCGGTCACGGAACACCATTGCATCACGACCACGATCGCTGCCATTTTTCCCCTCCGAGATCCCCTGCCGTCAGGGCAAACCGAGTTGCGGTTTGACGGCGACCTGGAGCGATTGTCTCACGCAGAGGGGCGTTTCGCCTATCTAAAAATGGTCGCGTGAGATCCCGGCTATGTTCAATGATATTTCCTCTTCTCCCGGCCCAGAATTTCAGGTGCATCAAGGCCGGCGATCGGCCTCGACACGTCGGCAGGGATGTCGCCCGTAAGCTGGAGATCCAGGTAGCGGGCACAGCAGACGCGGAGGAACGAGGTGAAATTGCCGAGGTCGTGACCGGCATCGATCGACTCGTGGTGCAGCTTTGTGATCAGCTGGACCACGTTCATGCCGTCGCGCTGCGCAATTTCTTCGAGTTTCGACCAGAAGAAATTCTCCAGACGCACACTGGTGACCATGCCGTCGATACGTAGCGACCGGGTGGTGCTTTCCCAGAGCCGGGCATCGGCCTTGATGAACAGTTCACACATTTCGTTCCTCCCGCCATTCGGTTCAGGCGGCGTTGGTCTCCAGGACCGTTGCCGCATCCAGAACCGTCATGAACTGGCGCAGCCACGAGGGATGGGCCGGCCATGCCGGTGCGGTGACGAGATTGCCGTCGGAAACGGCATCGCTGATGGCGATGTCGGCATAGATGCCGCCGGCGAGCTCGACTTCCGGGCGGCAGGCGGGATAGGCCGAGCAGGTGCGGCCCTTGAGCACGCCTGCAGCGGTCAGAAGCTGGGCGCCGTGGCAGATCGCGGCCACCGGCTTGTTGGCATCGAAGAAATGCCTCACAGCCTTGATGACATCGGGGTTCAGGCGCAGATATTCCGGCGCGCGACCGCCCGGAATGACCAGAGCATCGTAATCTTCGGCGCGCACGCTCTCGAACGTCGCGTTGAGCGCGAAATTGTGGCCACGCTTTTCCGAATAGGTCTGGTCGCCCTCGAAATCGTGGATGGCGGTGGCGACCGTCTGTCCGGCAGTCTTGCCGGGGCAGACGGCATGGACCGTATAGCCGCAGGCAAGCAGCGTCTGAAACGGCACCATGGTTTCGTAATCTTCAGTGAAATCGCCTGTGATCATCAGGATCTTGGATGCTGGCATTTCTTCCTCCCGTAAAAACCAACAGATGGACTTTAACAAAGGATCGCGGGCCGCGGGTACTAAGGGAATACTACACGAGCTTCCAATTCAGATCGTCTCGCGCGCCCTCACATCGGGAATGGCGCAGGCCTCGCCGCCGCCGAACATGCGCGAGCGTGTGAGGAAGCGTTTCTCTCGGCCGTTATCGAGCGAAAACATACCGCCGCGGCCGGGCACGACATCGATGATGAGCTGCGTGTGTTTCCAGGCCTCGAACTGGCTGGCGCTGATATAGACAGGCACGCCGCCGATCTCTCCGAGCTTCACATCCAGATCGCCGACAATGAAATCGTCCGTCGGGTAGCACATGGGCGACGAGCCGTCGCAGCAGCCGCCGGACTGGTGGAAGAGGATATCGGGATAATCCTGCTGGATTTCCTTGATGAGGTCGAGCGCTGCATCGGTTGCGAGCACGCGCGGTTCGCCATTGATCGTCTGTTCCATTGATTGCCTCCTCCAAGACAATGCCTCCTCCCCGTGAGGGGAAGAGGCCTGATAATAGCATAGCCAGCCGCTTCTCAGAAGAAGCCGAGTTTCTTCGGGCTGTAGCTCACCAGCATGTTCTTGGTCTGCTGGTAGTGGTCGAGCATCATCTTGTGGGTCTCGCGACCGATGCCGGACTGCTTGTAGCCACCGAAGGCGGCGTGGGCAGGGTAGGCGTGGTAGCAATTGGTCCAGACGCGGCCGGCCTGGATTTCCCGGCCGAAGCGGTAGGCGCGGTTACCGTCGCGGGTCCAGACGCCGGCGCCGAGGCCGTAGAGCGTGTCGTTGGCGATCTCGAGCGCTTCCTTCTCATCCTTGAAGGTGGTGACCGAGACGACGGGGCCGAAAATTTCCTCCTGGAACACACGCATCTTGTTGTGGCCCTTGAAGATGGTCGGCTTGATGTAATAGCCGTTTGCCAATTCGCCGCCGAGATCGTTGCGCGAGCCGCCGGCGAGCACCTGCGCGCCTTCCTGCTTGCCGATATCGAGATAGGCGAGGATCTTTTCCATCTGCTCGGTGGAGGCCTGGGCGCCGATCATCGTCGCCGGATCGAGCGGGTTGCCCTGGGTGATGGCTTCGACGCGTTTGACGGCCCTTTCCATGAAGCGGTCATAGATCGATTCCTGGACGAGAGCGCGGCTCGGGCAGGTGCAGACTTCGCCTTGGTTCAGCGCGAACATGGCGAAACCTTCGAGCGCCTTGTCGAAGAAATCGTCGTCTTCGGCCGCCACGTCGGCAAAGAAGATGTTGGGCGACTTGCCGCCGAGTTCCAGCGTCACCGGAATGAGGTTCTGGCTGGCATATTGCATGATGAGGCGGCCTGTCGTCGTCTCGCCGGTGAAGGCGATCTTGGCAATGCGCGGGCTGGAGGCGAGCGGCTTGCCGGCTTCGAGACCGAAGCCATTGACGATGTTGAGCACGCCGGGCGGCAGGAGATCGCCGATGATTTCCGCCCAGAATAGAAGAGAGGCGGGCGTCTGTTCGGCCGGCTTGATGACGACGCAGTTGCCGGCGGCGAGCGCGGGGGCCAGCTTCCAGGCGGCCATCAGGATCGGGAAGTTCCAGGGAATGATCTGGCCGACGACGCCGAGCGGCTCATGGAAATGATAGGCGACCGTATCATGGTCGATCTCGCCGATCGTGCCTTCCTGAGCACGAATGCAGGAGGCGAAATAGCGGAAGTGGTCGATGGCGAGCGGAATGTCGGCTGCCATGGTTTCACGGATCGGCTTGCCGTTGTCCCAGGTTTCGGCCTGGGCCAGAAGCTCCAGCTTGTCTTCCATGCGCTGGGCGATCTTCATGAGGATGTTGGAGCGCTCGGTCGTGGAAGTGCGGCCCCATTTCTCCTTGGCGGCATGAGCGGCATCGAGCGCGGCGTTTATATCCTTTTCATCGGAGCGCGGGATTTCGCAGAGCTTGCCGCCGGTGACAGGCGTGACGTTGTCGAAATACCGGCCGCCGATCGGCTCACGCCACTCGCCACCGATATAATTGCCGTATTTCAGCTTGTACGGCGACTCGACGATTTTCTGATGAAGCATGTCATCCTCCCTTGATGAACAGGTTCCGGATCGAACCATAGCAGGAAATCTGTGTCGCTTTCGTCAGGGGGAACAGAGTGGCTTGCCAATACCGCAGCGCACAGTGTCGCAGAGTTGCGACAGGTTCTGACAGTACCACGAAAACGTGATTGAACCTTTCGGCTGGCCTCAGTGGAGGTCGAGCTTCTTCATCTTCCGGTGCAGCGTGGCGCGGCTGATGCCGAGGGCGGCGGCGGCCTGGGAGACATTGCCGTGGGTGCGCGACAGCGCACGCAGAAGTGCTGCCTTCTCGGCTTCGGCCATTTCCTCTTCCTGTGAAACGCGGCCTTCATGCAGTGCATCGGAGGCAGGTAGGCCGGCGGCGATGCGCAGATCATCGAGCTTGAGGGCGATGCGGGCAGCGCGCGTGGCGCCGAGCACGAGGTCATGCCGATCGACGGCGAGCAGCGCGTTTGCGGAATTGGCGCCGGCCGGCACCATGACGAAGCGGGCGCCGGCAAAGGCCGAGCGGAACAGATTGAGCTCGATGCGCATAGCCGCATCGCGCACGGCCTGCGAGAGAATGGAGAGCGTCATTTCGTTGACGTCGTCGCGGCACGTGGAGATATCAAGTGCTGCGGTCAGCAGGCCACGATGATCGCGGATTGGCGCGGTGGTGCAGCTGAGCTTGATATTGGAGCAATAGAAATGCTGGTCGCGGAAGACGGCAACGGAGCGGTCGTCGGCAAGGGCGGTGCCGATGCCGTTTGTGCCGATGCTGGCCTCGGTCCAGACAGAGCCGGTCCACAGACCGAGATCGTGGAATTCCTTGTCATTGCCGGCCGCCCCCCGGCGTTCCAGCGCAATGCCGTTGCGGTCGGTCAGAAGCAGGCAGCAGCCGGCCTTGCCGACCGTTGCAAAGAGACGGTCGAGTTCTTCGCGGGCGTCGGCGATCAATTGTTCGGATTGCTCCCGCGCCAGGCCGAATTCCTGCTCGGTGAGGCGCAGGGGCGCGCGCTTATCCTCCGGCGCCAGCCGGTACATCGTCATGCAGCGGCGCCAGGAGGCCACGATTGGAGAGCTGGCCGCAGCGGAATTCTGCTGGGCGGACGTGTAGACGTGTTCCGCATGCGCGGATTGTTCGTGCATCGAGGCTCCTCCCACGGAACTTGCGCATATTCTGATGTAAATACGGCAGCTTTGCAATCAGGCCGGAATGACAGGGGATTGAATGGACGGAAATTGCGTGGCCGCGAGTGTCGCATTTCTGAGACAGTTGTATCCGGCGCCTCGAGATCACGCTCGCGATAATATGACCGGCCTTCCGCTTGCCCGGCCCTGCTTTGCCGCATAGCGTCGTATTTCGATGGATATAACGATCCAAGGCCGGCGCCATTTCACGTTTGCGTGTTTCCGCCGGTGCTCGCGTAACAAAACGCTGGATGGCTCCGTAATTTCCAGCGTGGGCAAAAAAGATCGGCGTGGCGGGAATAAAGCCGAGCGATCGTTGTCTACCGAATGAAAGTGCCTGTCGCAGACGCTGAAGACATAGGAGAGCAACGCGATGCTGAACAGACGATTGCTGCTGACCACTACCGGACTTGGCGCCTTTGCCCTGCGCTTCGGTTTCGGCAGCCGTGCCATGGCGGAAGAGACATTCGCCGTTACGCACAGCGACGATGAGTGGAAGAAGCTCCTGACGGCGGATCAATATTCGGTGCTGCGGCAGGAGGGAACGGAGTATCCGTTCACCAGCCCGCTGTTGCACGAAGAGCGCAAGGGCAATTTTGCCTGCGCCGGCTGTGATCAGGAGGCTTTTTCCTCGACCACGAAATTCGATAGCGGAACGGGCTGGCCGAGCTTCTGGGCGCCGCTCGACGACAAGGTCGTCGGCACGACGCGCGACACGACCTTCGGCATGTTCCGCGATGCCGTGCATTGCGGGCGCTGCGGCGGGCATCTCGGGCACGTTTTCAATGACGGACCGAAGCCGACCGGGTTGCGCTACTGCATGAACGGCGTGGCCATGACATTCCACCCGGCCTCTGCCTGATAGACGGAATATATCGATGCTTCTCTTCGTCCTTGCCTATCTCGGCGGGGTGCTGACGATCGTCAGCCCCTGCATCCTGCCGGTGCTGCCCTTCGTCTTTGCGCGGGCAGGCCAGCCCTTCATGCGCAGTACATTGCCGATGCTCGTCGGCATGGCGGCGACATTTGCCGGCGTCGCGACACTGGCGGCTGTCGGCGGCGGCTGGGCGGTGCAGGCTAATGAATATGGCCGTTATGCCGCCATCGCGCTGCTCGCGATTTTCGGCATCATCCTGCTGTTCCCGTCGCTGTCGGATTATCTGACGCGACCGCTCGTTTCGCTTGGCGCGCGGCTGTCGCAGTCGGCTGACAAGAGCACGCGCGGCGGCGGCTCGGCGATTGCCGCCTCGCTGCTGCTCGGCGTTGCGACCGGCCTGCTCTGGGCGCCCTGCGCCGGACCGGTTCTCGGGCTCATCCTTACAGGCGCAGCGCTTCAGGGCGCGAATGTCGGCACGACGCTGTTGTTGCTTGCCTATGCGCTCGGTGCCGCAACCTCGCTGGCGCTGGCTCTTCTTATCGGTGGCAAAGTCTACCAGACGATGAAGCGGTCTCTCGGCGTCGGCGAATGGCTGCGGCGCGGTGTCGGCGTCGCAGTTCTTGTCGCGGTCGTTGCGATTGCACTTGGACTCGATACCGGCTTCCTGACACAGGCTTCGCTTGCCAGCACCAATGTTCTGGAACAGGGACTGGTCGATCGGTTCCATCCGCAGCAGCAGACGGCCGACAATGCCGGAGGCTCCATGAAGTCGGTTGTCATGCCGGCTGGTGGCGGCGGCTCGATGGCGATGAGCGGCAACAACCAGATGATGATGGCCGGCAATCCTGCTGCCATGAGCGGCAATAGCATGATGATGGCGATGAAGCCCAAAGGCGCTGCCGAACAGCTGCCCGTAGAGGGCCAGATGCCGCCGCTTGACGGCGCGGTGCAGTGGTTGAATTCAGGGCCACTGACGGCCGAGCAGCTGAAGGGCAAGGTCGTACTTGTCGATTTCTGGACCTATTCCTGCATCAACTGCCTGCGTGCGATCCCCTACGTCGAAGCCTGGGCTGAGAAATACAAGGATCAGGGTCTCGTCGTCATCGGGGTGCATTCCCCGGAATTCGCCTTCGAGAAGAACGTCGACAATGTGAAAAAGGCGATTTCCGATCTCGGCATTACCTATCCGGTCGCCGTCGACAACGACTATGCGATCTGGCGTGCCTTCGACAATGAATATTGGCCGGCGCATTATTTCATCGATGCGAAGGGGCAGATACGCCACCATCATTTCGGTGAAGGCGATTACGACCAGTCCGAACGGGTAATCCAGCAGTTGCTGGCCGAAGCCGGCAAGAGCAACGTTTCCAGCGATATCGTCGACGTCAAGGCGACCGGTGCCGAAGCTGCTTCCGATACGGCCAATGTGCAGTCCCCGGAAACCTATGTCGGCTACTCCCGTTCGCAGAACTTCGTCGACGACAAGGGCACGGTCAACGACGCAGCGCACGACTATGCCGCTGCGACGCCCAAACTCAACGAATGGGGGCTGACTGGTAACTGGACAGTCGGCCCGGAGGAGGCTTCGCTGAACGCTTCCGGCGGCAGCATCTACTATCGATTCCATGCCCGCGATCTGCATCTGGTTCTCGGACCTAGTGCGGATGGAAAGCCGGTGCGCTTCAAGGTGACGGTGGACGGCAAGGCGCCGAGCGATGGTCACGGGGTGGATACGGATGCCGACGGCAATGGCACGGTGACGGGGCAACGGCTCTATCAACTGGTGCGCGAAGCCGGACCGGTCGGTGATCACACGTTCGAGATTCATTTCCTCGATCCCGGCGTGCAGGCTTTCGCCTTCACCTTCGGCTAAGCCAGCCCTCGACGCCTTTCGCCGCGGCGCGGCCCGTGGCGAAACAGGCGGTCAGCAGATAGCCGCCTGTCGGCGCTTCCCAATCCAGCATCTCTCCGGCTGCAAAAGTGCCGGGGAGATGTTTCAGCATATAGGTCTCGCCGATTTCACTGAAGGCGATGCCGCCAGCGGAGGATATGGCCTCGGCGATGGGTCGCGGGCGCAGCAGCGGGATCGGCAAGGACTTGATGGTTGCGGCGAGTTCGTGCGGATCGTTACGGTCAGCTTCCGATCCCAACTCGCGCAGAAGTGCGGCCTTCACGCCATCGAGCCCGGCGCCCTTGCGTAGGCGGTTGGAGAAGCTCTTCTTGGCATCTTGCCGCGCGAGATCGCGAGACAGCCGATCCAGTGCACGGCCGGGGGCAAGGTCGATTTCGAGCACTGCGCTGCCATGCTGCAGCAGGTCGTCACGCAAAGCGGCAGAATGCGCATAGACGAGGCTGCCTTCGATACCGTGTTTGCTGATGACGAACTCGCCCGGAAACGTCCCTGCGCTTGATGTCGCCGTCACGGATTTCAGCGGCTCTCCAGCAAAACGATCGCGGAAGAGATCACTCCAGGCGACATCGAAGCCGCAATTGGCGGGCTGGAACGGCGCAGTTTCTATGCCGCGTTCGGAGAGCAATGGCGCCCAACCGGCATCCGAGCCGAGGCGCGGATAGCTGGCGCCGCCGAGGGCGAGTAGAGTTGCATCGCAGGCAACGGTCTTGCGACCGTCGGGCGTTTCGAAAACGTGGCCGTCGTCTGCAAAGCCGATCCAGCGATGGCGTGTGAAGAAGCTGACGCCGTGGGCTTCCAGCCGGGCGAGCCAGGCACGCAGCAGGGGCGAGGCTTTCATCACGTTCGGAAAGACCCGACCGGAAGAGCCGACGAAGGTTTCGGTGCCGAGGTCCGCCGCCCAGGCGCGGATATCGGTCGGGGTGAAGGCATCGAGGGCGGCGCGCAGCCGCGGATTGGCCTTGCCGAAGCGGGTGGCGAAGTGCTGGTAATCTTCGGAATGGGTGATGTTGAGGCCGGACTTGCCGGCGAGCAGGAACTTGCGGGCGAAAGTCGGCATCGCGTCATAGACGCAAACGGCATGGCCGCTTGCCGACAGCACTTCAGCTGCCGAAAGGCCGGCGGGGCCGCCGCCGATGATCGCGATCGTCTTCTGTTTCATAGCGCCTTCTTGGCGCGGGCATTCAGTAAGCGCAAGTCGTCAGTGATGCGGATGCACGCACTTGCCGTGATCGGCCAGCACTTCGATAACCCGGCATTGATCGACGCGGCCATGGCCGCATCCTTCGACCATCTGTTCCAGTTCGGCCTTCAGGGCGTTGAGGCTGCGAATACGCTGCTCGACTTCGATGAGCCGCGCCTTGGCGATGGCATCGGCGGATGCGCAGGACTGGTGCGGGTCGTCCTGCAGGTGCAGCAGGGTGCGGATCGCCTCGATCTCGAAGCCGAGTTCGCGGGCGTGGCGGATGAAGGCGAGGCGGTTGAGGTCCGATGGCTCGTAGGAGCGTTGATTGCCCTCGCTCCGGCTTGGCGCAGATAACAGGCCGATGCCTTCATAATAGCGGATCGTCGGCACCTTGACGCCGCTCTGGCGGGCGGCTTCACCGATGGTGATCTTTTTCATGATTTTCCTCTTGCACCTCTAGTCGCTAGAGGATGTAGGAACGATACTGCCTACAAGCAAGGATCGAAATCATGAGCGAAGCAGCACAGGCACGGTACCGGGTCGGCGGCATGGATTGCGCCGCCTGCGCAACGAAAATCGACACTGCCGTCCGGCGCGTGCCTGGCGTCGAAGACGTTTCCGTGTCGGTTACGGCAGGCACGATGACGGTGCGCCACGATGGCAGTAGCGATCTCAAGGCGATCGAGAAGAAGGTGACCGGCCTCGGTTATTCGGTTGCTCCGCTCGCAGGCAAGGCTCCTGTTCGAGAGAGCAAGGCCGTGCATCACCATGCGCATCACGACCATGATCACGACGAGCATGAGCATCACGACCACGACCATGACCATGAAGGCCATGATCATGCTGGTCATGATCATTCGGATCACGGGCATTCGCATGGCGCGGAAGAAATCGAGGGTCTGCATGGTCACGATCACGGACCAATGACCGGCCCATGGTGGCAGAGCAAGAAGGGGCGGTTGACGATCCTTTCCGGCCTTGCGCTCCTTGTTGCCTATGTCCTGGGCCATCTGGTGCCCTCGATTGCTCCCTATGCATTCATCGTCGCGATGCTGGTCGGGTTGGTACCTATTGCGCGTCGTGCGGTCATGGCCGCCCTTTCCGGCACACCCTTTTCAATCGAAATGCTGATGACGATTGCAGCGGTGGGCGCCGTCATCATCAATGCCGGCGAAGAGGCGGCGACGGTGGTATTCCTGTTCCTTGTCGGCGAACTGCTGGAAGGAGTGGCTGCCGGCAAGGCGCGCGCCAGCATCCAGTCGCTGACGACGCTTGTGCCGAAGAGTGCGTTGCTCGAGACGGGTGGCGAGGTCAAGGAAGTGCCGGCCGAGACACTGGCAGTCGGTTCGGTCATTCTCGTGCGGCCGGGAGACCGGATTTCCGCCGATGGCGCAATTCTTTCCGGTGAAAGCGCCATCGACGAGGCACCGGTGACCGGCGAAAGTACGCCGGTGCGCAAGGGCGCAGGCGAGACGGTGTTCGCTGGCACGGTCAATGGCGACGCGGCATTGCGCGTGCGCGTCACGGCCGCTGCCGAGGACAACACGATTGCCCGTGTCGTCAAGCTGGTGGAGGAAGCCCAGGAATCGAAGGCGCCGACGGAGCGTTTCATCGACCGGTTCTCGCGTTACTACACGCCTGGAGTCGTCGTCGTGGCTGCGCTGGTCGCTATCCTGCCGCCGCTTCTGATGGGCGGATCCTGGAACGAATGGGTCTACAAGGGTCTGGCGATCCTCTTGATCGGCTGCCCCTGCGCGCTGGTCATTTCCACGCCGGCAGCGATTGCCGCCTCGCTTTCGGCGGGCGCGCGCCGCGGTCTGCTGATGAAGGGCGGGGCCGTACTCGAATCGCTCGGCAAGGTGACCGCCGTCGCCTTCGACAAGACCGGCACGCTGACCGAAGGCAAGCCGCAGGTCACCGATATCATCCCCTATGGGCGCACAGAGAAAGACGTGCTTTCGCGTGCTGCCGTTCTGGAGCAGGGTTCCAGCCACCCGCTGGCGCTGGCGATCCTCAATCGCGCCAAGGCTGATGGCGTGCCCGTACCGCCGGCTTTCGAAGTCGAGGCGTTGCCCGGCAAGGGCATGACCGGCAAGGTGGGCGGAGAGACGCTTGATCTCCTGTCTCCGCCCGCTGCGCGTGAGCGCGGGGCACTGAATGCGGAGCAGGATGAGCAGATCGCGGTGCTGAATGGTGCGGGGAAGAGCGTTTCGGTGTTGCTCGTCAACGGTGTCGCCGCCGGCCTCATCGCCATGCGCGACGAGCCGCGTGACGACGCCAAGAGCGGGCTTGCGACGCTGAAGGCGGCTGGTGTGCGCACGATCATGCTGACCGGCGACAACAAGCGTACTGCGGCAGCCGTTGCCGGCGATCTCGGCATCGACTGGCGCGGCGAACTTCTACCGCAGGACAAGCAACGTATTGTCGGTGAGCTGAAGCGCGAAGGGCTATTCGTCGCCAAGGTCGGTGACGGCATCAACGATGCGCCGGCACTTGCCGCGGCCGATGTCGGCATCGCCATGGGTGGCGGCACCGACGTGGCGCTGGAAACGGCCGATGCGGCTGTGCTGCACGGACGTGTCGGCGATGTGGCGCGCATGATCGACCTCTCGAAGCGGACGATGCGCAATATCTTCCAGAATATCACCATCGCGCTCGGGCTGAAGGCGGTGTTCCTCGTCACCACCATCATCGGCATTACCGGCCTCTGGCCGGCGATCCTCGCGGATACGGGTGCGACCGTGCTGGTGACGATGAATGCGCTCCGCCTTCTTCGTATAAAGACATAAAGATTTCTTTATATCATCTTGACGTTCCGATGCGGCGGGTGCATTCTCGCCGCATCGTGGTTCTCGGGATCTGATAATCCTGAGCTAAGAGGGAATTCGGTGCGGCCATGCCAAGACCGAAGCTGCCCCCGCAACTGTAAGCGGATAGACACTGTCCTTCGACGTCACTGGGAAGACGCCTGGGAAGACCGGATGGTGTTGACGACCCGCAAGCCAGGAGACCTGCCGCGATAGATAACGTCCACGGGCGGGGTGTCCCGGTGTGCCGCTTTGCGCGAAACGGCACACCTGTGGCCGCACCTCGTCGATGCGTTGCGCCTGAGCCTTGCCCATAACCTTCGGGGTAAGGAAAATGACCATCAAGACTGCAAATCTCGGCTTTCCCAGGATCGGAAAGCATCGCGGACTCAAATTCGCACTGGAAAGCTATTGGGCCGGCAAATCCGATGCCGGTGCGCTTCTCGATGTTGCGAAGCGGCTGCGGGCAGAAAATTGGGCCCTGCAGAGAGAGAAGGGGATAGACGTCATCCCCTCCAATGATTTCTCGCTCTACGACCATGTGCTCGATACCGCAGTCATGGTCGGTGCCATTCCTTCGGCCTATGGCTGGAAGGGCGGGCCTGTGGCGCTCGACACCTATTTTGCCATGGCGCGCGGTTCGACCGGCGATGAGGAGCATGCCGATTGCGGCCACCAGCACCATCACGGGCATGGCGTGCCGGCATTGGAAATGACGAAGTGGTTCGATACGAACTATCACTACATGGTGCCGGTACTCGGCCCCGATCAGTCTTTCTCGCTGACCGCCAATAAGGCACTCGATGCTTTCATCGAGGCGAAGACGCTCGGTATCCACACGCGGCCGGTCATCCTCGGGCCGGTGACCTTCCTGAAGCTCGCCAAGGGAACGGAGCAGGGTTCTGCGCCAATCGGCCTGCTGGAACGGCTGTTGCCCGTATATGCGAAGGTGCTCGCCGAACTCAGTGCCGCTGGTGCCGATTGGGTGCAGATCGACGAGCCCTGCCTGGTGCTCGATCTCTCGGCAGAAGAGCAGGCGGCATTGGATCATGCCTACCGCGCGCTGCATGAACTCATTCCGAACCTGAAGATCATGCTCGCCACCTATTTCGGCGAGATCGGCGATAATCTGCCGACGGCGCTTGCGCTACCGGTCGCAGGTCTGCATGTCGATCTCGTTCGTGCCCCACAGCAGATCGAGGCTCTTCTCAAGGTGTCCTCCGACTTGACTTTGTCGTTGGGTGTCATTGACGGGCGCAACATCTGGAGGGCGGATCTTGCCGCGATCTTGAAAAGGATCGAACCGCTGGTCCAGCATTTCGGTGCAGACCGGCTGCAGATTGCGCCATCGTGCTCGCTACTGCATGTGCCTATCGACCTGGAACTAGAGACCGGGCTGGACGACGAGCTGAGGTCGTGGCTCGCTTTCGCCACCCAGAAACTGGATGAGCTTGCCACGCTTGGTCATGCTGGCAAGGCAACGGAGTTGATCGAGGCCGCATCACGGGCCGTTGCTTCGCGCGCTGCATCTCCTCGTGTGCACGACCTGAACGTCAGGCAGCGGGTCGGTACGATCGATGAGGTGATGAAGACGCGCGGCAGTGCCTTTTCCGAACGGGCCGGCCTGCAGGAACGCAAGCTTCGCTTGCCGCTCTTCCCGACGACCACGATCGGCTCTTTCCCGCAGACATCAGATGTGCGCAAGTCCCGTTCGAGCTTCGCCAAGGGCGCGATCAGCGCGGCGGAATACGATGCCTTCCTGAAAAAGGAGACGGAAGCGGCGATCCGCTGGCAGGAGGAAATCGGCCTCGACGTGCTCGTTCACGGCGAGTTCGAGCGCAATGACATGGTGCAGTATTTTGGCGAGCAGCTTTCCGGCTTCGCCTTCACCCAACATGCGTGGGTGCAGAGCTATGGCTCGCGCTATGTCCGCCCACCCATCATCTTCGGCGACGTGTCCCGGCCGAAGCCGATGACGGTTGAGTGGTGGTGCTATGCTCAGTCGCTGACGGAAAAGCCGGTCAAGAGCATGCTGACCGGTCCGGTGACCATTCTCAACTGGTCTTTCGTGCGTGACGATCTCTCGCGGGCCGATGTCAGCCGGCAGATCGCGCTGGCGATCCGCGACGAGGTGGGCGATCTCGAAAAGGCCGGTGCGGCGATGATCCAGATTGACGAGGCGGCCCTGCGCGAAGGTTTGCCGCTGCGCAAGGCCGACTGGAAGACCTATCTCGACTGGGCTGTCGAGAGTTTCTGCCTATGCGCCTCCGGGGTGGCGGACGAAACGCAGATCCATACGCATATGTGCTATTCGGAGTTCAACCAGATCATCGATGCCATCGCGGCGATGGATGCCGATGTGATCTCGATCGAGACCTCACGGTCGAAGATGGAACTGCTGGAAGTCTTCCGCGGCTACAAATATCCAAACGAGATTGGGCCTGGCGTCTATGACATCCATTCGCCGCGTGTCCCCTCTGTCGCAGAGATGACCGAGCTTCTGACGCTGGCGCGTGAGCGTCTGACGGACGGGCAGCTGTGGATCAATCCGGATTGCGGATTGAAGACGCGCAAATGGGAAGAGGTTCGCCCGGCACTCGTCAACATGGTGGCGGCTGCCCGTTTGTTGCGCGGTGATGCAGCAGCGACACGCGCTTGAGCGCCTAATCGATTCCCGAAGAGCCGGCTATATGCCGGCTCTCCCCCTGGCTGCCTTCTCCACAGCCTGCTTCCTTTAAGCATCGATTAACCACGATTTTCACAGGAATGCAGCGATTTCAAACATTCCGTAACGCGATGCACAAACCATCCGTTGACGCAAACTGGGATTTGCGTACTATATCTAGTGTTCAAGGTTCCTTCGATTCGTGAGGATCGCGGGCTAAGACGGGAATACGGTGCGCTTTGCCATGATGGCAAAACAAAGCCGGAGCTGCCCCCGCAACTGTGAGCGGCGAGCAACTGTCCGATTTCAGGTCACTGATGCATGACGCTTTGGGAAGGCTGGGGGCAGGGTGCTTCGACCCGCGAGCCAGGAGACCTGCCTTGAACTATATGTCCACGGGCGGGGTGTCCGGAAGGTCGCGTATAGGTGAGGCGGATCAAATCCGCATCTGTTGCGCTGCCCCGAACGTCCGCATGAGAACTTCGGGGTTGAAGTCATGTCGAGAATATCAAAGCCGCTGCCCGCGCAAATCCCGCGAGGGATAGAATCCGGCGTGTAAACGCCAACCTTGCCAGATCAATATCAAGCATTGCCTCGGACGCCGCATGGCGCCCGATCCCTGTACCGCGTCCGAAATTCATTGACATCACGAGGAACATGATGAGCGTTACCGTTTACAGCAAGCCTGCCTGCGTTCAGTGCACAGCCACCTACCGCGCCCTCGACCGTCTGGGCGTAGATTATCAGATCGTCGATATTTCCGAGGATGCCGACGCGCTCGACCGCGTTCGCGGCATGGGCTACATGCAGGTTCCGGTCGTCGTTGCCGGCGAGAACCATTGGGCGGGCTTCCGTCCCGACATGATCAGCGCGCTCTCCTGATCGGAGAAGAACGGTGGGCCTGATCGTCTATTATTCCAGCCGGTCCGAGAATACCCATCGTTTCGTCGAGAAGCTGGGACTGCGCGCGGCGCGCATTCCCCTCGGCGCTGAAGACCTCCACATTCGCGAACCCTATGTGCTGATCTCGCCCACCTATTGCGGTGACGGTGGACCAGGGATCGTGAAGGGAGCCGTGCCCAAGCAGGTGATCCGTTTCCTCAACGATGCGGAAAACCGCTCCAACATCCGCGGCGTCATTGCTGCGGGAAACAGCAATTTCGGCGAGACCTACGGGCTTGCCGGCGACGTGATCTCGCAGAAGTGCCAGGTGCCGTACCTTTATCGGTTCGAGCTTCTGGGAACTGCCGAGGATGTCGCCAATGTCAAAGACGGGATGGGACGATTTTGGACACGGCAGTGATCGAACGGGCGGCGAAGGCGCCGGAGACGAAGGTAGCGGAAGTGACGCTCGACTACCATGCGCTGAACGCGATGCTGAACCTCTATGACGACGAGGGGAAGATTCAGCTCGACAAGGACCGCATGGCGGCCAAGCAGTATTTCCTGCAGCACGTAAACCAGAACACGGTGTTTTTCCATAACCTTAGGGAAAAGCTCGATTATCTGGTGACCGAAGGCTATTACGAGCAGGAAGTGCTCGACCAGTATTCCTTCAATTTCGTCCGCGATCTGTTCGATCACGCCTATGCCAAGAAGTTCCGCTTCCCGACCTTTCTCGGCGCTTTCAAATATTACACCAGCTACACGCTGAAGACCTTTGACGGAAAGCGCTATCTGGAGCGCTACGAAGACCGCATCTGCATGGTGGCGCTGGCGCTGGCGCGCGGCGACGAGGCGCTTGCCCGCGATATGGTCGATGAGATCATTTCCGGCCGTTTCCAGCCGGCGACGCCGACCTTCCTCAATGCCAGCAAGAAGCAGCGCGGTGAACTTGTTTCCTGCTTCCTGTTGCGCATCGAAGACAATATGGAATCGATCGCGCGCGGCATCAATTCGGCGCTGCAGCTTTCCAAGCGTGGCGGCGGCGTTGCGCTGTCGCTGACGAACCTGCGTGAAGCCGGCGCACCGATCAAGCAGATCGAAAACCAGTCCTCCGGCGTCATCCCGGTCATGAAGCTGCTCGAAGACAGTTTCTCCTATGCCAACCAGCTTGGCGCGCGACAGGGTGCGGGTGCGGTCTATCTCAATGCGCACCATCCTGACATCATGCGCTTCCTCGATACCAAGCGCGAGAATGCCGACGAGAAGATCCGCATCAAGACGCTGTCGCTCGGCGTCGTCGTGCCCGACATCACCTTCGAACTCGCCAAGAACAACGAGGATATGTACCTGTTCTCGCCCTATGACGTGGAGCGGGTCTACGGCGTGCCCTTCACCGAAATCTCGGTGACGGAGAAGTACCGCGAGATGGTGGCTGACAGCCGCATCAAGAAGAAGAAGATCAAGGCGCGCGAATTTTTCCAGGTGATCGCCGAGATCCAGTTCGAGAGCGGTTATCCCTACATCATGTTCGAGGACACGGTGAACCGGGCAAACCCGATCGCGGGCCGCATCACCATGAGCAATCTCTGCTCTGAGATCCTGCAGGTGAGCGAAGCCAGCGAATACAATGACGACCTGTCCTACAAGCACATGGGCAAGGACATTTCCTGCAATCTCGGCTCGCTGAACATCGCCATGACGATGGATTCGTCCGATTTCGGCAAGACGATCGAAACGTCGGTGCGGGCACTGACGGCCGTCTCCGACATGAGCCATATCGCTTCGGTGCCCTCAATCGAGAAGGGCAATGACGACAGCCACGCGATCGGCCTGGGACAGATGAACCTGCATGGCTACCTCGCCCGCGAGCGTATCCATTACGGTTCGGAAGAGGGCGTCGATTTCACCAATATCTATTTCTACACGGTGACCTATCACGCGATTCGCGCCTCCAACCGCCTGGCGGTCGAGCGTGGCTCGAGCTTCAAGGGCTTCGAGAATTCGAAATATGCCTCGGGCGAATATTTCGACAAATATACGGATCAGGAATGGAAGCCGGCGACCGAAAAGGTTCAGTCGCTATTCGATGATGCCGGCATTCATATCCCGACACAGGAAGACTGGCTGGAACTGAAGAAGGCCGTGATGGCTTCGGGTCTTTATAACCAGAACCTGCAGGCCGTGCCGCCGACAGGCTCGATCTCGTACATCAACCACTCGACCTCCTCGATCCATCCGATCGTCTCGAAGATCGAGATCCGCAAGGAAGGCAAGATCGGCCGCGTCTATTATCCGGCGCCGTTCATGACCAACGACAATCTCGATTACTATCAGGATGCCTACGAGATCGGGCCTGACAAGATCATCGACACCTATGCTGCCGCCACCCAGCATGTCGATCAGGGCCTGTCGCTGACGCTGTTCTTCCGCGATACGGCAACGACGCGCGACATCAATCGCGCCCAGATCAATGCCTGGAAGAAGGGCATCAAGACAATCTACTACATCCGCCTTCGCCAGATGGCGCTGTCCGGCACCGAGGTGCAGGGCTGCGTTTCCTGCACGCTCTAACTGACCGGAGATAACAATGAACATGCAATTCAAGCCGGTCAGCCGCGTGCGTGCCATCAACTGGAACCGCATCGAAGACGACAAGGATCTCGAAGTCTGGAACCGCCTGACGGGCAATTTCTGGCTGCCGGAAAAGGTGCCGTTGTCGAACGATATTCCCTCCTGGGGTACGCTGACGTCGGCCGAGCAGCAGCTGACGATCCGCGTCTTCACCGGGCTGACGCTGCTCGACACGATCCAGAACGGTGTCGGGTCCGTCAAGCTGATGGCGGATGCGGTCACGCCACACGAGGAGGCTGTGCTCTCCAACATCTCCTTCATGGAGGCGGTACATGCGCGCTCCTATTCCTCGATCTTCTCGACGCTCTGCCTGACGCCTGATGTCGATGATGCCTATCGCTGGTCGGAAGAGAACGAGTTCCTGCAGAAGAAGTCGGCGCTCATCATGGAGCATTATGCCTCCGGCGATCCCTTGAAAAAGAAGGTCGCGAGCGTCTTTCTCGAAAGCTTCCTCTTCTATTCCGGCTTCTACCTGCCGATGTTTTGGTCGAGCCGCGCCAAGCTCACCAACACGGCCGACATGATCCGCCTCATCATCCGCGATGAGGCCGTCCACGGCTATTATATCGGCTACAAGTTCCAGCGCGGCTTGGAAAAGCTCTCCGAGGAGCGCCGTCAGGAGATCAAGGATTTCGCCTTCGACCTGCTGCTCGAATTTTACGACAATGAGGCGAGATATACCGAAGCGCTTTATGACAGCGTCGGTCTGACCGAGGACGTCAAGAAGTTCCTGCATTACAATGCCAACAAGGCGCTGATGAACCTCGGTTACGAGGCGCTGTTCCCGGCCGAAGCCTGCAAGGTCAATCCGGCGATTCTGTCGGCGCTCTCGCCGAATGCCGATGAGAACCACGACTTCTTCTCGGGCTCCGGCTCCTCCTATGTCATCGGCAAGGCGGTGGCGACCGAAGACGAGGACTGGGATTTCTGAGGTTTAACTTTACGAAGCCCCTTACTATCCGACCCGCTATCGCCCACATTCAACGCCAAGCAGAGATTCTGTAGTCGTTTGATGTAGCGTAGCGGGAGTTTTCGATGAAATCCTCTTTGAACAAGGCTGAGCCGGCCGATGTAGCGATCGAAGGCGTTTGGCCGATCCGCAGAAGACGGATTCTCGACTGGCTGGTGAACGAGACGCGCGGCGAGCGGTTCATCGACAATATCCTGATGGAAATGTGCGAGAGGCTTTTGGCCGTCGGCGTACCGGTGACGCGTTCCAGCTTGCATTTCCGCACAAATCACCCGCAGTGGATCGGCGCCCGCATTCTCTGGGCGGAGGGCATGAAAGAGGCAAAGATAAACACCTTTGCCTATGGCGTGGAAAACACGCCGCAGTTTCTGAACAGCCCGGTCAACGAGATCCATAGCGGCGCCAATGAGGTACGGAAAAACCTCGAAGACGCGACAGAGGACTACTCCTATCCTCTGTATCACGAGCTGCGCGACGAGGGTTATTCGGAATATATCGCCTGGCCGATCGATCACACGTTCGACAAGCGACACATCGTCACCTTCTCAACCAACAGGCCCGGCGGCTTTACCGGCGATCACATCGATTTCCTTCGTGACCTTTTGCCGGCCCTCACTCTCGTCAGCGAAATCAGGCTGAAGAACATCATGGCGCGTACGCTGCTGCAGACCTATGTGGGCCCGCATGCCAGCGAGCAGATCCTGTCGGGTGTGACGACGCGCGGCAGTGGCGCGACTGTTGGCGCTGCAATCATGATCTGCGACCTGCGTGACTTTACGGCGATTTCCGATCTCTGGCCGCGCGACGATGTCATCCATCTGCTCAATGACTATTTCGACGCCATGTCCGATCCGATCGAGCGGCATGGCGGCGAAATCCTGAAATTCATGGGTGACGGATTGCTGGCGATCTTCCCGCTCAGCAAGCCTTCCGCCTGCCACGATCTGCTGACGGCGATCCGTGAAGGGCAGGAAGCCATGGCCAAGCTTAACGAGGAGCATCAGCGCATGGGACGCGATCCCTTGCGCTACGGGGTCGGCGTGCATGTCGGCGACGTGATGTACGGCAATATCGGCTCGCGCCGGCGGCTGGATTTCACGGTCATCGGCCCTGCTGTCAATGTTGCCTCGCGGCTCGAAAGCCTGACCAAGGAGGTGAAGCGGCCGGTACTCCTGTCGCGTGCTTTCGTGGAAATGGCGACCTGCAGGGAAGAGATGGACGATCTCGGCAGCTTCCCGCTTCGCGGGCTCGGAGAGCCAGTCGATGTCTTCGCTTTTCGCGATGCCAAATAGACAATCCTGAAGAAGATCAGGCCTGAAGAAGATCAGGCCTGAGGAAGATCAGGCGACAGGGAAATTGATCTGCGGCGGCAAGAGCAGGGTCTCGTTGTCTGCTGCGGGATTGGCGATGCGGTGAAGCAGCATCTGGCCCAGATGTTCGCCGGCCTCGACGAGATCCTCATAGATGGTCTCGATCTTCGGCTGAAGATGCGTGAGGAGATGCGAGGTCTCCTTGGCGACGATGTCGTAGTCCTGAGCGAGAACACGACCGGCATCGCTCATGGCGGTCATGAGCGCGAGCGCGGAAACTTCGCCCGGACAGACGAAGCCGTCGGGAACATCAGGTGCTGCGGCGCGGGCGCGAAAGAAATCCCTGAGTTCGTTGGCCGGTGAATCGAGCGTGACCGTTTCTGGTATCTCGTAGGCAACGCCTGCCTCGCGCACGGCAGTCATGAAGCCATGAAGAATGTGCTGGCTGAAGGTCAGCCGTTTCGGCGGCATGACGACTGTGACCCGCTTCCGTCCCTTGGCGATCAGGCGCCGCGTCGCTTCGTAGGCGAAGGCATAGTTGTCGTAATCGACATAGGGGTGCGGCGTCGAAAATTCGGTGCGGCCGTGGGAGACGAAGGGAAAGCCCACTTCCTGCAGCATCCGCACCCGCGCATCGAAAGGCTCGGTGCGCGTGAAGATCAGGCCGTCGGCGAAATTGTTGCGGACGATATATTCCGCCGCTTCGAGATCGGTCGTCGACAGGAAGTTCGGGGCGACGACGAGGTGGTAGGAGGTTTCCTTCAGCACCTTGGCGATGCCGTACATGATGGCAGTGCCGAAACCGACGACTTCCTGATGCGGATCGAGAAGAATGCTGATGACATTGGTGCGACCGGTCTTCAGGCGCTGTGCTGCGCGGTCTGGCAGGTAGCCGATCTCACGGGCGATGCGGTGGACGCGTTCGCGGGTTTCGGCCGATATTTGCGGCGCGTCGCTGAGCGCGCGCGAAACAGTCGTCACTGCGAGGCCGGTCAAGGTCGCGATGGTGCGCAATGTCGGCTTGCCGCGCTTTTGCGCACCATCCGGATTTTCACCGCGTTGCAGTTGGGACGATTCGGTCACTGAGGACATTCCGTGCTGGATCGCGGCCACCATAACACGATGCAACCTGCATGCAATCAATCAATGCAAACGATTTAAATTTTTACGATTTCTTAGGTGCTCTCGAAAAAATGAATAAATTCAATGGATGTGTGGATCAGGATATTTTTCTCGGGAGTCGAGGAAGGACTTGACGCGGCTTCATTTATAACGTTTTAAATTGTCAACCGCGCTGGGAGGTGCGGTGGGGTGTTTGACCGCTTTTGCCGCGGAAAACATCGGGGCGGCTGAGGTGGGTCTCGCTGCCCTTTCACGAACGGGAGGATATTCATGCGCAAGTTTTTGAGCTCGGCAGCCCTTGCTGTCGTGATGATGGCTGGCTTCGGCAGCGCACACGCAGCCGACGTCAAGGAAGTCCAGATGCTGCACTGGTGGACGTCTGGCGGCGAAGCTGCCGCACTGAACGTCCTCAAGGGCGACCTCGCGAAGGAAGGTTATGCCTGGAAAGACGTTCCGGTTGCTGGCGGTGGCGGCGATGCCGCAATGACCGCGCTGAAGGCGATGGTTGCTGCCGGCACCTACCCGACCGCTTCGCAGATGCTCGGCTACACCGTGCTCGATTATGCCCAGGCCGGCGTCATGGGCGACCTGACCGAGACGGCGAAGAAGGAAGGCTGGGACAAGTCCGTTCCGGCAGCACTGCAGAAGTTCTCCGTCTATGACGGCAAGTGGGTCGCAGCACCTGTCAACGTCCACTCCGTCAACTGGCTGTGGATCAACAAGGCCGTCATGGACAAGATCGGCGGCACGCAGCCGAAGACCTTCGACGACCTGATCGCCCTCCTCGACAAGGCGAAGGCAGCAGGCGTCATCCCGCTCGCACTCGGCGGTCAGAACTGGCAGGAAGCCACGATGTTCGACTCCATCGTGCTCTCGACCGGTGGTCCGGAATTCTACAAGAAGGCTTTCAACGACCTCGACGAGGCTTCGCTGAAGTCCGACACGATGAAGAAGTCCTTCGATAACCTCGCCAAGATCATCCAGTATGTCGATCCGAACTTCTCGGGCCGCGACTGGAACCTGGCAACCGCCATGGTCATCAAGGGTGATGCTCTGGTGCAGGTCATGGGTGACTGGGCGAAGGGCGAATTCGTCGCCGCCAAGAAGACCCCTGATACCGACTTCCTGTGCTACCGCTTCCCGGGCACCGACGGCAGCGTGATCTACAACTCCGACATGTTCGGCATGTTCAACGTTCCGGATGATCGCAAGGCCGCTCAGGTGGCACTCGCCACGGCAACGCTGTCGAAGAGCTTCCAGTCCGCCTTCAACGTCGTCAAGGGTTCGGTTCCGGCCCGCACCGACGTTCCGGATACGGCTTTCGACGCTTGCGGCAAGAAGGGCATTGCCGATCTGAAGCACGCCAACGAAGGCGGCACGCTGTTCGGCTCGCTGGCGCAGGGCTATGGCGCTCCTCCGGCGATCGCCAACGCCTATAAGGACGTGGTCTCGAAGTTCGTTCACGGTCAGATCAAGACCTCCGACGAAGCTGTCACCCAGCTCGTTCAGGCTATCGACGACGCCCGTTAATCCTTCCATCGATCAAGGCTTTCCCGCGCTTCTTGCGGGAAAGCCACAGCCCCTGCGGTGCAGGGAGGAGATGATCTCATGAGTACAGTTGCGACCACGGATCCGGTGCTGACGTCGAAATCTTCCACCCGCACGTCCATTCGAGGCCGGCTGCAGGATGCGCTGCCGAAGATCGTGCTGGCGCCGAGTTTTCTCATCACCATCATCTTCGTCTATGGCTTCATTGTCTGGACGGCCTATCTCTCCTTCACCAATTCCAAGACCTTCCCGTCCTATGCGCTGACGGGCACGCGCGCCTACGAGCGGCTGTGGCGCTGGACCTTCGAGAGCGATCCGCCGTCCTCGTGGTACACGTCGATCACCAATATGGGGATCTTCGGCTTCCTCTATATTTTCATCTGCCTCGGGCTTGGCCTGCTGCTGGCGATTCTTCTCGACCAGAAGATCCGCGGCGAGGGTGTGCTGCGGCCGATCTTCCTCTATCCGATGGCGCTGTCCTTCATCGTCACGGGCGTTGCCTGGAAGTGGTTTCTCGATCCGGGTCTCGGGCTCGAGCAGACGCTGCACCATTTCGGCTGGACGAGCTTCCATTTCGACTGGATCAAGAACAAGGACTTTGTGATCTACACTGTCGTCATCGCCGGTGTCTGGCAGGCCTCCGGCTTCGTCATGGCGATGTTCCTTGCCGGCCTGCGCGGTATCGACGGCGAGATCATGAAGGCGGCGCAGATCGACGGTGCCTCGCCCTTCCAGATGTACCGCCGGATCATCATTCCTCTGCTGCGACCGATCTTCCTGTCGGCCTTCATCGTGCTCGCCCATATGGCGATCAAGTCCTACGACCTCGTGGTGGCGCTGACATCAGGCGGCCCCGGCGGCTCGGCCTGGCTGCCGTCCAACTTCATGTACGAATATACGTTCAAGCGGAATGAAATGGCTGTCGGCTCCGCCAGCGCCATCATCATGCTGATGACCATCTCGGCGATCATCGTTCCCTATCTCTATTCCGAACTGAGGGAGAAGGCGCGATGAGCAGCATTACCTCTTTCGAGATCGCAACTTCGCATGGTGGCAATAGCGGCCGGTGGATCGGCCGCGTCATCATCTACGGCCTGCTGCTGATCTTTGCCGTTCTCTATCTGATGCCGCTCTTCGTCATGCTGACGACGTCGTTCAAGACGATGGACGAGATTCAGAACGGCAACATGCTGGCGCTGCCGCAATCGCCGACGCTCGATCCCTGGTTCAAGGCCTGGGGCGAGACCTGCGTCGGCCTCACCTGCGCCGGCATCAAGGGCTATTTTTGGAACTCAATCAAGATGGTCGTGCCGGCGGTGGCAATCTCGACCATCATGGGTGCGCTCAATGGCTACGTGCTGACCAAGTGGCGCTTTCCGGGCCACACGCTGGTCTTCGGGCTGATGCTCTTTGCCTGCTTCATCCCGTTCCAGTCGGTACTGCTACCGATGGCAACCATTCTCGGTTTTCTCGGCCGTTTCGGCACGACGCTGCAGAATGCCACGGGCTTCAATTTCGGCTTCGGCAATCCGACCGTGAACCTGGTCTTCGTCCACGTGGTCTACGGCCTCGGCTTCACGACGCTGTTTTTCCGCAATTTCTACGAGGCTTTCCCGACGGAACTGGTGAAGGCGGCGCAGGTGGATGGCGCAAGCTTCTTCCAGATCTTCCGCCGCATCATGCTGCCGAATTCGCTGCCGATCATCGTGGTCACGGTCATCTACCAGTTCACCAATATCTGGAACGACTTCCTCTTCGCCTCGGCCTATGCCGGCACGGGCGAGTCCATGCCGATGACGGTGGCGCTGAACAACGTCGTCAATACCTCGACCGGCGTGGTCGAATACAATGTCAACATGGCTGCGGCGATGATCGCGGCCGTTCCTACGCTCATCGTCTATATCCTCGCCGGCCGCTATTTCGTGCGCGGTCTGATGGCGGGCGCCGTCAAAGGGTGATCCATGGCTTTCCTTGAAATTTCCGGTCTCAAGAAGCGCTTCGGCGCCGTCGATATTCTCAAGGGGATCGATCTGGAACTCGAAAAGGGCGGCTTCCTGGTGCTGGTCGGCCCGTCCGGCTGTGGCAAGTCCACGCTGCTCAACACGATTGCCGGGCTTGAGGCGATCACTTCGGGTGAAATCCGCATCGATGGTCGGTCGATCAACGATCTGCATCCGTCCAAGCGCGATATCGCCATGGTGTTCCAGAGCTATGCGCTCTATCCGAACATGACGGTCGCCGGCAACATCGCCTTCGGCATGGAAATCCGCGGCGTGCCGAAGGACGAGCGTGAGAAGGCGATCAAGCAGGTCTCCGACATGCTGCAGATCGGCCATCTGTTGGACCGCAAGCCGTCGCAGCTTTCCGGCGGCCAGCGCCAGCGCGTGGCGATGGGCCGTGCGCTGGTGCGCAATCCGCAGGTCTTCCTGTTCGACGAGCCGCTCTCCAACCTCGATGCGAAGTTGCGCGTCGACATGCGCACGGAAATCAAGCGCCTGCACCAGCGCATGGGCACGACGATCGTCTACGTCACGCATGACCAGATCGAGGCGATGACGCTGGCGACCAAGATCGCTGTGCTGAAGGATGGTGTGCTGCAGCAGTTCGGAACGCCGGCCGAGATCTATAATAGCCCGGCCAATATTTTCGTGGCGGACTTCATGGGGTCGCCGGCGATGAACCTGCTCAATGCTACCGTCGAGAACGGTGCCAGCGGCCTGCAGGTGTCACTCGAGCGGCCGAATAGCGAGCCGCTGAAACTGCCCGTCAACGCCGGCAATAACAGCCTGACCGGCTATGCCGGTAAGCAGGTGATCTTCGGCATTCGTCCCGAGGCTTTGACGGATCCTGACGGTGCCGACCGCAAGGCCAAGTCCGTCGTTCACGGCGATTGCGCCATCGAGGTCGTTGAACCGGCTGGCTCCGACACGTTTGCCGTCACAAAGCTCGGCGGCAAGTCGGTTGTTGCACGTCTCGGCGCCGATACCGATATCCTGCCCGGCCAGAACACCCGCCTTGCCTTCAATCTCGACAAGGCGGTGTTCTTCGATCCGACGAGCCAGCTCAGGATCGCTTAGTCAGCGAAACTATTCCCTGGTGGCCGTCAGACGGCCGCCAGTGAGATCGTGACCGGTGCGAAGTGGTTCGAGACCGCTTCCACCGTGATTTCGCCCGTCAGACCTGACGCCTCCAGCCAGAAACCGGCCGTTCCGCCCTGCAAGGGTACGGCCGCCGGGCCCACGATCTTGGCCGGGCCGTGGACGTTCAGCGTCACGACATCGTTCAGGAAGGGCAGGCGCTGGCCGCGCTGATCGAGCGCGCGGATGATGACACGCGTCGTGTCGCGCTCGCGGGCCTTCAGCGTGGTGTGGTCAGGTGCGACCTCCAGTGCCGCCGGCAGCGGATCGGCGGCAAGCGTCAGGCTGGTGACCGGCTCGCCATTGATGAAGCCGGTGAATTCGCCGTCGATCCATTCCAGCCCCCAACGGCCGAGTTCGTCCTGGGTGAAGTGGCGGTGATCGAGCACGACGGGCGGATGCGGAAGGTGCGGATAGTTTTCGTAGTCCGGGCCGATGCGCTTGGTGAGCGAGCCGTATTTCAGCTCCACCTCGTCGCAATTGGTAAGGATGATCAGCGGCAGCACGCCGCCGATGCTGCGTTCACCGCGCGCCCAGAAAGTGACCGGCTTCATGATGATCTCATCCGAAGGGTCGCACTGGCTGGCATAGACATAGGCCGCGAATTTCGGCTCGCGGAACATGTCCATGACGCCGTGGTAGCAGATGCGGTCGCCGGAGCCGAAATCCTTGTGCGTGTTGTAGTCGAACATGCACCAGCCGATGGCGCCCGAAATATCCGGATCGCCATAGGCGGCGTTCAGCACCTCCAGATGGCGGCGCACATGCTCGGCCTGGCGCTGTTCGGCATCATACATCTTGGTCGGATGCATGTGGCCGTTGAACTCGGTGATGATGTAGGGGACCTTGTTCGGCAGGCCGGTATTTTCCTGCTGGCTGCGTAGCGCGGTGCGCGGGCGGTTGGCGCCCGGCAGTTCCTCGTTGCCGAGGATGAAGTCGTTCATCGTGTAGACGTCTTCGAGAAGCTCGCTTTCCGTCAGGTAGCGAACGCCGCCGGTCTGGCGGGTGGAATCGAGTTCATGCGCCAGGCGATTGGTCTCGGTGTAGAAATCGTGGCTGTCGAGCGATTCATTGATGCGCACGCCCCAGATGATGATCGACGGATGGTTCCAGTCACGCTCGATCATGCGGCGCACGTTCTCGATCGATTCCCTCTGCCAGTCGAGATCGCCGATATGTTGCCAGCCGGGGATTTCCTCGAAAACCAGCAGGCCGATGCGGTCGCACTGGTCGAGGAACCATTTCGACTGCGGATAGTGCGAGGTGCGTACGATATTGCACTTCAGTACCGTCTTCATGATGTCGGCGTCGCGCTCCTGCGCGGAACGGCCGGCGGCATAACCGACATAGGGATAGGCCTGATGGCGGTTGAGGCCCTGCAGCTTCACGGGGCGGCCGTTCAGCAGGAAACCTTCCGGTGTGAACTTGGCGGTACGGAAGCCGAAATTGCCGGTGGTTCTGTCGGCGCCATGTTCCGTCTTCAGTTCGACGGAGGCTTCATAGAGCGCCGGGTTGGACAGATCCCAGAGTTCGATGTCAGTCAGGCCGCCGAAGGAGAGCGTCGTGTTGGTACCGATCGTCTCGCCGGCCGCGCTCGCCAGAATGTTGCCATGAGCGTCTCTCAGCGAGCCGGTGACGGTCGCCGTATAGGCGAGGCCTTGCGGGTTGGCGATATCAACGCGTACCGACACCGACTTCCTGTCGGAGAGGACGTCCTGCGTCTCGATCTTGATGTTACGGATCGAAACCTTGTCGGTGACCTTCAGCCAGACGTCACGATAGATGCCGGCATAGGTGAGATAGTCGATGCGGCCGCCGAAGGGCGGGATGGCAGGGTTTTCGCTGCCGTCAATCTTGACGGTGATCAGGTTGTCGCCCTTGATGAGCTTGCCGGTGAGGCGGGCTTCGAACGGCGTGTAGCCGTCCTTGTGGGCGATGATCTCTTCGCCGTTCAGATAGACGACATTGTCGGCCATGGCGCCGTCGAAGAGGATGGAAACTTCGCGGCCTTCGAATTCCGGCAGCCAGCGCAGCACCTTCTGATAGGTGAAGGCGCGCTGATAGCGCTTCTCGTCGAAATAATTGAAGGGCAGCTCGACGGCCGTGTGCGGCAGGTGGACCATATCGGCGCCATCGAAGGCCTCCGTAAGGTTCTGGCCGAAGCCTTCGTGGAAGCTCCAGGATTCGTTCAAGGAAACGACAGAGCGCATTTCATTCTCCCTGACAGGCGGCAAGGGAGAGGTGGCGCCATGCGGCGGCGCGGGAAAGGGTAGTCATCGGTAATCCTCCTCGATGCGAATGACTGGAACCGCCCCCTCAGGCGGTCGAGCCCCAGCGGGGCGTGCAGGCAAGCGTGATGCTGTGCGGGCCTTCGTCGCCGGCCTCGTGGCGTTCGATCACTTCGACGACAGCGTCCATGAAGGCGGCGTGGTCGAGGCTCAGCGTTGTCAGGTCGTTGCAGTCCCAGGCGGCCATGGCGATACCGTCCTGGCCGACAATGGCGATATCGTCAGGCGTGTTCTTGCCGAGCACGCGCCGCGCAGCATCACGTGCGCCGATCGCCATCACATCGTTGCCGCAGATGATGGCGTCGACCTTGGAGCGGTGCAACAACAACACGGCTTCCTTGAAGCCGGAATCATAGGAATAATCGCCGAAGGCTTCGGCCTCGAAGGCAAGGCCGTGACGGGCGAGCGCATCGGCGAACCATTTGCGGCGCAGCTTGTCGATCCAGCTCGATTTGGTGCCGGAGAGGTAGGCGAAACGCTTTTTGCCGTCGCCGACGATCTTGTCGATGATTTCGCCAGCGCCGACCGCGCCATCGATACGGATGTTGGAAACATCCTCGTTCTCAAGCGGCTCGAAGGAAACGATGATCGGCCGCGTCGTATGGAAGATATCGACCGCATCCTGCATAGATACCATGTCGGAGAAGATGACGACGTGATCCACCTGATAGGTCGAGGCGAGCCGCATCAACTGGAGGCGGTCGGAATGATCGGCGCAGCAGAGCAGGATCGGCAGGAGTTGGCGGGCCTGCAGGCGGTGGACGAGGAGCTGTTGCTCCTCGGCTTCGCAAGGGTTGCCGATGGCGTTGACGACAAGGGCGACGAGGCGCGAACGCTGGTTGTTCAGCGATCGCGCGATCGCATTCGGCTGATATCCATATTCACGGGCAACGGCGAGGATACGGTCGCGCGTGGCGCTGCCGATCCTGGAATCCGGCGAGAAAGCCCTGGAAATCGTCGCGGAGGATACGCCGGCGAGTTTTGCCAGTTCCTTCGAGGTGATCCGCCGTCTGTTCGTTCCGCTCATTATTTTGCGCCTATCCGGCAATCCTGACGGGGGTGCCGTCGGCTGCCGCAGATTCCTTGATTGCATCCCAGAGCCTAGCGAATCTGAGACCCATTTCAACGGAGCCGGAGTTTTCCATCGTTCCGGCGCGGATGGCGAGGAAATTCTTCATCGGATTGCCTAGAATCTCGGCCTCTTCACGCGGCTCGTTGGTTCTGCCGACACTGATTTCGCGCCAGCCGCCCCAGGCGTCGATGCGCACGATCGCCTTGGAATAGAAGAAGGTGATGTAGGAGGCGCAGCCGGGAGGGCCTTCGCCGGCGGCCGTCAGCGTTGCGAGCGCACCGTTTTTCAGGCGGGCGGAAACGGCGGTGGCGATATCCACCTTCTTGCCGTGGTTGTTCATATAGGCGGAAACGCTGTCGAAATCGGAATTGGCAAGCAGGCAGACGGTGTTCATCATGTGCGCGCCGGTATCGAACATGAAGCCGCCACCGGAGATCTCCGGCTGCTGCTTCCAGTGGCCCTCATAGTTCGACGCCCAGCTTTCCCAGATCATGCCGGAGATGGCGATGAGTTCGCCGAATTCGCCTGAGAGAGCCCGCTTGCGGGTGTCGAGCACAAGCGGTGAAAGCCCACCTTGGAACGCGGTGACGATGGTGACGCCACTCTTTTTCTGCGCCGCAATCAGGGTCTCGGCCTCGGCAACTGTTGTCACCATCGGCTTTTCTAGGAAGAGATCGAGGCCGGCTTCGGCAACGGCCGTCGCCTGTTCGGCATGGGAAGCGTGAGGGGTGGAGACATAGATGATGTCGAGTTCGCCGCGGCACTCAGCCAACAGATCCCGGTAATCGGCAAAGCTCTTCGGCTCGGGCGCACCGACCGCCGTGCAGACGTCGGTGAGGCGTTTGCGGGAGGCTTCGCTGGTGTCGGCGAGAGCCACGAATTCAATTTCCGGCATCTTCGCCCAGCTCTGAGCATATTCAGCCGCTTTCAAGCCGGCGCCGATGACGCCGAGGCGCAATTTCTGAGACATCGAAATCCTCCCTGATATCGTTGTGCAAACGATTACACAAACGATACATCCGATGCAAGTTATAAATAAACTAGTAAAATCAAATGGATAATTTTATGGCGACTGATGGTTTAAAAATCATCTTGTCAGCATTCAGAATGCGTGTACATTTTCCTCACCGGTGCTGGAGGGCGCCGTGTCTCTAAAAAAGGGAGGACTTCCGTTGAAGAAGACGGTTATCGGTGGCCTGTGCGCCATCCTGCTCAGCGCGGTTTCGACGCTGGCCCATGCTGAAACAATTCGTATCGCCAATCATGGTCAGGCCGGCATCGACGCGATGAAGTCGACCGTCGAGCGGATCGAGAAAAAATATGGCGTGACGGTCGAGGTCGTCGAATACCCGGCGCCGGACAAGGACTATCTCACCAAGCTTCTGACCGAGCTCGGCGCCGGCAATGCGCCCGACCTCTTCTCCATACCGACGACGGCTGCCGTTGCCGACATGGTGGAGGCCGGCTACCTCGCGCCTGTCACCGCTGAATTCAAGGCCTGGGACGGCTACGCCAACTTCTATGACGTCGCCAAGCAGCTCGCCGTCAGCCCTGACGGTGAAACCTACGTGATGCCGTTCATGCTCGGCATCCAGGAAATCTATTACCGCAAGGACGTTCTCGAAAAGGCCGGCATCTCCACGGAGCAGCCGAAGACCTGGCAGGAGCTGCTGGATCGCGCGGCTGAAGTGAAGCAGAAGACCGGCTCTTACGGCCTGCTCTTCCCGGCCGGCGTTTCCTGGGGCAGCGGTGCCTTCGACGAAGGCTTCCAGCACCTGCTCGTCGGTTCCAAGACGCCGCAGCTCGTCGATGCCGATGGGAAGCTCGACCTGAACGGCGAAGGCGTGAAGGATGTCTTCAACGTCTACAAGACGCTGATCGACAAGGATCTGATGCCGGTTCAGCCGCTGCTCGGACCCGAGCCCTGGGTCGTGCCGAAGTATGAAATGTTCCCGTCCGGCAAGCTTGCAGCCACAACATGCGGCTCCTGGTGCTACATTTTCGACTGGGGTCGCGAAAGCAAGAACCCGATCCCTGACGTGACCAAGATCGTCGGCACCTGGACCGTTCCGGGCCAGAGCGGCGGCCAGTATGTTCTTGCCAACCTCGCTGCTCCGTGGGCCGTCAACTCCAAGTCCGCCAATGTGGAACTTGCCAAGAAGGCGCTGATGGAAATCGGCTCGGTCGAAACGCAGGTTTCCTATGCTGCCCGCATCGGTAACATCCCCGCCAGCAAGGACGCGGCCAAGGATCCGGAATTCCAGAAGCTGACGGAACTCGTTCCGGTCCATGCTGCTGCTGGAAACGGTGTGTTCCTGAAACAGGCTTCCGGCTTCGGTACGGTTGCCGAAGGTGTGGCTCGTGCCACCGAAGCCCTGCTGCGCAAGGAAACCGATGCAGCCGGCGCCCAGAAGATCCTTGTCGATTACGTCAAGGAAACGCTCGGCGACGACGTGGTCAAGTAAGCCACCGATATCTTTCCTCCCGCCCAAGACGGGGACGCGGCATTCTCGCCGCGTCTTCCCGGTTTCATTCGATAAGGTTGTGAGCTTCAATGGCCCGAAACTCTCATGAAAAGCGAACCGAGCGCCAACTCCTGCTGGTTCTGCTGCCGTCGCTGATCCTGCTTCTGGCCTTTGTGATCTATCCCGCCCTCTATTCCGTCTACCTGAGCTTCACCAACGAGGCGCTGACAGGGGCTGCGGCCCTGCGGCCGCGTTTGGTCGGCATCCGCAACTACACGCGTCTGCTCAACGATGCGAAATTCTGGAATTCGCTGTTCGTCACCTTCGTCTTCGTCATGGGCTCGGCCGTCATCGGGCAGTTCGTGCTCGGGCTGGTCTCAGCGATGGCGCTGCGCCGGCCGATCCGTTTCCGGCGGTTCTTCTCCTCGATCATCCTGCTGCCGAATGCCGCTCCCGAGGTCGTTGCCGGCTTCATGTGGATTTCGATGCTAGCCGGCGGCGAACATGCCACATTGTCTCGTATCGTCGCCTTCTTCGGCGTCAATCCTGCAGACTGGCTGAACGCCTTTCCGCTGTCGATGATCATCATCGTCAATACCTGGCGCGGTATCGCTACGGCGATGATCCTGCTGACGGCGGGCTTGAGCACTATTCCGTCCGAAATCTACGAGGCGGCGCGCATGGATGGCGCGACACCCTCACAGATGTTCCGCCGCATCACCCTGCCGCTGATGATGCCGACGATCCTGCTCTACATGCTGATCTCGGCCGTTTCCACCATCGCCGTCTTCGGCCTCGTCTACGCGCTGACGCGCGGCGGACCGGGCGGAGCGACGGAGGTCGTCAGCATTTACATCTATAACCAGTCATTTACGGCCTTCCAGCTCGGTTACGGTGCTGCGGTCGCGGTCGTCACGCTCATCATCTCGCTGATCCTCGGCATCGGCTATGTGCGGGCCATGAAAGTGGAGGTCTGACATGGCCGTTGTTTCCCCGAGCGAAGGCGCCAACAAGACCCGCTCCGACCTGCTTGCCTATGCAACGCTGTCGATCATCTCGATCTTCTGCGCCGTACCCTTCTTCTGGGTGCTGCTCGCCTCCTTCGACGGCAATGCGCAGCTTTTCCTGCACTGGCCGGAACAGTGGACGCTCGCAAATTACGTTCGCGTCTTCACCAAGGAAGACGGGGCGAAATGGCTGTTCAATTCGCTCTTCGTTGTCGGCGGCGCCACGCTTATCGTCATGGTTCTGGCAGGGCTCGGCGGCTATGCGCTGTCGCGCACGCGGGCCTGGTGGAAGCTGCCCTTTCTCTACGCGATCCTGCTCATCCGCGTGCTGCCGCCGACGGCCCTCGTCGTGCCGCTCTACAAGTTCCTGCTGACGCTGAACAATGCGGAAGGCGCGATCCTCAGGCCGATCTTCGGCAGCTATGCCCGCGATATCATGCGCTGGACCGGATTCATCGACGGCTATCTCGGCATCATGCTGGTGCTTGCCACCATGCAGCTGCCGCTCGGGCTCTGGATCATGAAGACCTTCTTCGACGGCCTGCCGCGCGATTATGAGGAAGCGGCGGTCATGGACGGGGCGACGATGATGCAGCGCATTCGCCGCGTGCTGATCCCGCTTGCCATGCCTGGGCTTGCGGCTGCCGGTCTCTTCGCCTTCATGTCGGCCTGGGGCGATTTCCTGCTACCGCTGATCTTCCTGTCGTCGCCGGAGCTGCAGACGCTGCCGCTCGGTCTCTTCCGCGCCTTCCTGCGCATCAACGAGATCGATTACGGCCTGCTGACGGCTCTCGCCTTCATTTACCTGCTGCCTGCCGTCGTCGCCTTCGGCTTTGCGCGGCGCTTCCTCGTCCAGACCTTCGCGGGCGGTGTGAAGGGCTGAGATCAAGAAAGAGAAACGAATGATCAATCTCAGAAACGTTCGCAAATATTACGGCGCGCTCGAAGTCATCAAGGGCGTCGATATCACGGTGGAAGACGGCGAATTCGCCGTGTTCGTCGGCCCGTCCGGCTGCGGCAAGTCCACGCTGCTACGCATGATCGCCGGTCTTGAGGGTATCGACGAGGGCGATCTGGTGCTGAACGGCCAGCGCATCAACGACGTGCCGCCGGATAAACGCGGCATCGCCATGGTGTTCCAGTCCTATGCGCTCTATCCGCATATGACGGTCGCGGAGAATATCGGTTTCTCGCTGAGCCTGAAGAAGGTGCCGGAAGCCGAAATCAAGAAGCAGGTGGAAGGCGTCGCCGAGATCCTGCAGCTGACCGACTATCTCAACCGCAAGCCGGCAGCGCTTTCCGGCGGCCAGCGCCAGCGCGTGGCGATCGGCCGTGCGATCATCAAGAAGCCGTCGCTGATCCTGTTCGACGAGCCGCTTTCGAACCTCGATTCGGCCCTGCGCGTGCAGATGCGCGCGGAGCTACAGCGCCTGCATCGCGAGCTGAAGGCGACCGTCGTCTATGTCACGCATGACCAGGTTGAGGCGATGACGATGGCCGATCGCATCGTCGTGCTGAACAAGGGTGTCGTTGCCCAGCAGGGCGCGCCGATGGAGCTCTATCACCAGCCGGAAAACGAGTTCGTCGCGACTTTCATCGGCTCGCCGAAGATGAATGTACTGCCGATGACGGCCACACGCCGGGATGCCGGCAAGGTGCATCTGGAAAGCCCGCTCGGCCTTGCGATCGACCTCTCGGATGCCAATGGCGCCGTGCCGCAGGGCGAGGCGAAGCTTGGTATCCGCCCGGAGCATCTGAAGCTTGCGCCGCAAGGGCAGGGCGATTTCTCGGCCGAGGTCGTCATCGTCGAGCGTCTTGGCGTCGAGACCTATCTGACGGTCGGTTCGCAGCAGCAGCCGATCGTCGTGCGCACGGAGGGCGACATGACTATCCGTCCCGGCGATCGCGTGTCGCTGACGGCGGAGCGCGCCGGTTGCCATCTGTTTGATTCCGCCGGCCGGGTCATCCGTTCGGCAACCGCTTGAACTATTAGGGCTTGAAACACATCGAGGCCCCAGAACATCGAGGAATAGCATGACAATCAAGGTCACGATCTGGAACGAAGGACGCCACGAGCAGGTCCATAAAGAAGTTCAGGATATCTATCCCGACCGTATCGACGGTGCGATCGCCGCCGGTATCGCCCACCCCGATTTCGAGATTCGCCGCGGCACGCTCGATGATCCGGATGAGGGCTTGCCGGATTCCGTGCTCAACGATACCGACGTGCTGCTCTGGTGGGGTCATATGGCGCATGAAGAGGTCAGCGACGGGCTGATCGACCGCGTGCAGCAGCGGGTGCTGAAGGGCATGGGCCTGCTGGTGCTCCATTCCGGCCATCATTCCAAGCTCTTCCGCCGGCTGATGGGCACTAATGCCAACCTTTCCTGGCGCGAAACGCCTGAAGGTGATCTGGAGCGCGTCTGGGTAGTCAATCCCTCGCATCCGATCGCCGAAGGTCTGCCGCCCTATTTCGAGGTCAATGCCTCGGAAATGTATGGCGAACCCTTCGATATTCCGCAGCCGGACGAACTGGTATTCATCTCGTGGTATTCCGGTGGCGAAGTGTTCCGCAGCGGCTGCACCTTCCAGCGCGGCCGCGGGCGCATCTTCTTCTTCAGCCCCGGTCACGAGACCTATCCGATTTATCACGACAAGACCGTGCACAAGGTCATTTCGAACGGCATCCGCTGGGCGCAGCAGAAGCATACCGATGGTCGCATCCTCGAAAACTGGCACCGCAAGGAGCCGCTCCACGGCCGGCCCGATAAAGCCAAGGCTTGAAGCGCGTTACCGCGCTTCAGTTCTTCTTTTTCGCATGTCGTTATCGCAAAACCGCTGCACACTTTTGCGCGACATGCGTAGCACTTCCTCCCGTGGGGGCTGGGGCCATGATGACCCTGGCTTCCGCGGGCGGTAAAGGATGGAGGAGAGAATGCAGACTGTTTCGATGAAGGCGGATGGTGGTGCCTTTCTCAGCAAGGCATTCTGGGTTTCCATCCATCGCGATCTGCCGCAGCGGCTTGATGCTCTGGCGCGGCTCGCGGCCGAGCGGCCCGATATTTTCGCTTTCGAAAGCAGCCAGAAGATCGCCGAGCGCTGCAATGTCTCGCAGACCAGCGTCATACGCTTTGCGCATCATCTCGGCTTTGACGGTTTTGCCGAGATGAAGCAGGTTTTCCAGCAGGGGCTCAGGACGGCTGCCAGAGAACGATAGGCTTACGGGTACTGCGCGCCGTTCGTCGTCGTATAGATCGAATAGAGCGATTGCGTCGCGGTGATGAAGAGGCGGTTCTTCTTTGGGCCGCCGAAGGTGATGTTGGAGACGGTCTGCGGCACCTTGATCTTGCCGATCAGCGTTCCATCAGGGGCAAAGCAGTGCACGCCGTCCGCCGCGCTCGTCCAGAGATTTCCCGCGACATCGAAACGGAAACCATCCGGCACGCCGCTGTCGATCGAGCAGAAATAGCGGCTGTTCGTCAGCTTGCGGCTATCCACGACATCGAAAACGCGGATATGGCGGGGAACCTCGTGATTGGAGGAGCCGGAATCGGCGATGAAGAGCTGTCGCTCGTCGGGTGAGAAGGCCAGTCCGTTCGGCTGGATGAAATCGGTGACAACGGCTTCGATTTCGCCGGTCGCGGCATCGATGCGATAGACGTTGCGGGTTTCCTGCTCTTCCGCAGACTTGTGGCCTTCGTAATCCGACATGATGCCGTAGCTCGGGTCGGTAAACCAGATCGAACCATCCGACTTGACGACGACGTCGTTCGGCGAGTTCAGCCGCTTGCCCTCATAGCTGTCGGCGAGCACGGTGATGCGGCCATCCGGCTCGGTGCGGGTGACGCGACGCCCGCCATGTTCGCAGGAAACGAGCCGGCCCTGCCGGTCGCGGGTATTGCCGTTGACGTAATTGGATGGCGAACGGAAGACGGAGACCGAGCCATCCGGTACCCAGCGCATCAGCCGCTCGTTCGGAATATCGCTCCAGATCAGGCAGTTGAGATCGGAAAACCAGACTGGTCCTTCGGCCCAGCGACAGCCTGTGTAAAGTTCTTCCAGTACAGCGCTGCCGGCGATCAGTGCGCCGAACCGTTCGTCCCTGATGTCGTAAAGTTCGCTTCCAGCCATGCCCGATTCCTCCCAGATCGATATCGTTTCTTCGTAGCGGGAAACGGTTAAACCTGCCAGAGCCCGGAGACGAAAAGCGCCGGGCTCTGGAGCTTCAAAATGGAATTTCAGAGCGCCGCGACTGGATGCGGCGAGCCGTCATAGGCGCCCCAGATCGACTGGTCGAAGCAGATGACTGAGCCGGTCATGAGGCCGGATTCAGCCGATGAGAGATAGGCGCAGGCGCGGGCCACCTCTTCCGGATCGACCAGCCGACCGAAAGGCTGGCTGGCGGCCGCCTTGGCGAGCCAGTCATCGTCGGCCTTGTGAAATTCCCGCTGGATGCGGTCTTCGCCTTCGGAGGCCATCCAGCCGATATTGAGGCCATTGACGCGGATGCGGTTACGCAGAAGGGCATAGGCCGTGTTCTTGGTCAGCGTTTCCAAGGCACCCTTGGAGGCGCAATAGGCGGCGATGAAGGGCTGGCCGGCCTTGGCGGACATGGAGCCGATATTGACGATGGTGCCCTCGATCTTTTCGCGGCGCATGACCTTGACCGCTTCCTGCATCAGGAAGAAGGGGGCGCGAACGTTAATCGCGAACATGGCGTCGAAGAGTTCGGGGCTGGTATCGAGGATGGTGCCGCGGTCGGTGATGGCGGCGGCATTGACCAGCGCATCGACGCGGCCGAAGGTCTGGTCGCAGACATGGACGACATTTTGCGCATCTTCCACCTTGCCGAGATCGGCCTTGACGTAGACGACCTTGGCACCGGTCTTTGACGAGATATCCTCGGCCTTTGCCTTGCCCTTGGCCTCGTTGCGGCCGCAGATGACGATGCCCTTGGCGCCGCGCTCGGCAAAGAGGCGGGCGATGGTGGCGCCGAGGCCCTGTGTGCCGCCGGTGACGATGGCGATCTTACCGTCGAGGCGGGCATGATCTGTACTCATATGTCTTCTCCTCCTGATGATACGCGAATGGCCCCTCGCCGGGAGCGAGGGGCTTTAAGATGATTGTCGTGCAAGGCGAAGCGTCAGCTCAGCTTCCTAGCTGCCTGCTCGACAAGAGCTTTGGTGAAGGTATCGTCGCTCCAGTTTTCGGCGAGCGCCTCATACATGAGCTGCGCCTGGGTCTTCGGCGCGAGGCCGCCGAGCGGCGGGTCGCGGTCGAGATTGGTCGGGAAGGAATAGCCTTCGGCGCAGGAGGCGATGGCATTGGCGATCTCGCTGGCAGAGAGCGTATTCTTCAGTTCCTTGAGGGCGGGGAAGAGTTTTGCGCTCATGTGCTCGCGGTTGACCGTTTCCATCGCCCGGCCGAAAGCCGAGGAGACCTGCAGCAGGTTCGCCACGCGCTTGATATCTTTCGAGCGGTTGGTGCCGGCGGCGTGGAAGAGGGCGGGGTTGAAGAAGACGACATCGCCTTTTTCCAGCGGCAGCTGGATATGGTGCTGCTCGAAGTAATCCTTGAATTCCTGGCGCTTGAGGGCGAGGTAGCCCGGCTCATAGGTCTGGCTGTGCGGCAGGAACAGCGTCGGTCCGCTTTCGAGCGGCATGTCGCAATGGGCGACCGCTCCCTGCAGGGTCAGCACCTGCGAGAGGCGGTGAACATGGGCGGGGAATTGCTCGATGACCTTGGAGGACTGAAAGCCGAGGTGATAGTCGCGGTGGGCCGATTGCGCTGCACCGCCGGGGTTCACACGGTTGACCTGCGCCGTCATCTGGTAATGCGGGCCGAGCCACGCTTCGCTTGCGAGCGCCACGATGGCATTGCCGTAGTAGCGGGCGAAATTTTCCGGATCGGCAAGGCAGTGTTTTTCCAGCGAGTTCCAGATGCGGTCATTGGCGCCCGGCTTGGCGAAATGGTCGCCGCCGCCGGTCGAGGTGCGGTGCTGCTCCTCGATGATCTCGTCGAAGATCGTGCTCGCCCGGTCGATGATGCCGGTGTCTTCATAGGCATGCTTGAAGACGACGACGCCGGGGCCGATGCCGAAGGCTTCCGAGATTTCGGCGAGAATGGCGCGGCGGCCTTCCGGCGTCGATGCCGCTCCGATCACCGTGCGGCTGTCATAGATCAGCACGTTCCTCTCGACGGCTGAGGCCGTGGGATAATCTGCAAGGGCCGTGACTTTTTCGGCAAGCGCGCGGAAATCGTTGAGATCGCAGGCATCTTCGGTGAGCCAGACGCGGTCGGCGCGCAGTTTCTGCTGGTTGTCTGATTTCATCGGGTGCTCCTCCATGTCCGATGAAGGGACTATACGCCGGTGCGGGTGGTGATATAGATCAGGAATCCATCAAAAATCCATCAGAACGCTGGGGAATGACTGCGGCATGGCCCATCCCTTTCTCGTCAAGGACATCGCTTTCCAGGCCGGACTCAGCACCGCGACTGTCGACCGGGTGCTGAACGGCCGGCCCGGAGTCAGGCGACAGACGGAGATGCGGGTCAAGGCGGTGATCGCCGAGCTCGAGAAACAGTCGGGCGCCGATGTCGCGGGGCGCAAGCTGACGATTGATATCGTCATGGAGACGCCCGACAGGTTCAGCACGGCGGTGCGGGCGGCCTTCGAAGCGGAGGTTGCAACCTTCCTGCCGACCGTCTTCCGCTGTCGATTTCATTTTGCCGAGGTCATGCGGGCGGTGGAGCTGGTGCAGCTTCTCGATCGTATCCGGCTGCGCGGCACGCATGGTATCGTGCTGAAGGCGCCCGATGTGCCCGACATCGTCGCGGCTGTCGCAAGGCTCGATGCCGCCGATATCCCGGTTGTCACCCTCGTCACCGATCTGCCGAATTCGGCGCGCTCAGCTTATGCCGGCGCCGATAATCGAGCGGCGGGCGAGACCGCGGCCTATCTCATCGGCCGGATGCTCGTGCCATCAGGCGGCAAGGCGCTGGTGACGCTGTCGAGCGGCCGGTTTCGCGGCGAGGAGGAGCGGGAGATCGGCTTTCGTCGGGTGATCCGCGCCCATTATCCGTCGATCGGTATTATCGAGGTCAGCGAGGGGCATGGCACGGATGCCGCGACGGGTACGCTCGTTGCGGCGGCCCTTGCGGATGATCCTGGGATCAATGCCGTCTATTCGGTCGGCGGCGGCAACCGCGCGGCGCTGGCGGCCTTCGAGGCCGCGGGGCGGTCGGTCTCGGTTTTCGTGGCACATGATCTCGATGCGGATAACAGGGTGCTGCTTGCCGAACGGCGGATCGACTTCGTGCTGCATCACGATCTGAGAACGGATGCGCGTTCGGCCTTTCGTGCGATCATGGCGCGCGCCATTCCCGCCAGCCGAATGACGCCGGGCGCGTTTTCTGCCGTCGAAATCGTTACGCCCTACAATATGCCGGCACCGCAATGATCCGTTCGCCTTGATTGTCTTTCCATCCGCTGCAGATTCACGCTACAGCTTACGGGTGGCGAGGAGCATGCATGGACTATAGCGACGTCAGCACGATTGCAGCCTGGATAACCGAACAGGGCCTGAACGGCGTGTCCGAAGCGGACCTGCTGATCGGCTTCTGCCAGGCTTGCCGCAAGGCCGGCATGCGGCTCGATCGGGCCATGGCGCTGATGGATACGCTTCATCCCGTCCATGAAGGCCGGGCTTTCCGCTGGGACAATACGGAGGATTTCGAGGGCGAGTTCGAATATGGCCCTTCGAGCGAAGGGCAGGGGCTCGATACCTGGCGCCGCTCGGCTTTCTACTATCTCTGGACGACAGGCAACAAGGAGGTGCGGCGAAGGATCGGCTTTGGCGATCCGACCGATTTCATCATGCTGGAGCCGATCCTTGCAATGGGCCATACGGACTATGTCGCGATGGCACATCGCTTCGCGCCGGCCGGCACGATCGGCGAGATGGACTGCTTCTTCTCGCATTTTTCCACCAAGCACCCGGAAGGCTTTTCGGAGCAGGATCTCATTATCCTGCGCAAGCTCGTGCCGGTGTTGGGACTTGCGATCAAATGCGTGGCGCTTGCCCGTATCGCCCGCACGATCGCCGAGGTCTATCTCGGCGAGGATGCGGCTCATCAGGTGATGGACGGCAAGATCTCGCGCGGCAAGACCGAACGGATTTCGGCCGCACTCTGGTTTTCCGATCTTCTGAACTACACCAAGATTTCGGATAATTCGGCGCCGGAAGAGATCATCCCGCTGCTCAACGAATATAGCGAGGTGGTGATTACGGCGATCCATGAGGCTGGCGGCAATGTACTGAAGCTGATCGGTGACGGGGTGCTCGCCATCTTCAAGGGCAATGAGCCTGAGGAAAGCTGCGCAGCGGCGCTCCGGGCTGAGCGCCTGCTCCGGCAGAAACTTGCGGTGCTGAATGCAGCGCGCGAGGTGGATCGGCGGCCGACGACGGATGTCTATATCGGCCTGCATATCGGCGATGTCTTCTATGGCAATATCGGCAGCCAGAACCGCCTCGATTTCACGGTCATCGGCCCGGCCGTCAACGAGGTGAGCCGGATCGCGTCGATCTGTCGGTCGGTTGATCTCAACGTGCTGATGTCGTCGGATTTCGAAGCGGCAATCCCCGAGGCGGAGCGCAACGTTCTCGCCTGTATCGGCCGCTATGCGCTGCGCGGCGTCAAACGCCCGCAGTTGCTCTACACGCTGGAAAGCGCGCGGCTGAACGGCTAACCGCCAAGATCCATCAGCGTTCAGGGCCTGCATAGGCTGCAGGGAGCGCATAGGCAGTTTCCCGCCCTTTATAGAAAATGTCAGATGCATATATCTGTCAGATAAAAATCTGACACTTTCCGCATTAGTTAGGGAAAAGCCAATGCGATCCCTGCAGCCTATGCATACAGCCGATACTTCGGTCGGCCGGAGGTGGACGTCATTTAACGCAGCAATCCCTGTCCGCCGTCGATCCAGACGGGTGTGCCGGTGATATGCCGGGCACGGTCGCAGGCAAGGAAGAGGATCGCTTCGGCAACATCGTTGCTCGACCCGGCCTTGCCGCCGGTGAGCGGGATTTCGCCTTCTGGCCAGATGACTGGCACTGCAGTTTCTTCCGCGTGTCGTTTGGTGGTGTTGGCGGAAATGCTGGTTTCGATAGCGCCGGGGCAGACGGCGTTGACGCGGATGCCGTGTCTGCCGAGTTCCAGTGCCAGTTGCTGGACCATGGCGACCTGGCCGGCCTTGGTGGCGGTATAAGCGGTGGCGCCCGGCGTGGTAAAGGTACGCGTGCCGTTGATGGAGGAGACAACCACGATCGAACCACCGTTCATCTTCAGATAGGGCACGGTGAGATGCAGGGTCAGATAGGTGCCACGCAGGTTCACGGCCATGGTCTGATCCCATTCGTCGGGTTTGAGATCGTCCATCGGCGCCCAGACGCCGTTGATGCCGGCATTGGCGACAACGATGTCGATGCCGCCGAGGCTGTTCGTCATCCTGTCGATGGCTGCGCGCATCTGGGCCTCGTCGCTGGTGTCGGCTGTCAATTCGATCGACTGGCCGCCAGCCGCGACAATCTCCTTGCAGGTCTGCATTACCTCGCTTTCGGTGCGGCTCAGTACCGCCACCTTTGCGCCTTCGGCGGCGAGCTTCAGTGCGGTTGCCTTGCCGATGCCGGAGCCTGCGCCGGTCACCAATGCGATCTTTCCCTGCAACTCCATCGGCCGCTCCTCTTCGCGTTTGCCGGAAAGGCAATGAATGGAGCGGCTGTTGGTTCCGGCACGATCGGCCGACGAGATTATTTCAGGAGACTATGGCGCAACGCCCATTTTTCCGGTCCGTGAACGGCGGCAAAGAGCAGGCCGGCCAGAAAGGTGAAGTGATCGACGAAGAAGCCGAATTCGGCCTGGTTCTGCTGCCAGAGCGATGGGCCGTGAAAGGAGAAGGCGAGGAAGATCACATAGATCCCGGCAAGCAGGCTCGCCTCGGTGAAGAAGGCTCCCATAATAAAAGCAAGCGCTAGCGCGATCTCGAAGAACGCGGCGACCCAGGCAAGGAAGGTCGCAGCAGGGAAGCCTGCCGCGGTGATATAGGCTGCCGTCGCGCCGATATCGGCGAATTTGAAGCCGGCGGCCATGAAGAAGATGAAGCTGAAGATAATGCGGGCAATGAGAATTGCGATTGCTCTGGCCATTTGAAACCTCCTCGCCTTAAGCTTTCACTATGACGGATAGAGTGCCCGATATCCTACAGCAGCAATGAAAAAGGGCCGCTTTCGCGGCCCTTTCGCTTACCATTCGGCAAAGCTGCCATCTTCGTGGCGCCAGATCGGGTTGCGCCAGCGATGGCCTTCCTTTGCGCGTTCGATGACATAGGCTTCGTCCACTTCGACGCCGAGGCCAGGCCCCTGCGGAATGGAGACGAAACCGTCGGCATAGTGGAAGACTTCCTTGTTGGAGATGTAATCCAGGATGTCGTTGCCGGTGTTGTAGTGAATGCCGAGGCTCTGCTCCTGAATGAAGGCATTGTAGGAGACGGCGTCGAGCTGCAGGCAGGCGGCAAGCGCGATTGGGCCCAGCGGGCAATGCGGGGCAACCGCCACGTCATAGGCTTCTGCCATCGCGGCGATCTTGCGGCACTCGGTGATGCCGCCGGCATGGGAAAGATCCGGCTGGATGATGTCGACATAGCCGTCTGATAGGACCGACTTGAAATCCCAACGCGAATAGAGCCGCTCGCCAAGCGCGATCGGCGTCGAGCAATGGTTGGCGATTTCCTTCAGGGTTTCGCGGTGCTCGGAGAGAACAGGTTCCTCGATGAACATCAGCTTGTAGGGCTCGAGTTCCTTGGCGAGCACCTTTGCCATCGGTTTATGAACGCGGCCGTGGAAATCGACGCCGATGCCGACATGCGGGCCGATCGCCTCGCGGATCGTTGCGATGGTTTCGACCGCCTTGTCGATCTTCTCGTTGGTATCGACAATCTGCATTTCCTCGCAGCCGTTGAGCTTGATCGCCTTGAAGCCGCGAGCCACGACATCCTTGGCGTTGCGGGCGACGTCGGAGGGGCGATCGCCGCCTATCCAGGAGTAGACCTTGATGCGATCGCGCACCTGGCCGCCTAGCAGCGAATGGATCGGCTGGCCGAGTGCCTTGCCCTTGATGTCCCAGAGCGCCTGGTCGATGCCCGAGATTGCCGACATGTGGATAGCGCCGCCGCGATAGAAACCGCCACGATACATGACGGTCCAGTGGTCCTCGATCAGGAACGGATCCTTGCCGACGAGGTAATCGGCGAGTTCGTGGACGGCCGCCTCGACGGTCAACGCACGGCCTTCAACAACGGGCTCACCCCAGCCGACGATGCCTTCATCGGTTTCGATCTTCAGAAACAGCCAGCGCGGCGGGACGATGTAGGTGGTCAGTTTGGTAATCTTCATGACGGTCGCACTTTCGTTTCGCTTCGTGTTTCGATCGGCGGCCAGAGGCGCCAATATTCAGTGAACTCTTTATTTCGTTCTGCCGGCGGCGGTCAGATCGCGTTTGGCAAGATCGAGAATTCGGTTGACGCAGTCACGCGCACCCGCCGCATCCCGCAGCCGCAGGGCCTCGACCACCTTGCCATGCAAGGCGAGAGCTTCGCGGTGATCGGGCATGGCGACGTTCGAGGCATGCAGCGCAAATTTCAGGGCGGCATGGATGGCGACGGAGAGGCGATGGAAGATCTGATTGTGGCTCGCCTTTAGAAGCACGGTATGAAAGAGCAGGTCCGCCTCGGTGAAAGCCTCTGCATCGTTGCTTGCCGATTGCATCCGCTGCCACGCATCTTCGAGATCGGCGATCTCCTGTGCACTGGCGCGGCTCGCCGCATATTCGGCGGCCGCCGGCTCGATCGTCCGGCGGGCTTCGAGAATACTGGCCAGAAGATCGAAATCGCCAAGATGCGGCCCCATCCACTCCAGCACATCCTGATCGAGAATGTTCCACTCGTCCTTGCCGCAGACGGTGGTGCCGATGCGTGGCCTGCCACGCACCAATCCTTTGGATTCAAGAACCTTCAGGGACTCGCGGATAACGGTGCGGCTGACGCCGTGGAGGTCGCAGAGATCGTTTTCGCGCGGCAGCAACGTGCCGGCAGGATAACGGTTGGCGCATATATCCCCGGCAATCGCCGCCGTGACGTTACGGCGGACACGCGGCCGGCGCTCGGGCGCCGCGGCTTTATCATCGCGTCTTGCTGCGGGCTGCATTGGAAATTCCTCGTGACCCGTCTTTTAGAGCAATCATCATACACAAGCAACCTTCTTGTATGATGATTGTCATTCAATCTTGTGTCGTCTTCTGCGGATAGAGGACTATATTGCCGGTCGGAGGGACGAGATGTCCTTCGCGGTGGAGCGGTACAACGCTTCGAAATCAATCGAAACAGGAGGACGGCATGCAGATCAATCGTACAGCTTCGGCCCAGTGGTCGGGTGGTCTCAAGGATGGCAAGGGCCAGATTTCGACCCAGAGCGGTGCACTCAGCAATTATCCCTATGGCTTCGCAAGCCGCTTCGAAGGCGTTGCCGGTACGAACCCGGAAGAGCTGATCGGCGCTGCCCATGCAGGTTGCTTCACCATGGCGCTGTCGCTGATCCTTGGCGAAGCCGGCCTCAAGGCTGATCACATGGAAACCTCGGCCAAGGTGACGCTCGAAAGCGTCGAAGGTGGTTTTGCCATCACCGCCATCCACCTGTCGCTGTCGGGCAGCATTCCTGGCGCCGATCAGGCGAAATTCGAAGAGCTCGCCGGCATGGCAAAGGCCGGCTGCCCGGTTTCCAAGGCACTCTCCGCTGTTCCAATCACGCTCGACGTCAAGCTCGTCTGATCCTTTACGCCTGTTTTCGTTCCGATGCCGCAGCCTCCCAAGGCTGCGGCATTTTTGTTTGCATCGCAAAATCATTGACAAGTGATGGATGATATTTTACGACTGACGAAATTCGAATTTCGTCAGTCGTAAAATATCAGGCCTGAAACCCATGAATGACATCGCGGAAAGCACGCTGGACGTCACAAGGCAGGAGAATATCACCCGCATTCTCGATGCGGCCGAGCGGCTTTTCCGCCACTACGGCTATTCGAAGACAACGGTTGCGGACGTTGCCCGCGATCTCGGCATGTCGCCCGCCAATATCTACCGCTTCTTCGCTTCCAAGGTGGAGATCCATCAGGCTATCTGCGGTCGCATGCTGGCGGCCAGCCATAAGATGGCGGCCGACATCTGCAATCAGAAGATCAGTGCTTCCGACCGGCTGCGCCAGTTCGTTCGTAGTCAGTACCAGCTCACGGTCGATACGATGCTCGACCAGGAGAAGGTGCACGAAATGGTCATCGTCGCAATTGAGCGCGATTGGCACGTGATCGAGAAACATATCGACGACATCAACGCAATGATCGCCGATGTCATCCGCGAAGGCATCGCTGCCGGCGAATTCGCCGAGCAGGATCCTGAGGTCGCCGCCCGCTGCTTCGGCGCGGCGACGGTCAATCTCTGCCATCCGCAGATGGTGGCCCAATGTCTTGCGAAGACGAACCGGGCAACCGTGGACGAGCTGATCGAATTTTCGATCAGGGCACTGAAAAAATAAGCGCGGCAACCACCGCCCGAGAAAACCCTAGATAATCAGGAGTGCGAAAGATGTTTTCGCTCAAGGCCTTCCGCAACCGCATGCCTTCCGTCACGAGCCTCGCGCTTGTCGGCGCGGTCGGGCTCGGCGTTGCCGGCTGCACGGAAGAAAAGGCAGAGGTCAAGGAGGTCATCCGTCCGGTCAAGGTGGTCGAGATCGCCAAGGCCGGTGATGTCAGAACACTCGATTATTCCGGATCGGTCAGGGCACGCACGGAAATGAACCTCGGCTTCCGCGTCAACGGCAAGATCACCGAACGTCTCGTCGATATCGGCGAGCAGGTGAAGCCGGGAGACGTGCTCGCCCGGATCGACTCGACCGACTACCAGCTCGCGGTGAAGACCGCCGAAGCCAATCTCGCCGCCGCCGAAAAGGCCGTCGAGACTGCCGATCTCGTCAATCGCCGTGCCGAGCAGCTGTTCGACAAGAATGTCGCGCCGAAATCGCAGGTCGAACAGGCTTCGCTGAGCCACGATCAGGCCATTTCGAACCGTGATGCTGCCGCTTCTGCCCTCGATCAGGCGAAGAACCAGGTGAGCTACACCGAACTCAAGGCTGATCACAGCGGCATCGTGACCACCATCAATGCCGATGTCGGACAGGTCGTGGGGTCCGGCACGCCGGTCGTTGCCGTTGCCGTCGATGGCGAGAAGGAAGTGCAGATCGCCGTGCCGGAAAACGATATCGCCCAGTTCAAAACGGGCAAGACCGTCAAGGCGAGCTTCTGGTCCGATGACAAGCTGGTGCTTGACGGTACCGTTCGCGAGGTTGCAGGCAGCGCCGACCAGCAGTCGCGCACTTTCGCGGTTCGTGTCAGCCTGCCAAACGATCCGCGCGTGCTGCTCGGCATGACGGCGACGATCGAGGCCGATATCAACAATACGGACAAGTTCGTTTCCATCCCGCTCAGCGCGCTGGCACAGAAGGACGGCAAGCAGGTCGTCTGGACCGTCGATCGGAACACGGCGACCGTGCATATGCGCGGCATCGAAGTCGCCGATTTCACCGGCGATGGCGTACGGGTCGCCAATGGGCTCGACAATGGCGATCTCGTCGTTGCTGCCGGCACGCAATTCATGAGCGAGAACCTGAAGGTCAAGCTTCCCGATCAGCAATCGGCTGCCGCCGACACGGACGAAGTCGTCCGCTGAGCGAACAGGGAGAGGGAACTGGATCATGGACGCCAATACGACTGAAAAGCGGCCCTTCAATCTTTCGCGTTGGGCGATCGGCCATCCGAGCATTGCACGCTTCCTGTTCGGGCTGATCCTGATCACCGGCGTGCTCGGCCTGACCCGCATGGGCCAGAAGGAAGACCCCGATTTCACCTTCCGTGTCATGGTCGTGCAGGCGATCTGGCCCGGTGCCTCGCTGCAGGACATGGAAGACCAGGTCACCAACAAGATCGAGCGCAAGCTGCAGGAAACGCCACATCTCGACTGGGTGAAATCCTATACGCGCGCCGGCAGCACGATCATTACCGTGCAGGTGAAGGGCGATACGAATTCGGCCGATGTGGCTGATGCCTTTTATCAGGTGCGCAAGAAGGTCGGCGACATCAATAGCGATCTGCCGCAGGGACTGCTCGGCCCCTATTTCAACGACGAGTTCGGCGACACTTTCATCACGCTGCATTCGATCAGCGGCGATGGCTATTCCTATCCGGAGCTGAAGAAGTTCGCCATTCAGGCGCGCGATATGCTGCTGACGACACCGGGCGTCGAAAAGGCCGTCATCATCGGCGACCAGCCGGAAAAGATCTATATCGACGTATCCTCCAAGGCGCTCGCCGAACGCGGGTTGACGATCCCTGACCTGCAGAATGCCATCAAGGGCCAGAATGCCGTCGATCCCGCCGGCAATGTCGATACCGGCCTGCGTTCGGTGCGCATCTCGGTCGAAGGCAATGTCCACAAGGTCGAGGATATCAGGGAACTACGCCTGCGCTCCGGCAATCAGGTGACGCGTCTTGGCGATATCGCCACCGTCACGTCCGGCCTCGAAGATCCCTATCAGCGCAAGTATCGTTATAACGGTCACGAGAGCGTGCAGGTCGGCGTCGTCATGGCCAAGGGCTTCAAGGTCACCGATGTCGGCACCGATGTGGATGCGACCTACAAGCGCTTCGAGGACTCGCTGCCTTACGGCGTTTCTGTCGACCAGATTTCCAACCAGCCTGATGTCGTGACCGATGCGGTCAGCGAGTTCATGCATGCGCTCGGTGAAGCCCTCGCCATCGTGCTCGTCGTCTCGTTCCTGTCGATCGGTTGGCGCTCGGGTCTCGTCATCGCGATTGCCATCCCGCTCGTGCTGGCTGCGACTTTCGCCATCATGTACGAGCTCGGCATCGACCTGCAGCGCATTTCGCTCGGCGCGCTCATCATCGCGCTCGGCCTGCTCGTCGACGATGCAATGATCGTCGTGGAATTGATGGAACGAAAGCTCGAAGAAGGGCTGGTCAAGATCGATGCGGCAAGCTTTGCCTATTCCTCGACCGCCTTCCCGATGCTGACGGGCACGCTGATCACCACAGCCGGCTTCATTCCGGTCGGCTTCGCGGCGTCAACTGCAGGCGAATATGTGCGCTCGCTCTTCTATGTCGTCGGTATCGCGCTGGTGACCTCGTGGTTCGTGGCGGTCTATTTCACGCCCTGGCTTGGCTACATGATCCTCAAGCAGCGCAAACATGCCGGCGGCGAGCATCATGACGTGTTCGACACGCGCTTTTATCGCGGCCTGCGCCGTACTGTCGGCTGGGCGGTGCGCCATCGCGTCATCGTGCTGGCTCTGACCATCGGCACGTTTGTCACGAGCCTGTGGAGCTTCCAGTTCATTCCGCAAAACTTCTTCCCTCAGTCCTCGCGTCCGGAAATCCTCGTCGATCTCTGGCTGCCTGAAGGTACCAGCATCAAGGAAGTGGAAGTCCAGGCAAAGGCGCTGGAAGCCAAGATGATGGACGACGAGGACAAGAAGTTCATCGCCACCTATATCGGAGAAGGCGCCCCGCGCTTCTTCCTGCCGCTCGACCAGCAGCTGCGTAACCCGAATTATGCCCAGCTGCTGATCATGGCCAATGACGAACCGTCGCGTGAACGTCTGATCACCAAGCTTCGGACGATCCTTGCGGAAGACTTCCCCGATATCCGCGGCAAGGTCGACCGTCTCTTCCTTGGCCCGCCGACTGGCTGGCCGGTGCAGATGCGCGTGATGGGTCCGGACCGCGCGGAAGTAGGTGAAATCGCCGATCAGGTGAAGGCACGCTTCACTCAAGATCCGATGCTGAGCGCAGTTCATGACGACTGGCTGGAGCCAGTGACGACCATGAAGCTCGTCATCGACCAAGACCGTGCCCGGGCGCTGGGCGTCACCTCACAGCGGGTCCGCCAGATGTTGCAGACGGCCATGTCCGGCGCGCCGCTCGACGACTTCCGGGATGGCGAAGAGACGGTCTCGATCGTCGCCCGTGAGCCTGATGCCACCCGCTCGCTGCTCTCGGCCGTCAATTCGGTCTATGTGCCGACGGATTTCGGCGGCTTCGTTCCGGTCTCGCAGATCGCCAAGGTCGTTCCTGTCATGGAGCAGGGTGTCGAATGGCGACGGGACCGACTGCCGACGATCTCGGTGCGGGCGACGCTGCCTGATGGAGTTCAGTCGAACGACGTCGTGACCAAGCTCTATAACGACATGAAGGACCTGCGTGACAGCCTGCCGGCCGGTTACAAGATCGAGATCCAGGGCGGTGCCGAGGATTCGGCCGAAAGCCAGGCATCGATCGCTGCCAAGGCGCCGATCATGCTCCTCGTCATCATGATCCTGCTGATGGCCCAGCTGCAGCATTTCGGCAAGGCGCTGCTGGTCTTCGCCACCGGCCCGCTCGGCATTATCGGCGCGGCCTCGGCCCTTCTGATCAGCGGTGCGCCCTTCGGCTTCGTGGCGATCCTCGGCGTCATCGCACTGCTCGGCATCATCATCCGCAACTCGATCATCCTCGTCGATCAGATCGACCAGAACATCAAGGCGGGCATGCACAGGCACGATGCGATCATCGGCGCTGCCGTGAACCGCTTCCGGCCGATCACCCTGACGGCGCTGACCGCCGTGCTGGCACTGATCCCGATCTCGCGCGGAGTCTTCTGGGGTCCGCTCGCCTACGCCATGATGGGCGGCATCCTTGTTGCCACCGTGCTGACCATCCTCGTGCTGCCGGCCGGCTATGCCCTGTTCTTCGGCCGCGAGCCGAAGACGAAAAATGACGAACGCGCCAGCGCCAACCAGGAAGAGGCGGATGAAGATAGGCATCATCCGCCGGCGCTGGCCGCCGAATAAGAAAAAAGGCGCGGTTTCAAGCCGCGCCTTTTTTATTTCAGCTTGTTTCCCGTCTCAGCCCATCGGGTTCGGCAGATAGCCGGTAAAGCCTGAGATCTTCCAGCGGCCGTCATGTTTGCGGCAATAGTAGAGCGTCTGCCAGAGCATCCGGTCGCGCACGCCATCGGCACGCAGGATGCTGCCGTCGAACTTCTTCCGGACCAGCGCCGTCTCGCCGTTGATCTCGATATCTTCCAGCGTCTTGGTGGTGAAGATCGCCGTGCGCGGATCTTCCGAGAAGCTCTGCTGCTTGAAATCCTCGGCCTGGCGCAGCCATTCGTCGCGATAGGCCGCAAGAGTCGGGAAGGCCAGGCGCCATTTGTCCGGGCTCACTTCCTTGCCGCCATCGATGCCGATGAAACCGTCTTCGACAAAATCATCGGCCACTTTTCCCCAGTCCGCAGCGAGGAAGGCATCGATGTCGCGGTGAACAAGCATTTCCCAGATGGAATGGCGGGCTTCATCGGAGGCAGGGAAAGGGTTCGTGAAAGGGTCTCTCATCGGGGCTCGCTTCGTATTGAAAATTCTCGATTTCCGACGATGACGTCAAATTGTCAAGCTGCGAAAGCATGCGAGGAGACGATGACGCTAAACCGGAGTAAAGATCGCACTATATACATTGAAGGGAGGATATGACTGTGGCCGATTACCGTTTAGAAGCGAGCTGGAGCCCGGTCGAAGGAAGTTTTGGGCGCCTCACCTTCACGCTCTTCAATCTTTCTGCCGAGCCGCTCTCCAATTTTACCCTTGCCTATACTTCGCTCACCCGCGTGGCGGACGAACATGTTGCAAAAGGCGCCGCGCTCAAGCGGCGCGTTGCGAATTTTCACGAGTTTTCGCCGCCTGACGGGCTGACCATTCCGCCTGACGGGAGCTGGCAGTTCACCGTCGAAGGTCTGGCGAACGGGCCGAAGCATGTCACGGCGGGCATCAAATCCGCCTATCTGACGCTTGCCGACGGCCGGCATGTGCCGATCGGCTTCGGCGACCTGATGCTGGATGGTGCCGAGCGCGGAGCCTTGCCCGTGCTTCTGCCGAAGGGCGAAGTGAGCGAGCCTTTTTCGCTGCTGCCCTGGCCGCTGTCGCTGTCGATGCGTCCGGAGGAAATACCGCCGGTCACGCTTTATCCGGCGCACGGCTCGCGGTCCGAGGATGTCAAGGCGGTGGCGACGGTGCTCGCGCTCTACCAGCGGCTCTTTCCAGCCCATAATGTTCCTTTCTCGCTGCACCCGGTCAAGGGCGGACGGCAGATCCGCTTCAAGGCGGAATCCTCGATCATGCCGGCGGCCTATGAGCTGCGCTTCAACGCCCACGAGATCATTCTCGCAACCGACGATGCGGCAGGTCGTTTCTATGGATTGATAAGCGTCGCGCAGCTGCTGCATGGCGCACGCCAGGATGCGGAGACCTTTCAGTTTCCCGATTTCGGCGATATTGCCGACCAGCCGCGCTATGCGTGGCGCGGCTGTCACCTCGATGTCAGCAGGCAGTTCTATCCGGTCGCCGATATCGAACGGCTGATCGATATTCTCGCCTGGAACAAGCTCAATATTTTCCACTGGCATCTGACGGATGACGAGGCCTGGCGGCTGGAGATCAATGCCTATCCGGAGCTGACGGATATCGGTGCCAGACGCGGGCCGGACGAAATTCTGCTGCCGCAGCTTGGTGACGGCGCCGAACCACGATCGGGATATTACACGCAGGACGACGTGCGCCGCATCGTCGCCCATGCCGGCACGTTGCATGTCGAGGTCGTGCCGGAGATCGATATTCCCGGCCACAGCGCCGCAACGCTTTTCTCGCTGCCGCAGCTTGTCGACGGGCAGGAGGCGCCTGACAGCTATCGTTCTGTGCAGGGCTATCCCAACAATGCGCTCAATCCCGCTGTCGATTTCACTTACGAGTTCCTCGGCAAGGTGTTCGACGAGGTGGTCGCACTCTTTCCTTCCGACTATCTGCATGTCGGCGGCGATGAGGTGCCACATGGTTCCTGGCTTGCCTCGCCGGCCTGCAAGGCGCTGATGGAAAAGGAAAAGATTGCGGATACAGCCGCGCTTCAGTCCTATTTCATGCGGCGGATCAAGGCGATGCTGTCCGAGCGAGGCAAGAAGCTCGTCGGCTGGAACGAGGTTTCGCAGGGCGGCGGTGTCGATCGTGACGACACGTTGCTGATGGCCTGGGAAAAGCCCGAGGTCGGCATCGAGCTCGCGGGCGAGGGCTACGATATCGTCATGACGCCCGGCCAGGCCTATTATCTCGACATGGCGCAGGCCGAGGGATGGGGAGAGCCGGGTGCGAGCTGGGCCGGCTTCACGCCACCGGAGAAGACTTATGCCTATGAGGCGGAAGGCGAGCTGCCGGAAGAGCTGAGAGAGCGGATGCGCGGTATTCAGGCCTGTATCTGGGGCGAGAATCTTGTCTCACGGGCCTATTTCAACCGCCTGGTCTTTCCGCGTCTGCCGGCGGTCGCGGAAGCGGCCTGGACTCCTTGCCTCAGGAAAGACTGGCAGCGCTTTGCCGCCATCGTGCGGATGTGGCCGACGCTTTAAGGCGTCGGGCCGCTTTATGCCTCCGATTGCCTCGCTTTATGCGGCCTCGGCTTTCAGGCCGAGGATGGCTGCACCGATCAGACCCGGTTCGATGCGACATTCGCTGCGCACCACGAGCGGGTGATCGAATTTCCTGAGGATCCGGGCGCGCACTGCCCGGTCGAGTTCGGCCAGAAGCGGTTCGACATTGGAGAGGCCGCCGCCGACGGGTACGATGGTCGCGCCTGTAATGTTGATCGAAAGCGCCAGCGGTGAGGCGACGAGATCGATATAGACATCGATCGTGCGGGTAGCCTTCTCTTCGCCGTTCTTCCAGTCGGTGATGATTTCTTCGCTGGAGAGATCGAGATCGTGCAGCGTCTTGTGCAGGCGTTCGAGGCCGCGCGCACCGCCGACGGTATCGACGCAACCTTTCTGGCCGCAGCCGCAGGCATAGGCGGGGATGGCGATCGGCGGCGTGCCGGCCTGCGACGCGATAATCGGACCGTGGCCCCATTCGCCGGCAAAGCCGCCCGATTCATTGACGAGGCGACCTTCGGAGACGAGGCCGCCGCCGACGCCGGTGCCGAGAATGGCGCCGAAGACGATGCGATGGCCGCGGCCGGCGCCGAGTTCTGCTTCAGCCATGGCGAAGCAGTCGGCATCATTGGCGATCAGCACGGGCAGGCCGAGTTCGGCCTCCAGGTCAGCCGCAAGGTTGCGGTCGTGGATGCAGGGGATGTTGGCGACGATCAGGCGCTGGGTATCCGGATCGACGACGCCGGCAATCGAAAGCGCGATGCGCGAAGGCTTTTCGCCGGCTTCAGCGATGAAGCTCTTCAGCGTCTCGACGAAGGCCGGAAAGTCGTCCTTCGGGGTCGGACGCCGGCCGAGCGGAACGATGTCGGATTCCGAACGCGCAATTCCGCCTTTGATGGCGGAGCCACCGATATCGAATGAAATGATCATCTGATGTCTGCCAAATTTATATGCTTCGCGTCTGCTCGCACTCTTGGCGGGGAATTACAAGGATTATTCGATAAATTAACTAAGGTTGAATGCGGTGTTGCGGCAATATTTAATCGACCACGGTCATCCTAATGGCATATTGAGCGCACAGTTTCCTTCCTCGTTCACCCTCCGATGCCGGATTCATGACAATAGAAAATACTGAAGCGCACAGAACCACTGCCCGCAGGCCGCGTCCGAAGGGCCGGCGCCTGTCCTCGATTCTCCGGCAGATGGCCGCGGATCGGAGCCGCGAACGCGTGTCGATCGGAGACCTGTTCCAGACGATGGGCGACCGGGCAATCGGGGCGCTGATGCTGATCTTCGCCCTGCCGAATGCCTTTCCGACGCCCCCCGGTACATCCTCCCTGCTTGGAGCGCCGCTGATCTTCCTTGCCGCACAGCTGACCTTCGGGCTGAAGCCGTGGCTGCCGAAGGCGATCGCCGCGCGCTCCATGCGTCGCGAGGATTTCGAAACGATCATCGGGCGCATCCATCCTTGGCTCGCCTGGGCGGAGCGCATGCTGCAGCCGCGATTGGGTCTGCTCGTCGAGCCGCCGGCGGAATATCTGGCGGGCTTGTGCTGTCTCATTCTGGCGGTCGTTCTGGTGCTGCCGGTGCCGCTCGGCAATATCCTGCCGGCGATCGCGATTTCGCTTTTCGCCTTCGCGATCCTTGGACGGGACGGGCTGTTTTCGCTGCTCGGCTTCGTGATGACGGCCGTGTCGCTCGTGGTCGCCGGCGGAGTGATCTACGGTCTCGTCAAGGCAGCGATCTACATCGTCATGCAGTGGTTCGGCTGAAGAAGCGCTGCGCATTTTTTCAACGCCCTCGACATTTGCCCGATTTTTGTTTTGATCTACCGCCAGATAGACTCAAGGAAATTAATCGGCGGCGATAGATGGTAAAACGATCGGAGACATCAGGACGGCTGGACGATGCGGCGCGCGCCGGCTGGCTTTATTATGTCGCCGGCCGCACGCAGGATGAAATCGCCTCCGCCATGGGTATTTCGCGCCAATCGGCGCAGCGGCTCGTCTCGCTCGCGGTGGCCGAACGGCTGATCAAGGTGCGGCTCGACCATCCGATTGCCGCCTGCCTGGAACTCGGCAATCAGTTGCGCAAGAAATTCGGTCTCAAACATGTCGAGATCGTTCCGAGCGATCCCGGCTCTTCGTCCACTGTCGTCGGCATTGCCGAGGCGGCGGCTTCCGAAATCGAGCGCTGGCTGAAACGCCCCGATCCGATCGTGCTTGCCGTCGGGACCGGACGAACGCTGAAGGCGGCAGTCGATCAACTACCGGCGATCGAATGTCCCAATCACCGTATCGTGTCGCTGACCGGCAATATCGCGCCCGATGGTTCGGCCGCCTATTACAACGTGATCTTCAGCATGGCCGATGCCGTCAAGGCGCGGCACTATCCGATGCCACTGCCGGTTCTCGTCACCTCGGCGGAAGAACGCGAACTGCTGCACGGACAGCAGCTCGTGCGCTCGACGCTGGCCATCAGCGCGCAGGCGGATGTGACCTTTGTCGGTATCGGCGAACTCGGCATCGACGGCCCGCTCTGCGTCGATGGCTTTCTCGAGAAAGACGAGATGATGGAGCTGATGCGCGGGGGCGCCGCAGGCGAGATCTGCGGCTGGATATTCGATGCCGAAGGTAGGCTGCTCGATAATCCGATCAACGAGCGGGTCGCGTCCGCTCCGATCCCGCCGCGCGATTCGTCTGTCGTCATCGGCATCGCCAAGGGCAAGCGCAAGTTCAGGGCGATCAAGGCCGCCATATCGGGCCATCAGGTCAACGGTTTGATCACCGACGAAGAGACTGCTGAGTTTTTGCTCAATAACTGAGCAAAAATATTTCGTTTAAAAATCAGTATTATAGATGGTTTGTTCGGCATCGCAGCAACGATTGCCGATTGACAAATTTTCGCCGCTGATGAGTAATTGCCCATGAGCAAAGCGAATGCTCACTACTCATCTTCTGGGAGGAAGATATGACATTGAGAACTCTCCTGCTGGGCGCATGCTCTGCAATGGCGTTTGCCGGCATGGCTTCGGCCGAGACGCTGACAATCGCGACCGTGAACAACGGCGACATGATCCGGATGCAGAAGCTGACGGATGACTTCAAGGCGAAGAATCCCGGCATCGACCTTGAATGGGTAACTCTCGAAGAAAACGTGCTGCGCCAGAAGGTCACGACCGACATCGCGACCAAGGGCGGCCAGTACGACGTTCTGACCATCGGCACCTACGAAGTTCCGATCTGGGCAAAACAGGGCTGGCTCCTGCCGCTCGACAATCTCGGCGCCAACTATGACGTGGACGATCTGCTGCCGGCTATCCGCAGCGGCATCAGCCAGGACGGCAAGCTCTATGCGGCTCCGTTCTACGGCGAAAGCTCCATGGTCATGTACCGCAAGGACCTGTTCGACGCTGCCGGCCTGAAGATGCCTGACGCGCCGACCTGGGACTTCATCGCAGACGCTGCGAAGAAGATCACCAATAAGGACAAGGAAATCTACGGTATCTGCCTGCGCGGCAAGGCCGGCTGGGGTGAAAACATGGCCTTCCTGACGGCTATGTCGAACTCTTTCGGCGCTCGCTGGTTCGATGAAAAGTGGAAGCCGCAGTTCGATCAGCCCGAATGGAAGGACACGCTCTCCTTCTACGTCAACCTGATGAAGGAAGCCGGCCCTCCCGGTGCTTCTTCCAACGGCTTCAACGAAAACCTGGCGCTCTTCCAGACCGGCAAGTGCGGCATGTGGATCGACGCAACGGTTGCTGCTTCTTTCGTTTCCGATCCGAAGCAGTCGCAGGTTGCCGACAAGGTCGGCTTTGCGCTGGCTCCGGACAAGGGCCTTGGCAAGCGCGGCAACTGGCTCTGGGCCTGGAACCTCGCCATCCCGGCGGGCTCGCAGAAGTCTGAGGCCGCCGAGAAGTTCATCGCCTGGGCAACGAGCAAGGAATACACCAACCTCGTCGCTGAGAAGGAAGGCTGGCTGAACGCACCTCCCGGCACGCGCAGCTCGCTCTATGCGAATGCCGACTACCAGAAGGCTGCACCGTTTGCGAAGATGACGCTCGACAGCATCAACTCCGCCGATCCGACCAAGCCGACTGTAAAGCCGGTTCCCTATGTCGGTGTCCAGTTCGTGGCGATCCCGGAATTCCAAGGCATCGGCACGGCCGTCGGCCAGCAGTTCTCGGCAGCTCTTGCCGGCCAGATCTCGGTCGACCAGGCCCTGCAGAGCGCGCAGCAGCTAACCACCCGCGAAATGACCAAGGCGGGCTACATCAAGTAAATCCTCCTGAGAACGTACGGAATGGTTGACATTCCGCACCTCTGGGCCGCCGATTGCCCGAACTGCATCGGCGGCCTCTTTTTTCCAAACGTCCTGCAGCCATCCCGCTTCAGATCAGACCGGTGATTTGCCATGGCCACGTTCCACACCCGCTCCGCAGCACGCCTGATGATAGCACCGTCCGTGGTGCTGCTCTTCGCGTGGATGATCGTCCCACTGGTGATGACGATCTACTTCTCCCTGCTGAACTACAACCTGCTCAGCCCGGGCATGGAGAATTTCGTCGGTTTCCTGAACTACGAATACTTCCTCACCGACCCGGCCTTTTTCGCGGCGCTGATCAATACGTTGGTGCTGGTCGCGGGTGTACTTCTGATCACTGTCGTCGGCGGTATCCTGTTTGCATTGCTGCTCGACCAGCCGATGTACGGCCAGGGTATCGTGCGTATTCTGGTCATCGCGCCCTTCTTCGTCATGCCGACGGTGGCGGCGCTTGTCTGGAAGAACATGTTCATGAACCCGGTCAACGGCCTCTTCGCCTATATGGCAAAGGCTGTCGGCCTGCAGCCGATCGACTGGCTGGCCACGGTGCCGCTTTTCTCAGTCATCCTGATCGTCGCCTGGCAGTGGCTCCCCTTCGCCACGCTCATCATGCTCACCGCGCTGCAGTCGCTCGACGAAGAGCAGAAGGAAGCCGCCGAGATGGACGGCGCCGGCGCGATCTCGAAATTCATCTACATCATCCTGCCGCACATGGCGCGCGCCATCACGGTGGTCATCCTGATCCAGACGATTTTCCTGCTTTCGGTCTTTGCCGAAATCCTCGTCACCACCAATGGCGGTCCGGGCACGCAGAGCACGAACCTGACCTATCTCGTCTATGCCCAGGCACTGCTGCAGTTCGATATCGGTGGAGCCTCGGCCGGCGGTATCGTCGCCGTCGTGCTCGCCAATATCGTTGCGATCTTTCTCGTCCGCCTCGTCGGCAAGAATCTGGAGGCTTGAGATGGCTAGAAAGGTTACTACCCAACGCAAGGTCATCATGACCGCGATCGCCTGGGCGCTCGGCATCCTGATCTTCTTCCCGATTCTCTGGACGTTTCTAACGAGCTTCAAGTCGGAGGCGGATGCCATCGCGTCGCCGCCGCAGTTCCTGTTCTTCCACTGGACGACGGAGAATTACGCGGAAGTGCAGAGCCGCTCCGACTATCTTACCCACTTCATGAACTCGGTGGTGATCTCTTTCGGCTCGACGCTGATCGGTCTCATCATCGCGATCCCGGCCGCCTGGGCCATGGCTTTTGCGCCGACCAAGCGGACCAAGGACGTGCTGATGTGGATGCTCTCGACGAAAATGATGCCGCCGGTCGGCGCGCTCATCCCGATCTACCTGCTGTTCCGCAACTCTGGCCTGCTCGATACCCGCACCGGCCTGGTGATCGTGCTGACGCTGATCAACCTGCCGATCATCGTGTGGATGCTCTACACCTACTTCAAGGAAATTCCGGGCGAAATCCTCGAAGCTGCCCGCATGGACGGCGCCTCGCTCATGAAGGAAATCATCTACGTGTTGACGCCGATGGCGGTACCCGGCATCGCCTCGACGTTGCTGCTCAACATCATCCTGGCCTGGAACGAAGCCTTCTGGACGCTGAACCTCACGGCCTCGAAAGCGGCGCCGCTGACGGCCTTCATCGCTTCCTATTCGAGCCCGGAAGGCCTGTTCTACGCCAAGCTTTCGGCCGCCTCGACCATGGCGATCGCGCCGATCCTCATCCTCGGCTGGTTCAGCCAGAAACAACTTGTCCGCGGCCTGACCTTCGGCGCGGTGAAATAAGATCATAGGGAGAGAAACATGGGCAGCATTACCCTTCAAAAGGTTTCGAAGGTCTTCGGCGAAGCCAAGGTCATCCCTTCGATCGATCTCGATATCAGGGACGGCGAATTCGTCGTCTTCGTGGGCCCGTCCGGCTGCGGCAAGTCCACGCTCCTGCGCCTGATTGCCGGCCTGGAAGATGTCTCGGGCGGCAAGATCGTCATTGACGGCAAGGATGCGACCGAGAAGGCTCCTTCGGAGCGTGGTCTGGCAATGGTGTTCCAGTCCTACGCGCTCTATCCGCATATGAGCGTGCGCAACAACATCGCCTTCCCGCTGAAGATGGCGGGCATGGACAAGGCTGAGATCGACCGCAAGGTGAACGATGCGGCGCGCGTGCTGAACCTCGGTGACTATCTCGACCGCAAGCCGCGCCAGCTTTCTGGCGGCCAGCGCCAGCGCGTCGCCATCGGCCGTGCCATCGTGCGCCAGCCCTCAGCGTTCCTCTTTGACGAGCCGCTGTCGAACCTCGATGCGGCGCTGCGCGTCAACATGCGTATCGAGATCAGCGAGCTGCACCAGCAGCTGAAGACGACGATGATCTACGTTACCCACGACCAGGTGGAAGCCATGACCATGGCCGACAAGATCGTGGTGCTGAACAAGGGCAATATCGAGCAGGTCGGCTCGCCGCTGGAACTCTACCGCAGCCCGCGCAACCTGTTCGTTGCCGGCTTCATCGGCTCGCCGCGCATGAACTTCATCAAGGGCCAGAATGCTGCGCAGCTCAGCGCGCATACGATCGGTATCCGTCCCGAACATGTGCTGCTGTCGACCGAAAGCGGCGACTGGAAGGGCAGGGTCACGGTTGCCGAGCATCTCGGCTCAGACACGTTCCTGCATGTCGATGTCGAGGGCATCGGCATGGCGACGGCCCGCAGCAACGGCGACTTCGCGGCCAAGGCCGGCGACACCGTCTACCTGACGCCGGACAAGACGCGCATCCATAAATTCAATGAGGGCGGTCTCGCCATCTGAGGCGGCCGCCGGCTGGGGGCAGACATGCGGATCGGGCAATCTCGTCCGGCCCGCGCTACCGGGAGGGCCGAGGGCCTTTTCGAAAGACCTTCAAGAGGACTGAAACATGACGTGCAAATTATCGCTGGCAACGCTCGCCGAGGCGGCAAAGACCGCGGCCATTCCGGCTTACGACCGGGCGTCGCTGAAAGCCGGCATCGTGCACTTCGGCGTCGGCAATTTCCATCGCGCCCACCAGGCGATCTATCTCGACGATCTCTTCAACGCCGGCAGCGACCATGATTGGGCAATCATCGGCGCCGGCGTCCTGCCTTCGGACGCGGCGATGCGCGAAAAGCTCGCCGCGCAGGATTTCCTGACGACTGTCGTCGAGCAGGACAATAACAAGACGGCGGCGCGCGTGACTGCGCCGATGATCGACATCCTGCCGGTCGGTGAACCCGCTACCATCATCGCCAAGCTCGCCGATCCCGAGATCCGCATCGTCTCGATGACGATTACCGAAGGCGGTTATTTCATCGATGCTTCGGGTAAGTTCAATCCTGCGCATCCGGCGATCGCTGCCGATGGACAAAACCCTACCGCACCGAAGACGGTGTTCGGCCTGATCGTTGCCGGCCTCAAGGCCCGCAAGGACAAGGGTATCGCGCCCTTTACCGTCATGTCTTGCGACAACATTCCCCATAACGGTGTCGTGACCGCGAATGCCGTCGTCGGTACGGCCAAGCTCTCCGATCCGGCCTTCGCCGACTGGATCAAGGCGAATGTCTCCTTCCCGAACGGCATGGTCGATCGAATCACGCCGGCGACCAGCCAGCGCGAGATCGATTTCCTCAAGGAGAATTTCGATATCGAGGATAACTGGCCCGTCTACTGCGAAGAGTTCAAGCAGTGGGTACTGGAAGACAAGTTCCCGATGGGGCGCCCGGCGCTCGAAAAGGTCGGCGTCACCTTCGTACCCGATGTCACGCCCTATGAGCATATGAAGATCCGCATCCTCAATGGCGGTCATGCGACGATCGCCTATCCGGCGGCGCTGATGGATATCCATTTCGTGCATGAGGCGATGGAAAACGATCTGATCCGCGCCTTCCTTGCCAAGCTTGAAAACGAGGAAATCATACCGATAGTGCCGCCGGTGCCGGATACGTCGCTCGCCGATTATTTCAAGCTGATCGAACACCGCTTCCTCAACCCGAAGATTGCCGACACGATCCCGCGTCTGGCGCAGGATGGTTCCAACCGCCAGCCGAAATTCATCCTGCCCTCGACGCTCGACAATCTGCGCCAGGGCAGGGATGTCGTTGGCCTCGCGCTCGTCTCCGCACTCTGGTGCCGCTACTTCTTCGGCAAGAGCGACAGCGGCAAGGACATCGTCTTCAACGATGCCAGCGCTGAGCGGCTGCATGAGGCGGCGGTCAAGGCTAAGGACGATCCGGCAGCCTTCCTTGTCTTCGACGATATTTTCGGTGAAGTGGCGAAATCAGAGCTTTTCCGCAAGCGTTTTGAACATGCGCTGAAAACCCTGTGGGAAAAGGGCACGAAGGAAACCTTGCAGCTCTATCTCGACGGCAAGCTCGCAGTGTAAGGAATCCCGATGGCGGCGTTTCAGCCGCCATCCCGGCCTTGCGGACAAGGCAGGACGGTATCGTCCGAACTGAACTCAGGTTGGGTCTTCCATGGCTGATGCTGAACCACGGCTGGTCATTTTCGATTGCGACGGTGTGCTCGTCGATAGCGAACCGATTTCGATCAGCGTTCTCGTCAAGGCGATGGCCGATCTCGGTGTGACGATCACCGAGGACGAGGCTTACGAGCGTTTTCTCGGCAAGAGCCTTGCGACCTTGATCGACATCCTCGAGACGGAATTCAATGTGCATGCCAACGAGGAATTCCTCGAAGGCATACGGACCAATCTTTATGCTCGCTTCCGCACCGAACTGAAACCGATCCCCGGTATTGCCGATACGATCGATGCGCTCGGTGTGCCTTGCTGTGTGGCATCGTCGAGCCAGGTCGAACGGATCAGGCTGTCGCTTTCGATCACCGGCCTTTTGCCGAAGCTGCCTGATATTTTCAGCGCCAGCATGGTCAAACGCGGCAAACCTGCGCCCGATCTTTTTCTGTACGCAGCCAGCAAAATGCAGGTCGAACCGCGCAACTGCATCGTCATCGAGGACAGTCCGGCGGGCATTGCGGCAGCCAAAGCGGCAGGCATGACGGTCTTTGCCTTTACTGGCGGCTCGCACGCGAATTTTGCCGGTTACCGCGAAGAACTCGACCGCTTATCACCGGAAGTCGTGTTTGACGCCATGCCGGAATTGTTACACCTTGTCCGCAAACAGAAGCTGGACGGGGCTCAGCATTGATGCGGGATCATGTGGTTGCGGTGGATATCGGCACGGGTAGCGCACGCGCCGGTGTCTTCGATGCGCATGGCCGGCTGCTGGCCAAGTCCGACCACCCGATCATCATGAACCGCCCGCGCGAGAATCATGCCGAGCATGATTCCGAGGATATCTGGGCGGCTGTCTGCAGCGTGGTCCGGACGGCGATGAGCCAATCCGGCGTTGCGGCCGCCGCAATAGGAGCGATCGGCTTCGATGCCACCTGTTCTCTCGTCGTGCGTGACGCCGAGGGACAGCAGATCAGCGTTTCCACCGGCGGTCAGACGCGGTTCGACACGATCGTCTGGCTCGATCACCGGGCGCTGAAGGAGGCCGATTTCTGTACGGCGACCAAGCATGAGGTGCTGGAACATTCCGGCAATGTCATGTCGCCGGAAATGGAAATGCCGAAGCTGATGTGGCTGAAGAAGAACCTGCCGGCCACCTGGGAGAAATCAGGCTATTTCTTCGATCTCGCTGATTTCATGACGTGGAAGGCAACCGGCTCGTTGGCGCGATCCCGTTGCACGCTGACGGCTAAATGGAATTATCTGGCGCATAAGGTAAAGGGCTGGCAGCAGGACTTCCTGCAGCAGATCGGTCTTGAGGATCTTCTGGCGCGAGGCCATCTGCCGGAACAGACGACGCCCGTCGGTGAAAGTGTGGGCAAGTTGACGCCGCTGGCAGCCGAAGCGCTCGGCCTGACTACCGACTGCCATGTCTCGGCCGGCATGATTGATGCCTATGCCGGTGCGCTCGGCATTCTCGGCGGCCATGCCGGCGATCCGGCAAGGCTTGAAAACCAGCTTGCACTGATTGCCGGGACCTCGAGCTGCATTGTCGCCTTTTCCCGGGAGCGCAAGCCAAGCCAGGGAATGTGGGGGCCGTATTACGAGGCGGTCTTTCCGCAGTCGTGGCTCGTCGAGGCCGGGCAATCGGCGGCGGGCGCGCTGCTCGACCATATCGTGCGGATGCATGCGGCCGGCGGCGAGCCGACCGCCGCACTCCATCAGAAGATCGTCGCCCGTATTGCCGAGCTCAGGGCGGAGCAGGGCGACGCGCTCGGTGCGCGGATATTCGTGCTTCCCGATTTTCACGGCAACCGCTCGCCGCTCGCCGATCCGCATGCCGTCGGCGGCATCAGCGGGTTGACGCTTGATACGTCCTTCGACGGGCTTTGCGCGCTCTACTGGCGCACTGCGGTCGCGATAGCGCTCGGCATTCGCCATATCCTGGAAAAGATGAGGGAATACGGCTACGTGCCGGATACGCTGCATGTGGCTGGCGGGCATGTGAAGAGCCCGGTTCTGATGGAACTGTATTCGGATGCGACCGGCTGTAAGGTTGTCGTACCTGCCATGAGCGAGGCAGTGCTGCTGGGCACGGCAATCGCCGCATCGGTCGCCTGCGGCCTGCACAGGGATCTCGCCGCTGCAGGCGAAGCGATGTATCCGGGCGGCACGGAACGGCTGCCCGACAGGAGCAAACAGGCGCTTTACGACCGCGACTATCGCCGCCTGCTCGCCATGTATCGCCATCGGGCCGAGCTGGAACGCCTGGACTGAAAGCTAGTTCATTGGTTTGCCGCTTCCCCGAGGATGCTGGCAAATTCCACCATGCGGCGGCGACGCTGGCTCGCCTCATCGCCGGCTCCCATTATGACGGCCTCGGAGAGACAGTCGAGTAAAGCCACCAGCGGCGGCAGGTTATCGGCGTCGGGCGCGCGGGCAGGCGGCAGCGGCAGGACGATATTCGATTGCTCGGGCAACCAGTCACCATGCTGCGCGGAAATCAGGATGACCTTGTAGCCGTAACGCCGGGCCGTGCGCGCGAGCAGCCGCGATTTGGCAAAACGGCGGCAGTCGATAATGATGAGCACGGTATCATCGACGACCGAGCGGGCGAAAAGCTCCGCGAAGCGATTGCCGGCTCCGTCGATCGCGCGGACGCCGTCACGGGCCTGGGTCAGCCGCTGGCAGAAGTGATTGGAGAAGCTCGCAAGCCTGGCATGGGTTGCGACAAAGACCTCCCTGGAGCCACCGATCATACCGACGGCTTCGCTCCAATGCGGCTGTGCGGTCAGATAATAGATGTGATGTAGCGCCTGTATCTGTTCGGCCACGAGAACGGCAAGCGGCTTGCCTTCTGACACATCCGTCTGCAGTTCCGTCATCGCACTCTGGAACTGGACCGGAGAGGTCGTTGCCGTTTCTCGGATCTCCACTTTTACGCTGTCGAGGCCCTGATAGCCGAGCGCACGCAGGAAACGGCCGACGGTCATCGGCGACAGGTCGAGCCGGTCGGCAACCGATGCGGCGGTTTCGAACGGCAGGTCGTTTAAATGCTCGGTAAAATACTTCGCGATGCGCCGTTCGGCAGGCGTGCCGGACTTCGCATATTGTCTGAGCTTCTGTACAAAATCTTCCACGTCGCAGCCTCCCCTATACCTCAGAGGCGTTCCGCGGGTTCGTGGAGCCGAATCCCAGTGTTTTAATATTATCGGAAGCTCTTCTTAGGCCCACACGTATATCGAACATCGCGAACTATATATTAGCGAATAATTTTCGACAAGTTTTCTATTCATGCATGTAATTTTCAACCGACTTGCCGGCAGGACGCGGAATTCCTACATCACGAAGCGTAACCGGAGACGCCAGAGAATGATCGTTGACGCCGCTCGCCTTTCGCTCGCCAACCTGTTTGCGCCGGAGAGCCGGTCGGCTTTCTGGAAGGTTCTGGGATTGACCGTGCTGGTGCTGATCGGCCTGTGGTTTGCTCTGCGAGGGCTGTTTATTGCCTTCGTCTTTCCTTGGGTGGTCGGATTTTTCCCGGAAATGCCGGATTGGGCGGGCTGGTTGAGCTTCGTTTTTCTGATCGCAGCCGGTATCGGTCTCGCGCTCGGGTTGGCACTCTTGTTGTCGCCAGTCACGGCATTGATTGCCGGCCTCTTTCTTGACGATGTCGCCGAGGTGATCGAAAAACGCGACTATCCGCAGGATGCGACCGGCAAGGCGATGCCGCTCGGCCCGGCGATGGCAAGTTCCATCAAATTTCTCGGTGTCGTCATCGTCGGAAATATCATCGCGCTCTTCCTGCTCTTCATTCCCGGCGTCAATCTGGTCGCCTTTTTCCTTGTGAACGGCTACCTGCTCGGGCGGGAGTTCTTCGAATTCGCCGCCATGCGCTTCCGTTCGCCGCCGGAGGCGCGGCTCTTCCGCGCCAAGCATGGCTCTACCGTATTTCTCGGCGGTCTTGTCATCGCGCTTTTTCTGGCGATCCCGATCGTCAACCTGCTCACACCGCTCTTTGCAGCCGGCATGATGGTGCATCTGCACAAGCTGATTTCGGCGCGCGATCCCGGTTTCCGCGTCTAGCTGGGAAGTGCTGTGGCATCATACATGGCGGCAAATTCGGCGCTCGGCGGGATCGGCTTGATGATATCGATCAGCACGCCGTTAGGATCTGCCGTGATGAAATGGCGCTGGCCGAAATCCTCGTCGCGGATTTCGCGCAGGATCGGCAGGCCTGCCTTGGTGCAGGCGGCATAGATCGCATCGACATCTTCGACCTCGAAATTCAGGAGCAGGCCGGAAACCTTGCCGCGGCCTGAAGCAGGAATGGTCTCGTGGCTGCCGTCGAGTACGGCTAGCGTCACATGCTCATCCTCCGCCGATTGCAGGTGTATGTACCAATCGCTCTCGAATAGCGGCTGAAAGCGGAAATGGCGGCAATAGAAGGCTGCCGTGCCGGCAACGTCATCCGTCATGATGACGGGATAATAGCTTGTCGATTTCATTCTCTCTCTCCCTTTCGATGTTTACGTACAGTTTGTATGTTTTTTCATTTAACATACAGGCAGATTGTATGTAAATAGAAGATATGAGCCGAAGCAATCGTGAGAGAACCGAACAGACAAGGCAGGCCCTGATAGAGGCCGCCCGTCGGCTTTTCGTTGAGAGGGGATATGCCGACACCGCGACGCCGGACATCGTGGCGGCGGCGGGGGTGACGCGCGGTGCGCTCTACCATCATTTCGAGGACAAGAAGGCGCTTTTTCGGGCAGTGATCGAACGGGAGGCAGCGGCAGTCCGTGAAGCAATCGAGCAGAGTGCAAAGCCTGAGGCGCAGCCGCGTGAAGCCATGATTGCGGGGGCGGCAGCCTATTTCGATGCGATGGAGGTAGCAGGGCGGACCCGGTTACTATTGCTTGAAGCACCAGCCGTCATCGGTCTACCCGCGACGGCCAAAATCGATGCCGAGAATGCCGAGGAGACATTGCGGGCCGGGCTCGAAGCCCTGCTGCCGAAAGCGGGTGTGCTGATCGGACCGATAACGACCATGCTGTCGGCGGCTTTCGATCGTGCGGCTATCGCCATCGAGGCCGGTGGCGATCGTGCGGATTACGAACAGGGAATCGCCGCCCTACTCGACGGCCTCGCCGATCACCTGCGGCGGTAGTTCAACCAGGGGCGCCGGGATATCGCAGCTTTTCTCCGGCGATTTGCAGATATCGGCGATCACGCAGCGCTCGCATTCGGCACGCCTTGCCTTGCAGGTGTAGCGACCGTGCAGGATCAGCCAGTGATGGGCGTGATAGAGATATTGTTTCGGCACCACCTTCATCAGCCGGTCTTCCACCTCGTCCGGCGTCTTGCCGGGAGCGAGCCGGATGCGATTGGCGATACGGAAGATGTGAGTGTCGACAGCCATCGTCGCCTGGCCGAAGGCCATCGATAGCACGACATTGGCGGTCTTGCGGCCGACACCCGGCAGGCGTACCAGCTCATCGCGCGTTTGCGGCACCTCGCCGCCGAATTCATCGACCAGCATTTGCGAGAGGGCTATGACATTCTTTGCCTTGTTGCGATAAAGACCAATCGTCCTGATGTATTCGCGGACTTTTTCCTCGCCAAGGTCGAGCATTTTCTGCGGCGTATCGGCGATCTTGAAGAGGGCCCGCGTCGCCTTGTTGACCCCCGCGTCGGTTGCCTGCGCAGAAAGTGCAACGGCAACAACGAGGGTGAAAGGGTTGCTGTGCTCCAGCTCGCCGCGTGGCTCGGGCCGCTGAATGGAAAAGCGGCGGAAGATTTCTTCGCGCTCGGCGAGCGAATAAACGGACTTTACTGCCGCCGGCTTGCGGCGGGCGATCACATTCGAGTTTTGCGACGGTTTGCCGGCTGATTTGAGTTTCGGATTCGCCATCAGAAATCTATACTCAACGGCCATGATGGAAAGCAACGCCGACAGCCGCAACGAGCAGCCTGTTTTCGCAGCCGAGCTCTTCCCCTATCGCTCGCTCGGGCGCCGGGGCTTCAAGGTGCTGCTCGCCATTTCAGGTGCTGTCTGCTTCATGTACGGCATGTTCTTCATTGTTACCGGCGCATGGCCGATCGGCTTCTTTTTCGGGCTCGATTTCCTGCTGCTCTACGGTGCCTTCTGGCTGAATTACCGGTCCGGCAAGGTGCGGGAAGAGGTGACGGTTTCGCGCACCGATGTTTCGGTCCGCAAGTTTTCGCCGTCGGGACGGATGATCGAGCATCATTTCAATCCGTTCTGGGCGCGTTTCTTCGTGCGCCGGCATCAGGAAATCGGCATTCTCTCCATGCATATTTTCGGGGAGGGCAAACGCACCGATGTCGGCTCTTTCCTCAATCCAGACGATCGTGAGAGTTTCGCCAAGGCCTTCAAGGGCGCGCTGGCAACGGTCAAGCAGCGTATCTGAGAGACCACGCAAGAAACGGGTGGTTTGCCTGCCCGCCCTTGATTATCTCCTTTGTAAAGGAGAAAAACGATGAACATGATCGCAAAGCTCGAAACAGATATCACCCCTGACGGCCCCGACTACGATACCGTACGTCAGGTCATCGAACTCATCAGCGAGGAATATCGCGACCAGCCATCGCTGGAGGTGATTGCCGCGCGGTTGAGTCAGTCGCCGACGCAGCTCCAGAAGACCTTTACCCGCTGGGCCGGCCTCTCGCCGAAGGCTTTTCTACAGGCCGTGACGCTCGACCATGCCAAACGTCTCCTGCGCAAGGAAGAGATGCCACTGCTGGAAACTTCTATCGAGGTCGGTCTATCAGGACCGAGCCGGCTGCACGATCTGTTCGTAACGCATGAGGCGATGTCTCCCGGTGAATGGAAGGCGAGAGGCGGCGGACTAACGATCCGCTATGGCTTCCACACCTGCCCCTTCGGTACAGCGCTGGTCATGGCCACGGATCGGGGACTCGCCGGTCTTGCCTTCAGCGATTCCGGCGACGAGAAAGCCTGCCTCGAAGACATGACCTGTCGCTGGCCGAATGCTGACTATGTCGAGGACAGCCAAGCGACGGCGCCCTATGCCGAACGTATTTTCCAGCCGGGGCGCTGGACCTCGGACCAGCCGTTGAAAGTCGTGCTGATCGGCACGGATTTTCAGGTCAGCGTCTGGCAGAGCCTGTTGAAGATCCCGTTCGGCAAGGCCGTGACCTACAGCGATATCGCCAAGGATATCGGTCGTCCGACCGCCATGCGCGCTGTCGGTGCCGCTGTCGGTGCCAACCCGATCTCCTTCGTTGTGCCGTGCCATCGCGCGCTCGGCAAGAATGGGGCGTTGACCGGATATCATTGGGGGCTGACGCGCAAGCGGGCGATGCTCGGTTGGGAATCGGCGCACGCGTGATCGGAGCAATTGCAGCAAAACTGTGTAGCGGCTTTGCGTCCGGAATTGCGTGAAAATAAATAGATAGAGCAGAAGCCGTTCAGGCGGCTTCGGCCAGTTCCAGCAGTGCCTTTGCCGCACTCTCGTCCGTGATGAGCGTATTGCAGCCGACGCGCTTGATGGTGGCCCGGATGGCAACGGCACGATGGGCGCCGCCGGAGGAGAGCACGATATGCTTCGCCTTCTTCAGCGTATCGAGATCGACCGACATGACCCGTTGATTGATCGAATGATCGACGGAGTTGCCGTCCTTGTCCAGGAAGTTGAACATCGTGTCGCAGACACAACCGGCATCGATTAGCTGTTGCAGTTCGGCTTTCGAAATCCATCCTTCGGACAGCGACGTCGAATGCGGGCCGATATCACCGCAGCTCACGATCGCCAGATCGAGGTTTTCCGCCAGCCGGTAGATCGTATCCAGCCCGCATTTTTCGATGAGGTTACGCTTGGTCTCGATCGAATCGACGAGCAACGGGGCAAGGAACATATAGCACTCGGCGCCAAGCTGGTTTGCCAGCCGCCACGTATAGTCGATCGGGTTTGTCTGGTGGACGGCGACGATGCCGCCGAGTAGGGAAACGATCTTGCAATTGTCGCGGCGCGGCGGGCGGAAGCTCGCAAGCGAAGCCGTCATGGTGCGGCCCCAGCCGACACCGATCGTATAATCGTCCGGAATGGCCTCCGACAGAAACTCGCCGAGCGCCAGACCGACGTTCTTTGCCAGTGAATTCACATCGCAACTGGCAGGCTCGGGAACAACGATCGCCTCGTCGAGGCCATAGGACTTTTCGAGCTTGACGGAAAGTTCGACGCAATCGCCGATCGAATCGTTGATCCAGATCTGTACTTCGCTGCGTTTCTTTGCCTCGTCGAGCAGGCGGATGACGGTGGTGCGGCTGATGCCGAGCTGTTCGGCGACATCCTTCTGGGTCAGGCCCTCATTGTAGTAAAGCCACGCGGCGCGCAGCCGGAGCGAGGAGGCTTCGGAATAGGCTGTATGCGTGCCGCGTTTCAGCTTGACCACATCTCCTCCCGCGCCGATTTCGCCCTAGATCTTTGCCATCGATGGCATAAGATTGCCGCATCGGCCTTGTTCCCGCGATAATGCCGGGTGTGACACTTCTGTCAATTGAAATGCACAAATGTCCTTGACTTTTCGTTGCGAGCGCGGCGATAGTCATGGTCGACACCATCGTTCTTGTCCCGTCCGAGGAGGACAATGTGCGGGCATGCGGAAAGTCACGACCGGCCTTTCAGCCGCAGGCGACATCGCTTGCGATGACCCTGTCGTATTCCGGCGTTGGGAACGCCGCTAGTGTCTCTCACGTTTATGAATCATCCGTGACGGACGCGCGACTATTCGCCTGCTCGATGCAAACCTTCTGTCCTTAGATCACCTCTTTGCCGGGCGGAACTCGCGCCGGTTCGCAGCCCAAGTTCACAAAGGATTTTGACCATGACATCCAAGCTTGACCAACTCCGCGCGATTACCACCGTCGTTGCCGATACCGGCGACATTCAGGCCGTCGCCCGCCTGAAGCCGGTCGATTGCACGACCAACCCGTCCATCGTCCTGAAGGCGCTCGGAACCGACATGTTCGCCGACGACATGAATGAAGCGATTGCCTGGGGCAAGACGCTCGGTGGCGATGCCGATGTCGCGGCTGCAGCCGTTGCCGATCGTTTGGCGATCTCGGTTGGTGCAGCGCTCGTGAAGCTGGTTCCGGGCCGCGTTTCGACCGAAGTCGATGCCGACCTTTCCTTCGACACTGAAGCTTCGCTGAAGAAGGCCCGCAGCATCATCGCTGCCTACAAGGAGCGCGGCATCGAGAAGGACCGCATTCTCATCAAGCTCGCTTCCACCTGGGAAGGCATTCGCGCTGCAGAAGTCCTGCAGAAGGAAGGCATCGACTGCAATCTGACGCTGCTCTTCTCCAAGGCCCAGGCAATCGCCTGCGCTGACGCCGGCGTGTTCCTGATCTCGCCTTTCGTCGGCCGTATCCTCGACTGGTACAAGAAGTCCACCGGCAAGGATTTCACCGCCGAGGAAGATCCAGGCGTTCTCTCCGTTCGCGACATCTACAACTACTACAAGGCAAACGACATCAAGACCGTCGTCATGGGCGCTTCCTTCCGCAACACCGGCGAAATCGAAGCGCTGGCCGGTTGCGACCGTTTGACGATCGCTCCGAATCTGCTCGACGAGCTTTCCAACGATCAGGGCACGCTCGAGCGCAAGCTGTCGCCGGAAACCATCAAGCCTGCTCCGAAGCTTTCGGTCGACGAAAAGACCTTCCGCTGGATGATGAACGAAGATGCCATGGCGACCGAAAAGCTCGCAGAAGGCATCCGCGCATTCGCAAAGGATCTCGGCACGCTGCGCGGCCAGATCCGCAAGGAACTGCAGCTCGCCGCCGCTTAAGGCAGCGCGAGCCATGATTTTGAGAAGGGCGCGGGTGCTGTTGGCATCCGCGCCTTTTTCATGCTGATATCAAGGGCATAGAGGCGGAGGAAAAGCCGTGGCTGACGAGGATGACGGAAATTCGCTGGTCTCGATCGCCTACAAGCATGCAAGCTTCATCCTGTCGGTGCTCGGCGGTCTCATCGTCTTTCTGCTCCTGACATCGCGCGAGGTCAGCGCCAGCAATATCCTGTTCGGCTGGAATGCTTCAGCGATCATCTTCATCGGGCTCAGCTGGCGAAAGATGCTGCGAGCGACCGTGCAGAGTATCCGTAAACGATCCGCGGATCTCGATTTCTCCGACACGTTCCTGCTCTTCCTGTCGATAGCGGCCGCTCTCGCCAGTATTGCCGGCATCGGCATCGAGCTTCATTCGATCAAGGATGCTGCGCCTGACGTCGCACTGTGGCGCGCAGCCGCAGCGATCCTCACCATCATGATCTCCTGGGTTTTCCTGCACACGCTCTTCACGATCCACTACGCCCATTATTTCTATGGTGGACCGGACAAGGGCGACGGGCTGAAATTCCCCGATGGTATCGAGGAGCCCGCCTATTGGGATTTCCTCTATTTCTCCTTCACGATCGGCGTCGCGGCGCAGACGGCCGATGTGGCCGTGACTTCGACATCTATGCGCAAGCTCACATTGCTGCACGCGCTGCTGTCATTCCTCTTCAACACGACCATTCTGGCGCTTGCCATCAATGTCGGGGCAAGCCTGCTCTAAAGGCGCTCGGCAGATCGGAAGCGTGTCTCGAATTCGGCGAGATCGCCGGAGGCGACATCCGAAACCGCCCAGAATGTCAGGCCGCCATCCGACCATTGCACCATGTTGTAGCCGTCGTGCTCCGTCGTCGTCTGGGTGCCTGATGTCGTCGGCCAGATGAACAGGTTGATGACGTGGCCGTGGCGCCGGTAGACGAGGGCAGCGACTGAGCGACCACCGATATAATCGACACGCCCACCGACCAGCGGGAAACCATCCTTGGCGAGATCGCTGACCGGCGGCGAGAAATCGATCTTGCCGTTGAACCAGGGTTTGACTGTATGCTGGTCCGAGGTCAGGACATCGGTCAGATGGTCGGCCATCATCGACCTCACATGGCTTGCCATGATCTCATCCTGCAGGATCAGTGTCTGCGACGGGGCATTGATGAACAGGAAGCCGCTTGCCGCCAGAACCGCCAGCGACGGCACGAAGCTCCACTGCCGCACCAGGTCCAGAGCCCGACGCCAGAAAGGTGGTTCGTGCTGCCGGGGCGCGCTGGAGACCGCCGCCGTCTGTTCGAAGGAGAGCATGGTCAGAACTTGTGAACGCAGGGCTTCGGGCGGCCTCCATCTGACGCCATCCCGGTCGATGATCTTTCTCACAGCCGTGACCCTTTCCAGCTCCGCCCGGCAGTTTTCGCAGGTCGTCAGATGATCCTCGAATTGCGCAGCATGACTGGAATCAAGTTCGCCATCGACGAAACCGTGCAGCATGATGCGCCATTCGGGGCAGGCTTTCTGAGGGGCTTCGCTCATCCTGCGGCCTCGCTGTCGTTACAGGCGTCCCAGATGTCGGCGAATTCGCGCCGGGCTCTGGCAAGGCGCGACATGACGGTGCCGATCGGCGCATCGATGATGTCGGCGATCTGCCGATAGGAGAGATCTTCGAGTTCGCGCAGGACGAGGATTTCACGCATCGCTTCCGGAAGCCTGCTGATGATGTCGCGAACGCGCTGTTGTTCGGTCCGACGGATAATCGCGGTCTCCGGAGAATCCTCTTCCGAGGCGACCTGATAACCTTCGTCCTCATCGGAGCCGGCACCGCCGGTGTCATCCAGATGCCGTTCGAAATGGGCCTTGCGGCGATCCTGCTGGCGCCAGACGTGACAGCAGTTCCGGACGATCGCAAAAAGCCAGGCCCGCGGGTCGCCGCCGCGATAGCTCTCGAAGTTGCGGTAGGCGCGCAGAAACGCCTCCTGGACAATGTCCTGTGCAGCTTCGGCGTCGCGGCTGAGGAAGCGGGCGAAATTATAGGCCGCATCGAGATGCGGGATAATCACGTCCTGAAAGCGATGCATGAATTCCCGCTGCGTAGTCGCATCGGCCTTTGCCGTAATGCGCTCGCTGCCGGATTTCTCTGCGGCCATGAAATTGAACAACCGCAGGGCGCCGGCGAGAAGCACCTTTAATAGCGATGGTCGGGTGTGGGCGCGGGGCGCCTGTCCGCCGAGCAGGAAAGTCCAGTCGATCGATCCGACGGAATAGGTGATCTGAGCGTTTGTCATCATCCTCCCTGCCTCAACAGCAGCCGATTGGGACGTGAGAGCCGCGGGCATCGAATGCGCTCCCTGCAGTCTAGACCGATCGGCGCGCGGTTTTATTCCAAAAAATGCCGATTTATTTGCGCCCGGTCCGGCATTCGTGTGGCTCGGTAAAAATAGATAAGCTTTTTCAATGGCTTGAAAGATTTTTTGCCGAAATCGGGAATAAGCATCCGGTGCCTTCGATCTAGTTCGTCAGCGAGGACATGAGAACAATCGCAGTCTTCGCCAGTCGAAATGCCATCAACAAGAGGAGGCATATTCATGTTCACAATGTCACGTCGCGCCGTTCTGGGATCGGCTGCCGCTGCGGCTGCATTCGGTCTGTCGTCGAAGCTTGAATTCGTCATGCCGGCATTTGCCGCAACACCGCTGGAGCCGACGGTCGGCTTCTACAAATACAAGGTCGGTGATATCGAGGTCACGGCGATCTATGACGGCATCTGGAAGAAGCCGCATGATCCTGCATTCATCAAGAACGCCTCGATCGAGGATACCAAGGAAGCGCTTTCCAAGGCTGGTCTCACGACCGAATTTATGCCGATCCCCTTGACGGTGGTCGTGCTGAAAGTCGGCGGCCGTACAATCATGATGGATGCCGGTTCCGGCGTCGGCCAATGGCAGGAAAACGCCACGCATCTACCGGCGAACATGGCGGCGGCCGGTATCGACTACAAGAAGATCGATACGATCATGATCTCGCATTTTCATCCCGACCACGTCTGGGGCCTGATGGAGAAGGGAACCAATAATCCGGTCTTCCCGAATGCCGAGCTCATCGTCAATGCCGCCGAATATAACTGGTGGACGGCGCCCGGCCGGGTCGAAAAGCTTGCCGAAGGGCGCAAGCCGGCCGGCAAACGTATCGCCGCCGTCTTCCCGACATGGAAGAACTGGACGCTGGTGGATGACGGTGCGGAAGTTGCGCCCGGTATCCGGCTACTTTCGGCGCCCGGCCACACGCCCGGTCACTCGACCTATCTCGTGACCTCCGGCAGCAAGCAGCTGCTCGTTTCCGCCGACATCATGTATGTGCCGGCGCTGCTCGCCCCCCATCCAGAATGGCAAGGCAGCTACGACCAGGACGGACCGACGGCGATCGACACGCGACGCCGTCTGATCGATCGCGTCATTGCCGACAATATCGCGATCTGCGGTTCGCACTTCCCGTTCCCTGGCTCCGGCACCTTCGTCAAGGACGGAAGCGCCTATGGCTTCACCCCGACAAACCAGGCCTGAAAGGCCCCAAGGAGACAATCATGATCAAGATCAGGAAATATGTAGTTCTAACCTTCATCGGTCTTTGCGCCGCATCATCAGGCTTTATGGCGATCACGACGATGCCGGCTTTTGCCGTCGATAATATGGAATCGACGGATGCACCCGACCTGACCTCGGTGCGCGCCAAGATCGATGCCAAGGACTATGCCGGCGCGCTCGCCGAGCTGCGCGATCTTGCTGAAGATAATCAGCAGGCGGACGTCTATAATCTGATGGGCTTCACGTTGCGCAAGACCGGCGATTACCGAACGTCGCTGACTTATTACACGAAGGCGCTGGAACTGCAGCCCGATCACAAGGCGGCACGCGAATATCTCGGCGAACTCTATATCGAGACCGGCGACATGGCTAAGGCCGAGGAGCAGGTGTCCGTGCTCAAGCAGCTTTGCCCCGCGGGCTGCGAAGAGCTTGAAGACCTGCAGGACGCCATCGCGGCGAAAGGAGGCAAATAACTGACAGAGAGCCAACAAGGCAGGCGGGTCTACCGCCTGCTTTCTTCAAAGAGGAGGTAAAGATGGAAAGTGCTTCAGGTGCGGTTCGGCCGGCCGATATCATTCTTCTTGTGGGCAGACTGCTGTTATCCCTGATTTTCCTGCATGAAGGTGCGACGCTAGCGGCCGATATGACTGGTACGCTTGCTACTTTCGAGAAGCTCGGGTTACCGGCGATCGTCACATTTGGGGTCATTGCCCTGCAGATCGGCGCTGGTCTGTCGATTGCCGCCGGTCTGCTCAGCCGGTTCGGCGCGGTGGCGCTCGGGCTGTTTTCCCTGGCGACCGCCTTTCTGTTTCACACCAATTTTGCAAGCCAGAACGAGCTTCTGCATTTCGAGAAGGACTTGGCAATCGCCGGCGGCATGTTCGTCCTGGCGGTCTGTGGTGCGGGGACGATATCGGTCGACAGTCTGGTCAAGCGGCAGGTGAAAGAGATTTATCCCTGGCTCAGGGCGGTGCTCTAGCGACGCCTTAGTCGCCGGCACCGCCTTTTACGGCAGTCGTCAGAAAATCGCCTGTCCGGCCATCAGCGCCAGGACGAGGAAGATCAGGAAGACGACGAGGAATATGCCGAAGAGAACGCGGGCGATCGTCGCCGTTGCCGCCGAAATACCGGAGAAGCCGAAAAAGCCGGCGATGATCGAAATTACCAGAAATATCAGAGCCCATTTCAGCATGGATATCTTCCTCCGTGGATTGCTGGGAGAAGACGCATCAAAGCCGATTTTGTTCCAAATCGTTTAAAATGGAACAGCGTTCCTTAAAAGCGTATTTCTTTGGCCCGCAAGGGCTTTTCAAAGGCGTCCCGATCTGTTTCAAGGGATCGTCCTCGATTTGCCCCATCGACGAAAGCAAGCCTAATGCACGCCTTTTTGGACCCTCAGGTCATTTCCGCCTATCTCGAAGTTATCATGATCAACATCATCCTCTCGGGGGATAATGTGATCGTCATCGGCATGGCCGCTGCCGGCCTTTCCAGCGAATTGCGCGGGAAGGCGATCGTCGCCGGTATCGCCGCCGCCGCCGTCATCCGCATCGTTTTCGCCGTGATTGCCGCGCAACTGCTCGTCATCAAAGGCATCAATCTCATAGGCGGCCTGTTGCTGCTATGGATCTGCTGGACGATGTTCAAGGAGCTGCGCGAGGCGAATGAAGAAGAGGCCGAGCAGGCAGCCGGAGAGCATGCGCACAAGCCGAAGCTTTTCCGGCAGGCGATCGGTCAGATCATCTTTGCCGATCTTTCCATGTCGCTCGATAACGTGCTTGCCGTTGCCGGTGCCGCGAAGTCGAATATGAATGCCCTGATCTTCGGCCTCATCCTCTCTGTCGTCCTGATGGGTGTCGCCTCGAACTTCGTGGCTAAGCTGCTGAACCGCTTCCGTTGGATCGGCTGGATCGGCCTTGCCATCATCGTCTATGTGGCGGGTGACATGATCTGGGAAGGCGGCTGGGAGCTGTTTGCGCTCTACGGTCAGGCCTAGATTTTCAGGCTCGACAGCAGTGAGATGAGCTGGGACTGGCGTTGCGTGCCAGTTTTGGCGAGAACCTTCTTCACATAACCGCGTGCCGTCTCGTAGGTGAGGCCGGAAATCTCGGCGATCTGCCGTGGCGACGAGCCATCCATCAACAGGCGGGCTACCGTCGTTTCCTGCGGGGTGAGCGCAAAGAGCCGGCGAAGCAGATCGCGATCGGGGGTCGCGCGCTCGGCGAGATCCGTGACGATGGCGACGGCGGCAGAATGCGAGAACAGTTCGGCCGGCACGCCGTTTAGCCTCTGGGCGCGGATTACCAGAGGCGCCTTTCCCGGACGTGAAAACAGAACCGGTGTGGCGACAGCCGGGTTGGCGAACGGTTCCTTCGAAAGTACCGCCTGCAGATGGCGGCGCAGGAGCCCGGTTTCCTCCTGGCTAAGGGCAACGAGCTCGCGATCCAATATCCTGACACTGCCGTCGAGCAGTTTCTCTGCTCGCTGGTTCAGGCGGGTGATGCGTCCGGCCCGATCGAAGAAGACAACGGCCGTGCCGGCAAACTCGAAGGCTTCGCTCATGCTGTCGATCTTGGCGACATGCAGTGCACGGATGATTTCGGCCGCGGCGGTCAGTCTCGACTGCATCTTCACGAGCAGGCGCTCGTCATCGCGATCGAACGGCTGATCGTTTATCCGGCGCTGCAGGTTGAGGCTCAGCATCGTATCGCCCGCGGTGAAGCCGACCATGGCGGAGTAGCGAAAACCGAAACGGGCCAGAAACTCCGTATAGAAGATCTGGTGGTTGAATTCATCATCGCTGGCGATGTCGTGCTCGATGATGACGCCTTTGGTCATTGCGACCGCGAGACCACGCTCGCGGTAATCTCGCTTGTACCATTCCTCGTTAAAATAGACCTGGAAGGCTTCCAGCAAATTCGGCGTGCTCAGGAATCCGGACGGGAATTTCCCGCGCACCGGCATGATATGCGTGCCAGCGGAACCGGTGGCGCGGCTGATGTGCCCCAGTGTGCGTTCCCAACTTTCCGGCACCAGAGCGGATTCGAGCAACCCGTCAAGGGCCTGTTCGAGCTCGGCAATATCTATGCGCGTCGCCATTGGTAAGTAATGCCCTACCGATTCCTCTGATCCATTTAAGAATCAATGATATCGCGGAGTGCCATATATAGTGAAACGGCAATTTCACGTTTAGAAATATTATTTTCAGTTGTATTATGACGAGATGACAAAAGTCACTGATGGCGACAGTGACTTTTGAAGAAGATCAAAGCGCCATCATTCAACTATCCGTGATTGATCATGACGTGGCGGACGGCCGTATAATCTTCCAGCGCATAGACCGACATATCCTTGCCGTAGCCTGACTGCTTGAGGCCGCCATGCGGCATCTCATTGACCAGCATGAAATGCGTGTTGATCCAGGTGCAGCCATATTGCAGTCGAGCAGCCGTCTTCATGCCGCGCCCGATATCCTTGGTCCAGACAGAAGAGGCAAGACCGTAGTCGCTGTCGTTCGCCCATGTCACGGCATCCTCGACATCGGTGAAGCGGGTGACGGAAACGACCGGGCCGAAGACCTCGCGACGGACGATCTCATCTTCCTGGGTCGCGCCGGCGACGATGGTGGGCGCGAAGAAGAAGCCCTTGTCGCCCGAGACCTTGCCGCCGGTGGTAATCTCCATGTGCTTGTGTTCGGAGGCGCGGGTCACGAAGCTCTCGACGCGATCGCGTTGGCGCTTTGAGATCAGCGGGCCGATCTCGTTCTCCGTGTCGTCGGCCTGGTTGAAGCGGATGCTGGAGACGGCGGATGTCAGGTCGGCGACAAAATTGTCGTAGACCTTCGCGTCGGCATAGATGCGGCAGGCGGCAGTGCAATCCTGGCCGGCATTGTAATAACCGAAGGTGCGGATGCCCGCGACGACGGCATCGATATCGGCGTCGTCGAAGACGATGACCGGGGCCTTGCCGCCAAGTTCCAGATGGGTGCGCTTGACGGTCTTGGCGGCTGCCTGCAGCACCTTCTTGCCGGTCGCGACATCACCGGTGATCGACACCATGTTGATCTTCGGATGGTTGATCAGAGCGTTGCCCACACTCTCGCCGCGGCCGAGGATGACATTCACGACGCCTTCGGGGAGAATCTCGGAGAGCAGCTTTGCCATCTTCAGCGCCGTCAGCGGCGTCTGCTCCGACGGCTTGAAGACGACCGTGTTGCCACCCGCGATCGCCGGCGCCAGCTTCCAGGCCATCATCATCAGCGGATAGTTCCAGGGCGCGATCGAGCCGACGATGCCGATCGGGTCGCGGCGGATCATCGAGGTGTGGCCGGGCAGGTATTCGCCGGCGACCGGTCCATGCAGATTGCGCACCGCGCCGGCAAAGAAGCGATAGCAATCGACGATGGCGGGGATTTCGTCATTCAGCACGGCATTGATCGGCTTGCCGCAGTTCAGCGCTTCGAGTGTCGCGAAGGCCTGCGCGTCCCTTTCGATCGCATCGGCGATTTTCAGGAGATAGGCGGAGCGTTCGGATGGGGTCGTCTGCGACCAGGCAATGAAGGCCTTTTCGGCGGCATCGACTGCGGCATCGATCTGGCCAAGCGAGGCTTCGGCAAGGTTCAGCACCGTCTCGCCCGTCTTCGGGTTCAGGATGTGCTCTTCCGTTTCCGTTCCGGTCTCGAAGCGGGAACCGATCAGCATCTGCGTATCCATGGGCATTCTCCCTTGTCGTTGATCGCGTGGATGCGAGGGACGTCGCATCCACGCGGGTTATTTGCCGGCGCCGGCGATCTGGTCGCCGTCGCGTGTTAGGTAATAGGCGGCCAGGATCGGCAGGAAGGTGACCAGCACGACAACCATCGCGACCACGTTGGTAACAGGGCGCTGGCGCGGGCGGATCAGTTCTTCGAGCATCCAGATGGGCAGAGTGGATTGCTGGCCGCCGGTGAACGTCGTCACGATCACTTCGTCGAAGGAGAGCGCGAAGGCGAGCATGCCGCCGGCCAGAAGTGCGGTGCCGATATTCGGCAGGATGACATGGCGGAAGGTCTGGAAACCATCGGCGCCGAGATCCATCGAAGCTTCGATGAGCGAGCCTGACGTGCGGCGGAAACGGGCGACGGCATTGTTGTAGACGACCACGACGCAGAAGGTGGCGTGGCCAAGCACGATCGTCCAGACCGAGAAGGGGATGTCGAACAGGCTAAAGGCGGAGCGCAACGCTATGCCTGTGATAATGCCGGGAAGCGCGATCGGCAGGATGACGAGCAATGAGATCGCCTCCCGGCCGAAGAATTTTGTTTGGCTGACGGCGGCGGCACAGAGTGTGCCTAGGATCAGCGCGATTGCCGTCGCGATGCAGGCGACCTGCAGGGAGAGGCCGAGCGCTGACCAGACATCCGGCCGATTCCAGGCGATGCCGAACCACTGGAGCGTGAGGCCGGGCGGCGGCCATTGATAGCTCTTCTCCTCCGTCGTGAAGGCGTAGACGAAGATCAGCAGGATCGGCAGGTGCAGGAAGAGCAGTCCACCGGCGGCGGCGATCTTCAGGATGAGAGGCGATTTCTGTCCGCGATCAGAGCGCATCGAAAGCTCCCATGCGTTTGGCGAGCCAGAGATAGATCGTCATGATGACGATCGGCACGACAGAGAAGGCGGCGGCGAGCGGCACATTGCCGGCCGTCCCCTGCTGCGTATAGACGGCCTGGCCGATGAAGAGGCGGGATGAGCCGATGATCTGCGGGATGATGTAGTCGCCAAGCGTCAGCGAGAAGGTGAAGATCGAGCCGGCGACGATACCGGGCAGCGCCAGGGGAAAGAGCACCGTGCGGAAAGTCTGGCGTGGTGTGGCGCCGAGATCGGATGATGCCTCGATGAGGTTGCCGGGCACGCGCTCGAGAGCAGCCTGGGTCGGCAGGATCATGTAGGGCAGCCAGATATAGACGAAGACGATGAAGGTGCCGAGGTAGCTCACGGAGAGCGAATTGCCGCCGACAATAGGCAAAGCGAGGACGCCATCGAGCAGCCAGGAGAGATGAAGTTTTTCAAAAAACCAGGTGAGGATGCCTTCCTTGGCAAGGATCAGCTTCCAGGCATAGATCTTGACCAGATAGCTCGACCAGAGCGGCAGCATGACGCCCAGGTAAAACAGGGCCTTCCATTTTCCCTGTGCATAGCGGGCGGCGTAATAGGCGATGGGGAAAGCGACGATTGCCGAGGCGAGAGTCACCAGCGCCGCCATGAGGACGGTCCTGACGATGATATCGAAATTGCCCGGATTCAGAAGCTGGGCATAGGTATCGAGGGTGAATTCGTAGTTCACCATGCCGGAGAAGTCGTCGATCGAGAAAAAGCTCTGCAACAGCAGCGCGATCAGCGAGCCGACATAGATGATGCCGAGCCAGAGCAGCGGCGGCGTCAGCATCAGGAAGAGCAGCAGTTTCGGATGGCGCCAGAAGGCATCCGACAGGTGACCGAAGACACCGCCGCGGCGCGGCAGGATCGAAGTCTCTGCCTTGGTGATTGCCAGCGCCGTCATGCAGCGTCGTCCATGTAGTGCACGTCGCCCGGTTGCCAGGCGAGACGGATGGCGGTGCCGATATCGGGAATGTCGCTGCCGGCCGGCAGCATGACATGCAGGCGCGAGCCCTTGATAGCGACGGCAAGCCGGGTCGCCGCGCCAAGGAAGCTGGCATTCTCCACTCGCGCTTCGACGCCGTCGGAAGCGAGGCGGATCGTTTCCGGACGCAGGCTTGCCCAGCGTTTCTCGCCGCCGAGGGCGGTCATGATATCTGGGGAAATCACATTGGACGAGCCGACGAAATCGGCGACGAAGCGAGTCTTCGGACGGCGGTAGATATCCTGCGGCGTGCCTTCCTGGACGATGCCGCCATCGTTGAAGACCGCCACGCGATCAGCCATAGAGAGCGCTTCGCCCTGATCGTGGGTGACGAAGATGAAGGTAATGCCGAGGGCGCGCTGCAGGCTTTTCAGCTCCTCCTGCATCTGTTCGCGCAGCTTCAGGTCCAGCGCGCCGAGCGGTTCGTCGAGCAGGAGTACCCGCGGCTTGTTGACGAGGGCACGGGCGAGCGCCACGCGCTGGCGCTGGCCGCCGGAGAGCTGGCCGGGTCGGCGACTGCCGTAACCGGGCAACTTCACCAGTTCCAGCGCCTTTTCGGCTTCTCTGATCCGCTCCGTCTTGCCGATGCCCTTGACCATCAGTCCGTAGGCAACGTTGTCGAGAATATCGAGATGCGGGAAGAGCGCGTAATCCTGAAAGACGGTGTTGACGTTGCGGCGATAGGGAGGGACGCCTTCTGCGGTCTCGCCGAAGATTTCGATATGTCCCGATGTCGGCTGTTCGAAACCTGCAATCAGCCGCAGGCAGGTGGTCTTGCCGGAGCCGGAGGGGCCGAGCATGGCAAAGAATTCGCCGGGCGCGATTTCGAGATCGACGTCGTCGACGGCGCGCACGGCGCCGAAATGGCGAGAGACCTTCTGGAAACGGACGGCTGACGTCATGGGGGCTCCGGATATGTCTTGGCTGAAAGAGGGCCTTAGTCCTGGTTCCGCGACCGGGCCGCAAACCCCTCCCCGCTAGAAGGGGAGGGGCTTAATCTGCCGCGCCCACGCTCAAACCTTTCGGCGTTACGGCAGGAATACGGCTGCGCCACTCAAGCTCGTCCCATGTAGGGAGAGGTTGGGAGACTTTGGTCGCGTAAATCAGCTCAGCGTTACCGGCCGCCGATCACCCCGATATAATCCGATACCCAGCGATGATAGGGTACGCATTCGCTCTCGCTGGCGCATTTGGCGACCGGCGTCTTCCAGAACTTGATCTTGTCGAAGTGGTCGTAGCCGTTGGTGTTGCAGCCGGCGTCGGTCAAGAGTTCGTTGCCCTTGCAGGCAGCGGGCACCGAGGGTACGGCGCCGAACCAGGCCGCTGCATCACCCTGCACCTTGGCCTTCAGGGAGTGTTCCATCCACATATAGGCGCAATTCGGATGTTCGCTGTCGGCATGCAGCATGGTGGTATCGGCCCAGCCGGTCACGCCTTCTTCGGGGAAGGTGGACGCGATCTTCTGCTTGTCGGCCTGCAGCAGGTTGACCTGGAACGGCCAGGAGCCGGAGGCGACGACACCTTCGTTCTTGAAGTCGTCAACCTGGATCATTGCATCGTGCCAGTAGCGCGAAACGAGTTTGCGCTGGCCGCGCAGCAGGTCGAGAGCGGCTTTGTACTGGTCTTCGTTGAGCTCGTAGGGGTCCTTGATGCCGAGATCGGGCTTATGCGCCATCAGATACATGGCCGCATCGGCAATATAGATCGGGCCGTCATAGGCCTGGACGCGACCCTTGTTGGACTTGCCGTCAGGCAGGTTCTGTTCCTCGAAGACGACGTTCCAGCTGGTCGGTGCCTTATCCTTGAAAGCGTCGGTACTATACATCAGCACGTTCGGTCCCCAGAGATAGGGCACGCCGTAGTGGACACCGTTCACGGTATTCCAGGGTGCGTTCTGCAGCCGTTCGTCGACCGTCTTGAAGCTCGGGATGAGGTCCGTGTTGATCGGCTGGACGCGCTTGCCGGCGACGAGACGCAGCGATGCGTCACCCGAGGCGGTGACCAGGTCGAAGCCGCCTTCGTTCATCAGGGCGACCATTTCATCCGAGGTGGCTGCGGTCTTCACGGAGACCTTGCAACCGGTCTCCTTCTCGAAGTCGGTGACCCAGTCGTAATTCTTGTCGGTTTCGCCGCGCTCGATATAGCCGGCCCAGGCGACGATGCTGACGGCGCCTTCCCCCTTGCCCAACGCCTTCAGCGGTTCGGCAGCGACAACCTGCGTTACGAAGCTCAAGCTCGCGAGCGCAACAGTGCACGATTTCAGAAGATGCTTCATCGTCTGTCTCCCGGTTCGGTGCCGCTTTTGCGGCGTTTTGTTCCCGGAAGAAAAGGTGACGCGGAAAGGTCGGTTTCGCAAATTCATTTATCAGAAAGTCGATATCGGAAATTCCGATATCGAAGCTTTTGCATAAGCTTATCCGAAAACCGGTTAGCGGCGTCCAGAGCGCATATTCTCGGCGATGCCGACGAAATCGCGGGCCGCCTGCGGCAGGCTGGAGCCCTTGCGCCAGACCATGCCGACCTGCACGACGGGCAACGAGCCGGAAACATCGCGGCTCTCGATACGGTCGCCTTCAAGAGACCAGGGGCGGTAGACGAGATCGGGCAGAAGTGCAACGCCTGCACCCGTTGCAACAAGGCTGCGCACGGCTTCCACCGAGCGGGTGCGGAAGGCGACATGGGGGCGAGCGCCAAGTGCGGTCAGGAGCTTGCCGGTATTCTCCTCGATTTCATCGACTGTCAGCATGATCAGCGGTTCGCGGGCTATATCGGCAATAGAAATGATGTCGGCCGAAACCAGCGGATGGCCCATCGGCAGCCAGACACGATAGGGGGAGGTTTCCAGAATTTCGGCCTGCAGCGCCATGCGGTCACGCAGATTTGAGATCACCATGACGGCGACATCGAGTTCGCCGCCGACGAGAAGATGTTCGAGATAGCTGCCATTATCCTCGATTGCGCTGACCTCGACGCCGGGGCAGGCGCGGCGATAGCGGGCGAGCAGATCCGACAGCACGTAGCCCGCGACGAGCGAAGTAACGCCTATGTTCAACGTGCCGGCGGGAGCGTTCTGCTGACCGGAAAAGCTGGTGCGAGCATCGGAGACGGTTGCCAGGATTTTCGTCGCGTGGCGCAGGAACTGGTGGCCATTATGGGTAATCGAGAGCCCCCGCGGATGGCGCTCGAAGAGGACGACACCGAGGTCGTTTTCGAGCTCCTTCATGGCCTCGGTAATCGAGGATTGTGAGATCGACAGATTTTGAGCGGCGCGCGTGACCGAGCCCTGTTCTGCGACGGCGACAAAATATTGAATCTGACGAAGCGTGAAGGCCATTTCTTTTTAAAGCATGTGCTTAAGCGATCTTGCAAGCGCGGGATGGGCTGGACCTTTTTTGGTATTTAGCCAATTCGACACAAAGTCCGGCGGCTCACTTAAACATTCGGAAACGTCATTTCCCTAGCTTCACAGCCACTTGTATTGCGTTGGAGTTTTCAGATGGCGGAGCAGTTGGCGTGAAGGCCTTACTGCGCATATTCCGGCCTTCCCGGAAATTGGCTTTAATCATCGGTGGTAGCGCCCTTTTGGCAGGCGTTTCCGGCGGCGCTGCGGTTTATGTCGGTAAGGACAGGCTGCTTGGCGACGAGGAAGCCGCCGATGGCGTAGCCTGTACCGACGTCAATCTCGTGACAATCAAGAAGCAGGATCACGTCTGGGTCCGCAAGTATATCAAGACCGAACCTGTCGACGGCATGACGCGAATCAAGACGGCGCTGCGTGTTGCCCAGGCCGTGTATGAACAGGATAAGCCCGACCTCGTGCAGGTCGTTGTTCTCGACGAGAATGGTCCCACGCTGCGCTCGGATATTCGCGGCCGGGCGATCGGTGCCGATGTCGTCTACATCGCTCATCCCGACAAGATGGTCGAAGGGCTCGACGACAAGCCCTATACGGCCCGCTATTACGACGGCAAGGCGAGCGACAAGGGCCTATTTTACGGCGAGCGTATCGAACTGCCGGACGATCAGATCGCAGCGTTGAATGCGAGCCTCAAGGAGCCCGCAGATTGCATCGATCCGGTTGCTGTCGCCTCCACCAAGGGTGAGGCGAAGCCTGCCGGCGGACATGGTGCAGCGCCCAAGGAAGCCGAGGAGCCATCTGCTGAAGAGCAGGCTGCCAAGGATGCGGCCACTCCCGCCAAAACTGCTCCTTCAGAAGAACCGCCGGCCAAGAGCGGACACTGACCCGCGCTATCAGGCGGCCGGCCTGATATCTTCCCTGATCGATGAGACATCACGCGCCGGTGGGCGGCCGAAGAAGCGCGCATATTCGCGAGTGAATTGCGAGGCGCTTTCATAGCCCACCGCATAGGCGACCGAGGATGCGTTGCCGGATTGGGCAATCAGCAACTGGCGGGCCTGCAAAAGGCGGATACGCTTCTGGAACTGGATCGGGCTCATTGCCGTCACGGCCTTGAAATGGCGATGAAAGGCCGAGACGCTCATCGAGGCGAGGCCGGCCAGCTTTTCGACCTCGACCGCTTCGGCATAGTGTTCGCGCACCCAGCGGATGGCGAGCCTTATCCGCGACAGGGCACTGTCGGGTGCAGCGATATCGCGCAATATCCAGCCTTGCGGTCCCTGCAGCACACGGTAGAGGATTTCGCGCTCATAGGCAGGAGCAAGGGCGGGGATATCCTGCGGGCGTTCCATGAGCTGCAGCATTCTCAGCCAGGCATCCAGAAGTTCCGGTGTCATCCGGCAGACGCAATAGCCGCCGGTTTGACCATCTTGGTAGGTCTGCGGTGGAAGGTCGATCAGCAAGGCTGCGACCCTTGCCGGATCGAGCGCGAGGCTGACGCCGATATAGGGCCTGTCCGGGCCTGCCTGCCGCACCATGCCGGTTGCAGGCATATCGATCGACATCACGAAATAGGTCGTGGGATCGTAATCATAGTCCCGGCCGGCGATCGTCAGCCGCTTGCTGCCATCCAGGATCAGATTGACCATTGGTTCGTAAACGGCGCCGAGCTTGTGTTCGGGAATCTCTCCCTTGACCATCAATATGCCGGGTATGCCGGTTTCCGTCGGGCGGTTTTCCGCGTGGGCGGTCAGACGCCGCATCTCTTCTAGTATTTCCTGCATGATCAAATCCTGAACCAGCGCGTGAGGAACTGCAAGGCATGAGCAGGATTAGGCAAGAACGAGGTAGTTTCAGGCGGAGTGCAGATCAGCGGTTTCCCTTAGCTTCCGACCATCAAAGCAAAGGAGAAAGAGATGAAGATCGCAATTATCACCGGTGGCAGTAGGGGCATCGGCCAGTCGGCGGCGCAGGAATGCGCAAGGCGCGGCATGGGTGTCATCCTCACCTATAACAGCCATAAAGCCGGTGCGGATGAGGCCGTTGCCGGAATCAAGGAAGCGGGCGGCCAGGCCGTTGCGCTGGCGCTCGATGTCGGCGATGCCGCAAGCTTTCCGGGCTTTGTGGATGAGGTCAAGCGGCTGCTTTCCACCTATTGGGCCCGGACCGATTTCGATTGCCTCGTCAACAATGCGGGGTTCGGCATGTTTAATGCCATTGAAACGGTGTCGATCGGCCAGTTCGATGCGCTCATGAACGTTCACCTGAAAGGGCCGTTCTTCCTGACGCAGGCGCTGCTGCCGCTGATGGTGGATGGCGGGGTGATCCTCAATGTAACCAGTGCTTCGGTTCGCGTCGCGACGGCCGGTGTGGCGCCTTACGCCGCACTCAAGTCCGGTCTCGAGACGCTGACCCGTTATCAGGCGAAGGAGTTCGGCAATCGCCGGATTCGTGCCAATGCGGTCTCGCCGGGCGCTATCCGCACCAACCTCGCCGATGCTGCGCTGGACAAAAATCCGGAGTTCGCCGCATTGCTCGCCTCTCAAACTGCGCTCGGCAGGGTTGGCGAAGCCGAGGATGTCGGCCGGGTGATCGCCATGCTGGCATCCGAAGACGGCGCTTGGATCAACGCACAGACGATCGAGGTAGCTGGCGGCTACATGATCTGAGCGAGGAGCGTCCGCAAAATGCAAAACGGAGCGTCCTTTCGGGCGCTCCGTTTCTTCATTCTCGAACGTTGGCTTCTCAGTCGGCCTTGTTGCGGCGGGCCGGGAAGAGAATGACGTCGCGGATCGACGGCGCGTTGGTCAACAGCATGATGAGGCGGTCGACGCCGATGCCGAGACCGCCTGCGGGCGGCATGCCCTGGTCGATCGCATCGAGGAATTCCTCGTCGAGCTGCTTTTCCTTCTCGCCACGGGCGTGTGCCTGTTCGAGTTGGTCGACCATGCGGCGGCGCTGCTCTTCCGGATCGTTGAGTTCAGAGAAGGCATTGCCGAGTTCCCAGGCGTTGCAATAGGTCTCGAAACGTTCGACGAGGCGCGGCTCGCCCGGCACTTCCTTGGCGAAGGGCGAGATGTCCTTCGGGAAATGCGTGACGTGCGAGGGCTGGATCAGAGTCTGCTCGACCTTCTCTTCGAAGATGAAGGCGAGGCATTCACCCCAGGTCCAGTCCTTCTCGACTTCGAAGCCGGCAGCCTTTGCGGCAGCGCGTGCTTCCTCGTCGGTCTTCATCGCCAGGAAATCGATGCCGGTGGCTTCCTTGACGGCATCAGGCATAGGCACGCGCTTGAACGGGCCCTTGAAGGACAGGGTCTTGTCGCCGAAGGGGAATTCCGTCGTGCCATGGATGGAAAGTGCCAGGGTCTCGTACAGCCGCTCGACGAGGTCCATGATGTCCTCGTAGTCGGCGTAAGCCCAGTAGCACTCCATCATCGTGAATTCCGGATTGTGCCGGGTGGAGACGCCTTCGTTGCGGAAGTTGCGGTTGATCTCGAACACCTTGTCGGTGAGGCCCGATACCAGCGTGCGCTTCAGGAACAGTTCCGGCGCGATGCGCAGGTACATGTCGAGCTTCAGCGTGTTGTGATGGGTCTTGAACGGCTCGGCGGTGGCACCGCCGTAGACCGAATGCAGCATCGGCGTTTCGACTTCCATGAAGCCGTCATCTTCCATGAAGCGGCGGATGCCCGAAAGGATCTTCGAGCGTTGCTGGAAGCGCAGCTTCGATTCCTCGTTGGTCATGATGTCGAGGTGGCGCTTGCGGTAGCGCAGCTCGATGTCGGAGAGACCGTGCCACTTTTCGGGCATCGGCAGCAGCGACTTGGTCAGCATCTCGATCTTCTGCGCGTTGATCGTCAGTTCACCGCGCTTGGTGCGGCGCACGACGCCGGTGACGCCGATGATATCGCCGATATCGATCATCGGTAGCAGCGCACGCGCCTCTTCCGGGGTCGTGTCCTTGTGGCTGAAGATCTGGATCTTGCCGCCGGCGTCGTGGATGTCCATGAACATGCCGGAGTTGCGTGAGGAGTAAACGCGGCCGGCGACGGTGACGACATCCTGCGTCTCGACGTCGGGTTCCAGGCTCTCGTATTTCGCGGCCAATTCGGCATTGGTCAGCGTGCGGTGGAAATGCGCCGGATAGACGTCGCCGATCTGCTCGCGCAGCAGCTTCAGCTTCTGAGCGCGCACTTCCGTAGCGTCGGAGGAAAGAGTGGTTTCGGTCTTGTTGTCAGCCATTGTCTGGATCCTCTGACTGTTCTTACTTCGAGCCGACGAGGGCAGCGACGGCCTGCGAGGCGAGCTTCAGGCGCTGGCGAACGACCGAGCGGCCGAGGATCGCCATGGAATCGAAGAGCGGCAGCGAGCGCGACGAGCCGGAAACGGCGACGAAGAGCGGAGCTACCACGACCTTCAGCTTCTTGCCCATGCGATCGGCGATGGCGCGCAGTTCGGCTTCGATTGTCTCGACATTCCATTCCAGGATCTTTTCGAGATCCGGCTGAACGGTGTTGAGGATCTCCAGGATCTCTTCCGGCGGCGACTTGATCTTGGCGAAATCCGACGGCTGCAGGCCGAGATCGGACTTCAGCAGGAAGCCTGCGAGATCGGGCAGTTCGCCGAGCTTGGAAATGCGCGTCTGTGACAGGCGCAGGCCGGCCATCAGGCGGTCGTTTTCCATCGCCCAGTTCAGCACGCGGTCGCGGAAGTCTTCTTCCGACAGCTTTTCGCGGATCCAGCGGCCGTTCAGCCAGTCGAGCTTCTGGATGTCGAAGATCGCGCCTGCCTTGGAGAGGTTTTCCGGATCAAACTTTTCCGATAGCTCTTCCATCGTCAAAAGCTCTTCGCCTTCGGAGATCTGAATGAAGAACAGGCCGAGGAAGTTCATCAGCGCTTCGGGGATGTAGCCGAGCGCGGAGTAGTAGGAGATCGAGGTCGGGTTCTTGCGCTTCGACAGCTTGGACTTGTCGGCATTGCGCATCAGCGACAGATGCATGAACACCGGCTGGTCCCAGCCGAAATAGCGATAGAGCAGAATATGCTTCGGCACGGATGCCAGCCACTCTTCACCGCGCGCCACATGGGTGATCTTCATCAGATGGTCGTCGATGACATTGGCCATATGATAGGTCGGCATGCCGTCGGCCTTGATCAGGACCTGCATGTCGACGGAATCCCACGGGATCGACACATCGCCATAAACGCCGTCCGTGAAATCGCACGAGCCTTCGGTCGGGATCTTCATGCGGATGACGGTCGTCTCTCCGTCCGCCATGCGCGAAGTGACTTCCTCGGCCTTCAGCGTCAGGCAGAGGCCGTCATATTTCGGCGGCTTGCCGGCAGCGCGCTGGCCCTCGCGCATCTGCTCCAGCCGTTCGGGCGTGCAGAAGCAGCGGAAGGCGTGGCCCTTGTCCAGCAGTTCCTGGGCGTAGGGCTGGTACATGTCCTTGCGGTCGGACTGGCGATAGGGGCCGTAGGGGCCGCCGATATCGGGGCCTTCCTTCCATTCCAGCCCGCACCATCTCAGCGCGTCCAGCACTTTGGTTTCGAATTCAGGTGTCGAGCGCGTTGCATCGGTATCTTCGATACGCAGGATGAACTCGCCGCCGTGCTTCTTGGCAAAGAGATAGTTGAAGAGAGCGATGTAAGCGGTGCCGACATGCGGCTCGCCGGTCGGCGAGGGAGCGATGCGGACGCGGACGCCGGAAGCTGTCATTTTTATGTGCCCGTCAATGAATGCCGAGCGGCTTTTCAAGGAAAGCAACGTCGGCCTGGAGTATGCAGATATCTCTCGGAAGCCAGCCGGACGAAGGCGCTTGCCCTCATAATCCGCCGATCATCCTGATGGTTGCGCTTAGGCCATATTCAAAAGGGCGCGTCAAGGAAAACTGCTTTCGCCTGATGTCTGCCGGCCGATCGGAGGAGGCTCGTTGGGCAATATATTAAGCTCTCCGGTGCATTACTTCACCCATTGAACAATCCCTTGTTTTTAACGGGTCATATTATGCGTGTTTCTTTGATGCGTTTCCTCGGAGATCGCCATGGCAATTTCGGCATCCTGACGGCCCTGGCGATCGTCCCGCTGCTTGGTGCTGCCGGCATTGCTGTCGACTACGGGAGTGCTCTCGAAATTCGCTCGGATCTGATGGGCGCCGCGGATGCTGCAGCACTTGGCGCCATATCGTCAAAATCACCGGCACTGCTCGCCGCCCAGCAGATGACGAAGGATGGCGAAGTGGATGTCGGCGATGCCGATGGCAAGACGCTCTTCCTGTCACAACGCGACGTGCATATCGGCACGACGTCGCTCGATGTTGACGTCAAGGTCATCAAGTCAGGCGGCGACATCAGTTCCAAGGTGACCTTCACGGCACAAGTACCGACGACGTTCATGCAGATCCTCGGTCAGAATACAATGACAGTGACGGGTGTTGCGACGGCGGCTTACGGTGCCGAGAGCCGCATCTATACCGATTTCTACATGCTGCTCGACAATACGCCGTCGATGGGCATCGGCGCGACACAGGCCGACATCAACAAGCTCGTCTCCGTTACCGCCAATGCTCAGGATGCTGCGGGCAGGAACTGCGCTTTTGCCTGCCATATGTCCTGGACCGGCAATGACGGTACGGTGCACGACGACGCGTCCAGCAATTTCTACATCGCCCGCGCCAATAACGTGACGCTTCGTATCGACGTGGTGGCACAGGCCGCCAAGGCGCTGATGGACGATGTGACCAGTCTGCGCACCTCGCCGGATCAGTTCCGCGTTGCTGCCTACAGCTTCGGCAAGGCCGCAAAAGAGCCGGGCTACGGCATCCTGAAAGTGGCAGCGCCGACGATCGACATGGCGAGCATCGGCAATGCCGTCGGGCAAGTGACGCTGATGACGACCGATCACCACGGTTACAATGAGGACGCGCTGACGAGTTTCGATACTGCGCTGACAAACATGGGCAATGAGATCAAGGGCGATGGCGGCAACGGCACCAGCACCAGCGATCGCCAGACCGTGATCTTCTTCGTCACCGATGGCCTCGGCGACAGCCGCAAACCTTCCGGCTGCACCGGCTATCTCGGCTGGGCCGATGCCGACCGCTGTCTCGAGCCGATCGATCTGAAATATTGTTCGCAGCTCAAAAGCCGCAATATCAAGCTCGCGATCCTCTACACGACCTATCTTCCCATTCCGACGGACCCGATCTGGAACCGGGCGATCAATCCGACCTTCGGCACACAGATCGGCCCGAAGCTCAAGGAATGTGCTTCGGATGATCTTTTCTTCGAAGTAAAGCCTGGGGACGACATGAAGACGGCGATGTCGGTGCTCTTCAGCAAGGCAGCCGGTGCCGAGAAGAATCTCCGCCTCACCCAGTAAGGCGGAGATGACAAGCTAAATCGTCGAGCAAGGGCGGTCTTAGTGGCCGCCCTCACGCTTTCGCCGGCGCGCGTTTCTCGCAAACATGTTCAGCACTTCGACGACAGCCGAGAAGGCCATGGCGGCGTAGACGTAGCCCTTCGGTACGTGGAAGCCCATGCCCTCGGCGATCAGGGTCGTGCCGATCATGAGAAGGAAGGCCAGCGCCAGCATAACGATCGTCGGGTTGCGCTCGATGAAATTGGCGAGAGGTGTTGCGGCAACGAGCATGACCGTGACGGCGGCGATGACGGCGACGATCATGATCGGCAGATGCGGGGTCATGCCGACAGCGGTGATGATGCTGTCCACCGAGAAGACGAGGTCGAGAAGCAGGATCTGGCCGATTGCCGAGGCGAAGCTCGTTCCCGTCTTGCCGGCGATGAAATTCTCCTGATGGTCCTCCGGATCGACATTGTGGTGGATTTCCTTGGTGGCCTTCCAGACGAGGAAGAGACCGCCGGCGATCAGGATCAGATCCTTCCAGGAGAAGCCGTGGCCGAAAAGCTCAAAGAGCGGTTCGGTGAGCTGGACGATCCAGGCAACGGTGCCGAGCAGGGCAAGCCGCATGATGAGGGCAAGGGCGATACCGGTCTTGCGGGCCTTTTCGCGATGTTCAGGCGGAAGCTTGTTGGTGAGGATGGAGATGAAGATCAGGTTGTCGATCCCGAGAACCACTTCCATCACCACGAGCGTGACGAGCGCCACCCAGGCAGCCGGGTCCTGAATGAGCGTCATGATATCCTGCATCGGCGTATTTCCCCCTTGCGTCACCTATGGACGCGGACAATGTATCGTTGCGCACCTGCCGGGCAAGCGCCGCAAGGGGGTATACGAAAGTGGTCAGGCTTTTATTCCTTGATCGGCAGCCATATTTCCGTCAGCCCCATGCCCGTATAGGGATCGAAGCGGTCATCGTAGCGTTCGAACATATCGGGCAAGCTGCCATGTTCGAGGCCTGACGTCGGCCACCAATTGCCGAAAATACGGTCCATCGTGGCGGGAATACCGGATACATGGCCGCGATGGGAAAAGACGGCATAGCGCTGTGCCGGCAGCTTCAATCTGGCGAAGCCTTCCGGCAGATCGTCAGCGCCGTTTATCTCCACGGCCGCCATATAGTGGAATCTTTCGGCCTCGCCATCGATATGCGTGCAGATGCCGTAGGCGATATTGCCCCTCTGGCTCGGGATATGACCGAAATGCTGGTTGAACTTCTGCCAGAGCGAGGGAATGGCAGCATTGCCGCCGTAGGCATAGGTTTCCTGCAGGCCGGCGAAAAGCATGGGCGGCAGGCTTTCGAAGCGCGGCGGTTCCAGGTCGGCAAGGTTGGCGGTTTTCATCCTGATGGGCTCCATCAAATCGAGGTTACGGATGTGCCCCTGTCGCCGCACAGACTCAGGCGTCATGCCGAACTGGTCACGGAAGGCACGGGTGAAAGCCTCGTGCGAGCCGTAGCCTGCGCCGAGGGCAACCTCGAGAATGCCGGATGAGCCTGAGACGAGAGTGAGTGCGGCACCGCTCAAGCGGCGCGCGCGGATATAGGTGCTGATCGAATGACCAGTCACCAGACCAAAGACGCGCGACAAGTGGTAACGCGACAGTCCGGCGGCTTCTGCGATCTCGTCGAGGTCTAAATCCGTTTCGAAATGGCTCTCGATGAACCATATCGCCCGTGCGATGGCGCTCATCTCTGTTCCCTGGTTGCCGTCTCACTCCTACAGGAAAGACAGCTGCCGGATTTGATCGCTATTGCGCAAATCAGGCGGAAATCCAATCGGGAACAGGATGCGGATCAGACGGGCTCGTGCTTGCGAACGCCGTAGGCTGCCATGAAGACATGGATCGCGCCACGGATGACGCGTTCGATATCGCTGCGCGGCGGCGGTCCTTCGAGATTACCGAAGAGGCGCAGCTTGAAGAAGCTTCCGCTTGCAAGGTCGAGGAACTGTCCGGCTGCAAGATCGATATCGTCGATCTTCAGCGTGCCGGCCTGCACATGCTTCTCCAGGAAGTCGTGCATGATGGTGCGCAGGTTCTGCGGCCCCTTGAAGAAACGCTGGCAGAGCAGCGGCATGCGGTCCCGCACGCCGAGCACGGTACGCATCGCATCGATGACCTTGTCTTCCGTCATATGGGTGACGAAGGCTATCCCGAATTCGTACAGGCCGGCCTCGATATCATCATGCTCGGCAAGGACCATGCGGATCGCCGCGACGAATGCGGCGCGCTCGGTTTCCACCATCGCGTGGAAGAGCTCTTCCTTGTTGGCGAAGTAGACATAGAGCGTGCCCTTGGAAACGCCGGCTTCACGGGTCACATCGTTCATGCTGGCCGCGTCGAAGCCCATTTTCAGGAACACACGCCGGGCACCGTCGAGGATCTGCTGGCGCTTGGCCGGATCCTCACCCGCAGCAAAGCGGCCTCCCATATTGGGTGGGCTTAATACGGCGGTGTCCTCGGGCTTTAGCGTCATGTCTCCTTAACCGTCTTTTCTAATTCGTGTTTTCTTTAAAAGAAATCGAACCGATTGGTTCTATGCATCTTGATATGAAGTGAAAAACCCGTTATGTCAACTGAACCGAACCGTTCAGTTCGATTATTTTTACTCCAGATCGGTAGCCTGTATATGTCGACAAACCCGAAAAGCAACGTCGCGCGCATCGTCAGCGAAAATGCCGGCGCCGAGGAAGCAAAAGCGGAAACTGCAGCTCCCGCCGAAGCCCCGAAGGCCGAGGCACCGCAGACGGCTCCTGCTCAGTCCGCGCCCGCTGCGGCACCGGCACCGGCTGCTCCCAAGAAGCGCCGCAGCTTCGTGCTGCCGATCGTGGTACTGGCAATTCTGGGTGGCGCCGGCTGGTACGGTTACGACTGGTGGACAGATGGCCGCTTCCTCGTGTCGACCGACGACGCCTATATCGAGGGCGATATCGCGACGATCTCGCCGAAGGTCACAGGCTATGTCTCGAAGGTGAACGTGGTCGCCAACCAGGAAGTCAAGGCAGGCGACGTTCTCGCTACCCTTGATAACGGCGACTACCAGAACGCCCTCGATCAGGCGAATGCGCAGATCGCCACCGAGCAGCTTTCGCTGAGCCGCATCGATGCGCAGATCGAAGGTGCCAAGGCGAGCCTCGTCCAGGCGCAGGCCCAGAAGACGGCCCTGGAGGCCACGGTTCGTGGCGCCGAGATCAAGCAGAAGCGCCAGAGCGACCTTCAGGCGAAGTCGGTGGGCACCACGGCCGATCTCGATGACGCCAACACCGCCCTCGATCAGGCGAAGGCAAACCTTGCCGGCGGCGATGCCAACATCGTTTTCGCGCAGGCCAACATCACCATCCTCGAGGCACAGCGCAAGGAAGCCGAGGGTTCCGTCCGTACGATGGAAATCCAGCGCGACAAGGCTGCCCGCGATCTCTCCTTCACCGTGCTGAAGGCGCCTTATGACGGTGTCGTCGGCAACCGTTCGGTCCAGGAAGGCGACCTCGTTTCTCCTGGCCAGCGGCTGATGGCGCTGGTGCCGACACATCAGCTCTATATCGACGCCAACTTCAAGGAGACGCAGATCCAGCATCTCGTTCCCGGCTCGAAGGTGAACGTGCATGTCGATGCCTACAGCGACTATCCTGTCGTCGGCACCGTAGAATCGATCTCGCCGGCTTCCGGCTCGGTCTTCTCGATGCTGCCGCCGGAAAACGCGACCGGCAACTTCACCAAGATCATCCAGCGTGTACCGGTTCGCATCGCCCTGCCGCAGGATGCGCTTGACAGCGGTCGCCTCCGTGCTGGTCTCAGCGTCGTCGTCGATGTCGATACCCGCACGGCGCCCCTGAAGTAAGCCTTTAACGGCGGAGGTAATCCCATGGCCGGGGCTACGACAGCAACAGCAGGTTCGATCCCGGCAGCATCAGCGCATGCCGCCGATCGCATGGACCCAAAAAAGCTCATCGCATTCTTTGCGATGGTGCTCGGCATGTTCATGTCGATCCTCGACATTCAGATCGTTTCGGCCTCGCTTGCCGAGATCCAGGCCGGCCTGTCTGCCGGTACGGATGAAATCGGCTGGGTGCAGACGGCTTATCTGATCGCCGAAGTCATCATGATCCCGCTGTCGGGCACGCTCGCGCGTATCATTTCGACGCGTTACCTGTTCGCGATCTCGGCGGCAGGCTTCACCATGTCGAGCGCTCTGGCTGCGACGGCGACGAATATCGACCAGATGATCGTCTACCGCGCCATCCAGGGATTTATCGGCGGCGGCATGATCCCCTCGGTCTTCGCGGCCGCCTTCACGATCTTCCCGCCGTCGAAGCGCGCCATCGTCTCGCCGATCATCGGCCTGATCGCCACGCTGGCGCCGACCATCGGCCCGACGGTCGGTGGCTATCTCAGTCACGCCTTCTCCTGGCATTGGCTGTTCCTGGTCAATATCGTGCCCGGCATCATCGTTACGATCGTCACCTGGAATTTCATCGACTTCGACAAGCCGGAACTGTCGCTCTTCAAGAAGTTCGATTGGTACGGGCTGTTGGCGATGGGCGTGTTCCTCGGTTCGCTGGAATATGTGCTGGAGGAAGGCAATTCGAACGACTGGTTCAATGACAGCTACATCGTCATCGGTGCCGTCGCATCGGTGGTGGCTTGCGTCATTTTCTTCTACAGAGCTTTCACGGTGGAATTCCCCGTGGTCGATCTGACCGCGTTCTCCAACCGAAACTTCTCCTTCGGCTCGGTCTTTTCCTTCGTCATGGGTATCGGCCTTTACGGGCTCACCTATATCTACCCGGTCTATCTCGGCCGTATCCGCGGCTACGATTCGCAGATGATCGGCGAGACGATGTTCGTCTCCGGCCTTGCGATGTTCTTCACCGCGCCGATTGCCGGCAGGCTATCGACGAAGCTCGACCTGCGCTTCATGATGGCGATCGGCTTCGTGAGCTTCGCGTCCGGCACCTATATCATGACGCACCTGACGCAGGACTGGGACTTCTACGAGCTTTTCATCCCGCAGATCCTGCGTGGTTTCGGCCTCATGATGTGCATGGTGCCGATCAACAATATCGCGCTCGGCACCCTGCCACCGGCGCGTATTCGCGGCGCATCCGGCCTGTTCAACCTGACGCGTAACCTCGGCGGCGCCGTCGGCCTTGCCGTCATCAACACAGTGCTGACCAACCGTCAGGACGTGCATTACGAGCGTCTGCGCGAGAACGTGCACTGGGGTAATACGGCTGCGATCGACCAGATGAACAACATGACCGCCAATTTCAACAATTGGGGTCTGGATGGCGAGAGTGTCGCGATCAAGCAGATGGTCGGCCTCGCCACGAAGCAGGCGATGATCCTGTCCTTCAGCGACATCTTCCTGATGCTGACAGTGCTCTTCCTGGCGATGGTCCTTGGCGTCGTCATGATCAAGAAACCCGCGCCACAAGGTGGCGGGGGAGGCGGTGGCGGCCACTGACCTCCGGCCGTCATTGCAAGAAAGGCCCTCTTCGGAGGGCCTTTTTGTTTTTCTGCATCCCCTTGCTCCAGATCTCCGGATAGGTGTTTTTCATGTCGTGCATTTTATTGATTTACGTACATCAAAATTGGCGCTAATGGTCTCGTCCAGGAGGAGTGATGAGGCCAACCGTTCATGATATCGCCGCTGCGGCGGGCGTCAGTCTTGCGACCGTGGACAGGGTTCTGAACCAGCGGCCGGGCGTGCGACATGTGACGCGGGAGAAGGTCGAAACCGCGATCCGCGATCTCGGTTATGTGCGCGATGTGGCCGCTGCAAACCTTGCCAAGGGTCGTGTCTATCCGCTGACCTTCATCCTGCCTGCCAGCGACAATTCCTTCATGCACGGGCTGAATGCCGAGATACGCACGGCCATCGCGCGTTCGGCGACGGAGCGCACCGATATCCGTATCGTCGAGGTGCCGGCCTTCGATCCGCAGGCTCTGGTGCGCGAACTTCAAACCGTGGCCGCCGAACGGCCCTCCGGTGTTGCCCTTGTCGCGACCGATGCGCCCGAAGTGCGTGCCGCCGTCGATCGGCTGGTGCAGGACGGCATCCCGGTCGTCACCCTCGTTTCCGATCTGACCGGATCGCTGCGCCATCATTATGCCGGCGTCGATAATATCGCCGCGGGGCGTACCGCCGCTCGCCTGCTTGGCCGCTTCCTGGGCGGAGCCAAGGGGGAGCTGGCTGTCCTCGCGGGCTCCATGCTGGTGCGTGACCATCGCGAACGCCTGGAAGGCTTTGCCTCCGTCATGGCGCAAGAGTTTCCGGCACTGCATCTGCTGCCGGTGCTTGAAGGCCGAGACGATCCTGAAGTCGCTCATATGCTGATTGCTAATGCACTCGGGAAGAATGATGGCATCATCGGTATCTATAGCCTTGGCGCCGGCAATCGCGGTCTTATCCGTGCGCTCAAGGAAAAGGCGATCGGCAGGCCACTGACGGTGGTCGCCCATGAATTGACGGCGCATACGCGTGCGGCCCTTGTCGACGGTACGATCGACGCAATCCTTAATCAGGATGCCGGCCATGAGGTGCGCAGTGCCATCCGAGTTCTCAAGGCAAAGGCGGATGGGCTTGGCGTCATCGACGCTCAGGAACGCATCCGCCTCGACATATTTCTGAAAGACAACCTGCCGTAACGGCAAAGGGAGAAATACCAATGTATCTGGGTCTCGATCTCGGAACTTCGGGCGTAAAAGCGATGCTGATCGACGGCGATCAGAAGATCATCGGCTCGGCCAATGGCTCGCTCGACGTCTCGCGTCCGCATTCCGGCTGGTCCGAACAGGAGCCGGCCCATTGGGTGCGCGCGACGGAAGAGGCTGTGGCCGGCCTCAAGGCCAAGCATCCGAAAGAGCTTGCCGCGGTCAAGGGCATCGGCCTTTCCGGCCAAATGCATGGCGCAACACTGCTCGACGCTTCGGACAACGTGCTGCGCCCCTGCATTCTCTGGAACGACACGCGCTCCTACATCGAGGCTGCCGCACTTGATGCCGATCCGCGCTTCCGCAAGCTGACCGGCAATATCGTTTTCCCGGGCTTTACCGCACCGAAGCTGGCCTGGGTTGCCAAGAACGAGCCTGACATTTTCGCCAAGGTCGCCAAGGTTCTGCTGCCGAAGGACTATCTGCGCCTCTGGCTGACGGGCGAGCACATCTCGGAAATGTCCGACTCGGCCGGCACGTCCTGGCTCGATACCGGCAAGCGCGCCTGGTCGTCCGAGCTGCTGGCTGCGACCAATCTCGATGAAAAGCAGATGCCGACGCTGATTGAAGGTACCGAGCAGGGTGGCAAGTTGCGTAGCGAACTCGCTTCGGCCTGGGGTATCTCCGGCGATGTCGTCGTTGCCGGCGGTGCCGGCGACAACGCGGCCTCGGCCTGCGGCATGGGCACGGTCAGCGATGGCGCCGCATTCGTTTCGCTCGGCACGTCGGGCGTTCTCTTTGCCGCCAACGCTGCTTACCTGCCCAAGCCGGAAAGCGCCGTGCATGCCTTCTGCCATGCGCTGCCGAACACCTGGCACCAGATGGGTGTCATCCTGTCGGCCACCGACGCGCTGAACTGGCATTCGTCGGTGACCGGCAAGTCGGCCGCCGACCTGACCGGCGAACTCGGCGAAAGCCTCAAGGCACCGACCGGCGTCACCTTCCTGCCTTACCTTTCCGGCGAGCGTACGCCGCACAATGATGCTGTCATCCGTGGCGCCTTCATCGGCCTCGAGCATGAAAGCAGCCGTGTGGTGCTGACGCAGGCGGTGCTGGAAGGCGTTTCCTTCGCGATCCGCGACAATCTCGAAGCACTGCGTTCGGCCGGCACGGACATTTCCCGCGTGACGGCAATCGGCGGCGGTTCGCGTTCGCGCTACTGGCTGGCATCGATTGCGACCGCGCTCGGCGTTCCGGTCGACCTGCCGGCGGACGGCGACTTCGGTGCCGCTTTCGGCGCTGCACGCCTCGGCCTGATCGCGGCGACGGGTGCCGATCCGGTTGCAGTCTGCAAGCCGCCAGTAACAGCCGGCACGATCGAGCCGGTCGCTGCGCTGAGCGGCGCCTATGAAGATGCCTACAAGCGTTACCGCGCGACCTATCCGGCGATCAAGTCGCTGGCGCATTGATCCATCCATAAGAACTGAACCCAAGGAGAAACCAAATGAGCACCGGATTTTTCGGCGATATCCAGAAAGTAAAGTACGAAGGCCCTGACAGCACCAATCCGCTGGCCTTCCGCTACTACCAGCCGGACGAAATCGTTCTCGGCAAGCGGATGGAAGACCATCTGCGCTTCGCCGTTGCCTACTGGCACACCTTCACCTGGCCGGGCGGCGACCCCTTCGGCGGCCAGACCTTCCTGCGTCCGTGGTTCGAAGACACGATGAAAGCCGCGAAGCTCAAGGCTGACGTTGCTTTCGAATTCTTCTCGCTGCTCGGCGCACCCTATTACTGCTTCCACGACGCCGATGTGCGTCCGGAAGGCAAGAACTTCGCCGAGAACACCAAGAACCTGAACGAGATCGTCGATTACTTCGCCGAGAAGCAGGCTGCCACCGGCACGAAACTGCTCTGGGGCACGGCGAACCTGTTCTCGAACCGCCGTTACATGTCGGGTGCGGCGACCAATCCGGATCCGGATGTCTTCGCTTTCGCCGCTGCGACGGTAAAGACCTGCATCGACGCCACGCAGAAGCTCGGCGGTGAGAACTACGTTCTGTGGGGCGGCCGCGAAGGCTATGAAACCCTGCTCAACACCGATCTCAGCCGCGAACTCGACCAGCTTGGCCGCTTCCTCAACCTCGTCGTCGAGTACAAGCACAAGATCGGCTACAAGGGCACGATCCTCATCGAGCCGAAGCCGCAGGAGCCGACCAAGCACCAGTACGACTATGACGTCGCGACGGTCTACGGTTTCCTGAAGAGAAACGGCCTCGAGAATGAGGTGAAGGTCAATATCGAGCAGGGCCATGCGATCCTGGCCGGCCATTCCTTCGAGCATGAACTGGCGCTTGCCAATGCGCTCGGCATCTTCGGCTCGATCGATATGAACCGCAACGACTACCAGTCCGGTTGGGATACCGACCAGTTCCCGAATAACGTTCCGGAAATGGCGCTTGCCTATTACCACGTGCTGGCGGGCGGCGGCTTCAAGACCGGCGGTACCAACTTCGATTCGAAGCTGCGCCGTCAGTCGCTCGATCCGGCAGATCTGCTGATCGGCCATATCGGCGGTATGGATTGCTGCGCTCGTGGCCTGAAGGCTGCTGCCAAGATGATCGAAGACAAAGCCCTCTCACAGCCGCTTGCCGACCGTTACGCCGGTTGGGATTCGGCTGAGGGACAGAAGCTCGTCCGCGGCGAATACTCGCTGGAAGAGATCACCCATTGGGTCGAGAGCCGCGACGTCAACCCGCAGCCGAAGTCCGGCAAGCAGGAACTGCTCGAAAACGTCGTCAACCGCTACGTCTGATCGGCGGTTCGATTTTTTTAGAAAGCCGGGAAGCGAAAGCTTCCCGGCTTTTTTCATTGGTGCCGATGCGTCCAGGTTCGGTTGGACTCGCATCTTCTTTTCGCTTAAGGCGTCCCCATCGGGCTTCCTTGGAGGAGAAGCCCGAAGGCGTGTTTCGAAACCCCGCGCGGAGCGTCCATGAGGCGGAAATCATCGATGGCGAGACGTCCGGCATTTCCCGGGAAGCAGCCCGCATTGAGCGCGACCACCGGTCAATCCGCGATCAGCGTGACCCGGTTTTCACCGGTCATCGCGAAAAACGAACCCTATATCGCCAAGATGCGGGGCGAGGATGCCGTCGTCGTTCTCTTCCAGCTCCTCGATCATCCCGCTCACGAGTTCAAGCTGGATGGCCGCCTCGAACGACCGGCTGCGGCGCCGAAGGGCACGCTCAATATCGTCGATCTAAGGATTGGCGACGCCTGCGGTCGGCTGCTCAATCCTGTCGATACGTTGATGTTTCACATTCCGATTGCCGCGCTTACCGAGCAGTCCGATATCGAGCATGTCGATCCTCTCAGAGCGCCGGATCCCTGGATGACGGTCGATCCTGTGGTTCAACGGCTGGCACCGCTGTTGGTCGATGCGCTTTCCGGTCCGGAAGGCGCCTCTGACAGCCTTCTGCACGATCACATGCTGCTTGGCCTCAGTGCCCATTTCGCGCATCGCTACGGAGGCCTGCGGCGGCGAAGCCGGCTTTTGCGGGGCGGCTTGACGCCCCGTCAGGAACAGCGCGCCAAGGAGATGCTGGCGGCTGATATCGCCCAGGTCCCGTCGATCAGCGAGATCGCCAGGGAATGCAGCCTGTCTCCCGATCATTTTGCGCGGGCCTTCAAGGTTTCGACCGGTGTGACGCCGAGCAGCTGGTTTCAGGAGCGTCGCATTGCCAGGGCCAAGGCGTTGTTGCACGATTCCAGCCTGTCGCTTGCCGAGATCGCGCAGGTTTGCGGCTTTACCGACCAGAGCCATTTCTCCCGGCAGTTTTCCCGACAAACCGGCGAAAGCCCCTTGTTGTGGCGCCGAAGCCGAAACTAAAGCCCAGACGCGCAATATCTCTCCGGGCCAGGATTTCGCCTCGGATTTGTTCATTGAACATCGGTTTCGTGCCAGATCGAAAAATCCTGTCCGCATATTCCGATGCAGTCGCAATCAAAGGCCACTCGTAGCTTCCGAGATTGCATTGCAAAGGAGATAAGGATGACATCAACCTCCCTTACGGGCCACATTTTCAGCACCGGTGAAAGCCGCGAATGGTTCGAGCCGCTCATGGGCGAACATATCGCCATGCGCGTGGAAAGCCATCACTCCAATGGCGCCTTTTCGCTCACCGAAATCATCGTGGCGCCGCAGGCAGGTCCGCCGCTTCACATCCACACGGATGCCGATGAAGTGCTCTACGTTCTCGAGGGAATAGTGGACTTTGTCTGCAACGGCGAGCGTTTCCGCACAGGACCGGGCGGTTTTGCGGCGGTCCCGAGGGGAAGCGTTCACGCTTTCCGGAATTTCGAAGCGACGCCGGCGCGCATGCTTGTGCTGCTGATGCCCGGCGGCTTCGAACAGTTCATGCCGGCAATGAAGAACCGTTCCATTTCCGATATCCCTGAACTCGCAGCGCAGTTCGGAATGGAAATCGTCGGACCGCAGATCGAGCCCGCAGGCGTCTAAGCGCTCAGACACAGCCGGTGGCATCGGGTGAGTGGTCACCCCTGCCGCCGTTCAGCCTATCGCTTCTGCCAGTTGCGGGGCGGGGCGGAAACCGAATTGCGCACCACGAGATCCGGCCGCAGCAGGATCTCCGTTTCCGCGGGCTGGCCATTGCCCAGCAGTTCCAGCAACAGCGCCATGGCCTGTTTGCCGATCGCCGTACGCGGCTGGCGGATCGTCGTCAGCGAGGGGCTCATGAAGACGGCCTGCGGAACGTCATCGAAACCGGTGACCGAAAAATCCTGCGGGATATCGTAACCGCGGGCGTTGAGGCCGATCATGACGCCGATTGCCGTCTGGTCGTTGACGCACATGAAGGCAGTGGGCAGCGTATCGCGCATGAAGAGTTGTTCCACGGCATGACGGCCGCTCTCGATCGTGCCGTCGCCCTCCAGCACAATACGTGTATCCCTCGCTACACCTGCGGCATCGAGACCGGCGTCATAGCCCTGCCGGCGGCGGCTGTGGGCCAGACGCGTGCGGGAATCGCCGATGAAGGCGATCTTGCGATGTCCTTCGGCGAGAAGAAGATCCACAGCCTTCCTTGCGCCTTCGATGTCGTCGACGCCGACATAGGGAATACCGCCGTTGAAGACAGGTTCGAACACGCCGACGCTCGGCGGCAGTTGCGCCGTTACGGTCTGGTGGCCGAAGGGCAGGATGCCGGTGAAAAGGATCAGCCCGGCCGCCTGGTTGGAACTGAAGAACTTCAGATATTCGAGGCCGCGCTGCGCATCGTTCTGCGTATGGCCAATCAGAATGCCGTAGCCATGGGCACGCGCCTCATTCTCCAGGCCGATCAGGATGTTGGAAAAGTTGGGGTCACCTATATCGGGTGCCACGACCAGGATCATGTTGGAACGGCCAAGGCGCAGGCTGCGGGCCATGGCATTGGTCGTATAGCCAGTGATGGCGATCGCCTGGTTGACCTTCAGACGTGTGGAATTGGCTACTTTCTCAGGCGTGTGGATTGCCCGCGAGACCGTCGCGATGGAAACCTCGGCGATCCGGGCGACGTCTTCGATTGTTGCGGGCGTGGAATTCGACACGGGGGCTTGCCTTGGGCTGTCTTCGCCGCACACTACACAGACTTGCCGAGAGGTCAAAGGCAGTCGCCAACAAGTCTGTGTAAATCAATGATGTAAACCTTTACATGCCTGATGTAAAGGTTTACATATGCCAACATAAGCGGATGGGAGCCGCAGGAGGAAGTCATGACCGATACCGCAGAGGCTGCGCCAGTGGTGTTGTCCGCCAGGCGCATATGCAAGTCTTTCAGCGGCGTGCAGGTTCTTTTCAGCGTCAATTTCGATCTTCGCGCCGGGGAAATCCATGCGCTGATGGGCGAAAACGGCGCTGGCAAATCAACCCTTGTGAAGATCTTATCGGGATTCGAGCAGCCGACTTCGGGCGAAATCCTGCTCGACGGGAAGCCTGTGGTGCTGCCGCCGAATGGTGCGGCCGAAGCCCTCGGCATCGTCATCATCCATCAGGAATTCAATCTCGCCGAACATCTGACCGTGACTGAGAGCCTGTTTCTCGGGCGCGAGATCACGCATTTCGGCGTGCTTGACCGCAGATATATGCGCGCGGAAACGCGCCGCGTGCTCGATATGCTCGGTTCTCATGTCGATGAGAACGCGATGATCAGTTCGCTTTCCATCGCCGACAAGCAGATGGTTGAAATCGCCAAGGCGATCAGCCGTGATGCGCGCGTGGTCTTCATGGACGAGCCGACGGCCGTGCTGTCGCGCGAAGAAACCAATATTCTCTTCAAGCAGGTGCGCAAGCTGCGCGATCAGGGCACAAGTTTTGTCTTCGTTTCGCACAAGCTCGACGAGGTCATGGAACTGACCGACAAGGTAACCGTGCTACGCGATGGCCAGTGGGTCAAGACAGCCCCGACCTCCATCCTGGACGGTGAATCCATCGCGCAGTTGATGGTCGGGCGCGAGCTTTCCAGCCTCTATCCCGCCAAGGTGGAGCCCAATGTGGATGAAGAGGTGGTTCTTCGCGTCAGCGCGGTTTCGACCGGCTATGTGCAGGATGCAAGCTTCGAGGTGCGCAAGGGTGAAGTCATCGGTTTTTCCGGGCTGATCGGCTCTGGGCGTACGGAGTTGATGGAGGCGATCGCAGGCTTGCGCTCGCGGCTCTCGGGCGAAGTCGTCATTCATGGCGAAAGCGTGCCGTCGGGCGATGCGCGCGCGGCCAATCGCGCCGGCCTTGCCTATATGACCAAGGACCGCAAGTCGAAGGGGCTGCTGCTCGGTTCGGGCATGATCGCCAACCTGACATTGCAGTCGCTTGAGCGCCACGTCAGCCATGGCTATTTGAGCCCCAGCAGCGAGGCGGCGGCTCTTGCCAAGGCCAAGCGGCGTTTCGATATCCGCGTTCGCGACGGCAATATCGTCGCCGGGCGCATGTCGGGCGGCAATCAGCAGAAACTGCTTCTGGCCAAGGTGATGGAAACCGAGCCTCAGATCATCATCATCGATGAGCCGACTCGCGGCATCGATGTCGGCACCAAGCAGCAGATCTATCATTTCATCTCAGCACTTGCCCGCGACGGGCGGTCGATCATCGTCGTCTCCTCGGAAATGCCTGAAATCATCGGCCTCTGCACGCGCGTCGCGGTGATGCGCGAGGGCCGGATCGTCGGCATTCTCGAGGGGGATGAAATTTCCGAACAGGAAATCATGCGTTACGCCGCAGGGCTGAAGCGTCAGGCGGCTGCCTGACGCCGGAAAGGCGCGGCCAAAGGGGCGCGGCATGGGCGGGACCCGCGCGCGGGACAAACAATAGGCCCAGCAGTTATGGGACGGGAGGTTGGTTTTGGACATGAGTGTTAACGAGGAGACCAGGGAAATCCGGCGCAGATCCTGGCGTGACGTCGATCTGCGCGCGGTTGCGCCCTTCGCCGCACTGGCCTTGCTCCTCATCGTGGGCGCGCTGGTCAATCCGAATTTCATCGGCATCACCAACCTGACGAATGTCGCGACGCGCTGTGCCTTCATCGCGATCATCGCCGTCGGTGCGACCTTCGTGATCTCCGCCGGCGACCTGGATCTATCTGTCGGATCGATGGTGGCCTTCGTCGCCAGCCTGATGATCCTGCTCATCAATTCCGGCGTCATTGCCGACCCGGTTCTGATGCTGACGGCGGCCGTCGTCTTCGCCGTGGTTGCCGGTGCGCTCTGTGGCCTTGCAAACGGCCTCATCACCACGGTCGGCAAGATAGAACCCTTTATCGCCACGCTCGGCACGATGGGCATCTATCGCGGCCTGACGACGTGGTTGTCGCAGGGCGGCGCGATCACGCTGCGCTCGGCCGATATTCAGACGCTTTATCGTCCGGCCTATTTCGGCAGCATTCTCGGTGTGCCGGTGCCGATCGTGGTCATCCTTGCCGTCACTGCCGTTGCTGCCTTCATCCTCTATCGCACGCGCTATGGCCGCCATGTTGTCGCCGTCGGCTCGAATAGTGATGTCGCGCGCTATTCCGGCATTGCGGTCAACCGGGTCCGCACGATCGCCTTCGTCATTCAGGGTCTCTGCGTGGCAATCGCGGTGCTGCTTTATGTGCCGCGTCTCGGCTCGACCTCGGCCACGACCGGTATCCTGTGGGAATTGCAGGCGATCACCGCCGTCGTTGTCGGTGGCACGGCGCTGAAGGGCGGCGCGGGCCGTGTCTGGGGCACGATCTGCGGCGCCTTCATTCTCGAGCTCGTCGGCAACATCATGCTGCTTTCGAACTTCATCAGCGAATACCTGATCGGCGCGATCCAGGGTGCAATCATCATCATCGCCATGCTGGTACAGCGGTCGCTGGTCCGCAAATCGTAATTCAGGCCTGCTTCTCGAATTGGCCGGGCTATCCAGGGCACCCGGCTCAGAGTGGACAAGTCCCTGATATTTTTGGGAGGAAATAGCATGCGCAAGCTCATGTTGGGTCTGGCGGTTGCGGGGGTGGCTTTTGCCGGCGCAGCCTACGCCCAGGACAAGAATTACACGATCGGCGTGTCCATTCCGGCCGCCGACCATGGCTGGACGTCAGGCGTCGTTTTCCACGCCGAACGCGTTGCCAAGAAGCTGATGGCCGAACATCCGGGCCTCAACGTCATCGTCAAGACTTCGCCGGATGCCGCGACGCAGGCAAACGCCGTGCAGGACCTTGATACGCAGGGCATCGACGCGCTGGTCATCCTGCCGTCGGATCCGGATCCGCTGGTCAACGCCATCAAGGAAGTCAAGGGCAAGGGCAAGTTCGTAGCACTCGTCGACCGCGCGCCGTCGAGCAACGACAATTCCGTGCGTGACCTCTATGTCGCCGGAAACAACCCGGCACTCGGCGAAGTCGCCGGCAAGTACATTGCCGAAAAGACCCCGGAAGCTCAGGTCGTCGTCATCCGCGGTCTGCCTATCCCGATCGACCAGCAGCGCCAGGACGGCTTCGACAAGGGTATTGCCGGCTCCAAGGTCAAGGTTCTCGACCGCCAGTACGGCAACTGGAACCGCGACGATGCGTTCAAGGTCATGCAGGACTACCTGACGAAATATCCGAAGATCGACGTCGTATGGTGCCAGGATGACGACATGGCCGTCGGCGTTCTGCAGGCGATCGAGCAGGCCAAGCGTACCGACATCCAGTATGTCGTCGCCGGCGCCGGCTCCAAGGACATGATCAAGAAGGTCATGGACGGCGACAAGCTGATCCCGGTCGACGTTCTCTATCCGCCGGCAATGGTCGGTACGGCAATGGAACTGACGGCTGCTGCGCTCTACGACCAGGTTCCGGTTCACGGCAACTACATCCTCGACGCAACGCTCGTCACCAAGGACAACGCCAAGAACTTCTATTTCCCGGATTCTCCGTTCTGATATCTGCTTTCATGCATGCGCCCATTCGAAAGGATGGGCGCATTTTTCATGCCTTCGGACAAGTTGAAGCCAAAATGCGGCACGTACCTCTTGCCGATCCGTGGTGACCGTGATTAGTTCCAGACCGCGTTGATTTCAGCCACCCGCTCAAATCCTTCGCATTGGCGGGGAGGCGCCTTTTCTTTATCGAACGGCGCACCAAGATTTCTCGAAAACGTTTACGATCGATATTCAGGGAGGAAACTGACATGAAGACGATCAAGGGACCGGGCCTGTTCCTCGGACAGTTCGCTGGCGATACCGCGCCTTTCAATTCCTGGGACGCGATCACCAAATGGGCGGCCGACATCGGCTACAAGGGCGTACAGGTTCCGACCTGGGCAAGCCAGCTCATCGACCTCAAGAAGGCGGCGACGTCGAAGGATTACTGCGACGAATTCGCAGGCAAGGCGCGCGAAAACGGCGTCGAGGTTACCGAACTTTCCACCCACCTGCAGGGCCAGCTCGTTGCCGTTCACCCGGCCTACGACGAAGCCTTCGACGGTTTTGCGGCGCCGGAAGTGCGCGGCAATCCGAAGGCCCGTCAAGAATGGGCCGTGCAGCAGGTCAAGTATGCGCTGACCGCTTCCAAGCATCTCGGCCTCAAGGCGCATGCGACTTTCTCCGGCGCGCTTGCCTGGCCGTTCATCTATCCCTGGCCGCAGCGCCCGGCCGGCCTCGTCGAGACCGCCTTCGACGAACTTGCGCGCCGCTGGAAGCCGATCCTCGACCATGCCGACGAAAACGGTATCGACGTCTGCTACGAAATCCATCCGGGCGAAGACCTGCACGACGGCATCACCTACGAGATGTTCCTCGAGCGCGTCGGCAACCATCCGCGCGCCAACATGCTGTACGATCCCTCGCACTATGTCCTGCAGTGCCTTGACTACCTCGACAACATCGACATCTACAAAGACCGGATCAAGATGTTCCACGTCAAGGATGCCGAGTTCAATCCGACCGGACGCCAGGGCGTTTACGGCGGCTATCAGGGCTGGGTTGAGCGTGCCGGCCGCTTCCGTTCGCTGGGCGATGGCCAGGTCGATTTCGGCGCCGTCTTCTCGAAGATGACCGCCAACAATTTCGACGGCTGGGCCGTGGTCGAGTGGGAATGCGCGCTGAAGCATCCGGAAGACGGTGCGCGTGAAGGCGCCGAGTTCGTTGCCGCGCATATCATCCGCGTCACGGAAAAGGCCTTCGACGATTTCGCTGCCGGCGGCACCGATCAGGCTGCAAACCGGCGCATGCTGGGTCTGTCGTAAGCGGATCAGGATTTCGAGGAGAATATTATGGCAATCGAAGCATCATCCGAACAGACCCGCGAGCCGCGCATCCGGCTCGGCATGGTCGGCGGCGGGGCAGGGGCCTTCATCGGCGCCGTCCACCGCATCGCGGCGCGTATCGACGATCAGTATGACCTGATCGCCGGCGCGCTGTCGTCGACACCGGAAAAGGCTGCCCAGTCCGGTCGCGATCTCGGTCTCGATCCGTCACGTACCTATTCCAGCTACCGGGAAATGGCGATCCGCGAAGCCAAGCTGAAGAACGGCATCGAAGCCGTTTCCATCGTGACGCCGAACCATGTTCACTATGACGCCGCAAAGGAATTCCTGCGTCGTGGTATCCATGTCATCTGCGACAAGCCGCTGACCTCCAACCTCGCCGATGCCAAGAAGCTGAAGAAGGTTGCCGACGAGAGCGGTGCGCTGTTCATCCTGACGCATAACTATACGGGCTATCCGATGGTTCGTCAGGCGCGCGAAATGGTTGCCAATGGCGAACTCGGCGATATCCGTATCGTGCAGGCCGAATATCCGCAGGACTGGCTGACGGAAGCAATCGAACAGTCTGGCCAGAAGCAGGCCGCATGGCGCACCGACCCGGCGCAGTCCGGTGTCGGCGGTTCGACCGGTGATATCGGCACGCATGCCTATAACCTTGCTTCCTTCATCACCGGTCTCGAACTCGACAGCCTTGCCGCTGATCTGGACAGTTTTGTGCCCGGTCGCCGTCTCGACGACAACGCCCATGTGATGCTGCGCTTCAAGGCCAAGGGTGACGAAAAGCCGGCCAAGGGCATGCTCTGGTGCAGCCAGGTGGCGCCAGGCCATGAAAACGGCCTCAAGGTGCGCATCTATGGCACCAAGGGCGGAATCGAATGGGTTCAGGCCGATCCGAACTATCTCTGGTACACGCCGTTCGGCGAATCCAAGCGCCTGATCACCCGCAACGGTGCCGGCTCCGGTGCCGCCGCTGCCCGCGTCTCGCGCGTACCGTCGGGTCATCCGGAAGGTTATCTGGAGGCTTTCGCGACGATCTACACGGAAGCCGCGCACGCCATCAACGCGCACAAGAACGGCAAGGCGGTCGACAAGGCAGTGGTCTACCCGACCGTCGACGACGGCGTGAAGGGTGTTGCCTTCGTTGAGGCCTGCGTGGCTTCGTCGAAGCGCAACGGCGCTTGGGTCAAGGTCTGAGTTTTCGCGCCCGCCGGGTGCATGCCATTTGAAGACGCCGGGGCGGTTCGATATCGCCCCGGCGTTTCTGTTTTGGATAATCAGGCAGCAGCGGTGCGGCCACGCTTCAGCAGGTTGTCGATGCTGAAGGGACCGGCGCCGGCAGCGACGATATAGAGGAACACGAAGCAGAAGAGGATTGCGGCGACGCCACCATTCTGCGCCGGAAAGACGCTCTTCGATGCATGGCCGATGAAATAGGCAAAGGCCATCAGACCCGACACCACGAAGGCTGCGATGCGGGTCTGGAAGCCGATCAGAACCAGGAAGCCGAGCGTGAGTTCGAGAAGACCGGCGACCCAGGACATTGAGCCGATGGCCGGTACGCTGGCGGCGGCCGGGAAATGCAGGATCTTCTGCGTCCCGTAGCTGAAAAGCACGAGGGACGAGACGATTCGCAGCAAGCTCAGCAGATGCGGCTGCAGCAGATGGACCGAAGAGAACATTCGTTTCCTTTCATATTGTGATGCCCTTTCCGGTGTAAGGATCGCGGTCAAGGTCGCAAATCACGACTGCTGACATTGGCGTTATGATCACGGGTGAAGGGTTTTGTGGCCGGCTTGACGCTGTCTTGTGTTTCTTCCTGCAACGTTGCAGTTTTTCCTTAGGCTGGTCTGTACTTTAGCATCAGCCTTGGCTAAGACCCCGCGCAAACGGTCAGTCCACAACCTGAGAGATGGGATTTACAGATGATCGATCCGAAAACGCTCGCAGACCGCTTTCCCGGCGATTTCACCTTCGGTGTTGCCACCGCCGCCTTCCAGATCGAAGGCGCCAGCAAGGCCGATGGCCGCAAGCCGTCGATCTGGGATGCTTTCTGCAACATGCCCGGTCGCGTCTATAACCGCGACAACGGCGATGTCGCCTGTGATCACTATAACCGGCTGGAGCAGGATCTCGATCTCATCAAGGACATGGGCGTCGATGCCTATCGCTTCTCGATCGCCTGGCCGCGCATCATTCCCGATGGCACCGGCCCCGTGAACGAGGCCGGCCTCGATTTCTACGACCGGCTCGTCGATGGCTGCAAGGCGCGCGGCATCAAGACGTTCGCGACGCTCTACCACTGGGATCTGCCGCTGCTGCTCGCCGGCGACGGCGGCTGGACGGCGCGTTCGACGGCCTATGCCTATCAGCGCTATGCCAAGACGGTCATGAGCCGCCTCGGCGACCGCCTCGACAGCGTTGCCACCTTCAACGAGCCGTGGTGCATCGTCTGGCTGAGCCATCTCTACGGCATTCATGCACCGGGCGAGCGCAACATGCAGGCAGCCCTTCACGCCATGCACTACATGAACCTGGCGCACGGCCTCGGTGTCGAAGCGATCCGTTCGGAAGCGCCCAATGTGCCCGTCGGTCTTGTGCTCAACGCTTCCTCGATCATTCCAGGTTCCGACAACGCTGCCGATCTTGCCGCCGGTGAACGTGCGCATCAGTTCCATAACGGCGCTTTCTTTGATCCGGTCTTCAAGGGTGAGTATCCGAAGGAATTTGTTGAAGCGCTTGGTGATCGCATGCCCGTCATTGAAGACGGCGATCTCAAGATCATCAACCAGAAGCTCGACTGGTGGGGCCTCAACTATTACAAGCCGGAACGTGTCGCCGACGATGCCAGCCGCAAGGGCGATTTCCCTTGGACGGTTGAAGCGCCTCCGGCCAGCGACGTGAAGACCGATATCGGCTGGGAAATCTATTCGCCGGGTCTCAAGCTTCTCGTCGAGGATCTCTATCGCCGCTACGACCTGCCGGAATGCTACATCACCGAGAATGGCGCCTGCGACAACACCGATGTCGTCAATGGCGAGGTCGATGACGTGATGCGCCTCGATTATGTCAGCGACCATCTCAACGTCGTGGCCGATCTGATCAAGGACGGATATCCCATGCGCGGCTACTTCGCCTGGAGCCTGATGGATAATTTCGAATGGGCGGAAGGCTATCGCATGCGTTTCGGCCTGGTTCATGTCGACTACGAAACACAGGTCCGCACCGTCAAGAAGAGCGGCAAGTGGTATCGGGAGCTTGCGGCTCAGTTCCCGAAGGGTAATCACAAGGCCGTTTGAGCCATGATATTGCCGGCAGGGCATTCGTGTCCTGCCGTTTCAGATCGCATTCAGCGTCTTTGCTGCAGCGAGACGTTTTCCTCTCGTCATTCTCCGCCCGTCGCGGAAGTTGAGGACGAGAAGCGACAGCTGGAAGATGCCGGCCAGCACTTCCAGCATCTGCATCCCATAGAAGAGACCGTCGAAGCGGCCGGATGTTGCACGCAGATAGAGAAGAATTGCGAGCGGCAGCAGGATCAGCAGTCCGTTTGCGGCGATGATTTTCATCCGCCTGCGCTTCTTCTCGATAGAAGGCGAATGACGGCCGCGAGCGAGCGAAAAGCCGCTTCCGCCCGCTATTGCCAGGAATGGGATCAGCAGACAGAGACCGGTCAGGATTGCTTTCTTGACCGAGAGGATGGCCGCATCATCGAGAAAAAGTTCGGAGATCGCTGTCGCGGTCAGGAAAGCCGCAATCAGGATCATGGCAACCGTGCCTGCGCCGGCATGGATGATCGTTCTCATGTCTGCTCCTCGCTCGTTGCGGCGTTCAACGCCAGTCGTTGGTCGAACCTATCAAGGAGATCGAGCGCTGCCCGCAGCTCCGATATATCCAGTCCATCGGCAAGCCGATTGGCCCAGCCGGTATGAAGGTTGGTTATCCGCGCATAACTCTCGACGCCCTGGGCCGTCAGCACATAAAAGGGCGAACGTTGGTGACGCGGGTTCGCCTGCCTTTCGATGAAGCCGTCCTCTTCCAACTTGTTGACCTGCTTCTGGGCGCCCTGCCGGGTCATGCCCATCATTTCTGCGATGGCGGGTACGGTGACGTGGCCGGGAGAGAGGGAAATCGCCCCGAGCACCTGCCAGCGGGCACTGGTGAGGTTCAGCGGCGCGCCCAGCCGATCGCCTCCATCCAGCAATCGTCCGCTGATGCGGAAGACCATCAGCATGATGTCTGTCAGCAGATCGGCTTCGATCGTTCGTCTCAAGATTATCGCTTTCCATGTTGAAAACGGAAACTAGTTTCCATTATTGGAAACTAGTTGTCAATCCATCGCTCCGGGCGCATTGGCAAGTAAATCTTGAGCCAGATTCTCGATTGTTCTCATGATTTTAAGCGTTTTTTGACCGTTGACTGCGAAGATTTCCTGAACGGGGAGTTGTGTAAATTGCCGGCAGTCTTGAAGTCTAAAAGCAACGGTTCCGGCTTGGGTCGCCATACAACGGTGACCGCTGTACTTTTTTGCTTTGCGGTCATTGTAGCGGTCGTCACGATCATGGTTTTGACGGCGCTTGAACGCGTTTCCGAAAATGCCAATGTGCTTGATGACGAGCGTTCGCGTGAAACAACTGTTGGCGCGGTCAAGACATTCGAAGATCAGCTTGCCGCTACACTTGACGATTATGCAGCTTGGGACGACGCGGCCGCCAATGTATACTCGCCTGCAGGCATGGCGTGGACGATCAGCAACTACGGCGAGATGTCCGTCAACAGCCCTCTCTTCGACATGGCTATCGTCATCGACGACGAAAAGAAGACCATCATGGCCTATCAGGACGGTCAGCCGATGCCGAAACCGGTGGGCGATTTCTTTGCCCCGTCGCTCTGGTTGCTTCTGGACAAGGCACGTGCGCCTGATGCCGGGGACAAGCCGGAGGCTACCGGCTTCGTCAGGACTCAAAAGGGCATCGCCGCCGTCGGCGTTGCGCTGGTGCGTGAGAAATCCGGCGGGCTGACGGTGCCGGCCGGTCAGCACCGTTATCTGATATTCGCGCGGCATCTTGATGATGCCAAGGTGGAGGCTCTCGGGGATACCTATGTGCTGCACGGGCTGCGACTGGTGCCTGCGGAATTCAGTTCGGCCTATTCTGTCGAAATTGCCGATCCGGCGCGCACCGTTCTTGGAAAGCTCATCTGGGTTTCGCGGTCGCCCGGCGATATCGGTTATGCGCAGGTTCGCCCCATGGTCATCCAGGCGCTCGGCCTCGTCGGTCTGTTCTTCGTGGTCTTGCTAATCATCGGCTGGATGGCGGGGCGGCGGCTGAAAGCCGAAGAAATCACCGCGCGCGAGGAAGCGCTTCGCGACCGGCTGAGCGGCCTTTCGAACCGCGACGGTTTGGGCCTGGCGGTCGATCGTTTTGTCGCGCAGGCCCAACAGACGAAGCAGAATGTCCTGCTGCTTTATCTCGATCTCGATGGTTTCAAGGAGGTCAATGATAGCTATGGTCACGGTACCGGCGACCAGTTGATCCGCGCCGTTGCAGCAGGCCTCGACGTGTTGATCCCCGAAGGTGCGGTGCTTGCCCGTATCGGCGGCGACGAATTCGCCATTGCCTTCCTTTCGGAGGCAGAACATGCGGCAGCGCTACAGCTTGCCGAGCAGATCCTCGATTTCCTTGCCGAGCCGCTCGAAGTCGGTCGCCGGATCGTCGTGGTCGGCGCCAGCATCGGCATTGCCATGTCGGCGCTCGGTTCAATCGCGCGTGAGGAATTGGTGCGTCGTGCCGATCTTGCCATGTACAAGGCAAAGGAAGCCGGCCGTGCCCGCATGACGCTTTACGATCCCGCCATGGATACCGATCGTGAAACGCGTAATGCGCTGGAACTCGACCTGCGCATGGCGATCGAGAACGGCGACCTGACGCTTGCCTATCAGCCGCTTGTCGATGCGGCGACACATGAGATGCACGGCGTGGAAGCGCTGGTGCGCTGGAATCGGCCGGGCCATGGACCGGTATCGCCTGAAATCTTCATTCCGATTGCGGAGACCAGCGGACTTATCGAATCCCTCGGCCTCTTCGTGCTGCGTAAGGCCTGCGAAACGGCGAAGCAGTGGCCGGAGCTGAAAATCTCGGTCAACGTTTCTCCCGGTCAGTTCCGCAATCCGGCTTTTACGGATTATGTGCGTTATGTCCTTAAGCAGACGGAGCTGGAGGCGAGCCGCATCACGCTTGAGATCACCGAAGGCTACATGATCCAGAACCCGCAGCGCACGCGACAGTCGATCGAGCGGCTTAAATCGCTCGGCGTGAAGGTCGCGCTCGACGATTTCGGTTCAGGCTTCTCTTCGATCGGTTATCTGCGTCAGTTCGGCTTCGACCGCATCAAGATCGACCGCTCGCTGGTGACCGACATAATCGGCAACAGCCGGCAGCGGGAGATGCTCCAGGCAACGGTGGCGCTTGCGCGCGCGCTCGATATTCCAGTTACGGCCGAAGGCATCGAGACGGAAGAACAGGCGGTTGCGCTGCGCCTCTTCGGCTGCGACAGCCTGCAAGGCTATTTCTTCGGCAAGCCGATGTCGGCCGATCACATCAATGACCTGCTGCAGGAACGTCGCGAGGCCCGGGTGCTGCGCCGAATTGCAGGCTAGAGCAATTCCAGCAAGAGTGGGAACCGGTTTTGCGTCCGGAATTGCAGATAAAACAATAAGCTAGAGCATTGAAGGTGACATCGTTGCTGCCGGAAATGCTCTAGCGATCGCGCGCTCCCGCCGGATGCGCGTCAGGTGCCGATATGCTTTTGGCCGCGCTTTTTTGCGAGCGCGATCTGGTGTTGGCGCTGGCGGTAACGCAGGCGATCTTCCTCACTGCGGGTATGGTAGCAGTGGCTGCAGGAAACGCCTTCTTCGTAATAGGGTGAGGTGACTTCCTCTGCCGTGATCGGGTTGCGGCAGGCATGGCAGAGTTTGTGCTCGCCTTCCTTCAACCCGTGCTCGACAGATACGCGCTCGTCGAAGACGAAGCAGGCGCCATCCCAGAGGCTTTCTTCCTGCGGCACTTCCTCGAGATATTTCAGGATGCCGCCCTTGAGGTGATAAACCTCTTCGAAGCCCTGTTCCTTCATGAAGGCCGTGGCCTTCTCGCAGCGGATGCCGCCGGTGCAGTACATGGCGATCTTCGGCTTGTTGTGCAGGCCGGGATTGTTACGCACCCAGTCCGGAAACTCGCGGAAGGTCTTGGTCTTCGGATCGACGGCGCCACGGAAGACGCCGATCGCCGTCTCGTAATCATTACGGGTGTCGATGACGATCGTGTCGGGATCCGAGATCAGCGCATTCCAGTCGCCCGGATCGACATAGGTTCCCACCACCTTGTTGGGGTCGATATTCTCGACGCCCATGGTGACGATTTCCTTCTTCAGCTTCACCTTCATGCGCAGGAAAGGCATCTTGGATGCATGGCTTTCCTTGTGCTCGAGCGCGGCAAATTCCGGCTGGGCGCGCAGGAAGGCGAGCACGGCGCGGGTGCCGGCGTCGGGGCCGGCGATCGTGCCGTTGATACCTTCATGGGCAAGGAGAAGCGTGCCCTTGACGCCATTCTCTTCGCAGAGCGTCTGCAAGGGCTGCTGCAGGCTTTCGAAACGCGGCAGCGAGACGAAATGGTAGAGTGCGGCCACGAGGAATGGGCTTGTCTGGATCGCATTGTCGGTCATGCGCGTGGAAATACAGAATATGCCGGACCTGCGCAATGATATTACGCAAGTCCTGCGCCGTTTGACCTGTCAGGCCGCGGGCGGGAAATCCGTCGAGAAGGCGGTTTCCTTCTGCCCCTCGATGCTGGCGAGGCGATCACTGAGCGCCTTCATGATGGCCGTATAGGAATCGCTGCCGAGGACAATGCGTTTCGGTGCGGGAGAGTGATCCGCGCTGGCGATGATGATCTCCACCATCTTCGCGGGATCGCCGATTGGCAGACGCGACCTGTCCTGAAGCACGGTATGAACCATACCGGCGGGTGTGCCCTGATAGGCATCGATCTTTGTTCCAATCTGAGCGCTGCCGAAACGGAATTCGGTGCGGGCACCGCCGGGCTCGACGATGGTGACGCCGATATTAAAGGCCGCGAGTTCCTGCATCATCGCTTCGAAGAAGCCTTCCCCGCCCCATTTGCTGGCATGGTAGAGCGACCCGCCGGCAATCGCGGCAAGGCCGCCATAGGTGGAGATCTGGATGATGCGCCCGCCGCCCTGGGCGCGCAGGTGCGGAGCGGCGGCCCGGACGAGCTGGATCGGGCCGACGAGGTTGGTGGCGATCTGATGATCGATCTGTTCGTCGCTCAGTTCCTCGGCCGCGCCGAACAGGCCGTAGCCGGCATTGCTGACGATCACATCGATATGGCCGAGTTCGGCAAAAGCCCGGTTCACCACAGCGCGGATGCCGGCGGTGTCGGTCATGTCAAGCTCCGCCGTCCACAGCCGGTCGCCATGCTGGGCCTTGAGATCGTCTACTGCGGCCTGCCTGCGGATGGTGCCGGCGACGCGGTCTCCACGCGCGAGCAGGCGCTCGGTCATAAGCAGGCCGAAGCCGCTGCTGATGCCGGTAATGAACCAGGTACGTTGCGTCATAAGATCTACCTTTCTAACTAACTGGTTAGACATATAGCTAGGCCTATCTAACCGGTTAGTCAAGTGATAGGGCTGGGGCGAAAAGGATGGGATTGGATGCGCAATTCGGAACTGAGCAGGGAAAAGATACTAGCGGCCGCTCTTCGGGAGTTTTCCGATTACGGCATTGCCGGTGCGCGTGTGGACCGCATTGCCAAGGCTGCCGGCTGCAACAAGAATCTGATCTACATCTATTTCGAGAGCAAGGAAGCGCTCTTCGAGACGATCCTGCGAAAGCATCTGACCCGCATCTACGAAGAGCTTAATTTCACGCCAGACGATCTGCCCGATTACGCGGCGCGCATCGTCGATTTTGCCATGGCCAATCCCGATCTCCTGCGTTTGCTTGCCTGGTTCGGGCTGGAACAAAAGGTCGGCAGCCCTGCCGAGCGCAGCGCTTCGGCGAGAGACAAGATCGCTGCCCTTGCGGCAGTGCAGGCGAAGGGGGCGGTGAATGCTGCTTTCCCGCCGGCCTTTCTGCTCACGGTCATCATGGCGATTTCCACGGCCTGGACCGCGGTCAATCCTTTCGGCTCCACCCTCGATCCTGAAGGGGCGGGCGATCCCTCGGCTTTGAGACAGAGGGTATCCGACGTCGTCAGGCTTCTGGTCGCGCTGCCCGCCGGCTAGTTAAGGGCGCTCCTTCCATTCCGCATAGGAGCGCATGCCGAAAGCGGGGTCGGGCTCATCGTCGAGCACGTTCAGGAACTCAATTGAGTGCCCGTCCGGATCACGGAAATAAAGCGAGAGCGCCGGCATCCAGCCGATAACGATCGGTTCGGTAATGGGCTCGCCATGAAAGCCGTGCAGCCTCAAGCCCTTGTCGATCAATAGCGCCGGCGCCCGCATTATCTCTTCCTGCGACAGACGGAAGGCCATGTGCAGGCGCATCTTCAATGGTGCCGTGCCGGTTTCCCAGAGGCCGAGCATGGCGTTTTTCTTGCCGTTCACCCAGAAGAAGGCGATGCGGCGCTCGGGAAATTCGGCGGCGAATTCGAGGCCAACGATATCGCGGTAGAAGGGAATCGAAACCTTCAGGTCGGCGACGGTGAGATGGGTTTCGTAGATGCCCTCGATCTGCGGCAGCATGGCATTGTCTGTGGTCATTTTATCCTCGGTCGTTTCATTGACCCGACCGAGGCTAGGACCTCAAGCAATGTTGAGGTCAACAGGTAAAATGCATCAGTTTCGGATCGAGACCCAGAGCATTTCCAGGCGCTGGGCTTCATCGTCCGGATCATCGCCGTAAAGTGTTTCGGCACTCAGCAGTGCTTCGCGCCGGTCTTCCTGCTGACGGAAAATGATGGCATCCAGCAGATGGGCGAGATCGTCGTTGCGGGTGAAGAGCTGCGGCTCCGCCTCAACGAGACCTGAAAGCACGGAGAGGTCGTTGATATGGCCGAGACGTTCGACCAGATCCTTGGCGAAGTCGCGTTTGGCCTTCATCGCACTTGGCCAGAGATCACGCAGAAGCGCGTGATAGAGGCGGTAGTCGTAGGTGCGCTTGCGCAGCTCGTGGAAGTCTTCAGCGGCTGCGTCCGTCAGGCAGGCATCGAGGGCCTGTCTGGCGCGGGCTGCCGTCCGGCGCCAGCTTTTTGCCAGCATGCGGGCATTCTTGCGGTGGCTCTTGTCGAACGTAACGTCGTCGAGCGCCGCAATCGCCTCGCGCAATGCGCTGGCGGCATCCTGCAGCCGCTGCTCAAGGCCACTCTCGGCCTTTGCCATCCAGTCCCGGCGCGCTTCCAGAATGGCGACGATACGGCCGAGGGCTTCCGATTCTTCCGGCGTGCGTGCAGTTTCCTGAAGATAGCGGCCCGTGCCGACGATGGCTGCGGCATCGCGAATAGCGGACAGCGATCTCGCTGTGTCCCGCAGCCGCGCATTCTCCCGTTTCTGAAAGTCAGGAACATCGCGGGATACAAGACGGTAGAGCGAGCGCAGCCGCTTCAGGTTCTTGCGAAATGAATGGATTGCCTCATGCGGGCCGTGCGGCTGCTTATCCAGAACGGTGATGGCGCGCATCAGCTGCTCCTCAGCCACGCTTTGGAACTCGTCGGTAAAGTCGGCCTCAGGCCGTATGCGATAGCCCATGCCTGTCGTGCTCGAATTCTGTAGCAAGCGCCTGATTGGAATAGCGGAAGTCACCCGTTACCTCGCGGCCGAGCCAGGCGGGCAGGGAGGGCGTGTCGGTCTCTGCCTGCATTTCGACTTCGGCAATGACGAGACCGCGATGGGCACCGGCGAAGACATCGACTTCCCAGACGAAACCTTCGTGCGGTACGCGATGGCGTATCTTCTCGATGACGATACCAATAGCATTCTGCAGCAATTCTTCGGCATCGGAGACAGGAATATCATATTCGTATTCGTCGCGCGTCAGCGTGCTGCGGCCGATCTTAAGCGTCAGGCGCGCGCGCTCTTCGTCGAGTATCCGGATGCGGACAGAGCGGTCATCCATTGCGGCGACATAGCCCTGTTTCAGCACCGATTTGGACTGGACTGCAGAGCGCCATGCATCGCTGCGTACGAGGAACTTCCGTTCGATCTCTTTCGCCATGCGAGTGAACCTTTTGTGACAACCACCGCACGGTAACCCAATTTATGGTGATTTAATACCCGTCTTGTCGCACGGGCTGGTTTTATCTCGACAAGCCTTTGTGAGGGCGTTATTCGAAAACCGATTTCAATCGTTTAAGGGAACTGTGGCCATGGGCGAGAAGACAGAAAAACTCCTTTCCATCCTGAAACTTCAGCCCGTCGTTCCGGTGCTCATCGTCGATGATGCGAAGTCGGCCGTTTCGCTTGCGCGCGCGCTCGTCGCCGGTGGTCTGAAGGCCATCGAGATCACCATGCGCACGCCTGCCGCGCTCGACGCCGTCCGTGCAGTTGCTGCCGAGGTGGAAGGTGCCGAAGTCGGTGCCGGCACGATCCTCAATGCGGCCCATTGGGAAGCTGCTGTCGAGGCCGGCTCCAAGTTCATCGTCAGCCCCGGCACGACCCAGGAGCTTCTGGATGCCGCTGCCGATTCCCCGGTGCCGCTGCTTCCGGGTGCTGCGACCGCAAGCGAAGTGATGGCGCTGCGTGAAGAAGGCTATCAGGTGCTGAAGTTCTTCCCGGCCGAGCAGGCTGGTGGTGCGGCCTATCTCAAAGCGCTGTCTTCGCCGCTCGCAGGCACGTTCTTCTGCCCGACCGGCGGCATCTCGCTCAAGAATGCCAATGACTATCTCTCGCTGCCGAACGTCATCTGCGTCGGCGGCTCGTGGGTCGCGCCGAAGGAATTGGTTGCTGCAGGTGATTGGTCAGGCATTACCAAGCTCGCCTCCGAGGCTTTCGCGCTGAAGGCCTGATCTTTCAAAACCACCAGATTTTGAATGATGACAGGTTTTGGGCGAGGGTGGCACTGCCGCCCTCGTTTGTATTTCGGCAGTCGCAAACCTATGTTCTCCTCCAGCCTCTAAAATAGGGAGAAGATGGGGACATGTTCGACGCGAAGAAGCTACTCGACCAGTTTCTGGGATCACAAGTGCCGGGTGTGGGGGGCAGCGTGCGCAATCGGGCGGGCGATGCGATCCAGATGGCGAAGGACAATCCGTTGAAAGCCGGCGCCCTTGCCGCCGTACTTCTCGGCACCAAGACTGGCCGCGATATCGCCGGCAACGCTGTCACCATCGGTGGCCTCGCTGCCATCGCGGGTCTCGGCTATCAAGCCTGGAAGAATTACCAGGCTGGACAGGCGCCAGCAGCACCATCAGATGCGCCGACAGCGAACAATCCGGTTCTCCTGCCGCCGCCGGCCGATTCCGGCTTCGGCTCGGCTTCGCCCGCGACCAGCAATGAATTCGTCCTGATCCTTATCCGCGCCATGATCGCCGCCGCCAAGGCCGACGGTCATATCGACGATGCTGAACGTGCGCTCATCATGGACAAGGTCAAGGCCGCCGATGTCAGCGGCGAGGCGGCGAGCTTCATCGAACGCGAGCTTTCGGAGCCGACCGACATCGATGCGCTTATCGCGGCAGCCGTGACCGAAGAGCAGAAGGTTGAGCTTTACACGGTCTCGCGCCTGACCATCGAGCCGGATTCGCGTGCCGAGCGCGGTTATCTCGATCTGCTTGCCGGCCGGCTCAGTCTTCCCGATCAGCTCGTCGATCACATCGATGCGACGGTTTCCTCCGCCAAGGTCACTCTTTCTCAATGAGGTCAACGACCTGTGGGTTTGGGGGGCTGTGAGATAGAGGCTCAGTGACATCACGGCCAGTTGCCTTTGCAGGGCGGCTGGCCTATCCACTCCCGGACAAGAGGAGTGACCTATCCATGAACCCGGAAAGCCGTTCGCAGGCGATTGCCGCTGCTATCATTCTGCTTTGTGCCGGGCTGGTAATTTATTTCCTGCCCAACATCGTTTTGTGGATCGGCAGCTTCTCACCCGCATTGGCCGTTGTCGTTGGCGTCTGCCTGTTGATGTGCTTCTTCGGCATATTCTGGCTGCGGGCGCGCTATCAACGCAGCAGGAAGCCCTGAAGGTTCATCCCTGAAGGGAAGCTCCCAACAGCAACACACCCATCAGGATCACGAGGACCGCACCCAGGATCTCGATCGCATTGCCGATCCAGGCGGAAGCGGATGAGCCGCGGCCGGAGAGCCGCACGGCCGTGCTCTTGGCCGTGACGGCAAGTGTCGCGAGGATGGCCACTGTAATGGCGGTGCCGAGGGACATGGCGACGACCGAGAGTACGCCGCCGAGATAAAGCCCGTTCAGCAGCGAGAAGGTCATGACCAGCAATGCGCCGGAGCAGGGACGCAAGCCCACGGCGATGACTGCCGACCAGGCCTCGCGCATGCTGAACTTGTCGCCGCTGACGAGCGACGGGTCCGGGAGATGGGAATTGCCGCAGGTCTCGCAGGCCATGCCAGGCACATAGGTGTGACCGGGTTCCACGACCTGCGCCTTGCCGTTGAAGCTGAAATTGACGCTCTGGCGCTCGGCAGCATTGTCTTTCCAGTCCAGCATCATGCTGACCGGTCCCGCAGACGTTGCCATGATTTGACGGCGCGGCAGGCTGCGGGCCATGGAGCGCAGCTTGCGGAACAGCAGCCAGCCGCCGAAGAGAATGACCATGACGAAGCTTGCGATTTCCATCGCGTGTGTCGCCATGGTCAGCGTGATGCCGGTGCCGCGCAGGACCAGCCAGGCACCGCCGACGAGCAGGACGGCCATGACGCCCTGCACGAAGGCAGAGATGAAGGAAATGACGACGCCGCGCCGAAGCTCGACTTCATTGGCAATCATGTAGGAGGATATGACGGCCTTGCCGTGGCCGGGGCCGGCGGCATGGAAGACGCCATAGGCAAAGGAGAGGCCGATCAGCGAGGAAAGCTGCCAGGGATCCTGGCGCATGTCCTTCAGGGCGCCAGTCAGGGCGCGATAGAAGGCCTGCTGCTCGTAATTCACGTAGAGAAAGAGAGGCGCCAGCGGCCCGCCTGTCGGCTGGAAGCTTGGTTCCGCCGTGCCGATGCCAAGCGGCGATTGCGCGTGGGCGGCAATGGCCATGACGGTAAGTGCGAGCAGGGCGAGGGGCAGGCGTCTTGTCAGCATGTGATTTCCAGCCGCGTGGCGAAGAGCTTCGACATGTTGGTGCCGGTCGGATCGTTGAAGAAGGCGTCGGTCAGCGACTGCTTGTTCTCCGAGATCACCTCGTCGGCATCCGGGCGCACGACCGCGTGCTTGCAGGCATTGAAACCATCGCCGACCATGGCAAGCTCGTTGTCCGTCGGGAAATCGATGGAAGTGTAGAGCGTCGGATCGTAGACGCCGAAGGTCAGCTTGCCCTTCAGCGGCATCTTTTCTACCGGCTTGACGGCGAAGAACATCAGCAGCTGGCCATCCTTGTAATCGACATGGATAATGTCGGGTTTCTCGACTTTGACATTTTTCCCGTCGATCGTCAGGTTCATATAGTAGTCGTAATCGGAGAGCGAATCCCTGACCGTCTTGCCGACTTCGGCGAGCTCGTTCGGCTCCAGCTTCAGATCGGTGTTCTTGTCGAAATCCATGACAACGGAGGACGAGAAGACTTCGTCGAAACGCCAGACATTGCGCAGTTCCTGGATGCTACCGTCAGGGGCGGCCACGACCTCCAGCCGCGCCTCCACGAAAATGTGCGGATGGGCAAAGGCGGTGGCGGGGGCCAGCGAAAGAAGCCCGGCCGTCAGAAGTGTCGATGGTTTCATGCTTACCCGCTGCCCTGTTCGGTTGGGGCGATTTCTCGCCAGAAAATGGGACGGAATTGGGACCGTCCCTGCGACGCTTGGGCGCGTGTTGCCGCTCGCATCAGGGGTGTTTCTTGAACCAGTTGGAAAGATAGTCCACGAAAATCCTCACCTTGGCCGGCAGATAACGACGATGCGGATAGACGGCATAGATGCCGCGGTCCGTCGGAATATAGTCGTTGAAGAGGGTCACCAGGCGGCCATCATCGATCGGCTTTCGGGCAATGAAGTCGGGAATCAGTGCAATGCCGACCCCCGATAGAGCGGCGCGCAGCGTCGCATGGGGGCTGTTGACTTCGATCGGGCCGGAGACGGCGACTGCAAAAGAGGTGCTGTCGGGATTGTAGAAGCGAATGCTCGCCTGGCTGCGGGAATTTGTATCGACAATAAAGGGGACGTTGGAAATGTCCGTCGGGTGTTCAATATCCGGGTAGCGCTCCAGGAATTCCGGTGTTGCACAGATATGCACGCGGAAATCGGATATCTTGCGGGCGATCATGCCGGAATCTTCGAGTTTCGTAACACGGATCGCCACGTCGAAACCTTCCTCGATCAGGTCGACGAACCGGTCGTCTGCGGCGATCTCCAGCTGCAGGTTCGGGTTCTCCTTGGCGAAGTCGATCAGCGATTGGCCGACCTCGGCATCAACGAAGGTGCGGGGTACCGAGACCTTGAGGCGACCCTTGAGCTGCGCATTATTCTCACGCACGAGGTCGGCGAGGTTGTCGATCTCCTTCAGGATGTCGGAAGCAGTGCGATAATAGGTGTGGCCGGCCTCGGTCATGGAAAACTGACGCGTGGTGCGATTGAGCAGGAGAGCGCCGAGTTCATCCTCCAGTTCGCGAACATATTTCGACAGCAGCGCCTTGGAGCGGCCGGTGCGGCGGGCCGCGGCGGAAAAGCCTTCGGCTTCCACCACATCGATGAAGGCGCGTATGCGTGTCAGCGTGTCCATGAGTCCTCCGATCTGTTTCATAATGTTGAACAAATCCCGTTGTTTTGTTCAATTTATTTTTTGAGGCGTCATCAAAAAATCTCTTGATTATGTCGGCGAATATTCTTATTTCCACCTCAGCCCAAAGTCGCACGTGCCCATGGGTGTCCGCCGAACCCTCGAATTGGTGAGGAAATCGGTAAGGTACCTGGAATTAACCCCTCCAGTCGCTATTCCGGCCAACCGGAAAATGCGAGGACGCCTGAAGCAACGACGGTGCGGGCCTTTTTGTTCTCTCCCTGCTTTCCATCAGCGGGGGTTACTGAAGAGGCACACCTTCATTGCCGGAAGTGCGGCAGGGATACTCCCTCCAATCCATGGCAGACAAAGCCGAACCCATACCGCTTTTGCGGCGTTGGTTCACTATCCGCGCATCAAGCGCCGTCAAGGATCCGGGGTCTCCACCGGCTGGTTCCTGAGCGGTTCTTGCATGCCCTTTGTCCTCCGGTTCATGCCGGAGCTCTGGAATTGGAAGAGGGAATCGATATGACCACCCAGCGCATCCGCGACTTTCTCGCAACCCGACGTCCCGACGGTCCCTGCCTCGTGGTTGACCTCGACGTCATCAAGGACAATTTCCACGCTTTCCGTCATGCCATGCCGGACAGCGCCATCTACTACGCCGTCAAGGCTAACCCGGCTCCGGAAGTCCTGAAGCTGCTCGCAGGTCTCGGCTCCAACTTCGATTGCGCGTCCGTCGCTGAAATCGAAATGGCGCTCGAAGCCGGTGCGACCGCAGCCCGTATTTCCTACGGCAACACGATCAAGAAGGAACGCGACGTTGCCCGCGCGCATGCGCTCGGCGTCAGCCTCTTTGCCGTCGACAGCCACGAAGAAGTCGAAAAGATTTCCCGTGCAGCTCCGGGCGCCCGCGTATTCTGCCGCGTCCTGACCGACGGCGAAGGCGCCGAATGGCCGCTGTCGCGCAAGTTCGGCTGCGTTCCGCAGATGGCCGTCGACGTTCTCGTCTACGCTCACCAGCTCGGCTTGCAGTCTTACGGCGTCTCGTTCCATGTAGGCTCGCAGATGACCAAGGTCGATGCCTGGGATTCGGCTCTTGCCGATGCCAAGCGCGTCTTCGTCCAGCTTGCCAAGCAGGGCATTCACCTGCAGATGGTCAACATGGGCGGCGGCTTCCCGACGAAGTATCTGCGCGACGTTCCGTCGGCAGAAGCTTACGGCAAGTCTATCTACCAGGCGCTGCGCACGCATTTCGGCAACCAGATCCCGCAGACGATCATCGAGCCGGGCCGCGGCATGGTCGGCAATGCAGGCGTCATCAAGGCTGAAGTCGTTCTGATCTCCAAGAAGTCCGACAATGACCATGCTCGTTGGGTCTTCCTCGACATCGGCAAGTTCGGCGGCCTCGCCGAGACGATGGACGAAGCCATCCGCTACCCGATCCGCACCGAGCGTGACGGCGACGAGATGGAGCCCTGCGTGATCGCCGGCCCGACCTGCGATTCGGCTGACGTGCTGTACGAAAAGAACCTCTATCCGCTGCCGATCACGCTGACGATCGGAGACGAGGTTCTGATCGAAGGCACCGGTGCCTACACGACGACCTATTCGGCGGTCGCTTTCAACGGGTTTGACCCGCTGAAGGCCTACATCATCTAAGGTCCGTCTCTGCCAGCCCCGTAACCAGCCGGGGCGGCAAATTCACAATTTCCAGTCATCACCGCTGATAACGGTATTGGGTACGGGAGGCCAAGGTGGCCGCTGTTCTTGATTCTGTCCGCGCATTCTTTGCGCCTGTTACTTTCACCATCGACGCGGAAAATCCGTCCGACGTCGTCGCTCGCGAAACCTTGCTCGATCGCGTCATGGGTGCGGATCGCCGCAAGAAGTCGTCGGAAATGATTCGTCGCAACCGCCTGCCGGCCGAAGGCTTGGCACTTGTTGCACGCGACCGCGACGGCCATGTCATCGGCACGGTACGCTTGTGGAACGTCGAGGCTGGCATCAACCAGGAAGGCACGGCGCTCGACGCGCTGCTGCTCGGCCCGCTCGCGGTCGATGGCAAGCATGGCGGCAAGGGCATCGGTTCCGCACTGATGCGTGCGGCACTGCTTGAAGCGAAGAACCGTGGCCACGGCGCAGTGCTGCTCGTCGGTGACGCGGAATATTACGAGCGTTTCGGCTTTTCCGCCGAGAAGGCTCGTCATCTTGTCATGCCCGGTCCCTTCGAACGCTCGCGCTTTCTGGCGCTGGAGCTCGTCGAGGGCTGGCTTGGCGGCGCGGCAGGCATGATCGTTCCCTCGGGACGCATGCTGGCCGGCCTACCGGTCCGGAAGGCGGCCTGACCGGCTCAGCCCCTCCCTGTCTCGGGAGGGGCTTTTTTGTTTCAAAACCATCTTTGATGGCTCAGGCCCTCGTTGCCGCCACGCGGCCGTTTTCGATCAGCCAGCGGACCGCTTCCTGCACGGCTTGCAGCGAGCTGTGTCGCGGGGTGAAGCCGAGCAACCTGCGGGCTTTTTCCATCGAGCAATTCGGGCTGCGGGCAATGTGCTCCCAGGTGGCTCTCGCCTCTTCCGCGTTCTGCTGTTTCGCCCAGGTCTCGTAGGGCAGGAATTCCAGCTTTGCTTCCTGGCCGAACCAAGCGGCCATCGCCTCGGCATAGCCTCGAAGCGTCACTGCCTTTTCCGAAACGGCGTGGAATGCTTCGCCGATCGCCGCCTCGGGTTTAGCGATGGCGGCCATGAAGAGTTCGGCAATGTCGTCTGCGTGGACGTGATGCACGGTTTCCATGCCGAAATTGGGCAGGGCAAGCGTTTCGCCGCGGGCAAGCGTGGTGAAAACCTCGGGATTGAAATGGCCGGCCGGGTTCAGCGGGTTCCAGCCGGGGCCGACGATATGGCCGGGGTGAATGAGAGTGACCGGGAATTTCTTCTCATGCGCCATCCGCAACAGATCGGCTTCGATCGCGGCTTTCTTGACGCCGTAGTCGCCGAAGGGCCTTTTCGTTGCCTCCTCCGGCGTCGGGACCACAGTGGAGACACCGTGCGTCCAGATCGTTCCGGTGTGGAGAAAATGGCGGACATGGCCTTGCAGGGCGGTCGCGAGCTGTTCGTTGCTCTCGGGCGTGAAGCATATCATGTCTATGACGATTTCGCCTTGCAGCGCGCGGATTTCACGGCCGAAGCGGCCTTCGGCTTCAAGTGCGGCGCGGTCCATATGCCTGATATCGACGCGTCGCCATGCGTCATGCGCCTTGTAGGGTGCGGCCGCGCCGCGGCTGATAGCCACCACCTCATGGCCGGCCTCGACGAGGCGGGGCACGAGATAGGTGCCGACATGTCCTGTTGCTCCGATGACGATGACGCGAGCCATGCGGTCTCCTCCTGATGTGCATATGGGCTTGTGCTGCGCACTATGTCGTGCGGCTTCGGGGGATCGCAAGGCCTGTGATCTGAATGAAGGGCGCGGATCATAAAGTTTCACGTCCGCGTGAATCGCGCTTCGGGACTGCTGATTTCGTGATGCAGGTGCGCTAGCTCATCGCCGCATGATCAAACAGCTCGTTCTCGGTCTTCTACTGCTTTTCCTCCCCGTTGCCGCCCTCGCCCACCAGCAGGCAGTCTCCGTCTCGGCGTTTCTCGACAGTCTCGCACGACGGGACGAACTGAGGCCGCTGAAAACCATCGTTGTCGCCCGTGATGGGCAGGTGGTGGCGGAGCAAGGTTATCGAGGCCATTCACCATCGGAGTCGACCAATATCAAATCCGCCTCGAAATCGATCATCTCGGCGCTGGTCGGCATCGCGATCGGCAAGGGCTTGCTGGAAGGGACGGACCAGAAGATCGCTCCGATCCTGAAGGACGACCTGCCGGATCAGCCCGATCCGCGTCTCAACGACGTTACCATCGGTAACCTTCTCTCCATGCAGGCGGGCCTGGACCGGATGTCGGGGCAGAATTACGGACGGTGGGTTTCCTCGCGCAACTGGGTGCGCTTCGCGCTGTCGCAGCCTTTCGTCGATCAGCCGGGTGGAGAGATGCTCTATTCCACCGCTTCCACCCATTTGCTCTCCGCCATCCTCACCAAGGTCGGCGGCAAGTCGACCCTGGCGCTGGCCCGCGACTGGCTCGGTCCCGTGAAAGGGTTCCGCATCGGCGCCTGGGAACGGGATCCACAGGGCATCTATCTCGGCGGCAACCAGATGGCGATGAGCGCCCGGTCTCTGCTGGCTTTCGGCGAACTCTATCGTAATGGCGGGCGCACGGCGGATGGCAAACAGGTGGTGCCGGCGGAGTGGATTGTACAGTCGTGGCAGCACCGCACCAATTCGCGTTTCTCCGGAGACGAATATGGCTACGGCTGGTTTACGCGGCAGATCGGCGGTGAGGAGGTCCATTTCGCCTGGGGCTATGGCGGACAGATGCTCTATATCGTCCCGTCGCTCAATCTCACAGTCGCCATGACCTCGGAGGAAAGCGGCCCTTCAGCCCGCAACGGCTACAGGGATTCGCTGCATGATCTGCTGGCTGAAATCATCACCACCGTGCGAGCCATCTGACCCATAAAAATTAGATGTCGCTAAATTTTTAGCGAAGGGTCCAATCAAACTGCAAAAAGCTTGCTGTAGGGTCTGTCGCGTGGGGCTTCGGGACAGATGCGATGCTGCTGGATCTGCGGACAATCTATTTCATCGTTGCAGTGAGCTGCGTCGTGCTGAGCGCTCTCCAGTTCGCAGCCTATGCGACGGGCCGCTTCGAGCGTTGGCCGCTGTGGTGGGGCGCCAGTAACCTGCTCGTCGGGATTGGTTCCTTTCTCGTCGCGCTGCGCAATCTCGTTCCCTATTATATCTCCATCGACGCCGGCAACGTGCTGACCATCGTCGGCTACATGCTGATGTTCTTTGCGGTGCGCGATTTTGCGGGACGTCCGGTCAACCGGCGCTATTTCTGGCTCGTCATCATCTGCGGCAGCATACCCGTTGCTCTTTTCATCAGTGATCCGCTCGCGATATCCGAGCGGCTTCTCTACGTTTCGATCATCTGCTGTCTCTGCGACATCACGGTCGCCAAGGAAGCCGCAGGGATTTTTCGACGCGAAAAACTCTATTCGGCAGCGCTTCTTCTGGGGCTCTATATGGCTACAGCGATCCTCTTTGCGGTTCGCAGCTATCTCGCGGCCACTGGCGGGATCGCAGGGCCGGATCCTTTCGGAGGCAGCGTCATTCACAGCTGGATGGCGGTCTCGGCTGTTGCCTTCATCATGCTGCGCAGCATGGCGATGGTGCTGATGGCGGCGGAGCGAAGCCGCAATCAGCTCATCGAGCTTGCCCACCATGATCCACTGACCGGGACGCTCAATCGCAGCGGCCTCGCCCAGCAGGTTTCCGAGCTCGATGCCCGGCCGATGTCGCTGCTCTTCATCGATATCGACCATTTCAAACAGTTGAACGACAGGCATGGACATGCCGCTGGTGACAGGATCCTGCAGCTCTTCGCGAGGGTGTCGAAGAGCATCATTCCGGCTGGCGATCTTCTTGCTCGACAGGGCGGTGATGAATTCCTGGCGGTCCTGCGAAATGTGGATCGACAAGAGGCTGTCGCGATAGCCAACAGCATCCGTCTTTCCTTTGCCGCTGCCGTAATGCAGATGCCTGATCTCGTGACGTTCCCGACGCTCAGCATCGGCGTTGCCACGCGCGGGAATGACGCTACGGAGTTCGAGCGGTTATTGCAGAAGGCAGACGAGGCGCTTTATCGTTCGAAACGAGAAGGTCGCGATCGCGTCGAGGCTTTCGGAGAAGACCAGGCGGCCGCCTGATCAGTAATCCGCCTCCTCAGATATTCTGGTCCATCGTTTCAGCCGGGATTTCGTCATTGTGATGAATGCGCACGACGGCTGCCGGAACGCCGGCGACCGTGCAATGGGCCGGCACCGGCTTCAGTACCACACTGCCGGCGGCGATCTTGCTGAAAGCGCCGATTTCGATATTGCCGAGGATTTTCGCGCCGGCACCGATCATCACGCCATGCCGGATTTTCGGATGACGATCGCCGGTTTCCTTGCCCGTGCCGCCGAGAGTGACGTTCTGCAGGATCGAGACCTCGTCCTCGATGACGGCCGTTTCGCCGATCACGATGCCCGAACCGTGGTCCAGCATGATCGAGGAGCCGATCCTGGCTGCAGGATGGATATCCGGGCCGAAGACCAGTGAGGCCAGATTGGAAAGCCAGCTGGCGATCTCGAAACGGCCGGCGGACCAGAGAGCGTGGGCGATCCGGTGGGTTTGCAGGGCATGAAAGCCTTTGAGATTGAGCAGCGCGTGCAGATAGGTCGTGCAGGCGGGATCGCGTTCACGAACGGCCAGAAGATCGGCTTCGATGGCCGCGCCGATATCGATATTCTCCTGCAGGATATCGTGGAAGAGGCGGAAGAGGTCCTCGGCGTCGAGTTTTGCGACCGCGAGGCGTGCGGAGATCACATGGGCGACCATATCCGTGTCGCTTTCCACGGTGATGATCTGCGCTTCGAGCAAGGTCCGCAATGTCGGTTCTCTCGCCGCCAGATCGATCGCTTCGGCACGGATCGTCGACCAGACAGACGCGAAGGCGCCGAGCTCCCGGGCAGCGGTAGTATTCGAAGCTTGCATTGTCGGATCCCTGTTTCTGCGCCCGCGCTCTGTGTCAGCGACGGATTGGATCGGCACTATACACCTGTTACGGCAGGCGTCGCCAATGATAGAGTATGTCGGGCTCGCCCTCCTCATTGCCGCTGCCATCGGTTGCTTCGATGGATCGGAAGCCGTGCAGTTCATAGAAGGTGCGGGCGCGATGATTTTGCTGGAAGGTCCAAAGGCGGACATAGTCCATGTCATTCATCGCTGAGGAGAGAAGCCGCGTGCCGGTCCCTGCGCCCTGATGATCGGGTAAGACGTAGAGTTGCTCGATCCAGCCTTTTCCATAGGCAATGACGCCGACCAATTTATCCTCTGCGAAGGCGCCTAGAAGCGTGTATTCCGTCAGCAGATGCGTTTGCCAGTAAGCTTCATCTTCCTCCGGACTATGCAAATCGGGAAGATGCGGCAGGACGCGCCATAGTGCGGTTCGCCGCACCATGGCTGCCTGATACATATGCTCGATGGCCAGAGGCGTAATCTCTACCGCCACGGAATCAAGCTGCCGCGATATCGACCACGCCGCAATCGCCGGTTTCGGAGGCGAAGGCGAGCAGCTTGCCATTCTTGCTCCAGCTCATGCTGGTAATCGCGCCCTTGCCGGGGCGGCGCAGCAGCGCTTCCTTGCTGTCGGCGAGGCGCACGGCGAGGATCATGCCGTCGATGAAGCCAATGGCGAGGATGTCCTCGGCAGGATGGAATTTGACCGCGGTCGCCATGATGTTGGCGCGGGTGCCGAGTTCCAGCGGCGCCTTGCCCATCGGACCGTCCTTACCCTGGAAGGGCCAGACGATGGCTGCCGGTGCGCCTGACGATGCGAGCCACTTGCCCTTGGCGGACCAGGAGAGCGATTTCACCTTGGCCGGATATCCGGTCATGCGCATGTGCCGCGGCTCGTTGCTGGACTTGGTCTCAAGTTTCCAGCCGTGCAGTGCATTTTCCTGCATCGAGGTCACGAGAAAATTGCCTTCGGGCGAGAAGGTCACGCCGGTATGGGCACCTTTCCATTCGAGATCGACAGGTTTGGCGCTTGTGCCGACCCAATGGAGCGAAACGCCATTATAGCGAGCGGCTGCGATGCGCAGGCCCTTCGGCGCGAAGGCAAGGCCTTCTACGGTGCGCTCCTCGGGAAATTCCTTGGTCGTGCCGTCGGTGAGGCGTACGAGCGTGCTCTTGCCATAGGAATAGGCGACAGCACCCTGCGGGCCTGCTGCGACCTGCGAAATCCATTTGCGCGGCGCAGACGCGATTTCGCTGACATTGCCGCCAGCGTCGATGCGCAGAACCTTGCCATCCTCGCCGCCGGAAATCAGGCTTTCGCTGTAGGGATCGCGGATCGCTGTCAGCATGCCCTGATGGGCTTCGATGACCTTGTCGCTGCCTTCCAGTCGGTGAAAGGTACCGTTGGCATTGGCGAAGAAGGGGACATCACCTAAAAATTCGACGGCCAGAACGTGGCCGTCGAGATCAAGCGGTGCAACTGTCGGCATCAGGCAGTCGCCTCGCACGCCTTGAAGGATTCTTCCAGCTTGGCGCGGTCGAGGTCGCGGCCGATGAAGACGAGACGGCTTTCGTGCTTCTCGCCGTCCTTCCAGGGACGCTGATGGTCGCCTTCGATGATCATATGCACGCCCTGAACGACATAACGTTCGGCATCGTCCTTGAAGGCGATGATACCCTTGAGGCGCAGGATGCTCGGGCCCTGCGTCTGTGTTACCTTCTGGATCCACGGGAAGAAGCGCTCGGGGTTCATCTCGCCGCCGCGCAGCGAAACGGACTGAACCGTCACGTCATGGATGGCCGACATCTCACCATGATGGTGATGATGGTCGTGATGATGGTGGTCATGATCATGGTGGTGATGATCGTGATCGCAATCCGGGCCGCAGACATGGTCGTCATGGCTCTGCTCGAGGAAGTGCGGATCGTTTTCCAGCGCGCGTTCGAGGTTGAAGGCGCCCTGGTCCAGAACACGGGCGAGATCGACACCGGAACGGCTCGTCTTGTAGACGCGGGCGGCCGGATTGATGGCGCCCACGATATCCTCGATCTGCGCCAGTTCTTCCGGCGTTACGAGATCGGTCTTGTTGATGATGACGACGTCAGCAAACGCGATCTGGTCTTCGGCCTCGCGGCTGTCCTTCAGGCGCAGCGGCAGATGCTTGGCGTCGACGAGGGCGATGACGGCGTCGAGCTCCGTCTTGGCACGAACATCGTCATCCATGAAGAAGGTCTGGGCAACCGGAACCGGATCGGCAAGGCCGGTGGTTTCGACGATAATGCCGTCGAAGCGGCCGGGGCGGCGCATCAGGCCTTCGACGACACGGATCAGGTCGCCGCGGACCGTGCAGCACACACAGCCATTGTTCATCTCGTAGATTTCTTCGTCGGATTCGACGATGAGGTCATTATCGATGCCGATCTCGCCGAACTCGTTGACGATAACAGCATACTTCTTGCCGTGGTTTTCGGAAAGGATGCGGTTGAGCAGCGTCGTCTTGCCCGCGCCGAGATAACCGGTGAGCACGGTGACGGGGATGGGCTTCTGCTGTGTCTGGATCGCGTCGGTCATGAGAACCTCTAGGAAATAGCGCCTTGACCCCAAGGGCAAAGTCCGGGGCCGGAATTGGTCGGTTTCATATAGGCGCTTGGAAGCGGCAGTTCAAAGGGTTTTGTATGTTATAAGATCACATTGGCTGACGTGCAAAGCCGGACGATCATCGCAGGGTTTCCGCGTCGAACGCATCGACATCCTGCAGCAGTTCGACCAGGCCGTTGACGGCATGGGCGATCAGCGCTTCGCCCTTTGCCGCAGTTGCCCTGGCGGCATTGCCGGCCACGCCCTGCGGATTGAGATCGGACATCTTCCAGCCGAAGGCGTGGGGGCCATAAGCGCGCAGGTGTTTGAAGCGTTCGGCAAACTCCGTCTGGCGGGAGGGGAAGTTGGCAGCCTTGTCTTTATTCACCCTGTCCGGATGGAGCGCCAGCATGACCGAGGTTTCGATATCGCCACCATGAATGTCGATCGCCTTTTCCTGCGGCGAGATCGCGCCATCAGGCACGCCGAAACGGGTCCAGCTTGTGGCGACGGCCAGCATGTGACAGCGTACGCGTGCTTCCGTTGCGACGATCGTCATCAGCGGCGAGTTGCCGCCGTGAGCATTCAACATCACGAACTTGCGGATGCCGAGCGCCGAAAGCCGTTCTGCAATGTCGAGCCAGCGCTTTATGGCTGTATCAAAAGGAAGCGTCTTCGTTCCTTCAACATCCATGTGCTCTAAGGAGTAGCCGACCGATTCGACGGGGAGTACTGTAACGGGCAAACCGGCTGGAAGGGCGGTTTTCAGCCTGTTGATGATACCCTGCGCGATCAATGTGTCGGTTTCGAAGGGTAGATGCGGGCCATGCTGTTCATGTGCACCGAGTGGCAGGATCGCTATCCAGCGGCGGCGTGCCTCCGGGGCGAGTGCCGGATCATTGTCCTCGAAACGGAACGACGGAACCAACATAAGGCGTTGCCTCTTGTTTATGACGAGATGATGGGCAATGTCATATCGCAGCCTGGGCAGTGCTTAAAGATCAAAGGGATGGCAATGGGCAAGAAGCATAAGGACGGCAAGAAGCACAAGAAAAAGAAGGACCAGACCGAGTATACGCTCGTCGATCTTTCGCCGGCCCTGACGCAGGCTGCCCGCTCCATGCGCACGGTCCTGTCGCGCAATCTTCTCGAAAGCGGTCTCTATGCCGGCCAGGATGGCGTCATCCTATCGCTCGCCGAAAGCGACGGCATGACGGCTGGCGGGCTTGCCCAGAAGCTCGGCGTCAAGGCGCCCACCATGACCCGCACGATCGGCCGTATGGAAGCGCAGGGCTTCCTCGAGCGCAAGCCCGATGCCGAGGATGCCCGCCTCACCAAGGTCTATCTCACCGAACTCGGCCGTGGCAGCGTGCAGGCGATCGAGCTTGCCGCCTCCTCCTGCGACAACCTCGCGACGCTCGATTTTTCCGAAAAGGAGATTCGCAATCTCGTGCGTCTCTTGAAGGCGATCGATGCCAATCTGCAGGCAGAAGCCATGCATGCGGATGAAGATGAGGAAGATTGAAAATTTCCTCAAAAGGCGAATTGCTTCCACCGCTTAAATCTTTTAATTAAACTTTTTAAGGTCGCCGCTGCCCCGTGGCGGCCTTTAGTCGGCTTCACGCGTTGCCTGGAGGAGGAGACGTGGCTCAGAAGATCAAGCTTTCGACGATTGCCGAAACGCTCGGCATATCAACGGCGACCGTTTCCCTCGCCTTACGCGACAGTCCGCTCGTTGCCGGCAATACCCGTGAAAAGATCAAGGAACAGGCCCGCGCGCTCGGTTACATCTATAATCGCCGCGCCGCCAGCCTTCGCACCTCGCGCTCGGGCATTATCGGCGTCGTCGTGCATGACATCATGAACCCCTTCTACGGGGAAATCCTGAAGGCGATCGAAAGCGAGCTCGACCGCAGCCGTCACACTTTCATTCTTTCCAACCATTACGATTCCGTCGAAAAGCAGCGTACCTTCATCGAAACCCTGCTGCAGCTCGGCGGCGATGGGGTCATCATGTCTCCGGCAATCGGCACGCCGCCGGAAGATATCCAGCTTGCCGAAGAGAACGGTATGCCGGCTATTCTGGTTGCGCGCTCGATGGACAGCCAGGATGTGCCGACCTATCGCGGCGACGACAGCTATGGCATTTCGCTTGCCACCAATCACCTGATCGGCCTCGGGCACCGCACCATCGCCATGATCGGCGGCACGGACCAGACGTCGACAGGACGCGACCGCTATCAGGGCTATGTCAATGCGTTGCGCAAGGCCGGTATCGAGGTCGATCCGAACCTGCGCATTCCTGGTCCGCGCTCCAAGCAGGGTGGTTTCGAAGCGGCGGTGCATTTCCTGTCGCTGCCACAGAAGCCGTCGGCGGCCGTCTGCTGGAACGATCTGGTAGCAATCGGTCTGATGAACGGCATCGCCCGCGCCGGCCTCGTGCCCGGCGCCGATATCTCGGTCACCGGTTATGACGATCTCGAGGAAGCCTCGATCGCCACGCCGGCGCTGACCACCGTCTGGAATGGTCAGACCGAGGTTGGACGTCTTGCCGCGCGTGCCCTACTTGACCGTTTGGCCGGCAGCCACGAACCTGATGGCATCCATCTCATCAAGCCGGAAATGCGTATCCGCCAGTCCACCAGCCCCTATCGGCCGCGTACCTGACCGCCGAAGCCAAGAGGAAAAGCCATGTCCCGTATTGCCATTCTCGTTCCCGGGAAGATGCATGATCGTGTTCTCGCCCAGCTGAAGGATCGCTTCGAGGTTATCGCCGTCGATCGTGCCGAAACGCTCGGTCTCGATGCCGAGACGGCGAAGCGCATTCGCGGCGTTGCCGTCAGCGGCGCTTTTCCCGCCGCCTGGTTCGAGCAGTTGCCCGCCGTCGAAATCGTCGCGAGCTTCGGCGTGGGTTATGACGGCATCGACGCCAAGCTTGCAGGCTCGAAAGGCATCATCGTCACCAACACGCCTGAGGTATTGAACGACGAAGTTGCCGATACCGCGATCGCGCTTCTGCTCAATGCCATCAGAGAACTGCCGAAGGCGGAAAACTGGCTGAGGGACGGCAACTGGAAGCCGGGCTCCTCCTATCCACTGACGCGTTTTTCGCTGAAGGGCCGGCATGTCGGTCTCTACGGCCTCGGCCGCATCGGCCTTGAGATCGCCAAGCGGCTGGAGCCCTTCAAGGTGAAGATCAGCTATCACACGCGCTCACGCCATGCCGATGCGCCCTATGATTACCATCCGACGCTGAAGGGGCTCGCCGAAGCCGTCGATACGCTGATTGCGATCGTGCCGAAGACGCCGCAGACGCACAAGACCGTCGACGCGGAGGTTCTTTCCGCGCTCGGTCCCGACGGCATTGTCGTCAATGTCGGCCGCGGCTGGACGGTGGATGAAGATGCGCTGACCGCTGCGCTCAATTCAGGCACCATCGGCGCCGCTGGCCTCGATGTTTTCTACGACGAGCCGAATGTGCCGGCCGGCCTGCTTGCCGCGCCGAATACGGTACTCGTGCCGCATGTCGGTTCGGCTTCGATACCGACGCGTAATGCCATGGCGGATCTGGTTGCGGAAAACCTCGTCTCCTGGTTCGAACAGGGCAAGCCGGTGACGCCGGTGGCAGAGACGCCGGTCAAGCCGTGACCGGTTATGCGCTCCTTCCGCGAAGGCGGAGGGAGTGCTGGCTTATTCCTATTTTGCCTTCGGTCTTTTTCCGGTTTCCTACTTGGTCGGCGGGGAAGGATTGGCTATGTTGCCTCCGGCCGCGTCCAATCCCTGCGGTCGCAATTGTCATCGGCGGCATCTCGCCGTCTCAAGCTTATACGTAGCGATTTAATCGGGGAGCGTCTGCTCCGCCGGAAGCCTTTCGACGCCGGCAGCCGACACTTCTGAAGGAGGCAGAAATGGATTATCGCAAGCTCGGTCCCAGCGGGGCCGTCGTCACCGCATATTGCCTGGGTACCATGACTTTCGGGAAGGAGTCCGACGAGACGGCCTCTTTCAAGATAATGGACGATTACTTTGCCTGGGGCGGCAATTTCATCGATACGGCAGACGTCTACAGCAACGGTGCATCGGAGGAGATCATCGGCCGCTGGCTCAAGGCGCGTCCAACGCAGGCGAAGCAGGCCGTGATCGCCACCAAAGGCCGCTTCCCGATGGGTGACGGGCCGAACGATATCGGCCTCTCCCGCCGCCATCTGAACCAGGCGCTGAACGACTCGCTGCGTCGCCTTGGCGTGGAGCATATCGATCTCTACCAGATGCATGCATGGGATGCGCTGACGCCGATCGAGGAGACATTGCGTTTCCTTGACGATGCCGTGCGTGCCGGCAAGATCGGTTACTACGGCTTTTCCAACTACCTCGGCTGGCATATTTCCAAGGCCTACGAGATCGCCAAGGCACAGGGCTACACGCGCCCGGTGACGCTGCAGCCGCAATATAACCTGCTGATGCGCGACATCGAACTCGAAGTCGTGGGCGCCTGCCAGGATGCAGGCATGGGCCTCTTGCCCTGGTCGCCGCTCGGCGGCGGCTGGCTGACCGGAAAATACAAGCGCGACGAGACACCGACGGGTGCGACGCGCCTCGGCGAAAATCCCAGTCGCGGCGGTGAGGCCTATGCGGCTCGCAACGCACAGGAGCGGACCTGGGATATCATCGCGACCGTCGAGGGCATTGCCAAGGCGCGTGGCGTGAGCATGGCGCAGGTCGCGCTTTCCTGGGTTGCCGCGCGCCCGGCCGTGACGTCGGTCATCCTTGGAGCCCGGACCTCCGAACAGCTCGCTGACAATCTCGGCGCTGCGGATTTCGTGCTTTCGGCCGAAGAAACGGCGAAGCTCAACGAAGTCAGCGCGCCGACGCCGGGGCAATATCCCTATGGCGTCAATGGCACCAATCAACGTCACCGTAAGATCGAGGGTGGCCGCTGAGCCATTCGATCAGACAGAAAAAAGGCCGCCGGAGCAATCCGGCGGCCTTTCGATTTTCAGGCGATCGCCTGCGCCGGCAGCAACGGCAGCTTGCCGGCAGCGTAGTCCCGGACGGCATCCCCGAACGCGGTGAAGATCTTGTTGGAGGGCTTGTCGGTCTCGGCCCAATATTCCGGATGCCACTGTACGCCGACGGCGAAGGCCTTGGCATCGATGACGGAGACGGCTTCGATCGTGCCGTCCTCGGCGGTGGCTTCGACCTGCAGGCGCGGGGCACTCTTGGCGATTGCCTGACGGTGCAGCGAGTTCACGCGGAGCTCGCCTGCACCGACGATGCCGGCAATACAGGAGCCTTCCTTGATGAACACGCTCTGGCGGATCGCATACATGCCGTCACGGTCGGTCACATCGGGTTTGCGATGGTCCCAGATGCCTGGCTGTTCCTGAATCTCGCTGGCAAGCGAGCCGCCAAGTGCAACATTCAGTTCCTGAATGCCGCGGCAGATGGCGAGAAGCGGGATAGCGCGATCGATGGCGCGGCGGATCAGCGGCAGGCTGGTGGCATCGCGGGCAGGATCGAAGGGCCCGTCCGCTTCGGTGGCTTCGAGACCGTAAAGCGAGGGATGGACGTTGCTTGCCGAACCGGAGACGAGCACGCCATCGACGCGATCGAGGATTGCGTCCGTGTCGTAGCCTTCTTCGAAGGCGGGAATCATGAAGGCCATCACGCCGGCGGCATTCAGCGCCGCACGCAGATATTGATGCTGCACGGCGTGCCAGGTGGCGCCATCGAGACTGCGGATATCGGCAGGAATTGCAACGATCGGTTTCGTCATTTTCGCCCCAGAGATAAAGCTATCGGACGTTTCTGCGGCCAGATCGGCCATGAAGTCAACGCTTGGATGCAAGCGGTGGCCAAATTGCGGCGAGCTTTCAGGTCGCCGTTTGTTTAGAGCTGGCTAACTATCTGATTTGAAAGTTTTCTTTGTTTCTCAAGTTTCAACCTTCGCGATGTCGGAAGCATTCACGAACGCATACGATATCGTGAGTGATCGTGTTGCGGAGCCGCATCCCTTACACTACATTCCAGACGATTTCTGCAACCTGTGTTCGTGGCGTCCGTGCGGCGTTGCTTACATCGGCAAGCGGACGGACGGAGAGGATTGGCGGCATGTCGGAACAGAAGACGACGGCACTTGAGACGAAACCGGACCTCATGCCCTCGATCGCAGCCGGCGGCCCACCCGCCGTGGTGACCGTGATGCTTCCGCCGGAAAAGGCCGGCGATGTCAGTGATCTGGCGGAGCGGTATCGGTTGGGGACGGCGGAGCCGCATACGCTTGTGACCTTTGGCCAGGAAGCCATCAGCAGTTTCGGCGCCAAGCTGGATACCATCCTCTCACAGATCACCAACGCCCAGTCGCCGGTGCTTTTCGAGCTTTTCCGGACGATCCGCGATGGCGTGAAGGACGCGGACCTGAAGGAGCTCGAAGCAAGTATCCGCGAGAAGCTGAAAGGCGGTTTCCTCGAACGTCTGCTGATCGCGGTCGGTCTTGGCGATCCGGCCAAACGGTTGAAGACCGTTACCGACGAAGTGCGCGGCATGTTGCAGAGCAAGGCCAAGTCGCTCAGTGATCTCATCAAGCCGATGGAAGCGCAGATCAATGAGGAGAGCAGCAAGCTGATCCTGGAAGTCTCGCGCATGAGCACCCTGGCGGAAGGGTATCGCGACAGTATCGTGTCTCTTGGCGTCTTCGTTGAAGCAGGGCGGCGTATCATTGCCGAGGCGAACAGCGAACTCGAACGGCTGAAGCAGGAGGCAGCGTCGGGCGATCCACTGAAGGTTCAGGAAGCCCGCGACTTCTCGCAGAAGCTCGATATCTTCCAGAATCGGGTGCTTGTTCTCGAAACGTCCTATGCCAAGGCGCCGACGGATCTCGATTCGATCGGTATCGCGCGGGGCGCCGCCCTTGCGACGCTTGCCGATACCGTCAGCTCCGCGAACGCGGAATTCAACGATATCAAGTCGATCCTGATCAGGCTGCATGCGCTTTTCCAGATGCAGTCGATCCAGCAGATCAATGCCATGCGGCGCGAATTGCGTGCTTCTCTGCAGCAGTATGGCTCGCAAGTACTCGAAGACGTCTCGGTCAATGCCGTCAAGGCTGCAGGCGAAACCCGGCTTGCGGATGCCGATCTCGTTCTTGGCACCGCCCAGCGGCTGCGGTCGATCGCTGACAAGGTCGTTGCCGAAGGCGAGCGCAACAAGGAGCGCTATGCCGCTGCCCGCACCAAGCTTGAACAAGCACGCCAGATCGTGATTGCCCGCCCGATCTGAGACTTCAGGAGAAAGACAAGCGCATGGCAACCTTCAATCTCAACAAGGGTCAGTCGTTCCAGATCCAGAAAGAGATCCAGCTCGTTCATTCCGGACTGGTCTGGGATCCGCCGGAAGGTTCCGGCCCGGCCTTCGATCTCGATGTCCATTGTTTCGCGCTGGTCCATCCCGGCGGCGATTCCAACCGCGCGCGGCTCTATAATGAGGGTTCGCATGCCCTGTGCTACGCCTTCGTGCGCAGTTCCAGCAATCCGGAAGGGTCGCTTTCCAAGAATGCCGACGGATCTTTCCAGACCGATGACGGCGCGATGTGGCATGAGCGCGACGACCGCACCGGACGCGGGGCTCTCTCAAAGCCCGAGGCTGACGATGACGATGGCGACGAGGACCATCATGGCGGCGGCCATCACGACGAGGGCTTCCGCGAGGAGTTCAAGATCGTTCTAGCGAAGCTGCCGCGCGAGATTTCCGAGCTTGCCGTCTGGGCAACGATCCATGACGCGGCCCGCAAGAAGCAGGATTTCGGCAAGGTCAAGAATGCCTATATCGAAGTCTGCGATGCGATGGACGACGAGCTCTGCCGCTATCAGCTGACGGCCGAATTTGCCGGCAAGACGACGATCCAGGTTGCTTCCTTTCTGAAGCAGGCGGATGGCTCATGGAAATTCTATGCTGTCGGCGCGGGATCGAATGCCGGTCTCGGCGACGTCATCCAGGCCTATCTCGGCTGAGCGGAGGCTCTGCTTGACCAGAGGCAAGGCAGATGAACCGCCGGCGAAAAAGCCGGGAGGATCGCCCAGGGTGCTTTTTTCGGAAAGCGCTGCACCCCAGCCTGTTTCCGCTCCGAAAGACGCGGGCCAGCCGAAGGTGCTCTTCGGCGCGCCGCGCGCCCCGACGCCCAAGGGCGATCGACCGCGGGTTCTGGCAGCGGGGGAGGTGAGACACCGGATCTCCTGCAGCGTGGCCGACCTTCAGAACATCGACGCCGATGCCACCCAGGCGGTCGCGAAAGCCGCGCTCAGGATCATCGACAGTACCAATCTCGACGATCACTATTTCGATGACGTGGTGCGTTTCGGTGCCTCCTTGCAGGCCGAGCATGGCCGGCTGGCGGAAGGCGAACTCGATATCGTCAGCAGTGAGGCGGTTGCGGCGGGACGGGGGCTTGCCGGCGAATTGCTGCAGCGTCTGACGGCGCTCGATCCGGACAAGGTGTTCGCCGTTCGCGGCGGCTTTCTCAACGCCGTCAAAGCTCTTGCCGCGCCGCGCGATCCGGCTGGGCTTTTCTCGCGCCTCTACCCGGAGGTGCGGGCCCTGGCGACAGAACTCGATGCGCTTGCGCCCGATATTGTCGCCGTTGCCACGCAGGTGCGCGCGATTGGCAAGGCCTATAAGGGGCTCGCAAACAGTCTTGCCGCGCACATCCTGGCAGGGCGGTTTCTCGTCCATCATATAGGCGGCCTTCAACTGCCCGACCGCGCGCGGCAGACCCATTATGCCTCGCAGTCGCAAGCTCTGGAAACACGCACGTCGAGCCTTTCGGCGACAAAGGCAACCGTCGAGATGAGCATCTGGACAGTTGCGGCGGCTTCACAGGAAATCGAGGCACTGGCGCGTGCTGCCGAGGGCTTGCTGCAGGAGGATCTACCGGCCTGGCATTCCGCATATTCCGCTGCCCTGACGGCTGCACGGTCGGCTCAATCACAGGAGCGGGCCGGCGTGAGCGCGCCGCTTCGCAATCTTCACACACGTATTCTTGGAAAACTCAAACTGGAGAGGAACAGATCGTGACGACATTCAAGCTACAGAAGCCGGAGGAAGAAGTTCGCCGTGTCGGCTTCGTCCTGCAGAAGCAGGGCATTCACGAGCGCATTCCTGCCCAGGTCGGCATCAATATCGATGTCTCCGGTTCGATGAGCGAGCTTTTCAAATCCGGTGCGGTGCAGGCAGCACTTGAACGCATTCTTCCCGTTGCTCTCTATTTCGACGATGATGGCCGTATCGATACCTGGGCCTTTTCCAACAAGCAGAATATGGCCTCGCTGACGCCCGCCACGGCCAAGAACTACGAGGGTTACATTCAGCGCGAGATTGTCGGCAACAGCGATATCCAGTCGATCCTCTGGGGCGGCACCGATTACGGCCCGGTTATCCGCTCGAACCTCATGACCTACGGACTGATGGAAGAGGAATGGGCGGGCGGCCTCCTGGGTATGATCTTCGGCATGCGTCGCGATTCCTTCGGCGAGGAAACCCGCTCCGGCATTCCAGCCATCAACTATTTTCTGACCGACGGAGAAAATTCCGACCATGACGCAGCCTGGGAACTGCTGCAAAAGGCGGAGGGGGCGGAATCGCAAATCTATTACGTGATGGTCGGCATCGGCGACGAGAAGTTCGAATTCCTGCGCAATGCCGCCGACCATTTCCCGAATGTCGGCTTCGTCAGCGTCCGGGACCTCGGGGAATTCGTCGGCAGCGACGATGCTTATGAGAAATTGCTCCCGACCGAACTCTGCACCTGGCTGAAGCACGAGCATGACGATGAGGACGAAGACCATCATTGATGGTAGTCTGTGAAAACAGGCAGGGCCGCTTCCCACGTTGCGGAAGCGGCAATCATCGCCTTGGCTAAGCTTCTGATTCCGATGGATGTGCGGGGCCGGTCACAGAAGCGTCGTGATCCCAAAGACTAATAGACTAAAGCTTGAAACGCTTCTTCGGCCATGCTTAGCTTTGCCATTACTGCGGGTAGGGGTGAGGATTGACCACGCAGTGCCATCTATACGGGAGGTTTTTGATGGATCGTCGTTCATTTATGAAAAAGGCGGGAACAGCCGGCGCCGGTGCCGTTGCCGCAACGGCATTGGCAGCACCTGCAATTGCGCAGGAAAACCCCAAGATCGCCTGGCGTATGACCTCTTCTTTTCCGAAGAGCCTTGATACGATCTATGGCGGTGCCGAAGACATTGCCAAGCATATTGCTGCCGCTACCGATGGTAATTTCACGATCCAGCCCTTCGCAGCCGGTGAACTCGTCCCCGGCCTGCAGGCCGTCGATGCCGTTGCGGCTGGTACGGTCGAGGCGGCGCACACGACCTCCTATTATTTCGTCGGCAAGGATCCGACATACGCCATCGGAACTGCCATCCCATTCGGCTTGAACAGCCGTCTGACCAATGCCTGGTTTTATGAAGGCAATGGCAACAGCCTGATGAACGAATTCTACGCCACGCAGGGCATGTATGCTCTGCCGGCGGGCAATACCGGTGCGCAGATGGGTGGCTGGTTCCGCAAGGAAATCAACACGCTCGACGATCTCAAGGGCGTGAAGATGCGTATTGCCGGTCTCGCCGGCAGCGTGCTTGAAAAGGTCGGCGTCATCCCGCAGCAGATTGCCGGCGGCGACATCTATCCGGCGCTTGAAAAGGGCACGATCGACGCAGCGGAATTCGTTGGCCCCTATGACGACCTGAAGCTCGGTTTCCACAAGGTGGCGAAGTACTACTATTATCCGGGCTTCTGGGAAGGCGGCCCGACGGTGCACGCGTTCTTCAATCTCGAAAAGTGGAGCAGCCTGCCGAAGCATTATCAGGCGGCGCTTACCGATGCCTGCGCTTTTGCCAATACCAACATGCTGGCAAAATACGACACGAAGAACCCGGGCGCGCTGAAGCAACTGGTCGCAGAAGGTGCGACGCTCCGCCCGTTCAGCCAGGAGATCATGGAGGCCTGCTTCCAGGCGGCCATCGGTATCTACGCCGACATCTCCTCTAAGAACCAGTATTTCAAGAAGATCTACGAGGATCAGACCGCCTTCAAGAGGGACGCTTACCTCTGGATGCAGCTTTCGGAATACACATTCGATACGTTCATGATGATCCAGCAGCGCGCGGGAAAGTTGTAAGCTTCCAGCTTCTTTTCGGATGTCGGCTTAATCAAAAACCCCGGATGAAAATCCGGGGTTTTTTGTTGTCTTACTGAGCAGGTATTGGCGGAGGTGCGCTGGGCAGGGCCGGTAAGGTCAAGCCCGGGATTTGCGGCGAGCCGTTGCCGCCGCCTGGTGCTCCCAGGGACGGCAGGCCCAGCTGCCCGCCAAAGCCGGGCACTTCGATCTTGATCGAGTTCGGGTCCACCTTAGGGCCGTGATCCAGCCAGTAGGTGACCGATTCCGGCCAGAAGATCACGATCGCCACGAGAATGAGCTGCATGCCGACCCAGGGCAGGGCGCCGAGATAGATATCCTTGGTGCGCACGTCCCTGTTGGCGATGGAACGCAGATAGAAGAGCGCGAAGCCGAAGGGCGGATGCATGAAGCTCGTCTGCATGTTCACGCAGATCAGCACGCCGAACCAGATCAGGTCGATGCCGAGACTGGAGGCGACCGGCGCCAGCATCGGGATGACGATGAAGGCGATCTCGAAGAAATCGAGGAAGAAGGCGAGGACGAAGATGAAGATGTTGACGAAGATCAGAAAGCCGACTGGGCCGCCGGGAATGCCCGACAGCATGTGCTCGATCCAGCGCGAACCGTCCATGCCCTGAAAGACGAGGCTGAAGCAGGTCGAGCCGATCAGGATCATCACCACCATGGAGGTGATGTGCATGGTCGAGCTCATGGCCTCGCGGATCAGCGGCCAGGTGAGGCGGCGGTGGAGTGCCGCAAGCACCATGGCGCCGACGACGCCCAGTGCCCCGGCCTCCGTCGGCGTCGCAAGACCCATGAAGATGGTGCCGAGCACGAGGAAGATCAGCACGATCGAGGGAACCATGCCCCAGAGCACCTTCATCAGCAGCGCCCAGTCGAAATCACCACGCACCTCCTTCGGCAGCGGCGGCATCGCCTTCGGGTTGATGATGGAAAGGATCAGGATATAGCCGACGAAGATCGCCACCTGCAGGATCGAGGGGCCGATCGCGCCGAGATACATGTCGCCGACCGATTTGCCGAGCTGGTCGGCAAGCACCACGAGCACAAGCGAAGGCGGAATGACCTGGGTGATTGTGCCTGAAGCGGCAATCACGCCGGTTGCGAGCCGTGGGCTGTAGCCGTAGCGCAGCATGATCGGCAGCGAGATGACGCCCATGGTGATGACGGAGGCTGCGACCGTGCCGGTGATGGCGCCAAGCACGGCGCCGACCAGGATCACGGCATAGGCAAGGCCGCCGGGGATGCCGCCAAAAAGCTTGCCTGTGCCTTCGAGCAGGTCTTCGGCGAGCCCGCATCGCTCCAGTATGGCGCCCATGAAGGTGAAGAAGGGGATCGCCAGCAGGAGATCATTGGAGACGATGCCGAAGAAGCGCAGCGGCAGCGCCTGCAGCAGCGCCTCTTCGAAGTGCCCGGTGAAAATACCGATAGTGCCGAAGAAAAGGCCGACAGCCGCAAGCGAAAAGGCGACGGGGAAGCCGTAGAGCATGAAGATGACCATGCCCAGGAACATCGCCGGCGGAATGATACCGAAGTCGAACAAATCCGTTCCTCCCGACGCGCGTTATTGCAGCGGCTTTTCGTATTTCGTGTCGATCGCGATGGAGCCGGTCAGTGCGGCAACCCTCTTGATCAGTTCCGAAATGCCCTGAAGGGTCAGGAGCGCAAAACCGGCGAAGAGCATCAGTTTCACGGGCCAGCGGATCAGCCCGCCGGCATTGGCGGAAACTTCACCCTGCTGGTAGGCGAGCAGGAAATAGGGCCAGCAGCTAATAGAGAGAAAAACGCAAACCGGGACGAGGAAGACGACTAAGCCAACGATATCAATCCAGATCCTCGTACGATCGGAGACGGATCCGTAAATCAGATCGACGCGCACATGCTCGTTCTTTCGCAGGGTGTGGGACGCGCCGAGGACGACCACGAAAGTGAAGAGATACCACTGGATTTCCAGCCAGCCGTTCGAGCTATAGTTGAATGCGTAGCGCACTATCGCATTGCCGGCGCTGATCAGGCAGCAGAACAGCACCATAAATTCGGATAGTTTGCCAATGAACTCGCTGATCGAGTCGATCAATCGACTGGCGGCCAGAAATACCGACATTCGCCTCCCCTTATTGTCTTGCCATTTTCGGCAGTTCTCCCTCTGCAACCGGTGTAAACCAGGGTTTTTGAAATTGGAAGAATAAATGGGCCGCCTTGGATTATAGTCTTATGCGGCTAAGGACTATGATTTCCTTCGGCAATTACGACAACTCAGGCGCGGATATATTTTTCAAAAACCTCGCGAGTAAGCTGCAATATCTCGCGTTAAGTGTGTGACTCATCTTATGGTTTTAGAAAAATCGACCAAATGTTTGAGCAGTTTGAAATCAATTTTTAAAGGGTTCGGTTTACATTTTCCGCGCACAGGGAAAATATGGATGAAGCCACATAACCCGAACAGGGTCCCTAAGGATGTGTATCTGTCGTTTGTGAGTTCTCTTTCGGGGAACCGCATGACGCTTTTGGCTGGCGTCATTGTACACTCGGCAACCTTCCTTGCCGTCGCCGCCAAGACCGGCTCTTCCGTCTATATATTCCTGGCTGTAGCGATTATTGCGGTGTTCTGCGCCCGCATGGCGATCTTTCGCCTGTTCGACAAGGTGAACAACAAGGATGCGCTGTCCTTCGCCGAGATAGAGCGGTGGGAGAAGATCCTGGTGGTCGGTGCAGCCGGTACCACCACGCTCCTCGGCATCGCCAGCGGTTATGCCATCTTCTTCACGCGCGATTCCTTTGCCGAACTCGCCTGCATCGCGGTGACGATGGCGACTATGGTTTCAGTTGTCGGCCGCAATTACGGCTCGCGCATGGCGGTCGACCTGCAGACTTTCTCCTGCTGCCTGCCGATGATCATCTGCAGCGTCATGACGCTGGATTTCTACCGCGGCATCCTGTCGGTCTTCCTCATTCCCTTCTGGCTGACGACGCGGGCGATGGCGACGGGCGTGCGCGAGTTTCTCTATGAGAACGTCATCGCGCGCCGCGAGATCGCCTCGATCGCCGACCGTTTCGATACGGCGTTGAACAACATGCCGCACGGCCTGGTCATGGTTGATGAGGAAAACCGTATCCAGGTGATCAACCGCAAGGCCTGCGAATTGCTGAAGATCGGCGCGCCGGACCGGTTGAAGGATCGCGATCTCGGTGCCGTGCTGCGCTACGGCGCCCGCTACAGCTTCATGGACGCTTCGCAACCCGAACTGATCCTGCGGCAGTTGACACAGGTCGCCGAAGGCAGCCTGTCGCGTACGCTCATCCATTTCCCGGAAGGGCTGTCGCTCGAATTTTCCGCGAGCCGACGTGCGGATGGTGGTGCAGTCCTGATCTTCGAAGACGTGTCGAGCCGCGTGAAGGCCGAGCAGAAGATCCTGCATATGGTGCGTTTCGATGCGCTGACCGGTCTGCCGAACCGCGAATATTTCGGTCACCTCGTGCAGGATTATCTCACCAAACATTCGAGGAAGCGTGGTCCCCTCGGCTTCATGATCCTCGATATCGACGAGTTCAAGCATGTCAATGACATGCGCGGTCACGTGACCGGCGATCATCTCCTGTGCGCTATCGCCATGCGGGTCAAGAAGATGGCCGGCAACGCCATCGTCGGCCGCCTGATGGGCGATCAGTTCATCCTCTTCTTCCCGCATGCGCGTGACCGGCAGGTGCTGGATGCCGATATCCGCAAGTTGCATGACGCGGTTCAGGGCCAGTACGAAGTCGATGAGGTAACGTTCCTCGTCTCGCTCAGCGGCGGCTATGCCGTTCTCGAGAGCGACGCGTTCGCCATGGACGAATGGAGCGTCAAGGCGGACCTCGCGCTCTTCGAAAGCAAATCGCGCTTCAAGGGTGGCATTACCGGTTTCGAGCGCGAGATGGACGGCCGTTATATCGAGCAGCAGAAGCTGAAAGCCGATCTGCGTGATGCCGTTGCCGCAAACGCGCTTCATCTTGCCTTCCAGCCGATGTTCAAGGCCGACGGCACGCGCATCGAGTGCGCGGAGGCACTGGCCCGATGGGTGCATCCGGAGAAGGGCTCCATTCCGCCCGACGTTTTCATTCGTCTCGCCGAAGAGATGGGCATCATCTCGCAGATCACCCGCTTCGTGCTTTTCAAGGCCTGCGAAGAATGCATGACCTGGCCGGAGCATATCGCCGTTTCGGTCAATCTGTCGGCGCGCGATCTGCGCGACGCGGACATCCTCGCGGTCGTTTCGGATGCGCTGGCCCATTCCGGCCTCGAAGCATCACGCCTGCATCTGGAAATCACCGAGAGCAGCCTGATCGACGAACCGGCTACGGTGCGCGCCATTCTCTCCGAGTTGCGCAGCCGCGACATCACCATCGCCATCGACGATTTCGGCACTGGCTTTTCCAGCCTCAGTTATCTCGACACGCTGCCGCTCGATATCGTCAAGATCGACCGCTCCTTCGTGCGCAACATCGTGGAGGACACGCGCCGCCTGAAGTTGTTGCGCGGTACGGTCCATCTTGCCCGCGAACTCGGCCTCAAGATCGTTGTCGAGGGCGTGGAAACGCCTGAACAACTGGCGCTTCTCAACAAGCACCGCAGCACCGATCTCGTGCAGGGCTACGTCTTTTCCCCGCCGGTTCCGTCGAAGGAAATCGGCATTCTCTCCCAGGCTCTCATCCGCCGTACAACGCCGCGCCGCCGCAGCAAGGTTGCCTGATCAGGCACCACCTGCCGGTGTAGTCGTGGACGTACTCGCGTCCGTTAACCTTAATAATTCAAATATGTCGGAAATTTTCATCAAATCTTGCGCTTTTACGAATGAGGCATGATTAATGACCCGTTAACAACGGGGTGCATCATGGCGTCTGTCCCTTTGAATACGAGTGATTTTTCGAGGAACGTTCTCGAAATTCTTGACAATGTCGAATATCGCCGGGTCGAAAGCACCGAAGACATGGAGGATGTCGAGCGGCTGCGTTACAAGGCCTACAAGGCACACGACACGCTGGCTCTGGCACCGAAGGGTCTGCTCGACGATACCGATTTCGACAGCCACGCCTATGTGTTCGGACTGTACTATTATGGTGAACTCGTCAGCACGATCCGCATCCACTATGTGACACCGGAACATCGCGTCAGCCAGTCGGCCGGCGCCTTTCCCGAAGCGATCGACGCGCTTCTCGATGCCGGCCTCACCCTGATCGATCCCGCGCGATTTGCCGCCGATCCGGAGCTCACCGCCGATCTGACCTGGATACCCTACCTGACGCTGCGTCCGACCATCGTCGCGGCGGCGCATTTCCGTGCGCATCGGGTGTTGCAGTTCGTCCGTCCGCCGCATGCTGCTTTCTACAAGCGCGTCTTCTACGCCGACACCGTCGTTCCGGGGCAGAAAGCGAAGAATTACGGAATCGACATGACATTGATGGCGACCAACGTCATCGAGGTTGGCCGCAAGCTTCTCACGCGTTATCCCTTCTTCATGTCCGGTGCCAGCGAGCAGCGGATGATGTTTGCTCGTGGACCGGAAAGCACGCTGCCGTCGCTCACCATCATCCCCACCGCCCGTTTCGTGCCGGAAGGCCAGTTCGGAACGGACCTGCCTCTTTGATTTTACTGTCGGGAATGCCCTTTCGAGCGCGCTTGAGAAGGGCATTCCTGCGGCATTCTCATGCATTGCGCTTTCGCCCGTCATTGTGTAATCCCTGCGGGTAGGGATTGCCTCGCTGAGGTGAGGGAATCAGGCAGCGCTAAGGGCATTTCAGGGAGACGATATTCATGGCCGAACATCATACCGGACCGGTCGAGACCGGCGCGCCGATGGACTACAACGAACATGAAAAGACCTACAACATGTTCATTGCCGGCACGAAATACGGCACGATGATGCTTATCGCCCTGATGCTTGCCATGACTGCCGGTTTCTTCGGTGGCGCCGGCTTCCTCGGCGGCATTCTCGTCTTCCTCATCATCCTCGTCGCCGGCATCTTCCTGCTCCGTTAAGAACGGCCCGCAGGAGGACAGGTTCTTCCGGAGTTTGTGATGTAGATGCTTGGCCCGCGCAGGCGAGCGGCCTGCGACGGTCCAGCTGACCCAGGAGGAGGGGGGCAGTTGGCCAATATCGTATTCGTAGCAAAGGAAATTGCGGGTGATGAGACGCGCGTTTCCGCGTCAGTCGATACCGTGAAGAAAATGAAGGCACTCGGCTTCGATGTCATCGTCGAAGCGGGTGCCGGAACGTTGTCGCGCATTCCAGACAGTGAGTTTGAGTCCGTGGGCGCCGTCATCGGCACGTTCGCCGATGCTGTATCCGCAGATGTCATCCTCAAGGTCCGCCGGCCGGGCGAGAGCGAAATCGCCGGCTACAAGAGCGGTGCTGTCGTCATCGCCATCATGGATCCCTACGGCAATGACGAAGCGGTCGCCGCAATGGCGCGCGCAGGGCTTTCCACCTTTGCCATGGAGTTGATGCCGCGCATCACTCGCGCGCAGTCGATGGACGTGCTTTCCTCCCAGGCCAATCTTGCAGGTTACCAGGCGGTCATCGAAGCTGCCGTCGTCTATGACCGCGCCATGCCGATGATGATGACGGCAGCGGGCACCGTGCCTGCCGCCAAGGTCTTCGTCATGGGCGCAGGTGTCGCCGGTCTGCAGGCGATCGCTACCGCGCGCCGGCTCGGTGCCGCTGTCTCGGCCACGGACGTTCGCCCCGCCGCCAAGGAGCAGGTTGCCTCGCTTGGTGCAAAGTTCATCGCCGTCGAAGACGACGAGTTCAAGGCGGCCGAAACCGCGGGTGGTTATGCCAAGGAGATGTCGGCCGACTATCAGGCGAAGCAGGCAGCGCTCGTTGCCGAGCATATCGCCAAGCAGGATATCGTCATCACGACAGCCCTCATCCCCGGCCGTCCGGCACCGCGGCTCGTGTCACGCGCCATGCTGGCCTCGATGAAGCCGGGCGCCGTAGCCGTCGATCTGGCGGTCGAGCGCGGCGGCAATATCGAAGGTGCCGTTTCCGGCGCGGTCGCCGATGTCGAGGGCGTGAAGGTGATCGGTTTTCCGAACATGGCTGGTCGCGTGGCCGCCAGCGCCTCCGCACTTTACGCCAAGAACCTCGTCACCTTCCTTGAGACGATGGTGAACAAGGAAACGAAATTGGTCGTGCTTAATCTCGATGACGAGCTCATCAAGGCGACGATGCTGACCTATGCGGGCGACGTCGTTCACCCGGCATTCGGCGGCGCCAAGAAGGGGGATAACTGATGGCCAGTGAAGCAATGGACAAGGCACTGGAGCAACTGGACCAGGCCGTCACCGCAGTCATCACCGCGGCTGCCCAGGCGCCCGAAGCCGCGAGCGCTGCCACCGGTGGGGCGATCGATCCCTTCGTCTTCCAACTCGCGATCTTCGTGCTGTCGATCTTCGTCGGCTATTACGTCGTCTGGTCGGTTACGCCGGCACTGCACACACCGCTGATGGCTGTTACCAACGCGATCTCATCCGTCATCGTCGTCGGTGCGCTCCTTGCTGTCGGCATTTCGACCAGCGGGCTTGCGACCGGCTTCGGTTTCGTGGCCCTCGTGCTCGTCTCGGTCAATATCTTCGGCGGCTTCCTCGTCACGCAGCGCATGCTGGCGATGTACCGCAAGAAGGACAAGTGAGGGGCCGATGACCAATCTCGCAGCCTTCCTTTATCTCGTCTCCGGCGTGCTCTTCATTCTGGCGCTGCGCGGGCTCTCGCATCCCGCCACCAGCCGCAAGGGCAATCTCTACGGCATGATCGGCATGGGGATCGCTATCCTCACGACGCTGGTGCTGGCGACGCCTAACTTCGGCGGCTTCGTGCTGATTATCCTCGGCCTCGCCATCGGCGGGAGCGCCGGTGCCTATATCGCCCGCACCATCGCGATGACCTCGATGCCGCAGCTCGTGGCCGGCTTCCACTCGCTGGTCGGTCTTGCCGCTGTTCTTGTGGCAGCATCGGCGCTCTACACGCCCGGTTCTTTCGGCATCGGCGAAATCGGCCAGATCCATACCGAAGCGCGCATCGAAATGGCGATCGGTGTGGCGATCGGCGCGCTGACCTTTACCGGCTCGATAATCGCCTTCCTGAAGCTCGACGGCCGCATGTCGGGCAAGCCGATCCTGCTTCCGTTCCGCCATGTCATCAACATCGCCCTTGTCGTCCTGATCGTGCTCTTCATCGTCGGGCTGGCAGTGACAGAAAGCCATCTCGACTTCTGGGCAGTAGTCGCGCTTTCCCTTTTGCTCGGAATCCTGTTGATCGTGCCGATCGGCGGTGCGGATATGCCCGTCGTCGTGTCGATGTTGAATTCTTATTCGGGCTGGGCTGCCGCCGGCATCGGCTTCACGCTCGGCAATCTGGCGCTGATCATCACCGGCGCGCTGGTCGGCTCTTCCGGTGCGATCCTCTCCTATATCATGTGCAAGGGCATGAACCGATCGTTCATATCGGTCATTCTCGGCGGCTTCGGTGGCGAGACGTCGGGCGCGGCAGCCGACAACTCGGACAAGACCGTCAAGCTCGGCTCGGCTGAAGATGCTGCCTATCTGATGGCGAATGCCTCCAAGGTCATCATCGTGCCGGGTTACGGTATGGCGGTGGCACAGGCGCAGCATGCATTGCGAGAACTGGCCGACAATCTCAAGAAAAATGGCGTTGAAGTGAAGTATGCGATCCATCCGGTCGCCGGCCGCATGCCGGGCCATATGAACGTGCTGCTCGCCGAAGCCAACGTGCCCTATGACGAGGTCTTCGAGCTTGAAGATATCAACTCGGAATTCGCACAGGCCGACGTTGCCTATGTCATCGGCGCGAATGATGTGACCAATCCGGCGGCGCGTGATGACAAGTCCTCGCCGATCTACGGCATGCCGATCCTCGATGTCGACAAGGCCAAGACCTGCCTTTTCGTCAAGCGCTCGCTCGGCTCAGGTTATGCCGGCATCGACAACACGCTGTTCTACAAGGACGGCACGATGATGCTGCTCGGTGATGCCAAGAAGGTAACGGAAGAGATCAACAAGGCGATCGGCCATTGATAAAAAGCCCGCTTCGGCGGGCTTTTCTTTTGCGCATCCGAGCGATCAGATTTCGCCTGGAACCAGCGTCATCTTTTCGACGCCGATGGCGAGATTGAGCCCTTCCTGGGCCTGCAGGTTCAGCGGCTGCAGCATGAAAGCCTTGTCGGTGCCGCCGGCAATGACCTTGGCACCTGCGCCGGCCCCGAGGCTGGCATCCGCGCCTATGCCGTAATATTCGCCGGCAAGCGCGAAATCAGGCATGTTGGTTCCGGTCTTGGCAAGCACCTGCCAGATCATCACGCTCTTGCCCGTCTGGCCGATGTCGATGCCGAACTTCTCGATCTTGCCTGCATAGACCGCCTTCTGGCCGCCAGAGGCCGGCGTATAGGTGCAGATCAGGTTCTTTTCGGATGTGACGATCAATCCCTGGCCACCATCCGATCCGCAGACGAGCCGGCCAAGCGAGATGAAGTCGGCTGCCGATGCCGAACCGGCCCAGGCGGAAGCCGAAAGGATTGCGGCTGCAATCATGGTTTGCTTGAACATGGTCCTTCTCCTTTTGAATGACCTGTTCGAAACGGGTGGTTGCAGTGATTGTTCCGGCTGCTCTCAGGCGTGTCGCGATCTTCGGTATCCGCTGGCAACGCTCGCGTGCGCGGACATTTCAGTCGCGCTCCATCATATTACGCTGGGCGGTCAGCACCCAGACAAGGCCCTCAGGGCGAAAATCGACATCGACCTTGCCGCGAAAAGCGGAAGCGGCATGCGCCTTGATAACGGTCGTACCGAAGCCGGTGCGCGTCGGCGGGTTGACCGGCGGGCCGTCGCTCTCGGTCCAGGTGAAGCACAGCATGTCACCTTCCTCCGGCTGCCAGGTGAAACGCACACGGCCCTGCGGAACAGACAGAGCACCATATTTTACCGAGTTGGTGGCAAGCTCATGGAGCGCCAGGCCGAGATTCTGGACGGCATCGGGTTTGAGGACGAAATCCGGTCCCTCGATCTCGACCTGCTCGCGGGCCTGCGGAAAAGCCTGCAGATGGATGTCGATGACACGATGCAGCGAGACGCCGGACCATTGCTCACCCGTCAGAAGTTCGATCGAGCGCACAAGCCCTTCGAGGCGATGGGCGACTGCCGTCCGGAAGGTCTCGACGCTGTCGGCCTGCTTGGAGAGCTGGCGCATCATGGCGAGGACGAGCGTCAACAGGTTCTTGGTGCGATGGACAAGCTCGTGCATGACGAAGCGCAGCCTGTCTTCGCTCTGGCTGCGGTCGAAGGAGGCATTGGACAGCGCGATCGCCACCTGATTGGCTTCGATAACGCTGGTTTCGACAGGCGAGACGATATGGCCGTCGCCGAGCCGGTTCGCCATATCGGCAATTTCGCGGATGGTGGAGCGCACCTGCCGCGCAACGGCATAAGTTGCGAGCACGGCGACGAGCAGCAGGACTAGGCCGCCGATCAACAGGAAGCGCCAGGTGCTGAGGATGGGCGCCTGGGCGGTGGCCACCGGCCCCCAGACCACGGTTTTCCAAGACCAGCCTGGGATTTGCGCGTAGCCTAGCATGGCGTGCGGAAGGATATCGGAGTCCTCGAAGACACCGCTGGAAGCGACGAGAGAAGGCAGAATACGGGGATCGAAGGGTTCGCCGGGCCGCAGGTTCGATGGGCCGCGACTTGCAACGACATGCCCGCCCTGATCAATGACCGCTGCCGACCAGCCGGAAGCAAGACCTTCGGTGGTGACAAGCTTCGAAAGGTCATTGGCATTCTGGGTGATGATGAGTGCCGCAACGGGATCGTCGTCGCGGGGCAGGGTGACATTATAGACCCACAGGCCGCTCGTGGCGCCCATGAACACATTGGAGGCTTCGATCCGGCCGGACTTCATGGCCGCTTCGAAATCGGTCATGTTTGTTGTCTTGCCGAGTTCTGTGCCGAATGGGCGGCGGGTATTCAGAAATTGCTGCCCGGTCTTATCGACGGCGATCACATATAGGGTGTCGCCGCGAAGCGCGGTTTCTGTGCGATTGTAGAAGGACTCGTAATCGCCGCTCTCAAGCTCGGGCGAGGAGGACAGGAGCCGCAGCGTTGTCGCCATGTCCTGGAGCTGACGGTCGATGGTCCGTGAAAGGGCAAGCGCATCCTGTGCGGTTTCGCGTTTCAGCGTAGACCGCTGGTTGTCTTCAAGCTGCATGAGAAGAAGAGCGACGAAGGCAAAGATCGGCAACGCGATCGCCACGGCCATGGCGACAAGATAGGTTCCGATCGATGCTTTCGGAAAAAGACGTGCGGCCGATCTCATCAATGCCGCCTCCCAACTGAAAGAGCCGGATGCCGCAGACGCTCGGTTTCGCAAGGTCTTACGAAAGCAAGAATCCGCATCGTCCGCAAACGCCCTTCACATTCGTTCCGACCAATAGCCCGCTATCAAAGCATCGATATGTTAGGGGCGGAGGCATTGGGTTGCAACCTCCTAAAATCGTCGGGCGGAGCATCGTTCAGTTTTTTTGTCGACTATTGCGTTTGTGCAAATCGCTGAAGGCGGAAGGGTGCCAGGCTTTCGTCAGTCCTGCCTGACAGAAGCTCTCCGGCGACAGCTTCACCGGCAAGTACCGCAAGCGTGACGCCGGAATGCATGACAGCGGCGTAGAGACCCGGCAGGCCGGCATTGCCGATAATGGGAAAGCCGTCAGCTGGAGTCGGTCGGTAGCCAACTGTGAAGAAATCAAGCTTCAGATCGGCATTGTCTATGAACATCGCCTTCACACGGGCAAAGAGTTCCGCAGCACTTGCCTGGTGATCCTGCCCTGGATCGCCGCCGCCGAAATCCGATCCGGCAATGATACGGCCTTCCGCCGTCTGGCGCATATGAAGGCGAGGCGTCATGACGAGGCCATTCAGCCGCTTCGATACCGGGCGGGAGTGAACGATCAGGCCGGCCGGGGTGGAAAGAGGCAGGGTCACCCCGACCGAGGTGGCGAGCGGGACCGCGCCTGCGCCCGCGGCCAGCACGACATGATCGGCCTCCAGAATGCCTTGCGAGGTTACGGCACCGACGATCCGCCCGCCGGCCTGCAACAGGCCGTTGACCGTCGCGGTGATGACCTTGGCGCCATGCGCTTCGGCATCCGCCAGCAGCAAACGTGCGGCGGCAACAGGCTCAACCGCGCCTTCTTCGGCAACATGGACCGCGAAGTCAGGATATTCGCTCAGCCCCGGCTCAAGCAGCGCGCACTGCGCGCGATCGAGCCGACGGATGCCATAGCCCCAACGACCATGCACATCCGCATAGGTTTCGAGATCAACAGGCGGCATGTCCCAGCACAGGCCGCCGCACCAGGAAAGCGGCAGGCCCGGCAGTTCCTGCGCCAACCGTTTCCATTCGGCCATCGCCCGGTGGCGGAAATGGAAATAGAATTCGGGATTGCCCCAGCTCGCGTTGATCCAGGCAAAGGAGCAGGGTGTCGCCACGCCGCCGAGCGCTTCGCTGACGACAGTGACTGCCGCGCCCTTGCGCGTGAGATGCCAGGCGATGGAGGCGCCGATGATGCCGGCGCCGATGACGATCACATGCGGTTTGCCTGTCATCGCCGTCACCTCTCTCTACGTCGTCAGCCGACGGAGCCGCCGACGCGGGCAAGCCCGTCACGGGCCGGCTGGTATTTCGGGTCGAGACTGACGGCATGGCGGTAGGAGCGGATGGCCTTGTCCTTCTCGCCGCGGCGCTCATAGACGAGGGCCTGGTTCGCCCAGGATTCGGCGAGGTTGCCGTTGAGTTCGATCGCGTGGTTGAAGTCGGCGAAGGCGTTGTCGTTGTCGTTCAGCGCGATGTAGGAAATGCCGCGACCGTTATATGGCTCGGGCGAATTCGGCGAGAGCGAGATCGCCTTCGAGAAGTCGTCGATCGCCTTATCCTGCTGATTGCGCTTCTGGTAGATCAGGCCGCGATTGTGATAGGCGCGGCCGTCGGTCGTGCCGAGCTGGATCGCGCGGGAGAAATCGTTGAATGCCTGATCGTCCTGGCCGGCCATGCGGTAGACATTGCCGCGACCGATATAAGCGACGTCATAGCTCTGGTTGATCTGCAGCGCGGCATTGTAATCGGCGACCGCCTGCGGCTGTTGGCCCATATTGCGGTAGACCAGCGCGCGGTTGGCATAGGCCTGGAAGAAGCGCGGGTTGAGCTGTAGGGCGGTGTTGAAGTCATCGAGCGCCTTGCGGAATTCGCCGGCGCGACCATAGGCGGAGCCACGAACATTGTAGCCCTCGGGATCGCGCGGATTGGCGTTGATAACCGCCGTCAGCGAGGCGATGTTTTCCTGCGAGCCCTGCGCCTTGTCGATGCGGATCACCGCATCTGACGTACCGGATGTTTCGCAGCCGGCAAGGCCGAGCACGGCGGCAAGCGCCAAGGAGGCGAGCACAGCCGATTTCTGCGAACGCAAGGAGCGGGACGGATAGAAGTTCATGACAGCCATTCGGGCTCGCTTTCCCCAAGCATCATATCCGACAAGGCGGATATTCAATCTTCATCGGCAAATTAAAAAAGGCGGCGGCGAAACCTATCGCCCCCGCCACACATGCACCTGAAAACGTCGAAAAAACGACGGCACCGCCTTAGCGTGCTGCAACCAGACCTTCGCGCTGGGCGCGCTTGCGGGCCAGCTTGCGAACGCGACGAACAGCTTCGGCTTTTTCGCGAGCACGCTTCTCAGACGGCTTCTCGTAGTAGTCGCGCATCTTCATTTCGCGGAAAACGCCTTCGCGCTGCAGCTTCTTCTTGAGAGCGCGGAGAGCCTGATCGACATTGTTATCGCGGACGAGTACCTGCACGAGAATCACGTTCCTTTGGTTGGTTCGTTGCCTGAGGCGGCGCAGCGCCAGGGGCAAAAATATAACGGTCGCTCGGCCGCAGCCTTGCGATTGGTGATGCGGGATAACAGATCGAGGGGGAGAAGTCCAGATGGCACATGCCAACGCGCTGAAAAATCCGATTTGCCCTGGAAAGCTCAATTTTTGGCTGTTTCGGGCCTCGTTTCGTCCAATGCGGCGATCGCCTCCTTCAGCGCTGCGACGACGCGCGCGCGGTCCGCCGGTTCAAGCCGGCTCATGTCCAGATGCAGATCCAGTCCGGCAAGATGCTCGCTCAGGACGCGGCTCTTGTGATCGGCGCCGAGCATCAGACCATCAACGGCATAGGGTACGATTTCGCGCTGAATGCCCTTCATGGTGATCGGCGGCAGGGGGTGGGCATCGACGATATCCTCCACCAGCGCATAGGTTTCATAGCTGACGACGATTTCCCCGCCCTGGGCGATCGATTGAAGGCGGGCCGCCAGATTGGCCTCAGCGCCGATGATCGTATAGTCCATGCGGTCGCTGCTGCCGAAATTGCCGACGTTGCAATAGCCGCTGTTGATGCCCATGCGCACGACGAAGGGCTCTTCGGTTCCGTTCCTGCGCCACCTGTCCTTCAGTTCGCCGAGCCGGCGTTGCATATCGACAGCCATACGAAGGCATGCCTTGGCATCTTCCTCCGGTCCTTTGGTCTCGGGATCGCCGAAAAAGACCAGCATGGCGTCGCCGATGAACTTGTCGACCGTGCCGCCATGCTTGAGAGCGATGGTGGACATTTCCGTCAGGTATTCGTTCAGCATCTCGGTCAGCGCTTCCGGCTGCAGGCGCTCGGTCGTGGCGGTGAAATCCTTGATGTCGGAGAAGAAGATCGTCAGTCGCTTGCGCTCGGTATGGACGACCACATCCTTCTGGCCGCTGAAGATGCTCTTGTAGATTTGCGGTGAGAGGTAGCGGGAAATCTTCAGGGAAACGCTGGCAAGAAATTCATTGGCCGCTTCAAGCTCGCGGTTGGCGCTGTTGATGACGCGAGCTTGCTGACGCTGCAGGACAATGAAGCTGATCCCGATGATGGCGACGAAGAGGAAATAGCAGAGCAGATATTTGAAGGCGAGGACGTTGCTCGCATAGGGCTGGCGTATGATGACCTCCTGAATGCCGCGCACGTCACCGACCTTCCAGTCCTTCTTCGGGCTTTCGGGGTGGGTGTTGTGGCAGGCCACGCAGGCCTGGCCCATGATGACGGGCGTGATGAGCCGCAGCGTATCGGTGAATCCGACACGGGTCAGATCAGTCAGCGTCTGGCTGGAATTGGCGCGCAGGGAGGTCAGGGACGCCTGTTCGAAACTGTCGAGATCATGCGGCGCGCGGTTCCTGAACGGAAGGTCGGAGAGGAAGCGATAGGTGATATTGGCCTGCTGCTCCTTGATGACGTCGCCCAGTTCCAGCGAGAGCGTTGCCGGCAGCGGAATGGCGCCCGGAATATTGGCATAGTTGTGGGAGACGACGGTCCCGCTGACGTCGCCCGCCTGATGGGCGGCCAGCACCCGGCCCACGACATTTGCCGAATAATAGGAACGGATGCTGGTGACCAGCGAGCTCATATCGCGGGCCTGCCGGCGCAGTGCGGTTTCGGAGAGATCGCTGATGTCGAGCCAGACGGCAAGCGGCAGCCCTGCAAGCATCGCCAGTACGACAAGGATCAGCCAACGGCCGCTTCTGCGCGCGGCAGAGGCCGAATTTCCCGTCATGCTTGCCGTGGTCTCTCCTTGCGGATCTGCCATGGCTCATCCCCTCGACGATGTTAGAATTGTTAGTCCCCTGAAACACAAAAACATTTCATTGCATGCGCGGCAAGGCCGAAGCGTCGATGCGGCGCCAGAAGCAGCCACCAAATCTGGAAGTAATTCTCCGCTGTGGTGAGGCCACCACGCAGTAAAACTCGCGACCGGTGCTCATACGTGATGACTTGTTGGCGTCTGTCTCGTTTTTTAGCTTGTGAACATGAGCGAATGGTCTTTGGTGTGGAACAGGCGTAGCTTGCCCCAGCGGGCGGCTCCGGGAACCGGCCCGAACGGAGATTGGGCAAATCATGACGCGCCTGCAGCAGATCGGTGTGATGATCGGCCTTGCCATCGTGGCCATGCTGACGGTGTTCCGGGCAAGCGATCCGCCGGTTCTGAAACAGGTCCGGGATGTGACTTTCGACGAGTACCAGCGGCTTGTGCCCCGTCGTTTCGAGCCCATGCCGGTGAGGGTGGTCGATATCGACGAGGCATCTCTGCGCGAATTCGGCCAGTGGCCATGGCCACGTGACAGGCTGGCAATGCTGGTCCAGCGTCTGTCGGATCTCGGGGCGGCGGCGATTGCCTTCGACGTCATATTTGCCGAGCCCGACCGGATGTCGCCGCGCAACGTCATCAGTGAGGTGGAAGGGATCGACCCCTCGCTTGCGGCACAATTGCCTGACAATGACGAGATTTTCGCGCAAGCGATCAAGGAAAAGCCCGTGGTTCTCGGTTTCGGGCTTTCCAACGAGGGCAGCTACAAGCCGCCGGTCAAAGCCGGCTTTGCCTTCACCGGCGAAAGTCCGCTCAATGCACCTCCTCATCTCGGCGCTTCCACGCCGCTCCGGCCGGGGCTGGAAGCAAATGCCGCCGGGCTTGGCCATGTCAGCCTCAATCCCGGTAGCCCCTCATCCGTGGTGCGTGCGGTTCCGCTGTTCCTCAGCGATGGCGAGCAATTTTATCCCAACCTTGCGATAGAAGCATTGCGGGTGGCGCAAGGCGCTTCGACCTATGTGGTGGCCGGTGCGCCTGATCGGGCAGGGATCATCACTTCGGCGAAGATCGGCGATTTCATCGTGCCTCTGACGGCGGCCGGCGAGATCTGGCTTTATGTGACGCCGAACCGGGCGGAGCGTTATGTCTCGGCGCGCAAGGTTCTTGCCGAGGGTGGCGCGGCGCCTGATATCGCTGCCCAGATCGAGGGCAGTATCGTCTTCATCGGTACCTCGGCCGTCGGGCTGCAGGATATCCGCACCACCGCCCTCGGAGAGAATGTGCCCGGGGTTTCTCTGCAGGCCCAGACGGTGGAGCAGATCCTTTCGGGCCGCTATCTGTCGCGGCCGGACTGGGCCGATGGGCTGGAAATCCTGTCCATCGCCGTTCTCGGCCTGATATTGGTCGTCATTACGACCTTTGTGAGCCCGGCCGTGGCGCTGGTCTGCGGTCTTGCCATCACGGCGATGGCGCTTGCCGCTTCCTGGTTCAGCTTTCTCTATGCCGGCCTGCTGTTCGATCCGCTGGCGCCGATCGTCGGAGGCTCCATCACGCATTTTGCGGCCACCTCCTTCCGCATTCTTGTCATCGACAGGGAGAGGCGCGAAGTGCGGCGTGCCTTTGGCCACTATCTCTCTCCGTCGCTGCTGCATCGCATCGAGCATACGCCCGATGCGCTGAAACTTGGTGGTGACGAGCGCGAATTGACCATGATGTTCGTCGATGTGCGCAATTTCACGGAAATCAGCGAAAAGCTGACCCCGATCGCCGTCGTCCAGTTTCTCAATACCCTGCTCGATGCGCTGAGCCGTCATGTCGTCGGCAACGAGGGAACGCTCGATAAATTCATCGGCGATTCGATCATGGCTTTCTGGAATGCGCCAGTCGATGTTTCGGGCCACCCGGCAAAGGCGCTGAAGGCGGCGCTTGCCATGCGCGAGACGCTCGCCGAACTCAATGCCCACGACGCTTTTGGTTTCGGCAGCGACAGGCAGGTCAGGATCGGCATCGGCATCCATACCGGCCTTGCCTGTGTCGGTAATATGGGAGCGAAGACGCGCTTCAACTATTCGGCGGTGGGGGATGCCGTGAATGTCGCCGCGCGCATCGAATCCTGCTGCAAGGATGTCGGCTTCGATATTCTGATCTCCGATAGCACGGCGCGGGCGCAGAGTGGGGCGGCGCTTTTGGAAGCCGGTGCTCTTCCGCTCAAGGGAAAGAGCATCCGGACCCAGATCTTTGCCGTGATCGGCGATGAGACGGTTGCAGCATCAGCGGAGTTCGGGGCACTGCATCTTGCCCATGAGGGTGTAATGGCGGCCTTGCGGCAGCGTTCGAGGAACAGCCGCAAGCTGATCGGAGCGGCAAAACTTGCTGGAGATCGAGTTTCGGCCGGTCTGATGGAGTTTTATGCGCGCATATCGGCGCGCAACGACCATTTCCGCGGGGATATCGTCCTGCCGGAAGATCAGGCGGTCGAATAGTCAGTCAGCGATTGCGGTTCCAGCCGCCATGCCTGTCCCGGCCACCGTTTCCGCTTCGATCCCGATCATGACTGCGGTCATGATGACGGTCTCTTCCCGCGCTCTGATTGTTGGTTCCGTCCTGGCTGCTACCCCCGTTCTGGCCGCCGCCCCCGTTTTGGTTATCGTTCCCGGACAAGCTTCCGCCGCTGTGATTTTCCGTTCTGTCGGAACGGTTGGACCTGTCCTGTCTGTCCGGCCGGTCGTGTCTGTCTGTATGATCGTTTCTGTCTGCGCGATCGTGATTGTCGTGTCGGTTGGGTCGTCCGCGATCGTCATGCCGATCATCCCGGTCGTTCCTCTGCCCCCAGCCATTCCTGTCATGGCGGTCGTGCCAACCATGGTGAGGTTTATCATGGTGAGGCCTATCGTGATGGGGTTTGTCATGGTGCGGTTTGTCGTGATGAGGCTTCCCGGGCCGTTCCTTCGGCGGGTCATCCTGTCTCTGCGGTTGTCGCGGCGGCGGCGCATCCGGATCCCGTCGCGGCGGTTCCGGGCGAACCCGGTCTTTGCGTTCGGGGGCGGCCGAGGCCATGCGGCAGCCACCGAGCATGCCGAGGCCGCCTGTCAGGCTCTGATTGCCGGAGAGGAAGGGAAGGGCGCGCTGGTTGCCGAGCCGCTGCAGCACGCTGGTGTTGACGGGCTGGGTATCCGTCATGTTGCCGTTCGGCCGGGCGATGACGCAGTCGCAGCGCTGTTGCAACTGCCGGCAGCCGCCCGGGCCGCAGAAGGTGGCTGCGCCGTTCAGCAACACCACGGCTGTCGTGCCGTCGGGGCCGACATAGAAATCGAAGGCGGTGCCACGCACGCCGATCGTGCCGGCAGGCGTCTGGATCTGATAGGCTGACGATTTGGAATTGCCGCTGACCCAGCGGAAAGTACCCTTGGCCGCCTTGATGGAAAGACGCCGGACGGAGTCGTCATCGTCGAAGACATATTTGTCGATAACGACAGAGGAGCCCCAGCCGACGGCAAGCTTGGTGCCGTCGCGGAATATGAACTGGCCAAGCCCGGATTGAGAAGTGCGGATGCGCTCGTCGCGATGGACCTCGTCATTGACGATGATCGGGCCGCCTTGCCCTGTTACTTCGGTCTTGATGACAGTTGCCTGCCCCACAGGTTCAGCGGCAAGCGCAGGCCACGCGCCTGACAGCGCGACGCAGATGCCCGCGATCCGTATGCTACGCCAACCCAACATCTAACACCCCACATGTGGGAATATTAGCATTTGCGACAGGATGGATCTGCCTGCCCTGTTGGGTGAGAAAAGGATTATGCCGCATCTGCGAAGGGGGAGAGCAGCTGCGAAGACGACATGGCGGCCGTCGTGTCAAAACAAAAGCTCTTTCACGTCGCAAAAGAACCGTTGTGCCGCATTTCGATTTGCGATTTGTATGGCCACGACGGAAGTGCCGTTGCCTGAAGGAGATGATGGCGGATGCGGAAATATTCGGTTTTTGCCGTGGCGCGGGAGGCTCTGCGCGGGCACAAGGGCTGGGAAAAGCAGTGGACCTCGCCGGAGCCGCGACCGGAATATGACGTCATCATCATCGGCGGCGGCGGACACGGGCTGGGGGCGGCCTATTATCTTGCCAAGGAGCACGGCATCACCAATGTGGCGGTGCTGGAAAAGGGTTGGCTCGGGGGCGGCAATACCGGCCGCAACACCACCATCATCCGCTCAAACTATCTCTATGAAGAGAGCATGCACATTTACGAGCACTCGATGAAGCTCTGGGAAGGGCTGTCGCAGGAGCTCAATTACAACGTCATGTATTCGCCGCGTGGCGTGATGATGCTGTCGCACAATGTCCACGACCAGCAGAGCTTCAAGCGGCACATCCACGCGAACAGGCTCTATGGCATCGACAATGAATGGCTGACGCCGGAGCAGGCCAAGGCTTATTGCCCGCCGCTCGATATTTCGGCGACGGCGCGCTACCCGATCAATGGTGCGGCTCTGCAGCGCCGCGGCGGCACCGCGCGTCACGATGCAGTTGCCTGGGGCTATGCGCGTGCGGCCTCGGACCGAGGCGTTCATATCATCCAGAATTGCGAAGTGACCGGCATTCGCCGCGGCCCCGATGGACGCGTGACGGGCGTCGAAACCAACCGTGGCTTCATCGGCGCGAAGAAGATCGGTGTTTCGGCTGCTGGCCATACAACCACCGTCATGAAGATGGCTGACGTGCGCGTGCCGCTGCAATCGAGCCCGCTACAGGCGCTAGTCTCCGAGCCGCTGAAGCCGATCTTCCCCTGCGTCGTCATGTCGAACACGGTGCATGCCTATATCTCGCAATCCGACAAGGGCGAACTGGTCATCGGCGCGGGCACGGACCAGTATAATTCCTACTCGCAGACCGGCGGCCTGCAGATCATCACCCATACGCTCGATGCGATCTGCGAGCTCTTCCCGATGTTCCGCCGTGTGAAGATGATGCGCCAGTGGGGCGGTATCGTCGACAATACGCCTGATCGTTCGGCCATCCAGTCGAAAACGCCGGTTCCGGGGCTCTATGTCAATTGCGGTTGGGGCACCGGCGGCTTCAAGGCGACGCCGGGTTCGGCCAATCTCTTTGCCCATCTGATCGCCCGCGACGAGCCGCACAAGTTCAATGCCGGGCTGACGCTGGAGCGCTTCCGCACCGGTCGTCTGATCGACGAGGCGGCAGCTGCCGCCGTTGCGCACTGACACGAGGACATCATGCTGCTCATCTATTGCCCTTACTGTCAGGAAGAGCGTTCAGAGCTCGAATTCCGTGGCGCCGGTGATGCTCATATCGCCCGGCCAGCCGATATCGCCTCGATCTCCGACAAGGCGTTCGAGGAATATTTCTTCCTGCGCGACAACCCCAAAGGTCTGATCTTCGAGCGCTGGCGGCACATGCACGGCTGCGGACGTTTCTTCAATGCAGCGCGCGACACGATCAGCGACAAGTTCATCATGACCTACAAGGCCGGCGAGCCGAAGCCCGATATAGGGGTTGCCGCAGAACCACATGCACCGGTCGAGACCTATGAAGCCGCGTTTTCCGAGAATGCAGAAGGAGAAGCGCAATGAGCGGCGCGAACCGTATCGCCGGCAAGGGCCGCCTCACGCCCGCAAGGACAGCGCGTTTCACCTTCGACGGCAAGAGCTACACGGCACTTGAGGGCGATACCGTCGCCTCGGCGCTGATTGCCCACGGCGTGCATCTCGTCGGCCGTTCCTTCAAATATCATCGTCCGCGCGGTATTCTGTCCGCCGGCGCGGAAGAGCCCAATGCTCTGATCGATGTCGCACGCGACAGCGCTCGCAAGCAGCCGAATGTGCGGGCGACCGTACAGGAAGTCTTCGACGGCATGATCGTGAAGTCGCAGAACCGATGGCCGTCGCTATCCTTCGATGTCGGCGCGGTCAACAACCTGTTCTCGCCCTTCTTCGCGGCAGGCTTCTACTACAAGACCTTCATGTGGCCGCGGGCCGCCTGGAAGCGCGTTTACGAACCGATGATCCGTCGTGCTGCCGGTCTCGGTGTGGCGCCGACGGAAGACGATCCGGATCATTATGCCAGCCGTTACGCCCATTGCGACGTATTGGTCGTCGGTGCCGGTATCGCCGGTCTTTCGGCGGCGCTCGCTGCAGCAGAGGCGGGTGCAAAGGTTATCCTCTGCGACGAGCAGGCGGAGGCGGGCGGCGCGCTGCGCTTCGATAGCGGCGTGAAGGTGGACGGGCTCGATGGTTACGCCTGGGTGCAAAAGACCCTCGCGCGGCTGAAAGCCATGGAGAATGTCGAGGTTCTCGTCCGCACGACGGCCTTTGGATACTACAACCACAATTTCGTCGGCCTCGTGGAACGCGTCACCGACCATATTGCCCGCCCGGGCCGCGATCTGCCGCGCGAGCGGCTTTGGCAGGTCCGCGCCAAGCGCGTCGTGCTGGCCACTGGTGCCATCGAGCGGCATATGGTGTTTCCGAACAACGACCGGCCGGGCATCATGCTCGCTTCGGCCGGCCGGATGTATCTCAACCACTACGGTGTCGCCGTCGGCCAGAAGGTCGGTATCTACACCGCCCATGATTCCGCCTACGAGGCGGCCTTCGATCTGAAGCGCGCGGGTGTCTCGATCGCGGCCATCGTCGATAGCAGGCAGACGCCGGGTGCCGCGGTTCTTGCCGAGGCTCGTGCGCTCGGTATCGATGTGCTGACCGGCCAGTCGGTCGTCAATACCTCGGGCTCGTTGCGCATTTCCTCGATGACCGTGGCGCGCAATGGTGGCGGCTCGCCGCGCAAGATCAGTGTCGATGCGCTGCTCGTCTGCGCCGGCTGGACACCCTCGGTGCATCTCTTCTCGCAGTCGCGTGGCAAGGTCGCTTTCGATGCCGAGACGCAGCGTTTTCTGCCCGGCACTTATGCGCAGGATTGCCTGTCCGTCGGCGCTTGCAATGGCACGGATGGCCTGCAGCAGGCGGTCGAGGAATCGCTTGCGGCGGGTGAGCTGATGGCGCAGGCCGTCGGCAGGCAGGCGGGCAACAAGATCGCGCTTTCCGTCGAACAGTCTTTCGACTGGACCGGCGGCATGATCGGCGCGGCGGAGGGTGCTGGACCTGACAAGAATGCCAAGGCCTTCATCGATTTCCAGCACGATGTCTGCGCCAAGGATATCCGCCTTGCCGTGCGCGAGGGCATGCATTCGATCGAGCATATCAAGCGCTTCACGACGAATGGCATGGCATCCGATCAGGGCAAGCTTTCCAACATGCATGGCCTGGCAATCGCTGCCGAAACGCTCGGCAAGGACATTCCGCAGGTCGGTCTCACCACTTTCCGTGCACCCTATACGCCTGTCACTTACGGTGCGTTGATCGCGCATTCGCGTGGGCCACTCTTCGACCCCGCGCGCAAGACGCCGCTGCATGCCTGGGAGGAAGCGAAGGGCGCAGTCTTCGAGGATGTGGGCAACTGGAAACGTGCCTGGTTCTATCCGCGCGCCGGCGAGACGATGCATCAGGCCGTTGCCCGTGAATGCCGCACGGCGCGTGACGTCGCCGGCATTTTCGATGCTTCGACGCTTGGCAAGATCGAAGTCGTTGGGCCCGACGCGGCCGAGTTCATGAACCTCATGTACACCAACGCCTGGGATACGCTGAAGCCCGGCAAGTGCCGTTATGGCATCATGCTGCGTGAGGATGGTTTCGTCTATGATGACGGTGTCGTCGGTCGGCTCGCCGATGATCGCTTCCATGTGACGACCACGACCGGCGGGGCACCGCGCGTGCTCAACCATATGGAAGACTATCTGCAGACGGAATTTCCGCATCTGAAGGTGTGGCTGACCTCGGTGACGGAACAGTGGGCCGTCATCGCGGTTCAGGGGCCGAAGGCGCGCGAGATCGTGGCGCCGCTTGTTGAAGGGCTCGATATTTCCAACGAAACCTTCCCGCATATGAGTGTCGGTGAGTGCAGGGTGGCGGGCGTTCCGGCGCGTCTCTTCCGCGTCTCCTTCACCGGCGAGACAGGATTCGAAATCAACGTGCCGGCCGACTACGGCCAGTCGGTGCTGGAAGCGGTCTGGGCCAATGCAGAGCCGCTCGGCGCCTGTGTTTACGGCACCGAAACCATGCATGTGCTGCGCGCCGAAAAGGGCTACATCATCGTCGGCCAGGACACGGATGGTACGGTAACGCCTGACGATGCCGGGCTTTCCTGGGCCGTCTCCAAGAAGAAGGCGGATTTCGTCGGCATTCGCGGCCTGAAGCGATCAGATCTCGTGAAGGAGGGCCGCAAGCAGCTTGTCGGTCTCGCCACCAAGGATGCGAAGCTGGTGCTCGAAGAGGGCGCGCAGATCGTCGCCAATCCGAACCAGCCGAAGCCGATGACGATGCTCGGACACGTGACTTCGGCCTATTGGTCTGAAAATTGCGGACGTTCGATCGCCTTTGCCCTGGTTGAAGGCGGACGCAATCTGGTGGGTGAAACGCTCTATGTGCCGATGCCGGACCGGACCATCGCGGTCGAGGTGACGAATCTGGTGTTCTTTGACAAGGAAGGAGGCCGTATCCATGGCTGAGGTCGCAATTCGCAAACCGGCTCTGTCAGGTCTCCTTGCCGGTTCGGCCACGGTGCGGCTGAGTGTGGCGCCGGTGGCCAGCCGTCTTTCACTGCGTGCGCCGGCTGAATCCATACCCGCGCTTTCTGCGGCACTGGGGCTGACCGTGCCGGTGGCGCCGAAGACTTCGGGCCGCGCCGAGAAGCGTGCGGCCCTCTGGCTCGGACCGGATGAATGGCTTGTCATCGACGAGGCCGGCTCGGACTTGCAGGCCCTGCTTGCAAATGCCGGAGTTCTTCATTCAGCGGTCGATGTTTCTCACCGCAATGTCGGTATCATCGTTTCCGGACCGGGTGCGGAGCTGACACTTGCGGCCGGCTGCCCGCAGGATCTCTCTCTGGACGTTTTCCCGGTGGGCGCCTGCTCGCGGACGATCTTCGGCAAGGTCGAGATCGTTCTCCTGCGCACCGAGGACGATACGTTCCGCGTGGAGTGCTGGCGATCGTTTTCCGATTATGTTTTCGGGCTGCTCGCCGAAGGCGCCGAGGATGCGGGACACTAGTACCGAGGCCGCCAGCGATCTCAGGCGTCTTCCGGCCGATCCTTGGGGTCGAACTGGATGATGGTGATCCAACGGGCGGTCAGCGCCGGCTTCTTTTCGTTCTCAATCTCGATCGAGACATCATAGGTCGTCATCAGCATGCCGGCGCCGCGGAAGCGGGCGTCGGAGAGGACGAAATGACCGCGGATGCGGGTGCCGCTCCTGACCGGCGACATGAAGCGGATTTTGTCGAAGCCGTAATTGATGCCCATGGTCTGCTCACGCACCTTGGGCAGGCAATTGTAGTTCATCGTCGAAAGAAGCGAAAGTGTCAGGAAGCCATGGGCGATGGTTCCGCCGAAGGGGCTCTCGGCAGCGCGAATAGGGTCGACGTGAATGAACTGATGGTCGCCGGTCGCCTCGGCAAAAGCATCGATCATTTTCTGATCGACAAGAATCCAGTCAGACAGTCCTGTTTCCGTGCCGACGAGCCCCCGGACATCCGAGAGCGAGATTTCGATGACCATGCATTCCTCGTAGAAAAGCCGCAGCGCAAAGCTTTATCGCGCATTTATGACGATTGCGACAACGATTCACACCGCCTGACGTTGCGCATCAATTTTCCACGAAAAAGGCGACCGACCGTGGATCGATCAAGCCCCGTCCGCCGGCCTTCCGCTCTTCACCGGGCAAGAGCTGGCGCCAGTCCGCATTGCCGGGAAGCGTGAAGAGTTGCCGCTGCTCCGAGCGATTGAAGAGGACGGCCAAGCGGGTCTGCCGGCCATTGGAACCGTCGTTTGTGGCGAGCACCATGCCGAGGGTGGAGAAGGCAGGCGTCTCCCATTCGCCCGTCGTCATCGGCTCGCCGGACAATGAAATCCATTCCACGTCGCCATTGCCGGAAAAGAAGGACAGGTCGGAAAACACCGAGAAGCGACGGCGAAGGGACGCAAGGAAGGCGGTATGGGCGATAAGATCGTCGTCCAGCAGCTTCCAGTCGACCCAGGTGATTTCGTTGTCCTGGCAATAGGCATTGTTGTTGCCATGCTGGGTGCGCCCGCCCTCATCGCCCGCCGTCAGCATGATGCTGCCACGGCTGGTGAACAGGGTGGAGATCAGCGCTTTGACATCGGCTTTCCGACGCGCACGGATAACGGGGTAGGCGGTCTCACCCTCGACGCCGTTGTTCCAGGAATGGTTCTCGTTGTGGCCGTCGCGATTGTTCTCGCCATTCGCCTCGTTATGCTTGCCGTTGTAGGACACGAGGTCCATCAGCGTGAAGCCGTCATGGGCGGCAAGGAAATTGACGCTGCGGGTTTCTGTTCCGCCATTGGCCGAGAAGATGTTCGACGAGCCGGCGAGCACGGTCGCAAGCGATCCTGTCTTCCACTCGTCGCCGCGCCAGTAGCACCTTACGTCGTCGCGCGCCCGGTCGTTCCATTCCAGGAAAGGCGCCGGGAAATTACCGAGCTGATAGCCACCAGGGCCAATATCCCAGGGTTCGGCGATCATGATGCGATCGGCAAGCAGGTCGTCGGCCAGGATTGCCGCCAACGTGCCGTTGCGATCGAAACCGTTCGCCGTACGGCCGAGAACCGGCGCCAGATCGAAGCGGAAACCGTCAATGCCGGCATTGCGCACGAAATGGCGCAGGCTGTCGATGACGAGCCGCTGAACGTAGGGATGATCGCAAGCGACCGTATTGCCGGTGCCGGTATCGTTGACGAGCACGGAGGGCCGGTCGGTCACGTGGCGATAATAGCTGAGGTTATCGATGCCGCGCAGTGACAGCGTCGTGCCGTAGCGATCGCTCTCGCCTGTATGGTTGAAGACGAGATCGAGGATGACGGCGATGCCTTCCTCGTGCAGTTTCGCGACCGTGTCCCTGAGTTCGGCGATGCCGCCCGGCACCAGACGGGGATCGAGCGCCATGAAGGCGACGGGGTTGTAGCCCCAGCCATTCGTCAGCCCGAGCGGCGGCAAATGGCGCTCGTCGATCCAGGCGGTGATCGGCATCAGTTCGACGGCATCGACGCCGATGCGCTTGAGATGCGCGATGACCGAGGGATGAGCAAGAGCTGCCACCGTGCCACGCTGAGCTGTCGGCACATCCGGATGCAGCATCGTGAAGGGCTTGACGGCCACTTCATAAATAAAGCCGCCCGGCTTGAAGAGCGGCTTTTGTGTTTTGGCGGGCGCCTCTTTGGTGACGACCGACTTCGGCATCAGGTGCTGCGTATCCTCGCCGAAAGTGCCGAGGCGGGGATCATAGTGAAAGGGACGATCGACCGCCTTGGCATAGGGGTCGATCAGTAGTTTCGAAGGGTCGAACCAGAGACCGTTATCCGGGGCGTAGATGCCGTCGGCGCGGTAGCCGTAGCGGGCGCCTTCCTTCAATCCATCGACGAAGAGACGGAAGACATGGCCGCTGTCGCGGGCCATGGAGAGCCTTGCATATTCCTTGTCGTCGTCATCGAAGAGGCAGAGATCGATCTGCGCTGCGTGATGCGACCAGACAGCAAATTCAACGCCCGTTTCAAAAACGATGGCGCCGCCCTGCGCGGAACTGTTGCCCCCCATATGCCCCCCGGGATCAGGTGATCACGGTCGGCTCGTTGCGTCCCGTGCGCTCACGAATGTTGGCAATGCTTTCGGCGGCCGCGATCAGATCGGCGAGCGCTTCTTGCGTTTCGATGTTGTGGCGAGTCGAATCCGGCTCGTAGCGCTCGATATACACGCGCAGGGTTGCGCCAGACGTGCCAGTGCCGGACAGGCGGAAGACGACGCGCGAGCCGCCCTTGAAGAGCACTCGAATGCCCTGGTGCTCGCTGACCGACTTGTCGACCGGATCGTGATAGGCGAAATCATCAGCCTTCTCGACGGTCAGATCGCCGAAGGTCTTGCCGGGAAGCGTGTAAAGCTGGCTGCGCAGATTATCGACCAGACCGTTTGCGGCATCACTGTCGACGCCTTCATAGTCATGGCGGGAATAGTAGTTGCGGCCGTAGGTCTGCCAGTGCTGGGTGACGATTTCCTGCACGCTTTCGCCGCGCACGGCGAGAATGTTCAGCCATAGCAGCACGGCCCAGAGGCCGTCCTTTTCGCGAACATGGCTGGAACCTGTGCCGGCACTTTCTTCGCCGCAGATCGTCGCCATGCCGGCGTCGAGCAGGTTGCCGAAGAATTTCCAGCCGGTCGGGGTCTCGTAGATGCCGATACCGCGCTTTTCAGCGACGCGGTCAGCCGCGCCCGATGTCGGCATGGACCGTGCAATACCGGCAAGACCGCCGGAATAGCCAGGTGCCAGATTGGCGTTGGCAGCGAGGATTGCAAGGCTGTCTGACGGGGTGACAAAAATACCGCGGCCGATGATGAGGTTGCGGTCGCCGTCGCCGTCGGATGCAGCGCCGAAATCGGGCGCATCCTCACCCATCATCTCGTCATAGAGCTCCTTGGCATGAACGAGGTTCGGGTCCGGATGATGGCCGCCGAAATCCGGCAGCGGCATGAAGTTGCGGACAGAGCCTGAGGGAGCGCCGAGGCGGTTTTCGAAGATTTCCTTGGCATAGGGGCCAGTGACGGCGCTCATCGCATCAAAGGCGATGCGGAAGCCGAGGCTGATGAGATTGCGGATGGCGCCGAAATCGAAGAGCTCTTCCATCAGCGCGGCGTAGTCCTCGACCGGATCGATCACCGAGAGGATCATGCCGCCAGGCAGCTCTTCCTTGCCGATGCGGTCGATATTGACGTCGGCGAAGTCGGCGATCTTGTAGCTTTCGATCACCTTGGAACGGGCGAAGATCGTGTCGGTGATCTTTTCCGGTGCCGGGCCGCCGTTGTTGGCGTTGTACTTGATACCGAAGTCTTCGGTCGGGCCGCCGGGATTGTGGCTGGCAGAGAGAATAATCCCGCCGAATGCCTTGTACTTGCGGATGATGTTGGATGCTGCCGGTGTCGAAAGGATGCCGCCCTTGCCGACCATGACCTTGCCGAAGCCATTGGCGGCGGCCATCTTGATCGCCTTCTGGATGACTTCGCGGTTGTAGAAACGTCCGTCGCCGCCGATGACCAGGCACTTGCCCTGATAGCCTTCCAGCGAATCGAAGATCGACTGGATGAAGTTTTCCGCATAGTTCGGTTGCTGGAAGACGGGAACCTTCTTGCGCAGACCTGACGTGCCGGGTTTCTGGTCCTGATAGGGCGTGGTGGGAACAGACTTGATCATTTTAGCTCATGCCTTTCGAGACGAGGCTTGAATACAGGGCAACATAACGTTCGGCGCTCTTCTCCCAAGAGACGTCCGACTTCATGCCCTGCTTTTGCAATTGGGTCCAGACTTTTTGATCCGCGTAGAGGTGCATGGCGCGGCGCAGTGCCTGTAGCATGCTTTCTTCGTTTACGGGTGCGAATTGTATGCCTGTCGCCACCTTTGCTGCAAGTGCGGCGTGATTGGCATCGATCACTGTATCGTTGAGGCCGCCGGTGCGCGCGACGATCGGCACGCAGCCGTAACGCAGGCCGTAAAGCTGCGTGAGGCCGCAGGGTTCGAAGCGCGAGGGGATGATGATCGCGTCGCAACCGGCCTGCATGAGATGCGACATCGGCTCGTTATAGCCGATGGAAACGCCGATGCGACCGGGGTTGCGGTTTGCGGCGGCAAGGAGGGCGCCTTCGAGTGCCACTTCGCCGGAACCGAGCACGACGAGCTTGCCACCCATCGCCACGATTTCGTCCGCGGCGCCGGCGACAAGATCCATGCCCTTCTGCCAGGTAAGACGGCTGATGACGCAGAAGATCGGAGCGTTGTCGTGGTCGAGATGGAAGAATTCCTCAATCGATCTGCGGTTCTCCGCGCGGTTCTTGAGCGTCGTCGGACCGTAATGGGTATGGACGACCGGATCGGTCGCGGGATTCCAGATATCGGCGTCGATGCCGTTGACGATGCCCTGCAATACGTCGCGGCGGCTGGCGATCACGCCCTCCAGGCCCATGCCGAATTCCGGCGTGAGGATTTCTTCTGCATAGGAGGGGCTGACGGTAGTGATGGCGGTGGCTGTCTGCAGGCCGCCCTTCAGGAAACCGACATTGCCGTAATATTCGATGCTTTCCGTCGCGAAGGCATGGGGCGGCAGGCGCAGACCGGAGAAGATCTCGGCGCCGAACTGGCCCTGAAAGGCGATGTTGTGAATGGTCAGGATGCTCGGCAGCTCGGGTGTCGGATAGTAACGCATGTAGACCGGCACCATGGCTGACTGCCAATCATGGGCGTGTACCAGATCCGGTCGCCAACCAGGCAGAAGGCCGGCGGCGATCTCGGAACCAGCCAGCGAAAGGGCGGCGAAGCGGCGCCAGTTGTCAGGATGGTCCTTGCCGGTCGTATCGAGATAGGGACCGCCGGGACGGTCGTAATAGGCGGGTGCATCGAGCACGAGGATATCGAGGCCCTCGTGCTCGACCTCGAGCACCCTTGCGGGCTGCCCAAGCAGATCCGGAAATTCCAGCCGAACGACCGGATTTTGCAGAACCTTCATGACGGCGGAATAGCCGGGCATGAGGGTCTTGGTTTCAATACCAAAGGATTTTAGGGCTATTGGCAGGGCGCCCGCCACATCGGCAAGGCCCCCTGTCTTGATCAAAGGGAAGACTTCGGACGAAACCGAAAGAACTTTCATAAGTCAGATATCCAGCTTGTCGATCATCGGTTGGGTGATCAGGCAAATGCCGCTTTCCGTCCGTCTGAAACGCCGCGCGTCGAGTTCCGGATCCTCGCCGACGACAAGACCTTCCGGAATGACGACACCATGGTCGATCACAACGTCCTTGAGCTGCGCGCGCCGGCCGATCTTCACGTTGGGCAGAATGACCGCACCTTCCAGCTTGGAGAAGGAATTGGCCCTGACACCCGTGAAGAGGAGGCTTCGGTTGAGGCTCGCGCCTGAAATGATGCAGTCGCCGGCAACGACAGAGGAGGTTGCCGAACCACGGCGGTCTTCGTCGTCATGGACGAATTTCGCCGGCGGGGTGATTTCGGCATAGGTCCAGATCGGCCAGGACTTGTCGTAGATGTCGAGGGCGGGCACGATCGCCGTCAGGTCGATATTGGCCTGCCAGTAGGCATCGATCGTGCCGACATCACGCCAATAGGGCTCGTGCTCGAAATCCGAACGGACACAGGATTTGGCGAAGCGGTGAGCGACTGCCTTACCGTTCTTGACGATGTAAGGGATGATATCCTTGCCGAAGTCTCGGCTCGAGGTCGGGTCAGCCGCATCACGGCGCAAAAGATCGAGCAGGAATTTCGTGCGGAAGACGTAGATGCCCATCGAGGCGAGCGCAAAATCCGGCTTGTCCGGAATGCCCGGCGGGTCGGCCGGCTTTTCGATGAAGGCGAAAATCTCGTCCTTGTCGTTGACGTGCATGACGCCGAAACCGACGGCCTCCATGCGCGGGACTTCCAGGCAGCCGATCGTGACATCAGCGCCGGAATCGACATGCTGCTGGAGCATGTATTCATAGTCCATCTTATAGACATGGTCGCCAGCGAGAATGACCATGTATTCGACGCCGTAATCCTCGATAATATCGATGTTCTGATAGACGGCGTCGGCGGTGCCTTCATACCATTGCGTTTCGGATACGCGCTGGGAGGCGGGCAGGATGTCGAAGCTTTCGTTTCGTTCCGGACGGAAGAAGTTCCAGCCGCGTTGCATGTGGCGGATCAGCGAATGCGCCTTGTATTGCGTGGCGACGCCGATGCGGCGGATGCCGGAATTCAGCGCATTGGACAGTGCAAAATCGATGATGCGGGCCTTGCCGCCGAAATAGACGGCCGGCTTGGCACGACGGTCCGTCAGTTCCTTGAGGCGGCTTCCCCTGCCGCCGGCGAGAACATACGCCATTGCGTCGCGGGCAAGTGGCTGAATGCGCTTTTCTACCATTTTCTCCTCCCACCAGTCACTAATTCTCGGGTTCAAGCATGATCGTCGCCAGCGGCGGCAGGGTTATCGAGCAGCTTATTTCGCCACCGGCATCGACGGCCTGCACGCGCCCGCCATTGCCTTTCCCGCTGCCGCCATAAATGTCGGCATCGGTATTCAGGATTTCCCGCCAGCGCCCTGCGGTAGGCAGCCGGACCGAATAATTCTCGCGATAGACGGGCGTGAGGTTGCTGATGACGACAACCGGCTTCTGGCCGGGAGCCTTACGCAGCCAAGCGAAAACCGAGTTTTCGTAATCGTCGGCAATCAGCCACTCGAAACCGTCGCCCTCGCAGTCGCGGGCATGCAGTGCCGCCTTGCTGCGATAGGTGAAGTTGAGATCGCGTACCAGGCGGCGCATGCCTTCGTGCATGCGATATTGCAGCAGGTTCCAGTCGAGCGACTTGTTTTCGCTCCACTCCGCCCACTGGGCAAACTCCTGCCCCATGAAGAGCAGCTTCTTGCCGGGATAGCCCCACATGAAAGCATAGTAGGCGCGCAGGTTTGCGAATTTCTGCCAGTCGTCACCCGGCATCTTGGCGATCAGCGAACCCTTGCCGTGCACGACCTCATCATGGGAGAGCGGCAGAACGAAGTTTTCCGAATAGGCGTAGAGCAGACCGAAGGTCAGTTCATTGTGGTGGTGCTTGCGATGCACCGGCTCGCGGCTCATGTAGCTCAGCGTGTCGTGCATGAAGCCCATGTTCCACTTGAAGCCGAAGCCGAGACCGCCTTCATGGACCGGCTGGGAAACCTTCGGCCAGGAGGTCGATTCCTCGGCGATGGTCATGACGCCGGGATGTTCGCCATAGATGCGGGTGTTGAGGTTCTGCAGGAAGCGCACGGCCTCGAGATTTTCGTTGCCGCCGTATTCGTTCGGGATCCATTCGCCGTGTTTGCGCGAATAGTCGAGATAGAGCATCGAGGCGACCGCATCGACGCGCAGACCGTCGAGATGGAATTTCTCGGCCCAATATAGCGCATTGTTGACGAGGTAGGAGACCACTTCGGTGCGACCGAAATTGTAGATCGCGGTATTCCAGTCCGGATGGAAGCCCTTGCGGGGGTCTTCGTGTTCGTAAAGCGCGGTGCCGTCGAACCAGCCGAGACCGTGTTCGTCGGTCGGGAAATGGGCCGGTACCCAGTCGAGAATGACGCCTATGCCGACCTTGTGGCAGCCGTTAACGAAACGGGCAAAACCTTCCGGTTCGCCGAAGCGGGCGGTCGGGGCGTAGAGGCCGGTTGTCTGGTAACCCCAGGAAGGGTCATAGGGGTGTTCGGTAATCGGCAGGAACTCGATATGGGTAAAGCCCATGTCGACGCAGTAGGGGATAAGGCTTGATGCCAACTCGTCCCAGGAGAGCATGGTGCCATCCTGGCGGCGCTGCCATGAACCTGCGTGAACCTCGTAGATACTGATCGGCTGGCGGCGCTTGTCGGTTTCGCGCCAGTGCTTCAGATGCGGCTCGTCCTGCCAGTCCTGTACAAGCTCAGCAGCGGTCACGGATGCCGTCTTCGGGCGAAGCTCGCTGCGACGGGCGAAAGGGTCGGCCTTCAGCGGTAGCAGCACGCCGTCGTGGCCGCGGATCTCGAATTTATAGGGAACGCCGAGCGGCACGTCGGGGGCAAAGATTTCCCATATACCACTGTCGGCGCGCAGACGCATGACGTGGCGCCGTCCGTCCCAGTTGTTGAAATCGCCGACGACTGACACACGCTGGGCATTCGGCGCCCAGACGGCAAAGTGAATACCGGTTGCGCCTTCATGCTTGATGCGATGGGCGCCCATCTTGTCGAAGAGCCGCAGGTGCGAACCCTGCCGGGCGAAATAATCGTCCATGGGGCCGAGCACGGGGCCGAAGCTGTAAGCGTCGGTCACCGCCCATTCGGCATCGGCACGACGGGCGCGATAGCGCACCGGCTGGAACTTGGTGATCGATACCTGCCCGCCGAAAATTCCGTCGGGATGAAGCTGGTGGAGCTCGCCGATCGGCGTTCCATCCAGGGCCATTGCCGTGACGGCTTCGGCGCCTGGAAGAAAACACCTGGTGATGAAGCCTTCCCCGGCCTGGTGCACGCCCAGGACTGCAAAGGGATCGGCCTGCGAGCCACTGAGGATTGCCGCGATTTCGTCCGCCGAAATTTCCCAGGGAAGCTTCACTTCAGGGGCGGCTTTCGGCGGCTTCATCAAGCTCTCCAGATCTCGTTGGCATATTGCCTGATCGTACGGTCGGAAGAGAACCAGCCCATCCGCGCCGTATTGTTGATCGTCTTTTCGTACCAGGAGGACTGATTGGTCCAGATCTGGTCGACCTCGCGCTGGGCGGCGGCATAGGCGTCGAAGTCGCCGGCGACCATGAACCAGTCATGCGAGTAGATGCCGTCGATGAGGGCGGTGTAGCGGTTGCGGTCGTCAGGGGAGAAGACACCTGAACTGATGGCGGCAAGCGCCTGTGCCAGCTCACGCGAGCCTTCGATGATCGCCCGTGGGTTATGACCTTCGCTGCGGATCTTGGCGACTTCATCGGCCTGCAAGCCGAAGATGACGATGTTGTCGTCGCCGACATTGTCGCGCATTTCGACATTGGCGCCGTCGAGCGTGCCGATCGTCAGCGCGCCGTTCAGGCCGAACTTCATATTGCCGGTGCCTGAGGCTTCCATGCCTGCCGTCGAAATCTGCTCGGAAAGGTCGGCGGCCGGAACCATGACCTCGGCAAGCGAGACATTGTAGTTCGGCACGAAGACGACCTTCAGCAGGCCGCGGACCGAGGGGTCGTTGTTGATGGTGCGGGCAACGTCGTTGATCAGCTTGATGATGAGCTTGGCGTTGTGATAGCTCGGCGCCGCCTTGCCGGCGAAGAGTTTCACGCGCGGCACCCAGTCCAGCTCTGGATGCGAGCGGATCTGATCGTAGAGCGCGACAGCTTCGATGATGTTGAGAAGCTGACGCTTGTATTCGTGGATACGCTTGATCTGGATGTCGAACATGGCCGACGGATCGAGCTTTACGCCCATGCGGCTGGCGACGAGATTGGAGAGCGCCACCTTGTTGGCGCGCTTCACGGCGGCGAATTTCTGCTGGAAGCTCGGGTCGGTCGCGAACTTTTCGAGGGGGCGCAGCTTCTCGGCATCATCGAGGAATTCGTCGCCGATCGCTTCACGCACGAGGCTGGTAAGGCCCGGGTTGCACTGCTGCAGCCAGCGGCGGGGCGTGATGCCGTTGGTCTTGTTGTTGATGCGTTCGGGATAGAGCTTGTGCAGGTCTGCGAAGACCGTGACTTTCATCAGGTCCGTGTGCAGGGCCGAGACGCCGTTGATCGAATGCGAGCCGACGAAGGCGAGGTTGCCCATGCGCACGCGGCGGTCACCGCTTTCATCGATCAGCGAGATCGAACGGATTTCGGTGTCGGAGAAATTCCGGGTCTTGCGCGCCTCGATCAGGATCTTGGCGTTGATCGCGTAGATGATCTGCATGTGACGTGGCAGCAGGCGCTCGAAGAGCGGAACCGGCCAGCTTTCCAGCGCTTCGGGAAGAAGCGTGTGGTTGGTGTAGGAGAAGGTGCGGCGGGTGATATCCCACGCTGTGTCGAAATCCAGCCCATGGACGTCGCAGAGCAGGCGCGTCAGCTCGGCGACGGAAACGGCCGGGTGGGTGTCGTTGAGCTGGATCGCGACCTTGTCCGGCAGGGACGTGAAGTCGTCATACTGCTGCAGGTGGCGGCGCAGGATGTCCTGGAGCGAGGCGGAGGAGAAGAAATACTCCTGGCGCAGGCGAAGCTCCTGGCCGGCAGGTGTCGCGTCGGCCGGGTAGAGAACGCGTGTCAGGCTTTCGGCCCGGTTGCTCTCGCGCAGCGCGCCGATATGGTCGCCGGCGTTGAAGGCATCGAGCAGGATCGGATCGATCGGCTGGGCCGACCAGAGGCGGAGCGTGTTGACGCGCTTGCCGCGCCAGCCGACGACAGGCGTATCGAAGGCGGCGGCGATGACACGCTCGGCCGGCTTCCAGACATAACGCGGCTGTTCGTCATGCGCGTTGGTGACCTCGATCGATCCGCCGAAGCCGATTTCATAGGCGCTTTCACGGCGCTCGAATTCCCAGGGGTTGCCATGGGCGAGCCAGTTTTCGGGCAGTTCCACCTGCCAGCCATCCGCCATCTGCTGGCGGAAGAGGCCGTGGACGTAACGGATGCCGTAGCCATAGGCCGGCACATCGACGGTCGCCATGGATTCCATGAAACAGGCGGCGAGACGGCCGAGACCACCGTTGCCGAGCGCTGCATCGGGCTCGAGGCCGGCAATGACATTGATATCGACGCCGAGCGAAGCGAGCGCATCACGAACCTCTTCCATAAGGTTGAGGTTGGACACGGCGTCGCGCATCAGGCGGCCGATCAGAAATTCGAGAGACATATAGTAGACGCGCTTGGCGCCAGTCTCATAGGCTTTGCGGGTGGATTCCATCCACTTGTCGATGATGCGGTCACGCACAACGAGAATGGTTGCCGTCAACCAGTCGTGCGGCTTGGCGACTTTGGCATCCTTGCCGATGCGATAGGTCAGGCGCTCGATGATTTCCTCAGCAAGGATTTCCGGCCGGGAGCTGCGCGGAGCTGGTGAGGGGATGATCGGCTTCGAAACGGTATTCATGGTCAGGTCTCGCCAATTTTGATTTGGTTACAGTATGTTACGCCTGATTCAATCGATTTGTCGCATACACCGACATGGCAGTTTATGCACCGTTACGAAGCACTTGCAACAAGGGAATTGGGCAAACGAAAAATTTGCGAAACCTTCACATTCGGCGGGCCTAAGGGACTTGATTTCAATCGGTTTTCCCGATCTGATGAGCAGAACATTGGTGTAAACGAAAAGCCGCCCCGGTTTGTTCCGAGGCGGCTTTTTGCTGCGATGAAATATGGGCTTGTCAGTTGGTCAGGCGCGTCGCCTGGTTCGCCGCTTTGGCGCCGATCGATTGGAAGGCGTTGATCAGTGCGGTCATATTCTCCGCCGCGAAATAATAGGCAGACGAGGTGGCGCAGTAGTTCAGAAGGGCTTTGCCGCCATCCGGTGCCATGAGAGCGACCGTATAGACCTGAATCTTCTTATCGCGGGCCTTGTCGCAATACTTCTTCGTCTCGGTGTCGGCCGATGCGATGTTGTTGTCGCCGTCGGTCATGAAAACAATGTATTTGGTCGGCGTCTGTCCGGTCTTGGCCTGATGTGCCTGGTCTTCTTTCGGGTCCACCAGGCTGTCATAGGCCTTCTTGAAGGCCGCGCTGGAATCGGTGCGGCCGGATGCCGTCAGCGCGTTGACGTAGTTCACGACCTTGGTCGTGCCCCAGTCGAGCGGCTGCGCGGTTTGCATCGCGTCATTATAGGAAACCGAACCGGTGCGAACGTAGCTGCTGTCGGGATCGGCGGTATTGAGCTGGCCGGTCAGGCTGGCGACGGCAAGCTTCAGCGCCTCGATCTTGGTATAGTAGTTTGTGACAGACCGGCTGCAGGTCTTTTTTATCGTCTTCTTTTGATTGCTGTCATAGTAGCTGCAATCGTAGCTCTCATTCCTCGTCGGTGTCTTCTCGTTGACCGTCGTGGTATATTCAGCCATCGAGCCGGAACGGTCGAGGACGAGATACATGGAGACCGAGCCCTGTGTCTCCGAATGGCCGCTGACAGTCGTGCCCGATGCTGCGATATTCTGCGTCTTGTAGCCGATCACGCGCATCATCGGATTTACGTTGATCGTATAGTTCGGCGATACGGTGACTTCGTACGAGACGGACTTGCCGGAGGTTTTCGTCGTGACCTTGACCGCTGTGCTGTCCCTGATGTCGGTGGCCGAGGGATCTGAATCCTGGAGGTAATTCGCCATCTGCCCAGCGACGAAGTCGCGGGCAAAGGTCTGGGCGTCGGCAGGCTGAATGACCTTGTTTGCGAGGGCGGTTGCCGTTGCGAGCGCAGCAGCGTCGGATGCCTGCTGCAGCTGCTGCTTGGAAAGCATCATATCCGTTATCTGAATGGAGATACCGGCCGCGCCGATGAGCACGGGCAGCAGGATGGCCGTCATGATGCCGAAATTGCCGCCACGGTCGCGCCGCAGCCGATCAGATAGCGAATGCAGGGTGTTCATCATGTCCACCGATTCCCCCAGGAGCCCTCAATAGGCGCTATTGATGAACCAGATGACTTTAATGGCCGCTAAAACAGTTGCCTAAAATTCTAGGCAACTGGCCGTTTTTTCCAATTTCGGGATTATTTCAGGGGGATGACGTCCACTGCCTGCAGGGAACGCTGGCCGCCGTAGCTCTTGAGCACGCCGATGACGGGAGCGACATCGGAATAGTCGCGGCCATAGGCGACGACGATATGATCGGTGCCGGCGGGGATATTGTTGGTGGGGTCGAGCTCGATCCAGCCTGCGGTTTCGCCGCACCAGACGCGCACCCACGCATGCATGGCATCAGCCCCTTCCAGCCGCTCCTTCCCGGGGGGCGGGATGGTGCGCAGGAAGCCGGACACATAGCCCGCGGGGATGCCGAGGCTGCGCAGCGCCAGGATCATGATGTGGGTGAAGTCCTGGCAGACGCCGCGCTTCAGCTTGAAAGCCTCCGATGGCGTGGTGTCGACTGTCGTCGCTTCCGGATCGTAGGTGAAATCCTTGTTGATACGGGCGCAAAGCGCATAGGCGATCTGCATGACCGTCAGAGACGGCTGGCGACAGGTCCTCGCATATTCGGTGATCGTCTTGGCTTCGGCGAGGCGAGGGCTGTCGCCGAGAAAATGGTGGGGCGATTGCGACGCGAGCGACCAGCGTCCGGAGACTTCCTCCGGCAGATCGGCCAGGAGCGGCGAAAAGTCTGCCGACATGACCTGGCTTTCGACCTGCACGCGGGCCTGCATGCGGATATCAAGCGTTTCATGGGGTGAACGCAGCAGGAAGGATGTCGCCGGGTGTTCGAAGAAATCGACGAAATGCGACTGTTCGTCCGGCTGCGGCGAGATGCTGATCGAACCGGCGACGAGGCGTTGCCGGTTCGGCAGCGAGAGCGGCATGAGGCGCATTATGTGGCGTGCGCCGGATGCGGGCGTGTCGTAGGCGTAGCCCATGTGCAGGGTAAGATCGTAGAGCACTGCCGTCATCCGAGATAGGTCTGCGCCAGGAGGTCGGAGAGGTGCTCCAGCTCACGCTCCAGACGGTGATAGACATCGCCGTTCATGGTCTCCGGCGTCATCACCGCGAGGCCCGAATGCAGGCGCATCGCCTCGCGGTAGAAAGGGGACATCTGGCCGTTGATGAAGGCGTTCGGAAGCTGCTCGACCTCGCGGTGGATCTCGTTCACCTGGAAGAGGATCGAACGCGGGTTCAGCGGGTCAAGCGCCAGGAGGTCGGTGACCGTCAACCGCGCCGTGTTGACATTGTAGCGGCGGCGATGAGTCATGACGCTGTCGCCGATTTCCAGGAGCATGTCGAGTGCGCCATCCGGCGCTTCCGGTCCCGACATATGGCCGAGCAGGCGCGTCATGTGCAGGCCACGCTCGATATAGCGGCCGAGCGACAGGAAGCGCCAGCCGGTGAAGCGATACATGTTTTCATGCACGAGACCGGCAAAGCCAGCGAGCTTGCGCAGCAGTATGGTCATCGCATGGCTGGCATCATCGCCTGCTGTGATGGTCTTGTGAAAGCGGCGCGCGGTCTTGGCGAGATCGTTCAGCGCCAGCCATCCATCCGGCGAGAAACGGTCGCGGATATTGCTCGCCGAATACACTGCGCTGTCGATGTTGCGCAGCAGCGATTCCGGCACCGGTTCGGCCGTGTCGATATCGACGGCCGCGAGATATTCGCTGACATCGGCAAGCAGCGGCTGGCTCGGGTCGGCCGCTTCGGCATAGCGTCCGTGCCAGGCGCGCAGAATGCGGAGCGCCCCTTCGGCGCGCTCGATGTAGCGGCCCAGCCAGAAGAGATTGTCGGCCGCCCGGCTCGGCAGACTGCCCGGCATGTTGCGGGTGAAGCTGCCTTCGGCGGGCAGGAGCGTATGGCGCTCGACAGGCTTGTCGCTGACGATCCAGACATCCGCCGCCGCTCCGCCGGATTGCATGGCGATAGCGGCGACATCGTCTCCCGAGCCGATGCGGGCAAAGCCGCCCGGCATGATCTGCCAGCCATTGGCCGTGCGGGCGGCAAAGACGCGCAGCGACATCGGCCTCGGCGTCAGCTTGCCATTGACCCAGGCGGGCGTGGTCGAAAGCGTGACGACTTCCTGGCCGACGAGCTTCGGGCCGTCGCTCGTCAGCCAGTCGGCGATGGAGTTCTTTGCAGCGGCGCGCAGCGACGAGCCGAGAACGGATTCGCCGCTATCATCGAAGAAAGGGGCGCGGGAATAGGCCGGGCCGATCACCATCTTCTCGATATTGGCCGTCACGTGGTCACGTTCGTCCTGCTGACCGCACCACCAGGTGGCGATGGAAGGCAGGCGCAGATCTTCGCCCAGCAGTTGGCGACAGACGGCGGGCATGAAGGCAAGCAGGGCGCGCGTTTCCAGAACGCCGGTGCCGAGCGCATTGACGATGGTAACGGTTTCCGCGCGCAGCGCCTCGACGAGGCCGGGAGTGCCGATATGCGAGTTCTGGTTCAATTCCAGCGGATCGGCATAGGCGGAATCGAGACGGCGCCAGAGCACGCCGATCGGCTTCAAGCCGGCAACCGTTCGCACCATGACGCGACCGTTGACAACGGTGAGATCCTCGCCCTCCAGCAGCATGAAGCCGAGATAGCGAGCGATATAGGCATGCTCGTAATAGGTTTCGTTGGCCGGGCCAGGTGTCAGGACCGCAATGCGGTCGTCACCGGAGTGTTTCATCGTTTGCAGTGCGTCACGGAAAGCGCCGAAGAAGGAGGCGAGACGATGAACCGGCGTTTCGGCATAGATATCGGAAAAGGATCGGGTGGTCGCGACGCGATTTTCGAGCGCGAAACCGGCGCCAGAGGGTGCCTGCGTGCGGTCGGCGAGCACCCACCAATTGCCATCGGGGCCGCGGCCGATCTCGAAGGCGCAGAAGTGCAGATAGTGACCGGTCGCCGGCTTCACGCCGACCAGAGGCCGCTGGAATTCCGGATTGGCAGCGATCAGGGCAGGCGGAAGAATGCCTTCCTCCACAAGCTTGTTGTCGCCGTAGATATCGGCAACCATCGCTTCCAGCAGATCGGCGCGCTGCACGAGGCCGGCCGATAGTTCCTGCCATTCACGCTCGTCGATCAATACCGGAATGTGGGAGAGCGGCCAGGCGCGCTCGCCGCTGCCCTTGGCGCCATAGGCTCGATAGAAGACGCCGGCATCGCGCAGGTAGCGGTCGGCGCGGGAGAAGCGCTCGGCCAGATCCTTTTCCGGCATGCCGTTCAGGTGGGAGAGGAAGCGCTGCCAGACCGGGCGGATGACGCCGTTGTTGTCGACCATCTCGTCGGCGATGCCGGGCAGGGGGGCATAGTCGAAGACCGCATCCATATCGGCGCGTTCGTCGATCTCGTCCCTCAATTCCAGTGCAGGCTTCTTGCCCATCAGACCCAGTTTCTTCAAATGCCGGCGGGCCGCCTCAGATCCAGCGTCAGCGGGAATTCGGACGAGACCGTCTCGGCGCGCGGAATATAGCCGCCCGCCGTATGTCCCCACGGTTCGAAACGGGCGAGGCGCCGCGCTTCCGCTTCGTTGCCGTTGACCGGGAAGGTGTCATAGTTCCGGCCGCCCGGATGGGCAACGTGATAGATGCAGCCGCCGATCGAACGTTTCGACCATGTATCATAAATATCAAAAGTCAAAGGCGTATTCACAGGCAGGACGGGATGTAAACCGGAAGCTGGCTGCCATGCCTTGAACCGTACGCCAGCGACCGACACGCCCGAGGTTCCGGTCGGTGTCAGAGGCACGATCCGGCCGTTGCACGTGACTGTGTAGCGCGATGAATTGCTGGTTTCGAGGCGAACCTGCAGGCGTTCGACGGACGAATCGACGTAGCGCACCGTGCCGCCGACCGCGCCCTGTTCTCCCATGACGTGCCAGGGCTCGAGCGCCTGGCGCAGCTCCAGCTTCGAGCCTTCGTATTCGACTTCGCCGCAGAAGGGGAAGCGGAATTCGAGCTGCGCCTTGAACCATTCGGGGCTGAGATCGAAGCCGTTTTCGCGGAGATCCGAGAGCACGTCGAGGAAATCCTGCCAGACATAGTGCGGCAGCATGAAACGGTCGTGCAGCGAGGTGCCCCAGCGCACGAACTTGCCATCGGCGGGATTTGCCCAGAAGCGGGCGATCAGCGCCCGCACCAGCAATTGCTGGGCCAGCGACATGCGAGCATTCGGCGGCATTTCGAAGCCGCGGAATTCTACGAGGCCGAGGCGGCCGGTCGGGCCATCCGGCGAAAACAGCTTGTCGATGCAGATCTCGGCGCGGTGGGTGTTGCCGGTTACATCAGTCAAGATGTTGCGGAACAGGCGATCGACGAGCCAGGGCAGGGGCTGCAGACCGCGACCGGCTGCAGGAATTTGTGCAAGCGCGATTTCCAACTCGTAGAGGCTGTCATGGCGGGCCTCGTCGATGCGCGGCGCCTGGCTGGTCGGGCCGATGAAGAGGCCCGAAAACAGATAGGAAAGCGAGGGGTGCCGCTGCCAGTGCAGCACGAGGCTCTTCAAAAGGTCCGGACGGCGCAGGAAGGGACTGTTGTTCGGATTACTGCCGCCGACGACGACATGGTTGCCGCCGCCAGTGCCGGTGTGGCGGCCGTCGATCATGAACTTGTCGGCGCCGAGACGGGTCTCACGGGCCTCCTCATAGATCGCCGTCGTGATATTGACCGTCTCCTTCCAGGTCGAAGACGGATGGATGTTCACCTCGATCACGCCGGGGTCGGGTGCGACGCGGATGACGTTGATGCGCTCGTCCTGCGGCGGTGTGTAACCTTCGATATGGACGGCCAGGCCGAGAGCGGCGGCCGAACGCTCGGTCGAAGCGATGAGGTCGAGATAATCCTCGAGCGTTTCGGTCGGCGGCATGAAGACACAGAGGCGGCCGTTGCGCGGTTCGACCGAAATCGCGGTGCGGACATGGCCGCCGATCTCGTTGGCCGATTGAGGCATCGCCGGCTGTTGACCGGTAAAGGGTTGGAAGTGCGCGGCTTGCAAATCGCGTCCGCTATCCTGCCCGAAATCTGGCAGTTCGGGCCGCTGGACGAAGGGGTCGAGCGGATTGATATAGGGATATTGCGAGGGCGGGATGTAGGCGAGTGAATCGAGCGGCAGGCGGTAACCCACGGGACTGTCGCCCGGCATCAGGAAGATACGGCCGCGCCGGGTGGACCATTTTTCGCTCGTCCAGCTGCGGCCGCTGGCGCGCGCATTCCAGGCCTGGACCGGCAGCACGTAGCCGGTCGGGCGTGTCAGGCCGCGATCGAAGACGCGGGCGATGCGGCTGCGCTCCTCGGCATCCTTCAGTTTGGAATTTGCCGGATCGACATTCTCTGGCAGGCTTGCTTCCTTGACCAGCCATTCGGCGGGATCTTCGAAAGCAGGGGTTACATAGTCAGGTGAGATATCCAGCTCTCCGGCAATTGCCGTCAGCAGGCGGCCGGCATCGTCCTCTGTGACCTTATAGTTACGGCCTTCCGTGGCGACGAGCGTGTCGTTCGACCAGATGGGCAGGCCGTCCTTGCGCCAGTAGAGCGAGAAGGTCCAGCGCGGCAGGCTTTCGCCGGGATACCATTTCCCCTGGCCGTAATGCAGGAAGCCGTTTGGCGCGAAGCGGTCACGCAGCCGGCGGATCAGTGCATCGGCCTTCTCGCGCTTGGTCGGGCCGACCGCCTCGGTATTCCATTCGGCAGACTGGAAGTCGTCGATCGAGACGAAAGTCGGCTCGCCGCCCATGGTGAGGCGCACATCTTCGGCTTCGAGGATGCGATCGACCTTCTCTCCGAGTTCGTTGAGTTCGTCCCAGGCATCGTCGGAAAACGGTTTGGTGATGCGGGGATGTTCGGCGACGCGGGCGACCTTCATATCGAAGGCGAATTCGGTCTCGGCTTCGCCGTAGTAGCCGCCCGATATCGGCGCGGCATTGCGAAAATGCGGCGTCGCGGCAAGCGGAATATGGCTTTCGCCGGTCAGGAGGCCGGAGGTCGGATCGAGACCGACCCAGCCGGCGCCAGGAAGATAGACTTCGGTCCAGGCATGAAGATCGGTGAAATCGTATTCCGTGCCGGAGGGACCATCGAGTGCCTTGAGATCGGGACTGAGCTGGATGAGATAGCCGGAGACGAAGCGCGCGGCGAGGCCGAGATGGCGCAGGATCTGCACCAGCAGCCAGCTCGTGTCTCGGCAGGAGCCCTTGGCGCTTTCCAGCGTCTCTTCCGGCGTCTGCACGCCGGCTTCCATGCGGATGACATAGCCGATCTGCTGCTGCAGGCGCATGTTGAGGCCGACGACCATATCGACTGTTTTTTGTTCGGAGCGATCGAGCGTTTCTAGGAAAGCCTTCAGGCGCGGGCCGGGCTCTTCCGGCTTCATGTAGATCGACAGGTCTTCGCGGATTGTCTCCGGATAATCGAAGGGCCAGATGGTCGCTTCCTCTTCGACGAAGAAGTCGAAGGGATTGTAGACGGTCATGTCGGCAACGAGATCGACCTCGATCTTGAATTCGGTCACCGGATCGGGAAAGACGAAGCGGGCGAGATAGTTGCCGTAGGGATCCTGCTGAAGGTTCACGAAATGGTTCGACGGCGTGACCTTCAGCGAATGGCTCAAGACTCGCGTCTTCGAATGCGAAGCGGGCTTAAGACGGATGATCTGCGGGCCAAGGCGGATCGGTTTGTCATACTGATAATGAGTCAGATGATAGATGCTGGCTTTGATCGACATATTGCTCTTTTGTCCGCTTGCCGTTGATCGGCTTAGCTGTTCCCAAAGCCAGTGTGTGCAATGCAGCGAAAGAATGCAAGGCGGAAGGTTGAGGTGCCGGCGGCTATCAGGCCACGCGATTGAACGTTACCGAAGCTTTGAGGCCTCTGCCGCCGCGTCCCGGGATCAATACGAGCCTTGCATTGAAAAGATTGGCGATTTCTTCGACGATCGGCAGACCGAGGCCCGCACCGGGTGCGCCGGCATCATTGCCTCGGGAGAAGCGTTTTCTCACCGCCTCCCGTTTGTCGGGAGGAATGCCGGGGCCATTGTCTTCGACTTCCAGCCGCACCGTTTCGGCATCCTCGATGATGCGGACCGTCACTTCCGCGCCGTTACCGGCATAGGCGATGGCATTGCCTGCGAGATTGCGCAGCATTTCGCCGATGAGCAGCGGTTCGGCGCGGATCATGGCCGGTCCCTCACCCTCGAAGCCGAGATCGATGCCGGCTTCGGCTGCGCGCGGGATCTGCTCGCCGGTGATTTCCTGCGCAATCGCAGCGAGATCTATCGCGGAAGCCGTCAGCGCTTCCTTCGATGTGGCGGCGTCGATCTTGGCCATCAGCAGAAGCTGGGCAAGGATGCGTTCGGCGTGGGCAACCGCCTGATCGCCCTTGAGAGCGGCATTGTGGGCCTCACCGAGCGAAGCGGCGCGGGCGGAGAGCGCGAGCTGGGTTCGGATGATCGTCAGCGGCGTGCGCAACTGATGGCTGGCGTTGCCGGTGAAATTGCGCAGGGCATCGAGGGCCGACTCCAGGCGCACCATGAAGGAATTGACGGTATCGACGAGCGGCTGCACCTCACTCGGGACGGATTGTTCGATCGGGTGCAGGTCGTCGGGGCTGCGCTCGCCGATGGCGTCCCCGAGTTTGTAGAGCGGTCGTAGCGCCACGGTCACGGAAATCCAGACGATGACAGCGGCACCGGCGATCATCACCGCAAGGCGTAGCGCCGAGCGCACGAGGATCGCCTGGGCGAGCTGGCGACGGGCGATGGTGGTTTCGGCAACGGTGACGACGAAGGGCACGGAGCGGATGCCGGTCGAGGCGGAGCGTTCAAGCGTCGCCACGCGGATCGGCTCGCCGCGGAAAATATCGTCGGCGAAGGCGGCGGTGTCGCCCTGCGTTTCCTTCAACACCGGAAGCGCCTGATAGCCGGTAATGAATGTTCCGGGTGGGCCATCGACGCGGTAGAAGACGCGGTCCTGCGCGGCGGATGTCAGCATTTCCAGCGCGACATAGGGAATATCGACTTCAAGCGTGCCGTCTTCGGCGACGACGACGCGTTCGGCGATGGCGAGCGCAGAGCCGGCGAGAACACGGTCGGAGACGATATTCGACGTTTGCACGGCCTCGCGCCAGGTATCGGCGAGTGCCAGCGTGCCGATAACGGCGGTCGAGACAAGCAGCCAGAAAAGCAGCCGGCGCCGGAGCGAATAGGCAGCCGTCATGAGGCCTCAGGCAGCTTGTCGAGGTAGTAGCCGATGCCGCGGGCGGTCTTCACGGTCAGGCCGTGCGGCGACAGTCTTTTCCTGAGGCGACTGACATATTGTTCGATGGCGTTGGCTGAGATGTCGTCATCGAAGGCGGTCAGAGACTGTATGATCGCTTCCTTGGCGACCACCTTTCCGGCCCGCATGAACAGGATTTCGAGCAGACCGAGCTCGCGGGAGGGAATATCGAGCGGCGTGGTGCCGGCCGAAAAGGCGCGGGAATTCAGGTCGAGCGAGATCGATCCGAAGCTGACGGTCGAGGAATGCAGCCCTGCCTGCCGGCGCAGCAGGACGCGCACGCGCGCTTCGAATTCGGCAATGTCGAAGGGCTTGATGAGATAGTCGTCAGCACCGAGATCGAGCCCCTTTACCCGTTCTTCCGGGGAGCCTCGGGCCGTGAGGATAAGCACCGCCGCCCGGCTGCCGCGGGCGCGCATGGCACGCAGCACGTCAAGACCGTCCATTTCCGGCAGGTTCAGGTCGAGGATGACGAGGTCGAAATTTTCCGCCGCGATCACGGCATTGGCCGAGGCACCGTCATGGACGACATCCACCGCATGGCCGGTGCCGCGCAAGATCGCCGACAGGCCGTCGGCCAAGGCGATATTGTCTTCGGTCAGCAGGATGCGCAACGGATGTTTCCCCTAAATTTTGCAGCAAGTTTATCAGGGATGACAAGGCGATGTCACAGCGATTCTAAGAATTGGTGAACGGGAACTCAGGCAACGCGCGCGACGCTCTTTTGCTCCGTTCCAGCGCTTTGACTCCTGTGGTTGGGCCGCTAATTCCGTGGTAATATCGCCCTACGCTGGAGGCTTTGCAGATGGGTGACCTGTCAGTTGCGCTTGCGGAAACCCCGGAAGAGATTGATGCCGCGCGGCATCTCAGCCGCTCTTTCAAACAGTGGCTCTACGACAACTATCCTGCCGAGCGGGCGCAGGTCGAACTCTACTATCATCCGGAAAAATTCGAGGCTTTGCTCGCCGACCTGCCCCAGATCCACGCCAGGCCGCAGGGGGCGGTGTTTCTGGCCCGTCTTGATGGAGAAAGCGTCGGCTGTGTGATGCATCACGAGATAGCGCCAGGAATTTCCGAAATGAAGCGTCTCTTCGTATCGGAGCGGGCGCGCGGCAGCGGTGCTGCGCTTGCGCTCTGCAAGGCCTCTATGGAGCGGGCGAAGGAAGACGGCTACCGGATGATGCGGCTCGACACCGGTTTCCGGCAGATCGCGGCGCAGAGACTTTATCGTCGGCTGGGCTTTCGCGAGCGCGACGCCTATTATGCGGTCCCTGACGATCTCAAGCCCATTTTGGTTTTCTTCGAGCGTGAGCTTTGATGGCTCTCCTTGTTTCACTCTGTTAGCTCAGGCATTGTCTCCTCATGAGGAGATTTTTCATTCTGTTATTGTGTCTGGTGCCCGGCCTTGCCGTTGCAGACCAGGCTTTCTACCCGGCGAAATCGGGCAATGCCGATGCGTCGGTGCTGACAGTCTATTCGTCGCTCGACGAGCCCCTGGCGCAGCCGATGATCCGTGGCTTTCAGGAGGCCAATCCCGATGTGGCAGTCAAGTATGAGGACATGCTGACGGGGGACATTTACGATCGCATCGTCAAGGAGACGGATACGGGTCACAGAACGGCGGATTTCGCGTTCTCGTCGGCCATGGACTTGCAGGTCAAGCTTTCCAACGACGGTTATGCGCAGGTGAGCAACCTGCCGATGAGCGCGCAGTGGCCGAAATGGGCAAACTGGCGCAATACCGCCTATGCGCTGACCTTCGAGCCCGCTGTCTTTGTCTATCACAAGCCAAGTTTCGCCCATGAGCCGGTGCCGAGTTCACGTGCGGAATTCGTCGACTATCTGAAGCGCAAGGGCAACGAGGTCTATGGGCGTATCGGCACCTATGACATCGAACGATCAGGCGTCGGTTTCCTGTTCATGGCGCGCGATCAGGAGCAGTTCGGTGATATCTGGTCGGTGATCGGGGCGATGGGGGCGGCGGGTGTCAAGCTTTACTCGACCAGTTCCGCAATCCTCGAACGTGTCGCCGACGGTCGTTTCGTGCTCGGCTACAATATTCTCGGCTCCTATGCGGCAGACTGGGCTTCGCGTCACCCCGAAGTCGGCATCGTGCTGCCGAAGGATTATACCGTTGTCATGTCGCGCATCGGCCTTGTGCCGCAGGCCGCAGCGGAGCCGGAACTCGGCCGACGCTACCTCGCCTTTTTCATGTCGAAGGAGGGCCAAACGATCATGGCCCGTGAGTTGCAGATCCCGGCCGTCAGCCCGGAGGTGGCGGGAGAAAATACCGCCAATACGTTGCAGGAATTGCTCGGAGCGCAGTTGCGCCCCGTGCCTGTCAGTCCCGGCCTGATGGTCTATCTCGATCAGGTGAAGCGGGCGCGGCTGATCGCGCATTGGAACGAGGTACTGCGCACGCAATAAAATGTGCCGCTGTCCAATAGAAAACATGCGGGCAGATAAAAATAAATCGTATGTTCTCAATGGTTAAGCGGTCGCGGCGAAGTGGCGCACTTCTCCTTTCGACCAAAAAAATCACGGCCACGTGAATTATTTCCGGTCGGGTAGCTGTGTGCCAAAAATGGAAGAATCTATTGATAATTTTCCCCAATAAGTAATACTTACTGGTCGATTTCGGCATGTTTCTTGTCGTTTTTTACACCTGAATTTACAACCTCTGATTCCGTAATGATAATTATTGGTGGCGCCATTTAGCGAAAATTAAGCAAAATCCGGTGCTTATTCCGGCATGAAATCATCGCAGCACGCCGCTCTCGGACCGCTGCGCAGGCGCCATGATGTCGCAAACAATCTTTTCCGGGCCGGGCAGCTGCGTGGGGATGCAGCTCTCCACATCTAGAGGTTTTATTTTCATGACGCGTCCCAATGTGAAGACGTCGATGATCGGCATATTTTCACTCATTGCCGTTCTATTCGCACTATCAGCCTTTATTTCCATTCGTGGCCTGAACACGTTCAACAGGAATGCCGATAATTTCGCGACGAGCTTCCTGCCGGGCGTTTCCAAGGCCCTTGATATCCAGATCGCGCGCTATTCGCTGCGCGGCTCCTATGGCGACTACGTCATGGGACGCGCGGAAAACGGTTCCGATAGCTACGAGAAGAAAATCAAGTCGAAGCAGGGTGATCTGCTCAAGGCCGTGGCCGACTACAAGGAGCAGGTCGACACCGATGCCGAGCGGGCCGCTTTCGCCGATATCGACGATGCCGCCACCAAATATGCCGCAGCCGGCGATCAGCTGATCGCGCTCGTCCGCGCAGGCGACAAGGACAAGGCACTCAGCGTTTTCCAGAACGATGTCGGGCCGATTGCCGACGATCTGGCCGCGGCCGTCGACAAAGTGGTGAAGTTCAATAAGGCATCGGCTGCCGATGCCGCCGAGCAGAACAATGCCGAATTCAACAAGACGCTGACACTGCTCTCCATCATCCTCGGCGTCAGCGCTCTCCTGGTTTGCGGTTCGGCCTATTTCGGCATCGCAGGCATTGCCAATGCGATCAGCCGCATCACCGGCTCCATGCGTGCGCTTGCCGGTGGCAACACGCAGGTCGTCGTTGCCGACATGAAGCGCGGCGACGAGATCGGCGAAATGGCGAAGGCCGTCGAAGTCTTCCGTCAGGCCGCCATCGAGAACCTGAACCTGCAGGCCGAAGCCGAAAGAAGCCGTACGCAGGCTGAAGCCGACCGCGCCCGTCTGACGCGCGATGCAGAAGCCGCAGCGCAGGCGCGGCTCAATGAAGCCACTGCCGGTCTGGCCGCTGGTCTCAAGCGCCTTTCCGCCGGTGATCTGAGCTTCCAGCTCCACGAAGCCTTCGCACCCGATTTCGAACCACTTCGCCACGACCTGAACGGCGCGGTGATGCAGCTCGGCGATACGCTGAAGTCCATCGCTTCCGCCGCCGGCGCGATCGATACCGGCACCCGTGAAATCGGCAGTGGTGCTGATGATCTTTCCCGCCGTACCGAACAGCAGGCCGCTTCGCTGGAAGAGACCGCTGCCGCTCTCGACGAGATCACGGTCAACGTCTCGAATTCGTCGAAGCGCGCTGACGAAGCCCGCCAGGTCGCGATCCAGGCAAACGAAAGCGCCACACGCTCCGGCATGGTCGTTGCCAACGCCATCGACGCAATGCAGAAGATCGAGCAGTCCTCGAACCAGATCTCCAACATTATCGGCGTGATCGACGAGATCGCCTTCCAGACCAACCTTCTGGCACTGAATGCAGGCGTCGAAGCAGCGCGCGCCGGTGAAGCCGGCAAGGGCTTTGCGGTCGTCGCACAGGAAGTGCGCGAACTCGCCCAGCGCTCTGCGGCAGCCGCCAAGGAGATCAAGGATCTGATCCGCAATTCGTCGGTCGAAGTCCAGGGTGGCGTGCAGCTCGTCCGCGAAACCGGCGATGCCTTGAAGACCATCGAGAACCTGATCGTCTCGATCAATCAGCACATGGATGCGATCGCGACCTCGTCGAGGGAGCAGTCGACCGGCCTCAGCGAAGTCAATAGTGCCGTCAACCAGATGGACCAGGTGACCCAGCAGAACGCGGCGATGGTCGAAGAAACCAATGCGGCAAGCGCAACGCTCGCTTCGGAGGCCGGACGCCTTCGCGAGCTCATCGCAAACTTCCGCCTTGCCGGCGACGTCAATGTCGGGTCCGCAGATGCCGCAGCGCTTCGCCGCACGGCGTCGGCCATGGCACGCCCTAGCCAGAAATCGGCACCGGCCTATCGCAGCAACGGCAATGCCGCTATCGCGCAGGAATGGTCCGAGTTCTAAGTCGTAAAAAAGCATGAAGGGCGAGGTTCGCTGCCGGCGAACCTCGCCCTTTTGCGTTCATGGGGCGCCAGCTGCGATCAGCCTTTGCGGATCACTACTTCCATATATTCGGCCGGCACGACCATGGTGCCATCCTTGGCGCGGTTGAAACGGGCGATGAGGGCAAGGAAATCCTCCTCAAGGGCTGCCTTGCCCGGTTGCGGCAACGCTTCGAACGCCTTGTGGACGGGGCCGTACCAGGTGCGGAATACTTCAAGCCAATGGGCGGGCGAGCGATAACGGAAGTTATAGATGCGTGAGGTTGCCTCGACGCTGCCATGGCCGCCGAACATTTCTTCCAACCTCGACCTCGTGCCCCAGAGCGCCGGTGAGCGAACGCCCGGCATCGGCGGAATATGCTGGCCGATCGTCTTGAAGACCTGGCCGATGAAGCTCTCCGGTGTCCAGTTCGCCATGCCGATGCGTCCGCCCGGCCGGCAGACACGCAGCATCTCTTTTGCAGCCTTGTCCTGATCCGGCGTGAACATGACGCCGAAGGTAGAGACGACGACATCGAAGCTCCCATCCCTGAAGGGCAGAGCCTCGGCATCAGCCTGTTGGAAATCCACCGCCAGGCCGTTCGCCATGGCCCGCTCGCGACCGCGTTCCAGAAGTTCGGGCACATAGTCCGTCGAGGTCACATCGGCCCAGCGCCGGGCTGCTGCCAGGGTGGCATTGCCGTTGCCGGCCGCGATATCGAGAACCTTTTCGCCGGAACGCAGGTCAAGCGCCTCGCAGAGGCTTTCGCCGACGATCTGCAGCCGGGCGCCGATGACGGAATAGTCGCCGGATGCCCAGGCCATCTGCTGGCGCGACTTCAGCGCCGCGAGATCGGGGCTGGCCTGTGCCGTGGCATTTGCTGTTGTTTGCATGGCATGTCTCCTCTCCGCTCGGCGAGAACGGGTCGTTGCCGCGATCGCTCGCCGGTTTTGCACTCAATTCAGATTTGTGCGCAGCATTCGACCGGCTTCGTAGAGCGCTTGGGGTCGGCTTGCAGGGGGATCGTGCCTCGGGATGCGCGATCGCACTAGTGTAGAAAATGGACCTGATGCGGTACAGAAAATGGATCAGGCGGCTGCGTAGGAGCTGCGCACCATCCAGTTTCCGATGCTTGTGGCAAGCGACATGTCGCCGACGAAGGAGATGCGCTCCCGGGAAATCTCCGCATCAAGGCTGGAAAGGCCGATCCAGGCCGAGGTCATGGCCTTGAGATCGGCAGTGACGAAAAGATCGACGTCATAGCCGGGATCAGTCAGGCAGAGATCGACCGGCGTACCGGGTCTTGCCACCAGCCAGTAGTGCCGCTCGTCCCGCGCGAGTTCAGGATAGGTGAACTGGATGACGCTGCGTTTGCGCGAGGGCAGGGCGGCCGCATTGACCTTGCGGCGCATGTTCCACATCAGAATGCGGGCATCGAGCTTTTCGAGTGTCACGTTGGCGTCGATATTGCGGTGCGCCCATGTGCCGAGCGCGTGCACGATCGGCTCCAGTTCGTCCGCTATGTCGGTGGTCCTGTAGACAATCTCGCCGGTGACGCGGTTCTGCGAGCGGGTGACGAGGCCGTTCGCCTCCATTTCGCGCAGCCGTTTTGCCATCAGCGTCGGCGACATTCCCGGCACACCGCGTCTGATTTCGTTGAAACGGGTGGAGCCGGACCACATTTCGCACAACAGCAACAGGGTCCATCGCGGCTCAAGCAGTTCACATGCCTTGGAAACCGGACAAAACTGGTTGTACCCGCCATTTGCCATCGGATCGCCCTCCGTGGCCAAGTATCCGTCAACTTCCCGAGGGCGTCCAGTACAGACAATGTACTAGTGGAGGTGACCGGAGGGAGCACCTTCGCCGGCGGATAGCCGAATTGCGGCAAAAAAGTGTCTTGCCGCACTGGATATCGATCCGGTGTCAGCTAAATGACAGCTTCATATGATGGCTTGGGCTACTTCCTTTCCGTGGAGGCGGAGAGTTGAAGAATTTCCGGGGGGACTTCCGCTCGCTATCAGGACAATTGGGTCCGCCGATCGGTGCTCTCTCCTCATTTCCAAAAATAACTCAAGCGGTCCGCTCAGCCGCATCACGGAGGACACATCGTGAAGCATACTTTCATTGCAACCATTTTGGCAGCGGCTATCGCCCTGCCGGCCTATGCGGCCGATTACTCCATCATCGCTCCGGCAGCACCCGGCGGCGGTTGGGACCAGACGGCCCGCTCGCTACAGACGGTGCTGCAGCAGGAAGGCATTTCCAAGAGCGTTCAAGTTCAGAACGTTCCGGGTGCCGGCGGCTCCATCGGTCTCGCCCAGTTCAGCAGCCAGAGCGCGGGTAATCCGAACGCGCTCATCGTCGGCGGCTACGTCATGGTCGGCGCGCTCCTGACCAACAAGTCGGCCGTCACGCTGAAGGACGTCACCCCAATCGCCCGCCTGACCGGCGAATATGAAGCGATCGTCGTTCCGGCCTCGTCCGACATCAAGACGCTTGCCGATCTCGTCACCAAGCTGAAGGCCGATCCCGGCGCAGTATCCTGGGGCGGCGGTTCTGCCGGCGGTACGGACCATATCGCTGTCGGCCTGATCGCCAAGGCTTCCGGTGTCGATCCGACGAAGATCAACTACGTTGCCTTCTCGGGCGGCGGCGAAGCGCTCGCCGCTATCCTCGGCAGCCAGGTCACGGCCGGCATCTCGAGCTACAGCGAGTTCGAATCGCAGGTCAAGGCCGGCACGCTGCGCCTGCTCGGCGTTTCCAGCGATGCCCGCATCCCCGGCATCGACGCTCCGACCTTCAAGGAAGCCGGTACCGACGTTTCGATCCAGAACTGGCGCATGGTTGCTGCAGCTCCGGGCCTGACCGATGAAGAAGTCGCCTCTATCGCCGCCGACTTCGACAAGCTGCACAAGTCCGCCGCATGGCAGGAAACCCTGAAGACCAAGGGCTGGGCCGACACCTATCTCGCAGGTGACGAGTTCAAGGCGCAGCTCGAAAAGGATGTCTCGGCGACCGAAGGCATTCTCAAAGACATCGGTCTCGTTCAATGAGTGAAGCCGATATCTCATCGGCAACGAAGCGCCGCCCCGATTGGGCGGCGCTGGTCATTGCCGTCTTCCTCATTGCTGTCGCTGTCGTCGTGTTCTGGGATGCCTCGCATCTGAAGACGATCGCGCAATATGACCGCATCGGTCCCTCGACGGTGCCGAAGGTCGTCGCTCTCGGCCTCTTCTGTCTTGGCATCTGGACGGCGGTCGAAGGCTGGCGTGGTGCGTTTCCGGAACGTGAACAGCAGGAAGTTGCCCCGGTTATCTGGGTGGTCGCAGGTCTTGCAGGGCAGATGCTGCTGCTGCGCACCGCCGGCTTCTCGATTGCGACCGGCCTGCTCTTCGCTCTGACCGCCCGCGGTTTCGGCAAGCGCCAGATCTGGATCTCGCTGCCCGTCGGCATCGTCATGAGCTTCATCGTCTGGGCGATCTTCTCGCAGCTCCTGCAGTTGACGCTGCCGGCCGGCCCGCTCGAACATCTGTTCTTCTGATAGCGCTCGCCTCGCGCCGGGCGCTTTCAGTTTTTCTGCTTTTTGCGCGGATGGTCCTGTGCCCCCTCAGGAGCCGCCGCTTGGGATAAAACCATGAGCACATTCGAATTCCTCTGGCAGGGCATTCTGGTTGCTGCGCAGCCGATCAACCTGCTCTACGCCCTTATCGGCGTAACCCTGGGTACCGCCGTCGGCGTGCTGCCGGGCATCGGCCCGGCGCTGACCGTGGCGCTGCTCCTGCCTGCCACCTACAAGCTCGATCCGGGCGGCTCGCTCATCATGTTTGCCGGTATCTATTATGGCGGCATGTATGGCGGCTCGACCACGTCGATCCTTCTCAACACGCCGGGCGAAAGCTCCTCGATCGTCACGGCGCTCGAGGGCAACAAGATGGCGCGTGCCGGGCGCGGCGGACCCGCGCTTGCGACCGCCGCGATCGGTTCGTTCGTCGCCGGCCTCATCGCCACGCTCGGCCTTGCCTTCGTGGCGCCCTACATCGTCAAACTGGCGCTGGTGTTCGGTCCGCGTGAATATTTCGCGCTGATGGTGCTCGCCTTCGTCACCGTCTCCTCGGCCTTCGGGGATTCGGCGCTGCGTGGCCTCACCTCGCTCTTCATCGGCTTTGCACTTGCCATGGTTGGCATCGATCAGCAGACCGGCCAGGCTCGTCTTTCCTTCGGCATCCCGGACCTGCTCGATGGTATCGAGGTGACGACGCTTGCCGTCGCCATGTTCGCGATCGGCGAGACCCTCTACATCGCCGCACAAGGCAATCGCGGCGAGGACAAGGTCGAAGCCGTGCGTGGCTCGCTCTGGATGAATGCGCAGGACTGGGCACGTTCCTGGAAGCCGTGGCTGCGCGGCACGCTCATCGGCTTCCCGATCGGCGCCATGCCGGCGGGCGGCGCCGAAATCGGCACGTTCCTCTCCTATGCCACGGAAAAGCGCCTGTCGAAGAATCCCGAGGAATTCGGTCACGGCGCCATCGAAGGCGTTGCCGGTCCGGAGGCCGCCAACAATGCTTCGGCCGCCGGTACGCTCGTGCCGCTCTTGACGCTCGGCCTGCCGACATCGGCGACGGCCGCAATCATGCTCGCAGGCTTCCAGCAGTACGGCCTGCAGCCCGGTCCGCTGCTGTTTGCCACCAATCCGCAGCTCGTATGGGGTCTCATCGCCAGCCTGCTCATCGCCAACGCAATGCTTCTGGTGCTGAACCTTCCGATGATCGGCCTCTGGGTTCGCCTGCTGACAGTGCCGAAGCCCTGGCTCTATGCCGGCATCCTGCTGTTTGCCACGCTCGGCACGATCGGGGCGAACCCCTCGGTCTTCGAGCTCGGCATGCTGCTCGCCTTCGGTCTGCTCGGCTACGTGATGCGGATCTTCGGCTATCCGATCGCGCCTGCCGTCGTCGGCCTGATCCTCGGGCCGCTCGCGGAACAGCAGCTTCGCCGCGCGCTGTCGATCAGCCAGGGTGATGTGACGACGCTCGTCATGTCGCCGATCGCCTGCGGCCTGCTCCTCGTCGCGGCGGCAGCCTTCCTCATTCCGCTGATCCTGAGATTGCGTGGCCGCGGCCAGGTTCTCTCTCAACTGGCGGCAAATGAAGACTAAAAGAAAAAGACCAACCTGACCCCTAATTGAGGTCGGCCATGGCAACATGGCCGGCCTTTTCTTTGGTGCCTGCGGGATTATGAATGGCTTCCTGATCTATCAAGCTATTGAATTAAAAATAAGAATCTCCAAGATGTCTCGGCTGTTTCTCTTGCTTTTTTGTTCGCCGGCGAATGAAATATGCGCCTTTTGCATAGCAGCGGTGATTTCCTGCGCGTTGTAGGTGCATTCGGGCCTTCCCATCTCTGTGTAGTCAATCAAAGAGCGAGAGGAAAAGAAGATGTCCGCTATCAATAAGTCGTTCCGCAATGGTTTCCTGGCCCGCGCTATCGCAGCGCTTGGTGCTGCAAACGCAGTCAGCGCTGCCGTTGAAGGCGGCCGCAAGCCGCGTGCCCGTGACCTGCAGGAACTCGGTATCGACCCTATAACCTTCGGTCGTGTCATCCGGTAGGATCGTCCGAATGCCTGGATCAGACACCAAACCATGCATTGAATGAATAAGCCCGCAACCGTTGGTCGCGGGCTTTGTTTTTGGGATATGTCAGCCGCAGCGCCAGACCGACGCGGCTTTTTATTTGACTGTCGAAGAGATCAGGCGTGCACGCGCTCCCTTTCGGGCACATGCGTTTCCTTCAGCCGTTCCTGCCTGTTGTAGCGGATCGACGACCAGAGCGAGATGCCGATGAGCGCAGCGCCGCCGAGGCCGGTGATGACTTCCGGAATATGCGTCAGCGTCTGCACATACATGATCACCGAGAGGATCAGGATGGCGTAGAAAGCGCCATGCTCCAGATAGCGGTATTCGGCAAGCGTTCCCTTCTCCACCAGCATGATCGTCATGGAGCGCACATACATGGCGCCGATGCCGAGACCGATGGCGATGATGAAGAGGTTCTGCGTCAGTGCGAAGGCGCCGATGACCCCATCGAAGGAGAAGCTGGCATCCAGCACTTCCAGATAGATGAAGGCGCCGAGGCCGCCCTTTGCCGCCTCGCTCATCGCCCGCTGCGATGCATCGAGGATGCCGCCGATCACCTCCACCACCAGGAAGGTCACAAGACCGTAGATGGCGCAATAGACGAAGGTGGTCGCGTCCTCTCCTTCAAGGAGATGGGAGAAGAGCAGGATCAGCAGGAGCACGACGGCAATCTCGATGCCCTTGATGGCGGCCGAGCGGGCCATCAGACGCTCCAGCGCGCCGATCCAGTGAACTTCCTTCTGATGGTTGAAGAAGTACGACAGGCCGACCATCATCAGGAAGGTACCGCCGAAGGCTGCGATCGGCAGATGCGCATCATTCATGATGCGGGCATATTCTGCGGGTTCGCGCGCCGCCAGCACCAGCGCTTCCCATGGGCCGATCTGTGCCGCGATGGCGACGATTGCCAGCGGAAAGACGATACGCATGCCGAAGACGGCAATGATGATACCCCATGTCAGGAAGCGGTGCTGCCAGACGGGTGTCATTTCCTTGAGCTTGTTGGCATTGACGATGGCATTGTCGAAGGAGAGCGAGATCTCCAGCACGGCGAGCACCGTGCAGATGAAGAAGACAGTCGCCATGCCGCCGAGCGTGCCGGTCGATTGCCAACCGAGATAGGCGCCGAGTGCTAAGCCAAGCGCGGTGACGATGAAGGCCCAGCGGAAATAGCCGAGCGAGGATTTTTGGGATTGAAGCTGGTTCATGGCTGCACCTCGCAGCCGCAAACAGTTTTTGAAGTGAGTGTGAAAACAGAAAAACGCATACCGCAATGGGCATGCGCATTTGGCATGGTGAGCTTTTTCATCGATGAAAAATCCGCCGGCTAATTTGCAGGCGGTACCGACATCACGAGAGCGCCGTAAAAACTCTCGCCAGAGGGGCCCGGCACCAGGGTTCCCCCGCAGCCGATGTCTGGATGAGGCGGCGGGTGCACCACTAGGTAGTCATGTTGCCGCGCCAGTCAAGATGCCCGTTGAGGCAGGGTTAGCGATTTCTTTGGAACCATACCGGCCTTCACCCGTTCCAACCTAGCTGAGCCGATGAAAACATCTCTGATACTCTTGAAGGAGGGCGACGATGCATAATTCGACCCATGTTCCCGACAAGCGCACGGAAGCTTCCGACCGCATGAAGCGGGCAAGACCCAATCGCATGCAGAAGGCGCAGGTGCTTCCCCCGCACCATGTCGATCTGACGCTGACGCCCGGTGTGATCCACGACATTCACGTGCCGGCGCATGTGACCGGCAGCGACCTTTCCAGGGGCGGGCCCGATATCAAGAACCATGGCCCCGTCGAAAAACCCGTGCGCTGAAAAACAGTTCCCAATAGACAAGACAGGTGAGATACGAATGACGATCAATCTTGTGCCGCGTGATATCTTCATCCAGCACGAACATGAGTGGCAGGCCGTGCGTGAGGCGGCCGAACGCCGGATCGATATCGGCAGGCGCGAGACGCCATCCGTGTCGTCAGGAGGGCAATCCACGAAGCCTGCCGGCCAGGCTTCGGCAGCGCAAAGCTGCTGAACGCGATCTAAAGCTTAAGATGACGCCTGGCGGCCTGCCGGGCGTTTTCGTTTTGGGCGGCATTCCAGCTTGGAAAAGCGCTCGGCGATCCTGTCTTGCCAACCTTTCGGAAAGGATTGGGCGGCGATAATCCGGCCCGTTCAAAGGAATCGGACCGATGGCCAAGACAGCGACACGCGGCCGCCGCAAGGCGCCGGCAAAAAAGAAGAGCAACGCGTCCTCAGGCGGCGCGATGCCCTGGTTGGTGATCGGTATCGCTGCGGTCGGTGCGATCGCCGCCTATGACAATTGGAAGAGTATCCGGCCAATGCTCGGCAATGCACCTGCGGCCATCGTTCGCGACACTGCCGAGGCCAAGCCTCCCGCAGCCAAGGAAGTGCCGAAGCAGGTCGCGGTGGCCGCCGCAGCGGTCAAGCCGAAGCAGGCAAGCGAGCCGGTGCCGCCGGCGGCAATCCCCTCCGCTCCGGTGCCGACGGCGAAGATCGTACCAGCTTCCGTCTCCCCCATCTCTCCTTCCGCTTTGCAAAGCGCCAAGGCTGCTTTCGGCTATTGCGGTCAGGGCGAGCATATCAACTGCGTCGGTGACGCCGGTACCTTCTGGTACAAGGGCGAGAAGATCGTCATTGCCGATATGGTGAGCCCGGACGTCGATCGGGCGCGCTGCGAGGACGAACGCAGGATCGCCTTTGCCGCCAAGTCGCGGCTGCTGGCGCTGCTCAATGCCGGTCCGTTCAACATGAATGCCGCAGGCGCGTCAGGCGATCGGGGTGCGCCCCGTGTCGTTTCCCGCGACGGCCGCTCTTTCGGCACGCGGCTCATCGACGAGGGGCTGGCCAGGAAGCCAGGCGCTGCCGGCGGCTCCTGGTGCGCCTGAGGCGATTGTAAGGCTAACTAAATTCGTTACTTTTTTGCGGGCGTCTTGCCACTGGTGCGGAAGCTGCCGGTGAAGGATGCGTCCTTGCTCTCTGCAGTACATTCGATGGCCGTCGGCTTGCCGGAATAAGGATTGCCGAAGGTGCAGGAGCCGGCAACCTTCACTTCACCTGTCATCTTGTTGCCTACACCCGTCGTGACGAGGGCTAGCGGCAGACGAGCATTGCCGTTCGACGCGGGCTTGATGCCCTTTCCGTCGCCCTGGAAGCCCAGCAGCTTGCCATCCGAGGTGAAGATGAAGGTGACGGTGCCGTTGACCAGCGTCACGCTTGCCAATTCTCCTTTGCAGCCCTTCGTGGCATCGAATTTCGCGACGACCAGTTTCTGACATTTGCCACCGAGGGCGATGACACCGGGCGCACCCGGAAAGTTGTCATCCGCCTGCGCGGCAGCGGCAAAGGCGAGGGTGGAGAAAGCGGCGACGGCAAGCGCGGAGAATTTCATTTCGGATCGAACCCCATGTCATGGCGAGACGAATCAACGCCTCGGGCTCCATTATCGCGCATGGCATGGCTCTGTGTCCGAATTTGGTTTCGGACATTGAGCAACGATTTCTTATCGTCTCAGCACGGATACATTTTCTTCAATGAAGTGAGCAGGATGAGGGGATAAACCTGGAACGTTTCCTCACCGATATCCGGGTGCAACTCCAGATACTTCTCCACGATCGCGACATATTCGGTCTGCGAAATCGAGGCATTCCGCGGCAAACAATATAGGCGTGGCTTGCCTTCATCCACGAGGTCAGTATTCACCCATTCAAGTGTCCTTCCAGCCCCACCGATCAGCATCGTGATGACGCTTGTCTGCTTGCTCTCCATCAGTGCGCGCAACGTCATATCTTCTTTTGCGGAAGCCGGGTTCCAGCTCAGAGCCAGCAGCAATATCAATCCAATAAAAATTCTCATTTGTACCTCCAATGATGGAGAACAAAAGAACAGTGCAACCCGCCAGTCAAGCCGCATTCCGGTAGAGCTGCACGCCTTCTCTGCTAATTGGGCGGTCAACTCGCCTGGTTCTGAGAGGGACTGCCAGACGCAGGTCGACGGAACTAAAAAGGCCTTTCGATTTCTCGAAAGGCCTTGCTTTTCAGCTAATTAGGATGGTGGGCGTGACAAGGATCGAACTTGTGACCCCTACGATGTCAACGTAGTGCTCTCCCGCTGAGCTACACGCCCATCCGATGTCGGCGCATAGACCACAAAACCTCCGGAGCCGTCAATAGGCTTTTTTGAAGTTTTGTGACGAACCGCCGACAAGCCTTATGCGGCAAGCATTTTGTTGACCTCGTCAACGAGGTCGCGCAGGTGGAAAGGCTTGGAAAGTACCTTCGCATCCTTCGGAGCCTTCGAATCAGGGTTCAGCGCAACGGCTGCAAAGCCGGTGATGAACATGACCTTCAGGTCCGGATCGAGTTCGGTTGCGCGGCGCGCAAGCTCGATGCCATCCATTTCCGGCATGACGATGTCGGTCAGCAGCAGGGAAAAGGGTTCTTCGCGCAGGCGGTCATAAGCGCTCGCACCATTGTCGTAGGAAAGAACCTTGTAACCGGCCTTTTCGAGCGCCTTCACGAGGAAGCGGCGCATGTCATTGTCGTCTTCGGCGAGAAGTATCTTCTGAGTCATTAATCCAGACCGCTGATCATTTATGTTTTTATGGGATACCAGCCCTCTACACTAGACTTTGCCCGGTAAACAACCGGTGAAATCGCCCAGCCGAGGCCGCCATCCGTTCTATGTAGTATGGACTTAAGGGCAGGCAACTGGCAACATGGGCATCACAGCCAGTTGATGACATGGTAAAGAGGGCAGAAAGTGCCGGAAATACGCGAATACGAGCTTTTTGAAGTGCATGAGCCCGTGTCGCAGACCATCCCCTTCGTCTACAACTCTCCCCATAGCGGCCGTATTTATCCACCGGAATTCATCGCCCAGTCGCGTCTGGAAGGTATCTCGATACGCCGTTCCGAGGACCACTATGTCGACGAGCTTTTCGGTGCGGCTGTCGATCTCGGTGCGCCGCTGTTGCTGGCGAATTTTCCACGCGCCTATCTCGACGTCAACCGTGAGCCCTACGAACTTGATCCGCGCATGTTCGACGGGCTGCTGCCGCCTTATGCGAACGTCAATTCGCTGAGGGTGGCGGGCGGGCTCGGTACGATCCCCCGTATCGTCGCGGAAAACATGGAAATCTATGCGCGCCGGTTGCCCGTTCAGGAAGGGCTCGAACGTGTCGAAAGCGTCTACAAGCCCTATCACTCGACATTGCGGCGGCTGATTGCACGCACGCATGTGCAGTTCGGCTTCGGCGTGCTGATCGATTGTCATTCCATGCCGGGCAATGTGCGTGTCGCCGGCAGCAATGCGCGGCCGGATTTCATTATCGGCGACCGCTATGGAACCAGCGCGTCGGCGGAGCTGTCGCGGACTGCGATCAGCATTCTCGAGGAAATGGGTTTCGCAGCGATCCGCAACAAACCCTATGCCGGCGGCTTCATCACCGAGCATTACGGACGCCCGTCGCGCGGGCTGCATGCGCTGCAGATCGAAGTGAACCGCTCGATCTATGTGGATGAAGTCACGCTGGAGAAGCGGCCGGATTTTTCCGTTGTCGCGGGGGCGGTCACGGCCTTCATGCGGCAGATGGCCGACTATGTCGAGAAATTCTCCGGCGACCGAGCGCTTGCAGCCGAGTAATTCTGGCCTCAGGTCAAAAAAAACCGCGCCTTGTCAGCGCGGCTAAGTCTAGGGAGGAAACACCCAAGGAGGGTATTTACAGTCAGAAGACTGTAGCTAGGAAACTACTGCTGCATTGCACAATTGTCAAGCATTATATTGCACTGCAAAATCTTTAGGCAGCTATGCGAAAATTGCCTGTTGTATTTGCATTTCGCCGGTTTTTCGCTATGAAAAACGCCATTTCGCGCCAGTCATACGGATTGTTTCATGTTTCCTGACCGCTCGTTCTTCAATCGTCTGGCCGAAGCCGCCAAGGCGGAAACGCTGCCTCGCTTTCGTGCCGGCATCGATATCACCAACAAGCTGGCAACGGGCTTCGATCCGGTCACAGAGGGCGACAGGGCGGCGGAGACGGCCATTCGCGCGGTGATCGAGGCGCATTTTCCCGAGCACGGCATTCTCGGCGAAGAGCATGGCAATGTCGGCCTCGACCGTGAACATGTGTGGGTGATCGACCCGATCGACGGCACGCGTGCCTTCATATCGGGCGTGCCGGTCTGGGGCACGCTGATCGGACTGCAGAGGAACGGCCGGGCGATTGCAGGCATGATCGAGCAGCCCTTTACCGGCGAGCGCTATTTCGGCGACGAGAACGGGTCGATCTATAACGGCCCGGAGGGCGAACGCCGGCTCAGAGTTCGCGATTGCGGGACGCTCTCAAACGCCATCCTCTTCACCACGTCGCCGCATCTCTTCAACGGCGAGGAAATGGAAAAGTATCGCGATATCGAGAGCCAGGTCCGGCTCTTCCGATATGGCTGCGATTGCTACGCCTATGCGTTGCTTGCCGCGGGCCATGTCGATCTGGTCATCGAGAACGGGCTCAAGCCTTATGATGTCGGCGGGATCATTCCCGTTGTCGAAGGTGCTGGCGGCATCATGACCACCTGGGATGGCGGGCGGCCGGAAAACGGCGGCTCCATCATCGCCGCCGGCAGCAAGGCGGTCTACGAAGCAGCGATCGCCATCCTGCAGCGCTGAAGCATGTCGCGCAAAAGTGTTCGGCGGTTTTGCGAACACGACATGCGTGAGATAAGGCTTCAGGCGCCGATTGCCGTTACGTCTTCGGTCGATTCGGCATCACTGCCGGGGATGAAGGCGTTAAAAGCAGCAAGGGCTGCGGTTCGGTACATATCCCTTTCCTGGAATACCTCGTGGCGGGATCCGTTGATCGGCACGAGCTGGCCGGCACGGAAGTAGCGTGAAAGCCGTTCCTGCGTCGTATAAGGCACTAGGCCGTCGCGGGTCGGTGCGATGACGACAGATGGGATAGTGATCGAAAAGAGGTGATAGGGCTGGGTCACACGGTCGATCGCCTTCATGCATTCATGCAGCCAGCGGGCAGTCGGCGATCCCAGCACAAGGTCCGGGTGTTCCTTCATCACGGCAATGTTGCGCTCGAAGCGGGTCTCATCCGATGTCAGCAGATTATCGGGGAAGCGCAATTCCTTGATCTTGCCGAGCGGCAGATTGCCGAGGCCGATGGCGCAGAGCGCGCCTGAAACCGTACGGATGACGCTCTCGGACGCAGACTGGCCGCTCAGCCCGAGGAAGGGCGCCGACAGCACCATGCGCTCGATACGGGTCGCAAGATAGGGTGCGGCGGAAAGCGCGATCAGTGCTCCGGTGGAATGGGCGAGCAGATAGAAGGGCAGGCGGGTATCCGGCAGGACGATCTTTTCGAGGAACGTGTCGAGATCGCGCTCGTAATCTGAAAAACGGCGGATATGGCCGTGATTGCGCTTCTTGATCAGCCGGGAAGAGCCACCCTGGCCGCGAAGATCGAAAGTGGCGACCCACAGGCCCTTGGCGGTGAGATCGCGGATCGTCTCGTAATATTTCTCGATATATTCGCTGCGCCCATGAAGCAGGACGACCGTGCCGTGGGCAACCGGCGTTTGCGACCGGAAGACGGCATAACGCAACCTATGGCCGTCGTGGCTCTCGAAAAAGCCTTCGGTTCTGTTCTCCGGTACCGGATTGTCTGGGCTCGAATACAGAACCTGTTCCATGGCAACATGCTCTTCGCGTGAGAGATATACTAGGGGATATAGAAGGAATCGGGAAAATCAATGGAGAAAATACCATTCAATATAAGTGAAGTATAATACATTAAGATTTTTCTATATGGCAAGCTTCGCGAAAGCACAGACACGTTATGGTTACTGCGAACGAAAGATTTGTCCCGGCATGACGCCGGTTGTCCGCACGTTCATGACTGAAGATTGGGGCGCCGGGAGGCTGGCCATGAATTCGGTTTCTTCCGTCGGGTCTGTCAGTTCCGGCGTCCACCAATCAACCGGCCCCGAGCGGCCGGAGTCCGTTACCGACTATCTACAGTCGGATTATTTAAGCATTGATCCGCCGGATGTGCATCTGGCGATGTTGAAATTGTTCGGCGACGACCAGAAGGCTCAAGCCCCGTTCGCGCAGAAATATGCTGCCGTCATGGCGATGCCGCAGAACGTCGGCATCTCACCGGAAAACGGACAGTTTCTCGCGCTTGAGCAGATGATCATGAAGAACCGAGACGCCTTTCCGGCAGACGGATTCACGATCACCACGAAACTGCCGGGCGGCGGATCCATTGTCGCCGAAGTACCGCCAACCAAGGGCGCCGGCAAGGATGGCGGAAACCCGCTGTCGATCTTTTCCAGCAGCGATTCAGCTGCGCTTTCGCGTATCGTCAGCGCACTCGTTCTCAGTCATCAGGACAATGCTGCCACCGGCGGGATGAATGCGACGCAAGACCAGCTTGCAGGGCTTTACGCCTGAGGCGCGTCTCGATTTTCCACAGGCGCTGTCACGCTTCAATTCTTTGTCTCTGCCTGTCTTTATCGCAAAACCGCTACACAGTTTTGCGCGACATGCATCAGATAAAAAATGGCCGGCGGAGCTGAGGGGCTCGTCGCCGGCCGAATTTAGGCTGAAGAAGAAGGGACGATACACTTCAGCCTTCGGGCCAGTGTTACCCGATGCGCCTATCTCTAGGGCGCGGCGCCTGAACCTTCTCCGAACCTGCCGTTCATGCCGGGTTCACGCGGGAATTTCAGCGATTTCCCTGGGGGCTTGAAGTCCCGGAAAGCTATCCCCATCTGAACTTTGCGGATGCCAAAAGGGTCCGCGCAACCGTCCCGAGGCCGCCAATGATGGGGTTTCAGGGACATCTATCGCAACACGTCGCTTCCCAAGGAGGACATCATGCGTCACGTAGACTTCTCTCCCCTTTATCGTTCCACCGTCGGCTTCGACCGCCTGTTTACCATGCTCGACAGCCTCTCTCAGCCGGAGCAGGTTCCGAGCTATCCGCCCTACAATATCGAGCGGACCGGTGAGAACACCTATCGCATCACCATGGCTGTTGCCGGCTTCGACGAAACCGAGCTTTCCATCGAATCGCACGCTCACGCCCTCATCGTGAAGGGTGAAAAGCGCGATGAGAATGTCGATGGCAGCGAGTTCCTCTATCGCGGCATTGCCAAGCGCGCCTTCGAGCGCCGCTTCCAGCTCGCCGACCATGTTGAAGTGACCGCCGCTTCGCTGAAGAACGGCCTCCTGCACATCGACCTCCTGCGCAGCATCCCGGAGGCTCTGAAGCCCCGCAAGATTGCCATCGCCGCGGAGCCGGTCGATGCTCCGAAGGCGATCGAAGCACAGGTCATCAATAACTGATCCGCTTTCTGCCGGATCAAACGGAAACGGCGCCCGCAGGGGCGCCGTTTTTGTTTTGCGGTGATCGCGCTTCGATCAGGCCGGGCTCGCAGCTTCTTCAAGCTGTTTTTCGCTGGCGCGGCGCTTGGCAGCGGCCGCATATTTCTGGGCGATGACGGCGCAGACCATCAGCTGGATCTGGTGGAAGAGCATCAGCGGCAGAACGATCGCGCCGATCGACTGGCCGGCGAAGATGACATTTGCCATGGGAACGCCGCTTGCGAGGCTCTTCTTCGAACCGCAGAAGGTGATGGTGATCTCATCGGCCTTGTTGAAGCCCAGCCAGCGGCTGCCATACATGGTGATGACGAGAACGAGCGCCAGCAGCACCATGTCGGCGATGATGACGGCGGCGATATCGCCGATCGAGAACGTGTGCCACAGACCCTCGACGACGGCTGTCGAGAAGGCCAGGTAAACGACCATCAGGATCGAACCGCGGTCGACGGGCATCAGGATCTTCTTCTTGGAGCGGATCCAGTCACCGATCCACGGCTGCAGGATCTGCCCGACGACGAAGGGCATCAGAAGCTGGAGCAGGATCTGTTCGAGCGCGTCGAAGGAGAAGCCGCCATGACCGCCGACCGAGAAGAGCAGGCCGACGAGCAGTGGTGTCAGGAACATGCCGAAGATGTTGGAGGCCGAAGCCGAGCAGATCGCCGCCGGCACGTTGCCACCCGCCATTGACGTGAAGGCGATCGAGGACTGGACGGTCGAGGGCAGCACGCAAAGGAACAGAATGCCGAGATAGAGCGGCTGCGGCAGGATCCAGTCCGGAATGAAGCCGATCGCCAAGCCGAGTATCGGGAAGAGGCCGAAGGTCGTCAGCAGGATGATGAGATGCAAGCGCCAGTGCAGCAGGCCGGCAATCACGACGTCACGCGAGAGGCGCGCGCCATGCAGGAAGAACAGAAGTGCGATGGCGAAATCGGTCGCAATCCCAAACCAGCCGGCAAAGGTGCCGCTCGCCGGCAGGATAGAGGCGAGAATGACGGTGCAGACGAGCAGGATCGTGAATGTATCGGGCAGAAAGCGGCGCATGGCAGTCTCGCTTGGATAAATGAGTCATTGTTCTGTCGCTCATTATGATCCAGGATGCAAGGAATAACAGTTATCATAAATCTGGATCGATCCCGTGCTTGATCTCTCGCAGCTTCGCAGTTTCGTCACCGTCGAGCAGATGGGCAGCTTCACACTCGCGGCCGAAAGGTTAGGCCTCGGTCAATCGACGGTCAGCCAGCATATACAGAGGCTGGAAACCTCGCTCGGGCGCCGGCTTCTGGAGCGCGATACGCACAAGGTGGTGCTAACTGGCGATGGTGAGGCGCTGCTGTCGCATGCGCGCGCCATGCTGTCGATCGAAGGGCAGGTGCAGTCGCTGTTCAAGAGTGGCAGCCTGCGCGGGCGGCTGCGGCTCGGCGTTTCCGAGGATTTCGTGACAAGCCAGTTGCCGGCCGTGCTGGAAGATTTCGTCCGCTCGCATCCCTCAGTCGATCTGGAACTGACCGTGGCGCTTTCCGGCGTGCTTTATGAAATGCAGGATGCGGGAGCGATCGACCTCGTGCTTGCGAAACGGCGGCTCGGCGATGAGCACGGAAAGCTCGTCTATCGGGAGCCGCTCGTGTGGCTGGCGCGTGATCCGGAGCATGTGCTCGCCGCCGGCCCGCTGCCCTTGATCGCCTTTCCGCCGCCGAGTGTGACGCGGGCCATTGCGCTCGAAGCGCTTGGCCGGCATGGCGTGCCCTGGCGGATCGTATGCACCTGCGGCAGTCTCAGCGGACTGACGGCTGCGGCACGCGCCGGCATGGGCGTGCTGGTGCAGCCGCGCAGCATGGCGCCTTCGGGACTGAAGGAAATCGCCGTCGGCAGATTACCGGTGCTGGAGGATGTCGAATTCGTGCTGGTGCCGCGCAAGGGGGCCGATCAAGCGCTGGTGGCGGCACTTTCGGACGATATCTTGAAGAAAGTCAGGAACTTGCGGTCGGCTTGATCGCATCGAGATAAAAATCACCGCCGGTGAGGGCGGGATTTCGTTGCGCGGTTTTGGTGTCCGTCGCGGAAGGAAATCAGGACGCCAGGCACTTCAGGAAGCCATCGACATCGGCTTCGGTGGTCGCAAAGCTGGTGACGAGACGAACGAGCGTTTCGCCTTCCGAAACGAGGTCCGACATGCCGGCTGGGATCGGCCATTCGTAGAATTTTGCGCCTTTATTTTCAGCCGTCTTTGCCGCGGACTTCTGAATGACTGCGAAGACTTCGTTCGATGCCGTCGGCCACGCGAGACGGGCCGAGTTGCTGGCGCCGATGCCGGCGCGCAAGCCATCGGACATGCTGTTGGAATGGCGGGCGAGATCGAGCCAGAGACCGTTTTCGAAATAGGCATCGAACTGGGCGGAGATGAAGCGCGACTTCGAGAAGAGCTGGGCGGAGCGCTTGCGGATGAAGGGCATTTCCTTCGCCTGCTCGGGATTGAAGAAGACGATCGCCTCTGCACACCAGCAGCCATTCTTGGTGCCGCCGAAAGAGAGGATATCGACGCCGCGCTTCCAGGTCATTTCCGCAGGCGTAGCTTTGAGCGCGACGAGCGCATTGGCAAAGCGGGCACCGTCCATGTGCAGCGGCAGATTGCGGTTTTTTGCGATAGCGGAGATCTCTCCGATTTCGGGCAGCGAATAGACGGTGCCGATTTCCGTTGCCTGGGTGATCGTGACGGCGCTCGCACGGCCGTGATGGACCGAGTCCTCAGGGAAGGCGGCAATCTTTGCGGAAAGTGCCGCCGGATCGATCTTTCCGAAGTCGCCGGCGACCGGCATCAGGCGGGCCGCGCCAGAAAAGAATTCGGGGGCGCCGCACTCGTCCTGCGCCACATGTGCTTCCTGATGGCAGAAGGCGATACCGCCGGGGCGCTGGACGCTTGCGAGCGAAAGCGAGTTGGCGGCCGTTCCTGTTGCCACGAAGAAGACGGAGACGTCACGCTCGAAGATTTCGGAAAAACGGGCCTCGACCTTCTTGTCGTAATCGCTGTTGCCATAGGCAGCCGCAAAACCCGCGGATTCAGCCAGCAGGCGTTCGGCAATGGATTTATGGGCGCCAGCCCAGTTGTCGGAAGCAAAAAACATGGAGGAAACCATTGAAAATGATGGGGTGTGTGGTTCGGAGAGGGACATTACGCCAAAGCTTCACAGGATCAAGGTTGGAAGTCGGTATCCATCACAGAAATTGAACGGCGCAATCAAAAAACAAAATGACGCTATGTTTTTGTAATTTTATGTCGTCATTTTTGCGGATTTGGCAATCTTCCGTCACAAATTGACGTTTTTTTAAGATGACGCTCTTGCGGAGAGGAATTGTTTCTGGCATTGAGCTGATGAACTAGGACAGGGTTGCTGTCCTATTTTGGCCTTCTCGGCCGAAGAGGCGCCGAAAGCCCTGGAACAGAGCGGCTTTCACGCTATAGTTCTTTCGAGCGCCTGGCCTTCACATGGCGGCGCGCGAAGGCGAATGGCAGGCGCGGAACGCGACGGTTTGCTTTCCCTGAAAAGCAGATGTCTGCGACCGGATCTTCACAATGCAACAGCGCTGTCATGCGCCGAACCTATCGTAAAGGGTGCGGTGCGCGACGAAAAGCCGCCCGCAGCCCCGCGGGCTTCGACAGGAGGAAAGACGATGACGAAGAAGACGCCATCCACGCAGATTGACCAGTTCGCAGCGCCGGACGTGCGCGCAACGGCCAATACGCGTAAATTCGCCTCCGGCCTGCCGAAAAAACAAGGTCTTTACGACCCGCGCAACGAACATGACGCCTGCGGTGTCGGCTTCGTAGCGCATATGAAGGGCCAGAAGTCCCACCAGATCGTCAAGGACGGTCTCTTCATCCTCGAAAACCTGACGCATCGCGGTGCCGTCGGCGCCGATCCGCTGATGGGCGATGGTGCGGGCATTCTCGTGCAGATCCCCGACCGTTTCTTCCGAGAGGAAATGGCCAAGCAGGGCATTACCCTGCCGAAGGCCGGCGAATACGGCGTCGGCCATATCTTCATGCCGCGCGACGAAAAGCAGATCGAGCACTTCAAGAAGGTGATCAAGGACGTCATCACCGAAGAGGACCAGGTTCTCATCGGTTTCCGCGACGTGCCGGTCGACAATTCCTCGCTCTCCAAGGCGCCGGCGATTGCCGCGACAGAGCCGCATCACGTGCAGGTCTTCATCGGCGCCGGCAAGGATGCCGCGACGAACGACGAATTCGAGCGCCGGCTCTTCACGCTTCGCAAGGTCATCTCCAACCGGATCTACGACGAGTTCGACGGTGAGGAGAGCCACTTCTATCCGGTGTCGCTGTCCAGCACGACCGTCGTCTACAAGGGTATGTTCCTGGCCTACCAGGTCGGCGCCTATTATAAGGACTTGGCAGATCCGCGCTTCGAAAGCGCTGTCGCGCTCGTGCATCAGCGGTTCTCGACCAACACCTTCCCGTCCTGGAAGCTTGCGCACCCGTATCGCATGGTCGCCCATAACGGCGAAATCAACACGCTGCGCGGCAACGTCAACTGGATGGCGGCACGTCAGGCTTCGGTCTCTTCGCCGCTCTTCGGCGAGGACATTTCCAAGCTCTGGCCGATTTCCTATGAAGGCCAGTCGGACACGGCCTGTTTCGACAACGCGCTCGAATTCCTGCTGCGTGGCGGCTATTCGCTGTCGCATGCCGTCATGATGCTGATCCCGGAAGCCTGGGCCGGCAACCAGTCCATGTCACCCGAGCGCAAGGCATTCTACGAATATCATGCCGCCCTGATGGAGCCGTGGGATGGACCGGCTGCCGTCGCCTTCACCGATGGCAAACAGATCGGTGCCACGCTCGACCGCAACGGTCTTCGCCCGGCCCGCTATCTCGTCACCGATGACGACCGCGTCATCCTGGCGTCGGAAGCCGGCACGCTGCCGGTTGCCGAAGAGAGCATCATTCAGAAGTGGCGCCTGCAGCCGGGCAAGATGCTGCTGATCGACATGGAAGAGGGCCGCATCATCTCTGACGACGAGGTGAAGGCACAGCTTGCGAACGCGCATCCCTACCGCAGCTGGCTCAATCGCACGCAGCTCATCCTCGAAGACCTGAAGCCGGTCGAGCCGCGCGCGCTTCGTCGCGACGTTTCACTGCTCGATCGCCAGCAGGCCTTCGGCTATACGACCGAAGACACCAAGATCCTGATGTCGCCGATGGCGACGACAGGCCAGGAAGCGATCGGCTCGATGGGCACGGACACGCCGATCTCGGCCATGTCCGAAAAGTCGAAGCTGCTCTACACCTATTTCAAGCAGAACTTCGCGCAGGTGACGAACCCGCCGATCGACCCGATCCGCGAAGAACTCGTCATGAGCCTTGTCTCCTTCATCGGTCCGCGTCCGAACATCCTCGATCACGAAGGCATGGCGAATGCCAAGCGTCTCGAAGTGCGTCAGCCGATCCTGACCAATGGCGATCTCGAGAAGATCCGCTCGATTGGCCATACGGAAGACCGCTTCGATACCAAGACGCTCGACTTCACCTATGATGTGGAGCGTGGCGCCGAAGGCATGCCGGAAATGCTTGACCGTCTCTGTGAGCGTGCGGAAGCGGCGGTCAAGGGCGGCTATAACATCATCGTGCTGTCCGACCGTCAGATCGGCCCGGATCGTATCGCGATCCCGGCGCTGCTGGCGACCGCTGCCGTGCACCATCATCTGATCCGCAAGGGGCTACGCACCTCGGTCGGTCTCGTCGTCGAAACCGGCGAGCCGCGCGAAGTGCACCATTTCTGCCTGCTGGCCGGTTATGGCGCCGAAGCGATCAACCCCTATCTCGCCTTCGACACGCTGCTCGACATGCATGCCAAGGGCGAATTCCCGAAGGAAGTCGACGCGAGCGAGGTCGTCTACCGCTACATCAAGGCTGTCGGTAAGGGCATCCTGAAGGTCATGTCCAAGATGGGCATTTCGACCTACCAGTCCTATTGCGGCGGGCAGATCTTCGATGCGATCGGCCTGCAGTCGGAATTCGTCGACAAGTATTTCTTCGGTACGGCAACGACCATCGAAGGCGTCGGCCTGGAAGAAATCGCCAGCGAAACCGTTGTCCGTCACAAGTCTGCCTTCGGTCGCGACCCGATCCTGGCAAGCAACCTCGATATCGGCGGCGAATATGCCTACCGCATGCGCGGCGAAAGCCATGCCTGGACGCCGGATGCCGTGGCTGCCCTGCAGCATGCGGTGCGCGGCAATGCCGAGGATCGCTACCGCGAATTCGCCGAAATGGTGAACACCTCGGCACTGCGCATGAACACGATCCGCGGCCTCTTCAAGATCAAGAGCGCCGAAGCTCTCGGCCGCGCACCCGTGCCGGTCGATAGCGTCGAAGCTGCAGTCGATATCGTCAAGCGCTTCTCGACGGGCGCCATGTCCTTCGGCTCGATCAGTCGCGAGGCGCATACGACGCTGGCAATCGCCATGAACCGGATCGGCGGCAAGTCGAACACCGGCGAAGGCGGCGAAGAGAGCGACCGCTACATGCCGTTGCCGGATGGTTCCTCGAACCCTGAGCGTTCGGCCATCAAGCAGATCGCATCCGGCCGCTTCGGCGTGACGACGGAATATCTTGTGAATGCCGACGTATTGCAGATCAAGGTCGCGCAGGGCGCCAAGCCTGGCGAAGGCGGCCAGTTGCCCGGTCACAAGGTCGATGCCGTCGTTGCCAAGACCCGTCACTCGACGCCGGGCGTCGGCCTGATTTCGCCGCCGCCGCACCATGACATCTACTCGATCGAAGATCTCGCGCAGCTGATCTACGACCTGAAGAACGTCAATCCGACCTCGGATGTCTCGGTCAAGCTCGTCTCGGAAGTCGGCGTCGGCACGGTTGCCGCCGGCGTTGCCAAGGCGCGCGCCGACCACATCACGGTTGCCGGTTTCGACGGCGGTACGGGCGCATCGCCGCTCACCTCGCTGAAGCACGCCGGCTCTCCCTGGGAGATCGGCCTTGCCGAGACGCAGCAGACGCTGGTGCTGAACGGGCTGCGCTCGCGTGTCGCCCTGCAGGTCGACGGCGGTCTGAAGACCGGCCGCGATGTCGTCATCGGCGCGCTGCTCGGTGCCGACGAGTTCGGTTTTGCGACGGCTCCGCTGATCGCTGCCGGCTGCATCATGATGCGCAAGTGCCACCTGAACACCTGTCCGGTCGGCGTGGCGACGCAGGATCCGGTCCTGCGCAAACGCTTCAAGGGCACGCCCGAGCACGTCATCAACTACTTCTTCTTCGTTGCCAACGAAGTGCGTGAAATCCTCGCCTCCCTCGGCTTCACCAAGCTCGATGACATCATCGGCGCTTCGGAGCTGCTGGAGAAGGACGAGATGCTGGCGCACTGGAAGGCCAAGGGGCTCGACTTCGCAAAGATCTTCCACAAGGTCGATGCACCGAAGGAAGAGACCTACTGGACGACGCGCCAGAAGCACCCGATCGACGATATTCTCGACCGCAAGATGATTGCGGCGGCTGAGCCGGCACTGGCATCGAAGACGCCAGTCGCCTTCGAAGTCGACATCAAGAACGTCGACCGTTCGGCCGGGGCCATGCTCTCGGGCGAGGTTGCCAAGCGCTATAACCATCGCGGCCTGAAGGAAGACACGATCAACGTGACCCTGAAGGGCACGGCCGGCCAGAGCTTCGGTGCATTCCTTGCCCGCGGCGTCACTTTCAATCTGATCGGCGATGGCAACGACTATGTCGGCAAGGGCCTTTCAGGCGGCAAGATCATCGTGCGTCCGCCGGAAAATTCGAAGATCATTGCCGAGAACTCGATCATCGTCGGCAATACGGTGCTCTACGGTGCGACCGAAGGCGAATGCTATTTCCGCGGTGTGGCGGGCGAGCGTTTCGCGGTCCGCAACTCCGGCGCCATCGCCGTCGTCGAAGGCGTGGGCGACCACGGCTGCGAATATATGACGGGTGGCGTGGTGGTCGTGCTCGGTGCGACGGGCCGTAACTTCGCAGCCGGCATGTCCGGTGGCGTGGCCTATGTTCTCGATGAGGCCGGCGATTTCGCCAGCCGCTGCAACATGGCCATGGTCGAGCTCGAGCCGGTTCCGGAAGAGGACGACATGCTGGAGAAGCTGCATCATCACGGTGGCGACCTCATGCACAAGGGACGCGTCGACGTCTCCGGTGACATGACGCGCCACGACGAAGAGCGCCTCTACCAGCTGATCTCCAACCACCTGCACTACACGGGCTCCACCCGCGCCAAGGAAATCCTTGAGCACTGGGTCGACTACCGCCCGAAATTCCGCAAGGTCATGCCGGTCGAATACCGCCGGGCGCTTGAGGAAATGGAGCGCAGCCGGATGGGCATCGCTGCCGAGTGATTCCGCCGAATAGTCCGCCACGCAGCAAAGCGCGTGGCGGATGACTGAAATATCTCAATGACTCAACGACGATCAGCCGCAGGCTTGAAGCTTGCGCAACCGCGTGGATGGCAATCAGGGGATATGTTCAATGACGGTCGAAAGAAACAAGCTGCCTCCGAGATCGAGGCTGATGACAGACAACTGGCCGCAGGCGAGTCGGTCATGAGGGTAAGGGACGAAAATATGGGTAAGGTTACAGGTTTTCTGGAAATCGACCGGCAGGTAGCGAAGTATCAGCCGGCATCGGACCGCATCCGCCATTTCCGCGAATTCACGATCCCGATGTCGGACCCGGAAGTGCAGAAACAGGCGGCTCGTTGCATGGACTGTGGCATCCCCTACTGCCACGGCCCGACCGGCTGCCCGGTTCACAACCAGATTCCCGACTGGAACGACCTCGTCTACAACAACAACTGGGAAGCGGCGATCCAGAACCTGCATTCGACCAACAACTTCCCGGAATTCACCGGTCGCGTCTGCCCGGCTCCCTGCGAGGAAGCCTGCACGCTGAACCTCGAGGATACGCCGGTCGCGATCAAGACGGTCGAGCAGGCTATTGCCGACAAGGCGTACGAGCTCGGCTTCATTCGCCCGCAGCCGGCAACGATCCATACCGGCAAGAAGGTCGCGATCATCGGTTCCGGCCCTGCCGGCATGGCGGCGGCCCAGCAGCTCGGTCGCGCCGGTCATGACGTTCATGTCTACGAGCGCGAGACGAAGCCGGGCGGGTTGCTGCGTTACGGCATTCCGGACTTCAAGATGGAGAAGAACTTCATCGATCGCCGCGTCGAACAGATGAAGGGTGAAGGCGTCACCTTCCATTGCGGCGTCAATGTCGGCGTCGATGTGAAGGTCGAGCAGCTTCTGGCCGATTATGACGCCGTGCTTTACTGCGGCGGCTCCGAGACACCGCGCGAAGCCGGCATTCCGGGTACGGATCTGCTTGGCGTTCACGATGCGATGCCGTACCTCGTGCAGCAGAACAAGCGCGTCGGCCGCGAAAGTATCGACAGCACCGGCTGGCCGTCCGATCCTATCCTCGCCGGCGCCAAGCATATTGTCGTCGTCGGCGGCGGTGATACGGCATCCGACTGCGTCGGCACGGCGTTCCGCCAGGGTGCGGTCAAGGTGACCCAGCTCGACATTCGCCCGCAGCCGCCGGAGAAGGAAGACAAGCTTGCCGTCTGGCCGTTCTGGGCGACCAAGATGCGCACCTCCTCCTCGCAGGCAGAAGGTGTCATCCGCGAGTTCCAGGTCGCGACGCTCGAATTCGTCGGCGAAGACGGCGTGCTGACCGGGGTGAAGTGCTGCGAAGTCGATGAGCGCCGCCGCCCGGTTCCGGGCACGGATTTCGTCATCAAGGCGGATCTCGCCTTCATCGCCATCGGCTTCAGCGGTCCGTTCAAGGACAGCGTTCTGAAGGAACTCGACGGCAAGCTGACGCTGAACCTCGACAAGCGCGGCTCGACCAACGTCGTTGCCAACGATCGTGACTACAAGACCTCGATCGACAAGTTCTGGACGGCCGGCGACGTGCGGCGCGGTCAGTCGCTGGTGGTCTGGGCGATCCGCGAAGGTCGTCAGGCAGCGCGTGCCATCGACGAAGCGCTCATGGGCTCCACCGTCCTGCCGCGCTGATCCATCTCCGACAATTCGTCAGGTCAAACTCCGCCGTATTCCGGCGGAGTTTTTCGTGGTGCGACCGGTTGACGCGGTGAGGTTTCAGGCAAGCCTCATGCAATTCCAGAACTGCACGGTTTCTCGCGTATGCGGGCCAAAGGCGGCCCGCGGCGACTGACCGGACCTGCCCCCGCCCGTTCAGTCGTGACGTGTTTCACTGTTGGCCGCGGCGCAAGGGACATGGCTGCCGCGGACCATCGCAAAGGACAACCATGGTTTCCGCAATCGACAGTACGCGGCTGGTTTCAGCCCAATATGCCCTGAAGAACCTGCGCGGTTCCGATGATGACAGCAGCCAGAATACCGCTGATTCCTCCAGCGCCGCCAGCATTCTCAGCAGCTATGGCCTGGATCCCGATACTTCATCGCTGCTTTCAAACAATGCGCTGGCGAGCCTGCTCGATACGCTGTCGACGCAGAATGACCAGACCGACGAGACGGACGACACATCGGGCGAAAATTCCGATGTCACGAGCTCGTCCTTCATGGCCATGCTCAAGAAGCAGCTTGAAGAGGCTGCCGAAAAGGAAGGTACCGAAGGTACGGCACATGACATGCTAACCGCTCTCGAAAACGGCACGCTGACGGTCTCCGATCCGACGCAGGGCATTTCCATCACCGCCTGGGATGTCGACAATCCGGATGAAGCCGACACCGAGAGCAAGCCCGGCACCGATATCGACGCCAGCGGCTGGAACGATTTCCTCAACGCGCATCTGAAGCGTGGTGACGATGCTTCGTTCGTCAAGCAGGGCAATCACTACGTGGATCAGGTCGATAACAGCAATGCGTATTTCGGCCAGATCGGCTCGGACTTCTACTATATGACTTGGCCACAGGCGAAAGCCGCGTAAATCCACAACATCGACGAGGGCCGTTTAAACGGCCCTTTTCATTTCACGGATACTTCGGCCGTCGTCTTCAATGTCGGCATGCGGTAGTCATCGATGCGGCCGGCGGGTGCCGGCGCCATCTCTCCCTGCTCGACAAGCAGATCGCGCGGAGACTTCGTCAGCGTCACCGGCGCCGCCCTCGCAGCGCCGAGCAGTTCCGCCCCGCCGTCGAGGTTCGGGTCGGAGAGGCTGATCGGCAGCGTGTGTTCGACAGGATTGGTGGGCAGGCTCAGGGCCGGCAGGTTGCCGGGGTCCAAGCGCACGAGATCGGGGCTTGCCTGGGTGCCGAGAATGCGGCGTGCCGGCTTTTCCACGTAGAAGGCGAGCTTGCGGCGGCCGGCCTGTGTAAGGTTGATGCCGTCGGTGGTGCGCAGGCGCACCTGCTGGCCATTGACGTCGGAGCCGGTGACGATGAACTTGCCGTTTTCATCGACGAAACCGTCCCAGATATCCACGAATTCACCACCGATGCTTTCCATCTGATTGCGATAGAGCTGGTTCATCTGCACGGCATCGGCCGTCATCCCATCGGATTCAAAGGCGGGGAGCCCGACCCAGAGCAGCGGGATTTTCCGATCCGTTATTTCCTTGGCGAATGCGAGCACGCGGCGCTGGTATTCCGTGAACCAGCCGTCCGTGCGGAACTTTTCCTTGCCGGCATCGGTCACCATCTGCTGACGGTCGTTGGCGCCGATCATGACGACGACCATGGCCGGTTTCAGCTCATCGATCATCTTCGGCAATTCGCCGGGCCAGTTGTAATAGTCGTCGCGCACGAGACCGGAAGATACATTGCTGCGGGCCTCGACGACCACGCCGGGCGAGGTTTCGAAGGCCGCGGTGAGGCCATCACCGAGGCCACCCGCCAGAAAATCGCCGACGATCAGGATCTTCTGGGCATTATCCAGCTTCTGAACCACCGGTTCGGCGGGTGCCACAGGCGCCGTGCGCATGGGCGTTATGGCCTTTTGTGCAGGCGGACGCTTGCGCTGCTGCTGTTGACGTCGCGGCTGATCGCGCATTTCCGGTTGCGGATCCTCGTCGATATAACGCCGCCCGAGAAAGAAATCGAGGATGGAGCGGCGCTGGTAGCGCATTTCCTGCGCTTCGGCATAATGCGCAGGCAATATAGAACCCAGGCAAAGAAAGAGCGTTGCTGCGGCAAGCGCAAGCCCACGGCTCCATCGGGTCCAGTCAGTTCTCTTCGTCATCGGGCAGTTCCGCATCTGCCGGGCATCTTGCATAGGCGGCGGCTTTCCGTCCACTCCAACACTATTATTTAGGTCGCGCTTTCCCCGCTTCTACGCATCGGCCCGAAAATCGAGATCGATTCTCAGAAAGCCCGATGCGTCTATTCAAAGCGTTAGCGGCGAAGCGCGTGGAGAAGCGAAAGGGATGGCTCACCATCCGGCTGCATGCCGATGCGTTCCTGCACGGCAGCGATGGCAGCCTTGGAGCCGGACCCGAAATTACCGTCGACATCACCGCTGTAATATCCGAGTGTTTTCAGACGCGTCTGCAATTCGAACTTCTCGGTAACGTCGAGCGTGCCTTCCGGGCGGGGCCAGCGCTGCTGCATGCCGCCAAAGCCTGCAATCTGGTCTGCGAGAAGGCCGACGGCGAGAGCGTAGCTGTCGGAGGAATTGTAGTTCTTGATGGTGAAGAAATTCGCCGTCATCAGGAAGCCCGGACCATTGCTGCCGGCCGGCATCTTCAGCATGGCGCGCGTGTCGCCGTCCTTGAAGGGCTTGCCGTTCGGCCGTCTCAGGCCGAGGGCAGCCCACTGGGCGAGCGTACGCGTCTTGCCGACCTGCTGGGCGGCGGAGGCAGGCACCGCAACCTCGTAACCCCAGGTCCTGCCAGCATCCCAGCCGTTCTTCATGAGGAGATTGGCCGAGGTCGCCAGCGCATCGGGCACGGAGTTCCAGATATCGCGGTGGCCGTTGCCATCGGCATCGACGGCGTAAAGAAGGTAGCTTGTCGGAATGAACTGGGTGTGGCCCATGGCGCCGGCCCAGGAGCCGGTCATTTCCTTGGCGGGCACATCGCCGTTCTGGAGGATCTTCAGGGCCGCGATCAACTGCTTCTTGGCAAATTTGGCACGCTTGGGATCGGCATAGGCAAGTGTCGCCAATGCGCGGGGCACATAGTGAAGGCGCTCGTCTTTAGCGAGTACGGCGCCGTAGTTCGATTCCATCGACCAGATGGCCAGAAGAATCGATTTGTCGACGCCGAATCGGCGCTGGATGGCGTCCAGCGTCCTGGCATGCTTGGCGGCCATCTTGCGGCCGATATCCACAGTGTAGGGGTTGACTCGAGAGTCGACGTAATCCCAAATCTTCGATGTGAATTCAGGTTGATAGGTCGCTTTTTCCAGGACTGTGGGATCGGGCTCGCTCACCCCAGAAAAGGCTTTCTGATACGTTGCCTTACTGATGCCACTCTGCGAGGCTGTCTGGTAGAAGTCCGCGATCCACTTCTGGAACCGGGCATCCGCATTTGCGTTATTGGGGGCCAGTCCAGCCGCGGTGGCGACAACGATGGCGAGAGCAAGACCACGTAGGGAGTTTGCGTATTTCTGGGTCATCGGCAGTCGTATCCGTCATCTTCAGTTTTAGCCTGGGCGGTACGTCATGTCCGTCCTACGCCGAAAATACAGGAACGGAGTCAACAAATTCTTTACCATGAGCGTCCGGTCCAGTCACCATTTGCAAAACGGTAGCAATTCTATACTAGTTCAAATCGATGTAGCGTTTAACTAAAAGCGGTATAGTCAAATCAGGAGGTCGGTGTGGCTCTGAATAAGAAAGTTCGTAAGGCAGTATTTCCGGTTGCAGGTCTGGGAACACGCTTCCTTCCAGCCACAAAAGCGGTTCCGAAGGAAATGCTGACGGTCGTCGACAAGCCAATCATTCAGTATGTCGTTGACGAAGCACTTGAAGCAGGCATTGAACATCTGGTTTTTGTTACTGGTCGTAACAAGCACGTCATCGAAGATTACTTCGATATTCATTTCGAACTTGAGCAGACGCTCAAGGAGCGCGCCAAGAAGGCGGAGATCACCCTGCTGCAGCAGCAGCTTCCCAAGGCAGGCACGGTGAGCTTTACCCGTCAGCAGGAGCCGCTCGGCCTTGGCCACGCCGTCTGGTGCGCCCGCGAGATCGTCGGCGACGAGCCTTTCGCACTTCTTCTGCCCGACATGATCATGAAGGACCAGAAGGGCTGCATGAAGGGCATGATCGAGCTCTACGAACATAGCGGTGGCAACATCATCGCCGTCGAGGAATGCGCTCCGGATCAGGCCCATAAATACGGTATCGTCGGCGTCGGAGAGGCGATCGGCGAAGGTTTCCGCATCACCGGCATGGTCGAAAAGCCGGCCAAGGGCACGGCGCCTTCCAACTTCTTCATTAACGGCCGCTACATTCTGCAGCCGGAAGTCTTCAAGATCCTGGAAACCCAGGAGCGCGGCGCCGGCAACGAAATCCAGCTCACCGACGGCATGCTGAAGCTGCTCAAGGAGCAGGATTTCGCAGGCTACCACTTCAAGGGTGAAACATACGACTGCGGCGCCAAGGATGGCTTCATCCTCGCCAACGTTGCCTTCGCTCTCGAGCGCGCGGATATCCGTCCTACCGTCGAAGACGGCTTCAAGAATCTGCTCGGCCGCCTGAAGTAAGGCTTCTCAGCGTTTCACCTTGAGACCGACGCCGGCTCGCCATTGCTGCGAGTCGTCGCCTTCCTTGCGCGTCGTCAGCTCGTAGCCAAGCGTGCTGGTGAAATCGAGGTAGCGGTTGATATTCCAGATAAGACCTGTCGAGGCGGTGTAAACCGTCTCGTCGCTTATCGTGCTATCGCTCGGGTAGTCGCGCAGCGTGACGCCGCCGATAACGGTGCCCACCAGATTGTCGCGCAGTTGATGATCGACCGTCGTCGTCAGCTGATGCGAGACGTAACCGCTTTCGCCCGCCGTCGTCGAAGGCTGGATGCTGGTCTGGAGGTCGAGATTGACATTCGTTCCGCGGATCGGCGACCAGAGCAGGCTGGCATCGAGTGTCGCCGTATCGATAGATTTCAGCCTGCTGTCGTCGAAGTCAGCCGTCGCATAGCCAAGTGCGACCTCACCCTTCAGCTTTTCTCCCATGTCGACTTCGACACCGCCCTTGGCGCCGTAACTGTCTCCGGAGCGCCGGTAGCCTGAGGAATCGACGCGCTCGTCATAGTTGGTCTTGCCGACCGACGCCTCGATGAAGGGAATGAGCGCGGGCGAGAGCTCGTAGCCGATGCGGCCGCGAATCGTGCCGCTCGTCTCGTTGCGATCGCTCAGCGAAACCGTCGTGCCGTTGGAGAGCTTCGCATCCGAATAGATAGAGCGGGACAGCGCAACGGCCGTCGTGCCGCGCAGGATGCCGAAATCGTGCTCGATCGAGGCGCCGCCTGAAAATTCCTGGACGTCGGACTGCTGGGCGGCATCGGTGATCGCGTCCGGATCGTCCGTATCCTCGCGGTAGAAATTGTAGCCGCCGGTGATGTGGGCGACGGTGTCGCGCGGCAGGTCGAGCCTGAGATCGCCGTCAAGCTTGAAGGAAGGTTGCTCCTCGCCTTCGCCGCTGATGTTCTTCTGCCAGGCGCCCTCGGAGGTGACGGTCAGCTGGTGCCGGCTCCAGTCGGAGGTCAGCGTCGCGCCCATATCGGTCTCGAGGAAGCCACGACTCTGTTTTACGCCACCATCCTTCGTGGTTTCGCTGTTGATCGTCTGCGTGACGCTTGGGCGCAGCACGAAGCTGCCGACGCGGATACCCGGAGTCTGTTCGGTCGAGGCGCTTTCCGATGTTTTGCGCAGCGGGGTTTCATCGACGCCCGGCTCGCGGGTGTTCAGGCGGCGCATATCCTCGTCGAGGATGGAACCGGTGATTTCGTCGTCGGGCTGCTGTGTGGGGGCAGGGGCGGCTGTGGCGTCGGCATCCTGGGCCTGGGTCGTGGGGACCGCGGCATCATCCGTGCCATCGGCGTCAGGCGTTGCGCCGGTATTTTGTGCGGCTGCATTTCGAAAATTCGTTGCGCCTGCCGGCTGCTGCGATGGTGCCTGTTGGGCGAAAGCGGCAGGCGCGATCAGCAGGCCGATAGCCGTGATGGAGACAGCACGGCTCATGGCGCGGAGCGGCGTCACACTGCTCGTCTGTTTTCCCTGGCCCATTCAATCCGCGCCTGACATGCTTCGAAGTCTTACCCAAGCGTAAAGCCTTGTGGTTAACCATTCGTTGCCAACAGGACGGCGCGTTCATACATGGGAAACATTGTCGGGTGGACAGCTAAAGTGAAAAGGTCTAACGCATTGTCATGATCAGGAGAGCGGTAAAACTCGTCGAAAACAGCGTGCTGGAGTCCGGCAAACGCACGGTCAGCACCGAGAGACGCGCCCTTGAAGCGCTCGAACGTAGCTTCGATGACGGACTGGCCGGACCCTTTACCCGCGCGGTCGAGATGATCGGCGAGAATACCGGCCGCGTGATCGTGACCGGCGTCGGCAAGAGCGGCCATATCGGTACGAAGATCGCCGCTACCTTTGCCTCGACCGGCACGCCTGCCTTTTTCGTGCATGCGGCAGAAGCCAACCACGGTGACCTCGGCATGATTGCCGGCGACGACGTCGTGCTGGCGATTTCCAAGGGCGGCGAAAGCGCGGAACTGAAAAGCATCATTTCCTACACGCGGCGTTTCTCCATTCCGTTGATTGCCATGACCTGCAGCCCGCGGTCTTCGCTCGCGACGGCCGCAGATATAGCGCTGCTGATCCCCAATGAGGAAGAGGCCTGCCCGAACGGGCTGGCGCCGACAACATCGACGATGCTGCAGCTTGCGCTCGGCGATGCGCTGGCAATCGCGCTCCTGGATGCGCGCGGCTTCACGGCCACGGATTTCCATGTCTTCCATCCAGGCGGCAAATTGGGTGCAAGCCTGATGCATGTCGCCGATGTCATGCATACGGGCGACCGCGTGCCGCTGGTTGCCAAGGGTACGTCCGTGCCGGACGCGATCAGGGTTTTGTCGCACAAGCATTTCGGCTGCGTCGGTGTGCTGGATGCGGAGGGACGGCTTTGCGGCATCGTCACGGATGGCGATATGTCGCGCAACCTCAGCCGTAATCTGGCAGAGCTGACTGTCGATGACATCATGACGAAAGCACCGAAGACCGTCCGGCCGACTGTGCTGGCGACGGCAGCGCTCGCATTGCTCGAGCAATACAAGATCGGCGCGCTCATCGTCATCGATGACGACCAGCGCCCTGTCGGCCTCATTCACTTCCACGATCTGCTGCGGATCGGCGTCGCCTGATCAGGTCGGCCCGACCGTCAGGTCGCGGCCATTGCTCGATATCACCTTGACCTGCGTTCCGGCCGGAAGATCCGGCCCCATGACCTGCCACAGCGTATCGTCGAGGCGGATGCGGCCGCGGCCCTCGCGGATCGGTTCGTGCAGCGTCGCAGTACGGCCGACAAGGCTCGCGCCGCGTTGATTGAGGAAAGGTTCGTCGGTCTTGTCGTTGCGCAGCGTCAGCCGTCGGCCGATGAGCGTGGCGACAACCGCAAGCAAGGCGAAGAGGATCGCCTGCAGCTCCCAGATCCAGAAGGCGGCATCCCAGAAGAGCAGGGCCAGAACGCCGACTGCAAGCGCTGCAAGGCCGATCCAGACCAGAAAGAATCCCGGCACGATCATCTCGGCGGCGAGCAGCACGAGACCCGCTACCCACCAGCTCCAAGGCCCGAGTTCGCCGACGATCTTCGCCAGCATGGATTATCGCTCCGGATTGGAATTGAAGGGATTGGGTGGGGTGACCGGCGGTGTTGAACGCGCCGGACCGGGACGTGGGCGCGGCGGAGGCGGCGGGTTGCTGCCGTCACCGAACACTTCACGCGCGATCGCGCCGATGCCGCCGAGCGAGCCGAGGATAGAAGACGCTTCCATCGGCATCAGCACGATCTTGGCATTGTTCGCCTGGCCGATCGAGGCCAAGGCTTCCGTATATTTCTGCGCCACGAAATAGTTGATCGCCTGGACGTCACCGACAGCGATGGCTTCTGAGACCATACGTGTTGCCTTTGCTTCGGCTTCCGCCAGACGTTCGCGCGCCTCGGCTTCGCGGAAGGCAGCCTCGCGCTGGCCCTCGGCTTGGAGAATGGCCGACTGTTTGGCGCCTTCGGCCCGCAGGATCTGAGCGTTGCGGAAACCCTCGGCTTCGAGAACCTGGGCGCGTTTCTCGCGCTCGGCCTTCATCTGCCGGGCCATCGCGTCCACGAGATCGACGGGCGGGCGGATGTCCTTGATTTCGATGCGGGTGACCTTGATGCCCCAGGGATGCACGGCATCGTCGACGACGCGCAGCAGCCGGTCGTTGATCGCGTCGCGGTTCGACAGGAGTTCGTCGAGATCCATTGAACCCATGACCGAACGGATATTGGTCATGGTGAGGTTCAGGATCGCGTTTTCTAGATTGGATACCTGATAGGCAGCCTGCGCGGCGTTCAGCACCTGGTAGAAGGCAACCGCATCTGCGGAAACCGAGGCGTTGTCCTTGGTGATGACCTCTTGCGTCGGGACGTCGAGTACCTGTTCCATGACGTTCATGCGGGCGCCGATGCGCTCGATGAAGGGCGTGATGATGTTGAGGCCGGGTTCCAGTGTGCGTGTGTAACGACCAAAGCGCTCGATCGTGTAGCGGAAACCCTGCGGCACTGTCTTGATGCCTGCAAAAAGCACCAGGATGACGAAAATCACCAGTGCAATGACAACGATATCGAAGCCGCCGAGCAGCATGAATTCCTCCCTGAACCCGCCTATCTGAGGTGGTGAGTTAGCACGTTATTTGCAAGGAAGGAATGACAGCTGCGCCTTTCAAATCAGGGTGATAGGCCGGCATCATCGAAGTCGCTCTTGGTGATGTAGCCGCCCATCAGGCAACTGGTAAGAAAAGGCTGGTCGTCGGCGCTGAAATGGCTGGTTCTGACGTCGCGCAGGCGAAGCTGGCAGGCAACCTGGCCAACGATGCCTTTGGGAGGAGCGCTGGCGTAGACCCGCTGATAGTGCTCCCAGGCGAGATAGAAGCCAGCTGTCGCGACAAGCAGGCAGGCGAATACAATCGATTTTCTGAAACCCGAGGTCATGAAATACGTCCCGATCAACAAGACGGAGGCTACGGATATGCTGGCGACAATCGCGCCTTCGGTGCGGTTGTCGTCGCTTATCGGCTCCTCTTAAGATCTGGGGCGCGAAACGTTTTTATCTATCGATGGATGCAAGAAAATCCCGGTGCCGGATCTGTCACACCCAGCCGAGCAGCTCGCGGCGCACGACCTTTTCCAGTACCTGGATGCCGTCCTCGCCATCATTCAGGCAGGGGACATGCGTGAAGTGCTCGCCACCATTGTGGGTAAAGGAATGGGCGGCCTGTTCGGCGATCTCTTCCAGTGTCTCCAGACAGTCGGAGACGAAGCCCGGGTTGATGACCGCAATTCGCTTGACGCCATCCTGCGCAAGCTTTTCGACGGCCTTGTCGGTATAGGGCTGCAGCCATTCTTCCGGCCCGAAACGGGACTGGAAGGTGACCATGAAATTTTCCTTGGTCAGTCCGAGGCGTTCGCGCAGCAGTCGACCGGTCTTCTGGCACTGGCAGTAATAGGGATCGCCCTGCTGGAAATAGGAGAGCGGGATGCCGTGGAATGAAGCGAGCAGCATTTCCGGCTTCCAGTCGAGGGTGGCCAGATGCCGCTCGACGGATTTCGCCAGCGCTTCGATATAGGTCTCGTCGTCGTGATATTCAGGCACAGTGCGCAGCGCCGGCTGCCAGCGCATGGTCAGCAGCTTCTGGAAGGCCTTGTCATTGACTGTCGCGGTGGTGGCTGCGGCATATTGCGGATAGAGCGGGAAGAGCAGGATACGGTCGCAACCTTCATCCTTCAACGCCTGGATGCGTGAGGGGATCGACGGCGTGCCGTAGCGCATTGCCCAATCGACATTGACGGTTGGCAGATCCTTCAGCCGTTCGGCCATGAAGTCCGACTGGTTGCGGGTATAGGTACGCAGCCAGCTTTCGTTCAGCTCCTTGTTCCAGATCGTCTCATAGGCCTTGCCCACTTTCTGCGGGCGCGTGTTGAGGACGATGCCGAACAGGATCGGATACCATTTCCAGGGCGACCATTCGATAACGCGTTTGTCGGTCAGAAACTCGCGCAGGTATCGGCGCATGGACGTATAGTCGGTGCCATCAGGCGTGCCGAGATTGACCAGCAGGACGCCAACCTTGCCGAATTTGACGGCGGGATGGTCCGCCGGGCGGAGTGAAGTATCTGTCATTCTGGCCCCAACGCGCTTTCCGTGTCTTTCCGGCTCATACGCAGCCAGCCGATCACGGTTCACCCTATAAGTAGAAAAGCCGGCCCGGGAAACCCCGGACCGGCTCACATCATCGGGACAAATCGTCTTACTTGGCGGGAACCTTGATTTCCTCGCCGATCCGGAGATGGCGCGGGTTCGGGCTGCCGTTGGCTTCCGACAATTTGCGCCATTCGGTGCCCTCGCCATAGAAGGTCTTGGCAAGATTCCAGAAGTTATCGCCGGCAACGATGACATGGGTGGAAGGTGTTGCCGGCGCAGAGGCCGCCGGAGCGGGCGCGGGCTCTGCCGAGGGGGCCGGTGTCGCCGGGGCAGGAGTCGGTTCTGCTGACGGCGCCGGAGCGGCAGGTGCCGGCGCGGCCTCGGTGGCAGGAGCAGGGGAAGCCTGCGCGATTTCAGTGATGCGGCCGTCCGTATAGGGCTTATAGGGCGAATGCGCGGCGACGTATTCGGCCGTCACATCGGCGAGGTCAGGGCCGTAATCATAGGCATTCTGGCCATCCTTGAAGGCGACATAGCCGTCACCGCCGGCGCGCATGAAGTTGTTGGTGGCAACGCTATAGGTCTTGGCATTGTCGATCGGGACGAAATTGTCGCCGTCCTTGACCTGAACATCGCTCACGCGACCACCAACCGGCTTCGACTGGTCGAAGGTGAATTTCAGCCCGGCGACCTGCGGGAAGCGGCCAGCGCCCTGGTCGATCTGGCTGACACCGTTCTCAAGCGCCTTGATGATGTCGGCGCCGGTCAGCTGGAAGGTCGCAAGCGTGTTCTGGAAGGGCAGAACCGTGATGACTTCGCCCTGGGTAACGTCGCCGCCATCGATGGAGGCACGCAAGCCGCCACCATTCTGGATAGCGATGGTCACGCCCTGGTTCTTGGTGCGGTCGAGCATGGCGTCGGCCACGAGGTTGCCCATAGAGCATTCCTTGACGCGGCAGACCTTTCGGTCGCCTTCGATCGGGCCTTCGGAGGAGCCGATCACCTTCTTGCGCAGATCCTCGATCGGCTTTGCCAACTCGACGATGCGGGCGGCGACCGCCGGATCGGGCGTGAAGGAGGAATCGATCAGGATCGGATCACCCTTGGCTTCCTTGACGACGCCGTTGTCATCGAAATTGACGACGAGATCGCCGAGATATTTGCTGTAGGAGGCTGCCTGAACCACCGGAACCTTGTAGCCGCCGGGATTGTCGACCATCGTCGGATAGGGGCCTTCAGCCTTCGGATCGGTGTTCGAGAGCAGGCTGTGCGAATGGCCGCCGACGACCACGTCGACATCGGGGATCTTGGCGATCATGGCGAGGTCGCGCGGATAGCCTACATGGGTGAGTGCGATGATCTTGTTGACGCCTTCACCCTTCAGTTTCTGAACTTCAGCCGTGATGCTCTGCACGTCATCGGCAATGGTCACGTTCGGACCGGGGGATGAAAGCTCCGGCGTGTCGTTGGTGACGGCGCCGACGATGCCGATCTTCTGGCCGCCGACGTCGAGTACGAGCGAAGGCTTGACGCGATCGCCGATCTTGGAGGCGGCACTTGCCTTGACATTCGCGGTAACGACGGGGAACTGCACCTTGTCGAGGAAGGTCGCAAGCCCGTCCTCGCTGTCGTCGAATTCATGGTTGCCGACCGTCATGGCGTCGAACTTCATGAGGTTCAGCATTTCGGCTTCGGCTGCGCCCTTGTAGGTCGTGTAAAACAGCGAGCCCTGGAAATTGTCGCCGCCGTTGAGCAGCAGCACATTCTTGCCCGTCAGGGCCTGACGGCGCTGATCGATGGCGGTCTTCAGCCGTGCGGCGCCGCCGAAGCACTCGTTCTTGCTCTCTTCTTCCGGCGAGCAGGTGGAATCGAACTTGTTGATCGATTCGATACGCGAGTGGAAATCGTTGATGTGCAGAATATTGAGTTCGTAATCCGCAAATGCGGCACTGGTGCTCAGCGCCAGAATGGACGCGGTTAAAATTCCGAAGCTTAAAGACTTCGTCATCCCTGTTCTCCTGATTTAGGCCAGGATGTTTACCCCTGATCCTGGCCATCCCTCACATGGATCGTCACCGACGATGCCGGCGCGCGGATGTTTTCACCTCGATGGGCGAACCGCAAGAGAGAAGCTGTGGAGGTGAGGACGCTTTCCAAGGGGGCTCCCGGCAAAAAAGCCGGAAGCGTCGCCAATAATCAGGAAGGATTAGGATTTAGCCGCGACGGGTCAGGACGAACTGTGCGCCGGCATCCGAGGTGCAGTTCAGCTGGCTCGTGGTGACGAGCGAGCAATTGACCTTTGACTGGGTGTTGCGCACCAGCGAGGTCATGTTGATTTCCACCAGCGTCGGCGACGTTTTGATATAGGTGCCGGAAGCCAGGAGCTGGTTGCTGTCGGTCGTGCGCGTGGTGAACGTGCCGCCCTGGAAGGTTGAGACGATGCCGTTCGGATCGGCCCATGTGCCTTCGACACCGGCCGGAGCAGGTGCCGATGCGACCGGGAGAGGGCGCGGACCGGAGGAAACGCAGGCGGCAAGGGCAGCCGATGCAACCGCAAGAACGAGACCAGTTCTGATTTTCATAAGGCTTCTCCGGCGAATCCAAGCGGAACCTATCCGCGACATCCGCGCAAAACATGGCGCGCACCTTCCGTGAAGACAAGCCTTCGGCAGAGGTCGGCCGGCATTTAGACAGCAGGCGTTACAAAAATGCCCGCCTTGCAGCGGGCATCTTCAATATCATCGCAGCAAGGTTCAGCGAACGAGGATGTTCTTGAACTGCCACGGATCCTTGGTGTCGATGTCTTCCGGGAACAGGCCCGGACGACCGTCGAGCGGGGTCCAATCGGTGTAATGGCCTTCGACCGGGCCGAGATAGGGCAGCTGCACTTCGAGGCAGCGCTTGTAATCCATCTCGTCGGCTTCGACGATGCCGGCCTTCGGGTTTTCAATCGCCCAGACCATGCCGGCGAGAACAGCAGAGGTTACCTGCAGGCCGGTTGCATTCTGATAGGGGGCGATGCGACGGGTTTCTTCGAGCGACAGGCGCGAACCGTACCAGTAAGCGTTCTTGTCGTGGCCGTAGAGCAGCACGCCGAGTTCGTCGACGCCGTCGACCAGTTCGTTCTCGTCAAGAACGTGGAGAACCGGCTGGGCCTGGCCGCCGTTGCCGAACATTTCGTGCAGCGACAGAACCGCATCGTTAGCCGGATGATAGGCGTAGTGGCAGGTCGGGCGATAGGTGACGTCGCCGTCCTTGTCCTTGACCGTGAAGAAATCGGCGATCGAGATCGACTCGTTGTGGGTGACGAGGAAGCCGTATTGCGGGCCGGGCGTCGGACACCAGGTGCGCACGCGGGTGTTGGCGCCGGGCTGTTCCAGGAAGATAGCAGCCTTGGAGCCCTTCTTGTGCTTCTTGGCGTTCTTCGGCATCCAGTTTTCATGGGTACCCCAGCCGAGTTCGGCCGGCTGCAGTCCTTCGGAGATGAAGCCTTCGACGGACCAGGTGTTCCAGAAGACGTTGAGCGGCTTCGGATGGACGGTGCGCTGGGTGTCGCGCTCGGCAATGTGGATGCCCTTGACGCCGACCTTCTTCATGAGCTTTGCCCATTCTTCGCGGTCGTCCTGGCCCGGTTCATCGAACTTCAGGCCAATGTCGTTGGCGAGGTTGAGCAGCGCCTGCTTGACGAACCAGGAAACCATGCCCGGGTTTGCACCACAGGTGGAAACGGCGGTGGTGCCGCCCGGGTTCTTGGCCTTTTCCTTGCGAACGGTTTCGCGCAGCGCATAGTTGGTGCGCTCCTCGTTCTTCATGTCCTTGTCGAAATAGAAGCCGAGCCAGGGCTCGACGACGGTATCGATGTAGAGCACGTCAAGCTTGCGGCAGAGCTTGATGATGTCGAGAGAGGAGGTATCGACCGAGAGGTTGACGCAGAAACCCTGGCCTTCGCCTTCGGTCAGGAGCGGCTTCAGCAGCTCCTTGTAATTGTCCTTCGTCACATGCGCCTGGATATGCTTGACGCCGTGCTTTTCCAGAATGTGGGCATCGTCCGTGCGCGGGTCGATGACAACCATCCGGCTCTTGTCGAACTTGAAGTGGCGCTCGATCAGGGGCAGCGTGCCGCGGCCGATGGAGCCAAAGCCGATCATAACGATCGGACCGGTAATTTCGCCATATACCGGATAGTTCTGTTCCGTCATTCTTTTCTCCTGTGGAAGGGAACGAAGGCTTCTAGCCTAAAGAATTCATGTGAAAATGCGACGAAGGTCGCGAGGTGACCGGCTCTAATCACAAAATGAAGTCACAATAAAGAGCGTTCACCTGCAAAGGTCAAATATCGGGCATGCAAATTGCGCGCAGCTTCCGCGCGAGTTCGGTTCTTTGCGTGGTCAAACCCTTGTAGGCGGCCTGTCGGTCGTCGAGCGCATCCAGCTGATCGGCGAAACTTGAGGCGAGTTTTGCTGCTTGCGGGTGATGGGCGATAGCGGCGACCGGATCGATGTAAATGCGGATGGTGAAGAGGATGTCACCGGAGACAGGAAGCCTGGTCAGCGTCTGACGCTCGACACGGATGAAGCGGTCCGCGAGCGTGAAGGCTTCAGTGGAAGGCGACCGGCGATGTTTCGAGACGGGAAGGAAGAGATCGTCCGTGTTGTTGACCGACCAGTTCAGCCGCTCGACCGGCTGGGCGACCTGAAGATTGTCGAAGATGCGGGTGATGAGTGCGGCATTGCGCGTGCCTTCATTAAAGCCCGGCACGTCGGCGTGGATTGCGTGCATTGGTCGGCCGAATTTTTCCTGCAACGACCATGAGGAGGGAAAGGACACGTGGGCGGCGACGAGATGCCAGCCATCGGCCTTGCGGCGCATGAGGACAAGATCGTCCTGGATCAGTGAGCCGGCCTTGAAGAGCGGCGGCAGATTGGAGACATCGCGCCGGTGCATTGCTGAATGCTGCTCGGCAAGATGAGCAAGGATAAGGTCGAGAGCTTCCTGCTGAGCAGCCTCCGTTTCCTCCTCCGCGACGAAGATGTCGTCGAGGCGTTCTTTTGCGAGCCGTGCTTTTTCGTTGAGATAGCGGTGGAGATCCTTGTCGGGCTCGATCCATCTGACGGGATCGAGCGGCATCAGGCCGATGGTGAAGGGCCGGGACGAGCCATCATAAGGCGTGTAGGTCGGCTGTTTCATCGCGCTCAGCGTTTCAGGGCTTCCAGCCCTTCCGTCACCGTCGTCAGCGCAACTTCGGTAATGTCGTATTCCGCGACGCCGTGGATGGTGAAGGGGTCGGCCGCGACATAGGCCTCGATCTCGGCGCGATCACCGACGGCAAGGATGACGCCGCCGGTGCGCGGCACCTTGCGGCCGGAGGCGAGGAACCAGCCCTTGGCGTAGCCTTCCTTCACCCAGGCCATATGCGGCTCCATATGCTTGTCGGCCTCTTCGTTCGGCTTCACATAGGTCAGGGCGAGGATCAGCATGGTCAGTCCTTTTGCAATCTGGCGCGGATCAGCCCGCGCAGCGAATTTCCGACGTAAAGCGTGCCCTTGTCCAGATCATCAAGCGTGATGCGACAGACACGCGCCCTGCGCTGGCAGATGAGTTCGGTGCGTAGAACACCGGCAAGCAGGCCGCAGGAAATCGGCGGCGTCCTGAGGGTGCCGGAGCCATCGTCGAGGAATACGGAGGTTATGGTGCCTTCGCAGACCTCCTGTCGCTCGTTGAGCAGGATGATTTCGTCTGCCTGCTGTTGGGTGAATTCGGCGCGCGCAGCCTCATAGATAGCGCGGCGCGTCGTCTTGAGGCGCAGCAGCCTGTCGGTGGAATCGAGACGGGTGTTTGCGATACGCAAGGTCCAGACGACATCAGGTGAAAGCGGAGCGAAGGGCGCGGTCGTGATGTCGATGCGGCCCTTGTCGTCGAAGGTCAGCCTGACGCGACGCGGTTCCTTTTCACCCGCAAGTGCCTCCTCCAGCCGGGCAGCCGCATCCAGCGGCTCGGGAAAGCCGATGCGGCGGGCGGAGCGGGAAAGGCGGGCGAGATGCAGGCGCAGGCGAATGAAACCTTCGTCCGGCTCCCAGCGCAGGGTTTCGATCAGTGAGAAATCCGTCATCGCGCGATCCATTGGTCGCCGACGGCAAAGCGCGCCTTGAGCAGGCATTCCTCGTATTCGGCTTCATCCGTGGAATCGAAGACGATGCCGCCGCCGACATTGAAGACGGCCCTGCCGCCCTCAAACAGCGTCATGGTGCGGATGGCGACGGAGAAGCGCATGGCACCCTCGGGAGAAATCATGCCGATCGCACCGCAATAGGCATCGCGCGGTCCGTCTTCGAGGTCGTGGAGAATTTCCATGGCGCGGATCTTCGGGGCGCCGGTTATCGAGCCGCAGGGGAAGAGTGCGGCGAATATATCCTTGATGGAAAGATCAGGCAGGAGTCGTGCTTGGACGTGGCTGACCATCTGGTGGACGGTCGGATAGGTCTCGACTTCGAAGAGCTTGGGAACGCTGAGCGTGCCGACTTGCGAAATGCGTGAGACATCGTTGCGCAGGAGATCGACGATCATGCGGTTTTCCGCCTGCGTCTTGATATCCGCCTTCATGGTTTCGACGATTTCGGCATCTTCAGCAGGCGTCGAGCCACGTTTGGCCGTGCCCTTCATCGGATGTGTCTCGATCCAGCCGCCCTTGTCGATGCGGAAAAACAGTTCCGGCGAGCGGGACAGAATGATCGGGCCGCCGAGATCGACGTAAGCACCATATCTGACCGGCTGGCGGTCGATGAGCGACCAGAATGCGGCAAGCGGATCGCCGTTCCAGCGGGCTTCGATCGGCATGGTCAAATTGGCCTGGTAGATATCGCCAAGGCGCAGATGCCGGTGAAGGCGTTCGAAACGCTCTTTATATATATCGAAATTCCAGCCGGCTTTCGGCGACGCCAGGAATTCTTCGTTTTCCTGGCGCTGTCTCGGTCTTGCCAGCGGATGGTCGTCCGGTTGCGGCGCATCGAAGATGCCGAAGAGCAGGAGCGGTGTTTCGCGATCATCTTCCGCGAAGGGAGCGAGCTTTTCTTCGAAGAGATGGCCTGCCTCATAGGCCATGTAGCCGGCAAGCCATTTGCCGGCCTTGTGCGCCTCTTCCATCCGCTGCAGCGCCGGCAGGACTTCCGCCTTCGTCCGGGCGACGATCATGTTTTCGGGACCGGCGAAGAGCATGACTTCGCCGGTCGTGTCGTCCCGGAACAGGATGAAGGGTTCGGAGGCTGCCATTGCCTTTCCAGCTAAGGTGCAGGATTTCGGCAGTTATGCCTTGTCCAGTGCCTCGAGTTCGTCGATCAGCCCTTCGATCATCGACAAGCCTTTGCTCCAGAAGGACGGGTCGGTTGCATCGAGGCCGAAGGGCTTCAGCAGTTCGGAATGATGCTTGGTGCCGCCGGCCTTCAGCAGTTCGAAATACTTGTCCTGAAAGCCCGTCTCGGCCTTCTGGTAGACGGCGTAAAGCGAGTTCACGAGGCAGTCGCCGAAGGCATAGGCATAGACATAGAAGGGCGAGTGGATGAAGTGGGGGATATAGGCCCAGTAGGTCTCGTAACCCTCCGAAATCTTGATCGCCGGGCCGAGGCTGTCGGCCTGGACCGAGAGCCAGAGTTCACCGATGTCATCAGCCGTCAGCTCGCCGGCCTTGCGGGCGGTGTGAACCTTGCGCTCGAATTCGTAGAAGGCGATCTGGCGTACGACCGTATTGATCATGTCCTCGACCTTCTGGGCGAGCATGACCTTGCGCTCGCGCTTGTCGGTCGTGCGGTTCAGCAGCGCACGGAAGGTCAGCATTTCGCCGAAGACGGAAGCGGTTTCGGCAAGCGTCAATGGCGTCTGGCACATGAGTGCGCCCTGTGCGCCGGCGAGAACCTGATGAACGCCGTGGCCGAGTTCATGGGCGAGCGTCATCACATCGCGCGGCTTGCCCATGTAATTGACGAGCACGTAGGGATGGGCCGACGGAACGGTCGGATGGGCAAAGGCGCCTGGCGCTTTGCCGGGACGAACGGGGGCGTCGATCCACTGCTCGTCAAAGAAGCGCCCTGCGATTGCAGCCATTTCCGGCGCGAAATTGTCGTATGCCGAGAGCACTGTCTCCTTGGCTTCGGACCAGGAGATGATGGCGCTGGAGGTTTCCGGAAGCGGCGCATTGCGATCCCAGAAATTCATCTGCTCCATGCCGAGCCATTTCGCCTTCATCTTATAATAGCGATGCGACAGACGCGGATAGGCTTCCTTTACCGCAGCCGCGAGGGCATCGACGACTTCGCGCTCGACGCGGTTGGCCAAATGGCGGCTGTCGGCGATATCTTCGAAGCCGCGCCAGCGGTCGGCGATTTCCTTGTCCTTGGCGAGCGTGTTGGTGATGAGCGTGAAGACGCGGATATTGGTCTTGAAGGTTTCGGCGAGCGCCATTGCCGCCTTGCGGCGAACCTCCGGATCCTTTTCCTGCAGCATGTTCAGGGTCACTTCGAGCGGCAGCTTCTCGCCGTCGATTTCGAAGCGCAGTTCCGCCATGGTCTCATCGAAGAGGCGGTTGAAGGCGGCAGCTGAAGTCATCGACTTTTCGAGGAAGAGCTGTTCCAGCTTGTCTTCGAGCTGGTAGGGCTTGTCCTGGCGCAGATCGACCAGCCAGGGGCGATAGTGGCCGGCAAGCGGATCGTTTGCCATGCAGGCATCGATGGCGGCATCGTCAATGCGGTTCAGCTCAAGGGCAAAGAACAGCAGCCGGCCGGAATAGTCCGTCAGCTTGGCCTGCACGTCGCCGTAGAGTTTGCCATTTGCCGGGTTGGACGTGTCAGAGAAATAGGTGAGGCCGGCAAAGGAGCCGAGACGGCCCATGATGTCGTCGAGCGCTTCATATTCCTTCAGCGCCTGGCCGATGCCCTCCTCGCCCTTCTTCGTGGCCGCGTCGGCCAGCTTGCCCTTCCATTTGGCTTCGAAATCCGATGCAGCCTTGCCGGCTTTTTCCATATCGGAAACGAAAGCGGTCGATGTGGCCGAAGGGTAGAGATCCTGGAGCCGCCAGGAAGGAAGCTCGCCAAGAGCCGGGTCCACTGCTGCGGCGGCAGTCGTTGCCGAACGGTAAAGATCGGCGTGCGCAAGCATATGTCTCATGGGGCGGTTCCTCTTCCTCTTTTATGACAGGTTTGACTCTCTAAGCGCCCTAATGCCTGTCAGCAAGGGTTTTTCGGCGCGAAAACAGCCCTGTTGCGGCACGAAAACGGGCTGTCACAACAGTTAAAATGCAATTGTTTCTCAAAACAGGATGTTCAAGCCTTTCTGTCAGAGTGCGCTCTATGGTTTCGCATGAAGTGAGGCGACAATGACCGGTTACAATGAGCTCAAGGGAGCAGGGCAGATCCTCGTGGTCGAGGACGATCCCGTCCAGCGCCGCCTGCTCAAGAACGCAATCGAGCGTAACGGCCATGTGGTGCATCAGGCCGAAAACGGTCGCATCGGGCTGGAAATGGTGAAGCGCGACCCCAGCCTTTACAATGTCATCGTGCTTGATCTGATGATGCCGGAAATGACCGGCCTCGAATTTCTCGAGGCGCTGCATGATTTCGGTACACAGATCCCGGTCATCGTCCAGACGGGGCAGGGCGGTATCGAAACGGTCGTGCAGGCCATGCGTGCCGGCGCCTTCGATTTCGTCGTCAAGCCGGTTTCGCCGGAGCGTATCAGCACGTCGATTTCCAACGCGATGAAGCTCGACCAGCGTGAGGTGAAGGCCCGTGCAGGCCGCCGTTCGCGTTCGGGCTCAGTCGGTTTCGACGATATCGTTTCGGCAAGCCCGGCGATGATCCGCGTCATCGATCTGGCGCAGCGTGCCGCGCAGTCCAACATTCCGGTCGTGCTCGAAGGTGAATCGGGCGTCGGCAAGGAGCTGGTGGCACGTGCCATCCAGTCGGGCGGCGATCGCGCCAACAAACCGTTCGTCACGGTCAACTGCGGCGCCATTCCGCACAATCTGGTCGAAAGCATTCTCTTCGGCCATGAGAAGGGCGCCTTCACCGGCGCGACCGAAAAGCATATCGGCAAGTTCATGGAAGCCGATGGCGGCACCATCTTCCTCGACGAAATCGGCGATCTGCCGCTCGAAGTACAGGTGAAGCTGCTGCGCGCCGTACAGCAGGGCGAGATCGAGACCGTCGGCGCGCGCACGGCGCACAAGGTCAATGTCCGCCTCATCTCGGCGACCAACAAGGATCTGATCGAAGAGGTCAAGAACGGCCACTTCCGCGAAGATCTCTATTATCGCCTGAACGTCTTCCCGATCACCATTCCGGCGCTGCGCAAGCGCAAGGAAGACATTCCGCATCTGGTGCGCGTCTTTGCCGACCGCTTCTCCAGCGAGCAGAAGAACGGCCGCCGCATGACGGTGAGTGCCGGTGCGCTGGCGCTGCTGACCGCCTATGACTGGCCGGGCAATATCCGCCAGCTCGAAAATGCGATCTTCCGCGCCGTCGTGCTGGCCGAAGGTCCGGAGCTGACGGAAACGGATTTCCCGCAGATCGCCGCCCAGCTTCCGGAATATGATGTTGTGGATCATCTGGCGCTGGTTGCCGACAATTCGCATCTCGATCCGGACGCGGAATTTCCAGAGGATTACCAGGCTGCATCCGTTTCCGAGACGATGCGTCGCGGGGCGGAAGCGCCAGACAACGCGATCCCGAGCGTCAATCAGGCCGGTGATGTTCGCCGTCTTGCCGATGTCGAGGAAGAATTGATTCGTTTCGCCCTCAAATTCTATCGAGGACAAATGAGTCAAGTGGCGAGAAAGCTAGGTATCGGGCGATCCACACTTTATCGGAAGCTCAAGGATTACGGTATCGACCCCGACAATCCTCAGAAAGACGCAGCATAGAGTGCTTTTTATTAACAAAAAGGCAACCACGTTTCGTTACCCTCCATAAACCACTTGTTAGCGGCTCGTTCACTATGTAAAGAAAAGGTTGATCATGTGTGGCATTTTTGCCATCGTGTGACCGCAATTGACAGCCATTTGAGACAGCACGGACATTGACTGTCTGACGGGGATCGAGTTGCCGAATCTGAATGGGAATACCAAGCCTTCGCGCTTGAGCTGGCGCTCGGCGCGCGCCAAGATTGGCGGAAAGGCAATTAGGACGGCAATGGCCGCCCTTCTTGCACTCGCGGTTTCCTCACCGGTATTCGTAGGCACACCGTCTCAGGCCGCTGGTGAAACCCGCAGCCTGAAGCTCTATTTCATCCATACCGGCGAAAAGGCTGTCATCACCTACAAGCGCAACGGCAAGTTCGACCCCAAGGGTCTTGAGCAGCTCAACCGCTTCCTGCGTGACTGGCGCAAGAACCAGCCGACGAAGATGGACCCGCGCCTCTTCGACCTGATCTGGGAAGTATACCGTCAGTCCGGCTCCAGGGATTATATCAATGTCGTCTGCGGTTTCCGCTCGCCGGGCACCAACGAGATGCTGCGCGGTCGTTCGCGCAATTCCGGCGTCGCGGAAAAGAGCCAGCATATGCTCGGCAAGGCGATGGACTTCTTCATTCCCGACGTGAAGCTCGCCACGCTGCGCGGCATCGGCATGAAGATGCAGGTCGGCGGTGTCGGCTTCTATCCGAAGTCCGGTTCGCCCTTCGTGCACATGGATGTTGGCGGCGTTCGCGCATGGCCGCGCATGAGCCGTGACGAACTGGTCAAGCTCTTCCCGGACGGCAACACGATTCATATTCCCGCCGACGGCAGGCCCTTGCCTGGCTACCAGCAGGCGATGGCCGACTACAAGCGCCGCATGTCGAACGGCAGCCAGATCGTCATGGCAAGCGCAGCCGATGTTGCTTCCGATGACGAGCCCCGCAAGCAGAAGACGCTGTTTGCCGTGCTCTTCGGCGGTGGTGCCGATGAGGAAGAGGATAATTCGGAGGATAGCACGCCGGTGGCCGTGGCCAAGGCGACGCCGCCGAAGGCAGAGGCCGTTCCGGCAGCCGAGCCGCAGCCGCAACCGCAGACCGAGGTTGCCAGCGTGAATGCGCCGGTGCCGCAGGTTCGCCCTGCTTTCAGCAACCAGCTTGCCGGCAATGAGGTTGCCAATGCGCTGGTGCAGCCGTCTGCCGGCAATGCCGCTCAGCAGGCTCTGGCCGCCATGCCGGCAGGCCAGGTGCAGGAACCTGAGCATTTTGCCGATCTCAGCGGTTACAGCATTCCGGTTCCCTCGCTGCTGGGGCAGCGTCGCGCTCCGGGTGATGCCGAACTCGCTTCCGTCGATCAGGGCCTGATACCGACGCCGGCCGAACGTCCCGCTGTTGCCGAAAATCTGCTTGCTGCGCAGGATGCCGATCCGGAGGCTGCAGAAGACGAGGCCGATCAGGATACGCTTTCGCCCGCCATGGCGGCGGCCCTTGCAAAGCAGCAGGATGAAGCTGGGCAAACGCAGGTTGCGGCCAACGCACCTTCCGAGCCTATGACGGTGGAGCAGGCAATCAATGCTGCAGCGCCTCCGAAGGTGGCCGTTCTCGACAAGCCGCCGATGCAGCTTGCCGCACTGGTACCGATGACCAAGTCCGCAAGCTTTGCTGAACCCGTCGCAGCACCGAAACCGGCGCCGAAGCATGCCGCCGTCGACAGCCCGGTTGCACAGGGTCTGCCGACGAAGGGTGGTCGCCCGACCAAGCAGGAAGCCGAGGTTGCCGATGAAAGCCGCCAGGCGGTGCGCACGGAACCGAAGCTGACGCAGAAGATGATCTCGCAGTGGGCGCTTACCAATGCCCGCCTGGAGATGGCCTCCAAGAAGGTGCAGGCGCCGCGTTTCGTGAGCCAGGAACTACGCGCGCAGCCGACAGCGGTCTATGCCGAAGGTTTCCAGAAGACCGCGTCGATCGATCCCGGCCGCTTCAGCGGCACGGCCGTCAACTTCATGGAAGTGCGCAAGTTCAACACACGTTGAGCCACCAAGTCATTTAGATCATGAGCCGTCGGACCTCGCCCGGCGGCTTTTTTTGCATTGATGCCCGGCAATGCGAAAATTGGCTTTATTATCTTAAGGAGATATTCAGAAGGTCACCTTACCAAAGGTTGCATTCTTCCGTCGATCTTCGGGTGCGCTTGTATGAATGCAGGTGAAGGAAGTGGCATGATTGCCACCGGTGCCGGGCGCCGGCACGATCTCGATTTTATTCGCGTCACCGTTTTCGGTCTGCTGATCATCTATCATACGGGACTTGTATTCGGGACAAAGGGTTTCCCTATCAAGGCGGACACGATCAGCGGCTCGTTCGACCTCGTTTCGCTGGCCCTTCATCCATGGCGCATGAGCCTTCTGTTCATGCTGTCAGGAATGGTGACTGCTGAACTCTTTTTGCGTCGTTCGCCGCAAGCGGTGCGTTCCCTTCGTTCAGTGCAACTGTTGCCGGCATTTCTATTCGGTATTTTCGTGCTCGTGCCGCCGCAGATCTATGCGGCTCTTTCGACGCGTTACGGTCTGACCGATCCCTATCTGGATTTCTGGGGGAGCTATCTGACATTCGGCCATTTCACTCTGGCCGATGGAACGGAAGTGTCGCTGCTTTCGATGCAGCACCTCTGGTTTCTTATCTATCTGTGGATTTACACGGTGATCTTCACGGGGCTTGCCGAATTGCCGGCCTTTACCGGGCTGTTTCAGGATCGGGCTGCCACGATCCTGCGCGGGCGCCGGCTCCTGCTTTGGCCGATTGCCTATCTGGCGCTGCTGTTGCTGACCGTCTATCCGATCTTTGAGGAGGCGTCGGGCATCCTGGACGATGGTCACGCCCATATCGTCTATCTCTCATTCTTCGCCGCCGGTTTCGCATTGATGCGCAGCGCGCAATTCTGGGAGGACGTGGTCAGGTGGCGGCATCAGGCGCTGGCAATTGCCGTCTTCTGCTTCATGGCGCTTGCCATTTCCGATGAGTATACGGCCACGGCATCAGGTCCGGTGGCAGCGTTGCCGGCGGTGGCAACCTCGGCGTTTCAATGGTGCGCGATCCTGGCAATTCTTGGCTACGCGCATGTCCATATCCATAAGCAGAACGCCCTCATCACCTACCTCAACAAGGGAGTGCTGACCTACTATGTCCTGCATCAGACGGTGATCGTCGTGCTTGCGCTCTGGCTGAAAAACACAGTCGGGCTGACGGCTGCCCATTTCTGGCCCATCGTCTTCGTCACATCACTCGTCTGTCTTGTCGCCTACGAAGTGTGGCGGCGGCTCTCGCCGATCTGGCGGCCGGTGCGAAAGGCTATCGCGTCGTGAAAAAGAAAAGCCGCCACGAAGGCGGCTTTCGGGCAGTCGATCCGAGCAGGACTCAGCCTTCCGGCGGCGACTCGATCATGCCGAGCGCGTGCAGATAGGTATCGAGGATCGCATCTTCTTCCATGCGTTCCTGCTCGTCCTTCTTGCGCAGTGCTACGACCTTCTTGAGGATCTTGGTGTCGAAGCCCATGCCCTTGGCTTCGCCGTAGACGTCCTTGATGTCGTCGGCGATGGTCTTCTTTTCTTCTTCCAGGCGTTCAATGCGCTCGACAAAAGCGCGAAGCTGATCGCGGGCGACGCCATGTGCATCAGACATCGTGTTCTCCTGATTTCGGGATATGCATCGGGTTGCCAGTGACTGCCGCGAAGTGCCGCCAGCGTCAAGGCGCTTTGAGGCCGTATGGCCTATTTGTGCGGGTTGTTCACCTCAAAAGCGGCCTTTTGCACAGGCGAAGCTTCCGCCTGATGAAGGTTCTTCCAGTCTTCGTAGGGCATGCCGTAGACGATCTCGCGCGATTCGTCCTTGCTGATATCGACGCCTTCGGCTTCCGCCGCCTCGCGATACCAGTTGGACAGGCAGTTGCGGCAGAAGCCGGCAAGGTTCATCAGGTCGATGTTCTGCACGTCGGTGCGTTCGCGAAGATGGGCGACGAGCCGACGAAAGGCGGCGGCCTCGAATTCCGTCTGTTGTTCTTTGCTGAGCTCAGTCATGGACCGGGTTCCTTCCTTTAATAGCGGCCGGTGCGCGATGCGTGCACGCTGTATGCATGAAGGGCCGGGTCGGCATTCATGTCCGCAAAGATAGGCGCCAGGCGTGCCGCCCATTCCGCGATGCCGGCCTCGTCGCCGATCAGGTCTTGCCGCACTTCGAGAAGCGCGTGCGGGATGCCCGCGGTCATGCAATGGCGATACATGGTGTCACCCTTCAGGGCGCCGTCGTAAGGTTCGTTGTCGCCGATGACGAGATCGGGATGGGCGCGCAGTTTTTCAAGCAGGGGACCGACGGCGCGGTGGTCGCTGTCCCAGAGGACGGCGGCATGCCAGGGACGGGCTACGCCCTTCCAGGCCGGTGTAAACGAGTGCAGGGAGAGCACAAGCGGCGCCCTGCCGGCAGCATTCGTTACCTTATCAATCGTCTCCGACACCGCATTGTGATAGGGTCTGTGGAAGGTTTCGATCCGGTCGTTCCACTCTGTCTCCGAGATCGGATGGTTGCCGGGGATGATGGCGCCATCGGAAATCTTCATGATGAGGGTGGGATCATCCTCACCTCGGTTCGGATCGATCAGCAGGCGGGAGAAGCCGCCGAGGACGCCCGGTACGCCCAATCGTTCGCACAGGCTGCGGGTCAGGCCCTCGATACCGATGTCATAGGCGATGTGCCGGGCAAAAGCGCTCTCGGGCAGGCCGAGCCGGCCATAACGTTCCGGAAGACGGTTCATGGCATGATCGCCGAGGATCACCATGCCTTTGTCATGTTGGCCGGGTAGGATTTCGAAGGATTGGAAATGGTCCATCAGGAAATTGCCTGTCGTCAATTCGCATGTTCGGCCAGTGATTGCATGCGGGTTCGGCCGGTTCAAGCGCGATGGGCAGGCTGGCGCGACAAGATGCGCTCAATGGGCGGTTATGAAAGGAAATATAATCGATTAGCATTGCGTTGACTTTCGCTTGACGGCGGCGCAAGAAGACACGGATAACGAATAACCGTGGAGCTATTTGGGAGCCGTGTTGATCCAAGCTGCGCCAAGTTTCCTCACGCGTTCCGGACCGATGGTCCGTCTCGCATTGTTCGCTCTTGCAGCCGTCTCGCCGTTCTTCATTGCCGATGCCGCGCGCGCGGATTTCCGTGTATGCAACGGTACGCAGAATCTGGTTGGCGTTGCGATCGGATACCGGGCGAAGGAGGGCTGGGTCACGGAGGGTTGGTGGCAGGTGCCGGCAACGACCTGCGCCACGCTGATCGAGGGAGAATTACAGTCGCGTTATTATTACCTCTACGCAGAAGACGCCGCCCGGGGAGGCCGATGGACGGGTGACGTGCAGATGTGCGTAGCGGAAAACGAATTCAAGATCACGGGTGTGCAGGACTGCTATGCCCGGGGTTATCAGAAAATGGGATTCAAGGAATACGATACGGGCCGCCAGGGAAGCTGGATGGTCCAACTCTCCGACACCCCTGGGACGCAAGAAAGCCAGAATTGATGAAGCGTAACCGCAAAGTTAAAATCCTCGCCACCCTCGGCCCCGCCTCCTCCGAGGAATCGATGATCGAGAAGCTGCACCAGGCGGGTGCGGATATCTTCCGCATCAACATGAGTCATGCGAGCCACGACGTGATGCGCACGCTCGTGCAGCGTATCCGTGCTGTCGAGGCCCGTTCGGGCCGGCCGATCGGCATTCTGGCCGACCTTCAGGGTCCGAAGCTGCGCGTCGGTAAATTCGCCGACGTCAAGGTCGAGCTGAAGCCGGGCCAGACCTTCACGCTCGACAACAACGATGCTCCGGGCGACAATACCCGCGTTTTCCTGCCGCATCCTGAAATTCTGGAAGCCGTCCAGCCGGGCCATCGTCTGCTGATCGATGACGGCAAGCTCGCCCTGCGCGCCGAAAAGTGCGACGGCAAGAGCATCGTCACCACCGTTATCGCTGGTACCAGCATTTCCGACCGCAAGGGCGTCAGCCTGCCCGATACGCTGCTCGGCGTTGGTGCGCTGACCGACAAGGACCGCGTCGACCTCGACGCCGTTCTCGCGACCGATGATGTCGATTGGGTGGCTCTTTCCTTTGTCCAGCGTCCGGACGACCTCGCTGAAGTGCGCAAGATCGCTCGCGGTCGCGTGGGCATCATGTCCAAGATCGAGAAGCCGCAGGCTCTTGAGCGTATCGAGGAAATCATCGAGCTTTCCGACGCGCTGATGGTTGCGCGTGGCGACCTCGGCGTCGAAATGCCGCTCGAAGCCGTTCCGGGCATCCAGAAGCAGCTCATCCGCTCCTGCCGCCGTTCGGGCAAGCCTGTCATCGTTGCCACGCAGATGCTGGAATCGATGATCTCCTCGCCGGTCCCGACTCGTGCCGAAGTCTCGGACGTTTCGATCGCCGTCTTCGAAGGCGCCGATGCGATCATGCTGTCGGCCGAATCCGCTTCCGGTGCCTATCCGGTCGAGGCCGTCTCGATGATGGCCTCGATTGCGAGCACCGTCGAGAAGGATCCGCACTATCCGGGCATCATCTACGCCCAGCGCGCCCAGCCGGAAGCAACCGGTGCGGACGCCATCTCACTTGCCGCCCGCCAGATCGCCGAGACGCTGAAGCTGTCGGCCATCGTCTGTTACACCTCGTCCGGCACGACCGGCCTGCGTGCCTCGCGCGAGCGTCCGCAGGTTCCGATCATTGCCCTGTCGCCGATCATCAAGACGGCTCGCCGTCTGTCCGTCGTCTGGGGCATGCATTGTGTCGTCACGCATGACGCGACCGATCTCGACGATATGGTCAACCGCGCCTGCCGCATCGTTGCTGCCGAAGGCTTCGGCAAGCCGGGCGATCGCATCATCATCTCCGCTGGTGTGCCGCTCGGCACTCCGGGCGCGACCAACATGCTGCGCATCGCTTATATCGGTTCGGACGGCCAGAGCGGTATTTGATCGATTTCTGGTACTGAAAATACAAAGCGCTCCTCGAAAGAGGAGCGCTTTTTTTGTTTTGCGATTTCCTTGGGGTGCTAACCGCGGGAAAGGTGGCCGACGCGATAGATCTGTTTGCCATCTGCGGCGGACGGGGTTTCCGCGTAAAGTCCGAAACGCACCATTGTCCAGTCATATGGATCGAAAGCGGCGATACGAGCGAGCATATGTTTACCGCCTGCTTCCTGTTTCGCCAGGGCGACCTCTTGTTGTTGCACCTCCGACAAAGAGGCGTGCGGCGCAATCGCGATGTATTCGCTTTCGGCATAGCGGGCCTTGCCGAGATCCGGCAGGATATGGGTGTGCCATACGATCCAGTGGCGTATACGTGGCCGGCCGAAGGCTTCCGTCAGTGCGTCAAAACCGGGGCCACAGATGAAATTGCTCGCGCCCTCCGGCTGCTCCCATAGGTAAAAGGGAGCGTAGAGATTTTCGCGGCTTCCGAATTCACCAAGGCGGGCGCTGAGAAACGCCTTGAAGCCGAGGTCCGGAAAGCCATCCATCGCCGGCCCCTTGTCGCGGATGCGGCGATCGATGATCTCCATGTCGTAGTCGGCGGGCAGGGTAAAGGAATATTGCATTGCTATCATGGCTGCGGCTCCTCTCCCCCGTACCAATCGACGATACGGCCTTTCTCGCAACCCTGGATGCTGAGGTAGCTGAAGGGGCTGTCGGCAGTCGCTCCGTGCCGGTGAAGTTCGTCGGGTGCAAACCATATTGCGTCGCCGGCTCTGACTTCCTCGGCCGGCTCATGCTTTCGCTGGACGAGACCGAGGCCGGAGAGCACATAGAGGAGTTGGCCGCGCGGATGCGTGTGCCAGTTGGTCATGGTGCCAGGCGCCAGGTTTGCCCGCATCGCGGTGTTTTCGCCTTCGATCTGGCTGTCGAGCAGCATTTCGACCCAGAAAGGCGCATTCGAAACGCCTTCGGGAGACCTGACAGCATTGCCGGGGCGGCGGATCGTCATTGTTTCCGGATTTGCTGCGCTCATGCCTGATGACTCCGGGCGCGCAGTTCCCAGCCGGGTTCTGTCATCTGCGCCAAACCGTCGCCGAAAGACCACTCGTCCGGCTCGCTCGTCGAGATGACGATCATCACGTCTTCCGGGCGCAGGCCCGGTGACTGTTGCAGAAGCTCGCCCGCCCGGCGGAAGAAGGCCTTGTGTATCTCGGTCGTGCGCGGCTTGCCGGCGGTGATCGCAATCAGCACGAAATCGTCCGAACGTGGGCCGGCAAGATAATTGCGGTCGAAGATCAGTTCGCCCGGTTCGTGCTGGTGGATGATCTGGAAGCGGTCGGCCGGCGGCACGTTGAAGCTTTCGACCATGGCCTGGTGAATGCTGTCCGAAAGGGCGCGCAGATAGTCCGGCGACTTGCCTTTCAGAAGCGAGATGCGAGCGAAGGGCATTGGATGCCTCCTTGTTGTTTGTCTTGACAGGGGAAGCATGTCACGCCACCATAATGCATAAAATCAGAATTTAATGGACTTATGGTCCTGAAAATCAGGACGATTTAATGCGGCGAATTACCTTCGATCTGGATGTGCTGAGAACGTTCGTGACAGGCATGGAGCTTGGCAATTTCGCCAGGGCGGCCGACCGTCTGGGGCGTTCGACCTCGGCCGTCAGCGCGCAGCTCAAGAAGCTGGAGGAGCAGGCGGGCACGCCGATTTTCCGCAAATCGGGACGAGGACTTGCCCTGACGGAAGCGGGTGAGACCATGCTTGCCTATGCCCGGCGGTTGCTTGAGCTGAACGACGAGGCGGTGGCAGCCGTTCATAGTGTCGAACTGGAAGGCTGGGTGCGGCTCGGTCTGCAGGAGGATTTCGGCGAGAACCTGCTGCCCGAGGTGCTTGGACGGTTCGCGCGGGCGCATCCGAAAGTGCGTATCGAAGCGCGCGTGGTGCGTAATGCCGAGCTGCTGGAGCGGGTGACGACCGGCAAGCTCGATCTTGCCCTTGCCTGGAGCACAGGCACCCTGACGGCGCATTGCGAGCATATTGCCGATGTGCCGATGCGCTGGATCGGCCCGGCAAACGGGCTGCCGGCGTGGACGGCGGAGAGTGGCGAGCCGATGCCGCTTGCCTCGCTGGAGGCGCCCTGCCTGCTAAGGAACGCCGCGACCAAGGTGCTGGACGAGGCCGGTATTTCCTGGCGGCTCTCCTTCGTCAGCCCGAGCCTCGGCGGCCTTTGGGCGGCAACGGCTGCCGGATTGGGCATCACGGTGCGCACGCCGATCGGACTGCCGGCCAAGGTACGAATGCTGACGCCGGATGAGGTCGGCCTGCCGGAGCTGCCAAAGCTGGGACTGGTCCTGCATCGGGCGGAAGCGGAGCCGGATGCCGCGGCGGCGCGGCTGGCAGAGCTGGTGCTGCAGTCGGTCCATGAGGCGGTGCGGGATGTCGCGGTATCTTCCGATCAGGAGAAGGCACTGCGGCGAGTCGGCTGAGGTGTTGACACGCCTCGGTAGAAGCCGCTAGCTTCTCCTCGCTATGAAAATGATCGCTCTCAACATCGCTACGGTCTTCTTCTTGAGCCTTTAAGGCCTCGCCTCCGGGCACAAGAAGATGCGGCCGCATTACCAGCCCGTCGGCTGGCCTGTTGCCGTGGACTGTAACCACCCTGCGTCGGGCCAAAGGATGATGCCGGCAGGGTTTGGCGATAGAGAGATATTCCATGACATCTGTTGGTTACCCGCCGGCGCTCAGCGCCGCGCAGATCGAGCAATTCATCGAAGACGGCTTCGTGCGGATCGATGATGCTTTCCCCCGAGATGTAGCCGAGGAAGCCCGTGCCATCATGTGGCGGGATATTCCTTTCGATGCCGATGATCCGAAGACCTGGGTGCAGCCGGTCGTACGGCTTGCCGGCTATGGCGGTGGGCCGTTCAACGCGGCGGTCAATACGCCCGTGCTGCACTCGGCTTTCGATCAGCTCGTAGGCCCGGGACGCTGGGAGCCGCGCGACGGTCTCGGCAGTTTTCCGGTGCGCTTTCCGCATCCGGATGATCCTGGCGATGCCGGCTGGCACGTGGATCTGAGCTTTCCGGGCGAGGATGGAAGCCCTGGTGAGCAGCGGGATTTTTCCGCCTGGCGGGTCAATGTCACCTCGCGCGGACGGGCGCTCCTGATGCTCTTCCTGTTTTCGGATGTCGGCGAGGAAGACGCGCCGACGCGGATCCGGGTTGGATCGCACAAGGATATCGCAAGGATGCTGGAGCCGGCAGGGGAGGCTGGCATGGCGCATCTGTGGCTGGAGCATGTTGGCGAAGACAGGCCGCTTGCCCTGGCGACAGGGCAGGCGGGCACGGTCTATCTGTGCCATCCGTTCCTCATCCATGCGGCGCAGATGCATCGCGGCAAGGAGCCGCGCTTCATGGCCCAGCCAGGCCTCGCGCCATCGGAGCCGCTAAAGCTTGTGCGTGAGGACGGCGCCTATTCGCCTGTCGAAATTGCCATCCGCAGCGCGCTCCAGTACGGTTGAGGCGTATCGCAGAACCGCTGCACAACGTTGCGCGTGATCATTGATGTGGAGGGGGTTGCTTCGTATCGGAACCGTCTCCACATCAGGTAACCCCCTCCACAAGATGCCCGGATTTAAGAGAGCGCGCCCTTTGGTGCTCTCGGTGGAGGGGGTTCACTGCAGGTGGAGGGGGTCTGGAGGGGGTTGCCTAATCCGGTTCAAGCTATTGATATATATGGATTTAAGATAAGTGGAAGGGGTGGAGGGGGTTTTTGCTGAAACATGCCGGAAGCCACTTATGCCGGCACTCATTGAGGCGGTATAGCAACGCTTACCGCTACTCTTGGAAAAACGCTCTGAACCCCCTCCACGGCTGGAGAGGATGCCCAGTTTGAATGTTACATCACGCCTGCAGTTCCTGTTGTGCGGCCCGGCGGATCGCCTGGGGCGGCTGGCCGAAGGCGCGCAGGAAGGCGCGGCGCATGCGTTCGCGATCGGCAAAGCCGGTTTCCCGGGCGACGGTATCGATCGGATGGCGGCCCTGTTCCATCATCAGGCGCGCCGCTTCCAGCCGCAGGTTCTCGACCGCTTTGGCCGGCGACTGGCCTGTTTCGGCGCGAAAGGCGCGGCTGAACTGGCGGGGGCTGAGATGCGCCGCCTCGGCCAGCTCCTCGACCGAGAGCGTCGCTTGCAGATTGCTGCGCGCATGGGCGAGCGCCTTCTGGATACGGTCGGATTTCGGTTCCAATTCCAGAAGGGCTGAGAATTGCGACTGGCCGCCGGCGCGGCGATGATAGACGACGAGCTTGCGAGCAACGGCGCGGGCAATCTCCAGACCGTGATCCTTTTCGACCATTGCCAGCGCCAGATCGACGCCGGCCGTCATGCCCGCAGAGGTCCAGACGGAGCCGTCAATGATGTAGATGCGGTCTTCCTCCATCCGGATCTGCGGATAGCGGCTCTGCAGTTCGCGCGCGAGGTACCAGTGTGTGGTGGCACGGCGGCCGTCGAGAATGCCGGCATCGGCCAGCAGGAAGGCGCCGGTGCAGATCGATGCGAGGCGACGGGTGGCAGGAAGAGCGGCGCGGATGAATTTTGCTTCCGCCTCATTCGGCAGCTTGATGTCAGGCGCGCCTGCAACGATCAGCGTGTCGAAAGCGGGGTCGCCGAAGGCTTCCGTTTCGATGATCATGCCGAGCGAATTGGCGATCGGGCCGCCGGTCTCGGAGAGATAGTGGATATCGTAGACCTTCTCGCCGATCTCGAGATTGGCGAATTCGAAGGCCGAGACGGCGGCAAGGCTCATGATCTGGAAGCCGGGAAAAAGCAGGAAACCGATTTGCTGCATGGTCGTCATGTCCCAAAACGTGGATGTCCTAAAAGGTGGTATATACGACATTTGGGACGCGGGCAATCGAGCGTACAACTCTCCTCAAGCGCAAGGCAATCGGGCTGGCGCGCGAAATGGAGAAACGATCATGGCTGGAGAATATAAGGGTACGGCGCTGGTCACGGGCGCATCATCCGGCATCGGCGCCGTCTATGCGCATCGTCTGGCAAAGCAGGGCTACAATCTCATCCTCGTTGCCCGCAATGGCGAGCGGCTGAAGACACTGGCGAGCCGGCTGACCGATGAGACCGGCCGCACCGTGGAGACACTATCCGCCGATCTCGGCAAGAAGGATGATCTCGCCAGGGTGGAGAAGGTGCTCAAGGAAGATCAGAGCATTACGATGCTGGTCAACAATGCCGGCTTCGGCGGTACGGCGCCGCTGCTCGGCTCCGACGTCGACAAGATGCAGGAGATGATCGAGCTCAACGTGACGGCGCTGACGCGGCTTACCTATGCCGCGGTGCCGGGATTTGTCGCTCGCGGCGGCGGTACGATCATCAACATTGCTTCGATCGTGGCGATCGCACCTGAAGTCCTGAACGGCGTCTATGGCGGATCGAAAGCCTTCGTGCTCGCCTTCAGCCAATCGCTCAAGCATGAGCTTGCAGACAAGAATATCCGCATCCAGGCTGTGCTGCCGGGTGCTACGGCGACCGAGTTCTGGGGCATTGCCGGCACGCCGGTCGAGCACCTGCCGGGCGAAATCGTCATGTCGGCGGAGAACATGGTCGATGCTTCGCTGGCGGGTCTTGCCGCAGGCGAATTTGCGACGATCCCGGCACTTGAGGATGCCGGCCTGCTTGACGCCTATGAACAGGCCCGCCAGGCATTGATGCCGAACCTGTCGCGTTCGGTACCGGCCCAGCGTTACAAGGTGGCCTGAGAAATAAAGTCGTAACGGGAGTTGTCCGCGGCAGGCTGCCGCGGACATTCTGTTAGCCGAAGCGCTCGAGCGCCGTCGTGAACACGTCGGCATCGATATTGCCGCCCGACGTGACGACGACGGCCGCATCGCTGTTGAGCTGGTCGCCGTGGAAGAGAGCTGCGGCTAGCGCCACGGCTCCGCCCGGCTCGACGACGATCTTGAGGCGGGTGAAGGCAAGCGCCACGGCGCGCAGCGCCTCGTCGTCGGTGACGACGATACCCTGTCCGGCCAGACGCCTCAGGATCGGGAAGGTGATGTTGCCGGGCTGCGGCGTGACGATCGCATCGCAGATCGAGCCGGTCATCGCGGCATTGCGCTCGATCTTGCCTGAGGCGAGCGAGCGCGTCGTGTCGTCGAAATTCTCAGGCTCGCAGGGGCGGACACGGAAGCCCGGCGCGCTTGCTTCCAGGGCCAGAGCAATGCCGGCGCTCAGGCCGCCGCCGCCGCAGGGAACGAGGACTTCGGCATTCTTGACGCCTTCTTCTTCGGCCTGTTCGGCGATCTCCAGCCCGGTCGTGCCCTGGCCGGCGATAACGAGCGGTTCGTCAAACGGCTTGATCAGCGTCAGGCCGCGTTCGGCCGAGAGTTTCGCGCCGATCTCGTCGCGGTCTTCGTTGGCGCGGTCATAGAGCACAACTTCAGCGCCGAAGGCGCGTGTATTGGCAATCTTCAGCTTCGGCGCGTCGCTTGGCATGATGATGACGCTGGGGACACCGTGCAGGCGGGCGGCAAGGGCAACACCTTGAGCATGGTTGCCGGAGGAGAAGGCGATCACGCCCTTCTTGCGCGTTTCCGGATCGAGGCCGGAGACGGCGGACCAGCCGCCGCGGAACTTGAAGGAGCCGGAATGCTGCAGGCATTCGGCCTTCACGAACAGCCTTCGGCCGGCGATTTCATCGAGGAACGGGGAGGAGAGGAGCGGTGTGCGCCGTGCGTGTCCGCGCAGGCGGGCCCGGGCGGCAACGATCATTTCAATGGAAGCCATGGGAATCTCTTCTGCTTGATGCCGATCATGCATAGAGCGCGCATCTTTGCTTGTGAACGGCGACTTTGTCACCGTGACATGAATACGACGTTCGATGTCGCGCCACCCGATTCCCCCGGGACGCGCCGTTTTCTGAACTGTGTCGGGCTCTCGCCATTCATGCGCGCGAATTCGCGGTTGAAGTTGGACTTGCTGATGAAGCCGGAGTCGAACATCACCTGCGTGATCGGATGATCGGTGCCGACCAGCTGTTCGCAGGCGGCGCGAATGCGGAAGTCGTTCACATATTGCGAGACGCTCATGGCGTGGATGCGGTTGACGGCGGTGGAGACGCGCCGGGCGGGCAGGTTCATCTTGCGGGCGATCCGGGCCAGGTTGAGATCGGGATCACGATAGAGCTGGCGGGTGCGCATCAGCGTATCGAGGGCGGCGGCGACCGCTCCATCCTCCTCTGTTGCCGGCGGCGGGGGCGGCGGCTCGGCTGATATCGCCTCCACGCTGCTGCCGCCGCTTGCCACCGAGGCGGCGGTGCCGAGGATCAGGAGCGCGATGACATTGCCGAGCGCGACGATGGCGCTGGCGTGGATGCCCCCGGTCCTGGTAAAGTCGAAGCCGATAATGACGTCGGTAACTGCCGAGGCGATGAGGGCGAAGCCGGTAATTTTCAGCGAGCGATAGGAAAGGACCGCACCGTCGAGGCGGGAGGAAATAAGCGCATCCGGCCCATGCCGGGCAAGCCAGAGCAGGGCAGTGCCGTAGCCGAGGAAGATCAGGATAATGGCGAGGCTGATCGGCTCGGGATAGAGGGCAATGAACACGGCGATGGTGGCTGTTGGCAGAAGATGCGGCCAGAATCGCGAAAGGGTCGGCTGCTCTTCCATCGCCAGTCCCTTGAAGCAGACCCAGGCAAGTGCTGCGATCGTCGTCGCGATCAGTGACTGGAGTGGCATGACTTCGATCACGTCGTAACCCCAGCGAACACCGATCACCAGGGATTGCAGGACGTAAAGGCCGATCAGCAGCAGGAAGGGCCGTTTTTCGGCAAGCGTACCATCCCCCTGCCGCAGCATGCGGATGAGCAGGATGGCAAGCAGGAGAGCCACGACAAAGGGTAGGGGAACGAAGATCATCGGCGATATCCGGTAGCAACAATGATCGCAGGATGAACCCGATTGCGTTCGCGGTCGACCCGGATCGTGATCGAGGTCTCGAATGAGAGGCCTAAAACCCATCCTGAGCCTGCCTTCGACAGGAAGGTTTCATTCATGGATGGCTCCTGATGTTCATTCTTCTTGTGATGCCGCTGCTGCTGACGGTGTCTGCGCTGCCGGACAATGTATCGGCGACGGCAATTCCGGATCTTCCCGGGGTGCGGGCGGTCGCCATCAGCGGCGATGCAAGCTCGATCAATATTACGACACGCAACGATCAGCCCTATGGCGCATCGCTCGGCGGCCGGCGGAAAGGCTGGTTCGCATCCTGGTATTCGAGCTGGTACTTCGCCGATTGCCGGGACAATAGCGACATGTGGGTCGATGGCACGGTCCTGCATATCGATATCAACGCGTCGTCCTGGCTCGACCCGTCTGATTGCGTGATCGAACTCAATGCCAATCTACCCGCGGGCGCGGCCGTCAGGATCGACCAGAGCGCTTTCACTGCAAGGCTGAATGGCCGTTTCTCCGATCTCGCCATTGCCGGAAAGGCCGCCGACATCACCTTTGGCGGTCATGCCAGCGGCATCGATATTCGCGCTGACGCCGTGCGGGCGTCGCTTGATTTCGACAGGGTCGAGGCCGACGAGATCGTGTCGATCCGCGCTCGCGCACTCGATGCCGATCTTGGCTTCGGAAGCAATGTACCTGTCGATTACAGGGTGAACGCAAAAGCATCCTGGGTCGATGCCCGGCAGCCGAGCGTGCCGGGCGCGAAGCCGCGCGTCGAGATCGACGGCGATTTCGTCCGGGTCAGGATCCGCTGATGCCGGGATTCAATAACCGTTGGCGGAGCCTTCGGCGGCGCGGTTGTCCATCGCGCCGTTGTAGCGCGCGCCGCCGCCCTTCTCGATCGCTGAAAGGCTCTTGCCGCCGACGAGTATACCAGCCGCCTGTCCCCAGACCGGCGTATCATTGCCGCCATCGAGTTTGTAACCCATCGCGGCCAATGCCTTTTCGGTATCCGGCGAAAGCGCGTAGGGTTCCATATAGACCGTGTCCGGCTGCCATTGATGATGGATGCGCGGAGCATTCACCGCCTGGCTGATATCCATGCCGAAATCGACGACGTTGAGGATCGCTTCCAGCGTGATCGTGATGATGCGCGAGCCACCGGGGCTGCCGATCACCATGAAGGGCTTGCCGTCCTTGGTCACGATCGTCGGGCTCATCGAAGAGAGCGGCGTCTTCTTCGGGGCGATGGCATTGGCCTCGCCCTGGACGAGACCGTAGAGGTTCGGCACGCCGGGCTTGGAGGTGAAGTCGTCCATCTCGTTGTTCAGCAGCACGCCGGTACCGGGGGCGACGACGCCGGCGCCGAAGGAGCCGTTCAGAGTATAGGTGACGGCGACGGCATTGCCCTCGTCGTCGATGATCGAATAATGCGTTGTCTCGGTGCTTTCCTTGCCGCCGAGAGGCTTCAAGTTGGCCGACACACCGGCCTTGTATGGGTCGATCTTGGCGCGGATATCGGCCGCGTATTTCTTGTCCAGCAGTTTCGAGACCGGGTTATCGACGAAATCGGGGTCGCCGAGCGCGGCGTTGCGGTCGACATAGGCATAACGCATGGCCTCGACCATGATGTGTACGGCCTCGGCCGATCCGTAGCCGAGATAGGAGAGCGGATAGCTTTCGAGGACGTTCAGGATCTCGCAGATGATGACGCCGCCCGAGGAGGGCGGCGGTGACGAGATGATGTCATAGCCGCGGTAATTGCACTCGATCGGCTTTAGTTCGCGTACCTGATATTGCTCGAAATCCTCCTTGGCGAGGATGCCGCCCTTGGCTTGGCTCGCCTTGACGATCGCTTCAGCCGGCGCGCCCTTGTAGAAGGCGTCGGGACCTTTCTCGGAGATGGATTGCAGGACCGCTGCAAGATCAGGCTGCACCAGTTTCTCACCCGATGCATAGGGGCTGCCGCCGGGCTTCAGGAAGATCTTTGCTGCCTCTTCGTCCCTGGCGAGCCGCTTGGCACTGCTGGCAAAACCGGCCGCGTCTCCCTGCTCGAGGGTGAAGCCTTCCCTGGCATATTTCAGGGCCGGGGCGATGAGGTCTTCGCGTTTCTTGGTGCCATATTTCTCGCGGGCTGTTTCAAAGCCCATGACCGAGCCCGGCGTGCCGACGGCGAGGTAGCCATCAAGGCTGGCGCGCGGAACGATATCGCCCTTGGCATCGAGATACATGGTCTTGGTAGCGGCAAGCGGCGCGCGCTCACGGAAATCGAGGAAGGACGTTTTCCCGTCCTTCATCCGGATCGTCATGAAGCCGCCACCGCCGATATTGCCGGCTGTCGGATAGACGACGGCCAGCGCGTAACCGACCGCGACTGCGGCGTCGACGGCATTGCCGCCGCTTTTCAGCACATCGACGCCGACATCGGTCGCCAGATGCTGGGCGGTAACGACCATGCCGTGTTCGGCTTCGACGGGCGCCGGCGATGCGGCGAAAGCCGGCAAGGGCGCAAGGCAAAGTGAAATGGCAGCGAGAACAGAGACGGATTGTCTGGGAAGGCGGTCCATGAATTTCCCCTCGAAGGACGGCGACCACGAAGATATGGCGTTGCTTCTGCGGCAGACAATAATAGGGCGAGGAGATCGGCAAGTTTCGTGTCACCGGCTGAACCGGATCAGACTGTCTCGTTGACGGCTTCCTCGGGCGTGAAAACCATGCCCGTCAGGTCCTTGTCCTTCAGGGCCGCCCATTTCAACAAGGCATCCAAAGCGGGACAAAGCGCCTGGCCCCAATCGGTCAGCCGGTATTCCACTTTGGGCGGCACCTGATGATGGACGATGCGCAGCACGATGCCGTCATTTTCCATCTGGCGTAGCTGTTGGATCAGCATCTTCTGCGAGATCGCCGGAATGGCGCGTTCGAGATCGGAAAAGCGCAAAACCTTGCCGCCGAACAGGTGGAAGAGGATGATGAGCTTCCAGCGCCCTTCCAAAATCTTCAGCACATTTTCGACGCCGGTTGCGGCGGAATAGGGCGTCATCGCAGTACCTTACTTTCAGGTAAGTACCTGACTTTTTTGTAGGTTCTTGTCATTTGGTAAGCCTATGCCCATTCTTTTCGGGAAGCAACCGAAGAGGAGATTTGCCAGTGAGCATCGAGCTTCCGAAACCGCTGGCGGCCTATTATGCCGCCAAAAACCAGAAGGACATAGGCGGCATGCTTGCCTGCTTTGCGGCAGATGCCAGCGTGCGTGACGAGGGCGAGGACAGGCGCGGTCACGCCGAGATCCGCGGCTGGATGGAGGAGACGACGCGCAAATATGGCGTGACGGTCGATCCGAAAGAGATTTCCGGTGAAGTCGGCAAGCCGGTCGTGGCAGCGCCGGTCGCCGGCAATTTTGCAGGCAGCCCGGTCACCCTATACTATCACTTCACACTCGCCGGCGACTTCATTGCACATCTGGAGATCGATGCATGACCGTCGCACCGGCATTTCCGTTCGATCCGAATGAGTTCGTCGGCAAGCGTGTGCTTGTCACCGGCGGCACCAAGGGCATGGGCGAGGCGATCGTGCGGCGGCTTTCGGCAGCTGGCGCAACGGTTTCGACGACTGCCCGTTCGCCACTGCCGGAAGGCCAGGCGCCTGCCCTGTTCGTCCAGGCCGATATCAGTACGGCGGAAGGCGTGAACAGCGTTGCCTCGGCGGTGTTGGGGGCTTTTGGCGGGCTCGATATCCTCGTCAACAATGTCGGCGGTTCGTCAGCGCCGAGCGGCGGTTTTGCGGCCCTGACGGATGCGAATTGGCAGGCGGACATCAATGCCAACCTGCTTGCACCGGTGCGGCTCGACAGGGCATTTCTGCCTGGCATGATCGAGCGCCGCCACGGCGTCATCATCCATATTTCGTCGATCCAGAGGCGGTTGCCGCTCCATGAAGCCACGCTCGCCTATGCGGCGGCGAAGGCCGGATTGTCGAATTACAGCAAGGGACTGTCGAAGGAAGTCGGGCCGAAGGGCATTCGCGTGAATACGATCGCGCCGGGCTTCATCGAGACGACGGCGGCCACGGCGCTGATCTGCCGGATCGCCGAGGAGGCGGGCACCGATGAAGATGGTGGCCGTAAGCTGCTGATGGGCTCACTCGGCGGCATACCGATCGGTCGTCCGGGCCGTCCGGAAGAAGTGGCGGAGCTGGTGGCCTTTCTGGCCTCGCCCCGCGCCGCCTCCATTCACGGCGCGGAATACACGATCGATGGCGGCACCGTTCCGACGGTGTGATCGACGGGAGCGCCGGCAAGCCTTGCTTCCGCCTTGCGCGCGATCGCCGGGAGGTCGCGCGGTTTGCCGGCAATCTCTTCGAGGGCGGCAATGGCAACGTCGGTCGCAAGGTAATCCGGCTTGTGGCCGACGCCTTTGACCGTGATCAGTTCCGATCCCTTGATGTCGCGCGCCAGACCCCGCGAATGCAAGTGTTCCCAAACGATCTCGTCCCTGTCGCCGGTGATGATGACGGTCGGCGCGTCGATTTCGGCATAGTGCCGCGCGTTGGCCACCAGATATTTGTGGAGTCGCTTCAAGTCGGTGGCGTTGTTGTAGAAGGCGCGCGGCCTGAGGACCAGCGACGGGCCGGTCTTGGCGACATAGTCTGACGGCCGCGGATTGGGGTGGAAGACGTTCAGCGTGCCTTGCTCCAGCCGCTGCAGGCCGAGGGGCACGACGACGACGTGATTGAAGAGCCAGCCTATAATATGGGCTGACGCAACATGATAATACCAGTCAATGCCGCCGGGCCAGGGATGGGAGGCCGGGGCGAGGAACAGGAGGCCTGCGGTCTTGTCCGGGTGGCGAACTCCAAAGGCTGCGGCAATGGCGCCGCCGAAGGAGTGGCCTATGATGATGGCCTTTTCGATACCGCGCTTTTCCATAAGCCTGGCAATCGCGTCGGCCTGGCCCGAGGGAAGAGCATTTTCGTCGCCGCCTCGATCCGAGTAGCCGTGACCGGGCCGATCGACGAAGAGCATCTCGGCGCGGCCTTCCAGCGGCTGGCGGAATGCGCCCATCTGGTCCAGCAGATTGCCGCTCGCGCCGTGGATGAAGACCAGCGGCGGCAGATCTGCGGTATCGGGGCGGGGGACGTGAACGGCATTCAAGCGATAGCCGCCGATATCCGTCAATTCGCCGATATTCGGATAGGCATGCTCGAACTGCCAAGCCTTGTAGGAGGAGTAGCCGATGGCGGCGGCGATAGGCGCGAGAAGGGCGGAAACTTCGGCAAGCATGGCTTCAACCGGACAACAACAAGATCATCAGCTAAAATTGTGCGTCTTTTTACGTCGTCAAGTCGACGGCGGATCTCTCAGGTGCGGCTGCCGGCAAGCTTTTCCGTCAACTTGCTGACCTGATCCTGCGCGTCGCGATCGGCGGGATAGATATCGAGCACACGCTCCCACGCCTTCAGGGTGATTGCATCATTGCCTGTCGTCGCCAGGATTGCCGCCATGCCGGACAGCGCGCCGAAATGCCGGGGCTCAAGCTTCAGCACCTGCTCGATATCGGTCATCGACTTACGATAGTTGCCGAGCACGAAGTTCAGTGTGGCGCGGCGATTCCAGCTTTCCGGATAGGTCGGCTTCAGGGCGATGGCTTCGTCGAGAAAATCGAGTGCGGCAGGATTGCGCTTTTCCTCGATCGCCTTGTCTGCCCATTGCATCAGGAGGTTGATCGTCGCGCTGTCGGAATCGTTCCATTCCGAGCGGATCTGATTGGCAATGCTGCTCGCCTTGTCGGGATCGCGCTCACGCTTCAATTGCGCGTAGAGCTGGTCGAGACGCTGTGTCGGGGACGAATCGGTATTGTCAGGCTGCTCGACAATAACGTCCTTCTGCTGTGCGACAGCGGGAAGGGCAGGGACAAGCAGGCTGAGAGCAAGCGGCACAGCCGCCGAGGTCATAGCTAAAAGACGCATGGCGGACATATTAGCCCGCCATTGCCGAAGATCAAACAAATTTGACGTGATCACCGAAGCAACCAACCGGTATGCCCGCCCGCGAGCAGGCAAACCGGAGACGCGCAATCAGCCCTGACGAGCCTTGTAGCGCGGGTTCTGCTTGTTGATGATATAGATGCGGCCCTTACGGCGAACGAGTCGGTTGTCACGATGACGCGCCTTGAGCGACTTGAGCGAATTCTTGATCTTCATTTTTCTGATCCGCGATGTTTCTGGGGGAATTCACATTCGCCCGTGTCTTTTAACAATCAAAAGCGCGCCAGCTGGGCGCGCTCTTTAGGTGGGGGAGCAGATAACCCGGCCTCTTTCCTGTGTCAACCACGTGAAGGCTTTTTTCCGTGGTTTTCAGGCGCTGCCGGGCGGCCGCTCAGGAAGCTTTGCCCGTCAGAGTGGTCACATGGCCCATCTTCCGGCCAGGGCGGGACTCCGTCTTGCCGTAGAGATGCACGAGCGTATCGTCGCGCTTCAGCCAGTCCGGAACGGCCATGATATCATCGCCGATCAGATTCTGCATCACGCAGTCCGAATGGCGGCGCGGATTGCCGAGAGGCAGGCCGGCGACGGCGCGGATATGCTGCTCGAATTGCGAGACGACGCAGGCCGCTTCCGTCCAGTGGCCGGAATTATGCACGCGTGGCGCCATCTCGTTGGCAACAAGGCTGCCATCCGCCAGCACGAAGAACTCGATGCCTATAACGCCGACATAGTCGAGTGCAGCAAGAATCTGTTCGGCAGATTTGCGCGCGGCGTCGGCGGTGGAGGCCGGGATTGCCGCCGGTATGGTCGACGTATGAAGGATGCCGTTGCGGTGAACGTTTTCGGCCGGGTCAAAGCAGAGAACAGTGCCGTCGGTGGCGCGGGCGGCTATGATCGAGATCTCGCGTTCGAAGGCAACGAAGCTTTCGAGAATAAGCGGCACCGAGCCAAGTTCGGCATAAGCGCCATCGGCGCTATCGTCGGGCGAGCGGAACACTTTCTGTCCCTTGCCGTCATAACCGAGGCGGCGGGTTTTAAGCACGCCCTGGCCAGCGAAATCCTTGAGTGCCGCTTCGAGATCGGCCTGGCTATCGACGGCATGGAAACGCGCTGTCGGAATGCCGCAGCCATTGATGAAGCGTTTTTCGACGAGCCGGTCCTGCGCTGCTTCCAGCGCCTTCGGCGGCGGATAGACCGGCACGCTCCCGGCCAGCGTTGCGGCGGCCGCAACGGGCACGTTTTCGAATTCGTAAGTGACGACGTCGCAAAGCGTGGCCAGTTCGGCAAGCGCTGCCGGATCGTCATAGGCGGCGACGATCTGGTGGTTGGCGAGCTGGGCGGCGGGACTGTCGGCTTGCGGCTCCAATATAATGGTGCGGAAGTTCAGCCGGGCCGCGGCCATGGCAAGCATGCGGCCGAGCTGGCCGCCGCCGATAATGCCTATTGTCCCGGCCATCAGAGATCGTCCATTGGATATTCGGCGACCGAAGCGCTCTGGCGTTCGCGCCATTCGTCAAGGCGGTCGGCAATCTCGTCGTCGGAAAGGGCGAGAACTGCGGCCGCAAGAAGCGCCGCATTGATCGCGCCAGCCTTGCCGATCGCGAGGGTCCCGACGGGGATGCCGCCCGGCATCTGTACGATCGACAGCAGGCTGTCCTGACCGGACATCGTCTTCGACTGCACTGGTACACCGAAAACCGGTAGTGGCGTCATGGCCGCCGTCATGCCGGGAAGGTGGGCGGCGCCGCCCGCACCTGCGATGATGACCTTGAAGCCCTCGGTGCGCGCGCCCTTGGCGAAGCTTACGAGACGATCCGGTGTACGATGCGCCGAAATGATGCGTGCATCATACTCGATTTCCAGCGCCTCCAGCGTATCGGCAGCATTCTTCATGGTCTCCCAATCCGACTGGCTGCCCATGATAATGGCGACTGGCGGTCTGTCTGTCATCGTCACAATCGTTCCTTCAGGCGATGATGTCGGGGATGATCTGGTCTTCCAGCTTGGAGAGCTTGTCCTTGATAACGAGCTTCTTCTTCTTCATGCGCTGAATGCGCAGAGCATCGCATCCCGTTTCAATCATGGCGTTGATCGCGGCGTCATAATCCTCGTGCTCCTGACGCATGCGCGCCACCATGAGCCTGATTTCCGCCTGTTCCTGATCGGCCATTCGTATTCCCCATAATCGTCTTCGGACCTTGTCCGGCCTGCCGATAATTTCCGCAAGCTCCTATCACCAAATAGAGGTAACGGGAAGTTAGTGTTGATCATGAATTTGCCGCTTAGTCTCCATCTTTTGGCCTTCGACAAGCCTTCAAAAATATGTCACAGTCCGCTGGTTGACACCTTGGATCTCCAGCGATGGATGGCTGGGGAAGGGTAAGAGGAAGGAAGGGTCAAATGACTGTTCAAGCTCACCTTGAATCGCTCCAGAAAAAGCATGTCGCTCTGGAGGAGGAGTTGCATGTCCTGAGAACATCTCCCTCTATTTCCGATACTGAAATTGCCGAGTGCAAGCGCCGCAAGTTGCGCATCAAGGACGAGATCGCGCGTCTCAAGTCATCCGTCCACTAATCTTCCCAGGATGTCGCCGGACATCATATCTTGCAAAAGAGAAGGTAAAATCCGCTAATTTTCAAACTTGAAGCAAGATCCGGTGGTTTACCGATATCGAGCGCCAGTCCCATGCATGCGGCATCGGGCTGGCGTTTTTACGTTAAAAGGGTAGGCTCAGGCCCAGAACTGATCCAGCCATAAATTGAGCTTGTCGAAGCCGCGGTTATTGACCGTATAGATGCGTTTCGTGCCTTCCGAGGTCACGGAAACGAGGTTGCTTTCGAGCAGGGCCTTCAGGTGCTGTGACACGGCCGGCCGGCTGATCGGCAGGCCCTCGGCGAGTTGATTGACCGTTTTCGGTGCGCGCCGCAACTCCTCCAGCAGAAACCGCCGGTTCGGGTCGGCAATCGCAGCAAAAGGGTCCGTGTTCGACATATCAAAAAGCTACGTCAAACTGGCCTTTCCAGCAAGGAAATTGTGCATCGCAACGCGAGGTAAACCTATTCGAGCATGCCTTCACGCAAGATCAGGAAGGCGGCGATCAGTGCCATGGCATACATGAAGGGGTAGAAGATCTGCGGCCTCATGCGCCGCACGCACCAAGCGCCGGCGATCGTTGCCAGCGGAGCGAAGGGGAGCAGCGTTGCGGAAGCCAGCAGATTGCGGGTGTCGAGCTGACCGAGTGCGAAATAGGGAATGAGCTTGACCGCATTGAGAATGGCGAAGAAGCGCACGCTGGTTCCGGTGAATTCGCGCGGTGGCAGCTTCAGCGGCAGGGCGTAGATCTGAAAAGGCGCGCCGCCGGCATGGGCAACGAAGCTGCCATAGCCGGAAAACGTTCCCCAGAGGCTCGCCAGCAGCGGGCGCTGAGGCTTGGGCGGGATCACCTTTCCCTTGCCGGGGCCGAAATTGTTCCAGAAATAGCGCAGGCAGAAGGCAATGGTGACGGCGCCGATGACGATGCGCAGGACGTAGCCGGGCACGAGTGCCGAAGTGGCCCAGCCGAGCGCGATGCCGAAAATGGCGCCCGGCAGCATGATCTTCAGCGTCGTCCAATCGCCGTGTTTGCGCCAGATGACCAGCGAGATCATGTCCATGAAGACGAGGATCGGCAGCAGGATCGCGGCGGCTTCGACGGGTGCTACGACGAGGGCGAGGAAGGGAAGGCCGATCAGCGACAAAGCGTCGCCCATGCCGCCCTTGGCAAGGCCGACCAGAATGACAGCCGGGATTGCGGCATAGTAGAATGTCAGATCTTGCGGCATGCTTTTGAAGTTCCTCCCCTTGCAAGCCCCCTCTATCGGAATTACTCACTCAAAACGAGTGCGGATCTGCCATAGAGCTGACAAAACCGCCGCAGATGGAAAGACTTCATGACCGAACCGGAAAACCGCTGCCGCCTTGTGCTTGTTGTGCCCGATATCGCCGACGCCGATGAGCGGGCGAAGATTGTCGCCGACGCATTGAAAGGCGGCGATGTGGCATCCGTCATCCTGCCGCAATACGGCCTGGACGACGGCAGCTTCCAGAAACATGCCGAAAAGCTCGTGCCGATCATCCAGGATGCCGGCGCTGCCGCACTGATTGCCGGCGACAGCCGTGTGGTCGGCCGTTCAAAGGCCGATGGCCTGCATATCACCGGACCGGCCAGCGAGATCGCCGATGCGATCGATCGTTATGCGGACAAGCTGATCGTCGGCGGCGGTAACGCGGCTGACCGGCATACGGCACTGGAAGTCGGCGAGGAGCGGCCGGACTATATTTTCTTCGGCAAGCTCGACGGAGACATCAAGCCGGAGGCGCATCCGAAGAACTTGGCGCTTGCCGAATGGTGGGCGTCGATGATCGAGATCCCCTGCATCGTCATGGGCGGCACCGATCCCGCTTCGGCACTTGCCGTTGCCGAGAGCGGGGCGGAGTTCGTGGCAATGCATCTGGGCGTATTCGCGGAGCCGGCGCAGGCGCCTTCGATCGTCGCTCAGATCAACGCCTTGCTTGACGAAAAAGCGCCACGGTTTGAGGGTTGAAATCGCGCTGATGCCGAATCCCGCTCGCCTTTCGAGATGTGCTCTCCTTTGCATGACCGCCTTTCTGGCGGTTTCGCCAGAGTTTGCGCTGGCGCAGGCGAATGAGGCTATCACCGCGCCTGCGGATACGCCGAGCAACACATTTCGCACGGATCGCCCGCAGGCTTCGGGCGGGGTTGTGCCGTCAGACGGTGTCGGGGTTTTCGACCGTATGGGTGCGAAGCTGCCGGACCTGCCGCCCGAGAAAGCATATACCGGGCAGATCGATGAGGCGTTCGGTGCCTATCAGCGTGGTTATTACCTGACCGCCATGGACAAGGCGCTTCCGCGTGCGCAGCTCGGCGATCCGGCGGCCCAGACGCTGATTGCGGAAATCCTGTCGCAGGGGCTCGGCGTCAAGCGAGACATGAAGAATGCCGCTTTCTGGTACGGCAAGGCGGCCGAGGGCGGCGATCCCGCGGCGATGTTCAAATATGCCCTGCTGCTGATGGAGGGCAACAACGTCACGCGCGACAGGGCGAAAGCCGACGAGTTCATGCGCAAGGCGGCCGATGGGGGCAATTCGTCAGCCGAATTCAACTGGGCGCAGACGCTTGTCGCGGACAACCCCGGCGACAAGGGCCTGAAACTTGCCCTGCCCTACTATGAGAAGTCGGCGGAACAGGGCATTGCCGATGCGCAATACGCCGTGGCGCAGATCTATCAGCAGGTGCCCGATCTTCCTGAAGAAAAGAAGCAGGTGGCCCGCGACTGGCTGGCACGCGCGGCGCATGCCGGTTTCGATACGGCCCAGCTCGACATGGGCGTATGGCTGATCAACGGCGTTGGCGGACCGAAGGATTATGTTCGCGGCTTCGAATGGCTGAAGCTCGCCGCCAACCGAGGCAATGTCGTTGCCCAGAACAAGCTTGCGCATCTCTACGTCAATGCGATCGGCACAGCACCTAACCCGATCGAAGCCGCCAAATGGTATGTCCTGTCCCGACGGGCAGGCCTGACCGATCCGTCGCTCGAGGATTTCTATCTCGGCATCGAGGACGACCAGCAGAAGGCCGCGATCGAGGCGGCAAACAAGTTCCGCCGCACCAACTGACATTCCTGCCTGAGCTGAAGAGGCTCAGAAAAGCGCGTCCTCGAACAGATCCTCGTCGCTCTGCGCCTTGACCGGTTCTGCCGGCGCGGCTGTGGCGGTTTCCTCGGTGGCGGGAATGATGTCGCGATGGACATGGCGTTCCTGCACCATGGTGTAGAGCTTGAAAACCTTGCGGTCGAGCGGGGCGATCGTCTCGGCAATGTCGGAGATGTCGGCGATCTGATCGCCAGCGACCGTTTCCAGGACGTCGGCGCAGCGCGCGAGCACGTCGCCGAGATCATGCTGGAAGTCGAGCTTGCCGATGAGCAGGCTGATCTTGCTTGCGACCTCGCGACCGTGTTCGGCAAGCACCTTCAGTTCGTCTTCCATCAGGTCGGCCGCCGAGCGGATCGTGCCGACCGCCGAGGTGAGGCTTTCGGCGAGGCCGCCATTCTTGGCGCCAGCGGCGGGAGCAACGCGTCCGGCCGAGGCTTCGAGGGCCGGCAGGCCGTTGACGATGGCATCGGCTGAATCGTCGAGCTTGCCGGCAAAGATGCGCAGCTCGCCGGTGACGACATTGATCGACTTGCCTTCTTCACCGAGACGGCTGCAGCGCAGATTGGTGTTCAGCGCCATGTAGTGGATGTCGGTCTTGACCGCGCGGATCGCCTCGATGGAGTGCAGAAGCGTCGCGGCGGTTCCGAGCGTCGACTGGCTGACCTGATCGGCCTGACGGCTTGCTGCATCGACCTGCTTGACGATCTCTTGGGCGGCCGAGACGCTTGATTCCAGCGCGCGCATGAAATTGCCGCCGCTGCCGTCGCTCTGGCCGCTCATCTTGTCGCGCAATCTCAGGATTTCCTGGGTGTCCTGGCCGAAGCTGGCAATGGTCTGCACGACATTGCGGGAATCCCGCTGGAAGTCGGTGCACATATCGGCCATCTGCGCGGCGGTCAGGTGATTGATGACATTCTGCAGGCGCTTGCGCGCATCGGCATTGAGCTTGGCACCGTCCTCGCTCGCAAAGAAATCGTCCAGCAGCGAGAAGGTGCTCTGAACATGTTCGATGCGCTGGCGGGTGATGTCGCCGATCTGCAGCGCCGAAAGCGTTGATGCGACCTTGCTCTGCACGCCGCGGGCAATCGCGCCGACGTCGCGGGCGATGGCGCCGAGATTCTGGCGATGATCGGCGATTTTCTTGGCGTCGTCCTTCAAAGCCCTGGCGACGGCAGGGACGGTATCGGCGTAGTTCTTGGAGAGGTTGTTGCCGAAGGACAGGGCGAGCTTGACCTCCTTCTGCAGGCTGTCGAGATGCTTTGCGAAGCTGTTGACTTCGTCGGTTCCCGAATAGATGCGCTCCAGAATTTCCTGCGCGAAACCTGCAAACTCGGCAAGGCCCGCGCCGGTTATCTTTACCGTGACCGCGAAGGTGCGCAGATAGCGCATCGTCTCCTGCATGTCGGCGACATGCTTGTGCAGTTCCGAACCGGTCTGGGCAAGCGCGGTCAACGCCAGCTGGCGGTTCTGTTCGGCCCCCGGAAGCTCGATCAGGTTCTGGACGGTCGCATTGAGATCGGCGCTGGTGTCACTCGCCTCATTGTTGTCGAGCGCCTTGGTGATCTGGTCCAGCGACGTCAACAGGCGATTGAGCACATCCATCACGGATAGCAGTACGGTGCCGCCCTCGAGGAAGCGTTCCTCGACCTGTGCACGGGCCGATTCCAGGGTCTGGCTGATGTCCGAACCCGATGTATAAAATGCGGTCTGAGCCGATGCCGTCGCGTGTGTCACTTTTATACCTTTACTTATAAACACTGGCAATTTGACTCTATTTTTACGGGCAGGATGGAAACGGCAGGTAAACGCCGCAGACTCGTAAACGTTGTGATTAACAACCCTTAAAGGTATTCAGCGAGATTTTATAAGCTTTCCATTATGGATGCTGTATCCTGTTGTTTTTTCAGGATATTTTATAATGTGAGAAGGCTTCAGTATAAATTCTACCCTGTGATAATTCAGGGAGTCCGGACTCGCGCTAATTGCACTTTCGTACAACCGTTGTTTACGCGCTATTAAGCCTGTCATGAGAGTCCTTTTAGGGTCGTTAAGTATTTCTCCGACCATGGAGGCCGCATTGGATAATCAGGCACAATATTGCGAATCTATATCCCTTCCGGAAGTTCTAAGCATTCGTAATGCTTCGGAAGTATATTCGAAGATTGTCGATCAATTTCGGGACAATAATACAATCACTGTAAGTCTTCCTGAAAATGCGGAAGCGGATCTGAGTTTTCTTCAGCTCATCGAAGCCGCCCGTCGCCAAGCAAAGGCCGCAGGCAAGACTTTTACCCTTTCGGCTCCGGCCAGCGGTTCGCTTCTCAAGGTCCTTGAGCGCGCCGGATTTACGGAGGCCTTCGACAAAGAAGACCAGAAGTTCTGGTTGCATAAAGAGGTGACGTTATGAGCGCAAACATCCTGACCGTCGACGATTCCGCCAGCATCCGACTGACCACCAAGGTCACGCTCACCAATGCCGGATACACGGTCACTGAAGCCGTCAATGGCGCCGAGGGACTGGCGACTGCCAAGAGCGGCAATTTCGACCTGATCGTCACCGACCTCAACATGCCTGTGATGGACGGGCTGACGATGATCGAGGAATTGCGCAAGCTGCCGGCCCAGGCCGGTGTGCCGATCATCTTCCTGACGACGGAATCCGATGCGGATCTCAAGGCCCGCGCCAAGGCGGCCGGTGCAACCGGCTGGCTGACCAAGCCGTTCGATCCGGAAAATCTCGTTAAGATCGTGAAGAAGGTTCTCGGCAGATGAGTTCTCTTGATCCAGTCGCAGTATTCCGTACCGAAGCGGCCGAATGCCTTGAGGCGATCGAAGCCGGTCTTCTCGATCTGACCCATGATCTCGATAACAAGGATCTCGTCGACGCCGTATTCCGTGGCCTTCATACCCTGAAGGGCTCGGGTTCGATGTTCGGTTTCGAGGCGCTTGCCGCTTTCACCCATCATTGCGAAACCGCCTTCGACCGGGTCCGCAAGGGTGAAGTTCCGGCGACCGCCGAGCTCGTCGCCGCCGTTCTTGCCGCGCAGGATCATATGCGCGCCCTCGTCGAACAGCCTGATGCCGATCACGGCGATATAGGGCAGAAGCTGCTTGCCCAGCTCCAGGCTGCCGTCGGCGGCAAGGCAGAGGTCAAGGCGGCTGCAGCACCTGTTGCTGCACCTGCGGTCGCACCGGCCAAGAAGAAGACGACGACCTGGCGCATCCGTTTCAGCCTGCCGGCAAATTCCATGGCGAACGGCACCAACCCGCTCGGCCTTCTCGACGAGTTGCGTGATCTTGGCGAGTGCACGGTTCGTGCAAACACGGCTGCCATTCCGCAGCTCGACGATCTCGTCCCGACCGAACTCTACGTTTCCTGGGAAGTCGTTCTGACGAGTGAGCAGGACCGTTCCGCCATCGACGACGTCTTCATCTTCGTCATGGACGACATGGAACTCGATGTTCAGGAGATCGCCGATCCGCAGGCCGCGCCGGCCGAAACGAAGACGGAGGCAGCTCCAGTTGCTGCCGTCGCACCGGCTCCTGTCGCCGCTCCGGAATTCCGTCCGGTCGAGGCAGTTCCGGTCAAGCGCGAAACGCCCGCACCGGCACAGGCCGCCGCCCAGGCGAAAGCACAGGAAAACGTCCGCGTTCCGGCAGAGCGTCTCGATGAACTGATGGACCGCGTCGGCGAGCTCGTCATTGCACAATCGCGTCTCAGCCAGCTCGCAAGCTCCAGCTCGGATATTGCCCTGCGCTCGGTCTCGGAAGAAATTGAGCGCCTTTCCGGCGAGCTGCGCGACACGATGATGGTGCTGCGCATGGTACCGGTCGGAACGCTGTTCTCGCGCTTCCGTCGCCTCGTCCACGATCTTGCCCGTGAAACCGGCAAGGTCATCGAACTCGTCACCGAAGGCGAAACCACCGAAGTGGACAAGACCGTCATCGAGCGTCTTGCCGATCCGCTGGTTCACCTCGTGCGCAACTCGATCGACCACGGCCTCGAGCCGCCGGCCGAGCGCCTCGGCGCCGGCAAGGTGGAAGCGGGAACGGTGACGCTTGCCGCCCATCAGTCCGGTGGTGAAGTCATCATCTCGATCAAAGATGACGGTCGCGGCATCAATCGCGAGCGGGTTCGCGCCAAGGCGGAATCCTCTGGCCTGATCGCGCCCGGTCAGCCGCTCTCCGATCAGGAACTGCTGCAGCTCATCTTCGCTCCGGGCTTCTCCACCGCTGCAACGATCACCAATCTCTCCGGTCGCGGCGTCGGCATGGACGTCGTGAAGAAGACGGTCGAGGCGCTGCGCGGTACGATCGAGATCGTCAGCCTGCCGGGACAGGGGTCGGAAGTATCGCTGCGTATTCCGCTGACGCTCGCCATCATCGATGGGTTGCTGGTGCGTGTCGGCGCCGGCCGCTACGTCATCCCGCTCTCGGCGGTCGAGGAATGCCTCGAACTGTCGCTGGAAGAAGATCTCCGCTCGCGCGGCCGCTCCTTCATCTCGCTGCGCGACAGCCTCGTACCGTTCCTCAGGCTTCGCGATCTCTTCCGCACCGGCACCAAACCGGATGTGCATCAGAAGGTGGTCGTGATCTCGACGGGCACCGAACGTGTCGGCCTCGTCGTCGACCAGATCATCGGTGACCACCAGACGGTCATCAAGTCGATGTCGAAACTGCACAACGACGTGGCGACCTTCTCGGGCGCCACCATTCTCGGCGACGGCAGCGTCGCTCTCATTCTTGACGTCGGGCATCTCGTTGCCGCGGGTCAGCAACAGGAGGCGCAATTGCGCGTGGCAGGATGAGCACAGCAGCAACAGCCGAAAAATTCGACAAGCACTGGAATTATGCCGAGGAAGTCGAGGTCCTGACTTTCGACCTCAACGGTGAAACCTTCGCGCTGGAAGCGGTTATTGTCCAGGAAATCCTGGACCTGCTCCCGGAAACCGCAGTTCCGGGCAGCCAGCCCTTCGTCGCCAGCGTCATCAACTTCCGCGGCAAGGTCATTCCGCTTGCAGATCTTCGCCTGGCTTTCGGCATGGAAGCTTCGGAAGCGACGATCGACAGCCGCATTATCGTCATCGAGGTGGATTTGCAGGGCGAGCAGACGCTCGTCGGCATCCGAACCGACAAGGTGAACGAAGTGACGACGCTGACGAAAAACGCCAGCGAACCGCCGCCGAGCGTGGGTATGCGCTGGCGTGCTGACTACATCAACTGCCTGGTCAAGCGGGGCGGGGAATTCATCATCCTCCCGAATTTGCAGGCGATTTTCTCGTCGCGGCACGAGACGGCGGGGGCCGTCAACTAGCCGAGGGCCAATCACTGAGGGGTTAAGACGATGCGATTGACGATCAAGACAAAACTGGTGAGCGCGTTCACCTTTATCATTCTGATGCTGATAGGCACCGCTGCCTACGGCGTCTTCAGCCTCGGTACGATGAACGATATGCTCGGCAATCTTCTTGCCGGTCCTGCCGCCCGTCTCGACCTTGCGCAGCAGATCAACATTGCCCAGCTCGAAGCCATTCGCCAGCAGAAGAACCTTCTGACTTCCCGTACGGCCGACGATACCTCCGGCGCAATCGAGAAGGGCAATCAGGCTCGCAAGGATTTTGCAGAAGCCTTCGCTGCAGTGACGAAGATTTCGACCGGCGAAGGCCAGAAGAGCTGGGACCGCGTGGCCGAGCTCTCCAAGGCATTCAACCAGGCTGACGATCAGATCCGGGAATTCATGAAGGCCGGCAACCAGGATGCTGCCAACAACGTCTCGGTTACGACAGCCCGTCAGGCAGCCAACGATATCGACTCGACGCTCGACGATATTCTGGCGCTTGAAAAGCAGCGCATGCAGGCTGCGGATGACGGAGCCGAGGTGCAGTACGGTACGACGCGCACGATGATGATTTCGGTTGCTGCAGCCGCACTTGTCATCGCCGTTCTGACTGCCTTCTGGATCGCCAACACCATCAGCAAGGGTCTTGCGCGCGCCAATACGGTCGTTCGGGAAGTTGCCGAAGGTGATCTCACCAAGATGGCCGAGATCACGACGCATGACGAGATCGGCGAACTGCTCGGCAACGTCAACATCATGATCGAACGCCTGCGCGGCGTCGTCGCCGACGCGCTGTCTGCCTCCGACAACGTCTCATCGGGCAGCCAGGAACTCTCGGCAAGCTCCGAACAGGTCTCGCAGGGCGCAACCGAACAGGCTGCCTCCGCGGAAGAAGCTTCGGCTTCGATGGAGCAGATGGCCGCCAACATCAAGCAGAACGCCGACAACGCCGCCCAGACCGAGAAGATCGCTCGTCAGTCGGCCAAGGATGCCGAAGCCAGCGGCGAGGCTGTGACACGTGCGGTCGAGGCGATGCGCACCATCGCGCAGAAGATCGGCATCGTTCAGGAAATCGCCCGCCAGACCGACCTGCTCGCTCTGAACGCCGCTGTCGAAGCAGCACGTGCCGGCGAACACGGCAAGGGTTTTGCCGTGGTTGCCTCGGAAGTGCGCAAGCTTGCGGAACGCAGCCAGTCTGCTGCGGCTGAAATCAGCTCGATGTCGGGCGATACCGTCAAGGCGGCTGCGGATGCCGGCGAAATGCTTGGCCGCCTGGTCCCGGATATCCGCAAGACTGCGGAACTGGTTTCCGAGATCAGCGCCGCCTGCCGCGAACAGGATATAGGTGCCTCGCAGATCAACGAAGCGATCCAGCAGCTCGACAAGGTGACCCAGCAGAATGCCGGTGCCTCCGAGCAGATGTCGGCAACGTCGGAAGAGCTTGCCGCGCAGGCCGAAGAACTGCAGGCATCGATCGCCTTCTTCAAGGTCGATACGGCAGGTGCATCCCGCGCTGGCACGCAGAAGTCCGTCAAGAAGGCTCCTGCAAAGGCCACCAAGGCACCAGCGGCTGCCCTGCGCAAGCCCGCTCCGGCGACGCATAACTTCAATCACGGCCAATCGGTCTCCACCCAGCAGGCACGTGCCAAGGGTTTTGCCCTTGATATGTCGATGGGTGGCCCTGACGCCAGCGACGACGATTTCCGCGAAAGCGCCTGAGCGCTTCGCTGATATGAAAATCGCCGCGGACCTCTGGCCCGCGGCTCAAGCAAAGGCCCAACGTGTGTATGCGTTGGTATCGATCGGCAGATGTCCCCGCCAGTTTCAACGGCAAGGCGGACATCGGATTTCCCATCCTTGAGACGGGATCTTCCGCAGTCAGGCGCGCTGCGGTTTGCAAGCCGATCGTGAATTCCGACAGGGTCCGTGACGACGGACATGCGGAATGAGCGACGATGATCTCCCAAACCCAATGATTTCGCCATGCCGGCCGCCCACGGCTGAACGACGACCCATGCCCTCAGCTCTGTCGATTTACTTCAAGGAAGTATTCAAATGCGCTTCACTATCAAACTTAAACTGGGTCTCGCCTTCGGCCTGATGACCCTTCTGCTGGTCGGTATTGCCGTTTACGGCGGCATGAGTCTCGGCAGCCTGAACAATGCCAGCGGCGCAATGATCGACGGCCCGGTTCGTCGCCTCGAACTCGCACTCACCGCCAATGTCGCCGAGGTCAACGCGATCCGCGCCCAGAAGAATGCTCTGCTTTCGACCGATCCGCAGACGACGGATGGTTTCTACAAGGAAGCCGACCAGAACCTGCAGGCAATGCTGGAATCCGTCGACCAGGGCCACGCCATCGCTTCGCCGGAAGGCAAGCCATACTGGGAAAAACTGCAGGCCATCGGCGCGAAATTCCGCGAAAAATCCGCTGAACTGCAGCAGCTCGATGCCAAGGGCGATCAAGCCGGCGCCCAGGCTCTCTCGCTTGGCGAGTTACGCGACATGACGAACGATATGGGCGACGCAATCGCAGCCCTCGTCGAAATCCAGCGCAAGGGCATGAAGGCGACCGACCAGGCCAATGACGACCTCTATGCTTCCACCAAGCTTGTTCTGAGCGTGGCGTCGGCTATCGCGGTGCTGATCGCACTGGGCGCAGCCCTCTGGATCATGCTCGGCATCAGCAACGGTCTCAAGAAGATCGCGACTGTCGCAAAAGCTGTTTCGATTGGCGATCTCGACCAGAATGTCGCGGTAAAGACCAATGATGAGATCAAGGACCTGATCGATACGGTCAACGTCATGACCGCCAATCTGCGGAATACGGCCGAACTCGCCGACAAGATCGCCATGGGCGATTTGTCCGTCGATGCCAAGCCGCTGTCCGACAGGGACGCTCTCGGCATTGCGATGCGCAGCATGGTGACCAATCTGCGTACGACATCGCAGGTTGCCGACCTTATCGCCAATGGCGATCTGACCGTCTCTCCGAAGCCGCTTTCCGACAAGGACACGCTGGGTATTGCCCTGGAGCAGATGGTTGAGCGCCTGCGTGGTGTTGTTGCCGACGCAATCGCTGCTTCCGAGAATGTTTCTTCGGGCAGCCAGGAACTGTCGGCAAGTTCCGAACAGGTCTCGCAGGGTGCTACCGAACAGGCCGCCTCCGCTGAAGAGGCTTCTGCTTCGATGGAGGAGATGGCTGCCAACATCAAGCAGAACGCCGACAACGCGGCGCAGACCGAAAAGATCGCCCGCCAGTCTGCCAAGGATGCGGAGATTTCCGGTGATGCCGTCAACCGCGCCGTCGCTGCGATGCGCACGATTGCCGAGAAGATCGGCATCGTTCAGGAAATCGCCCGCCAGACAGACCTGCTCGCTCTGAACGCCGCCGTCGAAGCCGCTCGTGCCGGCGAACATGGCAAGGGCTTTGCGGTCGTTGCTTCGGAAGTCCGCAAGCTGGCTGAACGCAGCCAGTCGGCCGCGGCCGAAATCAGCGCCATGTCCGGCGACACGGTGAAAGCAGCCCAGGAAGCCGGCGACATGCTCGGCCGCCTGGTGCCGGACATTCGCAAGACGGCGGAACTGGTCTCCGAGATCAGTGCTGCCTGCCGCGAGCAGGACATCGGTGCAGCGCAGATCAACGAAGCGATCCAGCAGCTCGACAAGGTCACGCAGCAGAATGCAGGTGCATCCGAAGAGATGTCCGCCACGTCTGAAGAACTCGCGACCCAGGCGGAAGAACTGCAGGCCTCCATCGCCTTCTTCAAGGTGGACACGGCCGGCAATCGCCAGTCCCGCACGCCTGCGGCCAGAGTGAGCGTTCGCACGCCCGCCCCGGCTGCCAGCCGCAAGCCCGTCGCCAAGAAGGCGGCGCCTGCTAATACGGTTGCCGGCCAGCAAGCACGCGCCAAGGGTTTTGCCTTGGACATGTCGATGGGTGGCCCGGACGCGGGTGATGAGGATTTCCGCGAAAGCGCCTGAGCGCTCTCGTACTGCATTGCCGTCAGGGGCCGGACTTTGGCCCCTGACACAAGCATCCGGTGCCCAGGAACGCCGGACGCGAGGTTGCCAATATTTCGGTGACCTGTTTCTGCCCGCCGGAACGATGTGCAGCGTGAGGCCGCACAAGAAACCCGCCGGTTTTTACTTGTTACGTCGCTTTCAAATAGGGGTATTGCGATGCGTATCACGATCAAGCTCAAGCTCGCGGCCGCGTTCGGCTTCGTCATATTACTGCTGATAGGCAGCGCCGTTTATGGAATTATCAGCCTCAGTTCGCTGAACGACTCCGTAGGCAACCTGATCGCCGGGCCCGCCAAGAGCCTGGAACTGGCCCTGGAGGCGAAAGCCGCCGAGCTGGACGCCATCAGATGGCAGAAGAATGCGCTTCTGGAAATGGATGCCGAAGCGGCGCGGAAGAACTACGAGAACTCTTCGAAGAGCATGGATGAAATGCTCGATTTCGCGACAGGCGGCGATCAGCTCGCAACGGCTGAAACCAAGCCGACCTGGGACAGACTGGTCGAGCTGAGCAAGCGTTTCGTGGAAGGTTCCAACAAGGTCGCCTCCATCCAGGAAAGCGGCGACAGGGCAGCGGCTACCGCCTATTCCGGTGGTGAGGTTCGCGCCATCGTCACTGAGCTGGAAGACGTCTTCGCCGCGCTCGTCACGCACCAGCAGAAAGCGATGACGCAGGCCGATGATGATACGGAAATCCTCTACGGCAACACCCGGAACCTGCTTATCGGCATGGCTGTCGGTGCGTCGCTCATCGCTTTCGCTGCTGCGTTGTGGATCGCGCTCGGTATCAACAGCGGTCTGCGCAAGATCATGAACGTCGCCAACGCCGTTGCTATCGGCGACCTCAATCAGAAGGTCGAGATCAAGAGCAACGACGAGATCAAGGATCTGGTCGATACGATCAACATCATGACGGGCAACTTGCGCAATACCGCAGGTATCGCAAACGAGATTTCGAACGGCGATCTCAGTGTCACGCCGAAGCCGCTTTCCGACAAGGATACGCTCGGCATTGCCATGCTCGGCATGGTGACCAATCTGCGTGCCACCGCCGGTGTTGCCAACCTGATCGCCGAGGGTGACCTGGCTGTCGAGGTCAAGCCGCTCTCCGACAAGGATACGCTCGGTATCGCCATGCAGAGCATGGTCGCCAACCTGCGCGCCACGGCCGAGATCGCCACGCAGATCGCCGGTGGCGACCTGACGGTGTCTCCAAAGGCACTTTCTGCCAAGGATACGCTCGGTACGGCACTGGAGCAGATGGTGGAGCGTCTGCGCGATGTGGTCGCCGATGCAATTGCCGCGGCAGAAAATGTCTCGGCAGGCAGCCAGGAACTTTCGGCAAGCTCGGAGCAGGTGTCGCAGGGCGCCACCGAACAGGCGTCGGCTGCCGAGGAAGCCTCTTCTTCGATGGAAGAGATGGCCGCCAACATCAAGCAGAACGCCGATAACGCCGCGCAAACAGAGAAGATCGCACGTCAGTCCGCCAAGGATGCGGAGACGAGCGGAAATGCCGTCAACCGCGCTGTCGAGGCCATGCAGACGATTGCCGTGAAGATCGGCATCGTTCAGGAAATCGCCCGCCAGACGGACCTGCTCGCTCTGAACGCCGCCGTCGAGGCCGCTCGTGCCGGCGAACACGGCAAGGGTTTTGCGGTCGTCGCTTCGGAAGTGCGCAAGCTGGCCGAACGCAGCCAGTCGGCCGCTGCCGAGATCTCCTCCATGTCCAGCGATACGGTCAAGGCCGCTCAGGAAGCCGGCGATATGCTCGGCCGCCTGGTGCCGGACATCCGCAAGACGGCGGAACTGGTGGCGGAAATCAGCTCGGCCTGCCGCGAACAGGATGTGGGCGCCTCGCAGATCAACGAAGCGATCCAGCAGCTCGACAAGGTCACCCAGCAGAATGCCGGCGCCTCCGAGCAGATGTCGGCAACCTCGGAAGAGCTTGCTGCCCAGGCTGAGGAACTGCAGACCTCAATCGCCTTCTTCAAGGTCGATGTGGCGGGTGGCAAGGCGATGGTGACGAACGGCCGTCAGGGTCGCGCCCCGGCCGCCAAAGTGACGACGCGCAGCCCGGCTGCATCGGCAGGCCGCAAGCCGGCCGGCAAGGCGGCCAACAGCGTCTCTGGCCAGCAGGCCCGCGCCAAAGGCTTTGCCCTCGATATGTCTATGGGCGGACCGGATACGACGGACGATGATTTCCGTGAAAGTGCATAGCAGAACAATCTCACAACGAGACAAGTAAATATCTTAGCGAGGAAACACCCATGACGACCAGCCGCAGAAAGGGAATCTTTCGTTCCATCGGCTCCAAAATTCTTGCGATCCAGATATCGTCAAGCATTGCGATTGCCGGTGTTATCGGAGGTGGCGCCTATTATGGCATGAATGCCATGACGGAATCGATGAAGTCCATCTATGATGACCGCGTCGTTCCCTTGCAGCAGCTGAAGCTGGTCTCGGATGCATATGCGGTCAGCATCGTCGACACGACGCACAAGCTGCATGCCGACAAGCTCGACTGGCAGCAGGCCGAGACCAATATCGAAAGCGCCAAGCATACGATATCGGATCAGTGGTCGGCTTATCTTGCGACGGAGCTGACGCCGCAGGAAAGCGTGATTGCCGAAAAGGTAAAGAGCGATATGGCCCGGTCCGACGTCAAGGTCGCCGAGCTGCAGGATATCGTGAAGGCGCAGGACGTCGCCAAGCTCGATAGCTTCGCCAAGAACGATCTCTATCCCGCCATCGACCCCACGACGGAAGGCATCGGCAAGCTGACGGAATACCAGCTGGAAGCCGCCAAGGAACTGAGAGAGCAGGGCATCGACCTCTTCCACTCTCTCATTCAGTTGACCGTCATCACCGGTCTTCTGATCACGATTGCCGCCATCGCTGTCGTCATCTTCGTGACCAACGCGATCAAGCGGAACCTTTCCGTCGCTACGGAGCTTGCGAGTGCCGTGGCGCAGGGGGATGTCTCCGCGACCGCTTCGGTCAACTCGAACGATGAGGTCAAGGATCTTGTCGATGCGCTCAATACGATGACTGCCAATCTTCGCGATACGGCCAATATCGCTGACAAGATCTCCAACGGCGATCTGACGGTTACGCCGAAGCCGCTTTCCGACAAGGATGTGCTCGGGCTATCGCTTGAAAGCATGGTCGAGCGCCTGCGTGGCGTTGTTGCCGATGCGCTGTCGGCGGCCGAGAATGTCTCTGCCGGCAGCCAGGAACTCTCGGCGAGCGCCGAACAGGTGTCGCAGGGTGCGACCGAACAGGCTTCGTCGGCCGAAGAAGCTTCCTCTTCGATGGAAGAGATGGCTTCGAACATCAAGCAGAACGCCGACAACGCAGCCCAGACCGAGAAGATTGCCCGCCAGTCCGCCAAGGATGCCGAAGTTTCCGGCGAAGCGGTTGCCCGCGCTGTTCAGGCCATGCGCACGATTGCCGAGAAGATCGGCATCGTTCAGGAGATTGCCCGCCAGACGGACCTGCTCGCTTTGAACGCTGCCGTCGAAGCCGCTCGTGCAGGTGAGCATGGCAAGGGCTTTGCGGTCGTTGCCTCGGAAGTGCGCAAGCTCGCCGAACGCAGCCAGTCCGCGGCCGCTGAAATCAGCGCCATGTCGGGCGATACGGTGAAGGCTGCCCAGGAGGCCGGCGATATGCTCGGTCGTCTGGTTCCGGATATCCGCAAGACCGCCGAGCTGGTTTCGGAAATTAGTGCTGCCTGCCGCGAGCAGGATATCGGTGCAGCGCAGATCAACGAAGCGATCCAGCAGCTTGACAAGGTGACCCAGCAGAACTCCGGCGCATCGGAAGAAATGTCGGCAACGTCGGAAGAGCTCGCTACCCAGGCGGAAGAGCTGCAGGCTTCGATCGCCTTCTTCAAGGTGGACACGAGCGGCAATCGCCATTCGCGCACCCCTGCCGCCAAGGTTTCCGTCCGCAGCCCGGTTTCCGCTGCCAGCCGCAAGCCTGTCGGCAAGAAGACAACGGCCGCCAATTCGGTCGCTTCCCAGCAGGCAAGGGCGAAGGGCTTTGCTCTCGACCTCTCCATGGGCGGCCCCGATGACGGCGACGCGGAGTTCAAGGAAAGCGCGTAAGCGGGCTCGACGATGATTATCCGCGGACCGTCAGCGGTCCGCGGCGCATAAATCCAAACGAATAGTGGTTTGAGGAATAATCCAATGCGCTTTACGATCAAGGTCAAATTGACCCTAGCTTTCGGGCTTCTCATTGCAGTTACGATCTGTTGCGCGCTGTTCGGCATGCGCGGCGTCAGCATGGTCGCTTCGATGCAGGACGATCTCCTGACCGGCCCGGTCCGTCAGGATGGTTATGCCTCCAACCTCGCTCGTTCCTTTGATAGCCTGGGGCTTGCCGAGGCCGATCTGTTGCTTGCGACCACTCCGGAACGCATGAACCATGCCGTCGAGGAGATGGATGCGCAGCGCAAGGCCTTTGAAGGCGCGCTGAAAGAGGGTGAAGAGAACTCGCCTGAGGAGTTCAAGAAGAAGTGGGACGACATCCACGATTTCTGGACGGATTACGCTCGCCTCAACGACAAGATCCGCGAACTCGCCCTGGGCGGCCAGCGCGAACAGGCGGTCGAGGTCAACCAGACCGAAGGCAATGTCGCTTCCGACAAGCTAGATGCCCTGACCGAAGGCCTCGCCGGCCAGACGCGCGAAGCGATCAATGCCGGCGATGAGGCTGCCGATGCCGCTTTCCGCAGCACCTATTCGATGCTGATCATCATTGCCGGTGTCGGCACGGTGCTGTCGATCCTTGCTGCGCTCTGGATCGCTATCGACATCATCCGCGGTCTGGCCAAGGTTCGCAGCGCTGCGGATGCAGTCGCGATCGGTGATCTCGAACAGACGATCCAGGTCAAGACGAACGACGAGATCAGGGATCTCGTCAACACGATGAACGTCATGACCGCCAATCTGCGCGGCACTGCCGACGTCGCGAACCGGATTGCTTCCGGTGACCTTTCGGTCGAAACCAAGCCCCTGTCCGACAAGGATACACTCGGCTTCGCCATGCGCGACATGGTAAAGAATCTTCAGACCACGGCCGGTGTTGCCGACCAGATCGCTAACGGCGATCTCTCGGTCACCGTGAAGCCGCTGTCGGACAAGGACGTGCTCGGCCACTCCATGCAGAACATGGTGGTGAACCTGCGCGCGACTGCAGACGCCGCGGACAAGATCTCCGAAGGCGATCTTTCGGTTGTCGTCAAGCCGCTGTCGGATAAGGACACGCTCGGGCTTGCGATGCAGAGCATGGTCAAGAACCTGCGTGAGACGGCCGGTGTCGCCGAACAGATTTCCAATGGCGATCTTTCCGTTACCGTGAAGCCGCTGTCGGACAAGGATACGCTCGGCCTCGCAATGCGCGGTATGGTGACGAACCTGCGGGTGACCGCCGGCGTCGCCGAGCAGATCTCGAACGGTGACCTCTCGGTAGCGGTGAAGCCGCTGTCCGAGAAGGATACGCTTGCTCTCGCGATGCAGAGCATGGTGTTGAACCTTCGCGCGACCGCCGAAGTGGCCAATCTGATCGCCGGCGGTGATCTGACGGTTTCGCCGAAGCCGCTTTCCGACAAGGATACGCTTGGTCTCGCGCTGGAGCGGATGGTCGAGCGTCTGCGCGGTGTCGTTGCTGACGCGATCGCCGCTGCCGAGAATGTTTCTTCGGGCAGCCAGGAGCTTTCGGCAAGCTCCGAACAGGTCTCCCAGGGTGCCACCGAACAGGCTGCTTCCGCTGAAGAAGCATCGGCGTCGATGGAAGAAATGGCGGCCAACATCAAGCAGAACGCCGACAACGCCGCCCAGACCGAGAAGATCGCCCGTCAGTCCGCCAAGGATGCCGAGGCAAGCGGCGGCGCCGTCAATCGTGCCGTTGAAGCCATGCAGACGATCGCCGTGAAGATAGGCATCGTTCAGGAAATCGCCCGCCAGACGGACCTGCTCGCTTTGAACGCCGCCGTCGAAGCCGCTCGCGCCGGTGAACACGGCAAGGGTTTTGCCGTGGTTGCGTCGGAAGTGCGCAAGCTGGCCGAACGCAGTCAGTCGGCCGCTGCCGAGATTTCCTCCATGTCGAGCGACACGGTGAAAGCCGCCCAGGAAGCCGGCGACATGCTTGGCCGCCTGGTGCCGGATATCCGCAAGACCGCGGAGCTGGTTTCGGAAATCAGCGCCGCCTGCCGTGAGCAGGATATTGGTGCGGCTCAGATCAACGAGTCGATCCAGCAGCTCGACAAGGTGACCCAGCAAAATGCGGGTGCTTCGGAAGAAATGTCTGCAACTTCGGAAGAACTCGCAACCCAGGCCGAAGAACTGCAGGCGTCCATCTCCTTCTTCAGAATCGAGACGACGGGTACCCGGCAGGGCAGGACCGCGACGGCGAAAATGCCGGCACGCAACGTGGCCCAGCCCGGTCGCAAGACCGCCGTCCAGTCTCCGGCCGGACAATCGCTCTCCGGTCAGCAGGCCCGGCTCAAAGGGTTTGCCCTCGACATGTCCATGGGTGGCCCCGATGACGGGGATGCCGAGTTCAAGGAAAGCGCCTGAGCATTCAGGCCTTCCGAAATGTTAACAGGCGTCCCCGATAATGGGGGCGCCCGAATCCAACGAAAGCGCTTGATCATGGCAACAACATCTCTGGAAGCTCAATTCGTGACCTTCAGCCTGGGTGAGGAGATCTTCGCCGTTCCGGTGGAGGTGGTGCGCGAAATCCTCGACTATGCGGAAGCCTTCAAGATTCCGAATGGTCCCGACTACCTGCTCGGCCTGCGCGATGTGCGCGGCCAGGGCGTGCCGACGATCGACCTGCGCCTGAAGCTCGGCATGTCGAAGACGGTGCCGACGTCGCATACCCGCGTGCTGGTGCTCGACGTTCCGATGGGAGACCGCCTTCTGACGCTCGGCCTCGTTGCCGACCGCGTCTTCGAAGTGACGCCGTTCCGTCGCGATCAGATCGAATCCGCGCCCGATATCGGCGTGCGCTGGCGGTCGGACTACATCGCCGGCGTCGTGCGCCGCGAGAACGGCTTCGTCGTCATCGTGGATCTTGCCCGGCTTCTGTCGCGCGAGGACGCCACTGTACTGCAATCGGCCGCCTAAGGCCCTCAAGACTACCCGGAGCGTTGCGCGTTATGAGTATGGCAGCGGTAGAAGCCCAGTTGCCGGGCGACAGGATCAGCAAGCGGAATTTCGACAAGCTTGCACGGTTCATCTACGATTACAGCGGCATCAAGATGCCGCCGACGAAACTGACGATGCTGGAGGGCCGGCTGCGCCGGCGCCTGCGCGCCACCCGTCATTCAAGCTTCGACGACTATTGCGATTTCCTGTTCAACGAGGGTGGTCTCGAACACGAGACCGTCTATCTGATCGACGTCGTAACGACCAACAAGACCGACTTCTTCCGCGAAGCCAAGCACTTCGAATATATGCAGACGGTTGCTCTTCCGGCACTCGCCGATAGCGGCGTACGGACCATCCGCACGTGGAGTTCCGCCTGCTCGACGGGCGCCGAGCCCTATACGATGGCGATGGTGCTGGCCGAATTCACCGAGGGTCGAAGCGATCTCTCCTATAATGTGCTGGCAACCGATCTTTCCACCGACGTGTTGCAGACCGCGCGCAGAGGAATTTATGCGGAAGATCTGGTGGCTCCAGTGCCGCGGGACCTGCAGAAGAAATATGTCATGGTCGCCAAGCAGCAGGGTCGGCGCGAGGTTCGTATCTCGCCGAAGCTGCGCACCCGCGTCGGCTTCGCCCGCATGAACCTGATGGATGAGAAATATCCGATCGGCGACATGATGCATCTGATCTTTTGCCGCAACGTGCTGATCTACTTCGACAAGCAGACACAGTCGGGCGTTCTCACCCGCCTTTGCGATTGCCTTGCGAAGGGTGGTTACATGTTCATCGGCCACTCGGAATCGATTACCGGCTTCGACCTTCCCCTGAAGCAGGTTTCGAATACGGTGTTCCAGCGCATCTGAGAGGGTTCCATGACCAAAAAAGTCCGCGTCCTCATCATCGACGATTCCGCCAGCGTCAGACAGACGCTGACACGCGTGCTGGAGGAAGACCCGGAGATCGAAGTGATGGGCGTAGCCTCCGATCCGTTCATGGCGGCGCGCAAACTTCAGGAAGAGGTACCCGACGTCATCACGCTCGATGTCGAGATGCCGCGCATGGATGGTATCACGTTCCTGCGCAAGCTCATGTCGCAACGGCCGATCCCGGTCGTCATGTGTTCCTCGCTGACGGAGGTCGGTTCGGAAACCCTGCTTCAGGCGCTTGAGGCCGGCGCTGTCGACGTCATCCTCAAGTCGAAGATCGGCGCAGCCGACAGCCTCGCAGACGATGCGATGCGTATCCGCGAAGTGGTCAAAAGTGCTTCGCATGCCCGGCTTGGCAATGTGCGTCGTGCAGCGGCCAGCGTTCGCTCTGCCTCGGCGGAAGGGCCTGCCAAGAAGCTGACTGCCGATGCTATGCTGCCGCCGCCCACCGGCCGCGCCATGGCGAAGACGACGGAAATGGTCGTCTGCGTCGGCGCCTCGACCGGGGGAACGGAGGCCCTGCGCGAATTCCTGGAGGCGCTGCCGGCGAATGCGCCTGGAATGGTGATCGTCCAGCACATGCCGGAGAAATTCACCGCGGCTTTTGCCAAGCGGCTGAATGGTCTCTGCGAGGTCGAAGTCAAGGAAGCGGCCGATGGTGATCCGGTACTGCGCGGTCACGTGCTGATTGCGCCTGGCGACAAGCACATGCTGCTCGAGCGTCAGGGCGCGCGCTACTATGTTTCGGTCAAGCCGGGTCCGCTGGTTTCCCGTCACCGCCCGTCCGTCGATGTGCTCTTCCGTTCCGCTGCCCGGTCCGCCGGCTCGAACGCGATGGGCATCATCATGACGGGAATGGGGGACGATGGTGCGCGCGGCATGCTGGAGATGCATCAGGCCGGCGCCTACACGGTCGCGCAGGATGAGGCGACCTCCATCGTTTTCGGCATGCCGAAGGAGGCGATCGCCAAGGGCGGTGTCGACCGTATCCTGCCGCTCGACCAGATCGCTCGCGAAGTGCTGATCACGCAGCAGAAATCGTAAGCTTCGACTGCTCTACGACAAAACGGCGGCGCTTCTGCGCCGCCGTTTGCGTTTATGGCCTCAGGCCAGATAACCGCCATCGATCGTCAGGCTCGCGCCGGTGATGAATGAGGCTTCGGGGCTTGCGAGATAGGCGGCGAAGCTCGCGATTTCCCTGTCCTCACCGATGCGGCCGAGTGCGATGACCTGTTTCAGCATCTCATGGCTCGCTTCGTCCGAATTCATGTCGGTCTTCGTCGGGCCGGGCTGGATATTGTTGACGGTGATGCCGCGTGGGCCAAGATCGCGGGCAAGGCCGCGCGTCATGGCGGCGACCGCTCCCTTCGTCATGGAATAGACCGATGCGGTCGGAAAGCCGCTCCGCTCGGCGACGACACTGCCGATGGTGATGATCCGCCCGCCTGATTTCATGTGACGTGCGGCCGCCTGGGCGCCGGCAAAGACGGCGCGGACATTGACCGCGAACATGCGATCGAAATCCTCGAGAGGAAAATCATCGACCGTGCCCCGCAGGAGGATGCCAGCGCTGTTGACGAGGATATCGATGCCGCCGAACGCCGAAACGGTCTTCTCGACCGCATCCTGGACTGCTTTTGGATCGCCGCTGTCTGCCTTGATCGCCAGTGCCTTGGCGCCCTGCGCCTCGATATCGTCGACGATGGCCTTCGCCTTGTCGCCGGACGCTGAGTACGTGAAGGCTACCGTGGCGCCGTCGCTGCTGAGGCGGCGGACGATTGCCGCGCCGATGCCACGCGAGCCGCCGGTGACGAGGGCGACCTTGCCTGCAAGTGGTTGGGACATTGTTATTCCTTTCATTTTTTTGGACTGACTGGTCTAGAATTGCGCATGCGAAATCGAAATTGAGGTTCTGGCCGTTTTACTGGAGGCTTCGGATGGCGAGGCGAGCTATGGCGCGGAGAGTGTCAGGGGAGGCGCCGTTTCGGGCACTCACCTTCATGCCTGACAGGGTCGCGCCCAGGAACTGGACGGCATCGATAGTCTCGACATCGTCAGCGACTTCGCCGCGCTTCTTGCCTTCCTCTAGGATTGCCTGGATCGCGGTGGAAAGCAGACGGGATGCCTTGTCGGTGAGACCTGAAACTTCTTTGTCCGTTCGTCCGAACTCGCAGACAGCACTGACGCCGAGGCAGCCGCGGCCGGCTTCCGTTTCCGGGCGGGATGCAAATGCAATAAGAGTGTCTTCCAGAGCCTTCAAGGGCGTGGCATCGCGGCGCAAGTCGGCGACGAGTGCGGAGACGCTGTCGGTATTGTAGCGGTCGAGGGCCGCCAGATAGAGGCTGCGCTTGTCGCCGAACGTATCATACATGCTTTGCCGGCTGATTTTCATGGCCGACAGCAATGCGTCCGTCGAGGTGCCTTCATAGCCATGTTCGGTGAACACGGAGATGGCCGCCTTGAGTGCGGTATCGCGATCGAATTCCTTATGCCTTGCCATGGCGTCTCAATATGCTTTTCAGACTGATCTGTCCAGAATAATTTGGGAACGATCATTTGCGACTGCAAGCCAGCCATGCGCCATTCCACTTGAAATTTCCCTGATTTTATGCTCTTGAGGCCGCCAATCTATGCAGCGCTGTCGCTTCCGGCGTTCAGGGACATATCCCGCCCCTGACAGCGCGTCCCGTATTATCCAAGGAAAATGCCCACATGGCTCGTTCAGCTCTTCTCAATGTCATGGTTCAGGCTGCCATCAAGGCAGGCAAGTCGCTGGGGCGTGATTTCGGAGAAGTGCAGAACCTGCAGGTATCCGTCAAGGGACCGGGCGACTTCGTCTCGAATGCGGACCGCAAGGCCGAAAAGATCGTCAAGGAAGAGCTTCTGAAGGCTCGTCCGACCTATGGCTTCCTTGGCGAGGAGAGCGAAGAGATCAAGGGCACCGACGGTGCGCACCGCTGGATCGTCGATCCGCTCGACGGCACGACGAACTTCCTGCACGGCATTCCTGCCTTTGCGGTCTCGATCGGTCTCGAGCGCAATAACGAGATCGTCGCGGGCGTCGTCTTCAATCCGGCGACGGACGAGCTTTATACCGCTGAGCGCGGCGGCGGCGCATTCCTCAACGATCGTCGTCTGCGCGTCGCGTCGCGCCGGGTTCTCTCCGACAGCGTCATCGGCTGCGGCGTTCCGCATCTCGGTCGCGGCAATCACGGCAAGTTCCTGGTCGAGCTGCGCCATGTCATGGGCGAGGTTGCGGGCATCCGCCGCATGGGCGCAGTTTCGCTCGATCTCGCCTATGTGGCTGCCGGTCGTTTCGACGGTTTCTGGGAAACGGCGCTGTCGCCGTGGGACATGGCAGCCGGCATACTGCTGATCCGCGAAGCCGGCGGTTTTGCGACCGATTGGGACGGCGGCACGTCCATCCTGGAAACGGGCGGGATCATTGCCGGCAACGAGCACATCCACAAGGCGCTGATGGATGTCGTCAAGCGTCCGGTCCCGACGCGCTGACCGGTTTCGCAAACAGGCTGTTGTAAAGTCCGGCTTTTCGGCCGTGCATACTTCAATTCGGCACAATGTTGATCTAGTCTCCGGCTGCAATGAATCCGGAGGCCGATGGACCTATGTCAAATGTGAATGTGGCCGAGCTCGGCTCGACCGAGAAGACGACGGGTGGCTACGCCTACAAGCTCTCCAGCCCCATGTCGTTCTTCTGGACGATGCTTTTGTTCCTCGTCATCGTGGGCTTCATAGCGGCCATCCTGTTCCGGCAGACACAGACCGCTTTCATGCATAATCCGGGCCTCAACGGCCTCATCCTCGGCGTCCTTGCCGTTGGAATCATTCTCGTTTTCAATCATGTCCTGTCGCTTCGTCCCGAGGTGCGCTGGTTCAATTCCTTCCGCGCCGCAGGCAGCGTCGACAAGGTAAACCGCAATCCGCGGCTGCTCGCGCCAATGCGGGCGCTGATTGGCACCCGCAAGTCCGGCGTGTCACTATCGACAACGGCTCTGCGCTCAATTCTGGATTCAATCGCCAATCGTCTCGACGAATCACGTGACGTTTCGCGCTACCTGATTGGCCTGCTCGTCTTCCTCGGCCTGCTCGGTACCTTCTGGGGTCTTATCGGCACGATCGGCTCGATCAGTTCAGTCATCCAGTCTCTTGATGCCGGTTCGAACGGCACGGGTGACGTGCTCTCGACGCTGAAGGAAGGGCTTGCCACGCCGCTTTCCGGCATGGGCCAGGCCTTCTCGTCATCGCTGCTCGGTCTTTCGGGCTCGCTGATCCTCGGCTTTCTCGACCTGCAGGCGGGCCGTGCGCAGAACCGTTTCTACATGGAGCTGGAAAACTGGCTTTCTTCCGTTACCGATGTCGGCTCGGATATTCCGGTGCAGGCGCTTGAAGGCGTCGCTGCCGGCTCGTCTGAAGATATGAAGGCGCTTTCGGAATATCTGCGCAAGGTTGCCGAAGGCGACGGCCCGTCCAGCCAGCGGTCGGTCGCGGCGATGGCAAGCCTTGCCGAGGGCATTCAGGGCCTCGTTAAGAACATGCGCAACGAGCAGCAGATGCTGCGTGACTGGATCGAAGTACAGCAGGACGAGGCGAAGGCGATGCGTCGCACGCTCGATCGTCTCGCCGAGCGCATCGGCGTTCAGGGTGGCGCGAGCGAGAGAATGCGCGAGCGTGCCAGCCAGATCGAAAAGAGCGAGGGCAAGTAAGTCATGCCACTTGCCCGCAACCGTCGCCAGCAACGCGCGGTGGATTACTGGCCTGGCTTCGTCGATGCACTATCGACGCTGCTCATCGCCATCATGTTCATCCTCACGGTTTTCGTCGTCGGCCAGTTCATTCTGAGCCGAGAAATCAGCGGTCGCGATGAGGTGCTGACGCGCCTGAACAGCCAGATCAACGAGCTGACGCAATTGCTGGCGCTCGAAAAAGGCAGCAATCAGGATCTTCAGGATTCCGTTGCCAACCTGCAGGCTTCGCTTGCGAGCGCCGAAGGTGAACGCACGCGACTGCAGGCATTGCTGAGCGCCGGCGCCGGCGGTCAGGACGCGGCAAAGCAGCAGATCGGCACGCTGTCACAGCAACTCGACGAGCAGAAGCAGGTCAGCGACCGTGCGCTCAGCCAGGTCGATCTTCTCAACCAGCAGATTGCGGCACTGCGCAGCCAGATTGCTGCTGTCGAGGCAGCACTTCAGGCTTCCGAGGAGAAGGACCAGACCTCGCAGACAAAGATCGCCGATCTCGGCCGCCGCCTGAATGTCGCGCTGGCCGCGCGCGTGCAGGAACTCAATCGCTACCGTTCGGATTTCTTCGGACGTCTGCGTGAAATTCTCTCCGATCGTGAAAATATCCGCGTCGTCGGCGACCGTTTCGTCTTCCAGTCGGAAGTGCTCTTCCCTTCGGGTGGTGCTGACCTCAATCCGGATGGGCAGACGGAAATGGCGAAGCTTGCGACGGCGTTGCTCGACCTTTCGAAAGAAATTCCGCCTGAAATCAACTGGGTCCTGCGTGTCGACGGCCATACCGACAACGTGGCCCTTTCAGGCTCCGGACGTTATCGTGACAATTGGGAGCTTTCATCGGCACGCGCGATTTCCGTCGTGAAGTTCCTGATCTCTCAAGGCGTGCCCGCAGACCGGCTCGTTGCCGCAGGTTTCGGCGAGTTCCAGCCGATCGCACCCGGCGATACGCCCGATGCGCGCGCCACCAACCGCCGCATCGAGCTCAAGCTGACCGAGAAATAACGGTCTGGAGCCTTCCCTCGAGGAACGAGCGGACGGCGGGGCTGTCGCTGAGGCCGATTGCGATCCCGTAGGCTTCAGCCGAGGCATCGTTCTCGCGGAGTTCGCAGAGGAGATAGGCGCGCACAGCCCAATAGGGCTGATATGCCGCGACACTGCGTTGCTCCAACCTGTCCAGCAAGGCGAGCGCTGCGGCCGCGCCTTCGGCCCGGCCGATGACGGCGGCGTGACTGACCTTTGCGCCAAGTGTCGGCTTCATGGCAATCAATGCCCGATAGAGTATTGCCAAGGCTTCCCAGTCCGTTGTCGCTGTTCGCCGCCGTGTGGCGTGTACCGACTGGATCGCTGCCTGGCACTGGAACGGGCCAAAGCTGTCGAGACTGCCGGCTTTACGCAACAGCGCATCGGCTTCGGCCATCATTATCTCGTTCCAGAGGCCGGTATCCTGATTCTCAAGCGGTATATAGATGCCATCGGCGTCACGCCGGGCCTGCCTTCTCGCCTCGCTGTAGAGCATGAGCGAGAGCAGGCCTATGACCTCCGGTTCTCCGGGCAGGATGGCCATCAGCGCGCGGCCAAGCCAGATCGCCTCGCCGGTCAGTCCCGTGCGGCTTTCCGCTTCGCCATCGAGCCCATCCCAGCCCAGGCCGTAGGCGGCGTAGATTGCGGAGAGCACGCCGGTCAGACGTTCCGTCAGAGCCGGCTGATCAGGGATGGCGAAGGGGATGCCGGCGTCGCGGATCTTCAGCTTGGCCCGAACAAGGCGCTGGCTCATGGTCTCCGGCGAGATCACAAATGCCCGTGCAATTGTCTTCGCATCGATGCCGAGCACGGTCTGGAGCATGAGCGGGGTGTGGATGGAGCGGTCGATTGCCGGATGGGTGCAAGCAAAGAGGAGCTTCAGTCGCTCATCCGGGAATATGGCATTTCGGACATCATTCATGCGTTCCTCGGCTTCCTCAAAAGCCAGAGCAACCATCTGGCTGGCATTGTCGCGCACCGTCCGATGGCGAGCGGCCTGCATGAGGTTGCGACGTGCGGCAACAAGCAGCCAGGCTTCGGGATTGTCGGGGATGCCGCGTTCGGGCCAGACTCGTAACGCGGTCGCCAGCGCATCGCAGAGCGCGTCTTCGGCTGCCGGGACGTCGCGGGAGCGCGCAGAGAGAAAGGCGAGAAGTTTGCCATAGGACTGACGCGCCACCTTTTCGGCGGCGCGTCCAGCATCGGATGTCACAATGGCCTCACGCCGTCTGAAGCCGTGGCCGTATTTCGACCGAACCCTGCTCGGAGACGGGAACACGTGTTGCCCATTCGAGCGCGGTGTCGAGGTTCGGCACCTCGATCACGTAGAAGCCGCCAAGCCACTCCTTGCCTTCCGGATACGGGCCATCCTGCACGTCGTGGTCTTCGCCCTTGCGGCGCACGATCGTGGCGGTCTCAGGTGGGGTCAGGCCGGCGCCGGCAGTCAGAATGCCGGCTTGCATCAATGCCTTGGTATAAGCCGTCCAGCCGTCGCGATAGGCGGGGTCGGCGCGACGGACAAAGTCTTCCGCGGATTCACGGATGATAAGCGCGTATTGCATCGTAAACTCCTGATCCTCTGGGGCGTTTGACCGGGCAGAGAGCATGTAAGGCCGAATTTGCGCATGCTGCAATACTCCGGTGGCGCGGCCTCAAGCCGTTCCGAAACAATGAGATCTCAGCAGACGTCGTTTCGACATCTCAGCCGAAAAAATCGATCAGGTGGAAATGCGTGCGAGAAAATTTACGGATGAGAGAAGATGGAGGCGGTTGATGCCGCCTCCGCTTGTGGTCAGGCTTCCGGCTTTGTCTGGTCCACTACATCCGCGCCCGGCGAATTCTTCTTGATGGATTCGATGGCGCTCATTGCAGACGCTTTCGCCTTGTAGCCTTCGGACGAGAACATGCTTTCGCCGTTCGACGCCTTGAAGCGGAAACGGAATTCACCGGCCTTGTCCTTGTAAACTTCAAATTTGTACATGGATCCCTCCTGGTAAGCTGAAATTCATGCATCAGCTTCTGGAAAGCTAGAGCAGAATAACCAGATTTTCCACCGCCTTAATTAGAATTCAATTGGATAGCGTCCAATTGCCACCGTTTCGATAGGGCACAAGCGAAAGTGGGATCGGCAGTTGGCCGCTCCCCTCGATGCTCTCACTCCATCTGGATCTTGGCGCCATCGACGACGGGCTTCCATTTCGCAAGCTCCGCCGTCACGTGGGCGCCCAGTTCTTCCGGTGTGGAGCCAACGATCGTCGCACTGAATTCCTTCATCCGCTCGGCAACGGCGGGATCGGTGAGCGCCTTGTTTGCCGAAGCGTTGAGGCGGCTGACCACATCGGCAGGTGTGCCCGCCGGGGCAAAGAGCGCATTCCACGTATAGGTCTCATAGCCAGGGATGCCGGATTCCGCGATGGTCGGAATATCCGGGAAGGACGGCGCGCGTTCGGCCGTCGTCACGGCAAGCGCCCTCAGCGTGCCGGCTTTGATGTGGCTCGACGAGGAGGGCAGGTTATCGAACATGATCGGCACCTGGTTGCCGATAACGTCGTTCAGAGCGGGGCCCGCTCCCTTGTAGGGGATATGCTGCATATCGACACCGGCCATGCTCTTGAAGAGTTCGCCCGACAGATGCAGCGGTGTGCCGTTGCCCGAGGAGGCATAGCTGTACTTCTGCGGATCGGCCTTCAGGAGCGCGATCAGTTCCTGCACGTTCTTCGCCGGCAGTTCAGGATTGACGACCAGAACGTTGGGAACGACGACGAGCAGCGAAATCGGTGCGAAATCCTTTTCGGCATCATAGGGCGTCGATTTCAGGATCAGCGGATTGAGAGCGTGCGTGGCAACGGTGCCCATCAGGATGGTGTAGCCGTCCGGCTCGGCACGAGCGACGTTGTCTGCACCGAGATTGCCGCCGGCACCTGCAACATTCTGCACGATGACCTGCTGGCCGAGATCATCGGACATTTTCTGCGCGACGATGCGGGCGACGACATCGGTCGAGCCGCCGGCGGCGAAAGGCACGATCATGGTGATGGAACGATCCGGAAAGCTCTGAGCCGATGTGGCCGTAACTGCAACTGTCGCAAGCAGGCCAATGCCGAGCGCCAGGCTCGCGCGACGAGTCATTCTGAAAAACGCCATTCGAATCTCCTCCCACAGATTTCAACAGCAAGGGCCCCTACCTCGGACATAGGGAGGGTAGGGCAGGCTGCCGCAAAGGCAACCATATGCGGGAGATGCGAAGATCAGACTTTAGTCGCGACAGGCCGCGAGTTGCTACTTGGCTGCCGCCAGCACATCCTCGTTGGCAGCATCAAATTGCAGCCGGGCAAGCTTGGCATAGATGCCGCCATGACGGATCAGGCTCTGATGCGTGCCTTCCTCGACGACCCGCCCCTGATCCATGACGAGAATGCGGTCTGCCTTCAAAACGGTGGCAAGACGATGGGCAATGACCAGTGTCGTGCGGCCCTCCATCAGTCCATCAAGCGCTCTCTGCACTAGCGTTTCGCTCTCGGCATCGAGCGCGGAGGTTGCTTCGTCCAAAAGCAGGATCGGCGCGTTCTTCAGGATCGCGCGGGCGATCGCGATGCGCTGGCGCTGACCGCCCGAGAGCGTCACGCCACGTTCGCCGACCTGCGTTTCATAGCCCTTGTCCAGCCGGTTGATGAATTCGTCGGCCTGAGCGGCAACGGCTGCAGCGCGTACCTGCTCGCGCGTCGCCCCCTGGACGCCGAAGGCGATATTGTCGTGGATCGAGGCCGCAAAGATGGTGACATCCTGTGGAACGATGGCCATGCGGCGGCGCAAGGCATCCGGATCGACCTTACGGGCATCGATGCCGTCGATCTTCACGCTGCCCTGCTGCGGATCGTAGAAGCGCAAGAGGAGCGAAAAGACGGTACTCTTGCCGGCACCGGAAGCACCGACAATCGCGACGGTCTCTCCCGGCTGTACCTTGAAATCAAGGCCGTGCAGGGCCGATTTTCCCGGGCGCGAGGGATAGGCGAAATGAACGCCGTCGAATTCCACACGCCCCTCGGCGGGGGAGGGAAGTGGCTGCGGGTGGGCGGGAGCCGCAATAGGCGAAACTTCGTCCAGAAGTTCGGTCAGCCGGT
>UCGV01000042.1 GCA_900471925.1 Hyphomicrobiales bacterium
CCGAGGTGCGATTAGACAACCTGCGACGACACCTTCTCGCTGGTGTCGCTGGTCTCTGCCGGCCTTGGCATCGGCTTCGTGCCGGAATGGACGCAGGATCTGCCGAACCGCGGCTTCGAGTTGAAGACGGTGAGGGGCGTCGATTTCAAGATCGGGCTCGGTGTCGCCTTGAACCGGGAAGACCTGACCGCAGGCCGTGACGACATCATCGATATTGCCCGATCGCTGGCGCGGTCGGGCAGGTGAGGGAAGGGGGCTGCTCATGAACCGCGACCCGAGACCCCGGCATCTGCCCTTATCTCTCAAACGGCTCGCCCAATGAGGCGACGCCGTTAAGCTTCAGCAGGCGGCGATCGGCTGAGATGACGCCGAGCACGATAATCGTCACCAGATAGGGCAGGCAGGCCAACAGCTGTGAAGGGACATCGAGGCCGCTTGCCTGGGCGGCAAGCCCCATCAGCGATACGGCACCGAAGAGACATGCTCCGAGAAAAATCCGGCCTGTCAGCCACGTTCCGAAAACAACAAGCGCAATCGCGATCCAGCCGCGTCCCGCAATCATCCCGTCCGCCCAGAGCGGTGTATAGATCGTCGATGCATAGGCGCCGGCTAAACCCGCCATCATGCCGCCAAAGGCGACCGCGCCAAAACGAACGGCGATGACGGGATAGCCGATCGCGTGGGCGGCTTTCGGGTTCTCGCCGACCGCCCTGATGACGAGGCCGATCTTGCTGTAGGCGAAGGCTGCCCAGATCGCGATGGTCACGAGAAGTGACAGCCAGACGACGATGTCCTGGTTGAAGAGACCGCCGATGACGGGAAGATCTGAGAGGATCGGAAGGGAGATTTTAGGGAGTGCCTTGACCGTCAGGCTCTCGTAGCTTTTGCCGAACAGCGCCGACAGGCCCTGGCCGAAAATGCCGATCGCAAGCCCGGTCGCCACCTGGTTTGCGTTAAAGCCAAGGGCGATACCCGCAAAGATCAGCGCCAGCAGAGCGCCACCGAGCCCAGCGGCGAGAAATGCGAGGATATGGCCGCCACCGTGATAGACGATGATGAAGGCGATGACGGCGCCGAATGCCATCACTCCTTCGACGCCAAGATTGAGGACGCCGGCGCGTTCGACCACCAGTTCGCCAAGCGCTGCCAGCAGAAAGGGTGTCGCCGCCGCGAGCATGCCGGCGAGGATGAAGTCGACGGCATTCATGATGGGCTCCGAAGCGCGACGGGGCGCCAGACAAGGCGATAGCGGACGAAGGCGATGGCGATCAGATAGGTGAGCAGAAGGCTCCCCTGGAAGACGCGAACGGCGGCGATCGGCAGGTTGGCCGAGACCATGGCGTTGTCGCCGCCGATATAGAGTGCCGCCATGACGATCGACGAGACAAGGATGCCGATCGGGTGCAGTCCGCCGAGATAGGCAACGATGATCGCCGCGTAGCCGTAACCCGTCGAGATCGACCGCTGCAACTGGCCGAGCGGACCGGCGACTTCGGCCGCACCTGCAAGTCCTGCTGCCGCCCCACCGATCAGAAGCGATAGCCAGATCGCCCAGCCTTCCTTGAAACCGGCATAGCTTGCAGCCTTCGGTGCCAGCCCGCCGACTTGCAGTTTGTAGCCGATGAAGCTTTTCTGCATGAAGATCCAGGCAGCGATCGACAGCAGAACGGCAATGATCAGCGAGACATTGACGCGCGTTCCCTCGATCAGGATCGGCACCATGGCATCATACTGGAACATGACCGATTGCGGGAAGTTGAAGCCGTTCGGATCCTTCCAGGGGCCGAGAAGCAGATAATTGAGAAGCTGTGCCGCGACGAAACTCAGCATCAGCGAAACCAGGATTTCATTGGCATTGAGACGTACGCGCCAGAAGGCGGTCAGCGACGCCCAGAGCGCGCCGCCGATGGTGCCGAAGAGCAGCATCGCCGGCCATATCCACTGGCCGGTGGCATCGGGCCACCAGATCGGGATCGCAGAGGCAAAGATCGCCCCGAGCACGAATTGCCCTTCGGCGCCGATATTGAAGACCTTGGCGCGAAAGCCGATCGCCAGCCCCTGCGCGATAAGCAGTAGCGGGCCGGTCTTCAGGAGCACTTCGGAGAAGGAGGCCCAGGAGTAGAAAGGCTCGATGAGCATCGCGTAGATGACCGCCGCCGGATCACGCCCCATGATGATGTAAAGGCCGAGATTGAGGACGATGGTGACGGCGAGTGCGATCGGCGGCGCGAGCAGCGTGGCGGCAAGCGAGGCGCGTTCGCGACGGACGAGGGTTGGCAGGGCGGCAAACAGGAGTTTGCTCATGCGGTCGCTTTCTCGCGCTGTGATTGGGCGCCGATCATGTATCTGCCGATTTCCTCGGGCTTGGTGTCGCGCGCGACGAGAGGCGGGCTCAGCGTGCCGTGGTGTAGAACCTGGATAAAATCGCTGAGTTCGAACAATTCCTCGAGCTCCTCGGAAATGACGATGATCGCCATGCCTTCATTGCGCAGCGCAATCAGCCGCTTGCGAATTGCCGAGGCTGCACCGACATCGATGCCCCATGTCGGCTGGGCGAGGAAAAGCAGTTTCGGTGCCAGCATGATTTCCCGGCCGACGATGAACTTCTGCAAGTTGCCGCCGGAAAGGGAGCCCGCTTCGGCCTCGGGGCCGCGGGTGCGCACGTCGTAGTCGCGAATGCATGCCTCGGTGAAGGCCGTCGCCTGCGCCTTGTCGAGAAGCCCGCGTCTGACGAGGTTGAGGGGATGGGCCGTGAGCAGACTGTTGAGGACCAGCGACATTTCGGGGACGGCTCCGCGGCCGAGCCGATCCTCCGGCACGAAGGCAAATCCGAGCTTGCGGCGAGCCGCCGGTTCGAGCATGCCGACATCCCGGCCCATCATGAATATCTGGTCGCGCTGCTCGCGCGGCAGGAGCGTTTCACCGGAGATCAGCCCGGCAAGCTCGCTTTGGCCATTGCCTGAAATTCCCGCAATGCCGAGGATCTCGCCGGCACGCACGGCGAGGCTTACCTGCGAGAGCGCCACGGCGAAGGGATCATCCGGCCTGTAATCAAGGCCGATCAGTTCCAGCCGCTTCTCGCTTTCGCCAAGCGGCAGTGCCGGCATCGGTTCCGGCATGTCGCGGCCGATCATCATGCGGGCAAGCTCATGGGCGTCATGTTCGCGCGGATCGACATGGCCTGTCACACGTCCGCCGCGCAGGATTGTCGCGCGGTCGCAGAGCGACTGGATTTCTTCCAGCTTGTGGGAGATGAAAAGGATGGAGACGCCTCCGTCTCTCAATCGTCGCAAGGTATCGAACAGCTTCCCCACGGCCTGCGGGGGCAGCACCGACGTCGGTTCGTCGAGGATCAGAAGTTTAGGATTGGTCATCAGGCAGCGGATGATTTCCACCCTCTGCCGCTCGCCGACGGAGAGTGAATGCACATGGGCGAGCGGATCGACCTCCAGGCCAAATTCGTATCCGAGCTTGCGGATACGTTCCGCGAGCTCGGCTTTCTTGCCGGCGACGATGAGCCGGATGTTCTCGACGACCGTCAGGCTCTCGAACAGCGAGAAGTGCTGAAACACCATGCCGATGCCGGCACGCCTTGCCTCCGCGGGAGAGGCAAGGCTGAGGTTTTGCCCGTTCCAGGCGATCGTTCCGCTGTCCGGCTGCTCGACGCCATAGATCAGCTTCATCAGGGTCGATTTACCAGCCCCGTTTTCACCGAGGATGGCATGGATCGAGCGGGGAGCGACGTCGAGGTCGATCTGCTGGTTGGCATGGACCCGGCCGTAGCTTTTGGAAATGCCGCGGAGCGACAGGAGCGGGCTTTGCATGGCTTACTTCGGCAGCGGCGTGGCGACACCCTTGACGTGCCAGTCCATCGCAACGATCTGGGCGTCGGTCAGCGTCGCCCCGGAAGCGACACCTTCGCTGCCGTCGGCCTTGGTGATCGGGCCGGTGAACGGCGAGAAGCTGCCATCGGCGATCTTGGCTTCGATTTCCTTGATCTTGCTCATCGTGTCGGCCGGGATCGCCGGGTTCCAGTCGACCACCTCGACCACCTTGTCGGCGACGCCGAGGAAGGTATTTGCACCCTTGAAGGTGCCGGCAAGATGCGCATCGACCGACGCCTTGAAGAACGGTGACCAGTCGGTGGCGATGCAGCCGAGATAGGTCTTCTCGGCATATTTCTTCATCGAGGAGTTCAGGTTGAACGCGTAGATACCGGCTTCCTCGCAGGCGGAGATGACCGAGGGTGTGTCCTGCGCATTCGAGAAGATCACGTCGCAACCCTGCGAGATCAGTGCCTTGGCGGCTTCCTGTTCCTTGGCCGGATCGAACCAGGAATTGACCCAGACGACGGAGACTTCGACGTCTGGCCTGACCGACTGTGCGCCGAGCGTGAAAGCATTGATGGAGGTGATCAGCTCCGGAATGGCGAAGGCCGAAACCGAGCCGAGCTTGCCGGTTTTGGAGACGGCAGCTGCCGCCATGCCGAGCAGGTAGGTGCCCTGGAAATATTTGGCGGCAAACGGCGAGAAGTTGGGTGCGACCTGGAAGCCCGAAGCATGCAGGACGGTGACCTTCGGATTGCGGCGGGCGATCTGCATAGCGCCGTTCTGATAGCCGAAGGAACCGGCGATCAGGAAATGGTTCCCGTCGGCGACCGTCTTGTTCATGATGCGGTCGGCATCGGGGCCTTCGGCGATGTTCTCGAGAATGGTGACCTTCACCTTGTCGCCATAAGCAGCCTTGATTGGATCGATGCCGGCGGCAAGCGCATGGCCCCAGCCGACATCGCCGATCGGCGAAGGCACGACGAGAGCGATGCCGAGCGGTTCGTCGGCAGCAAGCGCGGAGCGGCTGGCAAAGGCAGAAGCGAGGCCGGCAGCGGCCGCGCTCTTCATCAGCGTTCTGCGGCTCAGATTGTTGGACATGTCAGTTCCCCTCTTTTGGTTTTTCAGAATTGGACGGTCGCGAGCGCCGCCTCGGCGTCCGCAAAAAGCTCTGCCTCGTCGAGGCCGGGGAATTCACCGGCCTGCCAGACGATACGTCCGTTGATCATGGTGAGGTCCGTCGGCATGCCGATCCCGACCTTGGCGATCAGGCTCAATGGGTCATGGCGCGTGCCGACATAGTCCATCCGCCGTGTGTCAATTGCGAAAAGATCAGCAGCCATGCCGGGCGCCAGACGGCCGATATCGCGACGGCCAAGCAAGCTTGCGCCACCGGTCGTGGCGTAACCCAGGAAATCGACTGGCGCTGGAACCGGATGAGAGCGCGTCGATGCTGCCAGGCATTGCAGCATGTAGGCGGAATGGACGCAGTGCATGAGGTTCGAATTGTCGTTTGAGGCGGCGCCATCGCAACCGAGTCCGACGCGCAGATCGAAGGCCGACATGGCCGGAATATCAGTCACCTCGGCGCCGACAAGATAGACCGGTTCCGGGCAATGGGAGATGCCGGTGCCGCTTGCCGCCATTTTTCGAAGTTCGTCATGCGTCAGTTCCCAGCAATGGGCGTAGAAGGTGTCGGGACCGGCAAAGCCGAGTTCGGTGCAGTAGTCGACCGTTCGCATGCCGTGCCGCGCCTCGATGACAGGGCTTTCGCCTTCGCCGACATGGGTGTGCAGGAACACGCCGCGGTCACGGGCGAGTGCTACGGATTCAACGAAGGTCTCGCGGTAGCAGTTGACCGGCTGGCAGGGTGCAACGACCACCTGCCGCATGCTGAAGCGGCCGGCATCGTGGTAGCTGTCGATCAGCCGGGCGCAATCGGCGATGAATTCATCCGTCGTTTCCAGCATGGCATCCGGGATCGTCGATCCCTCGGATTTCGGCAGCGTATTGCCGCCGCGGCCCGCATGGAAACGCATGCCGAGAAGCTCGGCCGCTTCGAATTGGCGGTCGATGATACGTTTCCCGGCGTGGCGGGGAAAGCAATATTGATGGTCGAAAGCCGTGGTGCAGCCATGCTTGATCATCTCGGCCATGGCCGTGACCGAGGAATGGTAGAAGCAATCCTCGTTCAGCCGCGAGAAGATCGGATAGATGCGGTCCAGCCACTCGATGACGGACAGCTTGGTCCAGTCGAGATCGGCGCGGTTGCGCACGAAGCACTGGAAGAAATGATGATGCGTGTTCACGAGGCCCGGGTAGACGAACCAGCCGGTTGCATCCTGGACGGTTGTGCCGGCGGGCAGCGTTTCGGCCGACAGGTTCGTGCCGATCGCCCGGATCGCGGGGCCGTCCGTGAGCAGATCGACGTTGCGGCGCACCGTCTGGCCATTGCCCTCGTCGACAATGACGGCTGCGCAATTCTTCAGGAGGGTACCGCTCATGTTACTTTTCCTCCTTTGCAGGATGCGGATCGGGCTTCAGTTCATGCAGCCGGTGTATGCCGGGCATTTCGATGAAGCCGTCGATGCTGCGTACGGCGCGCAGCCAGAGCCGGATCGTGGGGTAGGGATCGAGCGAAATGCCGCCGTCCGGCGCGAGCGCCACATACGGGAAGCACGCGATGTCGGCGATCGTGGCACGGTTCGATGCCAGGAACCGCGTACCGCGAAGCTGCTGTTCGAAGAGACCAGCTTCCAGTTCGCGCAGGCTAGCGACGCCCTGCGCCTGAAGTGTCTCGATATTGCCGGGGCGCAGGAGCATCTCATGCAGTCGCGCGCCGCCGAGATTGGCCGTCAGCCGATGTGAGAAGGAGAGCCATTGCTGCACCCGGGCGGTCTCCTCGGGCGTGCCCGTTCCCAGCCACTCCGGTGCGCTTTTGGCTGCGAGATAGGCGAGAATGGCGGAGGATTCCGTCAGCACAAGATCGCCGTCCTCAAGGATCGGGATCGAACCTGCCGGATTGAGCGCAAGGAGTTCCGCTCCGCGATGTTCGGCTCCCGGATGAAAATCGACCGGACGGATATCCAGTCTGATACCGAGGATCGCCGCCATCAGGCGGATCTTGTAGCAACTCGGCGAAAGGATGTAATCGTAGAGCTTCATTGGGCGACCAACTGTGCGCCATAGGTATAGTTGTGGCGTTTGAGCCAGCGGCGGTAGGCGACCGAGGTCAGGTCGGCACGCGTCGGGATTTCCATGCCGGGATCGAGCGGCAGAAGGGCTGGAATCTGGTTCTCGAGGATCGAGCGATCCTGCAGGAAGATCATCTGCTGGAAATGAATGAGGTCGGTCATCGGTGTTTCGTCGTCAAAGAGCGCCATCCATGGCCATACGTCGCAAAGGTCTTCCGCAAGCGGCTGGACGAAGAGCGTAATTACGTCCCATTCGCTCGGCCGGGGAGGGCAGGTCTTGTAGAGCACCGAACAGGTCGGTGCCGGCACGCGGTACATATATTCGGTGGTGATGCCACCCGTTGCCGACTTGGCAGCCTGCGGCTGGTAGAATTTCACCTGCGTTGCCCAGACCTCGTCCTCATCTTCGCGGATCTCGACCTTGTAATTCTCGACTTCGGTATGCGGCTCGGCGCCAAGAATATCGGTATGGACAAAGGGGAAATGGGCGATGTCGAGGAAATTCTCGACCGCCCGAAGCGGCGAGCAGCGCACCCGAACGACACCGACATCGACGAAGCGGCGGCCGGGCTGATCTGCCTCGGGAATGGCGAAAAGCTCTTTGGCGGGATTGCCGAGGGAAGACCAGACGTGGCCGTAACGCACGCGAACCGGGAGGCTGCGTCCGTCGGCTGATGTCACCCGCGCATCGTCGTCGGAGAGGCGCGCCACGAGAATGGGTTCACCCATCAGGGCTGTTTTGGTTCCTGTCTCGGTCAGCCGGGAAAAGAGGCCGACAGGGTACCACTCGTCGATCATCGCGTCCGCCATCATCATGCGGCCTCCTGCTGCAATGCTTCGGCTTGCCGGCGAATGGCTTCGGCGAGGCGAGACGCCATGACAAGGTCTGCCGGATTGCGGCCTTGCTCGATCAGCACATGGATGAGCGTGCGGTCGCCCTGCTGGGCCGCCAGCAAGCCGACCCATCGAGCTTGCGATACGCGGATAAGTCCATCGGCGTCGGCTTTCGTGCCAGCGGCCGATTCAATAGCCGAGATATCAGCGTTGGCCGTGATCGAGCGCAATGGTGTGCGGCCGGCAAAGCGTGGCGGCGGTGCCGTCGGTTCTCCGACAGCGACCCAAACGATCCCGTCCAGTTCATCAACCTTGTGAATTGCGACACGGATCGCTTCCGGCGGCACGAGATCTGGATGTGCGGGAATTCGAATGCATCCGCCATCGGGAGAATAGCTCCAGCCATGATAGATGCATGAGAGCGCCTCGCCGCGCACGAAGCCATGGGACAGCCGCATCCCGCGATGCGGACAGCGATCCGCCGATGCCGATGCGCGTCCTGACTGACTGCGCCAGAGAGCGATCGATCCTGCCGGCGTCCAGGCCGGCATGGCGGTTGCCGGTGGAAGATCAGCAGAAAGGGCGACAGGCGTCCACGAGCCGGCCGTATCAAATGGCATGACTTATAATTCCCCAATTGTACCAAGGCTTTAGCGCTGCTGGCCGCGCACTGTTGCCGAGCTGTAACCTCAGTTGTCACAGGCTTGCATAAAAAAATCGCATTGGCAACAATGATTAAATAAAGGGCAGAAATCAATTTGTCTGAGTTATGGCGTATCGGCAGGATCTACAATCCTACGCTGAATCTCGTCCACCCAGACGTCTATCGGTCCGAGCGAACATCCCATTTCCAGCATGTCGATGAGTTCAACGGGGCCTGCCACCTCAAGCTCGATTCGATCGGCGCCGGTATGGACAAAATCCTGGGAGAGACCAAGCTTGTCGGCATGACGCCGTATCCAGGGAACGAAGGAGGCGGGCTCGACCGCACCGAGGATCGTCATATGTTCGCGCAACTCGGCCTGCCGTGACTGCCTCATGTTTTCATCCATCCTGTGTCGCTAGGCGACAGCATAGCGGTGCGATGCAATTGTGAAAGGGGCGTGAGCGACAGATGTGGTCGTTGGTCGCTGTCTGCCAGGAGCGATATCGATCTCGAGGATCTGCGCTCCGAGAAAATAATCTCGTTCTCCCGTCAGAACCATTCCTACAGTGGGCGCTATTTCGCGGAAAAGTTCGAGGAGCACGACCTGAACGACAATGTCACTTACACTTGCGATGACACGTTCTCGCTGGTGTCGTTGGTCTCGGCCGGCCTTGGCAGCGGCTTCGTGCCGGAATGAACGCAGAATCTGTCGAACCGCGGCTTTGAGCTGAAGACAGTGAGGGCCGTCGAATCCAAGATCGGGCTCGGGGTCGCCTGGAACAGGGAGCATCCGACCGTCGGCTGAGATGACATCATTGACATTGCAACGTCGCTGGCGCGGGCCGGCAGGTAATGAGGTGCCGGTCGCTTGGTGAGGATAAACTCTGGTCCTCCACGGGCCAGTTCAAAGAACCGCCGCCATGACGAAGGCAGCCTCTGGTCAGGCGTGGCGCCGATCGAGGAAGAGCAACCAGGCTGCTCCTGCAAGGCCGGAGAAGGCACCGACCACAGCGGTGCCGGAATAGGTGGTGATGGCGGTTCCCCCCGCAAACAGGAGGGCGCTTACTCCTGCGCTGAGAAAGATGTTGACGGAGATTAGCGCGCTGCCGAGGCCGGGCCGGTCGGCGATCAGATCTTGAAGATAGGTGATGGGAACCGAGATCAGCGACGCCGCACCGATACCGCTGATCAGGGTCAGGACATAAAGATGCCAGGGCTCAGATGCGAAGGCCAGGAGCAGCAGGTAGACAGCATAGATCAGTGTTCCCGCTGCAAGCGCTGCAAGCTGGCCGATCAGGCGCAGCATGCGCGACCAGACGATAATGAAGATCACCTCCAGAAGAGCGATTATGCCGACCAGAATACCGATATCGGCGACCGTGCCGTGGGCCGCACCTGTAGCGATGAGCGGCAGAATGGCGTCGCTGATATGCAGTGTGCTGCTGATGAGGGCAACCGCCATGACCCTGCTGAAGATCCTGGGAGAGAGGACCTGACCGAGTGCGGCAAGATAAGAGAGGTGGTGGGTGGCAGCGCTGTCCGTACCGCTCTGTCGCGGCAGCCAGAAGGCCACGAGCCCGAGACAGATGACACACGAAATGCAGGCAAAGAGGTAGGCAGGCAACATGCTCTGGGACGAGGAGAGCAGGATCCCCGTAAGACCCGGGACCAGCACCCAGGACAGCGAAATCATTGCCCGCACGCCGGAATTGACGGTTGCGACATCACCAGGCGCCATGTGACGGGCCGCGGCCCGAACATTGGCAAAGAGCAAGGAGTTCAGGCAGCCATAGATCGGCAGCAGCAGAAGGGCGCTGAGAACGAAGATTTCCTGTGTCGGGAAAAAATAGACCGCGCCATAACCGATGACGCCGAAGACCGCCGCGACCAGCATCATTGTTCGATATTCGCCGAGGCGATCGGCGAGATTGCCGAGCAGAATGCTGACGATCACGTTGACCGCCGCTGCGGCAAAGATCAGCGCCGAATAAAGCCCGTTCGAGAGCCCAAGCTCGACGATACCGACGATAGTTCTGTAGGGAGTGGTCGTCGCACCGGCAAATCCGAACGTAAAGATGGCAATCATGCTCACCCGGATTGCAGGATTGCGGAAAACGTCAGGGATCAAGCGGTTCATCTGTATCGTCTACAACGGTTTTAAGCGGCTGGAGGATGGAAAATCCGTCCTGACCAAGATCGCCATGGATCAATTTAGGGCACCCTGGTGGGTGCAATGCATGCATGCGCCGTTTAGCTGAATTCTCCAACCAAGGGAAAGGTCAGCCACAAGCGCCCGACACCTGGCAGATATTCGTGGGGAAAAGGCGCGGCGATCAGGTCTAGTTCCTCGACCGTCGCGCCGATTGCAACAGGCATGTCTGTCCGTTCAGAGCGTCGGGCTGAGCGTCACGATCGCCGCGAAACGGTCCCAGTCCTTCGATGCCTTCGGCGTCCACGCGGCTTCGGCGATGGCCGGAAGACGCGGGAAGACGAGGCGATTGAAATAGCCGCGCGACAGGAAGTGCTCCGACCAGATACAGGCCTGAACGCCTTTCAGCTTATGCTTCAGCTCTTCCGGGAATTCGCCGGCAGCCTCGTAGGCATAGGTATGCGCCGGAGGCACCGTCCCGGCCCAGCTTGCGCCGGGCTCCTGGAAGGCTTCTGCCTGGACCATGTCGAGATAATAGGCCTGCCCCGGCGTCATGACGACATCATAGCCCTGTTCGGCAAGTTCGATGCCGACCTGCGGATTTTCCCATGCCATCAGCAGGCTGTCCTTTGCGGCCACGCCGCCGCCATGAGCGACTTCGTTCCAGCCCGCGAGCTTGCGGCCGCGCTTGTCGAGCATCGTCTTGATCTGCTTCAGGAAGTAGGACTGCAGTGCGAACGTGCCGGAAATCCCCTCTTCGTCCATCAGCTTTTTGGCCAGTGGCGAGGCGAGCCAGGAGCCGTTCGCCACTTCATCGCCACCGATGTGAATGTAGGAGGAGGGGAAGAGCTCGACCATTTCGTCGAAGACCTTGTCCAGGAATTCGTAGGTCAGCGGTACGGCAGGGTTGAGCGCATTGTTCGGATAGCCTTGAACGGAATGATAGCTTTCCGGTGCTTCCTGTCCGTCCGTCAGATCGGGCATGGCAACCAGCGTCGCTGCATTGTGGCCGGGGATGTCGATCTCCGGCACGACTTCGATATGAAGAGAGCTCGCATGCGCAACGATGTCTCGGACGTCGGCCTGCGAATAAAAGCCGCCGACAGGCTCCGCGCCATTGCCGAGTTGTGGCAGCAGTGGTTCGTCCGGTCCGCGCAATACGCCTGTCGTCGTCAACTGCGGATAGGCCTTGATCTCGAGTCGCCAGGCTTCGTCATCGGTCAGGTGCCAGTGGAAGATGTTGAGCTTGAACCAGGCAAGGATGTCGATCAGCCGTTTGACGTCGGCAACCGGATAGAATTGCCTGGAAACGTCGAGATGGCAGCCACGCCAGTCGTAGCGGGGCCGATCGGAAATCGTTCCGGAAATCGGAAAGCGGAACTTGCCCTTGGTGGCACGCGCACCGTTCAGCATCTGTGCGAGCGAGGTCAGGCCATACTGGCGCCCGGCCGCACCGGAATAGGAAAGGATAACGCGATCGGCCGCAAATGTCAGTCGATAGGCTTCGGCGTCGATCAAGGCGTCCTTGCTGAAGGTCAGTGCACGGCCCTGGGGGGAGGCGACCAGATTGAAAACCGAATGGTCGCTTTCGAAAAGACGGCGCGTCAGGGAAATGCAGGCAGATATTGCCGACAGTTCCTCTGTGCTCGCGCCTTCCGGATAGAGGATGACCGGAACACTGTCACCCGGCTTCGCATCGATCTCCGCCGGCCACGGTTGAAGCGCAAAAGGCAGGTCAATTCTACCCTCAGGCAGGAGTGCCGGCGGAGGTTCGCTCACGCGGCCCTCGAGAAGCAGATCGGAAACGGCGACCGGTACGTGCTCTCCCGACGACAGCGTCAGATAGGCAGATTTGGCGCCGTCGGTGCAATGGCGCGCCGGACGATGGAGGCCGCCAATCGTGAAGGTCCAGCTTTCACCGGCAGCGAGGGTCAGGCCGGAGGGCGGTTCGAATTCGTGAAAATTGGCGTTGCGTCTGAGAAAGGTGGCATTGATGCATGCGGCGGCATCGATGACCCGGGTGAGCGCGGTGTAAACAAGATTGAAACTGGAAAGCGTCTCGCCGGAAAGATTGAAAAGCGTGAAGGTGAACGCGCCGTTCGGCCCGCCATCAGGGTTCCAGCTGCTTTCCAGGCGATAGTCGGCCGGTTTCATATCTCGTTCCTCTCGTTATCTCTTTTGATTTTCAGTAGTGCTCGGACTGGGAAAAAGTCCGGGCAAGCTCGGCCTGGCCGGCTGTCAGGCCGCAATCGACCGGCAGGCATACGCCGGTGATCGCCGCAGCTTGCGGCCCGGCCAGGAAGGAGACGGCATTGGCGACGTCCTTCGGATCCACGACGCGCTGCAGCGGATACCAGCGTCGGGCATCCTCGAAGACATTGGGATTGGCGGCGGCGCGAACTTCCCACGCCTGCGTCTTCACTGTTCCGGGGGCGACGGCATTCGCGCGAATGCCGAATTTTCCATATTCGACAGCGACCAGCCGGGTGAAATGCAGGAGCCCGGCTTTGGCCGCGCTATAGGCCGGATGGCCGAACACGTTCATGCCGTTGACAGAGGCGATGTTGACCACGGAGCCTCGCGAAGCCTTCAACTGGTCTTCGACGGCCCGAAAGCAGAGAAAGGCGGCTTCGAGGTTGAGTGCATTGTCGGCGCGCCAGATCTCCGGTGTCGTATCATGGAGGCTTACAGCGCGCGCCGCACCCGCATTATTGACGAGCGTACGCAGATTGCCGAGTGCGGTTGCACGACCGGCGAGAACTGCAACGCTCGTCTCGCTGGTCACGTCGCATTCGATGGCGACGAAGCGGTCGGGTGGCCCCAACTTGCCGGCAACGACTGCTGCAGCGTCGGGATTGATGTCTGCGAGCAGGATGATGTCATGATCGTCGGCAAGCCGATGCGCGATCGCTGCGCCGATATCGCCTGCTGCGCCCGTGACGATGGCCACCGATTGCGTCATTGCCGCTTCCTCCTGTTGATCAATCGCCGAGCAGCTGTTTGTCGTCGTCGCCGTCGCGATGATTGATGAGCTGTTGCTTGATGCGCCTCAGCGTCACGGTTGCCTTCGGCTGGATTGCATAGGCGACGAGGCTCGCCAGGATATCGACCGTGGCGATATAGGCGATACGCGTCGATGTCGGGCGATAGATGTTCGTGCCTTCGGGTATATCGATCGGAACGACGATTTCGGCCGCCTTGGCGACAGCGCTGGCGGACTGCGTCAGCGCGATCGTCTTGACCTTGGCTTCGCGTGCCAGCGCAAAGGCGCGCACCAGCTCGGCATTGCGACCGGAAAAAGACGACCCGATGATAACATCGCCAGACTTCGCCGCTGCTGCCATCATCATCTGCATGCCGTGGTCGGAACTGGCGGTAATCCTGAGGCCGAGCCGGAAGAGGCGGTTCTGCAGCTCATCGGCAATCATCGAGGAGTTACCGCCCGATCCGAAGGCATAGATCATCTCTGCCTTGGCGATCTGCGCGACGGCCTCTCCGATCGCCGTCAGGTCCAGCGAGCGATGCAACAGGAAAAGGGCGTTCTGCGCCTTGGTGATGATATCCTGGGCGACATCGGCCGGATCGCTGCTCTTTGATTCCGGCTTAAGGTAGCGCACGCCGACATGGGCGGTGCGGGCAAGCTGGACCTTGAAATCGGAAAAGCTGTCGCAACCGAGGCGGCGGCAGAAGCGCGTCACCGTTGGCGGCGAGACCTCGGCGCGTTCGGCAAGCTCGATGATCGAGGCATTTACCGCGAATTCGAAATCATTGACGATGATATCGGCGATGCGGCTTTCGGAAGCCGAAAGCCGGCTCTTGTCTTCCTGCAATGTGGAAAAGATATCCAAGCCGGTCCTCCCACCGATCCGTCAATCAACTCTTCTTCTTGTAGGCAACGCAGTCGATCTCGACCTTGCAATCCACCATCATCGACGACTGGACGCAGGCGCGGGCCGGCGGATGCGCACCGAAATAGTCCTGGTAGATCTTGTTGAAGGTCCAGAAGTCGCGTGCATCGTCCAGCCAGACACCGACGCGAACGACGTCTTCGACGCCGTATCCGGCTTCATCGAGAATGGCGAGTACATTGGCGATCGTTTTGTGCGTCTGGGCAACGATGTTGCCGTCGATGATCTCGCCGTTTTCCATCGCCACCTGGCCGGAAACATAAAGCCAGCCATCGGCCTCGACCGCGCGCGCAAAAGGCAGCGGCTTGCCGCCGGCGCCGGTCTGAACAGTGCCATATCGCTTGATGGACATGTGGTGATCCCTGCAAATTATTTTCTTGATAAGTTGACAAGGGACCATAGAAAGCAGATTTTGACCAGTGAAAAACGCCATTTATGAAAAGAATTTAAATCGGGGGCGAACATGCGTGATCCTTTCAAGAACCCTTTTCCGTCCTCCGACGCCGCACGACACGCCATCTGGGAGATGCTCGTGCCCCGCGACATCGATGCATTCCTGGCAGCCGATTGGTCGATGGTCGAACATGATTTCGTCGAGGAAGGTTTCATCGGTATCGATGGCCGCAAGGAAGTCAGCCCCGACAAGTGGCGCCTGGCATTCCCGGCGCTTTCGGCCTATCGCGACGAATGGCTGAGGCAGGCGAAGGATTTTGCGACACAGAGTTTCGCCGAGGATACCCGCACGGCGATCTTCACCACCACGACGCTCGAGGACATCGAGATCGAGGGCGACATGGCGCTTGTCCGCAAGAAGTTCGACGGAGGCCTGACGAAGAGCGACGGCACCCGCGATATCATGCAGTGGCAGACGCTCTATTATTGCAGGCTCCACGAAGGACGTTGGAAGATCTGCGGATTTACCGGCTATCTGCCGAACCCGATGGGTTGAGGCAGGCCCGCAAAACAAGGCCAAAGCACTTGCGCATTTTCACGGCAGCACTCGCGACCGAAACCAATACGTTTTCTCCGATCTGCGTGGATCGCCGCGCTTTCGAAGCCTCTCTTTATGCGCCGCCCGGCCAGCATCCGGAAACGCCCACGCTCTGCACCGCGCCGATCACGGTCGGCCGCCGTGTCGCCGCTGAAAAGGGCTGGGAGCTGATCGAGGGTACGGCAGCCTGGGCAGATCCGGCCGGCCTTGTCAATCGTCAGGCCTATGAGGGGCTGCGCGACGAAATCCTCGACCAGCTGCGTACGGCAATGCCGGTCGATGCCGTTGTGATGGGCCTGCACGGGGCAATGGTGGCGGCCGGATATGAGGATACGGAAGGCGACCTCCTGGGCCGCATGCGCGATATCGTCGGTCCTGATGTGCTGATCTGCGCCGAGCTGGACCCGCATAGCCATTTGACCAGGAAGCGCATCGACGCGCTGAATTTCGCCATCTATTTCAAGGAATTCCCGCACACCGATTTCGTCGATCGCGCCGAGGATCTCTGGCGCATTGCCGTCGATGCACTTGAAGGCAGGGTCAAGCCGGTCAATTCCGTGTTCGACTGCCGGATGATCGATGTCTTCCCGACCTCGCGCGATCCGATGCGGTCCTTCGTCGACAGGATCATGCGGATCGAAAAGGAAGATCCGGATATCCTGTCGATCTCCGTCGTCCATGGCTTCATGGTCGGCGACGTTGCCGAGATGGGAACAAAGCTGCTCGTTGTCACTGACAACAAGCCGGAAAAGGGCGCGGCGCTTGCGCGCGAGCTCGGCATGGAACTGTTCTCCAAGCGCGGAACCTTCATGGTGCCGCAAATCGACGAGAAGGAAGCCGTATTGCGGGCCATGGCTGCCAAAGCCTGGCCGGTCGTCATTGCCGATGTCTGGGACAATCCGGGCGGCGGCACTGCGGGTGACGCTACCGTCATTCTCGAAGAACTTCTGGCCCGCGGCGTAAAGAGTGCGGCAGTCGGGACGATCTGGGATCCGATCGCCGTTCAGATCTGTTTCGCCGCAGGCGAGGGGGCCGAGATCCCGCTGCGCTTCGGCGCAAAATCGGCGCCGGGAACCGGCAATCCTGTCGATGGCATGGTCAAGGTCGTCAAGCTGGTGAAAAATGCCGAGATGCAGTTTGGCGAAAGCCTCGCGCCTTTCGGCGATGCGGCGCATATCGTTTTGAACGGCATCGACATCATTCTGAACTCGACGCGGGCACAGAGCTTCGATCCGAGCCTGTTTTCGGTGATGGGCCTCGATCCGACCCAGCAGAAGGTCCTGGTGATCAAATCGACCAACCATTTCTTCGCATCGTTCTCGAAGATTGCGGCCGAAATCCTCTACTGTTCGGCAGGAACCCCCTATCCCAACAACCCGGCGACGACCAACTATCGCCGGGCGCCGAAGACCATCTGGCCGATCGTGGCCGATCCTCATGGAACCGAACACGGAGCAGCCTGAGATGCATGACAACCGGTTTGCCGTCGTCGCGAAGGCTGGAGACAGGATCGTCGATCTTTCCACGCCCCGCCCGATCATCGACGAAGACAGACTGGCCGCCAATATATCGAGGGTTCAGTCCTATATGGACGAGCACGGGTTGAATTTCCGCCCTCATATAAAGACGCACAAGATACCGGCACTTGCCGCGGCCCAGGTCGCGGCCGGCGCCAAGGGCATCAATTGCCAGAAGGTGACGGAAGCGGAGGTCTTTGCCGATGCCGGTTTCGAAGACATCCTGATCACCTTCAATATTATGGGAGCCCCGAAGCTCGAACGGCTCGCCGCCCTGAACGATCGGATTTCCGGTCTCAAGGTGGTTGCCGACAGCGACGTGACGGTCGATGGGCTGTCGTCCCATTTTTCCGGTCGTAAACCGCTGACTGTGCTCGTCGAATGCGACACCGGCGGCGCTCGCTGCGGCGTCCAGACGCCCGAGCAGGCAGCATCACTCGGCAAGCGTATTGCTGCAGCAGACGGGCTAACATTCGGCGGTATTCTTACCTACCCGAAACCACAGTCGGCCGACGCCGTCGAAGTATTCATCCAGGCAACGTTGAAGCAATTGACCGCAGAGAACATTGCCTGCCCGATCGTCAGCAATGGCGGGACGCCCAGCCTCTTTCAGGCGCATCTGGTCAAATCGGCGACGGAGCACCGGGCCGGGACCTATATCTATAATGACCGTCAGATGATCAGGATGGGACATTGCACCGAGGGCGATTGCGCAATGCACGTCCTAGTAACCGTTGTGTCGCGGCCGAATGGCGACCGCGCCGTCATAGACGCCGGCTCGAAGGCACTGACCTCCGATCTCCAGGGCTTTGCAGATTTTGGCCTCGTCGTCGGATATCCCGAGGCAAAGATTGCCAGCCTCTCGGAAGAACACGGCGTCATCGATCTTTCGGCCTGCACTGGTCAACGGCCTGATATCGGCGAAAAGCTCTTCATCATTCCGAACCACACCTGCGTGGTGTCGAACCTCTTCGACACGATGGTTTTCCATCGCGATGGCATTGTGACGCGCGTCGAGGAGGTCGCCGCACGCGGGCTTGTCTGGTAACTGAGCGATCGGCGGCTCAGACCGTTGCCGGAGCCAGCAGGTTCATATCGATATCGGTAAGCTCGACGCGACGATCGAAGGCAACGCCTTCCTCATCAAACAGATGGCAATCGGCAGCGTTGATGCCGACGGCGACCGGCACATCGGTCCGGATGCCGACACTGCCGGGCAGCATGGCGCAGAAGTTTTCCGTCTCGCTACCGAGCGCGGCGTAGGCCACGGTATTGGCGCCCAGCCGCTCGATGACGCTTGGCGTCACCGTCAGCGATATGTCGCCGGAGCCAATTTGGATATGCTCCGGCCGGATGCCGAGCGTCAATGGCTTGCCGACCATGCCGTCGCGCGGCGCTACCGGCAGGCTTGCCGTCTGGCCGCGATAGTCCACGGTTACGCCTGCCTCGCTTGCGGATGTGCACGTGACCGGCAGGAAATTCATCTTCGGATTGCCGATGAAGCCAGCCACGAACTGGTTGGCGGGCTTGTGGTAGAGCTCGAGCGGTGCGCCGGTCTGGGAAATATTGCCGGCATCCAGCACGACGATGCGGTCGGCCATCGTCATGGCTTCCACCTGGTCATGCGTCACATAGATCATCGTCGCCTTCAGCTGTCGGTGCAGCTTGGCAAGTTCGATACGCATGTCGGCGCGAAGAGCCGCATCAAGATTGGACAGCGGCTCGTCGAACAGGAAGATCTTCGGTTCGCGGACGATGGCGCGGCCGATCGCAACGCGCTGGCGCTGTCCGCCTGACAGCATGCCAGGCTTCTGCTGCAGCCGCGTTTCGAGATGCAGGATGCGCGCAGCATTCTCCACCCTGGCCTTGAGCTTCTCCTCCTCCATCTTCTCGACGCGCAGCGGAAAGGCAATGTTTTCGAAAACCGTCATGTGCGGATAGAGCGCATAGGACTGGAAGACCATGGCGATCCCGCGCTTGACCGGCGGCAGGTCGTTGACCCTGACGCCATTGATGACGATGTCGCCCTTGGTCGTCGCGTCGAGACCTGCGATCATACGCAGCAGGGTGGACTTGCCGCATCCCGAGGGACCGACGAAGACGACGAACTCGCCGTTCCTGACGTCGAGATCGACGCCTTTCAGAACTTCGTAGTCGCCATAGAATTTTTGAACCTTGTTGAGCTGAAGCTGTCCCAAAAATCTGTCTCCGGTCCCGGCCTGAACGCGCATGAATTGGTCGGTGAGGATCGCGGATCATTGACCCGCGATCCTCGACGTCGGCTTATTTGAAGGCTTCGATCTCGCCGGCAGCCTTCTTCAGAGCAGCTTCGGGTTCAGCCTTGCCGGTGACGACGGACTGGATCATCTCGATCATCGAGTTCTGGAAGCCCTTGTAGTCGGTGAAAAGCGGCTCGGGACCACCATAGGCGATGCCGTCGATGAACGGCTTCCAGAAGGGGTCCTTGGCAACGAATTCGTCGACCTTTGCGGACGGGCGCAGCGGCGTGAGGCCGGCGCCGCCCTGCAGTTCGTATTCACCCTGGATATCGGGCGAGGTGATGTACTTGGCGAATTCGATCGCCTTATCCTCGACACCAGAGCCCTTGAAGATTGCAAGACTGTCGGTGATGAGAAGCGTGCCGGCACCCTTGGCGTCGGGACCGAGCGGCAGCGTCGTGACGCCCCAGCTGATCTTCGTATCCTTCAGGCGGTAGGCGGCACCGGAGCCCGCCTGGATCATCGCGACCTTGCCATCGAGGAAGATGGCGCGGACTTCGTTCTGCTCATAGGCGGTCGGGCCTTCTTCGGCATAGGCCGAAATGTCCTTGTATGCCTTCAGCGCTGCAAGGATCTGCGGGCTGTCGAGCGTGACCTTGCCTTCGGCATCAGTCACAGCGCCGTTGTTGGTGTAAACCCAATGCATGAACTGGTGCATCGTGTTGTCGAAGGTCTTGGCGGAGAGACCGAAGCCCGGAATGCCGGTCTTTTCCTTGATGGTCTTTGCCATCTGGATTTCTTCAGCCCAGGTTTTCGGCGGTGTCTCGGGGTCGAGGCCGGCCTGCTTGAAGAGATCCTTGTTCCAGTAAAGGGCCTTAGTGGAGAAGGCGATCGGAACACCCCACTGGTTTCCGTCGAAGGTCACCGTATCGACGATATGCGGGTAGTAACCCTTCTTCTCGTCATCGGTCATCGGAACGGGAACGATGAGGTCGTTCTGCGCGAATTCCTTCAGCGTGCGTGAGCCGACATAGGCCATGGCGACCGGCGTGCCGGCGGCAGCCAGCGTCGTTGCCTTGTCCTGGCACTGCGCCCAGCCGACGACTTCCGGCGTGACCTTCCAGCCGGCGTTCTTGGATTCCCATTCCTTGATATATTTGGTGTGGATCGGGTCGATCGTGTCGCCGCAATAGATCCAGCTGATTTCCTTGTCGGCTGCCTGGGCCGTGACCATGGTCAGTGCCGTCGAACCAAGCAGGGCGAGCGCCATAAGGCCTGTCTTGATGGTAGTGCTCACGTCGTTACTCCCATTCTCGTTGTTAGCTGTTCACTCTATTATTGTTGGTCTTATTGTTTCACCGCACCGGCGGTCAGGCCGCCGACGAGATAGCGCTGAAGGAAGAAGATGACGATCATCGCCGGCGCGATGCCGACGAATGAGGCCGCCATGAGTTCGTTCCAGATGACCTCCTGCTTGCCGAAGTAAGCAAAGAGTCCCACCGGCAGGGGCATGTATTCAGTCTTCGAGTTGAAGGTCAGCGCGAAGATGAACTGCTGCGCATAGGCACCGATGAAGGTGGTGATCGCGACGACGATAATCCCCGGCATCGCAATGGGTAGAATGACGCGACGCAGCGTATAGAAATGGCTGGCGCCATCCATATAGGCCGCTTCGTTGAGTTCTTGAGGAATGCGGATCATGTAGGTGCGCAGCAGCCAGATCGCCGAAGGGATAAGGAAGGCGACGCCCGGCACGATCATTGCGAGATAGGTGTTCAGGACACCGATGTTGCGCATCAGCCGGAAGAGCGGAATGAGCAGAACGGCGCCGGAGAACATGTTCACCGTCAGGAAGGCGCCGAGCAGGATGCCCATGCCCCTGAACTCGAATTTCGCAAAGGCATAGGACGCCGGAATGACAAGGCAAAGCACGATCACGGTGACAATGATCGAGATGAAGAACGAGTTGAAGATATAGCGCCCGAAGCCCGGTACGCTGATCCACATCGTCCGATAGGCTTCGAACGAGCCGTTTTCCGGCCAGAAGCGGTAGGGCGAGGAGAAAAGCTGGCTGAGCGGCTTCAGCGAGACCAGGAAACCTTCGACGAAGGGTGCCAGCACGAAGAACAGGAAGATCGCTATGCCGCAATAGATGAGGATGATTTCCCACCAGCTGTAGCGATCGATCATGGGACGGCTGCTCATGCGCGCTTCTCCGGGTTCAGGCGGCGGGTGACACGGAAATAGGCAAAGCAGAAGAGCGACAGGAAGATGCAGATCAGCACCGCGCGCGCCGCCCCTTCGCCATATTTCTTTGAGCCGATCGCCGTCTGATAGGTATCGATGATCATCGTCGTCGTTTCGCCGCTTGGACCACCCTGCGTCAGGATCCAGATGATATCGAAGGAATTGAAGGTCGCAATCAGCGACAGCATCGACATGGTGATGATGGCCGGGACCATCAGCGGCAGGGTGATGCGGCGGAAGCGGTACCAGCGGCCGGCGCCGTCGGTCCATGCTGCCTCGTAGAGGTCTTTCGGGATCGACTGGATCGCGGCGAGGAAGTAGATCGTCACCAGCGGCACGCCGATCCAGACATCGGTGACGATCGTCGCCCAGAAGGCGGTGCTGCCATAGGCAAGGAAGGCGACCGGACCATCGACAAGGCCGAAGCGCTGCAGCAATCCGGAAATCATCCCGAACTGGCCATTATACATCCAGCCCCACATGAAGATGCCGATGGCCATCGGCACGATCCAGGGCGGCATGGTCAGCAGGCGAAACAGGGACCTGCCCGGTACCGCAGCATTCAGCATCGATGCGCCGAACGTGCCGATGATCATTTTCAGGGCGACCGAAAAGAAGGTCCAGATAAAGGTTCGCAGAATGACTTCCGCGAAAGTGTTGTTGAAGATCTTCTCGTAATTAACCCAGCCGACCCAATTCGTCACCTTGCGCAGCGATGCATCCGTAAAGGACAGGATGAACGTATCGACCAGCGGATAGGCGACGATCGCAAGCACATAGAGGACAGCCGGAAGAAGAAGGATCCAGGCGAAGATGACGGCACTTTTCTGAGCACTCATCTTGCCATTCTCCTCATGCCGCTCTGGCGTGTAGCGCCTCGTCGAACCGGTCCCATATGGGACGAAGGTCGATGACGGCCTTCTTCATGCGGGCGTCATCCATGGCGAGCGCCAGGATGCCTGCCTCCAATGCGTTGAGCGTGGAGACCGGCAGTTCCGAACCGGTGCGCACGCTTTGCAGAATATCGGCCGCCATCTGCTCGTCGGCGCCGTAATGCTGCGACAGCTCGGTCGCGGCATATTTGTTTTCAACGATCTTGTTGCCGGTCAGCTGTTCATGGACGTCGAGATAGCCGCGGACGAAGTCGCCCTCTGCCATGCCGCGTGAACCCATGATGGCGAAGCGGCGGAACTGGTCGGGAACATTGAGATTGGTGTGGAAATTCATGCCGACGCCATTGGCATATTCAACGATCGCCACCTGGTAATCGATGATATCGGCATCGCTGTCGAATACCTTGTCCGAGCCCATCCAGCCGCTTGGTTTGCGGTGAAAGAGTTCCAGATCGTTGATGCCATCGCGCGCCGGGTCGTTGGCGGGGATGAAGCTCTTGCGACCGCCGAAGCTCGCGACACGTTCGGGGCGGGCGCCGATCACACCATTATAAAGATCGAGGTCATGGCAGCACTTCTCCAGCATGAAGCTGCCGGAATAACGCTCGTAGCGGCGCCAGTCGCGCATGAAGAAGGCGCCGTGATAAGGCTCGATATGTTCGGAAGCTTCGATGGAAACGATATGGCCGAGCTTGCCTTCGGCCTGGACGGCGCGCAGATCCTTGTAAAGCGGCGAGTAGCGCAGCACGAGACCGACCATCAGCCGCTCATGGCCGAACTTGGCCATCAGATGGGCAAGTTCTATGCTCTCGGCGATCGTGGTGACAATCGGCTTTTCGCAGAAAACCTTGAGGCCAGCCTCGAGACCAAGGCGGATATGATCGAGATGCATGTGGTTGGGAGAGCCGATCATCAAGAGATCGAGCTTCTCGGAGGCCAGGAGTTCCTGGGGCGAACCATAGGCGGTGCCGACCGAGACGCCCTTTTCCGTCAATCCGGGAAGCCCTGCCGGGTCGGGATCGACGTAACCGACGATCTCGAAACTGCTGTCAATTGCCTTGAAGACATAGCCAAGATAGCCGAGCCGGAATCCCAGCCCTATGATTCCCACTTTCATGCTAAAGTCGTTCCCAATTTCGTAATTTATTTTCTTCAAGTTGGGATAAAAATCGAAGGCCGTCAATCGAAAACAAGAATGGGGACTATCTGATGAAATTTATTTTCATGAGAGCAGGGATCCGAGCTGTTTCGCAGTTAAAATACGGCTGGGATGCGACCGACAGACAAAGAAACGGCATCGTTGCTCGAAACCGGCTGTTGTAGAGACCCTTCCTGCTCTTCATGGAGACGGAACAGGATCGCTGGCCGAGCGATGACGAGATGGCCCGACATGTTTTGCATCTGCCCAGGCGGATCTTGTCGGATTCTATCGAAACCGCATGGCGCATAGATTGATGATGCGTGATAGCCCAATCAAATCAATGAAGTTGCATTGCCGACGTTCCTGGGCCGAGGTTGCAAAAAAACCGAAAGGCTTCAGGCGCATTGCGGGCAGAAACCCGTCTATCATTTCGCTTTTTCCATCAGTAGAGTTCGTCACCGTCTGGCCATCCTGTCCTGAATCTTCATTACGGCAAAGACTGCCGGCATGAACCAAGCCTTGCCCCGAAACAGCGGGATGGATTTTGGCGGACCGAAGTCGAGGGCGGACGTCGTGCTTGTGCCGAGGATCTTCTCCGCGACCTTCCGGCCGGCCCAGCGCAGCCACACGACACCGGAACCACAGCAGCCGGTCGCATAATGGATCCCCTCACGTTGGAAGACTCTCGGCATCATGTCCCGGTTCATGGCCACATAGCCGTACCAGCTGTGCGCCAATCCAATGCCTTGCAGATCGGGGAAGATCCTCGTCATCTCCCGGTGGAGATGATCCGTCGGCCAGGACGGATCGCCGGCAAAGGTTCCGTCGCGTCCGCCGAACAGGAGGCGCGTTCCGTCCGGGGTCGGGCGGAAATAGTAGCTGAGCTTGCGCTTGTCGGAGATCATCATTCGTGTCGGCAGCAAGCGGTCCAGCAGCCCCGGCGCTAGGGCCTCGGTGACGATGATACGGCTGCGAACAGGAACGATACGCCGCTGCAGCCATCGATCAAGCGGGTCGGTATACCCGTTTGTCGCGATGATCACATCGCGCGCCCGAACCGCACCGCGGTCCGTGCCCACGGCAAAGCCCTGGGTGCTTTTCTGGACTTCCGTTACGGCCGTGTGGCCAATCACACGCACGCCTGTGGCCAGGGCCAGACGCAGCATCTGGGCATGAAGCTTTCCGGGATGGAGGCCGCCTATATCCATCCTAACGCTGCCGCCGCAATAGATATCGGTTGCGATATGGCGGTGCATGTCGGCGGGGGCGACCGCATGGGCCTCGATCCCGAGATTTTTGCTGAGATAGTCGCTTTCGCGGGCAAGCGCTTCGTATTGGCGTGCCGACATCGCGCCAGCAAACCGTCCCACGAGCTTGAAGTCGCAATCGATCTCTTTCTCTGCGATGAAGCGGTAGAGGTCGTCGCGGGCTGCCTTGGCCTCGAGAATGATGGCGTCGGCCCTGTCCTTCCCGAAACGACGGGCAAGGTTTGCGTGGGAAGGGCGCAGATTTCCGCTCGTGATGCCGCCGTTCCGCGTGGAGGCACCTTCTCCGGGCGCCTGCTTGTCGATCACGACAACGTCGCGGCCAGCGCGCGCAAGCTCCAACGCGGCGGCAAGTCCGGCATAACCGGCGCCGACGATGACGACGTCGGCAGTCAGGGGCAATGTCTGCCCGTCGAGGGAAACGGGAGGCGCGGCAACCCACCAGTAGGGCTGGTCACGCCTTACCTGCCTGGTATCGGTCATGATGTTCGTCTCCAGATTGGTTCAGGCGGCAGTCAGCTTGTCGATGCCGTAAAATGCGTTGACGATGGCCAATGCGACGAGTGCGATCAGCATCTGCACCGTCGCGATGGCGGCAATCGACGGATCGAATTGGTTCTGCATGTAGCTCAGCATGATGACGGGGAGCGTGCTCGACGTGGCGCTGCCGAAGAAGAAGGAGAGCGGCAGATTGTCGAGCGAGATGAGGATCGCGAAAAGCGCTCCCGCAAACACGCCGGGCTTGATGAGCGGCACGGTGACGTCGACAAACACGCGCAAACGCGAGGCTCCAAGAACCGCGGCGGCCTCTTCGTAGTCGGTTGGGATTGCCCGATAGACCGCAAGCACCGTGCGCGAAATATAAGGGATCGCGACGATCGTGTGCGTGATGAACAGCGCAAAGAAGGACACGCCGAATGCCATTGCCGACAGCATGTAGAGCAGAGAGAAGCCCAGAAGGATGGCAGGGACCGAGATCGGCGCAAGCATGAAATTGGTAAAGGCTTGAGCCAGGAGCGACCGGTCTCGTGCCGCCCAGATTGCGGCCGGCACGCCGAGCCCTATACCGGCGAGCGCTGACAGCAAGGCGATTTCGACACTGACCAGCAGTGATTGCATGAACGGCTCGTAATCGATGATCCGCTGATACCACTGCAGGCTGAGGCCGGTCATCGGAAAGGCGATGAAGCTTTCCGACGAGAAGGAGACAACGACAACGATCACGATCGGCATGAGCAGGAAGACAAAGAAGAGCAGAGCGTAGAGAGCAAGCAGCACCTGTCCCCAGCCGAACAGTCTCTGGCGGCGTTCCGCCAGTGGGGCCATAGTCGTCAAGTCGGTCATTTTACGCCCTTTCTGCGCAGGAACCGCAGCTGGATCACCATGCCGATCAGCGCAAAGAGCAGCAAGACATTGCCCATGGCGGCGGCAAACCCGATGTTCTGGGTCAGGGTGAATTGTTGATAGATGAGCAGCGACAGCGTCGTGACCTTTCCCCCGCCCAAAAGCAGCATCGTCAGGAAGCTGCCATTCGTCAGAACGAAGACCAGGATACAGCCGGTGGCGATCCCATCGAGGCTGAGGGGAAGCGTGACGGTGAGGAACGTGCGCAGTTTGCTGGCGCCCAGGATCTGCGCCGATTCTTCCAGGCTCCGGTTGACGCCCTGCAGCACGGATGCGATCGACAGCACCATGAAGGGCGCCAGTACGTGGATCAGGCCGACATAGACCATGATCTCCGTATTCACGAGGTTGATCGGCTTTTCCATCAGTCCGAGATCGACGAGCCATGTCGTTATCAAGCCTCGCCGGGCAAACAACACCGTCCATCCGAAGGTGCGCATGATGATCGAGGTCAGCAACGGCGCAATCAGCAGGAAGACGATCAGCGAGTTCCATTTTCCGGCATAGCGGACCATGAAATAGGAGACCGGATAGCCGAAGACGAGGCAAGCGAGTGTTGTAAGCGCGGAGACTTTGACGGTCTGCCAGACGATGTTGAGGTAATAGGCGTCCGTAAAAAGCGTGCGGTAGAAACCGAAAGGGTTGTCTGTCGGAAGACTGCGCCAGATGTTGGCGACAAGTGGCAGCACGAAGAACACCAGGAGGAAGATCAGGGCGGGCAGCGCCCATTTCCCCGACGCCAGCGTATAGGAACGATCGCGCCGTTCGGCCACTTCCCTTTCCGTGGTCGCCGCGATCGGCAAGGCTGCTTCGCCGTTCATCGCGCGCCTCCTTCGTTGAGCAGGATGGCGTAGGTTTCCGGCCATGCGAGCCCGATCGTTCCATCCTCGCCGGCTTCGGTCCGTTCGCTGTTATAGACATAGATCGGCTTGGTAGAACCCGGCAGGTCGAGTTCGTAGGCATAGTAGCTGCCGCGAAAGACGACGCCGCGGACACGGGCGCGAAGCGCTTCATCCTTGGACTTGATCGAAAGGCGTTCGGGTCGGACCGCGATGCGGACGCGGTCGGACGACGAAAGCCCCTTCGGCCCGGCAACCTTGACCACCGGGGCATTTGGAAGCGCCAGCCTGACGTTCCAGTAACCGTCCGCTGCCGGGCCAGCGAGTGTGCCCTCGAAGATATTGGCCGTTCCCAGGAATTCCGAGACGAACTGGTTTTCCGGCCTCTCATAAATATCGAGCGGGGTGCCGACCTGGACGATCTGACCATCGGCCATGACGGCGATGCGATCGGACATGGTCAACGCTTCCTCCTGGTCGTGAGTCACGATGATCGAGGTGATGCCGAGCCGCTTCTGGATCGCCCTGAGCTCGAACTGCATGCTTTCGCGCAGGTTCCGGTCGAGGGCACCAAGCGGCTCGTCGAGAAGCAGGATCTTCGGGTCCGTCACCAGTGAGCGGGCGAGGGCGACGCGCTGCTGCTGGCCGCCCGACATCTGGTGGATCTCGCGATCCTCAAAGTTCGAAAGCCTGACGAGGTCGAGCATCGCGCGCACTTTCCTTGTGCGCTCCGCAGCACCGATGCCGCGCATCTTCAATCCGTAAGCGACATTCTCGCCGACGGTCATGTGCGGAAAGAGGCTGTAGTTCTGGAAGACCATGCCAAGGCCACGCTTGTTCGGCGGCAAATCGGTGACGTCTGCGCCCCCGATGAGCACGTTGCCCGTGTTGGGCGTGGTAAAGCCCGCGATGATGCGCAGCGTCGTGGTCTTCCCGCATCCGGACGGTCCAAGCAGCGCCAGCATTTCGCCGGCGGCGACGTGAAGCGATATCGGCTTGAGGGCATGAAGGTTGCCATATCTCTTGCTGATGCTCTTGAGGGTGAGCGGCACTGATGCGTTCATTGGCTGTTCCTTTTTTTCTAAAGCTGATGATCAAGCGAGATCGGCCCGATCACCCAAAACACCTCAGCCGGTCCCTCGCCAGCATGGCGAAATCCGTGCGGCACCGAGGCGCCAAAGGCGAAGCTGTCGCCGGCAAGCAGATGCGCTTCTTCACTTCCGACCTGCAGGATGATCTCACCTTTGAGAACCATCCCGCCTTTTTCGGCCGGGTAGGTGAGCAACCGCTCGCCCGAGGATCCGCCTTTTTCGATATGCAGGATCATCAGTTGAAGATTGTGCGGGCTCTTTGACGACAGAAGTTCCTTGTTGAGATGGCCAAGTTCAAGAACAGGCCTGCCCTGGGCGCGGCGGATGAAATCCGGATCTTCGGCGCGCTTGACGGAGGGTTCGAACAAAGCGCTCAAGGGCGCGTCCAGCGCCTTGCGGATCGCGGAGAGAACGCGAACAGAAGGGTTGGACACCTCCCGCTCGATCTGGCTCAGCATGCCGATCGACACGCCGGATCGGGCCGACAGCTGCTTGAGAGACATTGCCTTGTCTTTTCGCAGCCGGCGGATGATCGCGCCGAGCGACATATGACGACCCTCGTCGGCGGGCAGAGAGGGATGCTGGCCGCTCGGCTCCCGATCCGATTTCTCCTCCTGGCGGACGGAATCGGTCATTCGGCTGCCTTGCGCGATTTCAATGCAACGGCAAATTTCACTATAATGATCGCATTGAGCCGCGGCGGCGACAGGCGATCGATCCATGCCGGCACGGATCCGTAAGCGGTTGACGTCATTTAACAATTCCCCTTGTCACACCGTAACGTTGAGCAAATGGGCCCGGATCCGGCGCTTCTTGCTGGCATTGAAGCTTTTTAGACTTTCGCAGGCCAGCGTCTTATTGACCCTAGCCTTGCTCCCGAGACCGCTGCCGGCAAGTGAAATCAGTTATGCGTAGCCTTATGCTATAGCGAAACATAGCCTGTGCATGCTGACAGCCGGGAGTGCCGTCGGCAGGAATAGCAAAGCCAAAAACACGGGAACGAACAATGACCATGCACAGATGGATGGGGTCTCTTGTGGCCCTTTTGGGACAGACTGCTTTAGCAACATCGGCGTTTTCGGCGGACCTGACGGTCGGCGCCTTCGGGGGCGTCTGGGAGCAATCCCTGAGAACCTGCGTCGTCGAGCCCTTCGAAAAACAGACCGGCAAGTCGGTTCAGGTGGTTCTCGGATCGCCGGTCCAATGGTTGAACCAGATTGCCGCAAATCCGACCCAGCCGCCGCTCGATATCGTCTTCACCCCGACCGAGCAGGCTTACGACATGATAGGCAAGGGCCTCGCGGACGCCTTTACCAAGGAAACGGTGTCGGTTCTGCCCGACCTCAATCCCGATCTCGTGGCCTTCGGCGAAGGCTACGGCGTCGTCTTCGATTATGGCGCGATGGGCGTCATCTATAATGCGAAGAAGATCACCAAGCCGATCAAGACCTGGGACGACTTCCTGAGCGGCGTCGAGAACGGCGATTTCACCGCCACGATCCCGAGCATCAGCTATCCGAGCGCATTGAGCGCCGGGCTCTGGAATGTCTCACGCACCAGCGGAGGCGATGAGAAGAATGCCCAGCCGGGCATCGATCGCATCAAAAAGATGATGGCCGGCGGAGAACTCGATTTCTGGAGCGATCCGAACCAGGTCCTGAATGCGCTGGCCTCGGGCGAAATGGATGCGGCGATGTATTGGGATGGACGCTCCTGGGCCTTCATCGTCGATGGCAAGCATTCCGATTTCAAATATGTGACGCCCGCCCCCGGCGGTCCGGCAGCCCTGACCTGGATCCAGAAGGTCAAGAACAGCAGTCCGCTCGGTTGGAAATTCGTCGATATCGCTCTCGGCGCTGAGGGCCAGGGCTGCTTTGCGAGCAAGACGCGCTACGGCGTCGCCAATCTGAAAGCCGTCTTCGATCCGGCAGTCGAGCCGATGATCACCAAATACAAGGATCTTTCGATCCCGTCTTACCGCGACATCAACACCTCGCGCGAGGCCTCGATCGAGGCCTGGAACAAGCAGATCGGCCGCTGAACTCGCCGCCCGGGCCGGCAAGACCCGGGCGCATGTTGCCGCTTTTCATTCTTCAAAATTCGGAGATGCCACAATGGCTTACCGCGTCGGTGTCGACATCGGCGGGTCCTTCACGGACTTTGCCCTGTTCGACGAAGAAACCAAATCCCTGAAATCTTTGAAAGTCTTCTCCCGCCCGGATGAGCCCGGAAGCGAAATTCTCAACGGCATCAAGGCCGCCGAGCTCCGCTACGGGATCACGCCCGAGCAGATCGGCTATTTCACACACGGCACAACCGTCGGCATCAATACGGTCATTCAGCGCAAGGGTCTCAAACTGGCGCTCTTTACCACGGCCGGCTTCAGCGATGTACTCGAGATCGCACGCCTGAAGATCCCCGACATGTATAACCTCCTGTCGCGCCGGCCTGCGCCGCTGATTTCGCGCGACATGGTCTGGGGCATTGCCGGCCGGCTGAACTTCGACGGCAGCGAACGCGAACCGCTGGACGAGACAGGCCTGGTCGATGCCGTTCGGCAGGCACGGGAGCGCGGCGCCGAGGGGATTGTCCTCTCCTTCCTTCACGCCTATCGAAGCGCTGACCATGAAAAGCGCGCCGAGGAGATCGTTGCCGCCCATGCGCCCGGCCTTCCGGTCTTTCGCTCGTCCGGAACGTGGCCGATCATTCGCGAGTACGAGCGGTCGATCACGGCCGTGATCGGAGGCTATGTTCAGCCGAGGGTTTCCCACTATCTGGCATCCCTGCAGCAGGCGCTGAAGTCCGCCGGGGTCTCGGTCGAGCCGCATCTGACCAAGTCGAACGGCGGCATCATGACGGCCGAACAAGGCAAGCGCGAATGCGTTCAGATGATCCTGTCGGGCACCGCGGCCGGCGTGATCGGGGCCGCTTACGTGGCCGACGTGGCGGGTATCGAAAAATGCATGAGCCTCGATATCGGCGGCACATCGGCCGACGTGGCGATCATCGTCGATGGCCAGCCGCAATATGGCGTCGGCGAACAAATCGGGGATTTTCAGATCTTCATTCCCTCGGTCTCGGTCGCCTCGATCGGGGAGGGGGGCGGCTCGATTGCCTGGGTGGACAGCCAGAAGGTCTTGCGGGTCGGCCCTGAAAGCGCCGGCTCGCGCCCGGGTCCGGCCTGCTACGGGCGTGGCGGGACGCGCGCGACGATCACCGACGCTTTCGTCGTGCTCAATCTCATCGGCCACGGCGACCTCGGCTACAACTCCGTCACCGTCGACCGGCAGAAGGCGATCGATGCGGTGCGCGAGCTTGCCGACACGCTCGGCAGGACGGTCGAGGCGACCGCAGAGGCAATCATCGATATCGCCGTTTCGGGAATGTATACGGACGTATCAGCGCTGGTGTCCCGCTTCGGGATCGACCCGCGCGAATTTTCGCTGCTCGCATTCGGCGGCGCCGGCCCGATGGCCGCCTGCCATCTTGCCCGAGAGATCCATTCCAAGGAGGTCGTGATCCCTCCGACGCCAGGCGTGCTTTCGGCTCTCGGCGGTCTGATCGCCGATCTGAAGAACGATTTCATCAAGACCGTCTACACAGACCTTGAACCGTCGGTCATGCCGGAGCTTCTCGAAGAGTTCGACCGATTGCGGACGGCCGCCGAAAAATGGCTGCTGGACGATCAGGGCCATGGCGGGCAATACCGCCTGACCTATTCGGCCGAGATGCGCTATCGCGGCCAGAGTTTCGAGATCGATACGGTCTTCGACCCCGATATCCTGAAAAGCGATACGGGTGACAAACTCGCAGACGCCTTCCACGCCGAACATGCGAGGGTCTATGGGCATTGCGACGAGGACGCCGCAATCCAGATCATCAGCCTGCGCCTGATCATTGCCGGAGCGACGAAAAAGCCCGACTTCCCGAAGTATCCTCTCGGGGACGCGGCCGTCCTGCCGGATCGCCAGGTCGAGGTCTATCTCGCCGGGCAGTGGAAGGCAGCCGCGCTCTACCAGCGTTCGGGCCTCAAGCCGGGCAACAGGCTGAACGGGCCGGCCATCATCGCCCAATCCGATTGCACGACAGTCGTTCTGTCCGGTTTTTCCGCAACCGTCGATGAGTTCAACAACATCCGCATTTCCGAGGAGGTCGCATCATGACGATCGACAGCTCGACGTCGCTCCGGGTTCTTGCCAACTATTGCGCGGCCGCCGCCGAAAGCATGGGCTGGACCCTGATGCGCACGGCCCATTCCACTTTCGTCAAGGAAACCGAGGATTTTTCCTGCCAGGTTCTCAGCCCGGAAGGGCTGACGGTCGCCTCTCCGCGCACATTCGGAGCGACATGGTATACCGGCCTTGACTACGGCGGCGTGATCAGCCGCTTCGACTATCGCGAGGGCGATATCTGCGTCTGCTCCGACCCCTATTCGGGGTTTGTCGCGACCCACGCTCCCGACCTTCACATGTGGAAACCGGTTTTCTGGGAAGGCGAACTCATGTGTTTCGTCGGCAACCATATCCACAACACGGATGTCGGCGGGGCGGTTCCCGCTTCCCTGTCGAGGACCTTGACGGAGGTTCACCAGGAGGGACTTCGCGTTCCGCCCATGCGGCTGATGCGGGACGGAAAACTCAACCAGGACCTCGTCGATATCATCCACACCAATGTGCGGATGCCGGAGCAGAACTGGGGAGATCTCAATGCACAGATCGCCTGCGTGACGGTCGGCGAGGCCAAGGTCCATGATATCATCCGGCGTTTCGGCAAGGACGGTTTCCGGACAGGGCTCGGCCAGCTTCTCGACTATTCAGAGGCGCAGGCGCGCCGGGTGATAGCCGGCCTGCCCGACGGTGACTATTTCTTCGCCGACTATGCCGACGAGGATCAGGCCGGCGGCTATCCGGTACGCATGGCGGTGACGCTGCGCATCAAGGGCGACAGCCTCACGGTGGATTTCACAGGCTCGGACCCGCAGCTCGTCTCCTCCCTCAACATGCCGACCGGCGGCAATGAACGCCACGCCTTGGTGATGGTCGGCGTGATGTACGCGCTTTACTGCCTCGACCCGACCATGCTCCTGAATTCCGGCCTGATGCGGCCGGTCACGGCGATCCTGCCTGAGGGGACGGTGGTCAATGCAACGAGCCCCGCCGCCGTCGGCATGCGCAGCCTGATGTGCAATCTGGCGCAGACGGCCGTCATCGGCGCCTTCTGCCGGGTCGTTCCGGACCGTATGCCGGCATCGCCAGGCAGCGGCCTGTCCATCATGAACGTCAAGACATCGACGCGCGCCGGACGCACGGTCATGGCCTCGATCGGGCCGGTGGGTGGGGGTGCGGGCGGCGGCCCGAAGGCGGACGGTGTCGAGGGTTGTGGCGCCAACATGTCCTTCCTCAAGAACACGCCCGTCGAGATCAACGAGGCGGAAGTGCCGATTTCGATCCGCCGTTACGGTCTCGTTCCAGACTCCGGTGGGCCCGGACGTTTCAGGGGCGGGTTGGGCCTGGAAATGGAGTTCCAGCTCTTTGCACCGCAATCGATGGTGACGGCGCGCAACCGGGACAGGTCGAATTTTTCCGCCTGGGGGCTTGCCGGCGGCCGGTCCGGGGCGGTCTCCCGCTTCATCAAGAATCCGGGAACGGCAAGAGCCGTCGAACTGGGATCGACGGATATCATCCATTGCGATCCGGGCGACGTCATCCTCATCCAGGGACCGGGAGCCGGCGGCTATGGACATCCCTACGATCGTCCTCCTGCCGATGTCGCCTTCGACGTGCGGCGCGGCTTCGTCTCGGCCGACAGCGCCCTGGCGGACTATGGCGTCGTGTTCAGGGCCGATGGCGAGGTTGATCTCGACGCCACCGGCGCCTTGCGTTCAAAGCGGGACGCGACGTCTCAAACGGCGGAATTCGGACATGGGCCGTTCCGCGTGGCCTTTGAAGAGGTCTGGACCATCGCGCGTTACGAGGCGCTGACGGCAATCCTTGCGGCTCTGCCTGTGTCGTGGCGCTACTTCGTCAAACACCGGATCTTTGCCGAGATCGGCAGGAACATGCCTGCCGCCGCCGGCGATGCATTGGACGTCTGGGCCGCCTATGCGCAGGTCGTACAGCAGTTTCCGGATCTTCCCGACCTTGGGGACATCCAACTGCGCCAGGCAGCGGAATAAGGAAGGATCAGAATCCATGAACGACACCATTTCGACAGGCCAGATTTCAATCGGCCAGGCGGAGCGCGCGCCCCAATCGGCCATGCTGTTCAGTCCGCTTACGCTGCGGGACGTGACCTTTCCGAACCGGATCGTGCTCGCCCCGATGCAGATGTACAAATCCAGGCCCGATGGCCGGTTTACCGATTGGCATTTCCAGCATCTTGCCCGGTTTGCCATCGGTGGCGCGGGCACGGTCATGACCGAAGGACTGATTGTCGATCCGGTCGGCCGCAATACCTATGGCGATTGCGGGATATGGAGCGACGACCAGGTGGGCCCGCTTGCCCGGATGGTCGATTTCCTTCACGCCAACGGCACCCTTGCAGCCTGCCAGCTCCATCACGCCGGTCCGAAGTCTGCGCGCCAGCGTCCATGGGAAGGTCTCGGGCCGCTCGGCGACAAAGAGGCCGCCATGGGAGAGCCGGCTTGGCAGCCGGTCAGTTCCTGCGACGGCAAGACACTCGATAACTGGCATCAGCCGAGAGGCCTGACGGTCGACGAAATCAAGACGCTCGTGGATGCCTATGCCGCCGCCGCCAGGCGTTGTGACAGGGCCGGCTTCGACGTCCTGGATGTGCATGCTGCCCATGGTTATCTCCTGCACTCCTTCCTGTCTCCGGTGTCCAACAGGCGCGAGGATGCCTATGGCGGCGACCGGGCCGGCCGCATGCGGATCCTGCTTGAGATTGCCGAGGCCCTGCGGGCTGCCTGGCCGTCCGGCAAGCCGATCTTCTTCAGGATCTCCTGCGTCGATTGGCGACAGGATCTTGACACCAGAACGGACGGATGGACAATCGAGGACAGCATCGTGTTGGCCGGCGAACTGGCAGCACGTGGTGTCGATGTGATCGACTGCTCTTCCGGCGGGATAAGGGCCGAAAATTCGCTGATGGATTATGCCAAGCAGCGGCGAAAGCTCTCGCGCGGTCATCAGGTTCCCTACGCCGAGCAGATCCGCAAGCAGGCCGGTGTTCCGACCATGGCCGTCGGCGTCATTCTCGATGGCGTGCAGGCGGAAGCGATCTTGCAGGCGGGCCAAGCGGACCTTGTTGCCGTTGGTCGTGAATTCCTGACCGACCCCCATTGGGGGCTGCACGCTGCCCAGCAGCTCGGGATCGACCCCGAATGGTCGCTCTGGCCGCCAAGCTATGGCTGGTGGCTGAGCTTGAGGGAAAAAATCGGCATCGAGGCCTGATGTGAACGGCCGGAACGGTGGCAAAGGGGCGCGGTATCCGCGCCCCTTTGCCATTTTGGACTTCCTCGGCTTTTCTCAACGCGGGTGGTCAGCCACCAATGACGCGCCATGCCGATGATATTTACATATGGCCAGGATCGCGATCTCTTGACGTATCGTGCAAAACCCCGGTCGCTCATTGAAGCTTTGAGGTGCCTGACAATGAATCTCGCGTCATGTTTCTACCTGATAAAGATTGCCGAGCACGGCAGCCTGTCGAATGCGGCCGTCGTCCTTGGTGTTACGCAATCCGCGCTCAGCCGGTCCATTCGCGAGTTGGAGGCCGAGCTCGGCGTTCCGGTCTTTCACCGTGATGGCCGTGGCGTCAGTCTGACGGAAGAAGGAAAGGTCGTCCTGGAAGCCGCGCGATCGGTAACCGCGACTGTAACCGACCTGCGCTCCACGCTGGATGCCAATAAGGGCGTCATCGCCCGCGAGATCACGGTTGGCCTGCTGCCCTCGACGGCAAAATTGCTGACCGTTCCGCTGATGGCCAAGCTGCGAGAGGATTTTCCAGGCACCAGGATGCAGATCGTCGAGGGCTCGACAGGACACCTTGCCGAATGGCTGAACGACGGGCGATTGGATCTCGTGGTCACCAATGACAGTCCCACGATCAAGCGCTTCAATCCCGAACCGGTTCTGACTCACCATCTGCATCTTGCGGCCGCACGTGGCGCTCCGCGCCTGCCAGCCGAGATACCCTTTGCGGACCTTGCATCCTATCCGCTGGTGATCCAGAGCCGCAACCATGCGACCCGTCGCGAGATTGACCACCTTGCCGGGGAACAGGGCGTTCGCCTCAACGTCGCCGTCGAGGCAGACAGCATGACGGCCATCTCCCAGCTCGTGACCGCCGGTTTTGCTTGCAGTCTTATTCCGCATTTCGCGGTAGAGCCGGCGACGATGCAGAGCGCCGTCGTCGTCGATCCCGGTATCGAGCGGACGATCTGCCTCGTCGCTCCCCTGGTTGGCGCGCGGGGCCAAGGCCTTAGCCAGATGATCCGCAGCTTTAGATCCGAAATCAGGGCCGTCTACCAGCGCTTCTCGGACAACAGCGCTCCCACACCACCGCAGCCGGCTCCCTGATCGGACAGAGGTTGGCAATACCGAAATCTGTTATGAGGAGCCACGTGCCCCGTCCTCGCATATCGTCCGCTGACATCATTCACGCGGAGATACGAGATGGGCCAACGCATAGGGGTCGATATCGGCGGATCATTTACCGATTTCGCCATACTCGACGAAGAGACGAAAACATTGAGGGCGCTCAAGGTCTTTTCCAGACCGGACAAGCCCGGCGCTGAAATCGCAGCAGGCATCGAGCTTGCCGGAACGCGTTACGGCATCAGACCCGACGAGGTCAGCTATTTTACCCACGGCACCACGGTCGGCGTCAACACGGTGATCCAGCGCAAGGGGATCAAGCTCGCACTGTTTACCACCGAGAATTTCAGCGACGTGCTAGAACTCGGGCGCCTGAAGCTGCCGGCAATGTTCGACCTTTTGTCGCGCCGGCCTGCTCCATTGGTGACGCGCGACATGGTCTGGGGCCTGTCCGAGCGCCTCAATTCCGACGGCACGCAGATGCGCCCGCTTGATCCCGAAAGCGTCGAGACCGCCACCCGCGCAGCCCTTGCCGCAGGTGCCGAGGGCATCGTGATCGCGCTCCTGCATTCCTACCGCAACCCGGTGCATGAACGCGAGGCCAAGCATCTCGTCAAGCGCTTTGCCCCGGGCGTGCCGGTCTTCACGAGTGCCGAAGTCTGGCCCATCATTCGTGAATTCGAGCGGACGACGACGGCGGTGATTGGTGGTTACGTGCAGCCGCGCATTGCCCACTATCTCGGCTCGCTTCAACGCGCGCTCAAGGACATGGGCGTGCCGGCGGAAGCCCGGCTGACGAAGTCGAATGGCGGCGTGATGAGTGCAGAACAGGGCAAGACCGATTGCGTGCAGATGATCCTGTCAGGCACGGCGTCGGGGGTCATCGGCGCGAGTTTCGTCGCCAAGATCTGCGGGCTCCATGAATGCATGAGCCTCGACATCGGCGGCACATCCGCCGATGTCGCACTGATCGTTGATGGCGAGCCGCAATACGGCATGGGGGAACATATCGGCGATCACCAGATTCATGTGCCGTCAATTTCAGTCACGTCGATCGGCGAGGGCGGCGGATCGGTCGCCTGGGTCGATGAGTTCGGTGTATTGAAGATCGGTCCGGAAAGTGCTGGTTCGACACCTGGACCAGCCTGTTACGGCCGCGGCGGAACGCGGCCGACCATCACCGACGCCTTTGCCGTCTGCGGCATCATCGGCCAGGCCGATCTCGGTTATAATGCGGTCAAGGTGGATGTGGAGGCGGCCCGGCGGGCAGTTGCGACGCTGACCGAAAAGACCGGACAAAGCGTCGAAGAAACCGCCGAGGCGATCATCAACGTCGCCGTTTCCGGCATGTATGCGAAGATTACCGGTCTCGTCACCCGTTTCGGCGTCGATCCCCGCACCACGGCAATGATGCCCTTCGGCGGTGCCGGCCCGATGATGGGATGCCTGCTCGCAGAGGAAATGGGCATGCCGGAGACGGTGATCCCGACAACACCCGGTGTGCTTGCGGCACTTGGGGGATTGGTCGCCGACCTCAAGAACGATTTCATCCGCACGATCTACGTGGATCTGACTGCGGAGGCGCTAGCGGGTATTCAGTCCGGCTTTGCAGAGCTTCGCGCGTCTGCAGAACGCTGGCTTCGCGAGGATCAGCGCTATGACGGTGAAGGAAGTCTCACCTATTCGGCAGACATGCGCTATCGCGGCCAGTCCTATGAAATCGAGACGATAGTGGACGCCGATGCCGTCTTGTCCGGTCATCTCGCCGCCTTGGAAGACGCGTTTCATCAGGCGCATGAAAAGGTCTACGGTCATGCCCAGCGCGACGCACGCGTGCAGATCGTCAATCTGCGGCTTGTCGTGGCTGGCCGCCAGCCGCTTCCGCAATTGCCCAGAATTGAGGTGGGCACGGGCGCTCCCTCGCCACTGCGCATGATCAATTGCTGGATTTCGGGACGCTGGGTTCCCGTCTCGCTCTACACTCGCGGCGAGTTAAGGGCCGGGCAGGCATTCAACGGTCCGGCCGTCATCGCCCAGGACGACACCACCACCTTCGTGCCAGAACATCATCGGGTTTTCGTTGATCCGTATGGCCATCTCCGCATCACCAAGGAAAACATCGATGTTGCAGACCAGAACGATTAACCGCGCGATGCTGCAGGTCCTGGCGGACTACTGCTCTGCAACGACAGAAGCGATGGCGCATACACTGATGCGCACAGCACACTCGAGCTTCGTGAAGGAAACCGAAGATTTCACGACGCAACTCGTGACGCCGGCCGGAGAGACGTTTGCCTCGCCCAAGGGGCTCGGTGCGACGTGGTTTACCGGTTTGGATTATGGTCCGGCCATCCGTATGATCGACAGCTATGAGGAAGGTGCCATCTATCTGACCTCTGACCCCTATTCGGGCCATGTCGCCACACATGCACCGGACGTGCACGCGTGGAAGCCGGTCTTTCATGGCGGCGAGCTCATCTGCTTTGTTGCCTGCCACGTCCACAATACCGATGTCGGCGGCGCCGTGCCAGCCTCGCTTTCCCGCTCCCTGATCGAAGTGCAGCAGGAGGGCCTTCGCTTGCCCCCGATGAAGGTCTGGCAGGACGGTCAATTCGACAGGAACCTGATCCGGATCATCGAGACGAATGTTCGCATGCCGGAACAGAATTGGGGCGACCTCAATGCTCAGGTCGCCTGCCTCAATACGGGCGAGGCCAAGGTTCACGAGATGATCAAGCGGTTCGGCGTGGACGTCATTCGCGCCTGCCAGTCCGAGCTTCTGGATTACGCCGAAGCCCAGGCACGCAAGATCGTCGCTACCATTCCGGACGGCAAATATTTCTTCGCCGACTATGCCGATGAAGACAGCGACGGCGGTGTTCCCTGCCGTGTCGCGGTGACGCTGAAGGTCGATGGCGACAACCTGACGCTCGATTTTACCGGGTCCGATCCGCAACTCGGATCGTCCTTGAACATGCCGACCGGCGGAAATCCACGGCATGCACTAGTGACGATCGCCGTCATTCTCGTCCTGTCGACCTTGAATCCCCATCTTGTCCTGAATTCGGGCACGACGCGTCTCGTCACTGCCATTCTGCCTGAAGGCAGTGTCATGAACGCGGTGGCACCAGCCGCCGTCGGCATGCGCAGCCTGATCGTGGCCGTGTCGCAGCTCGCCATTCTCGGCGCCTTCCAGCAAGCACTTCCAGACCGGCTCGCCGCATCGCCCGGCGGTGCGGCGTCGCTGTTGAACGTCAAGACGATCGATCGCTTCGGTCGCCAGATCATGGCCTCGATCGGTCCCGTCAGCGGCGGCGGTGGTGGCGGTCCGCAGTTGGACGGCGTTGAAGGAAGCGGCGGAAACCGCTCTTTCCTCCGCAACACGCCGGTCGAAATCAACGAGATCGAAGTTCCGATCCATATCAGCAAATACGGATTGGTGCCGGATTCCGGTGGTGCCGGCCGCTATCGTGGTGGCACTGCCATGCTCATGGAGTTTCAGGTCTTTTCTCCCAATTCCGTCGTTACCGCCCGAAATCGCAATCGGACCCGTTTTGCGTCCTGGGGCGTGCTGGGT
>UCGV01000025.1 GCA_900471925.1 Hyphomicrobiales bacterium
CCGCCGATCGGCAGCGTCACTTCAGGTGCGAAATAGACGCCCTTCTGCTTGAAGTCGCCGCCGTCATCGAGATCCTGCTTCGTATAGAGCCCGCCAAGCGCAAACCGCGCCGTCGCTCCGCCTTCAAGGCCGATGCCATAGGCCAGATCGCCGACAACGAGACCGCCGTCCGATGCATCGCTATTGTCGTAGCCGGTATCGGCCGTGATCGAGAAGGACTGCTTGCCCGCAGAAAGCAGGTTGCGCATCGGCTCGCCATGCGCACCGTTCAGTGCAGTACCCGCATAATTCAGGCCGATCTGCGCCGTCGGCGTGCCGGCCAGCGTCTGGCTGTATTGTTGGAGATCGATGATGCCGGAACCGCCGCCGGAACCGGAATTGCCGCCGCCATTGTTGCCGCCGCCCTGCGGCGGTGGCGTCACGACGCGGGCGATGTAGACGGTGTTGTTTTGCGTATTGCCGACCACGACCTTGCCGTCAGCGCTCACACCTGTGGCATCCTTGGTGAAGACGTTCGCAACCGTCACGCCGTTATTGCGCAGCCAGTCTTCGACGCTCACCATGCCGGTCGCATCAGTCCAGCGGAAACCGCGATCGCCGTTGACGGAACCGCTCTGCCCAACGATGACGGAACCATCGCTGTTGACGGCATTGGCCACGGACTGGCTACCGGCGGAAAGCGCCCCAAGGCCGACCATGCCGCTCGCCTGCGTCCAGCGGAAGGCATGGGAGCCACCACCACTGATATCCGATTCGCCGACGACGACAGCACCGTCCCCGCTCACGGCATAGGCCCTGGAATTGCCGATACCGTCGATTGTCTCGAGATCGACCATCTCGTTGGCCGCCGTCCAGCGGTAAGCATGGAAAGCCCCGCCGGTCATGTCCGAAAATCCGACTACGACCGAGCCATCGGCGCTGACGCCACGGGCCTCGGAACTTGTGCCGCCAGGGAGCACTCCAAGATCGTCCTGGGTTTGAGTGCCAAAATCATAGCGGTAGGAGCGCCAATCATTATTGACGTCTTTGGCGGTGCCGACGAAGACAGAACCATCGGCGCTCACAGCATAGGCGGCGCTTCCGGCCGACCCAAGCTGGATCGAGTTGCCGGCTGCCGTCCACAGAAACGCCGTCCGGACACCACCGCTTTCTTGGACCCCGACGATAACAGAGCCATCTTCGCTCGCCGCCATCGCCTGCGTCCCGCCGAGATTTGCCGTGTCGAGATCGACGATGCCATTGCCGTCCCAGCGGACGGCATGCCAGGTGAAATTGCCGCCGAGATAGGACGCGCCGATAATCACAGACCCATCAGAGCTGATCCCGTTGGCCCAGGCACCGTTAGTGCCGCCCAATGTGCCGAGGTCCGGGTCGTAATAGTTACCGTTGGCAAAGGCCGTCCCGCCTGCCGCAAACGAGAGAGCCGAGAATGCCGCAAGCGCCAGCGCCGTGGTCGCAAGAAGTCGCGACGCTGCGGATGAGGTGACGGATTGGCGGCGGATTGCTGCGCGGGCTCCAAGCATAGTCAAAAGTCCTAAATTAGGGTTTTAAAGTAAAAGACGAGGTATGCAGAAGATTTGACTAAGTAAAAAACACCCGAACCTGAACCGAAGCTTGCGCGCCCGATAGTCGCCAAAGAAACGAGCGAAGATGCTGCCGACCGGCTCGCCGCCTGTCGAAGCCGGCTGCTTCAGCATCCATCTCGATGCGTCAGGGAAGAAGTTTGACTATGTGATTGATCGCACTGGGGTGGTGCGTATTGTGCAGGCGGTGTGAACGCCAACCTGACATGCGAAACGCCCCCGCCATCCGGCCCTGATGAAAACATGGCCTTGATGAAAATCGCCGCACGGCGGGAGCGCAGGAGCGCAAGCATCAGCCACCGACACCTGCGCGACGGGACTACCTGCCCTGACCGAGTACACCCAAAGCCTGCTCGGCAACCAGACTCTGGATGCTGCAACGAAATTGACCGCCGGGAGGTTGAGGGGGCTCGTGGCTCGAGCCCACCCGTTATCTCACCCGGCGCGGCCCATCACTTCCCCCCGAGCTCCTGCCCGACCAGCGACATCCAGTAGCGCACCCCATGCGCAATGGCCTTGTCGTTGAAATCATAGGCCGGATGATGCAGGCCGGCGCTGTCGCCATTACCGATGAGGATCATCGCGCCCGGCCGCTTTTCCAGCATGTAGGAGAAATCCTCCGCCCCCATCGATTGCTCGTATTTCGCATCCACCTGGGCCTCGCCCGCCACCCGGGACGCCGCCGCGACGATCGCCTCTGTCCTGGTCGGATCGTTGCGGGTCACCGGATAGCCCGGCCGCCAGTCGATCTCGGCGTTCGTCTCGAAGAGCTTCGCCGTGCCATGCACGATCTCGCGGAAGCGCTGCTCGACGGCCTTCCTCGTATCCGCCTGCATGGTGCGGATCGTGCCGCCGAGGCGCACCGAGGCGGGGATGACGTTCAGCGCCTTGTCGTTGCCGGCTTCCGTGAAGGTGACAGAGACGACGACGGGATCGAAGGGATCGGTGAAGCGCGAGGCGATCGATTGCAGGGCGGTGACCATATGGGCGCTGACGAGCACCGGATCGCGCGTCATCTGGGGTGCCGCCGCATGGCCGCCCTTGCCCTCGATGGTGATGACGAAACGGTCTGCACCCGCCATGAACGGGCCGGCGCGCGTGCCGAAGGAGCCGATCTCCAGGCCCGGCTCGTTATGCATGCCATAGACCTCGTCGATGCCGAAAGTCTCCAGCAGCCCCTCTTCGATCATCACCCGCGCCCCGCCGCCGCCTTCTTCGGCCGGCTGGAACACCAGCACCACCTTGCCGGCAAAATCCCGGTTTTCGACAAGGCATTTGGCAGTGGCAAGCAGCATGGCGGTGTGCCCGTCATGGCCGCACGCATGCATGCGGTTGGCGTTCTTGGAGGCATAGGGAAGATTGGTCTGTTCCGACATCGGCAGCGCATCCATGTCGCAGCGCAGCGCGATCGTCTTGCCGGGGCCTCTCGTACCCTCGATCACGGCGACGATGCCGGTCCTGGCAAGCCCGGTCGTCACGTTCTCGCAGCCGAATTCCGCCAGCTTGCCGGCCACATAGGCCGCCGTTTCCGGCAGGTCGAACAGAAGCTCCGGGTTCTGATGGATATGCCGGCGCCAGCCCTTGGCCTCCTCGGCAATGGCTTCGATATCGGTCATGATTGTATCCTCGTGATATGCGGCCGGCCGTGGGGAGCGGCGGTCGAAGGTGGGTGGTGCGAGATTAGCCGCAGCAGGGCCGATTTGCCAACCGCGGAATGGGCCTGCCCCGCGACGAAATGCCCGGCGGCGTCAGCGCAATCTGCAAGTGCATTTTAGGCGCTCGTTAGAATTTCCCCGATCTTATCGCGCGCATTGCCATGATCGGCCCATTACAATTGCCGGATTGTTTCAAAGTGTTTCGCACCTTTTCATTGAATGTCCTGGCCCTTCTGGTGCTGATCCAGATCCTGGAGTTCATCCCTCCCATAGGCATCTTCATCACCCTCTTCGGCGGCGTGTTCGTAACCGGCATCCTGATCCACGCCTTCCTGCTCGCCCTCCTCATGGAAGCGACGGTGAAAGCGATCCCGAGAGGTTTCATCGCCATTCCACTCCTCGCCTATGGCGGCTATTTCGGCATGGTCATCGCCCAGAGCTACGATATTGCCGACCTGCAGGCGCGGCTGAAGGCAAACAATCCGCATGGCGTGATGGCATTCGATCCGGCATCGGAGGATCTGGTGATGCCGCTTGCCTACGCTTTCGTCGAGCGCCACAAGATACCCATCGCCTATCAACCGCTGACGGCGGACGAAAGCTTCGTTTCTGACAGGCTCGCCACGCCTGACATCTGCGACACCATCGTTTCGGACGGCCGCCACACGCGCAAATCCCTTCTTTCCATCGAATCTGGCTGGGACAAGCACGATATCTGCAGGATCGAGACCGCGGGTGAGCCGACCAGGGAGCGCGTGACGATCACCACACGATCCGAGGACACTGTCGATGCGGACCGGAAGATTCCCGGCTGGAGCGCCACAGAGACGATCTACGAGATGCGTTTCCGCGACAGGACGATCGGTCGCTACCGCACCGCCTCGGTAAGCCGCTATTCCGTGCTGCCCTTCCTGCTTGCCGCCTGCATGGTGCCCTATCCGATCCCCAACAGTTTCTGCAGCGCGGAATTTCTGACGGATGGGTATAATCTGGACACGAGACCCGAAGGCGCACCGGCCGGCACGTCGGATGATCCTGTCTCGGTGATGCTCGGCATTGCCGCCTATACAAAGGAGGACAGGGATAATTTCGCGGGGTTTGGCGGATTTGGTGCGGACAGTACAAAGGTCCATTGACGATATGGGAGAGCGCGCCGCGTAGTCCTCGGCTTACTCTTGCTCGGCATCTCCGCAACGAAGCGGATATCCTGTGGAGCAGCCTTCGCCCAAGAGCGATAACGCCTCCAGCGCCAACGGTGCTTTGGGCACAAACAGCCGCTCCACCCTCCCTCATTCTCTCCTCGTGCCGGCACGAGGAGAGAATGAGGGAGGTATATGGATGCCTCCGTCTTTCTCCTCATGGATTACCCGCCCCCAGGCAATCAGCCGCCATCACCAAACGTGTGGGCGCGCTGCTGCAGCCAGTAGAGATACTGGTGGATGGATGTAGTTGACTGGTCGCCATTGCCGGATTGGAAGCTGTAGTTCTCCGCCTCGCCGCTCTCGATGAGACGGGTGACATAATCGATCCGCGGCTGCACCTCATCGGCAGGAAGCGTTGCGACATTGCTCAGATACATGCCGTTGCTCTCGATCCTCGGATTATAGAAATCCGGATTGGCAGCGGTCTCGGCGTCATAATCCGCCTGCATCTGCCTGACATGCGCCTCGCGTGCGGCAATCTCCGCTTTCAATTCCGCTGTCATCGGCTGTGCCGAACCCGGCGGCAGTTTCTTCCAGGCGAGGCTGGAATGGTCGTGCACGGAATCAGGATAGATCACCGGCGCCATCGTCCCAACAAGATGTTCCCTCTCCGCCTGGGTCAGATCGGGGTTGTTGAGCAGCGTGGCAAGCGCCACCCCAGACATCGGCGTCTCACGCGAGGGCAGAGAAACGACAACCCCTGTCCCGATATCCGGCCTGCCGCCGCTTGACGGCTCCGGGTTGACCTCCCGCGTGCTGCCATCGGCAAAGGCGATTGTCAGCGATGACGGCGCCCAGGCGTAGAGATCGACCGTGATGACATCGTCGGGATTGCCGTTGATGCTGATCGTCGCCGTGTTGCCCTTGACGGTGACCTCGACGGTATCGGGTGAAATGCCTTCGCCGAGTTCCAGCGTCCCCGTGCCGGAGAGCGAGATATGGTCGCGCCCATCGCCGGCGGCATATTTGATGATCGCGCCGCCGCCGGTCACGATCTCGTCCGCGCCCTTGCCGCCTGAGACGGTGGCCCGCTCATAGGTCTCGATCCTGTCGTTGCCAGCACCGCCATCGACGGTGGAATCGCGGTAGACGGAGATCACGTCATTGCCGTCGCCGCCGTCGACAACAGCGAAATCATAGGCATCCACCCAGTCGTTGCCCGCTCCGCCCTTCACCGTCGAATGGTCGTAGACGGAAACATGGTCGTTGCCGTCACCGCCTGCGATATTGGAATTGCCGTAGCCGCTGATCAGATCGTCGCCCGCCCCGCCATCGACGGTGGAATTGGCATAGGTCCAGATCTCGTCATTGCCGGCCCCGCCCCAGATCACGGCATCGCCATAGGTATCGATGATATCGTTGCCCTGCCCGCCGCGCACGGAGGCATGGTCGTAGGCGCTGATATAGTCGCTGCCCTTGCCGCCGTGGATCGTGGCGTTGGAATAGGCCGAGATCTCGTCATCGCCGGCACCCGCCCGGATGACGGCATCGTCATAGACCGAAATCGTGTCGTTGCCGCGCGTGCCGCCGCTCGCATTGCCCTTCTTCTCACCCTCGAAAGGCGCGGTCCCGCCGCCCTGCCGGCCTGTCGCGATCCGCCAGTCCTCGGCCGTCGTCTTCGTCATGCGGTATATCGACGGCATGCTCGTATTGATCGTCGTCATGCGTGCTCCCCCTGTCGGCACAGATGCAAACATGCGGCTTGCGAGCCCCCTCGCAGCCACACCGAAGTTGAACGCCGATATGCAGGTTTAAACTTGTGCGGGAGTTACGGCTTGGTAGTGTTGATGTGATTTCGCAACCGGGGGATTTGGGAGTGTGGTGGGCCCTGTCCTCGTCGGACTGAGCAACGGGCTAATGCAGAGGTTGCTTTTGGCACCAACACTCTATGGGCTACCCGCCCGCTCCAGCAACCCCGCCGCGGCCGCCTTCGCCGCCCCGAAGGGCGCCGTGTCACCCGCCACATGCGAGAGCAGCAGTGCCCCCTGGAAAATCACGTTCAGCTGCTTGCCGAGCGCTTCCGCCTCAGCAAGACCCGCAGCCGTGCAAAGCTCGGTAAACCGCGCCTCTGCACGCGAGGCGGCGTGGCGGCCGAGGGCGACAATGCCCTCGTGTTTGCCGGCATATTCCTGCGCCGCCTTCAGGCCGAGACAGCCGCGCGTGAGGATGCGCCTGTCGAGCGGGCGGCCGGTTTCGAAGAAGGCGATGATCTGTTCCTTCGGGTCGGCGATGCCGGAAACCGGATCGAACAGCTCATGCACGATGAAGGCGCTGTAGAGCACCAGAACGGCCTCGATCAGCTCCTCCTTGGAGGCAAAATATTTGTAGATCGTGCGCTTGGAAATGCCGCTGCCGGCCATGGCCGCATCGATTGCCGTGGCATGGAAACCGCCATCGTAGAAGCGGTCGAACGCCCATTCGACGATTTCGAGCTTCTTGCCCTCGATCTCTGAAACCTCGTTCATGTCAGCAATCCCAAAAAGTCGGCACATGCAACCCAATACCAAACGCTGTTGACGAAGTAAACGGTTCGGTTTACATCACCATTCCAAGGTAAACGATCCAGTTTACCTCAAGACGAAACCGCCGCGCCGAAATCCCGGCGCAGCAAGCCAACCTGACCGAGGTCATCATGTCTCTATCGAAGAAAGTCGTTTTGGTGTCCGGCGCCAACAAGGGCATCGGTGCCGCCACCGTGCGCCAGCTCCTGAAGACCGATATCGCCAAGATCTATACCGCAGCGCGCAACCCCGCCTCCCTGCCGGATTTCGGCGATGCGCGCGTCGTGCCGCTCAAGCTCGATATCACCGATGCCGCCTCGGTGCGCAGCGCCGCTGAAACTGCCGGCGATGTCGATCTTCTCATCAACAATGCCGGCACGATGGCCTTCGGTGATTGGCAGAGCAGCAGCGATGCCGATATCGCGGCCGACATGAACACCAATTTCTACGGCACGCTCAGCGTCATCAAGGCCTTCCTGCCGGCCTTCACCGCGCGCGGCTCGGGCACCATCGCCAATGTCGTCAGCATCGTCGGTCTCGCCGCCACCGCCCCGATATCAGGTTACTCGGCCTCTAAGGCGGCACTGCAATCGCTGACGCAATCGCTGCGCGCCTCGCTCGCCGCCAAGGGCATTTCCGTCGTCGGCATCTATCCCGGCCCAGTCGATACCGATCTCGCAGCCGCCATTCCGCTCGCCAAGGTCACGCCGGAACTCGCTGCCGAAAACATCGTGCTCGGCCTCGAAAAGGGCGACGCCTACATCTTCCCCGACCCGCTGGCCCAGCAGGTCGGCCACCTCTTCGCCACCGACGGCCACCAGCTGGAAGCCGCGATGAACCTCGGCGGCTGATCGCTCGCCTGTTTGCCCGAGTTCCCGGCGGCGGCGCCACCACTCCCGCCTGCCGCCGGCCTCTGCCAATGTCCGGAATTTGGCCCGGATACGCAGACCAGAACGGCAGATTTCAACAGCACGAGAATTACCCCAGCGCAAATTTTCAAGGACGAATGAATGAGTGATCTACTGGACCAGGTGCTCGACGCGCATGGCGGGCTCGACAATTGGCGCCGGGTCGCCACGATCGATCTGCGGCTGTCGATCCGCGGCGGACTTGCCGATCTCAAGCGCCCGGCCGGCGGGCTGAAGGACGCGCATATCAGGCTCGACACACGCCGCCAGCACACGATGATCACCCCCTATCCGGCGCCCGGCAGCCGTGGCCGCTTCGCCGATGGCGTCGTTACCATCGAGAGCGAGGCCGGCGAGACGAAACAGACGCTTGCCGAACCGCGCCGATCCTTCGCCGGCCATGATCTCCTCACGCCCTGGACACCGGAGCAGTTCCTCTATTTCGTCGGCTACGCTTTCCACAATTACGTCACCATGCCCTTCCTGCTGACGCAGAATGGCGTTGTCCTGGAGGAACTGGCCCCGCACGAGGAACATGGCGAGACCTGGCGCGCGCTGAAGGCCACCTTCCCGGCCGACCTGCATGTCCATTACCCGGTGCAGACATTCTATTTCGACAGCCGCGGCTACCTCGTGCGCAACGATTACGCCCCCGAAGTCAGCGGCGGCGGTGCCGCCTCGCATTACACATTCGACCACAGGGTCTTCGACGGCTTCGTCTTCCCCACCCACCGCCGCGTGGTGCGCCGCGACGGAGAGAACCGCACGCTGCTGACAGCGCCCTCGATCTTCATTCTGGAGGTGGGTTCGGTGGTGCTGACGCGGGATTGAGGAATACGCGACACGAGACGGCAGGCCGTTTTTTACGACCGGTAGCGGTATTCTTCGCGCTACCGGTTGCTTCTTTGCCGTTATGCGCAGAGATTGCCGGCATGAAATCCGCCAGGCTCTCTTCCAGCAGGACATTTCCGGAAACGCCAATCAGCGGATGGACGGGCGTGCGCTGGAGCGGCTGGGTACGGGAAAAGACACCGGCCGGCCAGCAGATGAAACCGCGCCGCGTCGTCCACCCATTCCTGTTGCAGCGCAAGCTCTGGTATTTACTGGAGGTTCATTTCAACAGCGTCGATCTCCGCTTCGCGACCCCGCTGGAACTCGATCATTTCATCGCCGTCATGTCGCAGAACCCGCTGCCGTCAGGCTGGTCGCTCGTGCGCGGCCAGCGCTGGGGCCGCCCCAACAACCATTGGCTCTCCCGGCTGCCGAAGGCCGCCAAAAGCTGGAAATTCCGCCAGGCGATCTGCAAATATCTGCAGGAAGCCGAAACGGTGAAACTGTTTCGACAGTGTTATGCCAGCCAGCCTCTGCGGCTGAATATCGAGGGCGTGTATAATAGCTATGAGGAGGCGCAGCACCCCGCTGCCGCTTGAGGTGCGGATGGGTGCGTAGGGCGTAGGTCGGCTTCTGGAAGCTGCGAGCTGCCAAACACCGGTCCAATGGACCACCGAGCCGCTTGAACGTTGTCAACTTGAGGCACCCAAGCCCACCTCCCCACCCCTCACCAAGTCAGTTGACGACTATCCCGATAACCGATGCCGGCTGCGGTATCCGCGCCAGAATATCCGCAAGTGTCGTCTTTCCCAGCCGCTCGACCAGCAAAGCCTCCGCATCCGCCAGCGCCGCCTCCACGCCGCCGAGCAACGCCCGCTCGATGGCGCAGCCGGGCGGGTTGTCCTCGCCGTCGACATCCATGCGCAGGAAGCGCTCGCCAAGGGCGGCATAGACATCGGCGAGCGTGATTTCCTCCGCCGCCTTCGCCAGCAGCCAGCCGCCGGAATGGCCCTTTTCGGAGGAAACCAAGCCGCTCTCCTTCAGCATTCCGAGCGTCCGGCGCACGACGACCGGGTTGGTGCCGCTATGCTCACCGATCTCGGCCGATGTCAGCGGCCGCGGCGGCCTGAGCGCGGCCAGATGCGCCAGCGCATGCAGCGCCAAGGAAAACCGGCTGTTTCGTTTCAAATCAGGCCCTCTTCAAATTACGCAACTCACAATGTTGCATAACGACGCCTGCTGGGAAGCTATCATGGCCTCATCGCGGCTGCGGCAGAATATCAGGCATCGACCAATTCGATCAGCAGCTTCTTGCCAACTGATCGAGCAGCCCTATCGAGCGTATCCAGAGTGACGGCGACATTGTGAGGATCGAGAACACGCTCGACCTGCGTCCTGCTCGTCCCCATTTTCGCTGCCATTTCGGTTTTGCTGAGCGACATCTCCTTGCGCGCATTCTCGATTTGCCACGCAAGCACAGCCTTGATCGCCTCTGCGTAAACCTCTTCCCGCAGACCTTCTTCCTCAAGAAAGTCTTCCAGCGAAACACCGACGGAAGAAAATCCCTTTTCACTCATCCGTTTTCTCCTTGCTATCACGCTGTCGATGCGACGCCAGACGGGATTTGGCGAGCTTTATCGCGTCGTCCTGCCCGGACTTTCCCTCCTTCCCATGCAGAAGCAGCATCAAGCTACCCTCCACAGAAAAATAGGTTCGCGCTTCGACCTTGCCTTTCTTGATCGTGGAGCGGACCTCCCAGATCTCTTTTTCGACCTTTTCGCAGATAGGCATTCCGATAGGCCAGCCGAACTCGGCCTTGGCGATATCCTTGCTGACAATGATACGGTCATCCTTGCTGAGATTGAGCAGCCAGTCCTTGACGGGTTCATTGCCTGCTTCCGTTCGATAAAACCTGGCAACAATGCGCTTCATACAGCCTCTTTGTACCGTATAAGGTACATTTCGTCAATTTGCCCTCGGATATTCAGCGACAGGTTGCCACAGCATCACGCCGATACCCTACCGCGCATTCTCCAGATCAGCCCGCGTAAACACGGGATGAACCGCAAGCCCCGGCACACCCTCGATGCGCGGCGCGCCCTCACCGCGCCAGATGGCGCAGACGACGGCCAGGATCTCGGCCCCTTCGCCGGCGGTGAGCTCGTAGGCGTCCGCCACCGCCCCGCCGGTGCTGATCACATCCTCGATGAAGGTCACGCGGCGGCCGGCCACGTCCTGCCCTTCGATCGCACGACAGGTGCCGTAGGTCTTTGCCTCCTTGCGGATGAACGCGGCGGGAAGGCCCGTTTCGAGCGCGATTGCGGTGACGAGCGGGATGCCGCCGAGTTCCAGCCCGGCAATGATCTCTGTCGAGGAAGGCAGGAGAGCCGACATTGCCCGAGCCAGCGGCTGCAGGATCGATGGCGTGCCTTCGAAACGGTATTTGTCGAAATAGCGGTTCGATACCTGGCCGGAGCGCAACACGAATTGCCCCTCCAGCGTTGCGATCCCGGCGATCTGCCGGGCAAGATCTGCGTGGTCGATCGATGCGTTGGTCATGTCCGTCCCCTGCCGAAATGAGCACTGACCTGCCCTCTCAGAATCGGCGATTCCCGGCAAGGGATGAAACGGGGCAAGGCACCCCTCAAACGAGAAACCCGGGCCATCAGCCAGCACCTTCCCACCCCGAAAATTCCGTCTCCAGCAGCCCCATCATCACATCGTCGTGCCACACGCCGTCGATGAAAGCGGTCTCCCGCTCCCGGCCCTCGATCACGAAGCCACATTTCTGGTAGGCGCGGATTGCCCTGCTATTGTGGGCCAGCACCCGGATACCGATCCGGTGCAGCTGCAGCTCTCCGAACGCGTAGTGCAGGAACAGCCTGATCGCCTCGCTGCCAAGCCCTTTTCCCAGCAGTTGCGGATCATAGATGCCGATTGCCATGGAGGCGCGGCGATCGGTGGCATTGAGCCTGTCCAGCCGTATCGTACCGATCATCCGGTTCTGGAACGCGATGATCCAGGCATTCGGATTATCCATGTGATGCTGCACCCAGCGCTCGGCGTCTTCCCTGGTCAGGGGCTTCACATCCTGCCGGCTGATGCCGAACATCTCCAAGATCTCGGGAGGATTTCCAAGCGATAGACGGGCCTCGACATCCTCTGTCGAAGCCCGTCTGAGTTCGATATTGCTGCCTGTGAGATGCACCATGGTCGCCGCCGGATTGTTGATTTGTCGGCAGAATAGGATCTGTGGCGGCGGCGGCAATGGGTGATTTTCTGGTATGGCGAGGAGGGTTGGCGTCGTGCCGCAGCCCCTTTACGCAGCCACCTTCCGCCTGGCGGCAACCGTCATCCACACGGCCGAGAGCAGGAAGTAGAACGCACCGAAGCCGGCATAAGGCGCGATATCGAGAATGCCCGGCGCCGCCGTGCCGAATGCCAGGCTGATCATATGCGCACCGGCAAGGGTCGACTGGCCGCCGCTGAGGATCATCGCCCATTGGGCGCCGTAGATGCGCCAGCGGCGCACACCGGCGGCAAGCTGCAGGATGCCGGAAAAGATCGCCCAGATGCCGAAGACGCCGAGCACCGCATAGGAGCTGTTGGCAACGGCAATCGCAACGGCAATCGTGGTGATCGTGCTGGCCGCGACATTCAGCGTTTGCGCCGGGTTGGCCTTGAAGCCGCCATTGGAGCGCGCATCGACAATGTTCGCTACCGCGTCCCAGGCCGGATAGATGACGAGCAGCAATCCGGCGAGTGCGGACTGGCCGGCAGCGAGGATGGCGGCGATGATCCAGACGATCGAGAAGACCGCGCGGACGAAATAATAGGATCGCAACCAGCTCGATTGCGCGGAAGACGGATTGGACATGGTTGGCTCCTTTTGGCTGCCTACTAGTTGGTAGATTTCCATCCTACTAGTAGGTAGACATTTTCTCCGTGTCAACTCTTTTCGAATTGCCTGCCCGAAGATGCGGGCCGGAAAACCGAGGATTTAGGCAAACGCCGCAGGCACAAGGCCCCCACAAGCACGCGAAAATCAGGCGAGCTTGACAACCGTCCTACCAGAAGGTAGGCAAGCAATATGGCAAGCGAAACCGCAGAACATATTCTGGATGTGGCGCAGAATCTCGTCGTGGCGGGAGGCTATAATGGCTTCAGCTATGCCGATATTGCCGAGGAGATCGGCATCCGCAAGGCGAGCATCCACCACCATTTCCCCACCAAGGCGGAGCTGACGCTTGCGCTCGTCAATCGCTACACCGCCCTTGCCGCTGATGGTCTGGCCTATATCAGCCGCGAGATCCCCGATCCCGAGGCGAAGTTGAATGCCTATCTCGGCTACTGGGAGAAATGCATCACCGATGGAAGCCAGCCCTTCTGCCTCTGCGCAATGCTGGCAGGCGAAATCGAGATGCTGCCGGAGCCGGTCGCGGCCAAGGTGCGCGGCCATTTCGAAAATCTCGCGGCCTGGCTGGCACAGGTGCTGAAGGCGGGCGTCGAGCAGAAGCGCTTCTGGCTCACCGGCACGCCCGAAGCCGAGGCCCATATCCTGCTCGCCACCGTGCACGGCGCCATGCTGTCAGCCCGCGCCCTCGGCAATCCCGCCTTGTTCGGCACCATCGTACGTGCGCAGCTGGCAAGGCCAAGGCCCTGACAGCCGGCATTGAGAGAGCGCCTCAGCCGGGCTTCCCCGGCACAAGGTCGATCCGCATGTGCCTGGCGGTGACAAAGCCCGCCACGCCATAGCTTGAATCCCACTCGATGCGGAATTGCTCGTCCGCCCTTGTGATCTCAAGACCGAAGATGATGCCCGCCTCCGCCGCCCGAGAAGCTGATCTCGAGCAGGTAGCCATCATGGAAGCGGCGCACGCGCCCGAACCACTCGATCAGCTGCGTGCCGCCGGGAATGTCGTGCAGGATGGATGTGGCGGTCATTGTCCCTCGCGCGTGGCATCGAATGGCCGGGACCTTGCCTGCACCACGCCTCCGTTTTCCCGGTCCATCCACCGAAACGCGATCAGCGTGCTGAGAAAGGCCGGCAATATGCCGACGGCGCTCGGCGCCAGATGCCTGAACTCCGAGAATGGCTCGCCGCTCCAGGCGGCAAGACCGGCAGAGACCAGAGCCACGGCGAGAAAACCCGAGGCGGGCGACAGGATCAGCAGCATCCGCCGGCTGACCCCAGCGCTCATCGCCGCCATCATGTAGCAGGCATGAAGCAGGGCGGGAACCAGACCGATAAAATAGGCTCCCGCCACCGACATGGTAAGGAAGCCCAGCAGATTTGAGGCAGACAGGAGCTCGGATGACAGGGGCAGCGGCGATCCGAGCAGCGCATTCAGCACGACAAGCGGAATCGCCAGCCACAGCGGAGCGACCGCGATCAAGGGCCCGAGGCCGAGATTGGCGACCAGCAACAGACGGTTCCGTTCCCTCACGATCTCCTCCCGCCTCTGATGAAATCAGCAGCCATCGCCAGACTATATCAACTGACGATGGATGCCAGGCGTTATTCAACGCATGGTTTGCGGAAGTCTTCCGCCACCCCTGCCCGATAACAGCTTGATCCCCAGGAAATCCTAAAGCCCGTTCAATGACAGAACGCAGCCGCCGAAATGCGCCTTTCCGCGGCGCCAGTGCGGCGGTGCTCCACCGACAGGATATCGATCAGATCGGCGAGTTCGAAGTGGTGCTCGACGCCGCCGACATCAATGTGAATCCGCCCGCCGTCGATGTGTAGATTCACAGCAACGAAGTTTCGCTCTTCACCATCATCCAGTATCGAAACAATAAACAGAGACGCCTCCCGCCCTGATCTTCACCTTTCGATAAGGTAAATCGGTAAATTCTTTATTATAAATTGTAAATAACAACTTGCACTCGATATATTGCAATAAATCAATGCGTGAGTGAAACAAAAGCCGGCAAGGCGCCGTGCCGGAGCCATCTGTCCGGGGTGATCGGTCCTATTTCGGAGGCATCGCCTGCCTGTTCGCGCCGGACATGCCTTTCGGGTGCTTTTTCAGAAGGCGCGACAGCACGGTGCGTTTGCGCTTGCGCGGGATGAGATCGATATCGCTGACGAGTCTCGCCCCGCCTTCGCGCCGCTCCAGCGTGATCTTGCGGCTGTGATAGGCTTCAAGTTCGGCGCGGTGCGCCACGCTGACGATGGTGACATCGGGCAATTCCTCGATCATCATTTCCATCATTTTATCCTGGCTCTTTTCATCGAGCGCCGAGGTTGCCTCGTCGAGCACGATGATATCGGGGTCGTGCAGCAGCAGGCGTGCGAAGGCAAGACGCTGCTTTTCGCCGCCTGACAGCGTCTGGTCCCAGGGCGCCTCCTCCTCGATCTTCTCCTTGAGATAGCCGAGCCCGACCTTTTCGAGCGCCGCACTGATCTCGTCCACCGACCAGCTGTCGGCGGCACGCGGATAGGCGACCGCCCGGCGCAGGCTGCCGGAGGGGATGTAAGAGCGCTGCGGCAGCATGAAGAGGTGCCGGTCGGGATGGAAATCGACGCTGCCATGGCCCCAGGGCCAGAGACCGGCAATCGCCCGCACCAGCGTGCTCTTGCCCGAGCCGGACTCCCCCGACACCAGCAGCCGCTCGCCGGGCTCCACGGCAACCTGCGTCTCCGTGACGACGGCGGTGCCGTCATCCAGCGTCACGGCGAGATCGTTCAGTTCCAGCATCGCCTCGCCCTCGGTCTCGCCATGCTGGATGCGCCCGAGGGATTTGCTCTGTTCGGAGCGCTCCAGCCCGTCGAGTGACATCATCAGCGAGGCGACGCGCCGCGCGCAGGCGTTCCAGTCGGCAAGGCGCGGATAATTGTCGACCAGCCAGCCGAAGGCGGTCTGCACGATCGCGAAGGCCGAGGCCGCCTGCATCACCTCGCCGAGCGACATGCTGCCTTCGAGAAATTTCGGCGCGCAGAGCAGCACGGGCACGACGGGCGCAATCAGCATCGAGCCGGTGGAAACGAAGGTCGTGCGCATATATTGCCGGGCCAGCAGCGCCCATTGGCTCAAGACATTGCCGAATGTCTTGTCGAGATCGCTGCGCTCCTCCTCCTCGCCGCCTAGCAGCGCGATGCTTTCGCCATTTTCGCGCACATGCGTCAGCGTATAGCGAAACTCCGCCTCTACCTGGTTCTTCGCCTCCGAGACCTGCACGAACTGCCGGCCGATCACCGCGATCGTGGTGGAGGTAACGGCGGCATAGAGCACGGCGGTAACGACGAGAAAGCCCGGAATGGTGATCTGCATGCCGGCGATCGGCAGCGTCAGCGCCCCGCCGATCGTCCACAAAACGACGATGAAGGTCGAAGCCGAGAGGAAGGCCGCGATGACGCCGGCGACGAAATCGACCGGGGACTCGGTGGCGATACGCATATCCTCCGATATCCGCGCCTCCGGGTTCTTGTGGTCGCCGCCGATCAGGTTCAGCTGGTAATAGCGCCCGTTCGCCAGCCACCGCGCAATCAGCGATCGCGTCAGCCACTTGCGCCAGCGCCGCTGGATCATCATGCGCACATAGACCTGGCTGGTGACGAGGATGACGCTACCGAGCACCAGCGGTGGGAAGACCGCGCCGAGATAGTAGACGCGACCGGCATCATGCCGCTCGATCGCATCGAAGATGCCCCGGTTCCACAGGTTGATGCCATACTGGAAGCCGACATTGAGGCAGATCATCGCCAGAAGCCCGATCGAGCACGGCCATGCGAAACCATCGCCGTGCCGGCCCCAATAGCCGCGCGCGCTGATCCAGAAGCGTTTCAGGAGATATTTCTTCCGCGCCCTCTCCGCCTCCTCGGGCGTCAGTCCCGGATCGGGTTCGATTGCATCCGGCAGCGGCGCTGCCTCTACGTGCGGAGCCTCCTCGGCGGAGGTTTTTGCCTGGCGTGTCCCTGCGGCCTTCTCAGGCTCGGCGCCGTCGACCGATGTCGAATGAAATTTTGCGTCGGTCATGCCAGCGGAAACGGCCTGGCGAGGGAAAGGTTTCATCGATGGGGGACGATGAAGCATTTGCGGTAATCAAAAGACCCCGCTCAAACAAACGAGACCGGTATCGCAGAACGGCGGAGATCTACGATACCGGCCTCTTTTTCGGGACCGAACCCGATAGCGTCAAACCCTGGCGGGTCTGTTAATGCGCCAGTTCCCTGGCCTGTGCGTCGATCTTGTCGAAAGCATCGCCGAAGGGATCGCTGACCCGCACCAGCGGCGAAGCGCCGAGCAGGAGGAGCGCCTTCAGGTGCTTCCAGCCACCCTCTTCGCCGAGCACCGTGGCATAGGGTGCCATCTCGGGCTGCGCATCGCCGTAGAGGCGTGCGTAGTCGGCGAAATTGGTGAAGTTCTCGTGGTTGCTCTCCCGGAGGAGGAAGCTTTCGGCGGCGGCACCCTCGGCAAGGATGATCTCATGCGTATCGAGCATGACGCCGTAATATTCGAGCACCGCGTCATCGGCAGGGGTAACGGCCGTGATCGTCGTGCCGTTCACCAGATCCTTCACGCGGATCAGCGCGCCGTTCAGATAGAGCGCATGGAAGGGCGAGAGATAGAGATCGGTATGCGGCGTGCGCCCGTCCAGTGCATGGCGTGCGACGCGGATCGGCGTGACGCCTTCCTGCCAGCGCGCACCGCTCTTGCGGAAGACCTGGCGGCCAACCCACTTGACGGCACGGTCGCTGCCGTCCGGAAGCACGACGCGATCGCCGAGGCGCAGTTCTTCGACCGGCCTTTCACCGCAATCGGTGAGGATAGCCGTACCGCGCAGGAAGCACTGCGGACCACCGCCGCCGCCACCGCCACCGGAACCGCCGGAGCCACCACCGCCCGAACCGCCGCTCCCACCGGAGCCGCCCTTGCCGCCGCCACCGCCACCATGCCCCCAAAGCCGCCCCAGCGCACTCGCGGGAGACGAGGAAATCGTCGTCGCCAGTGCCGCGATCCCGGCGATACGGGCACCGGCGGCAGTGGCTATGCCTAGGAAATGCCTGCGCGCTGTATTGCGCGGCAGCTGCGGATCTTCGCTGGATGACATGGTGCTGGGGTCCTTCTAATACATAACGCCCCCTATGTTACAATAGGTTGTATTCCATTCAATCTCGCCGAAGAGCGCTAAGGCTACCAAAATAGGCGTAGGCGCGATGCACGACATACTCCCAGTGGGGAGGAGATGACTGATTGCCCACGACAAAATCGAGCGCCGTGCGACGCCCTCTGTCTTTTTGGCGACATAGGTACGGACATACCAGATGTAGTGAAACACAACCTCAGGACGATTGGCAGCCGCACGTTGTGAACGTAGCAGGTGCGAGGCCGGCGCGAAAATGTCCCATCGACGACAGCCGCGACCCCACCAGGGAAAATCCCGGCGTCAGCGGCCGTCCAGCTGGGATGCGCCATGGCCGCCTGTCTGAAACTGACTTGTATCAAGGGAACGGACACGGCCGTCATACGGGAAAAAGCGCAAGCACAGATTTAAAAAGTTGTAGCGCGCTCGTACCTTCGGATAGCTCAAGGCCGATAGATTGACACTGTTGCCGACTGTTGCGGGAGTGATGATAGGCTGGCAACATGATGTTTCCACCATGCACCGTTCCCCATGCAGCCGGAGGCTAGGAGAGAAGCGATAACGGAGAGAGCAATGACCGCAGATGAGGCCCTGCACACATTCGCCATCGGCGATGTCCACGGCCGCGCCGACCTGCTGGAGACGATGCTGTCAGGCATTGCGGCGAAGGCCCGCGACGCGGCGATCGATTACCGCATCGTCTTCCTCGGCGATATCATGGACCGGGGACCGGAGAGCCGTCGCGCACTCGATCTCACGATCCGCACGCTGCGCGACATCAGGGGCTCGAAGCTGATCCGCGGCAATCACGACGCCATACCCCTGCTGATCCTTGACGAGGAGAGCGCGGCCATCCGGACCTCGCTCATCAATCAGTGGCGCGATGTCGGCGGCCGCGCAACGATGACCGCCTACGGCCTGCCGCGCGATGCCCAGATCACGGCCGATGAAATTCGCCGCAGGTTCGGCGAGGAGCACCTGCTCTGCCTGCGAAGAGCGGTGCGCTATGTCGAGCTCGACCACCACATTCTCGTTCATGCCGGTCTCGAACCCGGCATCCAGCTCGCCGCCCAGAACCCGCATAACCTGATGTGGATCCGCGGCGAGTTCCTGAACTCCACCGCCTCCTTCGGCAAGATCGTCGTGCATGGGCACACGATCACGGAGAGTGAACGCGTGGAGATCTTCCCGAACCGGATCGCGATCGATACCGGCGCCTTCGCGACCGGTATCCTCTCGGCGCTGCAGATCAGCCCGTCAGGCGATATGACAGTGCTGCAGGCACGGGACATCGGCTCCGGCTCGTGCCAATTTGGCGAGGGAAAGCCGCTCTATCGCTCGCATGAGGATGAAGACCTGATCTGAAGCAATTCCAGTAAAAGTGGGAACCGGTTTTGCGTCCGGAATTGCGGACAGGACAACCTGCCTCACAGAGGCCCGGCCCCCTCTTCCAGCGCCAGCAGCTGCGCGATCGACTGACGCTTGCGGATGACCGTGAGCGCGCCGCCATCCAGCATGACCTCCGGCGCCAGCGGCCGGCTGTTATAGTTTGATGACATGGTCGCGCCATAGGCGCCGGCATCGCGCAGGATGGCGAAATCGCCTGTTTTCGGCAGCGGCATCTCGCGAAACTCCACGAAGCCGCCCTCCTGCTGGGTGAAGACATCGCCGGACTCGCAGAGCGGGCCTGCGACCGCGATCGGTGTTTCCGGCCCCGCCACCGGCTCGCCCGCTGCCGTGACGAAGGCGATATCGTGATGGCTGCCATACATTGCCGGCCGCGCGAGATCGCTGAAACCGGCATCGATCAGCACGAAATGCTTGTCGGCCACTTTCTTGACCGCCCGCACCTCGGCGATGAGAATGCCGGCATTGCCGACAAGATAGCGCCCCGGCTCCAGCTCGAGACGAACCGGCCCGCCGGTAATTGCCTCGGCCTCGCGCCGCGTCCTGTCCCAGGCCGCATGATATTCGGCAATGTCGATTTCCGGCTCGCCCGCCTTGTAAGGCAGCGACAGCCCGCCGCCGGCAGAGATCGCCTGGAGAGGCCGGTCGGCGCGGCGCACGGCATCCAGCATCGCATCGCAGACCTTGTGCAGATGTGCATAATCGACGCCCGAGCCGATATGCATGTGCAGCCCGATCAGTGTCAGCCCATATTCATCGACGAGCCGGAGGCTGTCCTCGAACTCCTCATGCCAGATCCCATGTTTGCTGGAAGGGCCGCCGGTATTGGTCTTGCGGCTGTGCCCATGCCCGAAACCGGGATTGATCCTCAGCCACACCGGATGCCCCTTGGCCTTCTGGCCGATTTGCCGGAGCATATCAGGCGATCCGCAATTAACGGGAATGCCAAGCTCGACCACCCGCTGAAGCGTAGCCTCATCGATGATATCGGCGGTAAAGACGATCTCATGCGCAGGCGAATGCGGATCGTAGCCGGCCACAAGCGCCCGCTCGATCTCGCCCAGCGAAACCGCATCGACGAACACGCCAAGGGAGCGCAGCAGCCGCAGCACGTGCGTATTGCTGTTGGCCTTCTGCGCATAACGCACGCAATCGAACATGGCCAACTGCCCTGCCCGCTCCCGGATCAGATTGGCCTCGTAAAGCCAGAGCGGCGTGCCGAGCTTGCGTACGGAGGCAAGCGCTGCATCGATGAGGTCGGGGCGGAGCGATGAGGGTCTGGTCATGAAAAGATCTTCGGGCTGGAGAATGGGCTTGGTGTGTTTAGGGTATTTGCGAGGGCGCGGGAAGGCCGTGACTATTGCTATGTCGCACCAGCGACACCCTCAACCTCTCCTCATCCCTGTGCTCGTCACAGGGATCCAGCCACCGCGCGTCCGCGTGGTGAATGACTCCCTTGCGTCAAAGAGCGAAAAGTCTTTTCAGCCCAATGACTTGGGCTGACTGGGTTCCTGTGACAGGCACAGAAATGAGGGAGATTGGGGTATGCCGCTCGTCTCACGACAGCCTCCGTTGCAACATTCCCTCACCTCAGCCCGCCTGAAACCGTACCGCCCCAAACACCTCCACCAGCACCCGCGTCCCCATATCCGCCTCGGCCTCCGAGAGCCCCGAAAACCCGAGCAGCAGCCGCGTCCTGTCCGTCGAGACCACGTTCATCCGCGAGAGCGGCATTACCACCACGCCCCGCTTCAGCGCCGCGGCAGAAACCGCCGTATCGTCATCCCACGTACCCGTGCTGCGCACCGTGAGATTGATCCCCTGATCGGGCAGCAGCACGTCGACATGCTCGCTCAGCCGCTCCCTCAGAAACCCCGCCAGCATGTCCCGCGATGCCCGCAGCCTTTCACGCAATCGGCGCAGATGCGCGGGAAAATAGCCCTCCTCGATGAAATCGGCGATCACCCGCTGCTGGAAGCTCGGCGGGCAGCGGTCGAGGGCGGGGCGCACGGCTCGGAAAGCGGGCACCAGGTCTGGCGGCACAACGAGATAGCCGATGCGCAGGCTCGGCAGCAGCGCCTTGCTGAACGTGCCGGTGTAGAGAACCCGGCTTGCCTTATCGAGCCCGTGCAGCGAGGCGATCGGGTGGCCCTGGTAGCGGAATTCGCTGTCGTAATCGTCCTCGATGATCCAGCAGTCATTCTCCTCGGCATAGGCCAGAAGCTGGAGTCGGCGGGGCAGCGAGAGCACGGAGCCGACAGGATACTGGTTCGATGGCGTCACGTAGAAGGCGGCGGGCGGGGCCAAGCTGCCATCGACCAGACGCGTGATATCGATGCCGTCGCGATCGACCGGCAGGCCGACGATCTCGATACCGTTGAGGGCAAGGCATTGCCGCGCCGGCGGATAACAGGGGTCTTCGACAACAGCCCTCTCACCCGGCGTCATCAGCACACGGAAGGCAAGGTCGAGCGCCTGCTGCGTGCCTGCCGTGACGAAAACCTGTTCGGGTGCGCAGCGCACGCCGCGCGAGACGGAAAGATGGGCGCTGATCGCGGCCCGAAGCTGCGGCTCACCCTGGATATCGCCATAGCCTTCGAAGGCATAGTTCATGTGCCTTGCGGCAATGCGGTTCAAAAGCCTGGCCGTGCGCTCGTCATGGGCGATGCGGGCGGTGACGAAGGGCAGCATCTTCTGCGGCTCGAGGCTCGGGCCGCGCGTGAGGATAGCGGTGGCGGCGGCCGAGACCGCGCGCCGCGTTGCCCGCACAGCGCTTGCTCCCGATGCATCGGGACGCACCGCCCCTTCGGGAACCGATGAGGCGATATAGGTGCCGGAGCCGTGGCGCGCCACGGCAAACCCCTCGGCGATCAGGATCTCGTAGGCCTCCGCGATCACGCCGCGCGAAATCGCCCATTCGGCAGCCGCGAGCCGCGTCGATGGCAGCCGCTGCCCGCCCGAAAGCCGCCCTTCCGTAACGGCATTCCGTAGGGAAAGGTAGAGCTGCCGGGCTAGCGGCGCCGATGATGCGGGGTCGATATCGGGCCGGAACGCCGCCGACGGCCCCTCGCGTTTTCGTCTCAGCGTCACAGGATATTCCCAATTGGCCGGCTGAAGTGGCTCATGGGCCACCAACAAAGTGGATCTTCAAAACTACGAATGAATGCAATTATGGTGAGCCACTTGCAAGTAGATTCCCATCGCAATGACAGCCGGAAATGAGATGAACCAGCCGATACCGCCAGTGCCCTATTTCAGCCAGTGGGAAACGCCCGAAATGACCCTGCCGGTGCTGGCCGAAGGCGCCGTTGCCCTGCATCGCGATCCCAACTGGCGGAATTCCGGCGCCGAGACCATTGAGGATTATGCGCGCTGGGCGATGAACGTCTGCGGCATGGCCTGCCTGAAGATGATCCTGGCCGCCCGCGGCGAGGCGCACCCGATCCTCTCCCTGGCGCGGGCCTGCACCGCCTATGGCGGCTATGTCGTCAATGAGGCCGATGCCTCGATCAAGGGGCTGATCTATGCGCCTTTCGTAACCTTCGTGCGCGAGCGCTTCGGTCTCACGGCCGAGGTGAAGACGCAGGTGCCGACGGAGAGCATTCCAGCCATACTTGCCGAAAACACCTTCTTCATCGCCTCCGTCAGCAGCGCCATCCGCTGGCCGGAGCGCGAACCGCCCGGCAAGGGCGGGCATCTGGTGCTGGTCACCGCAGCCGATGCGCAAAGCCTGCGCTTCCACAATCCCTCCGGCCATGATCGCGCCAGCCAGGCCGATGTGAGCCTGCCGCTTTCCACCTTCGACCGCTTCTTCGCCAACCGGGGCATCGCGGTCCGCTTCTGAAGATCTGTTTGTATTGGAGAATTTCATGAGCCCTTTCCCCTCCAGGCTGCGTATTGCCGTGCTCTTCGGCGGCCGTTCCAGCGAGCACGATGTCTCCGTCATGTCGGCGACCAACGTCATGCGCGCGCTCGATCCGGAAAAATACGAGGCCACACCCATCTTCGTTACCCGCGAGGGCCGCTGGCTGAAGAGCCGCACCGAGAACGGCACGCTGGAAAAACCCGATAGCGGCAGCGAGATCTGCCTCCTGCCCGGCGGCCACGGCCGCTTTCTGGCGCTTGCACCGGATGGCAAGGCGAGCGAAGCCGGAAGCTTCGATATCGTCTTCCCGGTCCTGCATGGATTGCATGGCGAGGATGGCGCCGTGCAGGGCCTCTGCCAGGTGGCGCGCGTGCCGCTGGCCGGCTGCGGCATCCTGGGCTCGGCGACAGCGCTCGACAAGGATATCGCCAAGCAACTCCTGAAAGCCGCCGGCCTGCCCGTTGCCCGCTCGGTGACGCTCGATCAGGAAAACCCGCCGACGCTGGAAACCCTCGAAAACCAGCTCGGCCTGCCGCTCTTCATCAAGCCCGCGCGCCAGGGCTCGTCGGTCGGCGTGCGAAAAGTCTCCGGCAGCCAGGAATTTGCACCGGCACTGACCGAAGCCTTCAGCCATGACGACAAGCTGCTGGCCGAGGAATTCATCGCCGGCCGCGAAATCGAATGCAGCGTGCTGGAAGCGCCCGATGGCTCGCTCTTCGTCTCCCGCCCCGGCGAGATCGCGCCGGCCGAAAGCCACGGCTTCTACAGCTATGCCGCCAAATATCTCGACGAAAACGGCGCCGCCCTGAAAGTGCCGGCCGAGCTTGCGCCCGAAGTGGAGGCAAAAATCCGCGACATGGCCGCCCGCGCCTTCCGGGCGCTGGGATGTGATGGCATGGCCCGCGTCGATTTCTTCCTGATGGGAGACATGCGGTTTGTCGTGAACGAGGTGAATACCATTCCGGGCTTTACCGATATCAGCATGTATCCGAAGGCGATGGCGGCAAGCGGCGTGCCCTATGCCGAACTGATCGACCGGCTGGTGCAGCACGGGCTGGCGCGCGGGGCGTGAGGAGCGCCCTGTCTCGACATCAATACGCCGAATTACCGCGGATCCGCTGAATTGTCAGACAGTGCCCACACTATACTCCCGCAAAGTGGAGGCTGTCTTCAAAGGCCCGCCGAAGCGAAGAGCGCGCTTCCGGGAGAGATGGGCGCTCGTTTCCGTTGAATATCTGGCCGTGCTCGGCCATCAAGTCCAGAAGGAAGAGGCAAACATAGAGTCTGAAGATCGGGTCATCTTGCTGCCCGGCATAGCTAAGCCAGGCCGACACGTATTCGACCGGGCCACCATAGGCCAGCAACACGGCGAGCGTCAGCGCGGCGGGATATCTCGGGTCGCCGAAGCACAGATTATCGACATCGACGATGCCGGAGAAGCTTCCATCCTGCGCTACTATGACGTTCTTCGTCGTCGTATCGTGCAGGAAGGGGATCGGCTCGATCCGGTCTATCTCGCTCCAACGGCCACGTAGCGCAGTCTGGACAATGTCAACCATGGAAGGATCGAATAGACGCGCAGACGTGATCCTCTGCCGGGAGCGGTCGAGACTTGATTCCAGCACCTGCGGCCAACTGGCATAGGGTGCCTGTTCCGGCCGAACCGCATACCCGTGGCGGCCAGCCGAAGCCGTCTTCGCGGTGACGGCCTGCGCGCGCGACACGTTGATCGCTATTAGCTCGAGCTGCGCAACCGTCAGATCTGCGATAACACTGCCGAGATCCGCTCCAGGAAATCGCTGCAACACCAGCCAAGGGAGCGCCGCATCGACGTTCGCAGCCAATATCTCGGGAAGCGGCACACCTAGCGGTCGCAACACACCGGAAAGGTAGACCGCGCCTTCCATCTCCGCTCGTGCCGATTGATCGCCAATTCGCACGACCAGCGACGGCCGGTTCGCAAACTGCGCCTCAAAGACGTAATGACTGGTTCCCGTGGTAAACCGGCGAAGACCCGACGGTCTGTGGCCACTTACCTCCGTGGCGATCTCGGCCGCAAGCCGTTCGGTCTGTGCGGTCATGCCGGTTCCTTTTCCTGCCTCTTGCGAGACCGCACAATAGGTGGTTTCGAGGCAGCCGCAATCACCGCAAAATCGCCTCCAGCGCATCCAGCAGGACCACCGGCGAAACCGGCTCCCCACCCGCCTCCCACGAATTCTGGAACTCCGCGATCTCTATCCCGACAAACGCACCCTCCGCGATCACATCGCAGCAGGTCCGCACATCCTCCAGCGTGAGCCCACCATCGACCCTGTAGTCAGTCGGCACGATGCCGGGCTCCAGCACATCGCAATCGAAATGCACATAGACAGGCCGCCCTGATATCGCGGCCCTGAGTTCAGCCGCGAGATCCCCTCCCGGCCGGATATGGGGAATATGGTGCGTGGCGATCAGATCCCGCTCGTAAGGGTCGAGGTCGCGCTGGCCGACGAGAACGATCTGGTCCAGCCGCAATCCCGCGCCAAGGCCGGAATCCCAAAGCCCGAGCGGCCCCGCGAGCGCCAGCCCGCCGAGATATCCGGTCGGGCTTGCCTCTGGCGGATTGAGATCGCCATGGGCATCGAACCAGACGATACAGGCGGAGGGATTGTATCTGGCGATGGCGGGAAGCGTGGCCAGCGAGACGGCGCAGCGGCTCGTGGCGGCGATAGACACCGCACCGGCCGCCATGACCTCGTCGAAGCGCGACTGCAGTTGCCTGAGTTCGGGCAAGGCCGCATCAAGCTCCGCGCGCCAGCCGATGTTCAAGGCCGGCTGCGGCGTGCCGATCACCGTCGGAATGATGCCGGTTCGCAGCCGCAGCGCCGCGCCGATCGCTTTCGCACCCGGCATGGCGAGATCATTGTGATCGCCGGCACGCCCCCAAAATACCGTATAGGATACCCTCTCCCGCACGATCAGCCCCTTTTGCCCGTCACACAGCCAGCCGTTCCAGCGCCGCCCGCATGCCGCCGCGCGCCGCATCGTTTCGCTTCAGCATCAGCGCCTTTGCCGCCTCGCTCGCCTTGTCCGGATGGCCGGCATCGAAGGGTGGTGCCGGATCATATTCGATGCCGAGCTGGATGGCGCGGGCCACATCGGCGCCGGCAAGTTCGGCGATGACGGAGAAGGCGAAATCGATGCCCGCCGTTACCCCGCCCGAAGTGATGATATTGCCGTCGCGCACGATGCGCGCCTTCTCATGGGTGGCGCCGATGAGCGGCAGGAGATCGGTATAGGCCCAATGCGTCGTCGCCCGCCTGCCCTTGAGCAACCCGCTCGCCCCGAGCAGGAACGCGCCGACGCAGACGGATGTCGCATATTGCGCCTGCCGCCCCTGATGGCCGACGAAATCCACCGTATCGGCATCATCAAGCGCATCCACGATGCCGGTACCACCCGGCACGCAGATCAGGTCCAGTGCAGGACAGGTCTCGAATGTCTGCGTCGGCACGAAGCTCAGGCCGCGATCGCTCGTCACCGGCTGCAGGCTTTTGGCGATGACATGCGTCCTGACATTCTGAAACCTCGAAGGAGCCGATAGCGAGGCCGGCGTCCCGAGCCGGCTCAGCACCTCGAACGGCCCGGTGAAATCGAGCTGGGTAATGCCGGGAAAGATCACGAAACCAAGATTGAAATCAGACATGCCACTTCCCCCTCGAAATGATGCATGCGATTGGTGGAGGGATCATCGCACCTGTCGGCTGCGGCTGCAATGGTGGTGGCGGGGCGCGCAAGCCAAACGATGGCCGTAAGCGGAAGGGGCTTTCACGGAACCTTCGGCTCGCCCATCCGCTCCGGCGACCGGAAGAGAAGGCGGCACCTCACGGCACCAGCAGAATACTCCCCGCCGAACGCCCGCTCTCCATCTCCTCATGCGCGCTGCCCACATCGCCAAGCGCGAACTCCCCTGCGATCTCGCAGACGATCCCGCGTTCCATCGCGCCGATCGCCGCCTGCGCGACCTCGCGGTAGCGGCCGATATCGGCGCACCAGGCCATGATGCTCGGATGCGAGAGCGATTTACCGGGCCGCAACTCTTCCACGGCGACGGGCGGTATCGGCCCGGCCGCCTGGCCGATGGTGATGGCGGTGCCGAAGGGGCGCACGGCGCGGATGCTCTGCAGCAGCATGTCGCCGCCGATACCGTCATAAGCGGCATCGACGCCATTGCCGCCGGTGAGCCGCTTCACCTCGGTGACGATATCGGCATCGCGGCCGATGATCAGGTGATCGGCGCCGTAGCCGGTGGCGAGTGCCGCCTTCTCCGCCGTGCTGACCGTACCGATGACGGTGGCGCCGAGCGATTTTGCCAGCCGCGTCATGATACTGCCGAGGCCACCGGCCGCCGCATGGATCAGCACCGTGCTGCCCTCGCCGATGGAGGTAGCTTTCTGCAGCAGCATGGAGGCCGTCATGCCCTTCAGGAGCGAGCTTGCCGCCACCTTCACCGAGACGGCATCGGGAAGCTTCATCACCCTCTCTGCCGCTATCACGCGCGCCGAGGCATAGGCGCCAACAGGCGGGCCGGCATAGGCGACGCGCTCGCCCGGCGCAAAACCCGTGACACCATCGCCGATCGCTTCGACGACACCCGCCGCCTCGACGCCGATCACGGCGGGATAAGGCAACGGATAGAGCCCCCTGCGATGATAGATATCGAGGAAATTGGTGCCGATCGCCTGCTGGCGTATCCGGATCTCACCGGGACCGGGAGATTGTGCGGCCGCCTCCTGCAGCCGGAACTGCGAGATATCGCCGGGCGCATTCAGAAGGACGATCTGGTGTGGCATGGGGGATTTCCTTGTCTGCTCGTTCCAATGGGGCGAGATTAGCTGCTGGCGCAGTGGGTGAAAATTCCCTATTCTTGCCCAATGATTGGGAAGGAATTCACACAGATCGATTGGGATGACCTGCGCCACTTCCTGGCACTGGCACAGGCGGGAACCCTGCTCGGCGCGGCAAGGCAGATCGGCGTCGAGCACGCCACGATCAGCCGGCGCGTCTCCGCCCTCGAAAAGGCCCTCGGCCGCAAGCTTGTCGACCGGCGCGGCCGGCGCATCCTGCTGACGGCGGATGGCGAACAGGTGGCGCGTCATGCCGCCCTTGTCGCCCAGCAGACGGCGGTTATCGAGCAGCTTGGCCGCGCAAGCGCCACCGAGATGCGCGGACATGTCCGCATCAGCGCCCCGCCCGCCCTATCGAGCGTGCTGCTGGCCGAACCCGTCGTCGCGCTCAGGCGCATCCATCCCGGCATCGAGATCACGCTCACGGGCGAAAAGCGCCTCGCCTCGCTGAACCGGCGCGAAGCCGATATTGCCGTGCGCCTGTCGCGCCCAGAGGACGGCGATTACGCCATGACAAGGCTCGGCGAGATGACTTTCCACCTCTATGCGTCGCCTGCCTATCTCGACAGCGTACCGGAGGCAGAGTGGAGCTTCATCGGCTATGACGAGGGCATGAATGCCTCGCCGCAGCAACTGCTGCTTTTCGAACGCGCCGCCGGCCGGCCGATCGCCATCCGCTCATCGGTATTGGAGTTTCAGGCCGCCGCAGCAAGTCGCGGCGGCGGTGTCGTCATGCTGCCGGATTTCGCGGCGCACGGCATGGACCTGCAGCGCATCGAGGAGGAACATCCGCTGCGGCGGGAAATCTGGCTGGTGGTGCACAACGAGATCAGGAATATTCCCTCGGTGCGGGTGGTGATGGACGCGTTGAAGGAGGTGCACTGGTCGGTCGGCGGCCGCTAGAGCGCTGTGTGTCCATTCGTACGCGCAAAGGACGCTCTAACTCCTTGAATCTACGCATCAGGCTTTCCGAAAATCGAATGCGATTTTCGGGCCGATGCTGTAGCCGCGGGCAGTCGAAGGTTACGTCAGGCGCGGTAACACTGCCGGCAATCGCTCTTGCACCGCAATCCTGCGGCCACCGATCCTGGCGACTGCAACGACGGCCCGACCCACAGGCCGACATGAAAGCGGCCTACCCGCCTGTCAATTCGACTGCGCTTCGCAGATCGGGATTGGTTTGGCTGGCGCAGCGGGATGGTCCTTTTTGTATTGGACGATCACCGGCCCAAGCTTGTCCTGGCTCCAGAACCGGGGCGTGCCGATTTGTGCCAGGCAGGAGGCGTTCCAGTAAGCCCCGGCCTGGCCGCTACCCTTGGCCTTCGACACGGCCAGGATATCGCGCGATTCGGGATAGATATAGAGCGTGGTCGGATTGTCCTTGACGGCCGAAATCACCTGCGGGGCCTCCGCCGGAGACCAGGTCGTGCAGCCGTTGCTGCGGCCGCCGGCATAGTTGACGAGTTTGCCGAGCGGGACGTAGCCCTGGTCGTTGGCATAGGGGCTGTCAGGCTTCTTCTGCATGCATATGCCTGAAACCAAAGCTGCCGGATGACCGCCGATGGCGCGCTCCCTGGCATTCGCGGTCTCTCCCACACCGTCGAATTGCACGAAGGATCGCGTCAGGAAAGACTGCTGACCGGCGGAGCGATAGTAGCCCTTGAAGGACGTCTTGATTTCGCTGGTGAGATAGGCGCCGCCGGCCGTCAGATTGGAATCCAGCGCATTGCCGAAATTCTTCGCGCATTCACGCCCGTTGGAAAAATCTGCCACGCCCGGCAGCTTGCGTCCGCTGCCGTGGCCGGAGGAAATCACCCGAAACGTCTGGTCGGCTTCGCAAATCGTATAAAACCGACCTCCTGCCTCACCGCCGGTCAGGTCGTTCGGGCGCGTAGCGTCCATCGCGAAATAGCAGGCGTTCTTCACCTTGCCTTCGGCAACATTCAAGAGATAAAGGGCGCGCGCCCGCTGCAGGACCGGAAGGGCGATCTGGCCGTTGCCTTCACCGACATGGGCGCCAAGCCAGTCCGGAATTTGCGGCGCTCGTTCGGCGGTCGCCGCATGCGCAGACGCTGAAGCAAGGACGAAAACGGCGAGAGACCGGGCTATGGTTGCAAGTCGAGATCCGGATATCACGAAAGCTCCTCCTGGAGAGCAATGGGAATCTTAGGCGGGCTACGCATCCCCACATGAATGGCAATCACGACTTACGCTCATGCATCATGATTGCAAAAGGCTTAACAGCGCACCTCTAATCGCGTGGCGACGAGTTGCGAATAATCCGTTCCGGTCGGGTCGTTGAAGAACATCGTGGTCAGCATCGCCTGGTTCTGGGCAAGGATTTCCTTCGAATCCGGCCTGACGATCTTGCGCGTGCAGCGATTGAAGCCGGTCCCGGTGGTCTTCAGATCGCCGTCATCGGCGAAATCGAGAGCCGTATAGAGTGTCGGATCGTAAACGCCGAAAATGATCAATCCCTTCAGCGGGGTCTTGTCGGCCGGCTTCTGCGCGAAGGACAGGGTCAGTGATCCCTGATCGTAGGCCGCCTGCATCACCTCGGGCTTGGCGAGCGCAACGGCTTTACCGTTGATCGTGATGCTGGTGTAGTAATTATATTGCGCGAGCGATTTCTGGACAGTCTTGGCGACCGCGGAAAGCTCGGCCGGATCGAGGGTCGAGTTGTTGTTTTTGTCGAAATCGAGAAGCACCGACGAGGAGAAGACCTCGTCGAAGCGCCACACGTCGCGAACTTCGCCCAGGCTTCCGTCAGGAGCCGCTATCGCCTCGAATTTGGCATCCACGAAGATGTGGGGATGCGCAAAGGCGACTGTCGGCATCGCTATCGCGGCAGCCAGAATTGCTCGAAAAGCTCGACGTCTAAATGCGCTGCGGATCATGGGACGTGACTCGGCTGAAATTACGACCGATTTAAGTTCGATCCGGCTGGAGGCCGGCGCCGAACCTCGCCGCCATCCACGCCGCGGCCACCCTGGCATCGTCCTCCTCCAGCCCATGCCCTGCCTCCAGCGTATGATGGCTCACCTCCGCCCCGCCCTTGCGCAACTGCGCTTCAAGCTCCGGCGCGTGCTGCGGCTGGCGCCTCGCATCCTGCAGCCCGGAGATGATCAGCACCGGCTTGCCCGAAAGATCCGGAAAGGAAAAATCCTGCGAAATCGGCTGCGGGCGCAGCAGGATGGCGCCGGCAAGACGCTGCGGCGCGACCGCCAATAGCGCCGTCGCGAAAATCGCGCCGCTGGAATAGCCGATGGCGAGCATGGGCGCGGATGCCGGTACGAAGCCCGATGGCGAGGCCGCCTCGCCCGCCAGAGAAAGCAGCTCCGCTTCCGATATGCTGAAATCTGCCCGCCGCCGGAAAAAGGTAAAGCCCTCGCCATCGGCAAACGTCCCCTGCGGGCAAAGCGACGGAAGGTCCGGCGCCAGCCCGTCGATGAAACTGCGGATGGCGGCCGGGTGGCCGGAAGAGCCGTGAAGGCCGAGAAGTGTCAGCATTGGATCGCTCTCATCGGGTCGAGAAGGTGGCCGTCGCCCTAAGCCATCTCCACATCGGACGCACCGGCCAGCACCACCATGTTCTTGCCCCGCCGCTTGGCCGCATACAAGGCTTCGTCGGCCCGCTGCAGCAGCTTTTCCAGCGTCGTCTCGGCCGGCAATGCGCTGGCCACGCCGAGGCTGGCGGTGACGGTGCCGCGCTCTGTGCCGCCATGGGGAATGGCGAGCGCTTCGATGCCGGCGCGGATCTCTTCGGCCATCTCGAACACCTGCTGCTGCGGCTGGCCACGGACGAGGATGAGTATTTCCTCGCCGCCGAAACGGAAGACCTGCAAGGCCGGATCGACTGCGTTGCGGATGCAATGCGAGACCGCGCGGATGCAGGCATCGCCCTGCAGATGGCCGTGTACATCGTTGAAGCGCTTGAAATGGTCGATATCGAGCAGGATGGCGGCAACCTCGGGCTCGGCGCCGGCATTGCGCCAGATCGTCTCGCCGATGCGGGCCAGCGACCGGCGGTTGCCCAGCCCCGTCAGCTCGTCGCATTCCGCATTGCTTTCGAGCTGCCGGTAGAGAAGGCTGGCGCGCAGCCGGTTCAGGAAATTGCGCCGGTCCGTGCGCTCCAGAAAATAGGCGCTGACGGCGAGAAAGATCGACAGCGTCAGGTAGAAGGTGACGATGCCGCCATAGGTGATCTCATCGAAATCGCCGGTCAGCCATGTCGCCGTGAAATGCGACAGGCACATCAGCGCAAGGCCGGCGAGAATGGCGGGAAATCGCGGCCTGAGCGCAATGACGAAAAACAGGAAGGCCGCCGAATTATAGGTCTGGTAGACGAGCAGATAGGCGCTGGCGCTGTGGACGACAGCCGCAATCGGCAGCGTGACGCCGAGCACGGCCACCGCCACGCAGAGCAGATCATAGAGCCATGCCCGCGGCCAGCGGCGCACCGCCCAGGCGCTGAGGATCACGAAGGGGCTGAACACCATGAAGCGAAACACCGTGAGCAGCGCGGCCCTGTCCGGAACCATGGCGAGATCGGCAAAATGCACCAGATCGTAAATGACGAGACCGACCACCGCGCAAACCACGATGCGATGCACCCGCTCGGCGACGTAATCGCTGCAGAACAGCAGCTCTATATCGCGTGAGAAACGCAATGAATGAAAGCGATCGCCGCTCTGGCTCTCAATCCGAGCCAAGGTCACAGCGCTCATGGCAATACTCCAGCCTAAAATATCGCCGCAGGTTGTGGGATAAAACTGAAGATTGGTCTAAGACATCGAGTGCAATTTTTTGCACTGCAAAAAATACTGGGCCGCCCCCGGTTCGATCAGGAGCGATCGCTTTCCTCAGGCCGGATGCGGGCCAGTACACGATCGAGTGCGCCCTGCAGCGCCGCACCCCCGCCGGCGGCCCTGAAATCCGCAAGCACCTGCTCGTTCAGCCCGCCCTTGGTGGAATGGTCGTCGACGAGTTCGGCAAAGCTTGCCGCAGGGCGTAGACGCGCCGCATGGTCGAGCCCGGAAAACAGCTGGCGGACATAGAGGTCGGCCGCCTCGCGCGATAGTCCCTGCCCCTGAAGCCAGCCCGCCACGGTATCCATGATGCCAAAATAGCTGCCCATCATGGCGCTGCCCGCCGCCAGAAGATCGTATTCGCGCTTGCTCTCCACCTGGATTGCCGTGCCCAGCGCCGAAAACAGCGCATCGGAAACCGCGTCCGGCGGATAGATCGCCGTCGCGCCCTGCAGATCGGCCACGAAAGGCAGCGGCACCGCCTGGGAAAGCCGCACCGGCTGGCCGATCCACGCCTGCAGCCGCTCCAGCGGCGTTGCCGCCACGAAGCTGATGACGTGGTGATCCGGCCGGAACCGGAGTGCCGTGACGACCTCCTCGACGATCTGCGGCCGCACCGCGATGAAGACGAGACCGGCGCGATCGAGCACATCCTGACTGTCGGCCGCGATCGACACATTGGCATTGGCGCCCGCCAGCCGCGCGGCAATGCTCTGGCTGCGCGGCGAGAGCACGATCGGCATCTGCGCAAAGCGCGTCTTGCAAAGCCCTGTCACCACGGCCTCGGTGATCGTGCCCGTGCCGACGAAACCGGCTGTCATCCGCTGCGGGTCGATATCCATGGGCTGTGTCCTCCGTGCCTCGGGTTTGCTCCCTGTTCATCGCGCTTGTCACAGCATTGTCAACCGCCGGGAGCATGAGACCGCCGACAAGCAAACAGGAAAACGGACCATGCCGCACCTCAGACCCGCCCTGCCTTCGGAAGCCGAAGCGCTGACCGACCTCTGCCTGCGCGCCAAGGCCGTCTGGGGCTATGACGAAGCCTTCATGACCGCCTGCCGGCCGGAACTGACGCTGACCCCGGAAAAGATCACCGCCGCGCCGGTGCAGGTGGCGGAAGAAGACGGCCGCATCCTCGGCATGGCGCAGCTCTCTTTCCCGAGCAACGATATGGCCGAACTCGAGGCACTCTTCGTCGACCCCGACGTCCAGCGCGCCGGCATCGGCCGGGCGCTGTTCGATTGGGCAACGGCCGCCTGCCGGGCACGCTCCGTCAGGAAACTCGTCATCGACTCCGATCCGGGCGCGGCACCTTTCTATGTCAGAATGGGCGCAAACCAGACCGGCGAAGTCGCCTCCGGCTCGATACCGGGGCGCAGGATTCCGCGGCTGGAATTTGATCTTGGCTAGGAGAAAAGCCCTCGCACGAAACCTGTCCCGATTGCCAGACAGCCGCTCCACGCTACATCCCCTCGCAAGTGGAGGTCTTGAAGCATGGCGAAGCTCGTCTTTGAAATGAACCAGTCCCTGGATGGCTATATCGATCACGAGAAATTGCCGCCCGATCCGCTTTTCCGCCACTGGGTCGAGCGCACGCAGACCCTCACAGCCACGATCTACGGCCGCCGCATGTACGAGGCCATGCGCTATTGGGATGAGGAGCACGAAGGCTGGAGCGCCGAGCGCAGGGAATTCGCCACCGCCTGGCGCCGCCTGCCGAAATGGGTGATCTCCCGCTCGCTGACCGCGGTCGGGCCGAACGCCACGCTGGTTCGCGAAGGGATCGAAGCCGTCATCGCAAGGCTGAAGGCCGAGCACACCGGCGAAATCACCGTCGCCGGCCCTGAACTCGCCGGCAGCCTCGTCGCCTCCGGCCTCATCGACGAATACCGCCTCTACCTGCATCCGGTCGTCACAGGCAAAGGCAGCCCCTTCTTCACCGGCCCCCGCCCGCCGCTGCGCCTCGTTTCCAACGAGCGGCTTGCGGGCGATGTGGTCAGGCTGATTTATGCGGCGGTTTAGAACCTGCGATCGACATGCCTCGCAGTCGCCAGCGAGCGGATATATCAAGCAAGGCAATGGAACCCATCATAAGAAGAAATTTGACTTTGCGTAACCTTTGCGCGAGCAAACTGGTCTGATACGCGCGCAATCGCGCGCCAGAACGTTTTAAAACGGCGCCGTCCCGCAAATGAGCGAATTGATACACCCCGCCAGGCAACTACCCTTTGCGACCTTGATGGCCGGCTTGAAACGAGCCCAGGGACTCGGACACGTACATCGCCGCTCCAACGCCGCAAACAGCCTGCACCTGTTTATCTATACGCCGCGCTGCGTCTACGAAAATGGTTGGGATGAGTTCACCCTTATGGCGCGCGGCCTCGTGGTCGATGAGGCTGCCGGTCAGATAGTTGCGACGCCGTTCCCGAAATTTTTCAATGTCGGCGAACAGCGTGGGGAAGCCCCTGATCTGCCATTCGAGGCTTTCGAGAAGCTGGATGGCAGCCTGATAATCGTTTTCAATTATTCCGGACGTTGGCAAGCCGTTACGAAAGGAGCCTTCGACTCCGAACAGGCTATGTGGGCGCAAGCGCGCCTCGATGCTGCAGATCTATCCCCTCTGACTTCAGGCACGACATATCTGTTCGAGGCGGTATATCCCGAAAACCGCATTGTTGTCCGCTATGCCGATCCCGCCTTGGTTCTGTTGGCAGCATATGATGCTGATGGGCATGAATTTAGCTATGATGCGGTTCTGGCCACGAGCGAGGCGCTCGGCTGGCGTGCGGCTCGCCGCCACAGGTTTGGCAGCATGGCCGATATAGCACGCCATACCGACACGCTTCCACGCGACGATGAAGGCTTTGTCGTCAGGTTCATCGACGGCGTGCGTTTGAAAATCAAAGGCGCCGAGTATCGGCGTATCCATGCGCTGATCTCTCGTTGCACGCCGGTCGCGATGTGGGAAGCGATGGCTGCCGGTGATGACATGGATGCGATCCGCCGTGACTTGCCCGAGGAGTTCTGGGCCGATTTTGACGATATCGTCCGCCTGCTGGCCGAGAATTACAATAGGATCGAAACAGGGATCGCGGAAATGGCTGCCTCGGTGGCCCACCTCTCTGACAAGGAGCTGGGGTTATTGCTCAGCTCTCTGCCAAAAGACTTGAGCCCTTATCTGTTCGGATTTCGAAAATCAGGCGGCATTGTGGGCAAGGCACGCGACTCCGTCATGCGCTCCATTCGTCCGACTGGAAATATATTGCCAGGCTATACCCCTTCATACGCCATGGGACGCGTACTGGACGAGGCGACGTCTTAGGCGAGCGCGGAAGACAGCCGAGCGTGAACCCGCCGCTTGATCAATACTCCTATTGCCTGCTTGTCTAGCGCCACAAAAAGCGCTTAGTTGCCGGCTGGCAAACTCCCTGTCTAGGGGCAGCCGCACACCGAAATCGCGTCCGCATCCGGGGGGGAAAAGGCGTGCGCTGGTCCAAACCGTTAAGACTGCATCTCGGCGTGCTCGTCGTGGCTTCGCTGCTCTGCACCACGACGCCGATCATTCTCCTGGCATTCTGGCACGGCAGCCAGGCGGCCGTGGGTGCGGGCGCGCAGCAGATGCGCGAGATGAGCCTGCGGCTGATCGAGACCTATCGCAACACGCTGGAAGGTGGCATGGAGGCGGTGTCGCTGGCCTCTTCCCTGCCCCAGCTCGCCTCGCCGCCACAGCAGGAGGCTGGCGCCAAGCAGCAGTTCCTGCTGCAGGTGCTGCGCAATGTGCCGAATGCCACCAGCATCTATACCGGCTATCCCGATGGCTCCTACCTGCAGGTCATCAATACCTCGAGGCGCGATATCCGCCAGACGCTGGCCGCCCCCGAAGGCACCGCCTTCGCAATCCGCACCACCGCCCGCGGCCAGGGTGGCGAGTCTCTTTCGACGCTGCTCTTCCTCGATGCCGGCGCCAAAGATATCGGCAAGCGTGAACTCGAATCCGTCGCCTTCGATCCGCGCGAGCGCCCCTGGTATCAGGCCGTCATGCAGGATGGCGTGCCGGTCTCCGTCGGCCCCTATATCGCCGGCACCCTGAATGTGCCGACGCTGACGATCGCCGCCCCGATGCGGGATGCGCCGGGCGTGGTCGTCGGCATCAACATCCACTTGCAGACGGTGAGCCGGCTTCTCGACGCCAGCCCGATTTCGCCCCGCGCCCGCGCCTTCATCATCGATTCCAGCGGCGATCTCGTCGCCCATTCCGACCCCGCCGTGATGGAGAGGATCATGGCGCTCTGGGCGCGCAATGCGGGCGCAATCGGCGCCACGGCAAACAGCTTCGATAGCGGCCTCGAGACGGTGGAACGGCTGCGCACCGACCCGACCTTTGCCGAAGGCGGGCTGGCGCGTCTCAATGTCGATGGCGAGATACAACTGGTGCAGATCGCCCCGGTCACCGTCTCCGGCCTGTTCCAGGGCAGCACGGCGGCCATCATCGTGCCGATGCAGGATCTGGTGGCGCAGGCCGACCGCCTGCTCCTGCACAACCTGCTGATCGCCGCAGGCTTCGTGCTGGCCGGTGTCGCGGCCTCCGTCCTCCTGTCGCGCATCGTCAGCCGCTCGCTGAACCGGCTGGCCGAGGAAGCGCGCCGGATCGGCGATCTCGATATCGGCGAAAAACCCGTCAGCCATTCCTTCATCACCGAGATCAACACGCTGGCCAATGCGCTGGCCGCCAGCCGCCACGCCATCGCCCAGTTCGCCCTCTACGTGCCACGCGAGGTCGTGCGCCGCATCGTCGATCCCAGAGCCCGCACGGTGATGAAGGCCAGGCGCCAGGAAGTAACGGTGCTTTTCACCGACATCAGGGATTTCACCACCATCTCCGAACAGCACTCGCCCGAAGAGGTGGTGGATACGCTCTCGGCCTATTTCGAGCAGCTGAACACCATCGCCGAAGACCATGGCGGCACGGTCGTTCAATATCTGGGGGACTCCATCTTCGTCATGTGGAATGCTCCTGTCGAAGATGAGAAACATGCCGAAAACGGCTGCCGTTGCGCACTCGCCATGAAGGCCGCCATCGATGCGCTGAACGCGGAAAATGCCGAAAGCCGCCGCCCCGAACTTATCACCCGCTTCGGCCTGCACACCGGCCCCGCAGTCGTCGGCAGTTTCGGGGCGATCTCGCGCCAGCAATATACGGCCATGGGCGACACGATCAACGTCGCCTCCCGCCTCGAAGGGCTAAACAAGGAATTCGGCACCTCGATCCTCGTCAGCGCCGCCGTGCGTGATGCTGTGGGCGAGCGTTTTGCGCTACGCTCGCTCGGGCTTGTTCAGGTCAAGGGCCGTGCCGAGAAGGTGGATATCTGGGAGCTGGTGGGGGATTCAGGCGAGAGTCAGTAGCGGCTTTCGCGTTCTATATTGCCTCTGAAAAGCAGTTCAAGCGATAGACGAGGTCGCACATCAACGCTGTGCCAGCGGCACACGCCCCTTCATCATCGTTTCATAAAGCTTGGCTTTGATCTTCTCGTAGAATTCCTGAGGGATCATGCCGTAATCGTACCGGTTCGGATCCGAAGGCAGCGTGCGAAGGTGTATGCCCGGCCACTGAAACCTGTTGGCTTCGCTCAGGCGAACCCAGTTTGTGGCGTCATCCAGACCGAGTTGGCCACAGAGCTCCCTTGGAACCTCGATAGACAGATCTTCCTCACCCAATTCCGGCGGAGAATGCGTGATCGGCACGACGATCGTGTCGCCCGTCTTCGAATGATAGAGAACGATAGCACAAGGCCTGTCCTTGCTGCCCACGGACGCGCCTTCGTTTTTCTCCTTATCCCACAGGTAATTATATCGGACGACGAGGCCCGGAACGGGACTTGGATAGTTCACTCGGAGGCTTTGCCATATTCAGCGCCCATGATCAGCGCCATGGTTTCGTCATCCATTTCGCTGACCTTGATGACTTCCCGTTCTCGCTTTTTCATGTCCTTGTAGTGCTCAAGTTCGGCAGCAGACAGGAAAGCACCAATCGTCCGGTTATGAGCTGTGACCTCGATCACGCCCTCCGTCTGCACCTGTTCGCGGAATGTCGTAAATTTGCGCGCAAATTCGGTCGCTGGAACTTTTAAAGCTTGAGCCATGATCAGTCTCCTTTTTGTGTAAAATACGAATTTTACACATTTTGGTCAAGTCTGATCGGGTACGTTGCCCACTCCTGTGTCGGCGGGGGGATCATAGGTCCGAGGCAATGAAGCGATCATGGCACGATCAATACATCGACTTCCCATATTCCACTTCCAGCGCAGCATCGATCCTGCGCATCTCCTCGCCCTCGGGCGCACCCGTCGTCTGGTCGAGGATGATCTTCGACAGCGACGGCATCTCGCTGCGGTCCTGGAAATGCGCGGGGTCCCAGAGATGCGAGCGGCGGAAGGCCTTGGCGCAATGCAGGAAGACCTCGTGCACGCGCACGATGATCGCAAGCTTCGGCAGGCGGTCCGCCACACGCATGCCCTCCAGAATGGCGGGATCGGTCGTGAGCGTGGCATGGCCGTTGACGCGCAGCGTGTCGTCGAAGCCGGGTATGATGAACAGGAGCCCGACATTGGGGTTGGAGACGATGTTGCTGAGGCTGTCCAGCCGGTTATTGCCCGGCCGGTCGGGTATCGCCAGCGTGTGCCGGTCGAGGATCGTCACGAAACCGACGGGATCGCCGCGCGGGCTGACATCGGCCTTTCCCTCGGCATTCTGCGTGCCGAGACAGAGAAAGGGCGAGCGGCGGATGAACGTCTGCGCGTGCTCGTCGAGCGCATCGAGACATTTCATCGTCGCGATCGCGTGGGTTGGCGCAAACAGGCCCCGAAGCGCCTCTTCATCGGCAATCGCATAGTCGCTGTTGATTGTGAACTCGCCCATCCCTCGCCCTCCCCGGCGTTGTAGCACATGCCGTCTCAAAATGCGGTACGTACCTCATTTGCTATACGTACATCAGGACACGACAAGATGCAAGCAAACGCTATGCGATGACCAGGCCTTGCCGTGTGCCTGGTCGGCCGGAATTACCGCACCCCGACCCGCGCCAATATCGCATCCACCACCGCATCGACAGGCGCCGTGGCATCGATGGTGAGGGCGTCGGCGGGCAGATCCTCCTTCGTCTCATGCAGTCGCAGGATCAGCTCCCGCTCCCCCGGCCTTCCGCCGAATTCGTCTTCCGGGCGGCTGGCGAGCCGGGCCTTCAGCGTCTCCGCATCGATATCGAGCACGAAGATGCCGTCGAAGAGATCGCGCAGGTGATGCAGGTTGCGCAGGCCGCCGCAGAAGAAGGAGACCGGATGGCTGGCATCGCCGGCGATCCGGCGCACCTTTTCGACATGCCAGAGATGATGGCCATGCACGAAAACAGGGTCATCCGTCTCATGCTGATGCCGTGCTGAAACCAGCGGTTCGCCGGTCTCGGGATCGCCCCTGTAGGCAATCTCGCGGTCGCCGTGGATCACGTGATGGCCGCGCCGCTGCAGCTCGGTTGCCACGGTGGTCTTGCCGGCGCCCGATACGCCTTCGATCAGATAGTTCCTGATGCCCATGTCTCTCTATCCCACGCACGCTCCGGCGGCAGCCGATATTGCTCCGGCCTTATGGCTCAAATCGGTAACGGATTTTCGACGCACCCTCACACAGCCGAAAGAAAGGCCGCCATCTCCTGACGGCTGCGCAACCGGGCCTTCTGCAGCGGATGCGCCTCGAAGAACTGCGCATGGGCTTCAAAGGAATTCAGATGGTTCTTTCGCAGTCGGTAGCCGCGCGTATAGTCCAGAAGCTCGTCAAACTGATCGCTGGTTCCGCCGCCGGTCTGGCCGCGCTCCCGCAGGTTTGAGATACATTCCTCATCCGGCATATCGAGCCAGATCAGGTCGGTGACGCGGGCAAAGACCTGCCGCAGGATCGTGCCGTAGATGCCCTCCATGATCCACGCGTCCCGCTCCGCCGCCTGCGCCACCAGGAGGTCGCGCTCGGCGCGGGGATGCTCGCCGGCAAAGCCTCGCAGCCAATGGAGATCATCGAGATGCACGGCCGGAACCTGCAGTCTTTCGGCCAGCACTTTGGCCAGCCAGCTCTTGCCGCTTCCGCCATTGCCGATGATGAAAACCCTCTGCATGCCCTATCCTTCATTGCCGATGCCGGCATCACCCCGTCGTCGGGTTTAAGAGTACATCGCGGAAATGATGAGCAACAGCAGCAACCAGGGCAGAGCAAGCAGAAGCCCCGCCGTCCGGCGATAGCTCCACTTCCGTCTCGTCACGAGCGCCCAGCCGAAACAGGCGATGCCGAAGGCAGCGGTGCGCAGGTGAATATCCGCGATCGCCCCGGTGCAGCGCAGGCAGCCATCCTGGCCCATCGCATAGTAATAATCGCTGACATAACCATCCGTCACGGTGATGGCCCAGTAGCCGACGATTGCCGTCATCACCCACGACAGGAAACGCAGGCGCAGGCCCAGAAAACAGGCGACAAAGCTCAGCCCCGCAACCACCACGAAGATGTAATCATCCTCTTCCGGGCGATAGAACCCATCGGCGCTGTGTTGGAAGGCCCATTCGAAAGCCGCAATCAGCGCCGCTGTCCCAAGTGTCAGGAATGCACCCGAAAGCACGAGCCGAATGGACTGCTCGAGCCTGCTGTCGCCCAGCCGGTACCGGGAAAAATCCCCAACGGAAATCTTCATCGCCTGATGCCCCGCTCAAGCGGCCTCGCCCCATCCAGAGGAGGCACGCTGAGGCACAACAGCTACATCTGACGGTTGAAACAATTCCTAAGCCTTGCCGGACAAATCGACGCATCGGCGGCCGGCAGGCAAAACCATTCAGATGGTTTCGCGCCGTGCGTGCACAAATACGAAGCCGAGCTTGACACGATCAGGGCCTTTACGGCCTTCTGGCATCCGGCCACAGGCTTGCCGGGGAACGTCCATGCTCGACCTTCGTTCGTCCTATTCAACTCCTGATATCGCGGCGATCGCTGAGCTGATCGATCATCATTACGCGCTTGAGGGGCCGATCTCCTGCCAGATGCTGCAGCGCGGGCTGAACGACGTCTATCGCGTCACCGCCGGCAATGGCGAACGCAGCATATTTCGCCTCTCCCATCTGCGGGCACGGGGTCCGGCGCATGTCGGAGCAGAAACGCGCTTCCTGATCCATCTCGGCCGGCAGGGCGTTCCCGTTGCCGAACCTCTCCCGACACGGGACGGCGCCTTCTTCATCGAGGCGAGCGCCCCGGAAGGGTTGCGCCGGGGTGTGCTCTTCAGGGCGCTTGACGGACGCGACCCCGACGCGATGGGCCCCGGCGATGCCCGGGCCAATGGAAAGACCCTGGCCTTGCTGCATCAGGCGGCCGAGACATTCTCGCCCAAGGGGGCGCTCTACCGGCTTGATCTTGAGCATCTGTTGTGGCGCCCGCTCGCGCAGATGCAGCAAAGCGGTCTCATCGAGGATGCTGCCGTCTACAAGGATCTCGAGGAGATCGCCGGCACGACGAGCGCTGCGATCGAAGCATTTCCCGATCTCACCTGGACCTATTGTCACGGCGATTGCCACGGCTTCAATTCCCGCATCGACGATCGCGGCCAGGCGGCATTCTTCGATTTCGACGACAGCGGCCCCGGCTACCTTGCCTATGACCTCTCGGTATTCCTCTGGGCCAATGTCTCCTTCGGCCGCAGAACGACATCGCGCTGGACTGCCTTCATCGAGGGCTATCGTGCGGTCAGGCCGATCGCGCCCGATGATTTCCAGGCCGCCCTGCACTTCGTCATCGTCAGGCATTTCTGGCTGATGGGAGAATATGCCGCCCGTGTCGACGAATGGGGAAGCAACACTGTCGGCTGGATCGCGCGCGAAGTAGACTTCCTCAGGACATGGGAAAGCAGAGAACTCATCGGCCGGCTGCTTTAGGTTTTCATCGGCACTGCGCCCGGATCGCGGTCCGGGCGCAGCCTGCAGAGCATATCAGGCGAAAAGTGGAGGCGCCTTCAATGCTCTGGTGTTTTCTCCGCAATTCCGGACGCAAAACCGGTTCCCACTTTTGCTGGAATTGCTTTGTTTTTTTCTCCGCAATTCCGGACGCAAAACCGGTTCCCACTTTTGCTGGAATTGCTCTGGCCTCACATCAGCCGCCGCCGCCCATCGAGTTCAGCGAGTTCTGCAGCTGCTCCTGGATCTGGTCGATCGAGAAGCTGGCCGGGCGCTGGGCCGGCGGATAGTCCTTGAAAGTCGCGAAGAATTTCGCCACTTCCGCCTGCGCCGGCACCACAAGATAGGCGTGGGTGAAGACCCAGTCCCAATAGGTGTTCGAGGTGATATCGGCTTTCTCGTAGGGGTCTGCCTTCAGGTCGAACATCTTCGGCACGCGCAGCTTGGTGAAGGGTTCGGCCCAGACCGCCAGGGTGCCGGTTGCGCGCTGTTCCTCGAAGACGAGCTTCCAGTTCTCGTAGCGCATGGCCACGAGATCGCCGTCATCGTTGAAGTAGAAGAATTCGTTGCGCGCGCTATCAGGCGATTTGCCGGTCAGGTAGTCGAGCTGGTTATAGCCGTCGAGATGGTTCTTGTATTGCTTGCCGGCAATCGTCGTGCCCGCCAGCAGGCGATCCTTGATGTCGGTATCGCCGGTGGCGGCCAGCAGCGTCGGGAACCAGTCGAGACCGGAGACGATGCCGTTCAGTTGCGTTGCAGGCTTGATATGGCCCGGCCAGCGGATCATGGCCGGCACACGGAACGCGCCTTCCCAGTTCGAGGTCTTCTCGTTGCGGAAGGGGGAGTTGGCCGCATCCGGCCAGGTATTTTCATGCGGCCCGTTATCGGTCGTGTAGATGACGATCGTATTGTCGGCGATGCCCATTTCGTCGAGCGACTTCAGCACTTCGCCCACCACGGCATCATGCTCGATCATGCCATCGGCATATTCGGTGCGCGCCGTCAGGCCGGGTTTGTCGCGGTGTTCATCGCGGACATGCGTGCGGGCGTGCATGCGGGTGGTGTTGAACCAGGTGAAGAAGGGTTTGCCCTGGTCGTGCTGGCGCTTCATGAAGTCGATTGCGGCGGCCGATGTCTCGTCGTCGATCGTCTCCATGCGCTTGCGATTGAGTGCGCCGGTGTCCTCGATCTTGCCATCGGCCGAAGACTTGATGACGCCGCGCGGGCCGTATTGCCGGAGGAAACCTGGATCCTGCGGATAGTTACGGTCTTCCGGTTCCTCCTCGGCGTTGAGGTGGTAGAGGTTGCCAAAGAACTGGTCGAAGCCATGGGCGGTCGGCAGGAATTCGTCACGGTCGCCCAGATGGTTCTTGCCGAACTGGCCGGTGGCGTAGCCCTTGTCCTTCAGCGCCGAGGCGATGGTCACATCGCTCGCCTGCAACCCGATCGGCGCGCCGGGAAGACCGACCTTGGAAAGGCCGGTTCTGAGCGTGCATTGCCCGGTGATGAAGGTCGAGCGGCCGGCCGTGCAGCTCTGCTCGGCATAGTAGTCGGTAAAGATCGCACCTTCCTGCGCGATGCGGTCGATATTCGGCGTGCGATAGCCGACGACGCCCATCGTATAGGCGGAAATATTGGTCTGTCCGATATCGTCGCCGAAGATGACGAGGATATTGGGCCTGTCGGCTGCGGGTGCCGCCTGTTGTGCATAGGCCGAGCCGCTTAAAAGCAGCAGGCCGAGCGCCGCTATTCTGCCAGGTAATTTCATCAGTCGAGCCTCCGAATTTCGCCGGTTGTGATTGGAAAATTCAACATGCACGATCAACCGCGACTGCTGAGGCGCGGTCGGTGACTGGACTTTGAAGGCGAGACGAGCAGGTACGGAAGTACGTTACGGTAAATCGCGGCGTAAATTACTTCGGCTTTTGACAGGACCGCTGCTCCCCTTTCGCTCATGCCATTGCATCTCACAGTCGCATTTTGCTTCCGCCGGGCGCGCGCGACATGGTATTCATCCTGCCAGGAGCGCCGTGCCCGCATGGGGATGCGCAAAGCGCGCTCCAGCTTTTTGAAACACGGGCCGGGTCTGGCGACGATCGATTGCGATTTTCGCGCCGCTGCCGTGGCTGCAGGATGGGGAACTGTGGAAAGCAAACGCGCCGCGCGCATATCGCGCACCTTTTTCTTCGGGCCTTTCGTGCTCATGCCCGAGCGCCGGCTGCTGCTGCGCGGAGAGACCGCCCTGCGCATCGGCGGGCGCGCGCTAGATATTCTGACCGTGCTTGTCGAACAGCCGGGCGAGACCATCGGCAAGCGTGAGCTGATGGCGCGTGTGTGGCCGGGGCTCAATGTCGAGGAGGAAAATCTCAAGGTCAACGTGGCGGCGCTGCGCCGTGCGCTCGCAGATACATCCGCAAATGCCACCTATATCGTCACCGAAAGCGGGCGCGGATATCGTTTCATCGCACCCGTTCGGGCAGAGGAGATGCCGGCCTTCGGGCAAGCACAGCTGGCCGCCGCCCCCGATAGTCCCAATAGCCAGGGCCGGCGGCACAATCTGCCGATCTCCGCCAGCAGCATATTCGGCCGGGACGAGACGATCGCCGGCATCGGCGCCGATCTTGAGCAAGGCAGGCTGATCTCCATCGTCGGCGCCGGCGGCGTCGGCAAGACCACGGTGGCGCTCGCCATCGCCGAACGTCTGGTCGATCGCTTCGCCGGCGGCATCTGGCTGGTCGATCTCTCGCCGTTGAAAGACGCTGCCCTTGTGCCGAATGCGATTGCCGCCGCCATTGGGCTGACGGCACAATCGGCAAACATGCTGGCCGCGCTCAGCGAATTCCTGCGCGAACGCGAGATGCTGCTCGTGCTCGACAATTGCGAACATCTGATCGATGCCGTCGCCTTTGCAGCCAGCCGGCTTCTGGCGGATGCGGCCAGCGTGAAGATCCTTGCTACCAGCCGCGAGGCGCTGGCCGTACGCGGCGAGCGTGTGCGCCGGCTTTCCGGTCTGCCGAGTCCGCCCGACCGCGCCTTTCTCACTGCGGCCCAAGCCCTCGCCTACCCGGCCGTGCAGCTCTTTGCCGACCGTGCCGCCGACAGCCTGGAAGGCTTCACGCTGAGCGATGCGGATGCGCCCATCGCCGCCGAAATCTGCCGCCGGCTCGATGGCCTGGCGCTGGCGATCGAGCTTGCCGCGACGCGCGTCGATGTCTTCGGCGTCGGCGGCATCTCGCGCCAGCTCGACGATCGCCTGCGCCTGCCGGCGGGCATGAGGGACGGCCCGGAGCGGCACCGCACGCTGACGGCGACGATCGACTGGAGCTACGAACTGCTTTCCGAAAACGAGCGCGCCCTGCTGCGCCGCCTCTCGGTCTTCGCCGGCCCCTTCAGCCTGGCATCGGCCTGCGCCGTGGCCATCGACGAGGCAGGCTATGAGGCGACCAATGAAGCGGCGGGCCGCCGAAGCACGATCGATGCGTTGGCGAGCCTCGTGGCGAAATCGCTCGTCGCCGCCGAGGCAGGCGATGGCGAGATGGAATATCGCCTGCTTGCCGTCACACGCGGCCATGCGCTGGAAAAGCTCGGGCATGGCGAGGAATTCGAAAACACCCGCCGACGCCATGCCGCCCATCTGCTCGACATTGCCGAAGAAGCGAAGGAACGGGCAGCAACGCTTTCGGCGGACGCATGGCTTGCCCGCTATGCCGGCAAGATCGACGACCTCAGGGATGCTCTGCGCTGGGCTTTCGAACGCGCAGGCGACGATGCCGCGCCGGCCGTGCGGCTGACGATTGCGGCAATCCCATTCTGGAAGGCGCTGTCCCTGGTGGAAGAATGCCGCGTCGCCACCGAACGCGCGCTGGAGGCGCGTTTCGCCACGGGCCGCGATACCCGCCAGGAGCTGATCCTGCTTCTGGCTTTGGGCGCGACGACGCTGCATACACAGGGACCGGTGGCTCGCGTCGGCACGGCACTGGAGGCGGCACTCGCCATTGCCGGCGCACTCGACGATACCGTGCTGCGGCGCGAATGCCTGCGCGGGCTTTCGCAATATGCCATGTGGATCGGCGATTCCCGCCGCGCGCTGGCCTTTTCCGATGACATCCGGGCGCTCGCCGGAACCGCCGGCGATGCCGATGCGCAGGCCGGGCACGCGCTCTCCTGGCTTGGCGATCTCCCCGCCTCGCAGCGCCATCTCGAAAAGGGCGTCAACCGGCCGCAGCTTTTGAAACGCCGCCCTGATGCGATCAGCTTCGAATTCGACCAGCAGCTTCCGGCGCGCGGCTCGCTCGCCTCGGTGCAATGGCTGCAGGGCTTTCCCGACCGGGCGATGGAGACGGCGCGGCGCCAGCGCGAGGAGGCCGAAGCCTCCTACGATGCCGTCTCGCTCTGCTACGCACTGCTGCACGGCTCGGCCATCATCGCGCTCTATGTGCGCGATTACGATGCCGCCAAGACCTATATCGACCGCGGCGTTGACCACGCCACCCGCCACGGCCTCACCTTCTGGCGGGCGCTTTCCACCAGCGCCTATATCCGCTGGCAGCTTTATACCGGCCAACAGGTGGATGTGGCGAAATTCCGCACGGCGCTGGAAGAGGTGCGCGACGGCGGGTTCCGCATGCGCTACCCCAATTACCTGACCAATTACGGCGAGGCGCTGGCCCGTCAGGGCGATCTCGAAACCGGGCTTGCCGCCATCGACGAGGCGATCGCCCTCAGCCAGGCCTCCGGCCATGTGGTCGGTATTCCCGAAATCCTGCGTATCAAGGGCAATGTCATCCGCTTCCAGGCCCCCGCCCGCTGGCAGGAGGCGGCCGAATGTTACCGCGAGTCCATCGAGCTTGCCCGCCGCGATGGCGCGCTTTCCTGGGAACTGCGCTCCGCCGCCAGCCTCGTCACGCTCACGCGCCGGCATGGCGCAAACGCCGAGGCCGAGACGATGCTGTCTACCGCCTACGCCCGCTTCACCGAGGGCTTTTCGACCGGCGATGTCAGGCGTGCGCGGGCGCTGCTTGAAAGCCACGCCTGACAGCGCGCGATTACGGCGCAGCCAGAAAGGCCGCAATCTCCTGCCGGCTGCCGAGCCACGCCTGTAATCCAGCCGTTCGGCAAACTGCGCGCCGGCGCCCCCACTTGTTCTGGCCACGCTCGCGCAGGATCGGGCCGAAGCCTGGGCTTTTCCTAAGCGAAACGGTCGGCGGCGCGTGCGCGTGCCTTGGCGGCCACTTCCTCGCGGTCGCGCGGCGGCTGAGATGTCTCCAGCGAATTCAACAATTCCTGGGCACATCTCGCGATCGACGACACGGCATGTTCGAACGCGGCCTCGTTGCGTTTCGACGGCTTGTTGGTTCCGCTGAGCTTGCGGACGAACTGAAGCGCCGCATCATGGATTTCCGCGTCGGTGGCCGGCGGATCGAAATTGAACAGGGGCTTTATATTGCGGCACATCCATTGCTTCCCTTCATCGTCTTTCCGCCACCGGGAGGGGCGCAGCGTCGCATGAAAACTAGTCCCAGAAGCGCCAATTGCAACGCACGGCATGGCAGGCCTCGCCATCCCTGCGCAACCGCTGCAGAAATCAGGAAGCACCCGCTGGTTTCGCGTATTTTCTCAAAACCGCTTTTAGGGGCTTGACCTAGAGCGCGCTCTAACCGGTAGCTTCCCCTGCGTCGTGACGAAAGAAGGGCTTTCATGAAGATCGGTGAACTGGCAAGGCGTTCGGGACTGTCCACCTACACAATCCGCTACTATGAGCGGATCGGGCTGCTTCCAAATGCCGATAGGGACCGATCGGGCCAGCGAGATTACGACGCGTCGATCCTGACCTGGATAGAATTTCTCGACCGTCTCAAGACGACGGGCATGCCTATCCGGGAAATGTTGCATTATGCAGCCCTCAGGGAGCGCGGCGTCACCACGGAAGCGGAGCGCGGCGTGTTGCTTGAGCAGCACCGTGAGCGTGTCCGTGCCCATGTGGCCAGACTGCAAGCCTGCCTTCTCGTCCTCGACACCAAGATCGCCGGATATGCCGGCGAGGAACAGAGGATGAAGGACTATGACGCACCAAGCACCGAAATCAGGAGAAAGCCGGCTGGAACGCGGCAAGCGGGCGCTCGCTGAAATCGACGGCCAGGCCGGCCACAATGTCATTGCCGCCTTGGCCGACATTGCCCCCGATTTCGCAAACTACGTGTTCGAGTTCCCGTTCGGCGACATTTACTGCCGCCCCGGCCTCGATCTGCGCGCCCGCGAGATCGCCACCATCGCAGCACTGACCGCGATGGGAACCGCAACCCCGCAACTGAAAGTCCATATCGAGGCTGGCCTGAATGTCGGGCTGAGCAGGGACGAAATCACCGAGATCATCATGCAGATGGCCGTTTATGCCGGCTTCCCCGCCGCGCTCAACGGTCTCTTTGCGGCCAAGGACGTGTTCGCTGCCCGGCCTCCCCTGGGGCAGGAGCAGATGGCAGGGTAACCCACCGGCCCTTTGACTGACGCCGGCGCTGTTGCTCTTCGCCGTCATGCCGGTTCCATCAAGGGCCGCATGACCTGATATGGCCGAATATGGCGACAGGCAAGAGCGCCGGCGGCGGGTATTGCGCCGATGCGTCGCGTCTCCCAATCATTGCCAGCGGCAGGCAATGACGTATCTTTCCGCACTCTGTCAGTCAGAAAGCGGTGACATCTGATGTTCTGCGCATTGCTCCGCCTGCCCCTCGCCGCCTTCCTTTTTCTCCTCGCCTTCACATCGGCCCGCGCCGATGAACTCCTGACTTACAAATGGCAGGGCGTGGATCGAACCGCGATCCTGCATGTTCCCAAGGGTGCGGCCGGGCATCCCGCGCCCCTCGTCATCGTCATGTACGGCTCCGACGACAAGGCCGTCAATTTCCAGAAAAACAGCGGCTTCGATGCCGTCGCCGATCGCGAGGATTTCGCCACCCTCTATCCCGAGGCGATCGACGGCGCCTGGAACCTCAAATCCAGGCGGCCCGTCATCAATGGCGAGCCGGTGGATGACATCGGCTTCTTCCGCACCATGATCGACGATCTCGTCAGCCGGAAGATTGCCGATGGCACAAGGATCTACGCCACCGGCTTCTCCTACGGCGCGCTGATGACCTACACCCTCGCCTGCAACCTGCCTGACAGGATCGCCGCCATCGCCCCCGTCGCCAGCGCGATCAACGAAGCGCAGATGCAGGACTGCGATCCCGCCCACCCCATGCCCGTCATGATGGTGAACGGTACCAGCGACGACGTGCAACGCTACGACGGCTATATCCGCCCCTTCGGCCGGCTGCTTTCCGTGCCCGAGACGACCGAATATTGGCGCCGCACCGACGGCTGCACCGGCGAAACCGCCACGCCGCTACCGCATCTCAACCCGCACGACCTGACCCGATCAAGCCTCGTCCAATGGAGCGGATGCCAGGCCGGCACCGGCGTACAACTCTATCGCATCGAAAACGGCGGCCACTGCTGGCCCCGTCTTGCTCCGGCCAGTAACAATGCCGGCAACGTTGATCCGCCTGACGGGCCGCGGTTTGGCGGATGCAGCAACGATATTGAGACACCGGTGGAAGTGTGGGATTTTTTCAAGGCGTTTCATGGGGCGTGATTGTGGGATTGGGGTGAAGACAGCCACACCGCGCCGAGGAAGTCTTGAAATTGGCCTTTGCAATGTTCGGGGAGAGCGGGATGACAAAGGGACAAAGCACGACTGAGGGCAATCCGCAAAGCGTGGTGATCGTCGGCGCAGGGCCGGTCGGCCTGACGCTGGCGATCGAGCTGACACGGTTCGGCATTCCCGTGCAGATCGTCGAAAAGGCGGCCGCGCGCACCGACAAGTCCAAGGCGCTGGTTCTCTGGAGCCGGACACTCGAACTTCTGGAACGCCAGCCGGGCGGCGCCACCGATTTCATCGAGGCGGGTTTCAAGGTCGGCGCCGTCAACTTCATTTCCGGCGACAAGCTGATCGGACGCGCCACGATGGCATCAGTCGCAAGCGCCTATCCTTACGCACTGATGATCCCGCAGGCCGAAACCGAAAGGGTTCTCGAAGAGCGGCTGGCCTCGCTCGGCGTGACGGTGCGGCGACAGAGCGAAGTCACCAGCCTTTCGCTCGGTGATGACGGCGTGGAGGCCGTGCTTCGCGGCCCTGACGGCGCGGAGGAAAAACTCTCGGCCGACTGGCTTGTCGGCTGCGACGGCGCGCACAGCCTTGTCCGCCACACAGTCGGCGCACCCTTCACCGGCAAGACGATGGACAGTGACTGGATGCTCGCCGATGTCCACATGAGCGGTTATCCCGTGCCCGATAGCGAGGTGACGATCTATTGGCATCGCGACGGCGCATTCGTCATCTTTCCGATCTCGCCCGGGCGTTACCGCCTGCTGGCGGATATGCCGCCCTCCGGCCAGGCACAGGCCCCGGAACCGACACTGGAACAGGTTCAGGCGATCATCGATCGCCGCGGACCTGCCGGCATGACGGCCTATGATCCGGTCTGGCTGGCGGGATTCCGCATCAACGGCCGCAAGGTTTCCAGCTACCGCTTTGGGCGCGCCTTCCTGTGCGGCGATGCCGCCCACGTCCACAGCCCGGCCGGCGGCCAGGGCATGAATACCGGCATGCAGGATGCGTTCAATCTGGCATGGAAACTCGCCATGGTGTCGAAGGGACGCGGCAGGGACGACCTCATCGACAGCTTCAGCCCCGAGCGAAGCTATGTCGGCGATCAGGTGTTGAAGAATGCCGATCGCCTCACGATGATCGGCACCAACAAAAATCCCGTCTTCCGTGGCGTGAGAGATGTGGTCGGCCATGTGATGCTGGGCCTTTCGCCCGTGCAGCACACGCTTGCCGATACGATGACGGAAATAACGGTCGGCTACCCCGAAAGCCCGCTCAATACCGGCTCCGCCTCGGGCCTCAAAGGCCCTGCACCCGGCCAGCGCATCATGTCGGACAGGCCCTTTGGCGCCGGCGCCGACCCACGCTTTGCGCTGATGGCAAGTGGCGAGGCCGCCGCCACATTGCTCGCCCGCCATGCCGCCGTGCTCGAACCCGATCTTCGCACCCCGCCCGATCCGAAAGGGATCTGGCTGGTCAGGCCCGATGGCTATGTCGCGGCAGTTGCCGAACATGGCGATCCGGTACTGATCGAAGCCTATCTGAACTGGCTCACGACATAGGGCGTTCGGTCACGGCTGACGGCTCACCCACCCGCCATCAGCGTCACCAGCAGCTCATCGAGCTGTGCGAACTGCTCGGGCGCACCGCCTTCCATACCCTCGTAGGATTCATCGAGCGCTTCCTTGGTGGGATAGGCTTCCTGCAGCGTAAGCCGCGTTCCCTCTCCCTCCGGCGCGAAAGTCACCGTCGTCACCGCGCCGTTTTCGCTCTCGTCATTGGTCCAGACGAGGCGCGAGGGCACGACCACCTCGAGATATTTGCCGAAGAAGGCCATGGAATGGGCCTCGTCCTGCCCGAAGGCGATGCGATAACCGCCACCGGTGCGCACATCCATCTCGCAGGAGAGGATCGGCACGCCCATGGATTTCGGCGCCCACCACAGCTGGAAGAGGTCCGGCTTCGTCCATGCGTCGAAGACCAGGCGAACCGGCGCGTCGAAGTGGCGCGTCACCACCATCTCCCGCTCGGATCTGCGCTCCACCGCCGTGCGGCCGTCACTTGCTGTGCTTCCCATGCGTCTTCTCCTCTCGTTTCAATGTCTCGACGACCACCTCCAGGGCGTCGAAACGTGCATTCCAGATCAGCCGGCGCGCCTCTATCCAGGCCGCCTCATGCTCCAGCCCGCGCGGATCGAGCCTGCAGGTGCGCACCCGGCCCACCTTCTCGGTCGTCACCAGCCCCGCCTGCTCCAGCACGCCGACATGCTTCTTCATCCCCGTCAGCGTCATGCCGAAAGTCTCGGCAAGCTCGCTGATCGAGGCATCGGCGCGGCCGAGCTCTTCCAGAACGCCACGTCGCGTGGCGTCCGAAAGGGCGGCAAAGGAGGCATCGAGGCGGGCTGTCGAAAACTGAACCATTTGGTTCAGTGTCTAGCATGGAGGGTGGTGTCGCGCAAGAAGGGGTGGCGATGGTGCGGCGGACGTCTGGTCTGATGTGCCGGCTGGTTATGCGGCGACGCCGGACGCCGGCATGGGGTAGTGCCGGGCTTCGTAGTCTTCGATGACAAGCACGAGCGCGTCGAAATGTGCGGCTTCATCGGAGCCTTCGTCGGGCTCACTGTCGAAATAGCGCCGGATCGCCTGCAGAGCGGCGTAACATTCGTCTTCGCCCCGAAGCGTCGGGAAAATGTTCTGATCCGGCATGTCGATCCCATTTCACGTCAGAGCCTCAGGGACGTGTTCTGGCGAAGCCTTACCTCTATCGTCGGAAACCAGGGAGCGTTAAAACACCCTCTGAAAGCATATCAATGAATGCACTTATGGCGCCAAATTGTGTGGCCCTTTTTTGTGTCGCATCAACTCCGGCCGAATAGCTGACCAACATGCTCGCAGCTTCTCGAGATGTGCGTCAACCTCGTCCGACAGGGTTTGTTTCAGCATGTTCATCTTCGGAACGAATTGCCCGGGATCGTCAAACCACAGCCCAATAGCCTTAATCCCAAACTCCTCCGAACCTTCCATTTCTACAGCCCCCAGAAACATATTGCGGCCCTCGCCGAACAATATTTCGGCCTCAACGAAACCCTTGAGGCAGGCACTCTCACACTGAGAAATTTCGTCTTCGGAGAGGCCTTCAGTCAACGAAAGAATAGTAACCATCAAGGCTAGGATTGCCGTGCATCGAACGACTGCGGGTGGATGCGATCTCTCCCAGACGTTGTCCGGAATCGGGTCTTCTCCCTCCGTTATCAAGAAATATGATGCGATCGCGCGGCCCAACACTTGCGCCTCGCCGAGCATCTTTTCTACTGGGAGGTGCGGGGTGTAAACCTGCCCGGTTCCGCTGCGCCCTTGGGTTAGACCCAGAGCCTCTCGTATAGTAAAATTGAATGCGCCAGCGTCAGCATCATACTCCAGCGTCTGCGAAATTACGGACCAGTCGTTGTCCACCGGCCCCACGGCCTCCGCCATCGACGCGCCCCTTCCTTTTTCCGTTTTGAAATCCACATGTCCGTTCCGGATGTGCGTCACTTCGTGCATGAAGACAAAGAGAATAATCCATCTGGCATATTGCATTATGTTTAGATGGTCTTCATTCGCGGGCGGAAGGTCCGTCGTGAGTTTTGTCGCCACGAGTACGGAAGTACTTACAAGGCCCTGAAGAATGCCGATGTGATAATTTTCGCCATACTTACCTACGACGGCATTGAAAGCTCGCCTGTCAAGGACGTGCGCCTCAACTGGAGGCGCAACAGACCCGCGCTCGGTCAAGAGCATTTCCATGCTTTTTTCCGCCCACGTCATAAACCACAACTCTTTGTCGTCTTCCAAGGCATAGTATAGGCCACCCAACCTATCACGCGTCGCGACAGCCCATAACGAATAGGACTCCGATACCGGGGGCCACATATGGAGCGCTTTTAATTCCTCGGATTTCATGGCGTGCTCCGTAAACAATGCGGAGTTGAATCGGCTGAATAATCTTAGCGCATTCAGGGCAGAGCCGTTAGTACTCGCCCCAACAAAACAACTGCAGCTTTTGCGCGATCTGCTTTAGCCTGCACCGCGATTCGATTGCATATTTCATTGCCAGTTTCAGCCGGTCCCGGACAAAATGATACGGTCCTACCTCACCTTCACGCGGGCGAATGTACCGCTTCTTGCCTACGGCATCATCCTCATGATCCTGTCGAGCCCGGGGCAGACCTTCTTCCTCTCGCTGTTCTCGGAGGATTTCTGCAGCGCCTTTTCACTCTCGCTCGGCGATCTCGGCACGATCTTCGCCGCCGCCACCTTCGCCTCCGCACTCGCCCTGCCCTTCCTGGGCGAGAGGATCGACCGGATGGCGCTTGGCCCGTTCACGCTCGGCATCGGCCTGCTTCTCTGCCTTGCCTGCATCCTTCTCGGCGCAGCATCCGCCTCTGCCCTCGTCTTCGGCCTCTGCCTCTTCCTGCTGCGGCTCGGCGGACAGGGGCTGATGGTGCATACGGCGATGACGGCCACGGTGCGGGCCTTTCCCGCAGATAGCGGCAAGGCGATCGCCGTCGTCAGCCTTCTCTATTCGGCGGCCCTCGTCTTCGTGCCGGCCATCGCCGCATCTGCGGCGGGCCTTCTCGGCTGGCGGCTGACCTGGGTGCTGACGGGCGGAATTGTACTCGCAGGCGCTGTGGCTGCCTGTCGCGTGCAGCCGAGCCGGGCCGGCGTCACGGACGGCGCAGACGCGGAAAAGGCGGATCGGCAGCCCACAGCAGGCGACACGGCCGCCCGCCCCAGCCTGCGGCTGATGCTGCTCGCCTGCCCTGTCATGCTCGCCTTTTCCTTCATCTTCACCGGCCTGCTCTTCCATCAGGCGGTGCTGGCGGGTGAAAAGGGCTGGTCGCTGGAATGGCTGGCGGGCTGTTTTTCAGCTTTTGCCATTGCGCAATCGGCAGGCTCGGTGCTGGCAGGCCCTGCCATCGACAGGCTGCGCGCCGTGCAGGTGCTGCCCTTTTTCCTGCTGCCGCTGGCCGGCGCCCTGCTGCTTGCGGCCTCCGCCGGTGGGTTCTGGGTCGCGCCCGTCTACATGGCGCTTCTCGGCCTCTCGGCTGCGATAGACCTGAAGCTCGGCACCATCCTCTGGAGCGATCTCTACGGCGCGGCGAAGCTCGGCTATGTCAGGTCCCGCTTCGAGGCGATCCGCATCGTCGTGACAGGTGCTGCCCCGCTCGTCACGGGCAAGCTTATCGATCTCGGTATTCCCCTGACACAGCAGGCGATCGGTTTTGCCGCCTATGTGCTCTGCATTTGCGCCCTTGCCGTGCCGTTTGGCCGGCTTGCGGCGCGCGGCAGGCGGCCAGATCACCCACCGCTCCGCCAGATGTGACCGCAAAATTCGCCCTGCCATGATTTTGCCACCACCTTGACATGCAGTCTTTGCAAAAATCGCCTACCATAAGTACAGTTATGGAGTTCAGGCCATGCATGAGATGACCGCATCCGATATGCTGCGCGATCCCTTGATCCGCCAGATCCTGCGTGCCGACAGGATCAGCCTCGCAAGTTTCGCGACGCTGCTCGATACCGAGGCGCGTCGCCTTGCACGCCGCGCCGGCGAGATCGTCACCGCAAAACCCGGCGACGACACCTTTTCCAACCACTGATAAGGCTTTTCCCGCCTGATGCCCTCGCCCGCAATTTTATTGCTGGCTGCCAACCAGTTTTGCTTTCTGGACTTGGGCCACCCGATCGGCAACACTATGCCAACAGGGGACATGACGGACCATAGGGGGAACATATGGCCGAAGCATCAAGCGGAATGCACCTCTCCCATCGCAAATCCGGCGCCGGCCTGCAGGCCGAAGCGCTCTACGGCCTGGAAACGCTGCTGATGTCGGGGCACGCCCTATCGGCCGCCTTCGAGATCCGCCACGGCAAGGCACCCTGCGGCGATCCGCTGCTGTCGCTGCATCGCGCCGATAACGGCATGCCGGTACCCTTCGCCTCGATCCATCTCGAACGCGGAACCGGCCGTTTCTATCGCACCTATGCGACCGGCTGGGGCGATATCGTCAGGCGCGAGGAGCGGCATTATTTTACCGATGCGCATGATGCCGCCGCCTATGTGGGCTTTCTGCTGACGCGGCTGAGCTAAATCAGGATTTAGCGCCCGGTCACGCCGGCGCTCTCGCCGAGCATGTCGTGCTTGAAAGCCTCGACCAGCCCGTAAGGCGCATCCTCGCCAAACAGCAGCCTTGTCACCTCGGCAGCCTCGGCGGCGGCATGGGCGCTGCGGCTGAAAAGAGCCGTCTCATAAGCGAGCAGCGCGGCTTCGATATTGCCGGGAGAGGAGGCGATCGCCTTGCCGAGTTCGGCGCCATCGAAGATCGCGAGATTGGCGCCCTCGCCCGATGGCACCATCAGATGCGCGGCATCACCGAGAAGGGTCACGCCGGGCACCCGGTTCCAGCGGTGCTCCACCGGCAGCGTGTGGATGATGCGCGCGACCGGCCCGGTGTCGCAGCCGGTAATCAGCGCCGTCAGCTCCGGCGCCCAGCCATCGAATTCGGCGGCGATCCGGCTGATCGCCGATGCGCGGTCGGCACGCTCGATATCCTCGATCCATGTCAGCGGCTTCTGCAGCGCCACATAGGCATGCAGCACGCTGTCAGGTTCACGATGCGCCAGGATGCCCTTGCCGGGTGCGACCGCCATCATCGAGCCACCGCCGACAGCCGCGGCACTTTCACCGTGGCGCGCGTCGGCATCGCCAAGCCATGTCTCGAAGAAGACGAGGCCGGTATAGGCCGGCACCGCATCCGAAAGCAGCGCGCGCACTTTCGACCATGCGCCATCGGCGCCAACAAGCAGATCCGTCGTCACGACAAGCCCGTTTGCGAAGGCGAGTTCGTGCCGGCCATCGCCGAGAACGCGCGTCGAGACGAGCTTATGGCCCCAGCGCACCGCATCAGCCGGAAGGGATTCGAGCAAGATGCGTCGGAGTTCGCCGCGCGCCACCTCGGGACGCCCGCCCGTGCCGTCGTCGGGACTGTCCAACAGCAGGCGGCCATCCCTGTCGAGGCACCGGGTCTGCTGACCGCCGGGATGGATGAGGCCGAGGAATTCCTCGTAAAGGCCGGCATCCTTCAGGCCAAGCTGGCCGTTGAAATCATGAATATCGAGCATGCCGCCCTGGGCACGCGCCTGCGCTGATGCTTCGCCTTCATAGACCGTGGCAGCTATGCCGTTGATGTGAAGCACGCGGGCAAGGACGAGGCCGCCGAGGCCGGCGCCGATGATGGCGATGGGAATATGCATATCCTGTCTCCGGAATTATTTATCGATGGAATGGTATTCCATAGTTGGAATGTCGTTCCATCCATATCAAGGTGAGGCATGAGAAAACCGGATGGAAAACGCAGGCAGGATTCACTCACACGCGAACGCGTGGTCGAGGCATCGATCGCAATCCTCGATGAGGATGGGGAAAAGGGCCTGACCTTCCAGGCGCTCGCCAAGCGCCTGAAGACGGGCGCAGGCGCCATCTACTGGCATGTGGAAAACAAGAGCGACCTCACCATCGCCGCCTGCGACGCCATCGTTGCCGGCGTGATCGCCGCAAGCGCGGCCGGCCGATCGCCCGATGATGAAATCCGCGCCCTGTCTCTTGCCCTCTTCGATGCGATGGACGCCCGGCCCTGGCTCGGCTCGGCCCTCACACAGGCTCCGGGATCGATGCCGACCTTGCGCATCCTCGACCATCTCGGCCGCCATGTGCGCGCCCTCGGCGTCGCCCAGCAGGATCAATGGACCATCGTGGCGGCACTTCTGAGCTATGTGCTTGGCATCGGCGCCCAGAATGCGGCCAATGCCGAGATGGCCCGAATGCACCAGCTCGAGCGCACGACCTTCCTTGCTGAAATGGCGGGGCAATGGGCGGCACTCGATCCTGCCGAATTTCCCTTCGTCCAGAGCATGACCCCGCAGATGCCTGAACATGACGACCGCGCCGATTTTCTGACGGGGATCGATCTCTTTCTGGAGGGCATCGCCGCGCGCGACCGGCATGGCGAACCTAGAGGCTGAGAGGCTGAGAGGCTGAGAGGCTGAGAGGCTGAGAGGCTGAGAGGCTGAGAGGCCGGCTTAACGACCACCTCAATTACGCAAGTGATATTGTAAAAGTATTGTATTTTACCATATAGTGAGCCAAAGGAGTCGATACACATGGCACGCGCAAAGACTTTTTCGCTTGGCGATACCTATGATGGGATCCTCTCGGATCTCGTTCGCAATGGCCGGTTCGGCACGGAGACGGAAGCCGTGCGGGCGGGCATCCGCATGCTGGCGGATCATGAACTGAAAATGCAGACACTGCGTCGCGATATCCAGGCGGCCGATGCCGAGATCAAAGCGGGCTTCGGCAAGGAATACGCCAATGGCGCCGATCTCCTCAAAGACGTCATGAACGAAAGCTAGGGCCATAAAACCGAAACGTCTTGTTATCGCCCCGGCCGCGATCGAGGATCTGCGGAATATCCGGCGCCATATCTCCGAGAGCAGCTCTCACTACGCAATGGAATTTCTGGCCGATCTGACCGCCAAGATCGCCTGGATCGCTGAAGTGGACTTCACAGGCTCCCCTCGCGATCATATTTCGGAAGGCCTGCGTGGCCTGCCCTACAGAAGCCGTTGCATCTACTATCGCTCCCATGACGATCGGATTGAGATCCTGCGCGTCAAACATGGCGCCGAGGATATCAGGCCCCAGGACTTTGAGCTTTAGCCTCTATTGTCGGTAGCAGCGTAGTGACCAGGGACAACAAATGTCATCAGACTACATAAGGTCGCTTCGCGCCAAGGTGGGGTCCAGCCTCATCATGCTGCCGGCCGTCGCGGCGGTGATTTCGGACGCGCAAGGCAGGCTGCTGCTGCAGGAGAAGGCTGCGGGCCAGGGCTGGAGCCTGCCCGCCGGCGGCATAGAGCCGGGCGAGACGCCGCAGCAGGCGATAGCGCGCGAAGTGATGGAGGAGACCGGGCTCGAAGTCGTAAGCTCCGAAGTGCTGGCCGTGTTTGGCGGCAGGGAATTCCGCCACACCTATCCGAATGGAGACCAGGTCGAATATCTGGTCGTGCTCTTCAAATGCCAGACGAGCGGCGAGCCCGGCGGATATACGGATAATGAGACGGTCAGCCTGAAATACACGCCTTTCGACGAGATGCCGAAGCTTGCCCTGCCCTATCCGATGGAGCTTCTGTTCCCGCACCTCGCGCAGCCCGTATCGGCGTGAGAAGAGCCTGCCGCCCGGCAAGGCGGCAAGCTCAGGCGCGGCCTTCAGCCTTCAGGCGGCGGCACTATCGGCCTCATAGGCGGGAAAATCCGTAAAGCCCAGTTCGCCGCGCCGCGTATAGTAGGACGAGCGGTCGGCGACGGCGAGCGGCCATCCCTGCCGTAAGCGCTCGGCAAGATCGGGATTGGCGATATAGGGCCGGCCGAAGGCGATCAGATCCACGAGACCGGTATCGAGCGCCTCCTGCGCCTGCTCGCGGCTCACGAAGCCGCCGCACCAGATGATCTTGCCCGGAAAGGCCGAGCGCACGCGCGCCAGCACGGCATGATCGACATGCATCTTCTTGAACTCGGCGCTCTCCATGTTGCCCACCGGCATCAGCTCATAGACGATGTGCATATAGGCAACGCCGCGCCGGCCAAGCTCCTGCGCAAGAAAGAGCAGCGTTTCCTCCGCCTGCGGATCCTCCGGCATGGAATTGAAATAGCCGAACGGAGACAGGCGAACGCCGACGCGCCCCGGCCCCAGCTCGCGCACCGCCGCATCGATGGCTTCGAGCAGGAAGCGCGTGCGGTTTTCCACCGTGCCGCCGCCATAACGATCGGTGCGGGTGTTCAACACCGAGTTCAGGAATTGCTCGAACAGATAGCCATTGGCGGCATGCAGCTCGACGCCGTCGAAACCGGCCTGGCGGGCATTGGCAAAGGCCTGCGCGAAGGTGCCGATCAGCGCCGAGACCTCCTGCGTTTCCAGCTGGCGCGGCTTGCCGGCGCGCATATAGCCGAGCTTGCCTTCGGCATCATGGGCAAAGACATCGGAATTGACCGCCTGCGCTTCGGTGACGCCCCAGGGCGCCTCTCCATCAGGCATCAGCGAGGGATGCGCCATTCGCCCGACATGCCAAATCTGCGAGAATATGGTGCCGCCCCGGCGATGTACCGCATCGGTGACAAGCCGCCAGCCCGCCACCTGCGCCTCATTGTAGATGCCGGGCGTGCGGGCATAACCATTGCTGGAGGGCGCGACATCGGCGACTTCGGCCACGATCAAACCAGCCGTTGCCCGCTGCCCGTAATAGGTCGCCATCAGCGCATTCGGAATGTCGCCATCGGAGGTGCGCGTGCGCGTCATCGGCGGCATCACGATACGGTTCTTCAGGTGAACGGAGCCGCCAAGCCATTGAGATTCGAACAGGTCCAACATAGATCTTCCTTCAGTTGTTGCTGGTCGGAATCTATCCGTCGGCACGACTGCCGATCTACACACGCTTTGGTCAGTGGTTGCACATGAAGATCATCAAGAGACTGCCGGGCCTGCCTGTCGAGCGCGCACTGGCCGTGCTTTCCGGTCGCTGGAAGGCCGTTATCCTGCATGTGCTGCTGGATGGGCCGCAGCGCACCTGCGAGCTTGAGAACCGCATTTCCGGCATCACGCAAAAGGTGCTGATCGAGCAGCTGAGGGCGCTGGAGGAACATGGCATGGTGCGCCGGCAGCCCCGTGCCGGCGATGCCCAGGGGATCGACTATCTGCTCACCCCGCTCGGCGAAAGCCTGCGGCCGATCCTCGATTCCCTCATCGAATGGGGAACACATCACGCAAACGAGCTGGACGAGGCAGACAGGCTGCTACCCTGCAGCGCCGTGGTGCAGGCCCGCGTGGATGCCGGACAGGCGGACGCGGCGGTCACCCCGAGAGCAAGACGCTGCGCCGGCTGATCGCGCGCCTGAACTAGGCGGCGATCTTTTCCGCCTCGATCTCTTCTCCGGCAGGCCGCCGCCCGCGCAGCGCCAGGAGCACGAGGATAGCGCCGCAGGAACAGGCAAGCGAAAGCACCAGCACCGCCCTGCCCCCGAATTGCGTCATCAGCGAAATCAGCACCGGCGGCGAGATGGCCGAGATCCAGTTGAGCGGCAGGGCAATGCGCGAGAGCGCTTTGGCAAAGGTGGCCTTGTCATAGAAGACGAGCGGAATGGTGGAGCGCGCCACCGCCAGCGCCCCGCCGGCCACACCATAAAACACCAGGAAGATGGCGATGATGGCGGGCGAGCCACCTGCTGCGAGCAGCACCAGCAGCGAGAGGAACATCACCGCCGAGGAAACCACGCCCATCGTCACCCCGTCCCAGCGCTTTTCGACCGCCGTCGTCAGCCCCCGCGCGAAGATCTGGATGATACCGAGCGCCGAGCCATAGGCCAGCGCCTGCGCCGGGCTCAGGCCCTCCTCCTTCAGCAGCTCGATCAGGATGGAGCTGAAGCCGAAGGTGACGAAGGCATTGAGCACGATGGCCGCGACGATGAGAAAGAAGGTGCGGTCATAGGCGCCGGCGGAAGCGACCGGTGCCGCCGCCTTCGCTGGCGCCTCCGCTCTGGCGCGGCGCGGCAGGCCGCGCCCATAGAGCGGCAGGTTGATCGCGATCAGCGCCGCGGCATAGACCGCAATCGCCCCACGCCAGCCGATTTCGCCTGAGAGAAACGCGGTGAGCGGCCAGAACACCGTGCCGAACAGGCCGGAAACCAGCATCAGGCTCGAAATCGCCCGCGCAGCACCACGCCCGGCAATCTCGTTGAGCAGGATATGCGCCGGCGTGGTGAGACTGGCGCTACCCGCCGCCCCGAGCAGCAGCCAGCCGAGAAAATAGAGGGTGGGCGAATGCGCCATCGACACCACGAGTAGCCCGAGCGCCGAAAGCAGAGTGCCGCCGATCATGACGGGCCGCGCGCCGATACGCGCAAAGACCCGCGCGAGAAACGGCGCGCAGGCGCCCATCGCCACATAGAATGTGGTCGTGCCGGCAAAGATCGTGGATATGTCGAGCCCGAGATCATCGGCCATCTCGCGGCTGACGACAGCCGGAAAGCTGACCGCACCCCAGCCGATCAGCTGCGCGACAGACAGGGCGGCGACGGCGCGCGCAACCGGCGAGCCGAGCGGCATTGCGGCCAGACGCGCGGCGAGACCCCGGCAGGAAAAACGAAGAAGACCCATCAGAAAACCTTGCAAAATCCATTGCTGTCTCCGTGCGGAGACAATGAAATACGAATGCGTTTCAGCCGGCAGGAACCCGGCCGTGAAATAGAGAAAAACTCATGCTGCCGGCCTTGCGCCTGATACCGCCATCAGGCTATTCGGAAACGAGCGGGCAAGACACAAACTGAACCATTTTCGATGTTTCTTCTGCGCGATATCAGCGGGATGCTCAAACGAGGAATTTGCCGGGACCATGAGAAAAACTCATGCAGGATAAGCACCGCATCTCGCTCAACGCCATCAGGGTCTTTGCGATAACAGCGCGCACCGGCAGCCTGACCGCCGCCGGCACCGAACTCGGCGTCACCTCGGGCGCCGTGAGCCATCAGCTCCGCAAACTCGAGGACGAGCTCGGCGTCACCTTCTTCCAGCGCGGCAACAATACCGTGACCCTGACGGAGGTCGGCCGCCGCTTCTACCAGGAGGTGGCGCCCGCGATCGGCCTCCTCGAGCGCTCGGCCGATGCGCTCTACCGCAACGAAAACGAAATCAGCGTCCACGCAACCACATCGCTGGCACTGCGCTGGCTCATCCCCTCGCTGGATCGCTTCCGCGCGCTCTGCCCGCAGGTGCGCGTGCGCGTGGAAACCAGCTCGGCCCGCGCCTTCTCCGGCGTCTCCGACGCCGATATCAGCATCCGCCATTTCCGCCCCGGCACGGAAACCGAGGCATGGGAATTCCTCGCCCGGGATCTGCGCCGCCCCGTGATGTCAACAAACCTGCACACCGGCACGGAAAGCACGCTGCCGAACCTGCCCGCCCTGCAATGCTGCATCGGCAACTGGGACTGGAAGGACTGGTGCGCCACCTACGATATCCCGCTCAGCAGCCTCACCTTCGGCCACGAATTCGATACCGACGACGCCGCCCTCCACGCCTGCGTCGCCGGCCTCGGCATGGTCCTGGCGCCGACGATACTTACGGGGCGGGAAATACGCTCCGGGGCGCTGCTGGCGCTGGCGGGGTATGAGCCGGTGGAGACCGGGACCTATCGCTATAAGCGGCGGTCGGAATCGAGGGCGGTGCGGCAGTTCTGCGGCTGGATGGATGGGGAGATGCGGGGGCTGGAGTGAGGGAGGATGGCTTGGGCTGGATAATCTTTGGCGATCGACCTGTCAGGGATCAACCCGGTCCGCAGAGAAGCGGAATACGGGCACGGCAGATCAAGTCACGCCCCCTCGTCGAATGTGGTGGGTGGCGAACCCACTCCGTCTCGACCGGAGGCCTCCAGCACTACGACTGACGCTCTTCCCCTGAGCTATGAGTTGCCGTCCGCTGACTTACCAGAACCTGTGCCGCCCGCAATGCAAGGGAGGCGGTGGCTCTCAGCAAGGGGATCTCAGGTAGCCGCCGCATAGGACCCTCATCAAAGGCGACGGCTACCGAGTGCCGGCCCCTGGTTCCCATCAATGGTCGGAAGTGGGTTGACGGGACTTTACGGAGAGGGGGCGACGCGCAAATATGAAAAATATTCGCGTCTTTGGACAAGTCGCCAATCGGGCTTAACCCACCGCCAACTCATCATGGGGTTCTTTGATGCTCATGCTGCCGGAGCAGGTCTTCCGGTCGCCTCAAGCTTTTTAGCATGGTTGATCAATGGTAGCTCAAAATAGCGGTAGCTCAGGGAGGCGACTGCGAACACTGCTATAGTCGTGACGGACAGCATAACCAGCGCCACCTGCCAGCTGAGTTGTCCGTCGACCTCCCCGAAGCCAAATTTCGCTCCGGTATATTTTGCCAGTCCGATGAACAGCGCGTGCCACACATAGATCCCAAACGAAATCCTGGCGATGTACCGGACCAAAGCATTCTCGATAAGTGACGAAGTCTTCGGGAAAGCAGGTGCTATCAGCAGCACCGTGCCGACAAACAGGGGGGCCGAAAGGAAACAACGACGGCAACCCAAAGGATAAACCTTCCCCGGTGATGAGGCCGCCGAAGGAAACCACGGCCAGTGTTCCCATGACCAGAAACCCTACCCGATAAGCGAGGTCAGGCCGGGTGTGCTCTCCCCTTTTCATGGCCAGCAACCCCGCGGTCAGAGAGCCGATAGCGAACATCGCAAAAAAGCCGACTGGGTTATACGAGGGCCACAACATACGGGCCAAACCTACGAAACCGTCATCCCAGGTGTTCAACGTAGCGGGAGGTCTCAACATTTTCAGAAAAATGGCGTGGAGCAAAAGACTGGTCAGAATAACCAGAAACCAAGCTGCGCGGCCTTGCCATGCATGCCGAAAGCTCGATCGATGGGCGAACAGCGCAGCGAATGCTATGATCAGGCACGCATAGGACGCTACAAAAAAGCTGAGCGACCAAAGCGGGCCGTTGATCTCCACTGGAAAAAACGAGATCCAGTTCCAGCCGTTGATAAGAAGAAGGCCGGCGATAAAGCGCTCGAATAGCTCCATATCAAGAGTGCGGCCAAAGAGAATGACACTCAGTACGAAGGTGACCGAGAGGGCGAGAAGATATCCGGGGATTATGCGGGCTCCGCGTCGATAGACGAACTTGCGGAGTGACGGGAAGTCTCGGCCATCGTCCAAGCTCTTCCAGAACGGCCACGCTAACAGAAATCCGCTCAATGCGAAGAAAATCGAGATGCCGATAGGGTCACTCGATACCAGTTGTTGAACAACGAACCTTGGAAAACTGCTCAGGTTGGTAGGATCGATCGTTTCGGCGTAGTGGTGCAACAGGATCAGAATGCATCCGAGGGCTCTAAGGAAATCTGCTCCGGCAAGGCGGTCTCTGTCCATGATGTTTCCGACCTCTTGTGACAATGAGCAACCATGACAGCGAGGCCTGTTGGCGAGCAAATGAACCTCATCCCGGAAGATAGCGGCACACTGCCGGCAGATCACAGGCTCGCTCGCAACCTACCTAAGAGGGTAGGTATCCAAAATGTTGACCCGCGAGTATAAGCGTTCCGAAGCAGACCATGAGACAGATCGCCCAGACGACTGCCTCTCGCTCAGGGTGTTCCATTGAGTCGCCCTCGGTGATGCTAATAAAGCTTGCCCTCCACGATCTAGAGTAGCTAGTCACAAAGCTACTGCGCGTGTAATATTCCGTGAGTTCTCATTGAGGTGTTGTGATAATGAAGCGTGACGAAAAGGGTGCAATCAAAATTGCAGTCGGCCTCACTCTGCTATTCACGGCAGCCATCACGGTAGGCCACCAAGCCAACATCTTTCCAAAACCGAAATTTAGCCACGGCATCCATTCGTGGTGGCCGTCAGCTCGCCCTGAGAAGCCGGAAAACGTGTAGGGTTTTTCCGGCCAGACCTCGATCCCAGCCGGGACGCTTATACAGGATGTAGCTGAAGCCCTAGAAATCGCCGTAGTCCTCAGACTCGACAATGCGCGTTAACGCCTGGCTTGCCGAGGGGGCGCCAGAGTGTTGGAGATAAGCTTTAGTCTCGGCAAGCCTGGCCCGCATAGAAGTTCAATGTCGATCAAGGAGCCAAGATCGAAGCCAGATTTTTTGCGGTCCAGATCTCCATGATATCAGCGGGATCGGCATTAGCGAAAAGTTGAAAGCAGCAGAGCTGAGCAGGACCGGCCTTACCCCCCGCACTCCACCTTCTCAATATCCCTGGCTTCCAGCTGAAATCGATCGCCGGCTCGCTCGGCCCATGGAACCTCAGTATCGCAAAGAACCTCAGCCCGGCGCGCCTCCATGCCATCAGGCAGTTTCGGAGTGCTCGCACCCATGATCACAAACTCCGGCGCCTATGAAAGGAGCCCGCTAAGGGTGAAGGAGCGGGCTCCAAAAAGCTCAGATGCCGGAACAGGTAACCAAACGGACCAAGCTTATGAGTAAGCTCACATCTGAGGCATATTAGCGAATGAATTCGGCTTATCCTTCATAATGCCCGTCGCCCCATCATTATTCGCGCGAATGAATAACGCGCGGTTCTCCGGCAGGATAAAATTAGGCTCCTGCGATCGAATCTTTGTCCGATAATTCGTTTGTCGGCCTAGCGATAAGCCCGAACGATCAGTAAATGGTGCATCGCTCGACGCCGAATGACACAGATTCTCGCCAGAAGCGCCTTTTCTGGTTCCGCTGAAAAGCAGTTGACCTGGCGCCCACTTACAATCGCCGTCTGACGAACGAGTTGCCGGGTTATTCTGTCGACCGTGTTTTCGGCGAACTTCAGATCTTTCTTTTGGGAGCGGCGATTTTTCGTCTGCTTGATTGGCGAGAAAGCCATCTGACTGCGGTCATTCATCAGAAAGACCTCCTTCTTTATTTCGAAGAAAAAAGATGTGAATCGAGGCTACGGACTCTAGGACGCTCACGGCGGAACGAAACAGCAGACGGACCACGCACGAAGTGCGGCCACGTCCCATAGGCAACGGGCATCAGCGGAGTTGCGAGATCCCGACCTTCATGACTTTCATCAAATCCGCCATCCGCTGGCTGCGGCTATTCTGCTACTCTTCCAAGGTCGTGTACTGAAGATGGCATCGGCGGGCAGGCAATGCGGTCGTCTTGCACGGCCTTGGCGCTGGAGCCGACATCCTGTCCACCTCCAGCTCAAATCATGGGGATGGTCACAACGAGTACGCCAATCAGCGCGGCTGCCAGCACTGATGTCTCGATGAGAAAGACCACGATTTGCCTCCCCGTGAGGCCTGGAAAAAAATATTGCATGATTTTTCCTCTTTAAAAAAATTATTCTACAACGGAACACTATCACTGTTCGTTGCAAAATATTTTTTTATTTTCGCAAATACTAAAGTTTTTAACGGAGGGTGGATGACGCATCGAAACGAACTGGCAGGCAGGGCCGCATATCAGCCGCGCGGTTCATCTACCCGTAACTGACGCTCTTGCCAGAAGCTCTGCCCAGACCTTCCTGTTGCCGCAAGCATCATCAAAGGCTTGCGACGGCCCTCCTTATCCCCTCACCACCTTCTCGATATCCCCCGGCTTCCAGCTGAAATCGATCGCCGGCTCGCTCGGCCCATAGAGCCTGAGGATGGCAAAGAACCCCCGCCCCGGCGCCGTCGCCAGCCAGTTCGCTTCCATGCCCTCGGGCACTTTCGGACCGATATAGAGATCGATGCTCCCATCCGTATTCTTCACCGGCTTGTCACGCGAGCCGAGCGAGGGAAAGCGCCGTGCCGCGGTCGCGAGCCCCGACGCATTTTCCGCCTCGTAAAGCGTCAGCGACCAGAAGTTCACCACCGGCACGTCGGGCGGCAGCGTGATCTTGTAGTTGCTGTCGCCCGAAAGCGGTTCGCCATCGGCATCGTTGAAGGTGAGCTGGTAGGCCGCCCCGCGGCCGGGGATCTGCGAGACCATGCCGGGGCTGGTGGAATAGTAGTTGGTTGCAAACCAGGCGCGCGCCTCGACCGAGGTGAAACCGCCCGCCTTGTTGCGGAAGGCAAGGTCGCGGGATTTTTCCGGGCCGGGCTCGGCGGCATTGTTGATCGGGTTCAGCCATTGCCGGTCCGGCCAGACTTTCAGGGACTGGCCATCCACCTCGTCGCTGAAGCCGATCACCCGGCTCATCTTGTAGCCGACATCGGCCGCATCGTTGAGGATGCGCCGCGCCGATGGCGACGGCACGAAGGGCTTGTCCTTGATGAGGCCGATGCTGGCGAGAATGCCGAGCCCATCGGCATCGGCAAGATTGGTACCCTCCCGGTCGACAAGCCATTTCAGCTGCTCGAAGGCTGAAATATCCGATCGCGGCAGCATGTTGGCTGGCACGCCGGAAGCATCGGGAAACTGCATTGGCTTGCGCGCGGCTTCCGGCAGGGCGAGCGGATAGATCTTCGCCTGTTCCATCAGCTTCACCGCCGGCGAAAGATCGGCCGGGTCCTGATAGAAGGAGCGCAGGAAGATGAAGAGATTATTGGTGCCGGAGCGATAGACGTAATAGCCATCAGGCACCTCCCCGACATAGCCCGGCGGAAGCACAAGGAATTTGCCGCCCTTGCCCGCATCCGGCCCCGGCAGGCCGACATCGCCCATGAACTTGCCGCCATCGACCGGGATCGGCCGCTGCCAGAAATCGAGCAATATGCCCTGCAGGTTCGGCGGCGCCTCGAAGACGAGTGGCCCGGTCTCCCCCATATCCACATAGCTCATGGCATAGATCACATCGGAATTCGGCGTCGTCACCAGCGTCTTGGGGTCCAGCCGCTCCTTCCACACCGGCAGGATATTGTAGCCGGCGCCGAACACCTCTTCGGAGCCGAACTTCATGCCGAGCGTATTGATGAGCGGCAGCGCCCAGAGATAGGCCTGCGTGGCGCGCTGGAAGCTAAGCTCGTCACGCAGCGTGCGCGCGGTCTCGGCCGTCGGGCGGTTCTCGTAGAAAGGCAGGTTGGCAAGATCGGAAAACCTGCTGTCATCGGCAAGCGCCGGCCAGGGCTGGCCGATGGCAAGCGCGGTAACGGCAGACCAGGCAAGCCTGTTCAGACTGTTGATCATGGTGAGCCTCCGCATATCCGAAACGAGTGCAGATCGGCCCGAAAATACCCGGGCGGCCGGAGAAACTCACCATTCTCCCGAGAGCAAGGTAAGTACGTTACCGTAAACGGCGGCGTAAATGCCGATGATGGCCACAATCACGTTATCGCGAGGAGGCGCCGCCGCCTCTCCAACTTCTTGCAGATCCGCCTTCCCGCCTTATTTCAAAACGGTACGATTGGGCTGGAGGAAAGCATGTCTCAACGAAAATTCAGCGATCGCGATCAGCCTATGCGATCGGAAGACCTCGCTATCTGCCAACAGGTGCTGGAAGCGGTGAAAGCGGAATTCCAGCTTGAGGATGATGACGAGGAAGTGACGCGCAGCGCCGCGATCACCATCGAACTCTACCGCCAGGGCGTGCATAATTTCGAGCAGCTGAAGGTTCTGGTCTTTGCGGCACGCGGCCGGATCTAGGCTGGTCTCTGCAGCCTTTCGCTGCGCGGGGATGCGTGCTCTCTGAGCCGTGTCTTCGGTAAGTGTCCCCCCAAAAAGACCCCGTGGCATTCGTTTCAATCCGTCCGCCAGGTCGAAGATGTGGAAGGCGAGTGCGGCACGTTAAGCCCCTCCCCCTTGTGGGGAAGGGTTTGGGGCGGGGTCTTTGACAGCAGCCGGCTTCCGGCGCGCCTGTAGCCACGGTGCCTTCAGGAGAAAAGGAAAATACGGGTCGACAATCCATATGCCGGCGCCGAGCGAGATGGCGATAGCGGCTGCGGCCATGGCCAGATCGACACCGGGATGCTGCGGCAGGCCGACGATTTCGGCCGCGTTTCGCAGGTAGATCAGGATCGTGAAATGCATCACGTAAATGAAGACGGATTTCTCTCCGATCCATGCCAGGGCGGCTGCAACCCTGCTTTCGGCATAGTGTGAGCAGGCGCAGAGGGTTCCGAAGATACCCAATGCGCTGACCACGATCGTCACCGGTCCGACAGTGGAGAGCGAGCTATGGTAGACGACATAGGCGGACGGCGCGAAAAGACCCAGCAGGACGGGGAAGAAACGCGCATTTCGCTTTGACCACGCAATGATCTCTTTCGCGTAGAAAACGCTGAACATCAGCAACGGCAGCAGCCGTGCCAGCCGGTTGGCAAAGGTCGGATTGGCCCACTCGTCCGTCGCCACGGCGTAGCAATAGACTGCCAGGCCAAGCACCAGCAGCACGCTTCTCGGGACGAATGTGGTCAAGCGCAGCAACAGGTAGGAGAGCGCGAGCGCGTAGACGAACCACATCTGCGCCTGCGGCTCCCAGAATATCGCATAGAGCGGATAGGGATCGACGACGTCGTTGATGATCTGCTTGACGAGGATGGTGCTGAGGTAAATCAGCGTCGACCAGATCACGAAGATCCAGAGGAGCTGGCCGACCCTATCCGTGAGAACCTTCCTGATCGGAGCCTTCAGCAGCCCGCCGGCAAAGAGACCTGAAACGAAAAAGAACAGCGGCATCCGCAGGAAGACCAGCGGCCCATTGATCAGCAATCTTTCGTCTGACGCGTGCCAGAGCACCACAAGTATTATGCTTACCCCGCGAGCTGCATCGACGAAAATCTCGCGGCTTTTCTGCTCAACGCCCCCGGAACTCACGTTTCATCAACCCACGGTTCTTTGGATGTTGCGATTTAGAGCCTGAACTGCGGGAAACCGTCAACCACAACTCTTTCGTGGCGGCCAATAGTAAGGCGGCTTTTACTGGGCTGATACTTTGTTGCCTCACCCATTAGAAGTATATTGCCCTACCACCCCACCACCAAAAGGGTGAGGCGGCGCCTTCTTGTCACCCGCCTCATTCCACGTCCCCTATGAATCTCGCGAAATCCGCGCATAGTGATGCCACGGCCATATCTGTCCCCGCAGGAGCAATCACCGCCGTGGATCGAAAGCTCGCAGCCATCCTTTCAGCCGATGTTGCCGGTTTCAGCCGTCTGACGGCGCTGGACGAGGAAGGCACGGTTCGTGCCCTCAATATCTGCCTCAGCCTGATCGGCGAAATCATTCACAGTCATGATGGCCGCATCTTCGGCACGGCGGGCGATGGTTTCGTCGCCGAGTTTGCCAGTGCGGTCGAGGCCGTGCGCTGCGCGGTCGCGATCCAGCACAGGCTGGTGGAAGATCAGGAGCGCAACGCGCCCAAGCACCGCCTGCAGTTCCGCATCGGCGTCAATCTCGGCGATGTCATCATCTCCGGCGACGACCTGCTCGGCGATGGCGTCAATATTGCTGCGCGGCTGCAGGAAATGGCGCCGGCGGCGGGCATCTGCATCTCGGGTTCGGTGCGCGAACACCTCTATGGCAAGGTGCCCTATGCGGTCACGGGTCTCGGCGAGCAAGCGCTGAAGAACATACCCCGGCCGATCGCTGTCTTCCGCGTCGACTGGCGGGAAGAGGCGCCAGTGCCGGCCAGTGCCGCGCCCTCGCCCGCACCCCGCTTCGGCCGCGACCAGCCCTCGCTCGTCGTCATGCCCTTCGATAATCTGAGCGGACCGGCTGACGAATATTTCGTCGATGGCGTGGTGGAGGAAATCACCTCCGCCCTTTCCCGCGTGCGCGAATTCTTCGTCATCGCCCGCCAGTCCGCCTTCACCTACAAGGGCCGCTTCGTCGATGTGCGCGCTGTCGGCAGCGAACTCGGCGTCGACTATGTGGTTCAGGGTACGGTGCGGCGCGGCGGGCAACGCCTGCGCATCTCCGTGCAGCTGGTCGATGCCGAGACGCGCACGCAGTTCTGGTCCGAGCGTTATGACGGTGCGGCCGAGGATATATTCGAGCTGCAGGACAGGATCGCCGCCCATGTGGCCGGCGCCATCCATCCAGCCATCCAGAGTGCGGAAACCGAGCTTTCCAGCTGCAAGCCGCCAAACAGCCTGCGCGCCTACGATCTCGTCATGCGCGCCCTTCCCCATCTCTGGGGGCAGAGCAAGCCGGTGAACGAGCGGGCGATCCCGCTGCTGCAGGATGCGATCGCCATCGACCCCGCCTATGGCCGGGCGCATGCCTTTCTCGCCTGGTGCTACGGCCAGCGCCTCGGCTATATCTGGAGCGAGGAGCCGGAGCGCGATCTGGAACGCTGTCTCAGCGCCGTCGAGGCCGCGATCGGCTCCATCGACGACGACCCGACGGCGCTGACCGCTGTCGGCGGCGCGCTCAGCCATTGCGGCGATCAGGAGCGCGCGGCCGCCTATCTGGAAAGGGCCTTGGCGCTCGATCCGAACAATGCCTGGGCATGGGCGCGCTACGGCTGGGTGGCAAGCTACAAGGGCGAGACCGGCGCCACCGAGCGCTTCGAACGGGCGCTGACGCTGAGCCCGGCAGACCCGCTCGCCTTCAACATGCGCATGGGCATGGCCCTCTCGCTCGCCATGGCCGGCGATCCCGCCAAGGCGGTGGCGATTGCCCGCGAGGTCGTGCACAAACACCCCGATGTCACCTGGTGTTACCGCATGATGACCGCCTGGGCGGCAATGGCGGGCGACCTGGAGACGGCGCGCTGGGCGGCCGGCCGGCTGATGGCGACCGAGCCGGACTTTACGATCGAGCGCTACCTGACGCGGCCGGTGTTTCGCGGCGAGCCGCAATGGGCAAGGAAGACCGTCGAGGCGCTGCGGCTGGTGGGCCTGCCGGAGCGCTGATGGCGGCCGCGTCCCACCGCAAAGACACGATGTCACACGCCCAAAAGGATGCCCTCTACCACCTTCGGCCTAGTTGCAATCCTCAGTCGCGCGCTTAATCTACCGACAGTTTACTTGCGGACCTACGCGCGACGAGAACCCCCTGAATTCGTTTGCGAACGATTTCAGATCGCGTGCGCATTGCCGTGGAACATTGAGATAAGGCCAGGAACACGCCTCCGACACCGGCAGGCGTGATGTCCTCAGCCTATGCAATTAAAAGACTGCCAGGCGGGCAGCAATTTCATTTCAGGGTGTGGACCGGCGAGGTGGGCAGCGCGCTCACCCGCACCGCACATGTTTGTTGTCATTGAGTAAGGATTGGTACGATGGGTAAGCGATTGATTATAGGCTTGATGGCAGTACTTGCCTTCTACGTCCTCGGCGGCATGAGTGCGAAACACGAGATCTTTCCCTGGCCGCAGCTTTCATCCCTGAAACATGACATCGTCGGCACCGAACCTCCGCCACCAAGCCGCTACAGCTTCGACGACAAACATCGCCTGATCGCCGACGAGAGCAAGACATCGGTATCATGCCCGATGCAGACGGATCGCACCGCCGTCCTGCTGGTTCTCGGGCAATCGAACGCGGCCAATGAGGGCGGCCAGCGGCATCGATCGGCCTATGGCGCAAACGTCGTCAACGCCTTCGACGGCCGCTGCTTCATAGCCGCCTCCCCCCTGCTCGGCTCCACCGACGCCAGGGGCGAATATTGGACGTCGCTTGGAAATTCCCTCATCGCATCAGGCAGATACGACAATGTCGTCATCGCGCCGGCCGCCTATTCCGGCTCTGACGTGGCACGCTGGGCCAAGGGTGGCGATCTCAACGCAGAGCTGGTCGATACCGTCGACAAGCTGCACAAGTCGGGATATCGCCCGACAAGCGTTCTCTGGGTGCAGGGAGAGGCCGACCTCGTCAAGGGCACCAGCACCGAAGACTATGAACAGCGGTTTCTCTCGATGGTCGACACGCTTCGCACCGGCGGCGTCAACGCGCCCGTCTATATCTCGACCGCCACGAAATGCCTCGAGCCGAGCAATGGCGGCTTCAAGGTGCACATACCCGACAACCCGATCGTTCACGCCCAGCGCGCCCTGCCCAAGAGCGGCAACGGCATCCACGACGGCGTCAATTCAGATGCGCTCCTGACCGAAGACGACCGCTATGACGACTGCCACTTCGGCAGCTCTGGCGCCGACAAGGCTGCCAAGGCATGGGCGGGCATCCTGCTCGACGACCGCCATCTGGAAGCGTCCAAGTAAGCCGCAATACCGGGATACCTGCCTGCAGCCCGCACGGACACCATGCCTCGCGGGCTGCAGCGCGTACCGTTCCAGGCCGCGAGAACGGATTTCGGCCTGTACAGCCAATGGTTGGTAGCGGAATACCTACTCCTAATTTCGTGAAGAATGGCGGCGTCATACATTGTGATTAACGGTATGAGGACGTGAATTACTCCGCCGCAGCAACGCGCCCAAACGCCATTCCGCGACCTTGGCAGCCGCTAGCCCGGCGCTACGAGCGCCCACGCATTTAAGGAATCGCAATGCCTTTGTGGCAGCCTGGTCATGTTGCACAAATCCGTGCGGCGGCTTGCGATAACGACATGCGAAAACAATGGCCTGAAACGGGTGGCCGACCAGCGGTATCAGATATACGCGGCACGCACCCTGGCGTCAGGTAATGTGAAGGTGACAGGTTGTTTACCCAGCAGCAATTGACGTCCATTCTCTCCTCGCTTCCCGACCCCGCCTTCATCCTCACGCGCAGCGGCCGTTATGCCGCGGTCTTCGGCGGCAAGGATCTGAGGCACTATCATGATGGCAGCGGCCTTGTCGGGCGCACCATGTCCGACATGCTGAAGCAGGAAAAGGCCGACTGGTTTGCCGCCGAGATCGAAAAGGCGCTGGCAAGCGGCGTGCTCCATATCGTCGAATACGAACTCAGCGGCAGCGACGTGAAGGGATCAGGCGATGGCCCCGCCTATTCCATCTGGTTCGAAGGCCGCGTTCAGGCGCTGAACTTCAAGGTGGAGGGCGAGGATGCCGTCGTCTGGGTCGCGAGCAACATCACCGAAAAGAACGATGTCCAGCACAGGCTGCTCCAGCTCAGCGAAACGGATGCGCTGACGGGACTCTATAACAGGCGCAAGCTGATCGAAACGCTCGATCACCGCCTCTCGATCTTCGAGCGCGAGAAGTTTCAGACCTCGGTGCTGGTCTTCGATCTCGATCATTTCAAGCGGCTGAACGACGAGATGGGCCATCACGCCGGCGACACCGCGCTCATGGAAATCGCCCGCCTGTGCCGCCAGCACCTGCGCCAGGACGATGTGGTCGCCCGCTTCGGCGGCGACGAATTCGTGGTCGTGATGCCCGGCACCCATCGCGACGACGCGCTGGAGATCGCCGAGCGGCTGCGCGAACGCGTGCCTGTCATCCTCCGCGAAAACCTGCGCTATGAATCGACCATCAGCGGCGGCGTGACGGAATTCGGCCCGCCGGATCGCTCATCGGGCGATGTGCTGAAACGGGCGGATGAAGGGCTGTATCTCTCCAAACGCGCCGGTAGAAACCGGGTGTCTGCGCTATAGGGCAACAATCCCCAGGCGCAGGACCGCAGGCTTTGTCATGCAACAGCCATTTGTAGGACCTTCAAGCCCCCAAATGGCGTGTTGCGGATTCCTGCCTTAACAGTGATGATCCGAACTGCAGCCGGTCTTACGCGTGCGCATGCCCTAGGCGAGGTGAAAATGGATCCGAACGAAGCAAATCGCGAAATGAGGCTGCGCTATCTGGAAATGCTGCAGGGGCAGATTACCAGATTCGCCGGTTACAGCGCCGCAAACAAGAATTATTGCCTCACCGTGATCATGGCCCTGACGGGATTGGCTTTCACGCTGAAAAACCATGACCTGTTTCTCGTTGCGGCCATTTCCACGATCGCTTTTGCCTTGCTGGATACCAAATACCTGCAAATTGAACGGGCCTACAGAACGCTATTCGACACCGTCCGTGCCGAGGATTGGTCCACGAAACCGTCCTTCAACCTGGATACAAGCGGCATCAAGGATCATTATCTCAGCGTTGTTTTTTTCAGCTGGTCGATCATCGGCTTCTATATCCCGGTCGCCGCATCCATATTCATTTGCTATCGCATTCTGCAACCTTAAATATTCCAGCTTTAAAATATGTACTCGTCCACCACTATAATGACAGAAAGTACAACAAACATGATCGCGAAAAGAATCAGCACGGGATACATGTAATAGAGGGTGCTTTTTTCACTTTTCGCTTTCGCTTCCGCCACTATTTTTTCCGGCGCGCTCCAGTCGAAATCAGAGGTAGGATTAAAGTCGTCCTTGAACCTGAGAGAATACTTGTTTCTCAACTTATGCAGGTCGCGTCGTCTTTCCACGACGGTTTGCTTTTTCTCCGCCAATTCGATGTTCTGGTTGTTGAGGCTCCTTTGAAGCATGTCGTTCGTTGGATAATGTGACGACGACGACGATTTGCTGAAATCCCTCATGATCAACTGAAATTCGAGCCCGTTTTCGATGTTCCAGGCTTCTTGCCGTGCTGCCGACATCTCGGCTTCCCACACAGCTTTTGCCGCTTCCACGAGAATTGCTCTTTCGACCGCCCGTTGTTTCTGGACGATGACATCCACCAGCGCCTGGCTGCCGGTCCGCCAGTTCATTTCACCGTCAAGCGAGATAAAATGAATATCCGACAAATGCAGTCCGGACCTATCGTCGAGCAAAATCGGAGGGATATTGCATCCGTCAAGCCTTACGGGCAGCAGCCACATCCTATCGGATCGAGTTTTGTTGGCGCGGATCGACGCGGCGTAGGCCACCTCCTTCGCCATGGTTGAATCGGGCGCAAAACTCGAACTGAAGCACGGTACAAAATAATCGGAGGCTTCGATGGCACTAACTATCTTCGAGCTCCAATGCTCCCCCACCGATAGCTTGTCCTGATCCCACCAGATTGAAACACCCCTTTCTTCAAGGATCGATTTCAATGCAAGTATTCGTTGAAGATCATCTCGACGATAAGAAATGAAGACGTCGCCCATCCAGCTCCCCTTTGCGACAGACTGGCGGGTAAACTACATTCAATCGAAGAACTGCATAAGCCGACAATGCAACTTTACTGAAATACTTTCATCATAGCCGTGCCGCGGAGCGCGCCCAAACCAGCTTCATTCGCCACGCACCTCAGCCTTGCGAAGAGCCGCCGCGCGCCGCTCGCGAAATCGCGCTTCGGCATCATCGTCATCGATATCAGGGCGCCTATCCTCCAGCGCCTCTAAAACCTTTTCCCTGAACCAGGTATCGTAAGCTGCGCTGTGACTGACGAGTTCCAGCGGTATTGCGCCTTCATTCGCCGTGCGCGTTAAGAAAATCCGCACAGCATCCGATACCGTCAGACCCATGCTTTCCAGAGCCGTCGTGGCGCGTTCTTTGATATCTGCGTCTATTCGCGTCTGGACCGGCGCATTGGGAGCCATGATTCTCTCCTTCGCAATCGATGTAATGCGCATGCATGCCATACCGCGAAGCTGTCGCCTATGCGACGTTGCAAAAGTCAGTAAAAACAATTTTTGATTTAATTTAGAATCTTGCGGCACCACCAAAAACAGGCATCCTTTGAATCCATCACGATCGGCTGGAGGAAACGACAATGACTGATCAGCAAGGATGCAACCCGTTCGATGGCCCTCAAATGCAAGGCGTGCATTATGAGCGGGCAGATATGTCAGGCGCCAATTTCGATGGCGTACATCTCGCAGACGCGCGATTTTACGCAGTTTTGACGAAGGCAAAATTCATCGACACCAATTTATGCGAAGCGGATTTTGACGATGTCAACCTTGCAGGCGCGCGCTTTAACATCGTAAATCTGTCTGGAGCCACCGTCACGAATGCAAACCTGTCGCGATTGACCATAAGCGGTGTCACATTGGCGGATGCGGAAATCAGAGATGCCGATTTGACCGGGATGCGGATCAACGGAGTTCTCGTCACCGATCTATTAGCCGCCTATGAACAGGCGAAAAGTTGAAGGTCAGCTGTTAGTTCGGCGATGAGCAAAGCTCAAAAATGTCATGGCGCCGAACGCGCCTGCTTCGGAGACAACCCATATTGCGCCTTGAATGCCCGGCTGAACGCCGCCTCGGAATCATAGCCGACATGGCGGGCGATATCGCCGATGCGCATGTTCGATTTGCGCAACAGGTCCGACGCCACAGTCAGCCGCCAGCCGTGGACATAGCGCAGAGGCGGCTCGCCGACGGCAGCCAGGAAGACTTCTGCGAAGCGGGAACGCGACATGCCCGCAATCGAAGCGAGATCGCCGACGGACCAGGGCCGGCTGGGGTTTCGATGCACCGCGGAGAGCGCCCTGGAGACCCGCGCATCTGCCAATGCGCCGATCCAGCCCTGTCTGCCGCCCTGAGATTTCGACCAGCTGCGGATCGACCGGATGACAAGGATATCGATGACGCGGGAGATCATCAGCGCCGCTCCCGGCTCCTGCGCCTCCTTTTCATAGACCAGGAACTGGGCGACGTCGCGGATGAGAACGGCGGATTGATCGATCTCTTTCTCGATATGGATATAATTCGGCAGCAGGCTGAGCGCCGGGTGCAGGCAGCCGCTGTTTTCAAACTGGAACGTCGCGCTCAAGGTCTTCGTGGTGACCGGGCCGGCACCATCGCGGAGCACGTCCTGCTTCACGCCCGATCCATCGACTGGAAATTCATGCCCGCTCTGCTGCCAGCCCCTGCCGGGGCAAGCGAGCGCATAGCGGATCGGATGCGGCAGCACGAAGACATCCCCCTTGGATAATCTCAGCGGCGGCTCGTCTTCGATATAGATATCGATCGCGCCTTCCTGGACGACGTGGATACAGGCCGAACTCGGCTGAAAAACAATATTGAAGCCATCGCCGCATTCCGTCGTGAAGACCCGCTCACCGCGCAACTGCACGAAACGCAGAATATCCGACAACAGGTCTGTCGGCGCCTGATTATCGGACGCTGGAGCAAGAACTCCGGTGTTGCTGTCATGGGGTGCCAAGGCGATTTCCTCTAGTTTCAATCGCACGCGATTCGACAGAATTGCCATCGATTTCAATAGCTTATGCTGATGCAATCGAGTTGGCAATCGACCTTGACACAGCGATCGCGAAATTGCCCAAACCTCGTTTCCGTCCTGGAAGCGTGCATTGATCGAGGAGAAATGGAAATGCGTACTCTCATCATGACGGCTGCCGCCACCCTGCTTGCCGGCACTGCCTTTGCCGCGTCTGCCAATGCAGCCGGAGTCCCCAAGGGGGCGGCACACAATATCGTCCTCGTTCATGGCGCTTTCGTCGATCAGACCAGCTGGAAGCCTGTTGCCGATATTCTCACCGCCAAGGGCTACAAGGTCACGCTGGTCGAAAACCCGCTCACCTCTCTCGCCGCCGACGTTGCCGCGACCAAGAAGGCGCTGGCAGCGCAGGATGGCCCGACCGTCCTCGTCGGCCACTCCTGGGGCGGCGTCGTCATTACCGAAGCCGGCAACGATCCCAAGGTAAAGTCGCTGGTCTTCGTCTCGGCATTCGCCCCTGATGTCGGCGAATCCTTGGCTTCACTCGCAAAGTCCGGGCCTGCGACTGATGGCGCAAAGTCCATCCATCCTGACGACAAGGGCAATCTCTACCTGGATCAGAAGACCTTCCCCGAATATGTCGCCGCCGACCTGCCGCTGAAAATTGCCGAGCATCTTGCCGCCAACCAGCTGCCCCTGAACCACACGGCCTTCGAAGCGCCTGTCGATACCGCAGCCTGGCACGACAAGCCGAACTATTTCGTCATCAGCACCAAGGACCGCGTCAATGCGCCGGAAGCGCAGAAGATGATGGCGGCGCGCATCAAGGCCAAGGTCACCGAAGTCCCCGGCAGCCATGCCTCACTGGTCGTCTTCGCCAAGGAGGTCGCGGCGGTGATCGAGGAAGCGGCGCTCGCCAAGTGATCTTCGCCTGACACTATGACATGAGAGGCCGCCCACCTGGTTGGGCGGCCTTTTTTGTTTGGCGCGGCAATACCGGGACTGTGACAAGCGGCAGGAACAACAGCAATTGCATCGATCCATTGACACACTCTTCAAAGCTGCACGAACATGGCACCGCTTGCGTTATGAGGTGGCTTCACATGGCATCGTCGATATTCGAGTCCTGCAGACAGGCTATGCTGGGCCTTCCCCTATCGCTGATCTGGCGCGGATATGGGTCTGCGATCTTTCTTGAATTCGGGCAGCTCGCGCCTGTCCAGCGGCGAGACGGCACGGACGGAAATCCGTCTGGCGAGTACACCATCATGATGGAGTGGAGTTGGCGCATCGAGAGCCGCACATCGATCCTCGGCGGCAGCTGGAGCGATGAAGACGGTTGGGATGCGCTGTTCAAATCGCTGATCGGCCATACGGTGCAAGACATCGCGCTGTTTGGACGGCTTCCAGAATTGTCGATCTCGCTAAGCAACGAAGCCCATATAGCATCCTTCATGACCAGCGAGGGCCAACCAGCCTGGACGCTTCTGAAACGGTCCGACAACGATAGCCAAGGCCTCTCCCTTTCCGTCTCGGATGGCGTGTTGATTGCAGAACCATAGGCGTTCTTGAGCCTACGGATAGTTATCCTTGACCGCTGAGTCAGTTGGAAAGTAGCCTCCGAGAATGTTGATGATACGCAATCTCACCGGTCTTCCTCCCTACGGACCTCCCGCCCTCTCGTTCCCGGCGCCACATGCCTTTCGGGAAGGTTTTGTGCTGGAGTTCGCCAACGACAACGGAGAGGCTTGGGTCGCAAATTTTGCGATGCTTCGCCCGGATGGCTTCTGTACCGTCTATCAAGAGTTCGGTCCCCGAGCGGTCGTCATCGTGGCCGGTGGTGCGGGATACGTCCTTGATACCGAGAAGCGCAGACTTGTCCGCGAGATTGATGGCCCTATCGATCAATGCTGGTACCAATCCGAGCTGCACGCCGTCGTTTTTTCGGATGGGTTGCGTTTTCAGTGCTTCGATGGACACCGAACACTATGGCAAACTCCGCGTGTTTCGTGGGACGGCATACGAAACATCGAGCGCTCGGGCATGGTTGTATCCGCAGAGGCATACGATCCGTTCTCCGATAGTTGGTTTCCAATGCGACTGGACCTCAACGATGGGGAAATAGCGGGCGGGTCTTATCCTGCTCAAAACTCTTAATACGAATTGATTTTGGAGCATCCATTGCCTCAGCACTTTCTCGAATTTCATTCCCTGCCGGCCGATACCCTCCATTCGATCATCAAGCGCGCTTGCGACCTCGCCGGACATTGGGCTGACCGCACTATTCCGCAGACGCTATCCGGCAAGCGGGTTGGCCTCATCGTGGATGATTCAGGATGGCGAAATACGACAGCTATTGCACTCGGCGTGCAGGCGATGGGCGGCATTTGCGTCGAGGCTCCGGTTACGTTCAGCGGTGCCGAAGCCGTTGCCGATCTGGGCGGCTATCTCTCCAACTGGTTCGACCTGCTCGTCATCAGGACGAGAGAACTTGCGAAACTGAAGGAGCTTGCATCCACGATCGATATACCCGTCATCAATGCGCGCACCCGATCAAACCACCCCTGCGAAACGCTGGGTGATCTCGCCTATGTGAGAAGCGTGCGCGGAACCCTGGAAGGACTGAAAGTCGTCGGCATCGCGCCGGATGCGAATATCTTGCGGTCGTGGGTCGAAGCCTCGAAAACCCTGCCGATCCAGGTGACGCAGGTTTATCCGCAGCCTTGGCATGTTACCGACCCGATGCTGCTCAATGCGAACTTCAGGGCGAGCAGCAATATAGAGGACGTGCTCGACGCCGATGTAATCATCACCGATTGCTGGCCGAAGGATGCGCAGGAGAGCGCGCTGCTTCCATATCAGGTATCATCAAGCCTTCTCGACAAGACAGGGGGGAATGCGATCTTCCTGCCATGCCCGCCGGTCAGCAGAGGCCAGGAAGTGACGGCCGATGCGATGCTGCATAAGGCGTGCCAGAGCTTACAGGCGAAGGCGTTCCTGCTGCATGCCCAGAACGCGCTCATGGAGTGGGGTACTCAGCGTCCCCAGGTTCCACGGTCGTGACTACAATGGGCTGAATGCGCGCCCTTCGAAGGCCCTTAATTGCCGCGGACGAAACTGTCGACGACCCAGTCCGAAAGATCGGCCCAACGCCCTTCGAACATTCCGTCATGCGACCAGAGCTGCACCGAGCCATCCGGCAGCAGGCAGTAATAATCGCTATTATCCTCACAAATGGGCAGCCAGTCGGCCGGAACGCCGGCTTGCCGCGCCTCTGCTATCACCACCAGAAGATTGGATCGCCCTTCCCGGTCGGCCGTGAGATAAAGAAGCTCTTTGCTCATCACCAGATTGCCGGCGTTTTGAACGAAATATCGGTAATCCGCAGATAGATGAAAGCCGCTTTCGGCCTCCACATATCGAATGACCTCGTCGCTCGGAAGCGGAACCCGGGTTACGAATGCATCTTCATGGCTGCGCGCCAGATCGACTGCCTCGCGAATTTTTGCCGTTGCCATCCCATCTCCTCTCCTGTCCGCCGGTTCCTCACGACATGCGACTGTCTCGGCCCGCCTGCCAATACCTCAAGCCCCGGCAGAATCCGCCCGATCAATCCGCATCAGGATTTCGTCGTAGAACACATCGCCGACCTTGAGCACCGCTTCATCAACAGCCCATTCCCGGAAACCGGCCCTGGCATAGAGGCGGCGTGCTGCCGCATTGCTCTCCACCACGGTCAGGCGAATGATCCGGCAGTGCTCGAAGGCATGGCCGGTCGCCGCATCGAGCAGCTGCCGTGACAGCCCCGTGCCACGAAAACCTGGGCGCACATACATGCCCCAGATCATGGCATTGTGCCGCGTCTTGGCACCCGGCCCGCGCGCTACCGCAATCACCCCGCCAAGCGCGCCGGTATCGGCGAAGCCGCCGAAAATAACGTTATTGTTGAGACGCTCGGCGAACCATTCGAGGCTGCGTTCGCGCTCATCCTCAAGATCCGCGCCGAATGCTTCCGGGTGATATTGCAGCCCCTCAAGGCGGATATCGCGAAAGGCGGCCGCATCCTCTTGGGATGAGAGCGGGCGGATGAGGAAATCTTGCATCGAGGTTCGGTCCAATCCAGTCACGCTCTTCGGCTAAGGCCAGATTGCAACAGGTACATGACATCAGCTTGCCGCCGCAAGGCACCATCGCCAGCCGCTATTTCAGCAGCGATGGCCCCAGATGCGGGTCGCTATCCCAGTCCGCATTGAGCTGCAGCAAGGCATCCGCGCTCGAAAACGACTGCCTGCTACGTTGAAACGATGGCTCCGTGTGAAACCGGCTGAGCTTCCAAAGCTCGGTCATCAGCAATGCGAGAAGCTGCCGGCGCTTCACCCAGAGGGAAAGATCGGGTGGCGTCTCCTCCGCCATCTCGGCTGAAAAAGTGCTGATCTCAAGGCGGATGATGTGCTGCCACCGCATATCAGGCGTCAGGGACAGGCGAGAGCCGCCCGGTTCGTCCTGCAGCGACACGGTTTCCGGCCGATTTTCCAGAATGGCGCGACACAGTATGATGAGTTCGAAGACCGGATCGGTAAAGACTTCGCTCACTCTGCAATGGGTGATCCCGCCGGAATGGAAGATCAGCAGATCGCACCATCCGTGGCGACGCTGAACGAGGCAGATCCCGAGTGAATCGCAGATTTCGGGTATCGTCTTTTCCATGCTTTCCATCTTCTGCCCGAGGCTTTTTTTCACGCATCGCCTGCTGCCCGGATGCGCTCATCCGCCAGGATGGCCTGCACGACCGCCCGGGCTCTCGCCAATGTATCTGGCCGTCGCGCAAGCGACATCTGCTCGGTTTCCACATGTGCGAGATAATGGGCAACATCATCAGCCGACACGCCCTGGCGCAGCTGCGCTGTCGCGCTTTCGAGATAGCGGTCATATTCATCCTCGAAACCGCCGGCCGCCTCGTCACGCCAGTTCAATCCCTCCGGCATCATTCCGATCGGATCCCAGAGTGACCAGCCGATATCCCTCAGTCTCGCCAGATCCGTCTTTGAGAACACCGATGATGCCATAACTCCCCCTCAACGGCGCCAATACCAAACGACGCATGGACAGCCGAAAGGCTGCCAAGGCCATCGGGCCACGTGGCAGCCGGAAGCTGAACCGCAGACCGGTTCAGGACCATGCTTTCGGCACTATCGCTTCATCTCTTTAAAAAAACCTACCGCTGATAAACCCGTCTCGCGGCATCCCCCAGAGCGCCCATTGCCGTCACATAGGGAATATTGCCGAAGCTGATGCGCGCCGCACCCAGCTCCGCCAGCCGCCCGGCGGGCGAGACGCCATCCATGACCATCACGTTGACCGGCAGCACGGAGCCTTCGGCAAGGCGGGCAATCAACGCATCATCCACGAGACCGGGAACGAAGAGGCTGGAGGCACCAGCCCCAGCATAGGCGCTCGCCCGCTCGATCGCTTCATCCACGTAATCGGCGGCTTCGTTGAAATGCTCGAAAAAGAGATCGGTGCGCGCGTTGATGAAGAGCGGCACACCCTTGCTGTCCGCCGCCTTGCGGATGGCGGCGATGCGCTCGGCCTGGCGCTCCCGGCTATAGAGGCCGGAACCCTTGACGACGCGGTCTTCGAAATTGATGCCGACCACACCGGTTTCCAGCAGGCGGGCGATGTTTTCGGCAAGCACCGTATCGTCCTCGCTATACCCACCCTCGAAATCCGCCGTCACGGGAATATCGACGGCAGCGGCGATGCGGCCGATGGCTTCGAGCGCGAGCGGCAGCGGCAGATCCTCGCCATCCTTGTAGCCGAGGCTTGCTGCGACCGCCCAGCTGCTGGTGGCGATTGCCGGCGCGCCTGCCGCGGCGATTGCCTTTGCGCTGCCGGCATCCCAGGCATTGAAGAGCTGCACCGGCTTGCCCTTGATGTGAAGTGCCGCGAACGCGCGGGCTTTTTCATTCCGGGTCATGACATCATCCTTTCCGTGATTTCCTAGTGGATTGTATAGGGCGGCGTCCTCAGGCGGAGGCCGCCCTGCCCTCGGCATGGCCGGCTTTGGCAGCCTCGATACGCGCGCTCGCCATCTCGGCGAGAACGAGTGCGGCGACGATGAAGACGGCGCCGATATAGCCGAGGCTGTAGGCGCCGACGGCGGGAATGGCGAGCGCGCCAACCACGCCGGCGGCCGTGACACCGAGATAGGTGCCCGACGTATTCAGCCCGAGCACGACAGGGGCGGAATGGGCGGCAGCCGCCACCAGCCGGTGCTGCTGCGGCGCAAGCAGACCCCAGGCGACGGCACCCCAGACGGCGACCGCGATGGCACTCGTCCACAGATGGGCACTCGCCACAGGCAAGAGCGCCATGGTGAGCGCCAGCACGATAAGACCGCCGACGATGACCTTGCGGTTGCCGATCGTATCCGAGAGACGGCCGGCAACGAGGTTCGCCACCATGCCGCTTGCACCCCAGAGCACCAGCATGCCGCCGATCAGCAGCGAATTATGGGCCAGCACGCGGTCGAAGACGGCGGTGAAATAGGTGTAGCTGATGAAATGGCCGGTCTGGTAGACGAGGCCCGTCAGCAGCGTCAGCGCCACGCGGGAATCCTTGATGGGCGCCACGCGCTGGCCAAGCGTGATGACAGGCGGCAGTGGCAAATCGGCAAGCAGCGCCCAGATGCCGATGCCGGAGACGGCGGCAAGTGCCGAGACGAAGACCATCGTCAGCCGCCAGTCACCAAAGCCGCCGATCATGGCGCCGACTGGCGTTCCCAATGCGGTGGAGGCCGTGAGCCCCGATATGACGACGGCGAGTGCAAAGCCGCGCTTTTCCGGCGCCACCATCATGGCCGCAGCCCCCGTTGCCGTCGGCGCAAACATCGCCGCACCAAGGCCGGCCAGAACGCGCGTGGCGAGCGCGATGCCGAATGTGGGTGCGACAGCCGTTGCCAGATTGGCCACCACGAAGATCGCCAGGCTCATCAGCAGCAGCCGCTTGCGCGGCACATGGGCGGCAATCGCCGCCACGGTTGGTGCCAGCAGCGCGTAGGTAACGGCATAAACCGTCGTCACCTGTCCCGCCGCCCCGATCGGCACATCAAAACTGCGGGAAATCTCCGGCAGGATGCCCGCCATCACGAAACTGTCCGTTCCGAGCGCAAACATTCCCAGCGCCAGTATCAGCAAACGCTTGTCCATGATGCTTTTCTCCTCAAGGAGCCAGGAGGGATGACGGCGCTGGCCGCCACCCCTGACGGCGCGGGCCTCAGGCCACCTTCAGCGTTTCAAGCGCCGCCATGCCGATGGCGCCGATCATGCCGCTCTGGATCGGGGCGACGGCGTCATTGACCGCATCGGCACCAAAACCATTGCCGACGACGACACGTGCCGGGCGCTGGCCGGCAGGCGTTGCCGCAAGGCGGGCGATCTCTTCGGCCACATCATGCGGGTTGGGCGCATCAGGGCCGGCAAACAGGCCGGAGATGTAGGCATTGAAGGCCTTCGGCACTTCGGCGACCGCGCCATATTCATGCTCGCGGCTCGCATCCGCAGCGCCGATCTCCTCATAGAGGCCGGTCGGATAGGCGCTCGGCTGCACGAGAACCACATCGATGCCGAGCTGCGAAAGCTCGTAGCGATAGCTGTCCGTCATCGCATCCACGGCAAACTTGGTGGCGCCATAGAGCCCGAGGAAGGGAATGGTGACGCGGCCGAGAATGGAGCCGATATTGATGACGAGGCCGGAACCGTTGCGGCGCAGCTGCGGCAGGGCCGCGCGCATCACGCGCTGGATGCCGAGCACGTTGACATCGAACATGGCGCGGGTCTGCTCGGATGTGACAGCTTCCGAGACACCCTGGATCATGCGGCCGGCATTATTGACCAGCACATCGAGCTTGCCGCCGGTCTTTTCGAACAGGCTCCTGAAGGCGGCATCGACGCTGGCGTCGTCGGTCACATCAAGCTCGATCAGCTCGATACCCTTTGCCTGCAGCTCGGCGGCGACGGCGGCGTGCTTGCCGGTAATGCCGCGCATCGTGCCGAAAACGCGGTGGCCGGCGGCCCTCAGGGTGAGCGCGGTATCCTTGCCGAAGCCGCTGGACGTGCCGGTAATGAGAACGATTTTAGACATGGCGATCTTCTTTTCTGGCGGTGCCGGCCGTTGTCGAACGGTGCCCGGCGTGGGGGCTGTTTGGTCTCGTTCCGATTTATTCAGTGAACGATGAATAATTGATGCCAGCGTTGATTTTCGCCGTCAACTGATTTATTCAGTGATCAATGAATATTTTTCCAGACAGGCAGGAGGGTTGAATGCCGAGAGGCCGCCCAAGAAAATTCGACCGTGAAAAGGCGCTGCAGGACGCCATGCTGGTCTTCTGGCGCAACGGCTATCACGCCGCCTCCATGCCGGATCTGACCGAGGCGATGGGCATAGACGTCAAAAGCCTCTACGCCGCCTTCGGCAACAAGGAACAGCTCTTCGTGGAGGCTGTGGGCCTCTACATGGTCGCCACCCAGAACGGCCTATGGGGCCATCTCGAAAAAGGTGACCCGGCCCGCGTCGGCCTGCGCAACATGTTCCGCTCCCTCACCGAAATCATGACCGACAGCGCCAACCACCCCGTCGGCTGCTGGACGACACTGGCGCTGGTGGATGAGGACATGCCGAGCCTGGTGGTGCGCGCCATCCGCAAGGCGAGAAGCGACTGGCTGGATGTGATCGGCGCCTGCCTCAGGGCCGCGAAGGACGCCGGCGAACTGCCCGACGGCGCCAACGTGGACAGCCTCACCCGCTTCTACGTGGCGATCGTCCAGGGCGTGGGCATCCAGGCCCATGACGGCGCGACGAAGGCGGAGCTGGATGCGCTGACCGAGGTGGCGATGGGGGCTTGGCCGGAGGTGGGGGCGGCGGATGAGGTGAAGGAGAAGGAGAAGGAGAAGGGTGAGATGCGGCACTGATGGGGATGCGGTGGTGGATTTGCATTTATCGGAGCACTGATGCCGCATCAGTCGGTGTGAGGCGCCGTTGCAGCTGTCAATAAACTAGCCGTCATCAATTGAGCCACCAACCACCCACTCAGCCACCGGCACCTCGCCCGTGCGGATATCCCGATACGCCGACCTGATGTTACTCAGCACAGCCTCATCATCCGTCTCGATCTCGTAGAACGCGCTGTCAACCGCCCGGATGACCAGCCAAGCCTTGTCCGGCTCCGCAGGTGCAAAGCCCGCAAACTCTCCCCAGATCACCTGCCGCGTGCTCCCGGCCAGTGCAGCCAGTTCAGCGCCGGAGAGGTGCGCCTTGCTCTGCGCCATCAGCTCAAGCTGCTCGCCGCCCTCGCCTGTGGCCTCGAACCATTCATGCCCCGGTCTCGATGACTGCACAGCCGATACCATCCAGTTTGCCTGCAGCGACCGGGGCGCGAGAAGGCGCAGCAGATCCTTGAGATCGACTGCAAGCACGTTTGCCTTGATATCGTAGACCCTAAGCCTTGCCATGGCGCCCCCTTAAAGCCGAGGGTTGCATCGGCTCGAAGGCCTTGTCAATTCGGGACACCCTTCGCTCTTCGGTGGGGATGGCTGTCGGCGCACCACCTGCACATCTCTAACGCCTCGCCTCGGCAACATCCGGCAGCCATCCAGCCGTCAGAGCCACAGCAGCCGGGCCATCGGCAGCCCGGCTGATCGCGTGAACACGGTCACGACCCATTCGCGCCAAATGCATGATCGCGCGGACAATCGCCGAAATACCAAACGTCAACGCTTCTCTTTCGGGGCGAACTGATCATTGGCTTTTTTAAGAATACTCTGCTCCAAATTTTCCAAGATTCCGGAATTCACCACGGCCACCACGGCTTTGGATGCTGGAAGTTGGGGCAGGACGACATCGTAGTGAAGACGATCAAGTTCCATGGGCCCCGCCTTAATCTCGTCCTTCCCGACAAAAAACCTGAATTTCACGTATGCACGATAGTAGTTTTGCGGATTCCGCGGGCACTGGCAGCTAGAAGGCTTGGGATCATTGGCCTTTATATTGATATTCTCGAAAGCATTACCGTCGAGGTCCGTACAGGGCAGATCTGTGTATTGATCGGTCACTGTCAACCCGGTGATGTCTTGCGACGCTCTGAACGCGATGATCACTGGCATGGTTTTTCCTTTCGCAAAGAGAACACCGGACGATCAGTCGCGCATGATGCGACCGTTGCGATGTGCTGTGTTCAGATGGATGGCGTAGGAATTGGGTGAGCGCTTTCCCGGCAGGTTTGCATCGAGAATGAGCGTCTTGGCGTCGGCAAAGTTGACGGTTATTTCCAGAAGCTCGGTGGAGCTCCGGATGCGCCACATCCGATAGCCCAAAAGAGGCGGTGGCGGGGCCATTAGATCATCGTAACCGCAGCCGATCGGATCCTCGTCGTCGGCGCCCACGATGATGAAGGCCCGCTGAGAATCCAGTCTGTAGCAATGCCCTTCAAAACTGTAACCATAGGTCAAGGCAACAGAATAGCTCGCCCTTGTGACCGGTGTGGGCGGGACAGTGACGGGCCAGTTCGGCTGGAAGAGCTGGGCATGCAGTTCCAGATTAGGCCACCCGACACCGAAGTTCGCATAGTCGGCCACGCTGTTGAGCTTGACCCCGTAAAGGATCAAAGCATCCGGATAGTAGATACCTTCGTCGGCAGGTGCCGGCACAAACTCATAATCCATCTCGTTTCCCTCCCTTTACCAGAGAATTTCGCGCCACCTCATGCAGTCTTCCATCTGGGTCAGATATGGCCTGGCCCTGCCCTGTTCGGCGGTGGCCAGCATGGCTTCCGCCGCCATTTCGAATGTCAGGTTGTCGGGCTCCAGATAGGCCCAGGAGCGCACGACGCATTCGCCGATAATGTCCCTCGCCTCCTGCAGCGCTGCCTTGCTGGCGAAATGCTTCAGCTCGTAGCTGGATTTCGACGCTTGCAGACTGGCCTCGATCAGGTCGGGCGCCATCTGCTGTCTGAGGTTGCTGTAGCGTCGGGGGTCGATATCGGAGAGGCCGCGCTCGAAAAGCAGGCGCTGGTAGATCTCGACCATGCAATCGAACAGGCAGCCGGCGAAGGGCTTGGAGTGGTCGTGCACGTCGTCGCTCACATCACTCAGGCGCAGCGAATTGTTGAAATTGCGCACCTGTTTCTCGTCGCTGAGTTCAGCGAAGCGGTCGAGCTCGTTATTGACCAGCAGGTCGCCGGCGGTGCGGCGCAGGATGCGGTCGAGCGCCGTGTCGAAATGCAGGAGGCCGATGAGCGAGATGAAATCGGCAATCGCCTCGTGATAGGAAAAGAATTCCGTGCCGGCCCCGTCACCCTGCAGGATGCCAAGTTCACTGAGCAGCACCAGATGGCCCATCTCGTGGGCGATCGCATCGAAATTCAGGGCAAAGCAGGTCGTATCCTTGCCCGGCTCGCCCTCGCCGAGTTCCAGGAAGCCGAAGCCGGACTGGGAATTGTCCCAGTCGACAATATGCGGAACGATCTCCAGCCGGGCCAGCGTCGGCTCGAAGAACCAGCTGATCTCCCGGCCGACATAGTTCTCGCATATATCCAGCACCCGGCGCGCGCAGGCAAAACTGTGGGTGGCGAGGAAGAGCGGCGAATCCGGGCCGATATGGTCGAAATGGCCATCAGGGCCGGGCTCGGCCGGCGGGCGCAGTGCGCCCGGATAAGGCGGCAGCACCGGATAGGCATAGGGTTGTTTCGGCTCGACCGGATCGGCGACATACATGTATTTGTCCGCCGGGCCGGCGAGGATCTGGCCGGCACCCGGTGAGAGCCAGACGAGCTCGGGCTTCTCATAGCCTTGAACATAGGGTGGCTGGGCAAAGACGAGGAAGCGCGTACCGAGCGACGGTTCAGCAGAACCGCCCGGGTCGGAATTGGGTATGTGAGCGATGCCATCCACGATAGCCCCCAATGCTCATCATCACACAAATCGACATATGCGCCTTTAAATCAGTACAAATCCTCAGAGAACATCTCATGGTAGAGTTTCGAATATTTAAGATCGAAAGCAAAGGCATCCGTCAACTCAAATATTATATCACCCTGGGGTGTATCTGATGCATATCGGCACAAAGAAAGTGCATCAAGTAGTTCGATTGCATCAATTTTCTTCTGTCGGACAGCATAGTTTTCGAGACATGTTTTAAAATACTGAATCTCTTCAGGAGTGATCTTCGCACTATCGCAGGACGATAGAATAGTCTTGTAGCTGCGCTCGATGAAATGCAGCGAGCGGGCCGCGGCTTCGAGCGAAACGCGAAATTCCCTGTTAATAATACCTTCGCGCTCGGCTTTCTTCAGCGTGCGCCTGATATCGACAAGCGCCTCCCCCATAGCTTGCGAGCCAAGCTCGGCCGGCGCCATGGCGACAGCGACATCGGCATCGTCGGCAAGCGGCATGCGCCGGTACCAGCGGTAGATCAGGCCGTGGCCGATCATGCCGTGGCCGGCAAGTTCGGCTGCCCTCAGCGCCCCCATGCTGGCGGCGCCATAGACCCGCACGCCGCGCGCCATGGCCCACAGGATCTCCTTGTGGCGCACGGCTGGCCGCTGCCCGAAGACCCCGTCGATGATGGCGATGACGGCGGGCGCGTGATCGAGCACGGCGCGCACCACATCGCCCTGCCCGACGGGCGGAAGATAGAGCGCATCGAGATGCTGCAGCGCTTCGCCGGCGCTGATCGTGGGGCCAACGAAAACGACGATCTCAGCCATCGGTATTCGTCTCCAGCGGCGGCGCGACGATCCTCACCACATGCAGTGGGATGGCCTCATCCTGATGCAGCACCACGGCGATGACAGCGCGGGCGCCGGCGGCCACCAGCGCATCCAGCGCCAGTTTCAGATCGTTCTCTCCCGAGGGCGGAGCCTCGCTGACCGGAAAGGGCGCGCCCTGCTGGGAGAGGAACAGCCGCCAGGCGGAGATCTCGCTTATATCGGGGTGCTGATAGAAATGGCCCGTCACATCCTCCCGCGCCCCTGAAATCACGCCAGAGCGCGACTGGCAGGCTTCGAGCAGCGCCTTGGCGAGCGCCCTGTCATGGCTGATATCGCAGCCGAATCCCGAGGCCGGCAGAGGCGCGAGCCGCACCTGCCCCGCCGCCTCCATGACCTGGCACCAGTAGACCGGCAGGCTCGATGGCACGCTCCAGACGCCGGCGACGAAACCCTGCCGGTTCAGCCTGTTGATGATCTCGCCGGCCTCGCCGCTGCGGATCGTCCCCGTGCCGATCTGGAAACGATCGAAGAAATGTGGCCGCCGCATGGCGTGGTGGCAGGCATGGCGCTCCAGTATTTCCAGGCAGGCATGCAGCATCGCCCGCTGCAGGCTGGTGCCGGCGGCAAGGCCGGTACTGTTTCGCGGCAGCCATTGCGGATGCGGCGACGGGATCACGTAATTGGTATCGACCAGCGCCAGCGGCACCATGCGCGACCGGCCCGACAGGAAATCCCAGCCCTTAATCCAGGTGAGCGGGCCGACCGTATCGGCCCCTTCCGGCAGCAGATGCGACCAGAGGCCGTCAGCGTCGACAGTATCGAAATCCGCCTCATGCACACGCTCCTCGGCAATCCGTTCCGAAGCCCAGCTTTCGAGGCTTTCCATGAGCGCCGATATCGCCGCCTGCCCATAGCTCAGCCCCTTGCCCTGGTTGACGCAGACGGTGCGCGACGCCGGGCGGGTCACCTGCGCGACCGGTATGCCCGTGCGGTCGAGACCGGTCACCGAGCCGAGCCGGGTTATGCCGAAGGCGCGCCGCCGCGCCATGATATTTGCGACGACAGCGGAGGTTTCGGGCAAAGGCGGGAACGGGCGGCTGAGCAGCGCCCCGAGATCCCCGCCATCTTGCCCCAGGCCTTCCATGCCCCGATCCCTTTCAACCCCGATCCATCTTCAGCCGAAATGATGCCGCAGGTCGCGGCTTGCCCGTTTCGCCAGCCAGTCGGCGCCCTGCAACCGCGCCGTCTGCAGCGCGCGGGCGAGATCGCGCTGCGCGGTCGCCGGCTTTTCCCCGCGCGCCAGCCGCAGCCCGGCCCGGCGCCGGTAGAGTTCGGCAAGCCAGAAGCTCTGGCCGGTCTTACGCGACTGCTTGAGGGCATTCTCGATGATGCCGATCGCCTCATCCAGCCTGCCCTGCCGCTCCAGTATAGCGGCATGCATGTCGCCGTAGATCGGGAGATTTTCGCCGGTGCCGACCTCATGCTGTAGCGCCAGCCCCGCCTCGAAACGCTCGATTCCGCGCGGCAGCGAGGAAGACATGGCCTCGGCCCAGCCGGCATAGAGATGGGCGCGCGCCCGGCTGACGGTGATGTCGTTGTCATCGGCGAGCGACAGCATCCGCCCCGCCAGATCGCGCACGTGCTCGTGGCGCCCCTGGCAGCGGCGCAGCTCCATCGCGTAGTAGAGCGCGTGAACCCTGCTGCCGGCGTGTTCGGTACGATCCGCCCATTCCAGGCATTGACCTATGGCCGCCTCGCTCGCCTCCGCCCGACCGATCAGCAGGTTGGAGAGCGCGCTTTCGCCGAGCCCGCAAACCTTGGCATCATGCCCGCCGAACAGCGGCCGGTTGCGGACCGCGCGGTCGGCATCGTAATGCGCCAGGCCCTTGCGCACGCAATCGAGACAGAAGCCGTGCTGCCCGGCATGAAAGCTTGTGGCCCAGCCGCAATGGTAGGATTGCAGCCGCGTCTCGGGATCCTCGACCACGCTCATATCCTCGACCAGGATCTGGGCGCGCGACTGCTGCGCGGAAATGTCGGGCGCGGTAAACCACCATCCCCAATAGAGCGGGAAGCGCTCCTGCCTGTTCGCGGCGGGGCCGCGCCGCACCAGCGCCATCGCCCGTGAATAGATCTGCCGGACCTGCTGCGAGCCCTCGCCATGCAGCGCGGTGGAAACCACGCCCTGCAATTGCAGGAGATCCAGCTGCAGGCCGCTGCGGTCTGCCTGGCGGGGCATGGCGGCGATCTCCTCGGCGCAGAGTTCCAGCGTGCGGGCCGCCTCGCGCATGGCCGAGCGCTGCACGCAGGCTTCCGCCGCCTCGAGCGCGAAACGCGCAGCCTCCGCATGCATGCCCGCCTCGGCGCAATGCCAGGAGGCAACGGCGGCCGGCAGGCTGAGCGCCTCCTCGCCGAGAAGCAGATGCGCGATGCGCGAGTGGATGCGGCGGCGATCGCTGCGCAGCAGGTTGCCATAGGCCGCCTCATGCTGCAGCACATGCCGGAACTGATAGGCATCCGGCCCCGCGCCGCGCTCCATCACGCCATGCGCCACGAGCGTTGCCAGATCGCCTTCCGGCGAAGGCGCATCGGCGGTATCGACCAGCTGCCGCAGCAGCGTGGCGCTGAACTCCCGGCCGATCACGCTTGCGAGCTGCGCCGTGCGCCGCGCCGTGCCGGCCTCGGCAAGCTTTGCCGCCAAAAGGTCGTTGAGCGAGGAAACGCCTTCGTCGATCAGAAGCTTCGTCCATCCGGCCGGCGTCTGGCTGTCGGGCGTCTGGCTGGCACCTTGGCGCGTGCGGAAGAACAGCGCCAGCTCCTCGGCATAGAGCGGCAACCCGTCGCTCTGTTCCAGGATGAGCCCGGCAAGACCCGGTGGCGGCGCCCCGCCCCAGACCGCGCCGACGAGATCGCCGATGGCCTCGGGCGCGAGACGGCTGAGCACCAGCTCATCGGTCACACCCTGCGACACAGGCTTGCGCGATGTCTGGATGACCATCAGCGGCAGATGGCGCGCATCGGCATTCAGCGCGTCCAGCAGTTCCAGCGTCATGCTGTCGGCCCAGTGCGTATCCTCGAAGACGATGATATTGGCGGCATCGCGGGCAGCACCGTGCAGCACCTCGACCGCCGCATCGATCACCTCGCCGCGGAAGAGCCGCCCAGAAATATCGGTAACGCGGATATTGCCGGAGGCCGCCTTCAGCCGCTCGGCCGCAAATTCGCCGATGATGGCGGCCGCGCCCGGATCGACATGGAGGCCAACTGCCGCCAGTGTTTCGTGCAGCCCGCTGCCGCTGCGCAGACGATCGCGGCCGACCCGGTGCTCCAGAAAGCCGATCAGCGGATGCAGCGGCTGGTTGGTAAGACTGTTGCTGCACTGGAGGAAGAGATCGCTGCCCTCGGCCCGCTTCAGCGCGCGGCGAAATTCGGCGATCAGCCGCGACTTGCCGATACCGGCGTCCCCCACGATCGCGACCGACCGGCCCTGCCCCGCGCAGACGGCCCGCCACGCCTCCATCATCAGCGCCATCTCCGCATCGCGCCCGCGCATGGCCGAGACGCGGCCGGCGCCCGGCGAAAACCGGCCGGGGGTCTGGCTCTTGCCAAGAGGCTGCCAGGCCGGCACGGGCTCCGCAAATCCCTTCAGGCTGGTCTTGCGCAGGAAGCCGAACTCGAAGCGGCCGCGTGTGAGCTGATAGGTGGAGTCGGCCACGACCACGGAATCCGGCTGCGCCTCCGCCTGCAGCCGCGCGGCCAGCACCGGCGCGGTGCCCAGGATCTCCTTGCCGTCAGCCGAAAGCACGACAAGCCCGGTCGCCACCCCCACTCGCAGCTGGAACGGTGCCTTGCGCGCCGCGCGCCGGCGGCGTCCGGTCACGGCGATCAGCTCCAGCGAGGCTTCCACTGCCCGCTCGGCCGCATCCTCCGACTGCTCGGGATAGCCGAAATAGCAGCAGCCGCCATCGCCCAGCCGCTGGCTCAGAAATCCGCCATGCCGCTGGATGACGGCTTCGGCCATATCGTGCAGGCCCGCGACCGAACGGAAGAATTCCTCCGGATCGCTCGACAGCAGCATCTGCGTCGATCCGACGATATCGTAAAAAAGTGCCGTGACCTGGCGCCGCTCGCCGCCAAACTGGATCTGCGCATCGAAGCTCGTCATCATCGGCGTCGCCCCCACTCAGCAGGGCGGCCATCATCCCACTCCCTTAACGAGTTTCCAAGTGCTGATACACGCGCACCCTAAAAATCTCGGGGTCGCGGATGGAGAGCGGATCGGAGGCTGCTATTGGCGACACTGCATCTGCGCAAACCCGGCTGGCTCCGCAGCCTGCCCCATGCTATCGCAAGCCAACCAAGGGAGCCCGCACTTGCTTTCACTCCAAGTCATCGTCACCTTCGCCGCCGCAGCCACGCTCCTCGCCTGGGTTCCCGGCCCCGATAACCTTTTCGTGCTGATGCAATCGGCAATCTATGGCCGTGGCGTCGGCCTGTCGGTGACGGCAGGGCTGTGCATCGGCCTCGTCTTCCACACGATTGCCGTCTCCCTCGGCGTCGCCGCCATCTTCCAGACCTCGCAGCTCGCCTTCGACGCCCTGAAATTCATCGGCGCCGCCTACCTGATCTACCTCGCCTACAAGTCCTTCCGGGCCGGACCGGAAAAGCTCGACGAGGGCACGGCGAAGGTAAAACCCATGTGGCAGATGATGCTGCGCGGCGTGATCATGAACATCACCAACCCAAAGGTCGCGATCTTCTTTCTGGCCTTCCTGCCGCAATTCACCTCGGCCGAAAACGGCAGCATCGTGCTGCAGATGCTTGAGCTCGGCGGCATATTCATCCTCTGCGCCTTCGTCTCCTTCGCCATTATCTCGCTGCTGGCAGGCTCGATCAGCAGCTGGTTGAAGCGCTCGGACAAGAGCCAGGTCATCCTCAACCGCATCGCCGGCCTGGTCTTCGTGGGTCTCGCTGTCAAACTCGCCACCGCGCATCGGTAGGGCGGGCGCCGCGCCGATGCAGCCGACCGCTTGACATTCCGATCGCCAATTATTTATAACCATCTGGTTGGAAATAAATCGGATGACATCATGGGCAGGAAGCGGGTTATCGATCAGCAGGCCGTTCTCGATGCGGCCGAGCGCGTCGTCGGGCGCGATGGCGCGGCGAACCTGACGATCGATGCGGTCGCGAGAGAAGCAGGCGTCAACAAGGCGAGCGTGCTCTACGACCACAAATCCAAGCAGGCACTGGTGGAGGCTGTGGTCGATCGCGCCTTCGAGCGTGACAATGCCCACCATGCCGGCATCGAGCAAAGGCTCGGTGATATCAAGGACCGGCCGATCCGTGGGCGGATCGTTGCCGCATCCGAGCCGCCGCCGGAGGAGTTCCGCGCAGTTGCCCTCAATCTCAGCGCAGCCCTGGCGCTCGACGCGGGCTTGCGCAGCAAGATGCAGGAAAACCAGGCCCGCACGATCGCCCGCATCGAGCAGACCTCGCCCTCACCGCGCGGCGCCCTTCTCGCCTATCTGGCGCTCGAAGGGCTGAAGTTTCTCGAACATCTCGATTTCCATCATTTCACGCGCGAAGAACGCGACAAGGTTCTTCGCGAGATCAACTGGCTCGTGACGGCAACTCCCGGGGAGAGCGATCTCCCCGACGTCAAGGCGGGCTGACCCTCCCAATCCCATAAGAGTGAATGACATGACTGACAGCATCGCCGCGCAGCAAGCGGCCACGGATAAACACGTGCCTTTTCAACGCATATTCCTGACGGGCGGCAGCGGCTATGTCGGCCGCAACCTGATCCGCCATTTCACGGCGCGCGGCGTCGAGGTCGTCGCGCTGGCGCGCAGCGATGCATCGGCGGAAACGGTGCGGGCGCTTGGTGCAAAGCCGTTCCTCGGCGATCTCCTCGATGCCGGTCTTGCCCTGGGCATGGCGGGCAGCGACGCCATGATCCACGCCGCCGCCGATACAGACCACGGTCCCGCGACCGAGCGGCAACGACGCATCAACGAGGATGGCACACGTGCCGTTCTCGATGCCGCAAGGGCAGCCGGCATTCGCAAGGTCATCCATCTCAGCACGGAATCGGTTCTCGCCACGGGCCGGCCGCTGGTCGATATAGATGAGACCATGCCGCTACCGGCCCATCCCGCCGCCGGCTATTCCCGCACCAAGGCGGCGGCCGAACGCATCGCGCTTGCCGAGAGCGCGCCGGGCTTCCCTGTCGTCATCCTGCGCCCGCGTTTCGTCTGGGGCCGCGACGACACCACGGCACTTCCGGCCCTCACGGAGGCGGTTCGCTCCGGCAAATTCGCCTGGATCGGCGGCGGCACCTACCTCACCTCGACCACCCATATCGCCAATCTCTGCGCCGCCGTCGAACGGGCGCTGGACCGGGGTCGCGGCGGCGAGATCTATTTCATATCCGATGGCGAGCCCGTGCCATTCCGAACGATCGTTTCAGCCCTCCTGGAAACGCAGGGGCTCGATGTGCCCGACAAGAGCGTTCCTCGCTTCGTGCTGCGGACAGTGGCGGCAATCGGCGACCTGCTGGCTGCGATATCGGGCGGCAGGATCATTCCGCCGCTCACCCTGCAAGCCTATGCGACCTCGGCCGTGGAAGTGTCACTCGATATCGGCAAGGCGCGGCGCGACCTCGCCTATGCGCCTGTCATCTCGATGCAGGAAGGGCTGGCCGAGCTGCGCGCGGCTCAACAACGATAGTCCTCAAGGCGGGGAGCGCCGTCTGGCTTGCCCGCCTTGATCCACTCCACCTTGCCGCGCAGGAAGGACAGCGCCGCGTCCAGCGCGGCCCTGCGTTCTTCCAGCCGCGCGATCTGCATCTGCAAGACCTCGATCGTGCGCTCCGGTGAATGTTCGCCGGCGCGGTATTCCTCGTTGAGCGCCAGGATCTCGCCGAGCGAATAGCCGAGCGTCTGCTGCAGCCGGATCATCCGGGCGGCCGTCACGTCCTCCTGCCGGAACATCTGGTAGGGATTGGCGCCGCCCTTGGCGCTGCGCTCCGGCTTCAGCAGCCCCTTGGCGATGTAGAAGCGGATCGTATCCACCGGCAGATCGGTCGCCCTGGCAAATTCCGAAATCAGCATGTCTGGACCCTTGACCATGGAGCATAGTCCATACTTATAAGAGCTGCTTGTCTAGATATGGAGACCCGATATGACAAGCGAAATCACCGCCCTGCCTCTCGTCCAGCTGGGAAGGAATGGCCCTTTGATCGGCGCCCAGGGACTGGGCTGCATGGGCATGAGCGAATTCTACGGCGATACGGATGAGCTGGAATCCCGCGCCACGCTGGAGCACGCGCTCGCCCTCGGCGTGACGATGTTCGATACCGCCGATATGTATGGCCTCGGCGCTAACGAGGAATTCCTGGCACCCTTCATCGCCGCCCATCGCGAGCGCGTCATCATCGCCACCAAGTTCGGCTATGCGCGCACGCCTGAGACCCCTGATGACTGGAGTATCGACAACAGCCCCGAATTCATCAGGGCAGCGGTCGATCGCTCGCTGAAGCGGCTGGGTGTCGAGACCATCGACCTCTATTACATGCACCGCCGCATCGATGCCGTGCCGCTGGAAGAATCCATCGGCGCGATGGCCGATCTGGTGCGCGCCGGCAAGGTAAAATGGCTCGGCCTCTCCGCCGTCAGCGCTGCCGAACTGCGCGCCGCCCATGAAATCCACCCGATTGCCGCCCTGCAATCGGAATGGTCGATCTTCACCCGCGATATCGAGAAGGATGTCGTGCCGGCGGCGGCCGAGCTTGGCGTGACCATCGTGCCCTATTCGCCCCTGGGGCGCGGCATGCTGACGGGGCGCGAATTTGCCGGCACCCTGACGGGAGACGACGCCCGCCGGCACTTCCCGCGCTTCGCCGCCGAGAACAGGCAAGCCAACATGCGCCTCGTCGCCACGATCGAGCAGATGGCAGGCGAAAGAGGGATCACACCTGCCCAACTCGCGCTGGCCTGGCTCTACGCCCAGTCCAACAGGCTGAATATCAAGACGGTCCCGATCCCCGGCACCCGCAGGCGCAGCCGGCTTGCAGAGAATGTCGCGGCAGTCTCGATCCGGCTGACGGCCGAGGACATGGACATTCTGGAACCGCTTGCCGCCGCCGTGCAGGGTGACGCCGTGTGAGAAAGGCCAATGCGCGGTCACAGGCCGCGCATCGAAGCCACGATGCTTGCCTCTCCCTTGCCGCCGAAATCTCCCGTCGACGGTATCGACGGCTGACCCGCAACGGAACGAATAGCCGCATCGGCAGTTAACTCGCAGTTTACCGCGTGAGGTGCCGAAATGGCTGATCTATCCCCCGTCCCTATCAAGGAAATATCCGCCCGGATTCATGGTCCCGGCGGCTACCGAACCGTCCACACGGTTGCCGGTCTCGCCGGCATTCTGATGTCCGACAGCTGGCCGAAGAAGGCCGGCGATCCGATGTTTCAGCGCGCGCTATCGGCGTGCCTGAGCGCACTGGAAGTTCAGGCCGATGGTGACAGGGCGCGCCGGGCCTTCGTCAATGCCGCACGCAAGGCCGGCATCAGCGTGCTGCCCGATGATGCGCCCCAAGATAATGCGGCAAGGCATTAGCCTTGAGAACAAACTTTTTTGAGCAACTGCCCCTCGCCGGCGCATCGCGCCTCGAACGGGAGTGATGGAGGAGACTATGATCGAGCGTGAGATCAGCGAGCGCGACCGGCCGATGATGTCTGAAGACCTGGCCGTCTGCCAGCGGGTGCTGGAAGCGGTGAAGGCGGAACTCAGCCTTGCCGGTGATGATGAGGAAGAAATCACCCGCAGCGCCGCGATCACCGTGGAATTATACCGCCAGGGCGTGCGCAATTTCGAGCAGCTGACCGCGCTGGTACTGGGCGCCCGCGGCAGGATTTGAGCGAGGCGGCGGTCCTTGGCCGGATCTCATTCCTGTTCGGCGCCGCCAGGCCCTACCGCCGCACCTCGACCACATCTGCCAGCACCCATTTCTTGTCAAAAAACTCCTTCGTCGGCCCGTAGGCGCGGAACATCAGCTCGAACTTGCGCTTCGGGTCGGTCGGCACCCAGTTGGTCTCCTTGCCCTTGGGCGGTTTCGGGCCGAAATAGAGATCGATGGAACCATCGCTGTTCTTCTGCAGGTCGGGGATCTGAGATGAGCGGCTGGCGCGAGCGACATTCTTGATCAGCGCATGGGTCTGCCGGTCATAGGCGGTCACGGACCAATATTGCTCCACCGGCACATTGGGCGGCACGTTGAGGCGGTAGGCCTTGCCGCCCTCGAAATCGCGGCCCCTGCTGTCGCGGATGGAGATCGAGTAGAACTGGCCCGCCCCCAGCCGCTTGATGCCGATATAGGCATAGCTGTAGGCGACGCCGCGATGATCGACGGGATAGGCGTCCGGCGCATCGAAATTGGCCTGCGCGGCGGTGATGAGATCGGGATAGGCCGGAAAGGTCCAGCGGCTCTTGTCGGTGAAGAAGGGCGGCAGGCCGGCATCATATTTGGCTTCGAGCAGCGCCCGTCCCTCGCCGATGCCCTTGCTCAGCAGCGATTTGACATGGTTATCCGGGCTGAAGGGCTTGCCCTTCTCGATGCCGAGCGTCTTCAGCTGGTCGATCATCACCCGGTCGCGGGCAATCCACGGCTCCTCCTGGATCACCCGGTTCAGATTGTCGAAGAAGCTTTCGTTCCACTTGATGGTGGAATCGAAGAGCACGTCCTTCACATCGCTGAACACCGTCTCCGGCGGATTGGCCGCCGCCGAGAGCGGATAGACCTTCATCTTCTTGCCGTAGGCGATCGAGGCCCGCACGTCGGCGTCGTCATGACTCCTAAGGTTCGAGCGAAGAAGCATGTAGCCGCCATAGACTTCGGATTGCAGCGGAATGTAACCATCCGGAAGCTGGTCCTTGTAGCCGGGCGGCAGGACGACGAACTTGCCGCCCTTGCCCTTGTCTATGCCGAGCAGCCCGGCATCTTCGAGCGGCAATTGCCAGGCATTGACGATATTGCCGTTGAAGGAGGCGCCGCTCTCGGCCGCCGGCAGTTCGAGAACGACCGGGCCGTCCTTCGTCGTGAAGAAGGTCATGAAATAGAGCGCTTCCGGATTGGGCGTCAGCGTCTGGTTGCGCCAGTCGAGCGGCCGCCCCCAATAGATCACCTGCCCGACCTTGCCGGGCGTCTTCGAGAGCATCTCCTGCCGCATCAGATCGTAGTTGACGACCGGAATACCCCAGACGACCGCCTGCACCGCCTTGCGCTCGATCTCGCCATCGAAAGCCCGCTGCGATGCCTTATCGGCAGCAAAGGCCGAGCTTCCCATCAACAGCAGGCATAGGAATGCAAGGGCTTTCATGGCGATCTCCTCCGGGCTCAGGTGCCGGAGGAAGCAAATACCGCGAGCAGCAGGGCGGGAAGTACGCAACGGTAAATTTACGGGAGCGCTTACTGTAAGGCGACGCGACGGGCTCCCACCCGCCGCGCCACTTGCCTCCTCACCGCAGCCCTTGCAGATACTCCGCCCGATCGAAAGGATTCAGCCCCAGCCGCGGCCGCACCGCCGGCACACCGGCAACGGGCGCATAGTGATCGAACCCATGCTCCAGCACCCCAAGCCCGCTCGAAAGTGCCGGCAATTGCCGCTGGATGCCCTGGATCATGGCGGATGCCACCGTGCCGGTCAGCCGCGCGGTGCCGGCTTCGATCACGGTATCCTTCGTCACCGCGCCTGCCTTGGCGAGCAGGGTGTGGATCGTGGTCAGCGATGCCGCCGGTACCTCCAGATGGAAGTAATCGATCGGTTCGCACACGATGCTTCCGGCCTCGGCCAGCGCTGCCGCCAGCACCAGCGGCGTCAGCCTGCGGAAATCGGCGGCCGTGCTGGAGGGCGAGCTGAATTTCGCTGCCGTCATGGCGACATGGCAATCGATCACCTGCCAGCCGTTTATGCCTGACTTCAGCACCTCGGAGACCGTCTCTTCCACAGCACGATAGAAGCTGACGGGCATCTGCCCGACATCGACTTCGAGCGCGAAGCTGTTGCCGGCTCCCTCGGGCCCCGGCTCCACCCGCAACCCGATCGTGGCAAGGAAGGGATTGCTCTCCTTGAACAGCAGTTCCAGCCCCTGGCCCGTGCCGGCAAGCCGCTCGGCGCAGATGACAGTGCTTTCCTCGAAGAGCGCGGCAATGCCGAAATCGGCGAGAAGCATCGCCTGGATCACCTCCTTCTGCACCTCGCCATAGAGCGAGACATAGATCTCGCTGGCATCGGCACTGGTGCGCAGGTTGATGAGCGGGTCCTGCTCGGAAAGCTGCTGCAGGGCCGCCCAGAGCGCCGCCGTTTCCGAGGGGCGGCTGGCGCGCACGCGGGTTTCCAGCGTCGGCGGCGCGAAATGGAAGGCGGAGGAAGGGCCGGCCTCCATGCCTACCTCGTCGCCGATGCGCGCTTCGGTGAGGCCGCCGATCTTGGCGATACGGCCGGCGCCGAATTCGCCCACCTTTTCCACCCTCCCCTGATCGAAGAGCTGGATGCTCACCACCTTGGCCGGCCCGCCGGGCAGCGCGATCTGCTGGCGGGCGGTGACCGTGCCGGAGGTGAGGTTGAGATAGGCGATCTTCTCGCCGCCCCAGCCGCGCTCGATCTTGAAGACCCGGCCTTTCAGCACCCCCTGCGGATCACGCCGCTTGCCGGGCAGCAGCGTCTCGATCGCAGCAATCAGCGCGGGCACGCCGAGGCCGGTCATGGCGATGCCGCAATAGGCCGGGTGCAGCAGGCCGCTCGCGACCTGCTCGGCAAGCGCGGCCTGAAGCCTGCCGGCGCTGATGCGCTCCGGCGCCATCACGTAATCGGCAAGCAGCGCCTCGTCATGGCCGGCCAAAGCTTCGGCAAGCGTGGAAAACAGCGGCTCGCCCATCATATTGCGGGTTCGCGCGCTTGCGCCGCGAAAGCCTGCCTCATCCATCTCCATCATCGCGATGGGCCGCACCTGCAGCTGCACGGCCATCTCCTCCAGCAGCGCCTCATAGCGGGCGCCGAGGCGATCGATCTTGTTGATGAAGAAGATGAAGGGAATGCCGAGCCGCTTCAGCGCCCGCACCAGCACGCGCGTCTGCGCCTGCACGCCTTCCACCGCCGAGACGACGACGATCGCCGCATCGAGCAGCTGCAGCACGCGCTCCACCTCGGCAATGAAATCCGGGTGCCCGGGCGTATCGATGAGATTGACGACGAGATCGCCGAGGGTGAACGACACCACCGCCGCGGCAATGGTTATGCCGCGCTGCCGTTCGAGTTCGAGACTGTCAGTCTGCGTGTTGCCGCCATCGACGCTGCCGAGCCTGGCAATCGCGCCGGTATCAAAAAGCAGTCGTTCAGTAAGGCTTGTCTTGCCTGCATCCACATGGGCGAGGATGCCCAGATTCAATGTGCGCATGATCCATCAACTTCTCAAAATTTCGGATGTGAACGTGTTGAGAAGTGACTCGGCGCATTGGGATCTCCGGGTTGGAACGAAAGATGCGGCGCATCGCCCAAGAAGGCGATGCGCCTGGAACGTGTAGCGAAGCCGGTGGGGGATCGTCAAGCAGCCGGCTGCGAGTGGGCAGCCTTGTCTCTCAGGCGCCGGCACGCTATTTTCTGGTTGCAGAAAATCAGGTTTCGAACATGTCGACTGTTGCAGTAAAGGTTCTTGCCACTGTCAACGCCCCCTACGGGACGACGCTTTCGGCTGAGCAATTGGCGTCGAAACTGTCCGATCCCGCCAGCGCCGGTAGTTTCGATCCCTCGGCATTTTCCTTTTTCTCCGAGGTCGATGAGGCTCTGCAGAATTCGTTTCTGGCGGAAATGAAGATCGACCGGGCGATCGCCTCCGATCTTGCGCGGAAATTCTCCGATCTTGCCGGCTATACGCTGCCATTGGCACGGGCGGCATAGTTGGCCGGATCCAGCGGCAGCAGATGGGCCGATCTGTTCGATCAGGCCATTTGCATTATCGACCAGGCGAATTCCAGATTTCCATTGATCGACAACTGGAGTTTCGGTGGCGGCACGGCATTGATGCTGCAGATCGACCACCGCGAAAGTTTTGACATCGATATATTCATCGATGATCCTCAGCTGCTGCCCTATCTCAATCCGGATAGGCAAGGCTATGTGCTGGACATCGATCCGGACGGGTATGAAACCGACGGCACGAGGGCGCTGAAGATCGTTTTCGAAGATGTAGGGGAGATAGACTTCATCTGCGCTCCGAGCCTGACCGATGACCCGACGGTGAAAGCACAGGTTCGCGGGCGTGATGTCATGCTCGAAACGCCTGCGGAAATCATCGCGAAGAAGATATATTATCGCGGCGCATCGCTACAGCCGCGCGACATGTTCGATATCGCCTGCGTCATCAAGATGCGGGGGGCGGACACCCTTGTTCGGGCGCTGTCACCCTTTCGGGATGACTGCGCGAAGGCATTGAACGTGGCTCACCGGATGAATCCGCAGTTCGCGGAGGCCATCATGAACAAGCTTCTATACCGCCAGGGTTTCTCCGATATCCCGGCCGAGGCGCGGGCCATGGCAATCGAATTGCTGGAGACCTTCAGCGCATTGCCGACAGGCCCGCTCAGCGAGTAGACATAAGCCCCGAAAGCAGCGCCTTCAGCCCCCTGGGATAGAGGCTCGGGCACCCGTCGCGATCGAGCGCGGCGGGGTCGTGCCATCGCGCCACGCCCTCCACGCCGTCATGAACGACGACGCGCTCTTCGCCCGCGAATGCGCCTGATGGGAACGTCACCTCGTAGACGAAGATGATCTCGTGGCCATCGGCGCCATCGAAGTGAAAGCGGTTTTCGATGATGACGGGGCCGGCGACGATCTCCACGTCGATGCCGATCTCCTCCTTGAACTCCCGCCGTACCGCCTCTGACGAAAGCTCTCCGAATTCGACGCTGCCGCCGAGCGGGCGAACGCCGACGATCGCGCCCTGCCCGTCGGGCACATCGGCGGCCAGAAGGCACCCGTCGCGCCAGTGTACGCCGATGGCTTTAACTCTGATTTTCGCATTGGCGCTGATGTTCATGGCGGCACGGTATGGGCTGCAGCGGCCGGACGCAAGGTGCTGGCTGCGCATGGATGTCGGGCTTGAAAGTGGTGCGTTGAGGCAGAGAGATTTACGGACAGCTCAGCAGATCCTCGGGACAAGCCCAAGGATGACGGGAGAGAAGGGTCGTGACCTTCAAGCTCTCAGCTGGCAATGCTCTGTTCTTGCTCGACGTCATCCTCGGGCTTGTCCCGAGGATCTGCGACGTCACAAATATTCGAGATCCGCCGTACCTCGCCCTCCCTCGGTATCGCACCGAAAAATCCACACCGCCCTGCCTTGACAATAAGAGCATATACTCTCATCTTCATGTCAATAGGAGCATATGCTCTCATATCAAACCATCAGCCCACGCAAGGAACCAGCCGCCATGTCCCACGCCCCCGGAGAACGCCACCCCTTCCTCGACGACCTCACCGCCGATGCCGAGCTTGTCAGCTCCATCCTGCGCGGCCCCGTCACCGGGCGCGAGGCGATCACCCGCGCCGTCAATGCTGTCGGCACCTTCTACGCCACGCAGACGCCGACCTTTCTGGAAGTCGTAGGCCCGAAGCTCTTTCTCGAATATGATGCCGTGCTGACCAATGGCGAAAAGCTCGCCGCCTCCGTGGTGGTCGATCGCAATGAAGATGGCTCCGTGCCGCGCGTCAGCGTGCGCATGAGCCCGCTCGGCGCCGTGCTCTCCCTCTCCGCCCATCTGCGCGAAGCGCTGTCCGGCGAGCTGCCGGATGCGCTTTTTCTCTGAAAACCCGACCACAGGAAGGACTATCGCCATGAAACTCGAAAACAGCATCGTCTTCGTCACCGGCGCCAATCGCGGCCTCGGCCTCGCTTTTGCCCGTGCGGCGCGTGATCGCGGCGCGGCCAAGGTCTATGCCGGCATGCGCAAGACGGAAGGCTTCAATGAGCCCGGCATCATCCCCGTCAGGATCGATGTCACCGACAAGGGATCTGTTGCCGAGGCCGCCAAGCTTGCCGCCGATACGACGCTGCTCGTCAACAATGCCGGCGTAGCCGAGCTCATCGAGGGCGCGCTTTCCGGCGATGTCGAGGAGCAGTCGCGCCGCATGTTCGATGTGAACTATTACGGCGTGGTGCGCACCACGCAAGCTTTCGCGCCAGCTCTCCTTGGCAAGCCGCAGGCTGCCATCATAAATGTCCTCTCCGATATCGTCTGGCTGGCCCGCCCGATCCTGACGCCCTACGCCGCTTCCAAGGCGGCCGCCTGGAGCTATACGAACCAACTGCGGCATGATCTCGTCGACAAGGGCATCCAGGTTCTCGGCCTGCATGTCGGCTTCCTCGATACGGATATGACCAATGGCATCGACGTGCCGAAGACGAGCCCAGAGGATGTGGCGCGCCAGACCTATGATGCGCTCGTGGCCGGCAAGAACGAGATAATGGCCGATGACGGCACGCGGGCGCTGAAGAGCACGCTTTCGGCCGAAGCGCCCGGCTATATCGCGCCGCCGGAAGGTGTGATCTGACGACCAGGCAATTCCAGCAAAAGTGTTGAGCGGTTTTGCGTCCGGAATTGCGCAAGGCAAGAGCAATTCCAGCAAAAGTGTGAAGCGGTTTTTGCGTCAGGAATTGCGCAAGACAAAGAGATGGCGTGGAGCTTTTCGATGCTCCGCGCCACGTGCTACGACGAATGAAATCGAAAGGAAATCGCCATGCTGCAAGCCAATCAACCGCTTGGAATAGACCAATGCACCTGCTCGGCCATGCGCAAGGCAACAAGGCAGATCACCCGGCTCTACGACAGCCATCTCGCACCCTCTGGCCTCAGCATCACACAGTTCTCGATGCTGGCAACGCTTGAGGAAGCCGGCGGCGCGACGGTGAACGGGCTTGCCGAACGGCTGGATATCGAGCGCACGGCAACCGGCAAGATGGCGGGCTATCTGGAGCGCGACGGCTATCTGACGGTGCGGCCCTCGCCCGATGACGGGCGGGTGCGGATCATCGAGATCACGGATGCCGGACGGGCGCTGCACAAGCGCGCCGAGCCCATGTGGGAGGCGGCGCAGGCGGAATTTGCGCGGCTGAACGGCGTCGGCAATGTAGCTGCGCTGCGGGCGGGGCTGCGGGAGATGGCAGTGGGTGACATGCCTGCGGATACCGCGGCGGAATGAGCCTGCGGAGGGGCGCGCAATGGCCGAGCCGATACGCATCGAAGACTACTCGCCCGAATGGCCCGAGGAATTCCTGAGGTTCGGCCTGCTGCTGCGCGCCCATCTCGGCGATCTGGCTCCGAGGATCGACCATATCGGCTCCACCTCCATACCGGGTCTCGCCGCCAAGCCGATCGTCGATATCCAGGTCTCGGTCGCAAGCTTCGGGCCGATGGCGCCGCTGGAAGCGGCCATGAATGCCGCCGGCTTCATCTGGCGCAGGGATAATCCCGACCTGACCAAGCGCTATTTCCGGGAAGGGCCCGGCGCCCGCCGCACCCATATCCACATCCGCCGGCTCGGCTCCTGGCACGAGCAATGGGCGCTGCTGTTTCGGGACTATATGCGCGCGCATATCGGGGAGCATGAGCCCTATGCGCTGCTGAAACGGCGCCTGGCTGCGGAGTTCGGTGCGGATCGGCAGGGTTATACGGATGCCAAGGATGAGCATTTCTGGGCCGTGATCCGCAGAGCGGATCGCTGGGCGGCGGAGACGGGATGGGTGGCGGCGGCGAGTGATGTTTGAGGCGGGGCTCTGCCCTGCGCCGCTCGCCAAAGCTTTGGAATGAAGGGTTTTTCCGCCTCTCGCCTCGAGTTTGCCTGGGGCACCAACGCCCACCTCCCCACTCCTCATCCCTGTGCCCGTCACAGGGATCCAGCCTGCTCAAGTCCTTGAGCAGGATAGACTTTTTGCCCATCGCATTTATCGGAGTCATTCACCGCGCGGACGCGCGGTGGCTGGATCTCTGTGACATCCCTGGCGTCAACGCCAGGACACAGAGATGAGGGAGCTTGGGGTAAGCCGCAGTGACCCAATTGGACGCCGCCGGGAGAGTGATGTGTGAGGTCCCAGCCCACCACCTCACCCCGCCAATTTCACAACAGTCTCATCCGTCGTCCAGATCCCGTTCGCCATGAAGCGGAAATTGATCAGCGCCGCGAGATACCCATCCCCATCCGGCAGTTTCGGCGCGGCCACGGCATCGCGCACCACCGCCACCTCGAAGCCGGCCTCCAGCAGATCGCGCATGTGCGACTCCACGCACATATTGGCCAGCATCCCGCACAGGATCACCTGATTGATGCCGCGCTTGCCGAGCTGCAGCTTGAGGTCGTTCGCCTGCGGGCCATAGACCTTGTGCGGCGAGCAGATGATGGTCTTGCCGTCCTCGATATAGGGCTTGAACTCTTCCATGAAATCCGCCCCCGAGCCGCGAAAGCCTTCCACCGTATAGGGGCCGTTGCGATCGAAGGCGCCGGTCATGTGCTGGAATTTTTCGAGCGGCGCCTCGCAGCGCCAGCAATGGTCCCAGCCGTAATAGTAATGCGGCGAAACCGCCACCACGATGCCCGCCTTCTTGGCGGCGGCGAAAAGCTCCACGAGGTTCGGCACGAGATTGTTTTCGGTCACGCTCTCGCCGACCGCCGCCCAGGCCTTGCCGGTGGGGCTCATCACATCCACCTGCGGATCGATGACGACGAGCGCGGTGCGCTTGAGATCCAGCACCATCCCGGTCTTCGGAAGCACAGGGTTTGGCGTATCGGCATAACGTTCGGCGGATTGCGGCGAATAATTCGGCTTCATGAACGGATCCTCTGAAAACGGATGGGGTGAGACTGGGCCAGCGCGCCTGTCGCAAATGGCGACGGGTGGAAGTCTACACCCCGGCCCCGGCCGGAGGATGTTAGAACAGGTAAAATCCGGTAAATTCACCGCCCGCGGATTTGCGTTCTGTCAGGTTTCATGCCCTCGCCCCGCCCAAGCAGCGCCCGCACCGCCGAGGCGACCGGCGAGAGCACCGGGCGCGCAAAGCGGCCCTTCAGCGCTTCCGCCGCCTGGCCGAGCGGGCCGCCGCCGATGATGACGGCCTCGGCGCCATCCGTTTCGAAACATTGCCCCACCGCCTCGCCGAGTGCGGCATTCAGCGCCTGCACATTGCCCGTCAGCGCCCGGGGATCGCCGGCGGTGCAGCGCGTGCCGCGATACTGGCCGGCAAGGCCGAGGCGCGCGGCTTGCTGATCGATGATCTCGAGCAGGTCGGGCGTGGTCGTCGCCACGCTGAAGCGCCGCCCGCCTTCTGCCGCCTCCAGCATGGAAGCCTCGCAGATGCCGGTAACGGGCACGGAGACGCGGCGGCGCAGTTCCTCCAGGCCGGGATCGCCGAAGGCGGCGATGATGATGCCGATGCAGCCGGCGCCGTGCCGGGTGCCGATCTCCACCACTTCGTCTGCCGCACGCGCCAGCTCTGAGGGCGTGGTAATCATGGACGGGCTGCGCGCCGCCGTGGCTCCCGCCACCGCGACGCGCCGATCCGCCACAGCCTCGGCAATGGCAAGCATCATGCTTGTCGTTGCCTCGGAACTGTTCGGATTGATGAGCAGGATATGGTTCATTCTATCTCGCGGGTTTCATGCGGTAGCCTGGGCAGAACCGAGGTAAGAGCCCTCCGTTTCGGCCGGCTTGGTCACGTCTTCCATTGACTTGCCATAGGTTTCCGGCCCGAGCTGGATGCAGAAGGCGAAGATCGCATACATGCCGGCCGCCAGGGCAAAGACGCCGGTCATGCCGTAGCTGTCAAACAGCGAGCCGGCAACCGTGGGGAAGATCGAGCCCGCGGCCGAGCCGGTGGCGAGGATGAAGGCGACGCCGAAGCCACGGATGCGGGTGGGATAAAGCTCCGGCGCATAGACCCAGATCGACGTGTTGAGCAGCAGCACGAAGAACTGGAAGACGGCGCCGAAGAAGAGCACGAGATAGATATTGACCCCGAGATAGACGATGGAGAGCGCCGCCACGCAGGCAAGGATCGAGCCCACTGTCAGCACCTTCTTGCGCGGCAGATAATAGCCGAAGCAGGAGGCGGCAATCGCCCCGAGCACGCTGCCGCTCTGGATAATCATCGAGTAGAGAAGGCTGCCGGAATAGGTGTAGCCCATCGAAACGAAGATGCTCGGCATCAGCGTCAGCACCGAAAGCTGGGCGCCGTAGCTCATCAGGATGGCGATGGCGACGGAAATGGTGCGGCCGAGATAGGGCATCTTGAAGAGATCACGCCAGGCGCTCTTGGCGGGCGCTGCCGCAACGTCACCTTCCGTAAGATAAGCCGTCACCTTCACATCGCGCTTGCCGAGCGAGCCGCCGGCAAGCCGGGAGAGCACGCCGTTCGCCTCCTTGATACGATTCTGCGACACGAGGAAACGCGGCGTTTCCGGCACCAGGCGGCGGTAGAAGGTGACGAGCAGTGCCGGCAGCGCAAGGGCTGCAAACAGCCAGCGCCAGCCATCCTCGCCGGGAAAGATGCTGAAGATCAGCAGGCCGAAGGCGGGTGCGAGGAAATTGCCGAAGCCGCCGGCCGCCACATTGACCATGCCGGCCGCCATGCCACGAAATTTCGGCGAGCAGAATTCGGCCAGCATCGTCACCGCCGTCGAGATCTCTCCCCCGACGCCGAAGCCGACGACGGCGCGCGCCACGCAGAGAAAGGCAAAGTTCGGGGCAACCGCGCAGGCGGCCGAACCGATGGTGAAGAGCAGAAGGTTGATCGCCAGCATCACGCGCCGCCCGTAGCGGTCTCCGATCAGGCCGGAGAGCAGGCGCCCGAGCGCGGCACTGGCAAAGGTGATCGTGTTGAGCAGGCCGATATCCGTACCGGTCAGTGCCCATTCATTCTTCAGCATCGGGCCGATGACGCCGATCGTGTTCTGCTCGAAACTGTCGAACAGGCAGCCGACAAGGATCAGCGCGATGATCTGCTTGTGCGCCTTGGTCAGCCCGATGCGATTGAGAGCGCCCTCCAATTGCTGGACGGCGGGTGATGAATTTCCAGTCTGCAACATGGATTCTGCGGCCATTTGCGTTCCACCTCTTTTATCGTCGTGAAAATTTGTTTTCATCCGCACGATTAAGAAAACATAAAATCCTCACCTCGTCCAACAGGATTCTGCCAAAATCATCGGCAAATTTACCATTGCCTAAATATGCATCAAAACACTGAAAATCAGGCATGGCAACCGCTTGCGCAAAGAGCATCTTTCGAACTATTTTTGTGAAAATGCATTTTCATGAGGCATGCCGTGAACGCAGACGCCCCCTCCTTTCTGACCCGCGCCCGCGAAGCGCTCGACTCGCTGCACCCGGCCGAGCGCCGGCTCGGCGAATTCCTCTGCGATTTTCCGGGGGAGCTTGCCGCCTATTCGGCTTCGGAACTGGCAACGCTCGCCCAGGTTTCGAACGCCACGGTCTCCCGCTTCGTCAAGCGGCTCGGCTACGAGAATTACGAGGAGGCCCGCCGCCACGCCCGCACGGAGACGCAGACCGGCTCGCGCCTCTTCCTGTCGAAGGCGGCCGATAGCGGCGGCGTGCAATCGCTGCAGGCCCATGTCGCCCAGAGCAAGGAGAATATCGAGGGCACGTTCCTGGCCATCACCGAGGGGCAGATCAACTCCGCCGTCGATGCCATTCTCTCGGCCCGCAAGACCTGGGTCCTGGGCTTCCGCAGCAGCCACGCCTTTGCCGATTACCTGCGCTGGCAGATGACGCAGGTGGTGGAGAACATCGTCTCCATACCCGCCGGCGGTGAAACCCTGGGCGAGCACCTGATCAGCGTGACATCAGACGATGTCTTCATCGTCTTCGGCCTGCGCCGCCGCGTCGCCAAGATGGAGGCGATCCTCGCCATGGCGGAAAGGAGCGGCGCCAAGCTGCTCTATATCACCGACGAGGGCGCACCACCCCGCACCACCGCCACCTGGCATTTCCGCTGCCAGACACTCGCCCCCGGCCCGCTCTTCAACCACGTGGCCGTGATGGCGCTCTGCCACCTCCTGGTGACACGCGCGATCGAGAAAAGCGGCACGGCAGGCCGCAAGCGCCTGCGCGGCATAGAGGCGGCTGGAGATCTGCTGGAGGAGCTCTAGGCTCCTCCTCTCTCGACACCACCCTCACCCGAATTGTGCATTGACGCGTTCTTGCCCCGGCCTACCTCTTTCGCGGGGTTATCTTATCGGGCTGGGGCTGGCGCATCATGAGGAGGGTGCCATGCCGAATACTGATATGCCGAAATCCGCAAAGGCTCATATGCCGAAACAGGCCATGCCCAAGGGCACGATGGCCAGGGATGCCAAGCCGAAAAACGGCGCATCCATGCAGCCGGACATGCAAAAGGTGGATGCGCTCGTCGGGCGACTGGTGGGCGATCTCGGGGCCGGTGTCTCCGGCGTTCTCGTCGTGCTCGGCGATCATCTCGGCCTGTTCAAGGCGATGATGGACGGGCGGCCGCGCTCTTCCATGGAGCTTGCCGAAACGACCGGCCTGACCGAGCGCAACCTGCGCGAATGGCTGGCGGCGATGGCCGCTGCCGATTACATCACCTATCACGAAGCCTCCGGCAAATTCGCCATGACGCCGGAACAGGCCCTCGTCTTTGCCAATGAGGAAAGCCCCGCCTTCTTCGGCGGCGCCTTCGAGATCGTGCAATCCATGTGGATGGACGAGCCGAAGGTGGAGGAAGCCTTCAGGACCGGGCGCGGAATGGGCTGGCACGAGCACAGCACCTGCCTCTTCCGCGGCACCGAGCGCTTCTTCCGCCCCGGCTACAACAGCCATCTGGTGACCGAGTGGATCCCGGCGCTGAAGGGCATGAAGGAAAAGCTGGAGCGCGGAGCGGAAGTGGCCGATGTCGGCTGCGGCCACGGCGCCTCGACGATACTCATGGCCCAGGCCTTCCCGAAATCGCATTTCCACGGCTTCGATTATCACGGCCCATCGATCGAGCGGGCAAAACGCGCCGCACAGGAGGCCGGTGTCGCCGACCGCGTTACCTTCGAAAAGGCCTCCGCAAAGGATTTCCCCGCCGGCAATTACGATCTTGTCGCCATGTTCGACTGCCTGCACGACATGGGAGACCCTGTCGGCGCCGGCCGCCACATCCGCGACACGATGGCCAAGGACGGCACCTGGATGATCGTCGAGCCCTTCGCCCATGACGGCCTGAAGGACAACCTCAACCCCGTCGGCCGCGTCTATTACGGCGCCTCGACGATGATCTGCACCCCGGCCTCGATGGCGCAGGAAGTGGGGCTGGGTTTAGGCGCCCAGGCGGGCGAGATGAAGCTGAGAAAGGTGGCGATGGATGCCGGCTATCACCATTTCCGCCGGGCGAGCGAGACGCCGTTCAATATGATCTTCGAGGTGCGGAATTGAGGTTCTGGCTTCTGGTCTGACGGCTGGGGATAGGGCTGGCAGCCCCTGCGGATTTCGTCATCGCCCGAGGCGGTGAGAAGCCCGGAGCCGCCGCCCCCAATCTCCGTCATTCCCTCCTCGTGCCTGCACGAGGGATGTCACAGGAATCTAGCCTGCCCAAGTCCTTGGGCAGGAGAGACTTTTTCTTGTGATTTCAATGCTGGGGATGACGCTTAACAGTATGAATCCTCCCGGCTTGCAGACGCAAGCCGGCTGGATTTCTGTGACAGGCACAGAAATGACGAGAATGGGGGCGCGCCCCGGCCAATCTCACCAGCTGCGAGGATGCGGCCCGCCATCGCAGCGGATGCCGGACCCGAACCAAAACGTCCAACCACCCGCAAGTCGCCCAGAAATCCGCCACAAACACCAGAAGCGGCACCCCGTAACCGGAGCACCGCTTCAAAAACTTCACGCCTCACGGCGCCTGAGCCAGGCTCCCCTTGCGGAAAGCCCCTAACCCGGTGTCAGGACTTCTTCTTCGGAGCGGCGATCAGGCCTTCGCGCTGCGCCTGCTTGCGGGCGAGCTTGCGAGCGCGGCGGATGGCTTCGCCCTTTTCGCGGGCGCGCTTTTCCGACGGCTTTTCATAGGCGCTGCGTTCCTTCATTTCGCGGAATACGCCTTCGCGCTGCAGCTTCTTCTTCAGAACGCGGAGTGCCTGTTCGACATTGTTGTCACGGACGAGTACCTGCAAGTTATCTCCTTAATCAGCCTTGCCGCCGAAATATTCAAAAGCGCGATGCGCCTTGTGTTTTTGCCTTCGCATGCCGTTTCTGCATGCTTTGTGCCGGTATTCTCGATCCGGCGATGTGACTGGCCGAAGCGCAAAGCGTTCCGGAATCTCGAGGCGCTAAAGACCCTACAACACCTGTCGTCGTCAATAGCTAATGTCAGCTAATCTCGTCTTTGGCGGCCAGATCTGGCCATTTTTTGCTCCCTATCCGGGCGCGGCCCTCTCGCACGCACCGTCTGCAAGGCCATGAGGGGGCCAAAACAGTCGCGGGCGGCGGGCAATGGTCGTGCCGGCATCAGGCGAAAAACAAAAGGCCGGGACTTCTCCCGACCTTCCCTGGCCAGTTTCCTGACCGTGTCAGCACCTCAGCGCGCCAGTACATCCGTGGTCGCGCGAAGCCCAGACAATTCTTATGCAGCCCGAAGGTTGTCGGCAGAGCTCTTGCCCGAACGGCGGTCCTGCACGATTTCGTAGCTGATCTTCTGGCCATCTGCCAGCGAGCGCATGCCCGCACGTTCAACAGCGGAAATGTGGACGAAAACGTCCGCGCCGCCGTTGTCAGGCTGAATGAAGCCGAAACCCTTGGTGGCGTTGAACCACTTGACTGTACCTGTATTCATAACGATCTCCTTTCAAAGCAACCGTTGTTCTGTCCCGCGATACCCTGCGGGGTTGGGTCGATTATTTGTAAGGAAATCTGTCGCGGGCAAGTGCCCTTGAAACGAAGTCACAAGCAATGGTCGATCGCAACAATATATTATCAATTTTAAATTTGGCAACGGACGCAACGGAAAAACTTCGAATCCTTGGCAAGCGATCCCCATAAGACACTGATTTTACGCAGATATATTTGAACGCGGATCGGCGGCAGAACACCTGCGCAAGCCACGCAAGCCGCCGCCGGCCGCAAGAGGGCATCAGAATCACCTCGCCCGGACACCTGCTGCACAAGCTCCGGATCCGAGGTCGATACCTCGAATGCACCCGCGGGTTCAGGAAAGGCTTGAGGTTCGAGCCCAAAGACAGCCAGTAGCCACCCCTCTCTGGACCCTGCCCTGAAACCCATGCACTCTGCTTTCCCAAGCGACAGGAGACGCGCCATGTCCGGGGACATCACCATCCGCGAACTCATCGGCATCGAGGAGATCGCCACCATCTTTCCGCTCCAGAGCCAGGTGAGCCACCTGAGCGAGGAAACCTTCCGCACGCGCCTGGCGGCCATGATCACACAGGGCAACTACCGCTGCATTGCCGCCTTCATCGGCTCTCGCATGGTGGGCGCTGCCGGTTTCTGGACCGGCACGCAGCTCTGGTGCGGCCAATATGTGGAGGCCGATCATGTGGTGGTGAATGCGGATCAGCGCAGCCGCGGCATCGGCGCGGCGATGATGGGCTGGATCGAGGCCGAAGCCGAGCGCACCGGCGCGGCCACCATCCGCATCGCCATGATCCTCGGTCGCGAGCGCACCCACGAATTCTACCGGCGCAACGGCTATTTCGACGACGGGCTCTTGATGGTGAAGGCGCTGAGCCGGGGAGCGGCCGAATTTCCGGAATATGTGGCAGGCAGCTAGGGCATCTTCTTCCGCTCTTCGCTGGATCCTCGAATTGGGACGGGGGCCTATCGCCCTCGCAATAAGAAGTTGAACCAGATGGTGAAGACCCGAGCGAATTCGCTGAATAGCAAGAGGGCGAAACAGATACCCCAACGCGGCTCCCAGAACAGGATGAGGCTGCCCAAAACATAGATGGAATAGGTTGCTGCAAGAATGCCAATATATGGGAGCAGCTTCATCAACACCCTCCAACCGCTTCTTCATTGCATTTGGTATTCTACACATCAAAATACAACATTGACGTGCGTGGTTCGTTGAGGTCCCGCCGTGCACATCCCGCGCCATATGGCCTTCGCGCCGTCCCCGATGTAGAAATCATCCGACTACCGCGCCACTGGAACAGGACAGACGTGACAGAACCCGCCATCCCCGCCCTCACCATCCGCCCCGCACGCGCGGAAGACATGGAAACCCTGGGCGGCTTCGGCGCGCTGCTGGTGGCGCTGCATCATGAGCTGGATGCCAAGCGCTTCATCGAGGCGGGCAAGACCACGCCGCAGCGCTACGGCCACTTCCTGAAAAGCCAGCTTGCCCAGCCCGATGTGCTCGTCATCGTCGCCGAGGAGGATGGGCAACTCATGGGTTACGCCTATGCCGCCTCCGAAGGCTTCGATTACATGTCGCTGCGCGGCCCGGCCGGCCTGATCCACGATCTCTTCGTCGATCCCGCAAGCCGCCGCCGGGGCATCGGCCGCATGCTGATGGAAGCCGCGATGGCGGGGCTGACCGCAATGGGCTGCGAACGCTTCGTGCTCTCCACCGCCCACCGCAACGACGCCGCCCGCGCCCTCTTCGCCAGCATGGGCTTTCGCCCGACCATGATCGAGATGACCCGCGAGGCCGATCAGGCGGAGGGGTGAGATTTCGCTCGGTCGCTGTCGGCTTCAGCCCGCCCCGAACGTCCTTTGCGGGACACGGCAAAACCTGCCGATCGAAACCACAGCCGGGAGATCTGGAAACATGGCACTGAAGCGGATGGATAATGTCGGGATCGTCGTCGAGGACCTTGCGGCGGCGATCGATTTCTTTCGCGAGCTTGGCCTTGAGCTCGAAGGGCGGGCCGAGATCGAAGGGGAATGGGCGGGCCGCGTGACCGGGCTCGGCGACCAGCATGTGGAGATCGCCATGATGCGCACGCCTGATGGTCACAGCCGGCTCGAACTCAGCCGCTTCATCCGGCCTTCGGTCGTCGCCGATCACCGCACCGCCCCGGTCAACGCGCTCGGCTACCTGCGCGTCATGTTCGCCGTCGATGATCTCGAGGAGGTGCTGGTGAGGCTGCGGGCACGCGGCGCCACGCTCGCCGGCGAGGTCGTGCGCTACCAGGATGCCTATCTGCTCTGCTATATCAGGGGGCCGGAAGGCATACTCATCGGGCTTGCGCAGGAGCTCTCGGCTGACGCGCAAACCGAGTTGAGCCGGGAACTCGGCTGAGCCTCCAGCGAACGCTCTGCCGACCAAAGGTATCCGGCTACCGGATACCTCTTTTCCTATATGCAGCACCGCGAATAAAACTGTGAAGTGTCGCCCTTTCCCCTTGCCCTCGCCGGCGCTTGACGCTTTCTGAGGGCGCGGATGTGAGGTTGCCTCATGCTATTGCATGGGAACGATGCGACCCTTGCGCCCGTTATCGGCACGCCCCTTATTCATGCGGCAAGATGGGAGCATGGCAGACACGATGCAGCAAGAGCAGTTCCAGCAAAAGTGTGCGCCGGTTTTGCGTGCGGAATTGCGTAAGCGTAAAAACGCCATCCGGATGCTTGCCGTGGCGCTTTCCGCCGCCGCGCTTTTCAGCGGCGCCTCGCTCTGGCCGCCCCTGCCGAGCAAGGGTTTCATGACCGACCGGGCAGCCGAGCCCGAGGACGTGGACAATGGCACGGCCGTCTTCGCCACCGGCGAGGAAGGCCATGTCACCGGCCGGCCGATCAATATCAAGATCCCGCAATACGGCTATTTCCGCGAGGAAAAGAAATACGTCATCATCCTCCAGGCCGAGGAATATGACGGCAAGAGCGTGATCGGCGCCGAAACCTTCGACGGCCAGCAGGTGGTCGGCTTCATGGACGATTTCGAGCTGCTGGGCGTGCACGCGCGGTAAGAACTGAAATAATAAAAAAGGAGGCTCGTCGGGAGAGACAAGCCTCCAAATTTCGCGTCAAGTTGGCCAAGCTCCACAAGGCCGCCTTTGACTTTAGATGTTAGCTCGCTAACCGCTACCCCCAATCGGGTGATATGCCTGTTTTTTGGACATGTGTGATTTTCGCCCTCAGGATGTGGATTTCAGTGTCTTGACATAGGCTCTGAGCGCGGCGTCGGCCCTGAAATCCGGCGAAAACCTCTCCGCGCTCGTGACCCGCAAGGCCACCACGCCGGCGACATTGCCCTCGATCAGCCTGCGCTTTTATCTTCGGCGGAAGGATCGAAGGCGGGCTGGCGAGACGCTGGCAGGCTTCAATGCCGCATCGCGGTCCTGACGATATCGGCGGTTTCCACCACGTCCTCGATCGCGCGGGTGATCAGCCCGATCATCTCCTGGCGGTCGGGATCGTCGGGTGCAACGAAATCGCCGACAAACAGAATGGCATTGTCGATCGTAACAGGGATTTCCGACAGGATGCATTTGAGGATGGCCTGGTTGGCAATCGCGGTCGCACCGATGCGATGGTACAACGGGTCTTCACTTCCGTCCGAATATGCTTTGGACATGATCGAACTCCCGGCTGGTTCGATAGGAAAAGCCCTTATGCGCCCTTTGTTCCCGTGGTTGAAATCTAGATTTCTAAATTAACCAACGGTTTTGCCGCCTGCCTGCCGCAGCACCCCGCCGCCGCGGTACACCTCACCCGCCATAATTCCCGCCGCAAATCATGCGCTATGGCACCATCCAGGGGGTGCCATGTTTCGTCCGATTCTCATCATTGCCATGCTTCTCGCCGGCGCAGCGCGCGCCGCCGCTACGCAGGCTGAAAAGCCGGCTGGACCGTGCGAAAGCCGCAGTTTCGCGGGGGCCGATTATATCGTCTGCCCGGTCGATCCCATCAGGGATGATATCAGGCTGTTCTGGAAGGATGCTGCGGGAAAGCCCTATCGCAGCTTTTCCGGCCTTGCGGATGCCCTCTCCCGGCGCGGCGAGCGGCTGGTCTTTGCCATGAATGCCGGCATGTATCGCGAGGATTTCACGCCGATGGGGCTTTATGTCGAGGATGGCAAGGCCGAGGTTCCGGCCAATATCGAGGCGCCGCCGGCAGGCTCGGGCCAGGTGCCGAATTTCTACAAGAAGGGAAACGGCATCTTCTTTCTGGATGCGGCGGGCGCGCATATCCTGCCGACCGAAAGCTTCCTAAAAAAACCGCGCGAGGTGCGGCTTGCCACGCAATCCGGCCCGATGCTGGTCATGGCGGGCAAGATCAACCCGATCTTCATTCCGGGCTCGACGGACCGCACCCGCCGCAACGGCGTCGGCATTGCGGCTGATGGAAAGCTCTATTTCGTCATCAGCGACGGAAAGGTGAATTTCCACGATTTCGCGACATTCTTCCGCGACGCGCTGGCATGCGACAACGCCCTCTTCCTCGATGGCGGCAACGGCACCGGGCTCCATGACCCCACCCGCGGCCGCAGCGATTTTTCCTGGCACGGCGGTTATGGGCCGATCTTCGGGCTGGTGGCGAAGGCGGATTAGGGTGTGGCGTGGGAGGTGGTGGTGAGAGCAATTGGCCTCCGTCGTCATGTCAGGGCTTGTGCCAGAGATCTGCCGCGTCAGATATTATCCGCAGAGTGAAGGACTAGGTTTGTCTGGGTAATTCCAGCCGGCGCAGCAGATCCCCGGGACAAGCCCGAGGATGACGTCCCTGGGGTAGCAACCGCTTGGCGCGAATAACAAGCCTTGCAGCTCGCCGCCCTGACATGACGAAGGAGAGGTTGGCTGCCCGGATTTTTTTCGCTCTCCACTGGCTCGACGTCATCCTCGGGCTTGTCCCGAGGATCTGCCACGTCAGATATTGTCTGCAGCATCAAGGCCGAACAATTCCCGCAACACCTGTCGGTCTCGCCCGATCTAGCGACGAACTGGCATTCAATTTGATAGGGCAGCAGATATCAGGGACAAGCCCTGACATGACGTCCCTGGGGTGGCAATTGCCTGGCGCAAATACAAGCCTTGAAGCCCTAGCGCGCCTCTTACGCCGCCTGGCTTTCCATCAAGTCCCGCGTCTCCACGATCTCGGCAAAGTCAGCCGCCAGATGCGCCATCGTCACGTCGAACACGGTGCGGGCGGAAAGATTGGCATCCGGCAGGTCGAAGCCGAGCACGGCGTCGCGAACAACGCTCATCTTGAAGCCGAGATCGCAGCCGGCGCGCACTGTTGTATTCACGCAGAATCCGGCGACGGCGCCGACCACGACGAGATCGGTGATGCCGACCTCGCGCAGATAGCCTTCCAGCTCCGTGGAAGCGAAGGCCGAGGACGTGTTCTTGATGAAGACCGGCTCGTTGTCGCGCGCCTTGGCGCAGGGCATCGGCTTGTAGCCGGGCGCGCTTTCATGCACGGCCGATCGCTCGTCCTCGTCGCGGTGGCGGATGTGGATGACGGGCTTGCGCGCGGCGCGGAAGGCATTGGCAAGGGCAGCGATATTCTTGCTGGCATCGCCGTTCACATGCTCGCGGCCGGCATCGAGCCGCTCCTGCATGAGCATCTGCATGTCGATGATGAGGAGTGCGCTGGTCATGGTATCGGTCCTTTTCCGCGCCCGAGGCGCTGAGGCCAAGCTCTAAAGCATGCCGCGCAAGGTTCGACAACGCCCCTGCGGTAATGACATGCGAATGAAGAGACCCAATTGCGCAAAGATGTATAACGGTTTTGCGACACCGATATGCGTAGAGGCAGGCATATCTGAAACGATCGCCGTGATGTTAACACTTGCCGGGCGGCAAGTCGCTCGCAAAAGGGTGAAGCCGGGCCGGCATCCCATCACTACTGCGCCAGATCCTGCAAATTGCCGGTCCAGGCGTGACCGGGCTCGGGAGGCTGGCTTGAAGCGGGACTTCGCAGGCTTCAGGTATCGGCAAGCCTGAGTTCGATCAGCTCACGCGCGAGCTCGTAAGTACCATCCTCATCCTCGCCGGCAGCTTCCTCGATCATCTCGACGGCCGAGCGATAGACTTCCCGCTCCTCCTCTGGAGAAAGCAGGCCCTTGTTGCCGAGCACGGAGATCAGTGCATTCAAGACGGCGGCGGCAGAAAGGGTCATTGCCTCGGAAGTGAGGCGCGTGGACTCTGAAGACATGTGGATACCCCAATCGATAGAACAACGGTAAACAATACGTTAGGCCCCCAACAAGTTCCAAGTCTCTGGCCTTCCGCAAGTTTTCGCTGATCTTAGCGCGACAATAGTGCCCATGCCACCCCAGATCATCCAAGGCTTTTGCCTGAACGCGCGGGTGGATTTTATTGTCATGACACAGTCTTTCCCGCGATCCTGCCGGGGAAATTAGGCAGCGTGCAATCTTGACCTGCGCGGATGAGGCGCCTTGGCCTAATCCTATTTCATAGGGGATGGCTTATTTCAGAAAAGCTGGAACCTTGCCGGCGTTCCACTGTTTCATGACGCGGAACAGAACATCCTGCATGCAGTATACCTGCTCCACACTTGCAGTCGGCGTCTTCTCACATTGCTTGATCATGTAGAGTTGCAGCTTGTGATCCTCTTCCTTCGTCATCATCCGTGGAGGCTTCGTCTGCTGCGGCGCGGCCTGGAGTGGTGCGGCACACAGGAGCAATGCGGAAAGAGAGGCTGCAAGTTTCATATCCATTTCCTATCGGCAATCGCGCGTAATATCGGGGTTTATCTTTAGGCCTGATGCGTCAGATCCACAGCTCTAAATACGCTCTGCGATTAATTCACAACCAAGGAGTTCCGGATTGGTGAATTTTCGCATAGCGAGAGCTGTCGTGTTTGAATGTTTCGGGATGCGTGTTTCGGCGCTTTGCCGCGTGGCCCCAGTCTCCCAACCTTGCGAAACCGAGCGCCCGGAGCAATGCGACCGGCGGCTAGTCTGCAACTGCCTTCAGCCGCCGGCCCTTATTGCCTGATACCGCTCGACGAGCGCGGGCTCCACGCCATAGGCGATGCAATTCACCGCGCTGATCGATCCGATGATCTCGGCCAGCGATTGCACGATGACGTCAAGGTCCTCACCCTCAATATCGGCGAATGCCTGCAGCGCGAAATCGACGGGCGTCATCGCGGGATTATCGGCTGCCTTTGCGAGATAATCCGCGACCGCTTCATCGAGACGCCGCCGCATCCTGATCTCGACGGAACGCGGCACGCGCTTGGTGGTCGCCGCAACGCGATAAGAGGGGGCCGTGAGCGCATAGCCTTCGGAAATGACTTGGGCGAGATATTTCGTATCCGCCAGTTCATACCATGTCGTCATGCCGATACCATAAGCGGCCCGGCCCACGCCGATGAAGGAGATCGGCGGCAGTCCCGCCTGCAGCAGAGGTATGTTGCAGAGCAGCCGCCCTGTCCGTTTGTTGCCATCGATGAAAGGCGGCAGATAGGCGATGCCCGCAAGCAGCGCGAACGATGCCTCGAAAGGATCTTTCGCCACCGCCGCTTTCCGGCAAAGCTCCGAAAGCCCGATCGACAACTCCGCGTGATCGGAAGACGGGACATATGAACTGGTAGTGATCGAAACGGGATCGCGCCTGATGGCACCGAGATTGTTCTGCCGGACAAGGCCACGCATCAACATGGCGTGTAACCTCATCACCGTATCAGGTGTAATCTGCACCGTAGCGATGTTGTCAATGAGCCATCCGATAGCCTGCTTGTGATTGAGGATCATCTGAACCTCGACCTCGGATTTGCCGCCGGCAACTTCGGCATATTTGATCAGCGCCTCGGTCTCCGGAAGCGAGTAGGTGTTTCCCTCGAGCGCCGAGGAAGCCCACGACATCTCGATCAGGAACCTCTCGGCGATCTCTCGTGTGTAGGTCGATGGGTCGAGATCAAGCCCGCCCTGACCGACGGCCCCCGCCATGAGCGCACGCGAAGCGGGATTGAGCCAGGGCACGTTGTCAGGATCGTAAGTGCCGAACCGCATGGGATCATAGGTCCGTGGCGGCCGCAGGTGACCGGGCAGCGAAAACCACCTCGCTTCCGTCGTCAGGCTGAATGACGCGTTTCTCGTTGTTCCCGACTTCTCAACCAGTCCCGCCGCGCAAAGCCTGGCCAGAGCCCTGGAAACGGAAGATTGGCTGGAAGGGGCAAGCTCCAGCAACTGGATGATCGCCGCCTGGGAAAGCCCGTCCGCACCACGCCGCACGAGGGTATCGTAGACATTCCTTTCCAAGCCTTGCAGCTCGGGAACGAGTAGAACAGGATGCATGGATTACCTTCCGCATATTTCATCCAATATATGCATGAAACATGCATAATAATAGCACGCGATTGACGTCAGCTCTTGGCTGCATGAAAGTCAATCATCAACCTATTGATAGATAGATGTTTTTCCCTCCTAAAATCCATCGTGCATGAAAGCTGCATAAAAGCAGGCCATCCCGCGCGGCATCATCCGATCGCTCTACCTACTGGTAGGACAGATAGGGCGCGACGCGGCTCCAACGACCTGGATTCCAGTGAAATCGGGGGGGACGCGCCCTGAAGAAAATACCCAACCCATTGATCATGAATAAGAATATCCAGAACGGGGCGCCGATCGAAATGGCGCCGTGATCCGAACGTCTGGCCGCGAGGGATGGCCGGATCGGAAATACTTGTTCACTCCCAACATCTTAGCGGAGACAACCACCCTCACCCGGCCCGACAGCCCCTGTCTCCAAACCGTCGTTCCTCCTCCTCCCCGCCACGAAAACGATAAATCCAGTGACGCACCAGTGCAGCAGAATCCGGCCTAAGCCTTTGATTCTGAATAAGTGATCCACTTTCCTTCAAAAGACTCCCATGGGAGGAATAAGATAAGGGCCGGCTGCTGCTTTCTATGAAAACAGAAAGATCTTTATGGCGCATATGGGCCACTTATTCATTTTCAAAGACTTAGCCGCATTTTGCCTGCACTGGTGCGTCACCGGTGCTTCACTGCAGGCGCATGGCACGCCGCCAACCCTTTTCCGTCTATGCCTGCCCCCAAACGGCAAGAGGGTGGCTGATGGACGAGACGAAGGAAGACCGCGCGGAGGGTGATCCCGCCAGGATCGACGCAGCCAGGATCGACGCTGATTGGCTGCTCACCCGGCTGGCGGCGGAGGCGGAAGCCGATCTGGCCGATCTCTATGATGCGCAGGGCGATCTCCTGCCGATCGGCGAATGGCCTGCCATCTGGCGACAGGGGCTGGTCACGGATCTGGAGATTTCCGCGCTCTACGAGGGCACCGGCAAGGAGCGCCGCCAGATCGGCCATGTGAAGAAGGTGAAATTTGCCGAGCGGCTGCGCCGGCTGGAGCTGATCGGCAAGCGTATCCGCATCAATGCCTTCAAGGAGATCGTGGAGCACAAGGGGCTTTCGGCACTAGCCGAGCGGCTGGAGCGGGCGCAAAGGCGCAGTGGAGTGGGGCGCAATGACGAAAGCGAAGGGGTGGACCAGCCATGAGCCAGCCCACCGACCCCAATGACGAGATCATCGCGCTCGCCACCGATTGCCGCTTCAGCCCGAAGCGCTGGAGCCGCATGGCCTGGGACTGGGGCGTGGGCGAACTCTCGGGCTACGATGGCCCCCGCCCCTGGCAGGACGAGATCAACGAGCTGATCGGCGTCCATCTTGCCGACCCCGCCACCCGCTACCAGCCGCTGCAGATCGCGGTCGCCTCCGGCCACGGCATCGGCAAATCGGCGGAGATGGGCATGCTCTCCAACTGGGCCATGTCCTGCTTTGCCGATTGCAAGATCGTGACGACAGCCAATACCGAGGGCCAGCTGCGCACCAAGACTGCGCCTGAGATCGGCAAATGGTTTCGCCTCTCCATCACGTCGCACTGGTTCGATGTGCAGGCCATGTCGATCAAGTCGCGCGATCCCGAGCGCGGCGAAAGCTGGCGGCAGGATTTCATCTCCTGGAGCGAGCACAATACGGAAGCCTTCGCCGGGCTGCACAACAAGGGCAAGATCATCCTGCTGCTCTTCGACGAGGCCTCGAAGATCCATGACAAGGTGTGGGAAGTGGCCGAGGGCGCGCTGACGGATGAGGACACCGTCATCATCTGGATCACCTTCGGCAACCCGACGCGCAACAGCGGCCGCTTCCGCGAATGTTTCCGCCGCTTCCGCCACCGCTGGATCGGCCGCCAGATCGACAGCCGCTCGGTGCCCGGCACCAACAAGCAGTTCCTGCAGCGCCTCGTGGATGACCACGGCGAGGACAGCGATATCGTGAAAGTGCGCGTGCGCGGCCAGTTTCCCAGCCAATCGGCCCTGCAGTTCATCTCGGCCGAGGATGCGGACCGGGCACGGGCGGCGCATCTACGCCCCGAGCAATATGGCTTCGCCCCCGTCATCCTCGGCGTCGACCCCGCCTGGACGGGCGACGACCCGACAGTGATCATGCTGCGCCAGGGCCTCTATTCCAAGCGGCTGGCGACAATCCCCCGCAATGACAACGATATCGAGGTGGCAAACCTGATCGCCCGGCTCGAAGACGAATACCAGGCCGACGCCGTCTTCGTGGACGCCGGCTACGGCACCGGCATCACCAGCGCCGGCACGGTGATGGGCAGGCATTGGCAGCTCGTCTGGTTCGGCTCCACGAGAGTATTGGACCCCGGCTATTACAATATGCGCGCCTATATCTGGGGCCAGATGAAACGCTGGCTCAAGGCCGGCGGCGCGATCGATCCGAAGAACGAGGTGCTCTATCAGGATCTGGTAGGACCGGAGACGGTGGCGCGGCTCGATGGCAAGATCCAGCTGGAGAGCAAGGAGGACATGAAGGAACGCGGCCTGCCCTCGCCGAACGAGGGCGATGCGCTGGCGCTGACTTTTGCGCAGCCGGTGGTGAAGCGGGTGCGCAGTGCGGGGGGTGATGGCGGGGTGAAGGCCACGGTGGATTATGATGTTTATGGGTAGGTGTGGGGATCAATGTCCGCCTGTCGTGACAGTTCGTGCCAGTGACACCCCCTCTGCCCTGCCGGGCATATCCGGAGGGAGATTGGCTGGGAGCGCGAATTTGCGGAATTATGTAGCAGATGCCACCAACGACCGCTTTCGGCCCAAAGCGGACATTCCGACCCGAGACCCTAAAGTCAACTTTGCCACCGGTCACCATCGCTGCAAAGCGGACATTGCGCAGCGTCAGCTCAGGGTCGTAGTTGCGCCATAACCGCCATACGATTTATCTGCGCAAAGGATCTCTCGGCATTTTCGAGCGGCGCTGTCGTGACGAAAAAGACAGCACCGCCCCTCCTTTTCTCTATTCAGTTGCCAGTCGGCATGGGGATATTGAAACCCTCCTTGCTGAGTTCATCTCGGAGCCACTGGAACTGCTGATACCTCGAAATTTCGATCGGACCCGCGTAGCTCGCACTTTGCAATTTTCGCGGTGGATATTGCACATAGGTCGCCATCAACTGCTTGATGGCATCGCTGATCGTCACCATCGTCCATGTGCGCTCCGTGTAGTTGTTCATGAAGATGTCGTAGCGTTCTTGTGGATCCTGCCAGAGATCAAAGACCTGGGGGACCGTGGCGACATACTTTTCCGGGCCCTTCCACCCCAGATTGCTGTCGACCGCCAGGCCGCCGGTTGGCTGCCCATCATCGCCGCGCAAGTTGAACACCGCCTTATAGTTGCCGACGCGGGCAGCTCCGGGAGACAGTTCGTTCTCGGTGAAATAGAACCATGAGGTCCGTTCCGACTTTCCGGTTCCCAAGAGTATCGGCGACATGTCGAAGCTATCGAAGACGGTCGGCTGGCCTTCGCGGTCCTTGTCGGGGAGAGCAACGCCTGCAACCGAAGCGAAGGTTGCCATCAGATCGAGACCGCCGACAATGTCATGATTTTTCGAACCGGGCTTGATCTTGCCGGGCCAGATGGCGATGGCGGGAACGCGGTTGCCGCCCTCCCGGACGGTGCCTTTGGTACCCCGAAATGGCGTATAGCCGGCGTCGGGATAGACGTCCTGCCAGGCCCCGTTATCGGTCGTGTAGAAGACTAGCGTATTCTTGTCGAGGCCGGTCTCGTGAAGCTTGTCCATGATGCGGCCGATGCGAGTATCCAGTTCGACGATGCTATCGGCATATTTCGACTTCGACAGCGACTTATGCTCGAACTCCGGTGCCGGCATGTTCGGTTGGTGCACCTTCATGAAGTTGACATCAATGAAGAACGGCTTGTCCGATTTTGCCGCGTCGTCGAGAAACTGGAGAGCCGCCTTTTCGACATAACTGTCGAAGAAGGGAATGCCAACGACTCCTTCCGCGCCATTCACTGTGGGCGTGTCGACGTACTGACCGTTGATTTTGAATTCCTCGACCGCCTTTTCGCCGGCCTTACCCGACAGCGCGCCCTTGGTGACTTTCTGGAACATGGCCCGGAGCTTCGGGTCCATATCAGGGAACCAGGTCGGGTCGCCGTAGGTATAGGCATTGAGATGGTAAAGGCCGCAATACTTCATTACGTCGAAGCCCTGGGCGTTCGGCAACGCATAGTCCGCCTCGCCTAGATGCCATTTGCCGGTGAAATAGGTGTCGTACCCTCCGAGCTTCAAGACGGAGGCAAGCGTCCACTCGGCTGCGGGAAGACCGCCGCCTTCGCCTTGGAATGCCACGGTCGTCATACCGCTCCGGTTCGGGATGCGCCCAGTGATCATGGCGGCGCGACCTGGCGTGCAGCTCGGCTGGGCATAGAAATCGTAGAAGATCATTCCCTGGTCAGCCATCCTGTCGATGTTGGGTGTCGGCATTCCCCGTCCTTCGCCGCCGCCATAAGGGCCGAGATCGCCGTAGCCGGTGTCATCGGAAACGATGAGAAGGATATTGGGCTTTGCCGTCGTTTGCTGCGCATTCACGGGCGCTGCCAAGGCAGCAACAAAGCCCAGCGCGCCAACGCACGATCCAAGAAGTTTCGTGTAGATGCCCTTTGATACGCATTGTGACGAATTTGATCGATCAGCTTCCTTTATCATTGTCAGCTCCCTTCCCGCGATGCGTTATCGCGTCCAAAAATTGATCTAAGAAGACGCCCGTCAGCACTGAGAGCCAACGCGCAAGCCATGCCTGATTATTCGAAGCAAATTCCAATCGACCCAGAATGGTCGAGCTTAAAACAGCGGACTGTGGCGCAAGGCCCGCCGGCTGCGCAGGAAGGCTGCGCCTTCGCGCCGAGGTAGGCAAGTACGTTACTGTAACAACAACCGTAAACGCGTTGCGCATGCGACGCAGTGACCGCTTTGGGCCGATCCCCGACCTTGGCGGCAAGACTCAATCTCCGCTTTTCGTGTCGGTGTCGTCCCAGCGGATGGTCGGCCATCGGCCCCGTTTCCCGCAATATGGTCTTCGCCCAACCGCTGGTGAAACGGAAGCGGTGGCCCGCGTGCGCCCTGAAAAAGCCGCCTCCGATTTCGCATCGGAGCACCGTTTCGCCGAGCCGGTTCGTGCGGCCAGCGAAATCGATAGGATGGAGGAAGCGACGGTCCTCAGCCGCGCAGCGGCCCGTAGCCCGGATTCTCAACATCTTGTCGTAGACGGAGAATTTCGATGCGGCGGACCTGAGCTTCCTCCCACGCCGGCAAAAGAAGCGGTTCTCAAGCAGCGTCCAGTCGCGGCCCCTGAGCCACTTTGGGCGCCTCGAGGTGAAGCAGAAATAGCCGCTTGCCACCGGGTGCGAAAATCGGTTCTTTCGCCTCGACCGAAAACCCCACCCGACGGAGCTGCCTTGACCTCCCCCATCAAAATCGCCGTCAGCGGCGCCCGAGGCCATATGGGCCGCGCCGTCACCGCCGCGCTTTCAGGTGATCCGGCCTTTTCGTATATCGGCGGCATTGGCCGTAGCACCGGCCCAGATGTTGAAATGGCTGATGGCCTTGTCGATCGCACGGCGGCGATCGCTACAGCGGACGTCATCCTCGATTTTTCGACGGCGGCGGCCGCCACGGAACTGGCCGAGCTTTGCGCGGAAAGAGCCGGCCCGGCTTTGGTGATCGGGGCGACGGGGTTCGAGCCGGGAGAGCTTGCCCGCATCGGCAAGGCGGCGGCTAAAATTCCGATCGTGCGGTCCGGCAATTTCTCGATCGGCCTCAATATGCTGGTCGGGCTCGTGGCGCAGGTCGCGGGCAGCTTTCCCGCCGAGACCTGGGATATCGAAATTCTCGAAGCTCATCACAGGCGCAAGATCGATGCGCCCTCCGGCACGGCGCTGATGCTGGGCGAGGCCGCGGCACTTGGCCGTGGCGTGGCGCTCGCCGCCGTCGAGCGGCGCGGCCGTGATGGCATCACCGGCGAACGGCCGGTGGGCGAGATCGGCTTTTCCGTGCTGCGCGGCGGCGGCATCGTCGGCGATCACAGCGTCGTCTTCGCAGCCGGCGAGGAAGTGGTGACGCTTTCGCACCAGGCGCTCGATCGCGGCATGTTCGCCAGAGGCGCGCTTGCGGCCGCCCGCTGGCTCATCGGCCGCGCGCCGGGGGAATATGACATGCAGGATGTTCTGGGATTGGCGCGGAGGGCCTGAGCTTCGATCTTCCTCCAGCCTATGCCAGAATGAGACGTTCCGGTTTATCGCTCGCGACCCGCGGCAATTCCGAAGCTTTCGCAGCCCTCACCGCGCCCGGATTGGGCGATAGATCGGATTGGCCGGAGGGTATAGGCATGTTGAAGCCGTTCACCACGGAACGCCTGGCAATCCGCCAGTTGCAGATCGAGGATGCACCCGAACTGGCCGGGATCAGCGATGTCCCGGCCGTGAGCCAATGGGTCGCCTTCATGGAGGGCGGTTTCCCGCTCGAAAAGGCGCAAGCTCTCATTGCCGGCCAGAACGACACCGGCGAATATTTCTTCGCGGTGCGGCTTCCCGAGGGAATGCTGATCGGGGCCATGGGTGTGATCGACCACCCCGACGGCAGCATCGAAGTCGGCTACTGGTTCGGGGTCGATCACCAGGGCAAGGGCTATGCGTCTGAAGCGCTTCTGGGGACGCTGGCACAGATCGCCGCTGACCCTTTGCTGGCTCCGCGACCCGTTTTTGCCGAATGTCGACCTGACAATACCGCCTCCATCCGGCTACTGACCAAAACCGGCTTCCACGCCACGGGGCGCCCCGGCCCCCGGCCCAACCGGATCGAGTTCAGGCTTGGATGAAGATGCTCATCGTTTGGCGGCCTTTGCTTCCGAATGCCGGAAACCGTCCGCAAACAACAGAAGAGGGCGGCCCTCCCCAGACCGCCCTCTTCTGCCCGTATTCGCATCCCCAGAAGAAAAGACCCTCCCTCCCTCCTCTTCGTCGCCCGCCCCAGCCCGGCGGAAACCTCGAAGACCCAGCGCGCCCGAACCCCTGAGCGCATAGCTCTTACGCAATACAAGTGAGCCATTCACCGCACGAACGCGACGCGCGGCAGCCGAATTCCCATTACGCTATCTCGTGCCGGCACGAGGACATAGGAATGAGGGAGGAAAGGGTATGCAGGCCCTGCGGAAAGGTGACAGGAAGACACCGTTGCCGGGCCGCATCTCCGCTATTTCAGGTGGAAAAAGGGCTTCGTGACTGAAGCCCTCCTTCCGGTTCTGCCCATCAGGCCAGGCGAGCCCGATCATTAATGGTTGTTGCCGCCACTGTGGCCACCGCCGCTGCTGGGGTTACCGCCGGAATTGCCACCGGAATTGCCGCCAGAGTTTCCACCGGAGTTACCGCCCGA
>UCGV01000044.1 GCA_900471925.1 Hyphomicrobiales bacterium
TCCAACACGTTCTGAATGCATCCGCCGAATTGAATAGAACAAACCTCATTTCGGTCCTCGCCTTGAAATCAAAACCTGAACGGAAACTCGGTCGGAGTCGGATGCGTCACGATCCTAGCGTTATGCAGACATGTGGCCAGCGCAAACTCGACCTATCGCCGGAAAGCAGTCGCCGAGTTCTCGGAAGGGGCCGCCGACACGCTCGCGGAGAGGGCGTCGCCCCTCCCCAGAGGGATCAGGATCGCGCACGTATACTTGCGACGACACCTTCTCGCTGATGGCGTCAGTCTCGGCCGGTCTTGGCATCGGTTTCGTGCCAGAATGGGCGCAGGATCTGCCGAACCGTGGGTTCGAATTAAGACGGTGAGGGGCATCGATTTCAAGTTTGGGCTCGGTGTCCCTTGAACCGGGAGAATCCAACAGCCGGCTGCGACGACATCACCGACATGCTAGGTCGCTTGCGCGACTAGACAGGTGACGAGGAGCAAGAGTTGAGCGAGGGCTGATAAAGCAACCCAGACTGTTTACCAAGGTCAAAGGAAACTGCTGCCACGACCCGTGCCTTTAAGATTTTCTAAGATGGCGCCTGCACAATCTCCCCGTTTTTGCGGAGCAGGACAGTGAGCAAAGCCATCGCTGATAAGCGTCTCTTGTCGATACCGGAAGTCAGTGACCTGAGGCGCATTTGCGACCAGATCCCCGACATGATCTACGTCAAGGACCTCGAAGGGAGATTTCTTTTCGCAAACGAAGCGATTGTGTCGAACAATGGCCTTTCGCGCCTTGAGGACCTCGTTGGCCGCACCGATTTCGATTTTCTCCCGCAGGACGTCGCTCAGATGGTGGCCGATGTCGAGCGACAGGTCGCTCAAACCGGTCAGCCACATTTCGGCTGCGAGGAACTCGCTTTTCTGGGTGATGACGAGCGCTGGCTGATGATCTCACGCGTGCCCTTTCGAGATGGGCTGGGAACGGTGATCGGTGTAATCGGGATTTCAAGGGATATAACCGCCCAGAAAGTGGCAGGTCGTCTGAAAGATGCGCAAGCGACGTTGTTGGAGCTGATTGCCAGAGGCGCCAGTCTTTCTGACTTCCTCGCCGAGGTCGCAAAGACCGCCGCCCATCTTGCTGATGGAATTGGCCTTTCTTTCGTCGTGCGGCCCCCGGACGACGAAGGGCAAGGCGCCGTGCTCTCGCAATCGCTGACGTCCGAACAATGCTTGGCGATTGGAAAGGCTGCACAGAACGCCGACTGGACGGATATAGACGCAGTATCGGAAAAGGTCCTCAAAACCGTTGCCGGACCGACATTGTTTCAGCGCGAAGCGTTGAAGCTCTTGCCAATTCAATCCGAAGGCCGTGTTGAGGGCCTCATGATCATTCGGTCCTCTCAGGGCTTGGCTGGACGCCCGGATCCGGAAATCATCTCGATTGCTGCGAACCTTGCTGGTGTAGCAATCGCCAGAGATAGAACCGACGCTCGGATAAACTTCCTGGCGGAGCACGATCCGCTGACAGGAATGGCAAACAGGACATTGTTGGAAAAACAACTGAAGGCGTCGATACAGGCGGCCAATTTTTCCGAAAAAGCTGTGACGGTCGCCTTCCTGGATCTCGATAACTTCAAGCTGGTGAATGACAGTCTTGGTCATTCCGCTGGCGACGAATTGTTGAAAATCGTCGCTGGACGCGTCCGCGCATTGATTGCAGATCGTGGGTCAGTGGCGCGGGTCGGCGGCGACGAGTTCGTGATTGTTCTCCCACAGATGACCGCGGAGGACAGCTTCTGTCTGCTTTCCGAGATCAGAGATGCGGTGAACTCTCCCATTTCAGTGAACGACGCAAAGCTCCGTGTGACCTGCAGTATCGGGGTCGCAGCCTATCCAGCGCACGCCAACTTGGCTGAGGACCTTCTGGCAGCTGCCGATATGGCCATGTACCGCGCCAAGGACTCCGGCCGTGACGCCGTTGCTGTTTTCGACCTGGAGATGGCAACTGCGGCTCGGACACGACTGTCGCGGATCGAAGAGCTGCGGCAAGCCATCGATCGCAATGAATTTGTGCTTCATTTCCAGCCCCAGATCGATGCCCGTTCCGGCAGGGTTGTGGGCGCGGAGGCTCTCGTTCGCTGGCAACACCCGGTGGACGGTCTTCGCTATCCCGCCAATTTCGTGCCACTTGCAGAAGAGACCGGGCAGATCTCCGAGATCGGGGAGTGGGTTCTCTTGGAGGCCTGCAGAAAAGCGAAGGCCTGGCGTGAGATGGGCCTTCAACCAATCCGGATCAGCGTCAACGTCTCGGCCCGGCAGTTCCAGGAAAAGCGGTTGATCGAGACGGTGAAAGAAGCCCTCGCGCAATATGCATTGGAACCGCGCCTTCTTGAACTGGAAATCACTGAAAGTCTCATCATGAAGGACCTGCAAGGTTCGATCTTGATGATGCACGAACTCACCGCTCTCGGCGTAACACTGGCCATCGATGATTTCGGGACCGGATATTCGAGTTTGAGTGCGCTCAAGAAGTTTCCGCTCTCCCGCCTCAAAATCGACCGCTCATTCATCTCCGAGCTGCCCAACAGTTCCGAGGATAGCGCAATTACGTCGGCCATTATCTCGATGGCGCAGAGCCTCGGAATTGATGTGATCGCGGAGGGCGTCGAGACGATGGAGCAGGCGCTGTTCCTGATCGAAGCGGGATGTAGCGACGTTCAGGGCTATGTTTTCAGCCGGCCGATCCCTGCTGATGAATTTGCCGCCTTTGTGCGGCGCGCGCCCACCTCCCGCGTGCCAGCCGGACCCGCCTGACGCGAATTCAATATCCAATCGCAATAGAGAGTAAGGTAGCAAAGCAATTGCTGGTACCATCAATCTCGTTTTCCGGCCTTCCCGGCGACGTTCCGGGTGCATGACCTTACGGAAAAATTACCCTGCAGCTGTGGATATACCCGTTGGGTCCGATGCTCCTTTCGCGAGTCGTGCCGGTCCCTGCAAATCTCGCCTGCATAGAGAGTACATTAACCGCACCGGCAGTTTGCTACCCTGCGATAACGCAAGTGTAATGGCTGCAGCCGTAACGTGGAGACAGACTTAGATCCAGGAAACGGCCGTGGTTCGACGCTTCACACATCTCAAACTGGTTGGTCCGGCGATCGCAGCAATCGCGCTTTTGATCGCAGGACTTGCTGTAATCCCTTATCTCGGCGTGGCGAAACTGGACTCTGAAGGCCGCGTTCGCCAGGAAACGCTCGTCGAACGAAACATCTCCATCTGGGTGACGGACGTTGAGTTCGCGCTGACAGCCTGGACGATATGGGACGAGTCGATCGCAAAGATCGACAATGTGTTCGACGCCGATTGGGCTGACCGCAATATCGGCGCCTCCCTGATCGGAACATCCAGGACACGTTTCGCTGCAATTCTCGACGCCGACAATCGCCTGATCTATGACAAGACGGCAGACGAGATCGCCAGCAGGCCATTTTTCATCCGCGGTCCGGCTGCGGTCGTCGGCGATGCGCAAGTGCTCATCGAACAGGTTCGCGCGCAGGAGCAGGCGCCGAAAAAGGCAGGCATTCCAGGCCCGATCGCCTTCAGCAAGATCGAGGTCCTGAATTCGGACGCCGTTCTTCTGACTGCAAGCCTATTTCAACCGGACTTCAGGACCGTAACGCTGCGCCATAGCCGCGCCCCCATCCTCGTTTCGGCCATTCCGATCGCCGGCAGCCTGCAGGCGTTTCTCGGAGACCGTTTCCTTCTCGACGACGCGACCGTCGGGCCACTGAGTTCGGTTGGGCCCGAGCGCGCCCACGTCGAAATCGCAGTTGGTCCGAACGGACAAGCCGAAGTTCTTTCATGGCGTTCCCCAACCCCGGCTCGTGACCTCCTCCTTCAATCCTTACCGCTGATCGCGACAGTCGCCTTCGTGCTGGTGAGCGGAGCCGCGTTCGCGATCTGGTCGTCGCGTCGGATGGTGGCGTCCCTGCTCGATGCCGAACAGCGCATGCGTCATGCAGCGACACACGACTTCCTGACGGGGCTCGCCAATCGCTCTTTGCTTGAGCCGGAATTTGCGCGCCTCGCCACGACGGCACCCCTTTCCGTGGTTTGCCTTGACCTTGACGGCTTCAAGCCAGTCAATGATCGCCATGGGCATGCCGCCGGCGATGAACTGCTCCAGGACGTTTCAAGGCGGCTTCGTGCCGCCTGCCGCCAGGTGGATGTCGTCTTCCGTCTGGGCGGAGATGAATTTGCGATCCTGATGCCATGGATCCCACAACAGGAGGCAATGCGATTTTGCGAGGCTCTGTCGTCCGCACTGTCTGCGCCTTATCGTCTCGCTTGCGGTGACGTCTCGATCGGAGCCTCGTTCGGACTGACTGAGATCGCATCAGGTCAAAACGAAACCTGTGCGGCCGTGTTCCGGCGGGCCGACGCGGCGCTTTATGAATCAAAGAAGCGGCGGCGAGGAAGCGTCTCGATCGTGCAAGAGCCATCTGCAGGAGACATCTTTCGCTCATGCGCGTGATGAGACCCGCCGGTTCTGAATGGGATCTCGAACCTGATCACCGAACTGGACGCGACGGGGAGTACGGAACGGCCTAATCCTCGATCATCTCGATCTCGGGCAAGCCGTAGAGCGTCAGTCGCAGGCGGCCGCGGTCGGCACGTTCCAGCATGATCGGGCCGGCCTTTTCCTCCAGTCGCCGGCGAAGCAGGATCAGCCGGGTTTCCAGATTGTCCTTGAAATCCGGCAGTTGCAAGCGCCGGTCGCGGCGGATCTCACGGTTCAGAAAATCCTGTTTGCCGCTGCGGGTATACTCCTCGAGGAAATGCAGGAGCAACCGCCCCGGTACGCCGCGAATGAGATACTCGTCATCGACGAATAGCGAGCCGTCGCGCGAATAGAAGCGTACGGCGATGCGCCGGCTCGCGGCCATCCCATTCGGTCGACTGGCGGGTGCGTCGATCTTTTCGTTTGTGGTTGTCTCAGTCCGATCGCGTTCCCCGGAGAGGAACGAGAGCGCGGTGGCCAGATGCGCGGCGATAACGATCAGTGCCTCCTCATCGCGATGGCGGAAGGTAAACCGCTCGGTCGATTCCGAAAACAGCACGCCGATGAGCCTGCCGCGCACGACGAGCGGAAGCGCGATCTGGCTGAGCGGCGTGTCGAGAGCGGGAAGCGGGATTGGCGTCGCATCCTCGACGCCTGCCATGACTCGCACCGCCTGGATGTAGCGCTGGCCGCGGCTGAGGTCGGTGACCCGAACATTGCGGCGCCGCTCGGCCGCAAGTCCGATAATGCCGCGCCCGAGCGCGACCTCCGCGCCGAAGCCGAACTGATCGTAGCCGCGGCTTGCGATCGTCGTCAGGCCACCGCGTTCTCCATCCGGCACCAGCATCATGGAATGGCGGTAGCCGAAGAGTTCATCAAGGCCCTCGAGCGTCACGTCGAGCAGTGTTTCCGGATCGCCGCAATCCGTCATTCGTGTCGTCAGCCGCACCACCTTGCCCATCAGATCGGGCAGAAGGAGCGGCTCCGGCTCGACCAGCGGGTTGGCGGCAGGCACGGCCCGGCAGTCTTCCACCTGGTAGATATCGACGGCGCGCAGCTTCATGATCCCGCTCATGCGGCTTTCCAGGATCGCCAGATGGATCGCCACGCGTTCGAATATCTCGCCCTCCGTCTCCGAGCGGTCGAACACCAGGTCGAGCACGTGTTGCTGGCCGCTATAACCGTCGACCACCATCACCGTCGCGAGTCCGTTGCGCGCAACATTGGTCGCCGTTTTCGAGAAGAACTGGTTGGAGAGCGCCACATGCGTCTCATCAACGTAGTGCACGTGCGAGAGATAGGAAATGTTGGGCATCCCGTCTGCGTCAGTGGTGGCGATGACGGAGGGAATGACGCCTTCGAAGCTGTCCCGCAGCCTTTCGAGCGGGATCATGCGGCGTCTTCCGGCATCAGCATCCGTCCGGCACCCGGTCCTGGTGTCTGTTCGAAAATCGCTTGGGGCTCGATCGTCAGGCAAACAAGCCCTTGGTCTGACAGTGTGCTGGATAGCTGCATCCGGGTGACCCCAAGCGCCAGCATCCGCGCCAGCTGCTCTGCTACATAGGCCTCGCCCTGCGCCCGCTGGATCTCATCCGCCGGCTCCACTTTCAGGATCCTGCCCTTGATCTGGCAGGCCTTGTAGTCGGCGGCCCGCACATAGGTCGTGGCGATCGGCCGGCTGGCCAGCGCCTCGCGCACGGCTCTCGGCCATTGGCTGCGGGAGACGAGAAAATGCAGATTCCCGCTTTGCCGGTCAACGCGCAAGCCGGAGCCTCGGCCGATCATCGGGCGGCCAGCCTCATCGCGTGTCGCGAAAAGTATCATGACGGGACTTTCTATGAATTCCACGAGTTCCGGCCCCAGCAATGCTTATCTCCCCGATGTCAGGCGATGATAGTTAGTTAGGATATTCTTAGCAATCGTTCCAACTGCTTAGGATGGTTTTAGGAAGCGCCCCGGAAAAGCCTCGACTATCTCTCGCCCATCGACCGGCGCACAAAAGCAGGCGCCGGCCAACGAGAGGAAAACCATCATGAGCCACGAATTTTCGCTGACCAGCATCCCCGATCTCAACGGCCGTTACGACATCTATGGCGCCATCCACAAGGGCCTGCGTAAAGCCGGCTGCGACCTGCTCGCCCGTCTTGGCAGCGCCGATTTCCAGAACGTCGAGGAGACGGCGTTCCTGATCGAGGATCTGCGCCACTACCTGATGCTCGCTGCCTCCCATGTCAGTCATGAAGACGACCACATTCATGTGGCGCTCGCCGAAAAGGGCGTCTCGACCGTCCTCCTGGACGAGCAGCACGACGACCACCGCACCGCTTTCCGCGAACTGGAGGAACTGATCGCTGCCTGGGAAAAGGCCTGGCCGCTGCACAGGGCAGCCTGCGGTCGCAAGCTCTACCTCGCCTTTGCCGTCTATATCGCGGACGACTTTGCTCATATGCACGAGGAGGAGGCGGTGACGGGTCCTCTGTTGTGGCGAAACTTTACAGATGACGAAATGCTCGGCATCGAGATGCGGATCATCGGCTCCCTGCCTCCGGAAAAAAGCATGGCTTTCATGCGCATCATGATCCCGGCGATCAATCCGGCTGAGCGGGCGGCACTCCTCGGCGCCATGAAGAAGGATGCGCCGCCCGAAATCTTCCAGGCAGTCATCGATTTCGCAGTCCGTCCGGGGCTTTCGGAGGGCGACTTCGCCAGGCTTGCCGGCGCGCTGAAGCTGGCTGCATGACGAAACCACTGCGGGCGATCGAAGGATCGCCCGCAGTCATCCACGAATTCTGGAGAAAACCCATGTGCAAACCAAATGGTGAAGCCTCCATCCCGGCCGGCTGTCCGCACTGCCGCGACTGCAGTCTCTGTCCCCTGCTGGACACGGGTGTGGGCGAGGAAACAGTCGAGCGCATCGATGCGGTTGCAGGTGACGTCAAGGTCTCTCCGGTCGGCAAGGCCGCCGGCTTCGTCAGGAAACTCACTCCGTATCAAGTCTCGTCGCCCTGAACTCCGTCGACGTTCCCAAGGCAATTGGGACGGCACCGTCTCGGGCCGCCTTCAGGACGGCAGTCTTAACGCGCTCTACCGGATACCGCTTTCCTCTGTTGCAAGTCCGGATCGATTGAGGCTGCTGAGCGGAAATATCTACGCGGCGTATGGCCACTCAGGCGAGACCGTGGCCGGATTTCCGCAGTCAGGACGGCTGGGATCGATCGCGCCTGGCGCGCTCAAAGGCTCGAATGTCGATCTTGCTCACGACCTGACGGAGATGATTGAGGCACAACGTGTCTATACCGCCAATGGCAAGAGCTTCCAGACGAGCGCCGACCTGATGGACGTGTTGGTCAACCGGCAGAGCAACCGAGCCGCGCTTTCGATTAGTCCTGCGGGCTCGATCATCAGCAGCGAGCCTGCAGCATTTCCGCACTCGCGGGAAAAACATGATCTCGCTACCATCGAGCTTTGCCCCAAGCAACCACAACGTTAAGACGAGCCTGGACAGAGTTGCGAGCCATGTGAACGATATAACTGCGCTGGGTAATCACTCCACCGGGTCGTTTTCCGTGAATACGTCTTTCATGGCCTTGAGGATGACTACAGCCGAGGCAGCGCCCGGATCGATATGGCCGAGGGATCGTTCGCCCAGGCGGGCGGCGCGCCCGCGAGTGGCCACCATCGAGCGCGTCGAGCGGGCGCCGGCATCAGCGGCCTCGACAATATCGTTCCACATGTCCTGGACGCTGGCTTGCCGGTCACGTGCTGCCGCTGCAGCTTCCATCGCGGGTATCCATGCGTCCAGCATCGTCTTGTCGCCACGCTGTCCCTTGCCGCGTTCGCGAATGCCCGATGTCATTGCTTCGAGAATGGAAGCCTGGCCCGCGATCGAGAGCGTCTCGTCCTGTTTCAGCGTCAGCGCTGCCTTGCGGAAGGCTGTCGCGTAGAGCGGCCCGGTGGATGCACCGACGGCGTCGAGAAATGCCGAGGCGGCCGCCAAAAACACCTCGGAAGGCAGCATGGTATCAAGATCGCGTTTGGCCAGTTCGCCGTTCACCGCTTGAAAGCCAAGCGACATGGTAATGCCATGATCGGCATCGCCGATCGCACCGTCCAGATCTGAGAGATGCTCCTTTTCGGCCGAAATCGCGACCGATATCCGGTGAAACATCCTGCTTAAGCGGCGAGCCGCGTTAGCCGACATATGTATCCTCCCAATTCATGGCAGCCCGCCCCCCGGAGATGCCTTTTGCTTTTTAGGTCACGACCCTGAGAAACGCCGTATCGCAGGGGTGATGCAGCAGATCCGTCAGTTCCTGGTCGAGATGCAGGATCGAAATGGAGGCACCGACCATGTCGAGCGATGTGCAATAATGTCCCACCCAGTTTGCTTCGATCCTGATTCCCTTGGCACTCAGACGCTGTTCCACACGCCGGTAGAGAATATAGAGTTCCATCAACGGCGTGCCGCCGAAGGAATTGACGAGAACGGCGACACGATCTCCAGAGACGGGTTTCATCTCCGAAAATATGCGATCCATGACAATGTCGACGACGCCATCGGCGCTCATCATCTTCTCCCGCATCACGCCGGGTTCACCATGAATGCCCATGCCGATTTCCATATCGTCCGGGCCGATCTCGAAATTGTGGCGGCGAGTCTGCGGCAGCGAACAAGGCTCGAGCGCAACCCCCATCGTGAAGGTGCGGCCATTGGCCTTACGAGTCGCAGCCTCGCAGGCATCGAGCGACAGCCCCCGATCGCAGGCCGCGCCGGCAATCTTGAAGATGAAGAAATTGCCGGCAACACCGCGACGGCCGTCCCGATCCTCCAATGGTGAAGAAGAGATATCGTCGGTCGTCACCACCGTACGAACCTCGATATTGTCCTCCGCAGCCATCTCGGCAGCCATTTCGAAATTCATGACATCGCCGGCGTAATTGCCATAGACGAAGAGCACGCCTTTCCCGCCGGAAGCCGCCTTTGCGCATTGCAGGATCGGTCCGGGAGGTGGAGAGGAAAAGATATTGCCGACCGCGACAGCGTCAGCGAGCCCCTTGCCGACATAGCCTAGAAAAGCCGGCTCGTGACCGGTACCTCCACCGACGACCAGTCCGACCTTGCCGTCGCGCGGGCCGGAGCGGGCAACGAGCGCCCGGTTGGAACCGTCGACCGGTCGAATATATGTCGCATGCGCCTTCACGACACCGTCGAGCATTTCCTCGACGACATCATCGGGGTCGTTCAGGAATTTCTTGATGTAGGTGCGGACGCTGGTCGGCTGAGCGACGATTTCGCTCTCCAGGCGCGGACGCTGAGAAAGCTTCTGGTCGACCTCGGTGACGCCATCGGCTTTCAAGATGCCACGGCCCGTGGCGGCGTCGGTGATGAGGACGCTGACATAGCCGCCGCGAAGGGCGGCAAGGATGGCCGGAACCTTGTCGAAGCCACCGGCAACAGCGATGCGCATGTTGATCTTCTTCAAGACGTCAAGCGAAATGCCGACTGTCCGGTCATCCAGCGGTCCGGCGACGGGGCGGCCGTGGCCATCGATGAAGCGTCCGGCCACGACACCGGTCGCATCCTTTGCGAGATAATCCTGCAGCGACACGGATTCGAAAAAGCCGCTCGTGTGAATGGTGGAATTCGGCCGCATGGAGGCGATCCCGAAGATCACCTTGTTTGCCTGTGCGAGGGCTTCAAACTGCCGGTCGATCAGGGGTTCGCGCAGAAGCATGTCGCGCACCGCGGCGCTGGTGACGATGGCAGGCGCCGCAATATTGATGAGCCTGGCATCAACAGCATTTGCAAAGGCTGCAGCACAGAGTTCCGGCGTGTAGCCGAACGTCGCACTCGTCCCGCCTGTCGCCTGCACGACCGTCATATCCTGCAGTCCTTGAATGGAAGCCTGCTCACCGACCGCCATGATGGTCCGACCCCAGACAACCGCGAGCGTGTCACCGGACTTCAGAATTTTCTGCAGTGCCTGTGCACCCGCCGCACCGAGTCGTTCGATCAGCGGCCGGGAATTGTCGTCGCTCGGCACGACCAGACAGTCATGGAGGCCGAAATGCCGCTTCAACTCCTGCGCAATTGTGAGGGAGCTCAGACGGGATGGTTCGATCGAAATATTGACGATGCCGCGGGCGCGGGCATCGGCGAGATAGCTGTTGACCGTCGCACGCGAGATGCCCATCGTCTCTGCAATGTCGCCCTGCGTCATGCCGTCTTCATAATAGAGCCAGCACGCCCAGACATAGGGATCGTCGCCATAGCGCAGCGGGATGGGTTCGGCCGCGACGTCCGCTGTATTGTTCTTTCGCGCCGATGTTGTCTTAGCGGTCATCCTGCCTGGTTTCCCCTCATGTGCAATCGACCGCGAAGATGAGCAAAAATGCCGCAGTTTTCAACGTGCCCTGTCGCAAATGTCCCCGGCCGCAAAAGCGGCCGGGGAGGTGATGCATGGGAGGATCACGGGCTCTCACCAAAGCCCGAACTGTCAGGCGGGCTGAAGCCTCATCTCCACGCCAGCCGCCAGCGACTTCAGGATCAAGGCGCAGGATGTCGCTCCGGCATCGAGTACGCCGAGCGAGCGCTCCCCGAGCCGGCTGGCCCGACCGATCTTGGCGACGAGATCGCGGGTGCTGTCCCGTCCGGCCTCGGAAGCCGCAACAAGTGCCTGCAGTGCCTCACCGAAGGATTGGCCATCCGCGGTCGCCGCGTCGAAAGCAGTAATTGCCGGCACCAGCGCATCGAGCAGCGTCTTGTCGCCGACTTTCGCCGACCCGATCGCGTGGATGCCGTCAAGGCCATTGTGCAGCATGGTACTGAATGTCGGGGCGTCTATGTGGTCGAACTTCTCGATCGTTTCGGCGAATTGCGTACACATCACGCCGTAAAGTGGGCCCATGGAGCCACCGATCTCCGTCATCAGCACGGTGCCGAGCGTGTCGAGCGCCTCAGCGAGCGACATGCCTGCCCCCTTGATTCGTTCTGCCGCCATGCCAAATCCCTTGGCCATGTTGACGCCGTGGTCACCGTCGCCGATCTTTCCGTCGATTTCGCTGAGGTAGGCGCGGTTTTCGATGATCTTGTCGGCCAGCGACAGGACGATATCGCCCGATCCTGCATTCTGAAATTGCTGCATTCGCCTGCCTCCCTCAGAGCATTGCAGGGCACTGAACATCGACCTCAAGCAACCGCTTCAGCTCGTCATCCAATGCCATCACAGTCAGCGTGGCGCCGACCATTTCCAACGATGTGAAATAATTGCCGATATAGAGCTTGTGGATCTTCAGGCCGCGTCCCCTGATCTCGGATTCAATCGTATCGTGGAGTATGTAGAGTTCGTTGAGCGGTGTGGCACCGAGACCGGAGACGATGACGGCAACCTCGGTCCCGGCGGCGAGCTGATGATCGTCGAGAACGATCTTCGCCATTTCCTCAGCCACTTCCCTAGCCGATTTCAACGGTTCGACACGCACGCCGGGCTCGCCGTGATGGCCGATGCCGACCTCCATCGTACCGGGTTCGATGGTGAAGTTCGGATGGCCAACCGATGGCAGCGTGCACGGCCCAAGACCAACGCCTATAGAACGGCAATTGTCGATCGCCTTCTGTGCGGTCGCCCGGACCTCGTCGAGGCTCGCGCCCTCGGCAGCCTTGGCTGCGCCGCACTTCCACATGAAGATTTCGCCCGCAACGCCGCGGCGTTTTTCACGCTCCGCAGGGGCTGCCGAACATACGTCGTCATTGGCAACGACGGTGGCGATCTCGATACCTTCCTTCGCTGCAAGCTTGATCGCCATTTTCACATTCATGTTGTCGCCGGCATAATTGCCATAGAGGCAGACGACACCCTTGCCGCCATTGGCTGCGCGCGCTGCATCGAGAAAGCTTTTTGCGGTTGGCGACGAGAAAAGTTCACCGACAGCGACCGCATCCAGCATGTTGCGGCCGGTATAGCCAATAAAAGCAGGCTCGTGACCCGAACCACCGCCGGTGATGACGCCGACCTTGCCGGAGACCGGCGCGTGACGGGCCGCGATGACACGCGGGTTGTCAGAGGACAGCCTGATGATGTCGGCATGAGCCTTGACGAAACCCTTGATGGTATCCTCGACGACTTCATCCGGATTGTTGATAAACCGCTGCATTATAGCTCCTATCTACCGCGCATCAGATAATGGTGTAGCCGCCGTCGACCAGAAGGTCTGCGCCGTTGATCATATCGGCGCCGTTGGACGCCAGGAAAACCGCAGCCGCCGCAATCTCTTCGGGATAGGCAAAACGGCCGGACGGGATGCGTTGCTTCAGTGCTTCGCCGCGCGGACCATCCCATGCCTTCCTGCCGAGATCTGTCAGGACGACGGTGGGGGAAATGGTGTTCACGGTGATACCGTGTTTGCCCCATTCGGCAGCAAGCGTCTTGGAAAGGCCGATGACACCGAACTTCGAGGCGCAGTAGGCGACATGCTGATCGATCGCGACGGTGCCCGCCTGGGACGCCATGTTGATGATCTTGCCGCCCGTACCTGCCTTGATCATGGCGCGGCCTGCGGCCTGGCAGACCAGGAACGTACCCTTCAGATTGATGGCAATCGTCTTGTCCCAGGCGTCGAGGCTGAGTTCTTCGGCAGGGGCGAGCATGACGACGCCAGCGCTGTTGACGGCGATATCGATGTGGCCGAACGCAGCCTCGACATCGGCAACGACCTTTTCGACCGAATGCGGATCTGCGACGTCGCAGACGAAGGACTTAGCGCCGTTGCCGAGTTCCTCGGCCTTGGCTTGCGCCACGGCTTGATTGATATCGATGACGGCAACGACGGCGCCTTTGGCAGCCATGGCAGAGGCGATGGCGCTGCCGATACCGGATGCGCCGCCGGTGATCAGAGCGACCTTGCCGCTCAGGGAAAAGTTCAGGTCAACCTGTTTGGAATCGCTCATGGCTCTTTCTCGGACTCTCGGGTTTTGGGGCGGGATATGGTCCCGCCCCAGGGGGATCACTTGCGGGTCGACAGTAGCTGATCAACGTTCTCCGCCGTCACAGGCGTCCACGGAACATTGTAGGTCTTGTCCTTGCCATCGTTCCAAGGCATGTCCTTGTAGGTGGTCCAGATATCGGATTCCGGCTTGTAGTCGCCCTTCATGGCGTTGAAGATCGCGAGATCGAGGGCACCTTGCGCCTGAGCACGAGCATCCTGGAGGATGGAGGTCATCTCGCCGGCCTTGGCCGCGCGCAGGGCATCGGTGACGCCGTCGATACCCGCAATCGCGAAGCTCTTGACGTCAAGATTAGCGGCCTTGATCGCCTCGATTGCGCCAAGGGCCATTTCATCGTTTTGGCCGATAATGCCATTGATCTGGTTCGGGTGAGCCGTCAGCCAGTTTTCCATCAGCGTCTGGGCCTCCGCGCGCGACCAGTTTGCTGTCTGATCTTCAAGAACCTTCACATTCGGGCACTCTGCGAGCGCCTTCTTGTTACCTTGCAGACGCTGGATCTGCGCAGACTGGCCCACCGGACCTTCGATGATGACAACATTCCCCTTGCAGCCGATCTTGTCCAGAACGCTCTTGGCTTCGAGATAGCCGGATACCGTGTCGTCGGAACCGACATAGGAGGTCAGCTGATCGGAATTGACGCGGGTATTGGAGCCGATAACCGGAATTCCGGCATCGACAGCCGATTGGACTGCGGCTGCACCGGCATCGACATCGATCGGCGCGAAAATGATGGCATTGTACTTCTGCGTGATCATCGTCTTGAACTGATCCTGCTGGACGAGCGCATCATAGCGACCATCGAAGACCGTCAGCTCGACTTCGCCGCTCTTGACAGCCGGATGATCCTGCAAGGCAGCCGTCCAGATCTGCATGAATTCGGCATTCAAGCCGTAAGGTGCGGCGCCGATCTTGATCTTCTCCTGGGCCGCGGCAGACGTTGCCAGCAGCGCCGTTGCCGAAGCAAGCGCAATCAGAAGCTTTTTCATTGTAATTTTCCTCCACTTTGGGTTTAGGCTACCGGCATGGCTTGCCTATCGAACGGAGCGGCGAGGGCCTGCCCCGAATTGCTGTATCGAGCTCAGGCTCCGAAATTTCGTTTCTGGTCGAGCATCACGGCGCCAACGATCAGGGCGCCTTTCAGGACCTGCTGGTAGTAGGACTGGATGCCCATCAGATCGAGACCGTTGTTCATGACGCCAATAATGAGCGCGCCGATCAATGTCCCTGTCACGCGTCCGACGCCGCCGGAAAGGCTTGTTCCGCCGATGACGACTGCGGCAATTGCGTCCAGCTCGTAGGCAACACCTGCCTGCGGCAGGCCAGAACCCGTCCGTGCGCTCAGCAGAATGCCTGCGAGACCCGCCAGGCCGCCGGAGATGACGTAGACGGTGAAACGAATACGATCGGTATTGATGCCCGAGGTCTTGGCCGCATGCGGATTGCCACCGACGGCATAGATATAGCGGCCGAACCGAGTGCGGTTGAGAATCCACCAGGAAACTGCAAAGACGACCGCAAGGACGATCACCGGTGCCGGGATGCCGAACACATCGCCGGTGCCGATCCAGCGGAAGGCGGGTGTCAACGCCGGAACCGGACGGCCGCCGCCATAAATCAGCGTCATGCCGCGGGCTGCCGACAGCATGCCGAGCGTCGCAACGAATGCCGGCACGGAAAAACGCGAGACGATTACGCCCGAGATCGAGCCGCAGGTGATGCCCACGAGCACACCGACCAGCAGTCCTATAGCAACCGGATAGGGTGAACCGATGACGCCTGCGGTTGCCGAACTCGTCGCGAAACTGGCACTGACGATACCGGCGAGCGCGACCACCGAGCCGACCGACAGGTCGATGCCGCGTGTGAGGATCACGAAGGTCATGCCGATTGCCAGGACACCGTTGATCGATGTCTGCAGCAGCACGTTGGAAATATTGCCGCCGGTCAGAAAGAATTCATTCGAGAACGAGAGGATCACGACGAGGAGCAGAAACGCGAGGAAGATCCCGTATTCCTGCACGATCAGCCGTCGCTGCTCCGTCTTGAACCAGCCGCCAACACTTTTATTGTCACTCACTGACACTGCCTGCTCCTCTGCTGCCGGACGAACGCTCTGACCATGGTCAGGTTGATAAGTGGACGAGCGATTGGGCATTCGTCTCCTCCCGGCTGTATATTCCGGCGCTCTTGCCGCCACGCATCACCATGATGCGGTCCGACATGCCCAGAACTTCATCGATTTCAGATGAGATCATCACCACGGTGCCGCCGCTTTCGGCGAAATCGCAGATGATGCGATAGATTTCACGTTTGGCGCCGACATCGACGCCGCGGGTTGGCTCATCCAGCAGCAGAACCTTGGGATTGCGCAAGAACCATTTGCCGAGCACGACCTTCTGTTGGTTGCCGCCGGAAAGACCCGAGACTGGCATCGTGTCACGGGCGGCCTTGATCTGAAATTGCGCGCGCATGCGCTGGCTGGCATCCACTTCCCTTGCGTGATCCATGGAGAAGGTCGGGCTCAGCTCGGGCAGGCTCGCCATGCAGATATTGGCGCGAACGGAATCGGAAAGATTGAGCCCCGTCTGCTTGCGATCTTCGGTGACGAGTGCCAGACCGTGGGCCATCGCATCCGAGGGCTTCACGACCGAGATCGGGGTGCCGTCGACTGCGATGCGCCCGGCCGAAGGCTTGTCGAGGCCGAAGAGGCAGTTGAAAATCTCCGTGCGGCCGGAGCCCATCAGGCCGTAAATGCCGAAGATCTCGCCCTTGCGGGCGGCAAAGGAAATATCCTCGATCTTGTTCGGGCATGAAAGCGCGGCGACCTCCAGACCGATATCCGACGTCGGCTTGTTGGTTTTGATATATTCCTCGGCCAGTTCGCGCCCGACGATCATGCGGATCAGGCTCGGTCGGTCGATCTCCGACAAGGCACCGGCACCAACGAAGGAGCCGTCGCGAAAGACCGTGTAGGAATCGGCAATCTGGAAGATTTCCGATAGCCGGTGAGAGACGTAGACGATGCCGCGACCCTGCGCCTGCAGGCGTCGGATCGCGGCGAAAAGTTGCTGGGCCTCACGCTCGCCGATCGCCGATGTCGGCTCGTCCATGAAGATGACTTCGGCGTCGTGGCTTAACGCCTTGGCGATCTCCACCAGCTGCATTTGAGCGACCGACAGGTTCATCATGTATTGGGTCGCGCGGATATTGAATTCCAGCCCGTCGAGCAGCTTCTGTGCGGCCCGGTTCATGCTGCGGAAATCGATGCCGCCGAAACGAGCGGAGGGCTCCCGGCCAAGATAGATGTTTTCGGCAACCGAAATATGGGGAACCGGGCTCAGCTCCTGCTCGATGATGGCAATGCCTGACGCAAGAGCATTTGCGGGGCTCGAAAACTCGACCTCCTGGCCACGCCGGCGGATTGAGCCCGCATCGCGTTTATGGATACCCATCAGGATTTTCAGGAAAGTCGACTTGCCGGCGCCATTGCCGCCGCAGAGCGCGTGGACCGAGCCGGCGCGAAGTTGGAAGCGGCCGTCTCTCAGAGCTGCGACGCCGCCAAAGGACTTCTTGAGCCCTTCCACTTCCAGCAGAAAATCCATGTCAGCCTCCTCCATGCCCTGCATCCTCGCGAGCCCGTATCAGCTCGTCTATCGGCACCGGAAAACCTCCATTCCGCACCAATGCTGACAATATTCGATTCACGCTCGACAAATGTCAAGTCATGCGCAATCATATAAATGTTAAGGCACCAGGGACCCGAAATGGCGCTGAAAAAGCCCGGATTTCGGGGATTCGCGCGACTTTATGATCGTGATGGGCGCCCTCGAAAAATTGAAAACTGAAAGGAAACACCCATGAAAATCGCAATCGGAGCCGATAGCGCCGGCAAGCCGCTGCTGGATGTGATCGCCTCACATCTTGCGTCAAAAGCCGATGTTACGGTAACGGATCTGAGCGAACCGGGCTTTTATGCCGACGTGTCGCAGAAGGTTGCCCAGAAAGTGATCGACGGTGAATTCGACCGGGCCCTGCTCTTCTGCGGAACGGGCATCGGCGTGTCGATTTCCGCCAATAAGGTGCCGGGTATTCGCGCCGCGTTGACCCATGACACCTATTCGGCCGAGCGTGCTGCCAAGTCAAACAATGCCCAGATCATCACCATGGGAGCTCGCGTGGTCGGCCCCGAACTCGCCAAGGCGATCGTCGATACCTACCTCGCCTCCAGCTTCGATCCAAACGGTCCTTCGGCAGAAAACGTCAAGGCAATCGACCGCCTGGATGAAGCCAAACGCTGAAGCGAGTGGATCATCTATTGTGGAGGAGGGGATTGGGCCCGTCGGATACGCAATACTTGACGGGCCCAATCAGAAGCCCAGCAACGCTGGGTGCCGAAGTAGGGTGACTTTCCCTATGGCGTCAGCAAGGGCGCGATCGTCCAGATGACGAGGCAGATCGCCGTAGATCACGCTGAAGATGGAATCGTCTGCAATGCGATTGCGCCGGGCAAGATCATCACCGGCAAGCCGGGTGTCGCCAACGATCCCGACGCGCTCGCCTATTCGCGACGGCGCACGCCCTGGCCACGTCTCGGCGAGCCGCGCGATGTAGCGGGGGCAGCGGTTTTCTTGGCCAGCGACATGGCGAGTTACGTCACCGGCGTCAACCTGATGGTTGATGGCGGCTGGATGGCCGGCTGATCAAGACGCCGGTCGGAATTGATATTTTCAATTGGAAGGAGACGGATCATGGAACTCGGACCGAAGGGCAAGACGGCCCTGGTTCTCGGAGGCGGTGGCGGCCTTGGCGGAGCGATCACAAAAACGCTGGCCGGCGAGGGCGCTCAGGTTGCTGTCGCGGATATCAACTTGCAAGTGGCCGAAAAGACTGTTTGCGATATCGTTGCTGTCGGCGGTGTGGCAATGGTGCTAACCGGAGCACGTCTCCAGCCTTTTACTGCAAGCCTGTTATCATCGCGATAATCTCGTTCTTGTCGGTCTCCGACGTCTTGCGCACGCCGATCTGGCGGCCGCGGCGAAGAACGCAGATGCGATCGGCAAGCTTGAAGACCTGGTCGAGGCTATGACTGATGATCAGGACGCCGATATTGCGCTGTTTCAGCGATTGGACGATCGCCTCGACCTTGGCCGTCTCCGCGACACCGAGAGCCGCCGTCGGCTCGTCAAGCAGGATCAGTTTCTTTGCCCAGCGCGTCGCGCGTGCAATAGCCACGCCCTGACGCTGGCCGCCCGAGAGATCGCGGATCGTCGCATAGGGCGAGGGGATGCGCACATCGAGCTCGTCCACCAGTTTCTGGGTCTCGGCAATCATCGTCCTGCGGTCGAGCAAACCGAGGGAATTTGTCAGTTCACGCCCGAGGAACATGTTCATATAGACCGTCTGCTGGTCGGCGAGCGCAAGGTCCTGATAGACGACCTCGATACCGTGGGAGCGTGCCATCGTGGCGCTCGACATGGAAACCGTTTCGCCTTCGATGGTGATGGAGCCGGAAGATGGCGCATAGACGCCGGAGACGATCTTCACCAGCGTCGACTTGCCGGCGCCATTGTCGCCAACAAGTGCGACGATTTCGCCCGGATAGATATCGAGAGAGAAATTTTCGATGGCTACAACGGCATCGAAGTTCTTCTTGATGTCTTTCAGCTGCAGGACAGGTGCTGAGGCACTCATGTCTTCTCCTCCTAAACCGGCCAGGATTCGGCTTCGCCGAAGCCATTTTCGATGCTTTCCACGGTGGGCATACCCTTCGAGATACCGGAGACCCCGACAACATAGGCGCGGGTCACGAAGGCCTGGCCGCGGAAACCGAAGACCGCGGTATCGCCGACCTTCGGCGCCCTGGCACCGCTTGCATCGATCATCGCGTAATAGTCGATCGCCGAAGGCGGCGGCACTTCAACACTTCTCAGTGCGGAAGCAGAGACCGTCGGTTCATCCGATACGATAGCCTTGACGTCATAGTCCGGGAATATCGGGTCGATGTAGAAGCCACCGCCAAAGCAATAAGCCTTGTCGCCCGACAGGTGCGAAACTTCCGTCAGATAGCAGACCGCCGGCAGTTCCGGCAGGTCTTCTACGACGTGCAATGCGGTGGTGCCGTGCAAACCATTGCCGGGTTCGACCTGCGTCGCGCCGGCGTCAGCAAGGGCGGGCAGCATCACAACAGACGTCGTGCCCGGCGCGTTCACCTCGATAGCGTTGCGGCCGGTCTTTGCAAGCGCTTCTGCCGCTTCGCTCAACGTCGTCAGATTGTGCGTCGGGAGTACCTTGCGGGTGGCGTGATCGAAGAGCAGCGCCGGAAAGGTGGTGATACCGGCAAATCGGCCACCCTTCAATCGGTCGAAGGCATCAGCGACGGCTGCGATATCATCGGCGGCAAACCCGCCTTCATGACCGCGATAGAAGGTGTCGCCTTCCGCTCGGACGCGGGCAAGCAGGTTCTGGGTGTAGCCGGCGGCGTCCGCACCGGCCGCGGCTTCACTTGCCTTGATATCGTTGAAAACGGTCCAGTAGTCCGGGCGGAAGGTCGCCGCAGCGGCATTCGCCTCATGGCGGGCAACCTGCTGCAGGTGGCCGAGATGGCCGACGTGCAGGCCGGCACGATGCGTAGCGCGGGCACACGCCATGTCGACGGCGACCGAGCGATCGATGCCGCCGCGCATGACGGCGTGGCAGAAGGAGCTTGCCCTGCCGACCTGCTTGGTCATGGCAAAGATCTTCATGCCGAGGCGATCGGCCTCCGCCTTCAAAAGGCGCGTGTTGGCTTCGACGGCATCGAGATCAAGCACATAGGCATTGGCCGGGATCTTGCCCTGCCGATGCAGGGCAATGGCAGCCTCGATGAATTTGGGATTGCGGCGGCGCAGGACGTCGAGAAACATGGGAAACCTTTCTTCAGCGCGCCTTTTCGCGCAGCGAGACGGCAACGGCGGCAAGGATGATGAAGCCGCGCACGATCATCTGGTCGGAAACTGAAAGCCCCATCAGGATAAGGCCGTTGTTGAGCATGCCCATCATCAGCGAGCCGACCAGCGCACCGACGATCGAACCCTTGCCGCCGTTGAGCAGCGTGCCGCCGACAATGACGGCAGCGATGACCGTCATCAGGTCGGTTTCGCCAAGCGTGTATTTGGCGGCCTGAAGGCGTCCGGCATAAAGCAGCCCGGCAAGACCGGCGAGGCCGCCGCTAAGGATCAGCACCGTCATGCGGATGCGCGGCACCTTGATGCCGGAGACACTCGCAGCACGGCCGTTGTCGCCCGTCGCCAGCACATGCGCGCCGAAGCGCGTTTCGCGATAGACGATATGGCCGACAGCGATGGCGACAATCGTCCACCAGATCAGCGAGGGAATACCGAGAAGGCTGCCGGAGCCGAAGAAGCCGGTGAAACTGCTGTCGGTGACCGGGATCGAACGCAGATTGGTAAGCGAGCGGGCCACGCCGGCAAAAAGGCCCATTGTTGCAAGTGTCACCAGGAAGGAGGGGAGGCGAACATAGGCGACCAGCGCCCCGTTGATGACGCCGATCGCGATACCGGCACCGAGCCCGGCCGCCACACCTGCGACGAGACCATAATCGGCCATGACGACAGCGGCGCAGAGTGCCGAAACGGCAACCGCAGAGCCGATCGACAGGTCGATCTCGCCAGCCGAAAGCACGAAGACGAGACCTATCGCCATAATCGTGACCGGCGCGGTTTGCAGCACGATATTGGAGAGATTGCGGGCCGTCAGAAAGCCGCCGTCCTTCAGCATGATCGCGAAAAAGAGGAAGATCGCGAGAAAGCCGAAATAGACGACATATTGCTGCAGGTTGATACGCTTGATGAGACTGCTACCCGACGCAATGGTCCCGGTCTGCTCAGTTGACATGTTTGTTCCTCCGAAGAGCGGGGAATGGGCGGGAGGCGGACCTCCCGCCGGCAGATTATTTCATCGCTTCGGCAATGCTTGCCGGAACGTCCTTGTTCAACGATTTCTTCCAGCCATCCTTGACGGTGTCCTTGGTCACCGCAAGCGAGTCGACGACGAGGAAGGGGGCAGCACCCTTGCCGATCAGCGAACCTGCCGCTGCGCGCGCAACAGTAACGCCGATATTATAGGCTTCGTCGGCAACAAGTGCCGAGACGTTGCCACCCTTGACCATGTCGAGGGCCGCCGGCTCGTTGAGATCGAGGGTGACGATCTTCGTATGGCTGTTGCCCGCCGCACGCAGCGTCGACAAGACACTCAAGGCAGGCTCGGCCCAGGTGACATAGATGCCGTCGAGATCCGGATTTTGCGTCACCATCGCCTGGGCGATCTCTTCCGCGCGAGCCGGATCGGCCATGCCAGCTTGTGCGGTAATCTTCATGTCGGGGTAGTCTTGCTCGATCGTCGACTTGAAGGCGCCGTCTCGCTGGTTCGTCACGTAAAAGTCGGCGTCGTGGAAGATGTAGCCGACCTTGCCCTTCTTGCCGAGCGCCTCGGCCATTGCGACACCCGCCTTGTGGCCCATCTGGTAGAGGTCGTCGGAAACGATCGTCACATAATCCTTGCCCTGCACATAGCCTTGCGGGGAGTTGTCGACAAAGGCGAGCTTCACGCCGGCCTTCAATGCGGGATCGTATACCGAGGCGGCAGTTGCCGGATCGACGGGCAGCGACAGGATGATCGACGGTTTCTTGGCGAGCACCGTCTCCACATCGGATTTCTGGCGCGCGGCGTCGAAGCCGGCGTCGGTCTGGGCGACTACCGCGATGCCGAGACGCTTGAATTCGTCTTCGGCACCGCTGTTGACCGCATTGGTATATTCACTCATTTCATGCCAGACGAGGGCGGCGGTGAACTTGCCGTCCTTGATCTTCTGCTCTTCGTCCGGCGTCAGAACCATGCTCGCTGCCGGAGTGGGCTTTTCGCCATGCGGACCGCTGGTGGCGCCTTCGGCTGCAAAAGCATGGCTGGTGATGAAGGTCGCCGCCAACAACGCCGGGATCGTCAGAAATCTGCGCATTGCATTCCTCCTGATGATGGGCGCCAGTTACTTCGCAGCGTCGAGGATCGATTGCGGAGCGTCGCGGTTCAGCGAATTCTTCCAGCCCTCGGAAACCGTGTCCTTGGTGACGGTCAGCGCCGGCGCAACGATGAACGGCGGGGTATCCTGGCCGAGCAGCGACTTCATGCCCGTGGTGGCCATGGCGCGGCCGAGTTCATAGGCCTTGTCGGCGACGATCGCCGTGACATTGCCGCCCTTGACCATGTCGAGGCCAACGGGTTCGGAGAGATCGAGCGTCACGACCTTTGTCTTGGTGTTTCCGTTGGAGCGCAGTGCCGCGAGCACGCCTTCGGCCGGCTCTGCCCAGGTAACGTAGATGCCGTCCAGGTCCGGGTTCTTCAGCAGCATCGCGTTGGCGAGTTCTTCGGCGCGGGCCGGATCGGAAATGCCCTGCTCGGCGACGATCTTGATATCGGGATAATTGTTCTCGATCGTGGACTTGAATGCCTGGTCGCGCTGGTTGGTCACGTAGTAGCTGGCATCATGGAAGATGTAGCCGACCTTGCCCTTGCCGCCGATCGCCTTGGCGAGAGCATCGGCTGCCTGCTTGCCCATCTGATAGAGGTCGTCGGTTACGATCGCCGCATAGTCGGTCCCGTGCTTGTAGCCGGTCGGCAGGTTGGAGAGGAAGACGAGCTTGGAGCCGTCCTTCACGGCCTGGCTGAAGGCTTCGGCAGAGGTGGTCGGGTCGAGCGGTAGCGCAAGGATGACATTCGGCTTGGCAGCGAGCGCGGTTTCGATGTCGCTGCGCTGGCGTGCTGCGTCGAAGCCTGCATCGGTCTGCACGATGACATCGACGCCGGCCTTTGCGAATTCGTCCTTGGCGCCGGCCGAAACCGCGTTGGTGAAGTCGGACGATGTGTGCCACAAGAGGGCAGCCTTGTAGCCCTTGCCTTTCAATGCGGACAGGTCGCTATCGGAGAGCGTGATCTTTTCGCTCGGCGTCGCGGCCTCTCCCGAGGGGCCAACCGTCTGCGCATGGGCAGCGGCGCCGGACAGGACAGCGCCGGTCAGGAGCGCTGCATTCAACAGGTTTTTCAAAAGCATCGTCATGTTCCCTTTTTCTGCGTTATGATGATGTTGTTGCGTCAGTTCTCGATGCCGCAATAGCGCGCCATGAAGGTGGCAAAGGCCACGATCCCGGCGAGATATTCCTCGACATCGACATGCTCCTCGAACGTGTGGCAGTTTCTGATGTCGCCGGGCGCGCAATAGACGGCGGGCACGCCCAGCCGATTGACGAAGAAGGGCGATTCCGACCAGAAGGGGGCGCCTCTCACCTGGCCTCTGCCGGCCATCGCTTCGCTGACTGACTGCGTCAGCAGCGCAACTTCGGGAAGACCTGGATCGATCTCAGCGGCCGAGCCGCCGACGGCATGATCGCGGCCGGCGGGATAGCTGATCTCAATCTTGATCTCGGGGTCCGCGACAGCGCCGCGGATCACCGCTTCCATTGCTTGCGCGGCATCGGTGAGGGATTCCCCCGGCAGCAGTTTGCGGATCAGTGAGAGCTTGCATTCTTCAGGAACGGCGATGAAGCCGCCACCGGAAAGGCCTGTGATCAGCAGGAAGCCCCGACCGATCAGTGCGTGCTCAGCTCGAGCGGAAATTTCGTCTGAATGGCTCCAGAGCGCCGACATCACGGCGTGGCTTGCCTTGAGCGCATCCTTGCCGAGTTCCGGCACGCCAAAATAGGCTGATTTACCGGTGATCTTGATATCGGCAATGAAGAAACCGATCTGCGCCGTGTAAACGGCAAGCTGCGTCGGCTCGACGTAGACGGCAAAGTCGGTCTTTGCCACCGCACCGGTCTCGATCAGCGCCGTGTAGGCCTTGATGCCGGCCGAAACACCCGAATCGGGCTCACCACTTTCCTCATCACCCACGAAAGCAAAGGCGACATCGCCCTTGAGCCTGATGCCGGCCCGGTCGAGCAGTGACAAGGCCGCAAGCGAGGTGCAGATGCCGGCCTTGAGATCGCCCGAGCCTCTGCCCCAGATCTGGCCATCGATGACAGCGCCGCTGAAGGGATCCTCGCGTACGGTTCCGGCCCAATGCTCGCGCCATCCGTCGACATGAACCGTATCCGTGTGGCCGATGAAGAGCAGGCGCTTGCCCCCGCCGGCACCTTGGCGCTCGCCCCAGATATTGGGCCGCCCCGGCAGGAAATCGGCCGTGCCGATATTTCCGATCGCGCGGGATGTCATCTCTTCCTTCAGCAGGGAAACGAAGTTGGCCTCATTGCCGGTAATGCTCTGGCGAGCGATTGCAGCCTGCAGCAGCGAAAGAGCATCGTCGCGATCGAGGACGGCTGCAAGCCGCTGTGAAAGATCCGCGTCCTTTGTCATCCGGCAACCTCCCTCATCACAATGGCCTCTGCCGGCGGCAGCGACATGCGGCTATCGGGCGTATCGGCACCGAAGAGTGCGTTGTGCAGATGTTCAAGACCGATCGCCGCCGCGCCGATAATGGCCGCGCGGGCGCCAAGCACACTCGCCTCAACTTCGACCGGATAGGGAAAGCAGGCCGGCAGGAAGATCTTCACCCGGTCGATGAGTTCCGGGCGCAGACCAATCGAGCCCCCGAGAATAACTTTCTGCGGATTGGCGATCGCCGCGATCGCACCGATGCCGCGGGCAAGATATTTGGCGGTATCATCGAGAACCTGCACGGCATGAGCTTCACCGGCAACGGCGCGCTCGAAAATCGCCGGAACGCTCGCTTCATGACCGGCCAGCGCCCGATATCGCTCCATGATGCCGATCGAAGCGACAACCCGTTCGAACGCGCCTGACCTCAGCGATTCCGGCTCGAAGGGATCTGCGCCGAAAGGCAGAAAACCGAGTTCGCCGGCGGCATTGGCGGCGCCACGCACCAACTGACCACCGACCATCAGACCCCCGCCAATGCCCGTACCGACCGCGATATAGGCGAGGTTGTCGATCCCCTGTCCCTGGCCAAGCCAGTTCTCGCCGATGACCGCGAGATTGACGTCGTTTTCGACCATGACGCTGAAGCCGAAGGCCGCTTCGAAGGCTGCCGTCACATCCATCGTGTCAAAGCCGGCAATATTCGGCGCCAGGAAGACAGCACCCGTCTTGTCGTCAGGCGCCCCGGGAACGCCGATGACGGCCATCTTCAGGCGCTGGCGCGGGATGTTGAGGTGGTCGGCGGCCTGCCAGCAGAGGTCAACGATCTGCTCGACCACGAACTTGCCGCCGCGGGGATCCGTCGGCACCATCTCCTCGGCATAGATCTGAAAGGCGAGATCGGCGATCGCAACCCGCACCTTGGTGCCACCGAGATCGACAGCGGCAATATAGGCAGCGTCGGGAATGAGTTCGTAAGTCACCGCTGTGCGGCCAATATGTCCACTGGTCCGGCCGGTTTCCTGTACCCAGCCGTTCAACTCCAACTGGCGAACGATCTCGGAAATGGTCTGCTTGGAGAGCCCGGTCTGCTTGGAAATGGACGCGCGTGAAATCGGACCGTTCTGAACGATCGCCTCCATCACGGCGCGTTGGGAAAACTTCCGGGAGATGCGAAGGGCTTCGCTCACGCTGACCTCATTAATTCGTTCTATAACCGAACTATTAATGAGAGTGCGTTTCCTGTCAATGATAATTTGAGGCGAGTTCGCTGGAGGGGAGGCACCTTGGGCGGCTATCGCTTCGCAGTACCACTTGTCGTGCAAGCGGAGCGCTCGCAGTTGGGTCAGGCGGTGAATAAACGCCGTAGGTTCTGAGCACATTCGGAACTATAACTGTCAGCATCGGCAGCGCCCCGGGGCCATAACAACGCGGCGCATGGTTCAGGCCGATCTCATCGCGGTCGTTCGAAAGAGCGTGTCATGGTTCAATTGCTTTCGGTCAATGTCGGCCTACCGCGTGACGTCGAGTGGCAGGGCAAGACGGTGAATACGGCGATCTGGAAGACGCCGGTCACGGGGCCTCGCATGGTGCGCCGCCTCAATATTGACGGTGACGGCCAGGCAGATCGCGCCGGCCACGGCGGTGAGAACCGCGCGGTTTACGTCTACCAGATGGAATCCTACCGGTACTGGGAAAAGCATCTAGACAGGAGCGACTTCGTCTACGGCCAGTTCGGCGAGAATTTTACGGTCGATGGCCTTGAAGACGCCACGGTTTGCATCGGCGACCGCTACCGCATTGGTGGGGCCTTGTTCGAGGTGACGCAGCCGCGCGTCACCTGTTATCGGCTTGGCATTCGCATGGGCGTGCCCGAAATGGCCGCTCTGCTCGTTTCCCACGACCGGCCGGGATTTTACCTTCGTGTCCTGGAGGAAGGGAACGTTCAGGCGGGCGACGAGATCGAATTCGTGGCGCCGGGGGAGGGCAAGATGAGCGTCGCCGAAATCAACGCTCTTTTGTACAAGCCGGGCCATCCTCGCGATCGGCTGCAACGCGCCCTCAAGATTCCTGCGCTCAGCCATGGTTGGCGCAACTCCTTCCAGGCGCTGCTCGATCAATCGAGCAAAAGCGAGACCTCGACCGGAAATGCGGGCCTCACCGGCTCGGCACATGTCGAGTTGGCATGGCAGGGCTTTCGTCCATTCAAGGTGTCGCGTAAGAGCCGCGAAAGCGAGGGTGTCACCTCCCTGGAAATCGAACCGACCGATGGAATGCCGCTTTCTGATTTCCGTCCAGGGCAGTTCCTTGTCCTCGGTTTTCAGCCCAATTCGGTTCCGCTCCTGTTGCGCAGTTATTCACTTTCGGGCGCGTCGAACGGCAGGTCTTACCGGGTGAGCATCAAGCGGGAAACGCTCGGAGCGGCCAGCGTCTATGCCAATGACGAGTTGAGAGTCGGTAGCATGGTACAGGCAAGCGCTCCGCGCGGCAGCTTCACGCTTGCGCCAGGCGCCGCACCGGTCGTCTTTCTCAGTGCCGGTATCGGCCTGACGCCGGTCCTTGCCATGTTGCATGCCCTTGCCACGGAAAGGTCGAAGAGAGAAATCTGGTGGCTTTACGGGGCTCGCAACAGACGAGAACACCCGTTTTCGAATGAAGTCCGGGATCTCCTTGGCGTGCTGCCTCGAACCAGAAGCCTGGTCTGGCACAGTCGTCCCGACGCTGATGAAAAGGAGGGCATCGATTACGATAAACACTCGCGGCTCGATCTGGCTGCGATCAAGTCGCTTGGATTGCCGCTCGATGGCGAATTCTATCTCTGCGGGCCGTCAAGTTTCATGAACGAACTCGCGGCCGGGATTGCGGGCCTCGGTGTCGACCGCAGCCGGATTCACACGGAAATGTTCGGGTCGGCCTCGTCCATCACGCCGGGGATTGCGGCTTCTGCCGGTCGGCCCCCACATCAGCCGGAGGGGCTTGCCGGGACTGGCGCAATGATCTCCTTTGCGCGCAGCGGGCTTCGAGTGCCGTGGAACCCTAAGTTCAACAATTTGCTTGAATTCGCGGAGGCATGCGATTTACCCGCCCGGTGGTCGTGCCGGACCGGTGTCTGTCACACCTGCGAGACCGGCTTGATCTCCGGAGCGGTGTCTTATTGCCCCGAGCCCATCGATGCTCCGGCGTCCGAGAACCTGCTTTTATGCTGTTCGCAGCCGCGCGGCGAACTCGTCATCGATATGTGACGTCCCTAACGGGCCGGGTCTTGGATAAAATGGAAAACGGACGACGCAGAAATTCGACGGTGCGAAATGCCCTCTTCGCAGATTGTTCTGCGCCACTTTTCGTATTCTGTAAGGGCGCTGTCATGCAGCGCACAGTCGCGCTGCAACGACACTTCGTCCACGAGCTTCGGCCGTGAGCTATCATGAGCGCCCCGACCAATGACGCTGTCGCCGTCGGCGTCCCGACGGCGACAGCCGAAGTGTTTCCGTCCAAACGATATTGCGCCGAGGGCTCGCCCCGCCGGCCGCGTTAACGGGGTGGATCCTCAAGATACCGAGCTCGTGGTCTTTTGTGATCGTCAGAACACCGGCTTCACGAGCGGCACGAACGATTGCCTCGTGCAGAATCTCCGGTTGACGCTCTCCGGTCAGGACCTCAAGGCAGGTTCTGACCGCGGCAAAGAATTCCTCGCCATCATCGGCCGGCCAATCCGAAAGCAGCAATTGGGCGGCATCGCGAACCGTGCGGACGACTTTGCGATTTTTTCCTGCCGCAAGGCTAAGAATGATCGTCGGGACGCGCCTCTCCATATCGAATGTCATCGCCCTGAACTCCGCCAACCGAGCGCTGGGAGTGCCGGGCCATGTTCGTTACAGGATTGACCCGGGTGCTCCTCAACAACCTTCCGCTTGGCTTTCATCGTGCGAGCGGCGGTCTCGAGCAGATGCGTGAACTCCTCACACGTCACGCCGTCGGCGCGCATGACGATTGCAATCAGTGGATCACGAACGGCTTCAGAGATTGTGAGTTCCTCGTTCCATCCGAGGTTTGCCTCCGCACTGGCGATGTCAGGGTTTCGCGTGAGATGAAACATGTTAGCCCCTCCTGCTCCGACCGGATATGTCTAAACAATAAAGATCGGTGCGCGGCGATCTCCGTCCTGTGTGTGCGTTCTTCACGTCTGACGTCCATTGACGTGCCCGTTGCGTGGAGTGCTTGGCAAGGCAGGCCTGCGCGATCTGCGGCACGTCGAGGCCGGCGATAAAGGCGCAATCGCTGGCGGCCGGCAAAGAGAGCGAGCTTCCAGGACCACGGCGGCGACTGACATGAAAATGCGGAGGGATCCCGGCTGCCGACGCGCGGCACGCATCGAGGAACGCGTGAGCGAGACGAACGTCGCCCGCCAGAACCACGAACGGATTGTTTGCGTATTCTGCGATCAGTTGTAGTGTCGTGCCGTTGTCTGCCAATACCGGCAAAGCAAAGACGTGTGCCGAGAACCGTGAGGCAAGATAGCTCGCCAGCTTGTCCGTTTTTAGTGAGCCGAGGTCGGTTCGGTTCACCCACGGGAGATGACGGATGTCATTTTCGTCGATACGACCGGCATCTGTGAGCAGGAAATGCCGTGCGCCATGGGCGGCAAGTTCGACGGCAATCTGGGCGCCAAAATCCCCACAGCCGAATATGACGAAGTCGATTTCGCCAATTGCCGCCGTACTGCGTGGCGACGTGCAAATCGGCTGGGGCACGGCCCCATCGTGATCAACGGGCGCAGACCTGCGACGGTCTTCAGCCGCGACAGCGAGGGCCTTTCCCGAACTTACGAACACGGGGCTCGAAACATCGGGGCTCTGTTCCGCGACAGCATCAGTACAATTGCCGGTAAACAGAGCCCCTCTGCCGCCCCACCCGTGGCTGCGGGCGAAGAGGTTTGGAAAATCGATGGGCGCGCCGTTGGGTGCGGCCGATCTGCTGGAACGATCGTTGACCATCACACCGCCTCCATCTCGCAAGGCGCCGGGTGAAACACCTGCGCGATGCGACGATCGCGGTCCTTACCCATATCGTGATCGACACTTCTCGCGATTGTGTGAAGCTTGCCGTCATACCGGAGACTGATGCGGCTGCCGCCCTGATCGATCTCAACTCTGCCGATACGAAGATCGATCGACGTCTTGCCACGCCGGACGATCTGTCCGACATGCCCGGCCTGGTGATCTGGAATGTGCTGACGCTTAGCAAGGTGGGCCTGGCGGTATTCGGGTGGTTCTTCGGCCAGCAACTGACTGATGAGAAACAGGATCCGGCCGCCCCAGGAGGGAATGGCGGCGATGTCTGGTTGGTCTAGGAAGACATCGCCGCCAAGACGCTCGATCCCTTTTCGAGCGATATCGACGAGCGGGACTTGCCGCGCGGCATGGGTGATGACGAATGCCGTCTCCTGTGCGTGGCGTTCAGGATCCGTCTCGGCAGTCAGGCACGAGACGCGTAAGGCGCATTCCCATGGAATGGTATAGGCCGATCGCGGAATGCTTTTGAGCGTCTGGAGATCGGCGCTGTACGGAGAGACATATTGCTTTTCCGCCGGCAAGGCTGCGGCGGCCGAGCCACTGTAGAAAGCGAGCAGGCTGTGGCTCGCCTCACGCAGCAGTTGGGCTGTGATCGCGACATGATCCGCTCTGTGCAATCTCTCCTTGCAAATCACGACGATCGCACCGCCCGGCAGATCGCGGGTAGATGCGATGCAGGTCGAGACATCGTGCCGCAACCCAACGTGAAGTGAATGAAGGTCGTCGGCCAATTGTCGAATGCGGGTCGTGGACATTGACGGCCTCCATGAGGGTGAGTGCTGATCGAGATTGCAGCTAGACGAAGAGGCCGCCCAGAGCATTTTTCCCGGGCCTTGCAGCGGCGTCCGTTGAAGAGCACTCTCGGCCGAGAGCGTCATTCGCCCGCCAGTGCCGCGTTAAAAATCCGTAAAAACGGCGCAAAACAAAGAAAAGGCCCTCTCGATTGAGAGGGCTCGGAATTCTAGGAGCCCTGTGGCCGCGGATCACATGGCCAGTACAGCTTCGACCGCCTCGCGCGCATTCGGCAGGCCCGCTCCAAAGAAGTAGGATGGGTCCAGCACATCTTCGCCTTCTGCATTCATGCAATCTGCCGTCAGTTTCCGTGTTCCGGGCGCGACGATGGCGTCGGGATGCGAGGCGGCCTTCAGGATGGACTTGATCTGAGGTCCCGAGAGGCGGTCACCCGGATTGTGGCGGCTTTTATAGGCACGCTGGAGCAGGGCACAAAGACCACCGACCTGCGCCGACGCGCCGGAAGTGCCTCCGAACGTGGTGTAATATCCGCCGCCGATGCCGGGATTGTTTGAATAGGGCAAGATCGCCGACCATGGGTCGGAGCCGTGATCATAGCCAAAGATCCCTGACAGATCCGTCGTCAGCAGCGAGAAATGCGAATAGGAATATTCCCGCAGCCGAAAGGCTGTGTAGTCGTGTTGCGCGGCAAACGGCGACAGACGGTCGAGGCGCAACTGATGCCGGTTGAAGACCTCCCCGTCGTCGGACGGGGCAACGAGGGTCAGTCCTTCGCCGTAATTGCTGTAGCCGGACCGGAACCCTTCAGCGCTAACCGCACCTACGGCGATGATGCCGTTGTTGTCGGCGGCGAGGTTCGCCGGATAGATCAACTGGCTCTCTCCGCTGTTTCCTGCCGCGCAGACGATTGGAATCTGCTTACTGACGGCAAGGATGAGCTGTTTGAGAATATGCCAAGGGCGATCTGGATTGGATCCTTTCTGCGCAGCCTTAGGTTCGAGTTCAGGCCCGCCCTGGTCGGCAAAGGCGATGCGCGCAAAAAGATTGGCGGCATCCTGGTTCTTCCACAGTTCCAGATCGGCCTTCAACTCGTTTTTCGGATCGACGACACTGCGTTTGGGGTCAGGAAATCCACGTGGCAGGACGATGACATCGGCCTTCTGATGATAGGCATAAAGAAACGCTGCGATAAACTGGCGGACATCGTCCTCAAAAGAGGTCCTGATCGAGATGATCTTCGAAAAGGGATCGACGCCGAAATACGGGATGACGTTGCGGTTGCCGCTCGTGCGCAATTCGTCGCTGTCGCCATAGAAGGCCCCATCGGGCGGAAGACTCGGGGCGCCTTCCTCGGCGACGACGGCGGGTTCACCGACGATCAGGCCGGCGCAGCAGGTCCCATGCGATGCAAAAAGTGATTCCGGATGATAGAGCCGCCGGAGCACACCTTCCGAGGCGGCATATTCGGCGACGAGATCCCCGAGATAGTCACGGTCGTCATTGGAAAGACCCATATTGCCGAGTGCGGCGATGTTGAGCCCGGAAAAGAACGCATGCCTTTCCTCCCGGTCGAAGGATGTGGTCGTGTCGAGAATATCGAGCACGCGCGCGCCATAGCGGTGTGTCGTCAAATCGATCGACGCGTCGCGATCGAGCCGGGTCGTCAGATTGGGATGATCGGGCGAAATCCCGACATCGATCAGGGCGACTCGAGCCGGTCGCAAGGGGCCGGCAGCCGCAATCGCGTCCCATACTGTGCTGGTGATGACGGGGTCGGGAAGCGCGCGGACAGCGCTCTCATCGGCTGCTGGTGGCGCCGGTGGCACCGGACCATAGTCGGCGTCGATCACGCCAAGCGCGGTCAGGTGCCACAGATAATAGTAGCTGGTCGGGGTGGCTTCAGGCATTTGCGATTGGTCCGTCATGTTGATGATCCCGTTGAGACACTGGCAAGGTCAAACCCACTCGTCGTGAACGGCCTGAAAGAGAGGCCCGAACGCGTCGTGGAGGTAGGGCGCGAAACGCCGGGCAAGGTCTCGCCCCGCCAGCGTGTCGCTCGGATAATGGAGGCCGGCCCATTCGCGGTTTTCGGCGACATTCTGGGCGATACGGGCAAGTTCGTCCGTGGCTGGATGTTCTGGCAGGATGGTTGCGAAGGCGAAGGCGATCGAAAAGCACTGGAACGAATGATTGCTGGGGTAGGATTCATGGACCGGCACGGCCAGGAGCGGCCGCAGCATCGGTTCGAACTGGTTGGGGCGCAGCCGGTTGAACTGGCTTTTGTAGATCAGCCCGACATATTCGCAGGCCGTCAGGATCGCCTGAAACAGGCCTTCGGTCTGTTCGAAACCGCCGAGATCCTCGATGTGCAAGGAACGGGTGAATTCGGCGACCGAGATCGTCGATTCGATCTGGATGTCGGGCAGCCGGCGCATCCGCTCACGATCGCGTCGTTGCATGGACAGCATAACGGTGGTTTCCAGTCTCGTAAAATCCGGCCCGGGCGGTGGCAAGATGTCGAGCATTTCCCAGGTGAAACGCCGTGCGGCGGTGTAGGCGTTTCGTGACGGCTGCTGGTGCAGCCGGCGCAGTTCGAAGGAGGGCAGAAGCTGCGACACGCCGAGGCTGGCGCCGTCCATCGTCGATTTGTTCTTGTTTTTGTTTTTGTTCTTATTCTTGTTTTTGTTCAGCGAAGCCTTGTTCAGCACCGACTTGTTCGCCACGCTCTTGTTGAGGACCGAGGCGGCGGCCATCGTCGCCATCATCGGGCCGGATGGCGGCGGACCATCATCGTCCGGACTGAGTTGAAGCGAAGGGTCCGAGGATATATCGGAAACGGGAGGGAGTGCACTGATTTCCGGGGCAGGGCCGGCATCATCCCTGGGCTCGCAGGCGAGCACCGTGTCCGGTTCAATCTTGAATTTGTAAGTGTTCAAAAATGATACAATTTTTAATTGTGTATCTGGGTTTGTATCCGCTTCCATTGCAGCCTCCTTGTGCAAAGTTCTGGAGAGAATTCTTAGGGAGTTAGCGTAGTCTGGCGCCCGCCTTCAGCAGGCCATCGACGAGGATCTGACCGCCCCCGGTATTGAGCAGTGGATAGCCGCTGGCGCGAAAGGCATTGATGGAGAAGCCACCTTCGACCGCCTCAAGTCGCTGCAGGTAATGCCGCGCGTTGCCGAGATCCTCGAAATGCGCGTGACTGGAGGCAAGATACCGCAGCAGGCTGTTGAAATTCGGCCGTGCCCGCAGAGCTTCCTCGCCCGCAGCGATGGCAGCGGCATGATCGCCGGCAAGTGCAGCCGCGATGCATTTGGTCGTGTCGAAATAATACTTGTGCGGGCTGTAGACCCCGAGCTCCTGCACCCAACGTGCCATGGAGACCGCCTTGTCGGGCTGGCCGGCATAACAATGAAGCATCGCATAGAGATCCCAGCTCAACGGCAGGGCCGGGTTCAGGCGGATCGATTTTTCAAACAGATCGGCAGCATAGTCATATTCGCAGAACAGGAACGAATGGACGTGGCCGACGAGCGCAAGTGACACCGAATTCTGAGGATCGAGCTCCAGCGCCTTGCGCGCATAGGCCTGTGCTTCCTCGATGAGATACGCGTCAAGTGCGTTATAACGCTGGCCAACCTGGAACGTCCGAATGAAAGACAGCCAGGCGAAAGTCGATGAACGCGGTTGATACTGGATCTGTTCTTCAAGCCGCCGTTCCGCTTCCTCAAGATCGCCACGTGACAAGCGGAAGATTGCATTGACGGCGTCGATCAGAAGCCCATCCTGCGATACTCGACTGTCATTGGCCTGGGTTTCCTGGAAATAGGCCAACTGATCGACTGCCTGGCTGATCAGCGCCGACGCCGTGCCGAACTCGCCCCGCTCGAACTGGTTGCGGTTGATTGTCTGGCTGCCCAGCCAATGAATGCGGTTGTTGATCACGTGCTTCATGGCAAGTTCGATCAGCACCACGTCACCCTCGAAAGTCAGGCGCAGTTGCAGGCAGATCGGCAGGGTGATCTGCTGCTTGCTCTCGTCACGGTCTGGAAGAGCGAAAGACAGGTCGGTTACGCCGATGGCCAGCGTGTCAGTCACCGCTTTGGCCATCAAGTTCTGGAACCGTACCGCAGCAATTTTCCCACCGTCTCCGGCACCTGTCATGATCGGGGGCTGGAGCGTCATGATCCATTGCCATCCATCGTCGGCCAGCAGGCGAGGGGGCGCGATGCCGGCAATTGCTGTGAGTTTGGCTGCTCGCGGTGCGTCCATGCCGCCGGTCAAGGGTAGGAGTGCGGAATGTCCGGCAATATCGCGGGCGGGCTGCTGGCGCGGCTCGAAGACATCGTGAACTTGTCCTTCATCGAGCCGGCGGTACCAGTTCTGGCGTTCCAGCGTCAGCCAGTCCTCGAATTCCGGATCGCGAATGTCGATCCCTTCAAGCAGTTCGTCGGTGATCTGATCGGGCGATCGTTCGGACCGAACCATAATATCGGTGTCGAGCACGAGCCGATCCATATCCAGCCACACGGTATTCTTGTCGGCAATTAGAAGGCCGCGTGCTGGACCCAGCGATTTGTGAATGTCCAGAAGGGCCTGGCGCAGACTGGCGGCAGCCTGGTCGTCGGAGCGATCGCTCCACAGTTTGTCCCTGAGCCAGATTCTCGAACGCGACCCTCGCGCCGAGAGTGCGAGCATGGCAAGAAGTGCCTGGGCTTTCTTGGATTTTGGTGTGACTGCTCGCCCGGCCGCATCCACGAGCGCAAAGGGCCCGAGCAGAAACATCCGAAACGGATCGTGCCGCTTGTCCATGCGATCCACCGGCCCCGCCCTCGTTGCCCCCGATGCGCGCGTTTGGTAGCCCGAAGACCTAGCATCTGCAGACCAGTCTGCCACAATTACAGCGTCTGGCAAGCAACCGAAGGGGGAAGTCGGTCTTCCGAGAGGTAAAACGGAGCTTTGGCGGTGGTCGAAATGAAGCATAGCTGGCTCGAAACTCTCTTCATGACTTGGCAGGACGGCCGTAACACCGCCGCGTCAAAGCAGCGTCAAAGCGATGTTGTTCTGGATACGGATATTTTCCGCACGCCGCCGAAGGCTGCGAAGTACTGGTGGTAAAGGTACGGTAGAATTGGAAAAAGCACTGACGAATGTCCGACCGTGGCAAGACAACGCGCAGGACAGTGATCGGCACGGCCTATCCCGCCATGACCGGCCTGCTGTCGTCCTTCCCGTCGCGACTCGCCTGCAGATATCCCCGCATCCGCACGCGGATCGAAACTGGCATCATCGATGAGATCATCTGCGTATCGAGGCAGTTCTCATCAGTCTCGGCTTCATAAGACCGGTGGAGAATAGTGGCGCTCTGCACTTCTTCTCGCTTGCCCATGAGCGCTATCTGCTGGCGATGGGCACGGAGAGCCCACTGTGCTGCAAAGGCGAGATTGATATCGAAAATCTGCGCTCCGAGAAGAGCCGCACTCGCCGTTTCCGCATTCGATCCATTGCAGGCACAGCGCCGCAGCTATCGCCAATACGCTTTTCGCCCATCAACGCGGTTCAGTAGCAAAGCGTTCGTAACATTCCTTCAAAATTAGGCTTGTTCTCGCAGTTCTGTATCTTTGTCGGATGTGCTGTCTGATCGTTTCGAGATGGTGATCGGGACACGGTGGGAGCCTGTGTTGAACATCCCGAACAGACAATCGCAATCAACAGCACGAGTTGAAGCGGTCTCATTTCTTATCCTCTCCTCAATGCTCTGCTTTATACGAGGGCTGCGCTGCCAGTGCCTTGTCGACCTCCCTACCTGCGTCGTCGGCCTATCAAGGCGAACGAAGTTGATGGCGCGCATGTGCGGAACTCCGATAGAGAATTGACGGTGCCGTCGAGCAGCTTCGCCGACTCCGCGTAGCCGGTATGCGCGACTGTAGCGGACGCTTAGCGAAACAACAGGCGCGAGCCGCTCGCGACGGCGCCGACGGCCGAGAAGGCGCAACCGAGCGCAAGCGCCAGCGTCGGGCCGGCGTCGCCGGCCAGCACGAAGCAGAGGGCGACCAGTGCCGCTCCGGTTGCTTGGCCAATCAGCCGGGCAATGGCGATCACGCCGCTTGCGCCGCCCGCTCGTGACGGCGGCGCCGACGACATGATCGCTTTCTGGTTTGGAGATTGGAAGAAGCCGAACCCGGCTCCGCAAAAGACAAAGCAAACGATCAGTGCGCTGAGCGGCGCTGATGCCGGCAGGATCGCCAGCAACCCCATGCCGATTGCCAGCATGGCAAGGCCAGCTCCACCGAGCAGGCCCGGGGCGATCCTGTCACAAAGCCGGCCGGCGATGGGGGCCATCAACGCGACGACAGCCGACCACGGGCTCAGGACGAAGCCTGTCTGGTCGGCGCTCATTGAAAGCGTGTGTTCGAGATAGAAGGGCAGAGCGACGAAGGCTAGCCCTTGTGTTGCAAACGCGCAGAAGGCGGTGAGGGCGGAGAGCCCAAAGACGGGCCGGCGCAACAGGTCCAGCGGCAGCATCGGAGCCGTCTTGCGGCGCTCGATAAAGGCAAGGATTGCCAACGCGATTGCGGCGATCGCGAGCGCCGATATCGTTTGACGGGCGGGTTCTGCCTGGGCGGCCGATCCAAGGCCGAAGATCAGCGCCGCGAACCCGACGGTCGTCAGGGCGGTAGCGAGCATGTCGAACCTGTGGCCGGTCGCCTCCGACCGGGGTAGCGTGGAGAAAGAAAAGACAATCGCAACGAGGCCGATCGGCACATTGATCGCAAACAGCCACTCCCACGACGCGACGGACAGAATGAGCGATGCGGCCGTTGGCCCGATAGCGAAGGAAACGCCGACGACGAGGGCGTTCATACCAAGCCCTCGGCCCAGGATGGATGTTGGATAAAGCCTGGCGATCAGCGCAGTATTGACGCTCATGATAGCGCTGCCGCCTATCCCCTGCAGGATGCGCGCGAGTACAAGCTGCCATAGGCTGCCCGCCACCGCGCAGAACCCGGACGCGCAAATGAACAGCAAAAGCCCCAGGAGATAGACACGGCGCTGGCCGATCACCGAACCGAGTGCGGCGAACGGCAGGAGCGTGGCAACGGCCGACAGCTGATAGGCATTGATGATCCACACGGATTCGGCCGGCGAGATGCCCATCGCCTGCGCAATCGTCGGCAGCGCCGTGTTGGCGATGGCGGTATCCAGCACGGCAAGGGCGATCGAGACCATGAGCGCTGCCATCGCAAGTTTCGAACGCGTTGATAGACTTGGGACGCCCTGAGCCTGGGCCGTCTCGAACGTTGTCGTTTCTGTCATTGATTTCTTCTCGGTAGGTCGGCTTTCTGCATAGGGGCTCGCCGATGGCACGACAAGCCGCCGGCAGTCATTTCATGGTGATTGGAAACGCTGCTGCATAGAATCCTCCTATGCCGACCTGCACGTCGTGGCTGCCGTTGTACACGCTGTTACATTTCCGACCGGTGTTGGAAACACGCCAGATACGTCAACACCCGATACCGCTCTTCGTTACCGAGAGCCGCGAATGCGGCGTCAACAGAAGGAGAGTGTTTCATGACAAAGTCCAATAATGTTTCCGCTGAGCGTCATATCGTCGACCGGGTAATCGCCATCGCGTTCAGCGCAATGTTCGTGGTTCCTGTCTACAGTCTGCAGGCGCATGCCGCGGATCTCGCGCCCAATGCTTCCGCAAGCGCGACGAATACAAATGAGGCCATCCGGCCATTCCAGGTTCACGTTCCGCAATCGCAGCTTGACGATTTGCGCAGGCGTATTGCCGATACCCGCTGGCCCGACAAGGAAACGGTAGGCGACGATTCCCAGGGGATTCAACTGGGGCGCGTCCAGGACCTGGTGAACTACTGGGGCACCCAATATGACTGGCGGAAGGCCGAAGCCGAGCTGAATGCCTTGCCGGAATTCGTCACGACGATCGACGGTGTCGATATCCAGTTCATCCATGTTCGTTCGCGCAACCCCAACGCTCTGCCGATCATCCTCACCCATGGCTGGCCGGGATCGATCTTCGAGTTCATCAAGACCATCGGTCCGCTCACCGACCCGACGGCCTATGGCGGCCGGCCGGAAGATGCCTTCGATGTCGTCATACCTTCGATACCTGGCTACGGATTTTCCGGGAGGCCGACCGAACAGGGCTGGGGGCCGGACCGGGTTGCACGCGCCTGGGATGTTCTGATGAAGCGGCTTGGATATGACCATTATGTTTCTCAAGGGGGCGACCATGGCTCGGTGATTTCCGACGCGCTGGCCCGCCAGGCACCCAAAGGTCTGCTCGGTATCCATCTGAATATGCCGGCGACCGTTCCCGGCAATCTCATGAAGGGGATCAACAGCGGAGATCCGGCTCCCGCCGAATTATCGTTGTCGGAGCGGGAGGCCTATAATTCTCTCAGCACCTTCTTCGGCCGGAACGCCGCCTATGGCGCCATGATGGTAACCCGTCCGCAGACAATCGGCTATTCGCTGTCCGACTCGCCGTCCGGCCTAGCGTCGTTCATCTACGAGAAGTTTGCGCAATGGAGCGACAGTAATGGCAATCCTGAACGTGTCTTCTCCAGGGACGAGATGCTGAACGACATCACGCTTTATTGGCTGACCAATACCGGCGCATCGGCCTCGCGGTTTTATTGGGAAAACAATAATAACAACTTCAGTGCCGAAACGCAGAAAACGAAGGACATCAAGATCCCGGTCGGCATCACGGTATTTCCGAAGGAGATCTATCAGGCGCCTGAGAGCTGGGCCAAGCAGGCCTATCCATCGCTGACCTACTATCATCAGGTCGACAAGGGTGGGCACTTTGCCGCCTGGGAGCAGCCTCAGGTTTTCGCCGAGGAGGTGAGAGCCGCTTTCAAATCCGTACGATAAACCAAGCCGGAACGGAAAATGTGGCTCTCATCCGAGGGCCACATAAATTAAAATGCGAATCGTCGTCGCATCGACCTAATCGTTGGTCAAACGCTCGGCTGCAAAGGGGCGCGGCCTGCGTCAGAAGCTTTGCTTCGCGTGAACTGGTGACGGCCGTGTACGTGCAAAAGCTTCGGCTCGGCTCGGCTCAGGTGAAGCGTGCAATACGCGCAGTGAGCTACGTGGCATGCGTCTGCACTGAAGGATGGCCCATGCCACCCGGCGCCGGACCTCATACTTCGCCTGGGCGGTTTTCTGCGAATGGATGTTTTCGACCATCTTGAGGATCATCTGGCTCCAACTCGACACGACGACCATCCTCGCCGGAGTCAGTTCGGTGAACGAAGGTAGTCGCTTGGCGGACCGACAGTCCCGCGTTCGATCAGTCTGACAGACATTCCGATTCGGTGTACCCTGGCCTGATTGTTGAGCGCTCGCTCCCTCAACATCTCCCACCCAACGCGCCCGAGTTCCTCGCGTTCGATGCGGAGTGTCGTCAATGCCGGATTGCTGTGTTGGGCAATGGAAATATCGTCCATACCGATGACGGAATAGTCGCGGGGAATGTTGGCGCCACGAGCGCGAAGCGCGTCGATCACACCAAGAGCCATGATATCGTTGCTGCAGACGAAGGCGGTCGCTTTCGCATAGCGACCTTTTTGCATCGAATCGATCAACGCGTTCGCCATGCCGGGTTCCAGAATACCTGCGGCGGTAAGATCAAACAGATGCCTCTCTGGATCAATCGCAATTCCAGCCTCCTGCATAGCGTCCCGGAAACCGTCGAACCGTTCCTTCAGCGACGTCCGAAATAACCTGCTGACATGCACGATCTCCGTATGGCCTTCCGATAGAAGCCGCGTTGTTGCCAGCCACCCCGCAGACCGGTTGTCAGGGAGAACGCACGATAGACGCATCGTCCTGTCGATCCCGTTCAAGATCACCGCGGGTGCACGACTTCTGACAACCTGTTCGATCAACACCGGATGATCCAGGCCGACGAGAAGGAGACAAGCACCTTGATCTGCGACCAGCCTTTCGACGTTGACGCTGCCGGTTTCGATATCGGGTGTCATCAGGTGGACCTTTGCCGGCACGCCTGCCTCCTTGGCCGCGTCCAGCGCGCCCTGGATCACGCCTTCGTAAAACTGGGAATTCAGGTAAAGAGCCGCCGTCGTCACGACCGCCACGCCAGACGGGAAGGCATCAGCGACGTCGGCTGTCTTGTGCCGGTAGTCCAGGCGGGCGGCAGCCTCCAGAATGCGTTCGCGGCTTTCGTTTCCAACCCCTGACCTGTTGTTGAGAGCTTTTGACACGGAAGCAATGGAAACGCCTGCGGCCTCGGCAATGTCAGAGATTCTCGATCTGCGTGTCATCAGGGTACTCCTCGATCAAGATTTAACACGAGCAACCAATCTTCGCCACGTCCCGTAGAAATTTTCGCTGATTGCGAAATTTTTCTTTTCACTAATATTTTTTCGTCTATCGTTGCCCTGTCGCCGCATCAAGCGGGCGGCATTGACCTGGGAGGGGAAAATGCTGAGACGCAGAGAATTTGTCGCGAGCGCCATCGCCGCGGCACTTATTGATATTCCTGGCGCACGCGCCGCGGATGAATCTTTAAGGGTCTTCTGGTGGGGAAATCCTGACCGCGCAAAGCGGACTGGTGAGGTCATCAAACAGTTCGAAACATCCGCGCCCGGTGTGAAATTTACCGGTCAGGTGGCAACATCGGACTACTGGGTGAAGCTGAGCACAATGGTTGCTGGCCGCAATGTGCCCGACGTTTTCGCGCTGGAGCCGGTGACCTTCGCTGACTATTCCCGGCGCGGCGCAACGCTTGACCTGACCCAATTCCACGACGGCATCATCAAATCTGAGGATTTCTCGCCTGGCGCGCTGGCTCTGGGCACTGTTGATGGCAAGTTGACAGGCATCCCCACCTCGCTGAACGCTGCGGCGCTGATTGTCGGCAAGGCGGCCCTGGAAAAGGCCGGCGTTCCGACGCCGACGGCTTCGACGACATGGGAGCAGTTCAAGACAATCTGCACGGATTTCAAAAAGGCATCCGGTGCCGGCAATATATTCGCGGTCGGCAACGGCGCACGCTACAGCTTCGTATTCGAGGTTTGGCTGCGTCAGCGCGGAAAGGCTCTCTTCACGCAGGACGGCCATCTCGGCTTCGAAGAAGCCGATGCCGCTGAATGGTTCGACTACTGGGACCAGATGGCAAAGGCTGGGGCCTGTGTCACGGCCGATATCCAGGCGCTCGACAAGGGAAACATCGAGACCAACTCCGTTGCGAGCGGCAATGCCGTGATGGCATTTGCCTATTCCAATCAGCTTGCCGGCTATAGTGCGCTTGCAAAGAGCGAGATGACCATTGGCTCGCTGCCGATCCAGGACGCCGCCGGTCCTTCGGGCTTGTTTTACAGACCCTCGACGCTATGGTCGATCTCGCCCTGGTCGAAGTCGCCGGAGACTGCAGCGAAGTTCATCAATTTCTTCGTCAACGACGCAAGCGCCGGTCATGCTCTTGGAACTGAACGCGGTGTTCCGGTGAATACGAAGATACAAGGCGATGTCGCTGCGACCGGCGATAAGGTGTCGAAGCAGACGATCGACTATATCGTCTCGTTGAAGAACAGGGTCGGACCCTATCCGCCGGCGATACCGATTGGAGCGGCCGAATTCTCGCAACAGGTTCTGACGGCGACGGCCGACAGCCTTGCCTTCGCGCAAATGACGCCGTCCGATGCCGCCAAACAGCTCATGTCGGAAGGCAAGCGCATATTCGGCGGCTGAGCCGCCTCGAGGATGAGATATGGATCAGCTCAATAGTACAAACGCGACGCTGCAAGATCAGGATGAGGCGCGCAGGCTGCAGTTTCTACCCTGGGAGCACGTCGCTTCGGACTTGAACCATCCGGCTCATCTCGCACGCAAGGCAGAGCTTCGGCGGACCTGCAATGCCGAGCTCGCCGATACGGCCTATATTGCCGAACATGCCGCTATCTTCACCGAGCGTCTCAAGCTCGGTGAGCGATCGTGGATTGCCGGCCAGGCTCTTGTCCGCGGCGAAATCACACTTGGAGACGATTGCACCATCAATCCCTATGCCTGCATCTCCGGCAAAGTGAGCTGCGGTAACGGCGTGCGGATTGCGTCGCATGCCTCGATCGTCGGCTTCAACCATGGCTTCGAGGATCCAGCCGTGCCGATCCATCGCCAGAAGGTGACGACTGTCGGGGTCACCATCGGCGACGATGTCTGGATCGGGGCCAATGCCGTTGTCCTTGATGGCGCCGTCATCGGGAGCGGCGCGGTCATTGCCGCGGGCGCTGTCGTCACCGGTGAAATCCCGCCAAAGGCGATTGCTGGCGGTGTTCCTGCACGCGTCATCCGTCTACGAGGGGCGGCCTCACAGCCATCCGGTTCAGTAACTGTCGAGGACTGCCTGCGAATGCTCGGCAAGAAGGCGCAGGAACAATGGCCTGATATCATCAATCGATGGAAGACCGCTGACGCCTATGAATCCCTGGAAGCGGACGGTGTGCGGCGACCGGCGGCCCGCCACCTCTGCGACGCGATCGAGATTGCCGCAGGATTTGGAGAATTGCCGCCAGGCCTCAACCGTTTGGAGACGATCGAGCGGCTGCAGAGCCTGCAGGATAAAGAGACCGGTCTCTTTCCGGAAGCAAATTCACATCGTTCTGGCAACGCCCTCAGGGATGACCCGAAGGCGCTCTATAACGTGCTTTCGGTGGGCTATACTCTCGAAGTTCTAGGATCCCATCCCCGCCATGCCATTGCGGCCGTGCAGATCGACCCCGGTGAACTCGACCGGTGGCTTGCAGGCCTGCCATGGAAAACCGCTGGCTGGAGCGCCGGCAGCGTGGTCGATGCTATCGGCACGGCGATGTACTTCAACGCGCGCTATTTCGGCGTGCAGCAGCCCCGACATGAACTCTTTGACTGGCTGACACGCAATGTCAGCCGTGTCACCGGCCTGTGGGGCGAGGCCACGCCAGCCGAGGGATGGCTGCAACCCGTCAACGGATTCTATCGCCTGACGCGCGGCACATACGCTCAGTTCGGCGCACCGATGCCGCACCCGCAGACAGCGCTTGAGACCGTTATCCTGAACTACCGCAACCATCAGGGCTTTGCCGGTGCCCAATATACCGCCTGCAATCTCCTCGACACTATCCATCCTCTTCTTCTCATTGCGCGGCAAACCGATTACCGACGACCCGACGGGGAGGCGATCGCCCGAAAGATCATCGTCCGGGCGCTGGAGCGATGGCAGGATGGCGAGGGTTTCCCCTTCGCCGACGACGGTGCGGTTGCGAGCCTGCAGGGAACCGAGATGTGGCTTTCGGTGGTGCATCTGGCGGCCGTCTATCTGGGCATTGCTGATTGTTTTCCCTTCGTGCCGAAAGGCGTGCATCGCACGGAAGCGGTTGGCCTTGGTCTTTGACTGATCGCATCCGCCGCTTCAGGCGTGTCGTGGGTGGATGTCGACGCATTTCTGATGGTCGGGTTATCGACTGATCCGCTCTCCATCGAACCACGTCTCGTTTAAAATCTGAACGCAGCGTGCGATCGCTCGCGGCCGGGCTGGAATGTTCGCCCGCTGAATAGGGTGACCTCTCGGTATGATCACCTATCTCAAAGTATGGATTTCGCTTGTCGGAATATCTGCGAACCTTGTCGCGTGGACCCGATAGCAGGAGATCGTTTTGCTCAAGCAGATTATGGTGATGTCGTTGACGGCCGGCATGGCTGCAGGCTTGTTCGGTTACGTTCATGCCGCATCCGGCGTGGCCGAAATAGGCGCTCAGCCGGCTCTCGCTGAGATGCCCGACGGTTACCGCGACTGGCCGCTTATTGCCGTCGCGCATGAAGAGGGAAAGCTCGACGATCTGCGAGCCATCCTGGGCAACGATATTGCCATCAAAGCCTTCCGGGAAGGGGCGGTTACCTACCCTGACGGCACCATCCTTGCCCGCCTCGCCTGGGACTATCACCCGCTGGAAGAAAGCAAGGAGGCCTTTGGGACACCGCAATCCTTCGTCTCCGGCGTACCCAAGAATGGCGTACAGTTCATGATCAAGGATTCACAAAAATTCGCTTCCACCGGCGGTTGGGGATATGTTGAGTTTGACGATGGCAAGCCCTCGACCACGGCAATGCCTCAAGCATGTTTTTCCTGTCACTCGATCGTCAAAGGTCGCGACTTCGTATTCAATCGATACGCACCCTAACCGTTCCATCCCCTCAAGTTCGTGACGACGTCACGCCCTTCGAAGCCGTCATCACAATCCTCTCATCGCAGCTTGCCTGCCAGGTGGCTCGGTATCGAATTACTGATTTTTTGCCGCGCCGGCAGCTTCGCCGGCACGGCGCTCCAGGAAAACGCGCTCCTTTTCATTTTCAGCGAGGTCGGCTGCTGCCTCGAAAGCGCGACGTGCATCATCAAATCGACCAAGCTTGAAGAGGAGATCACCGCGCACGCTCGGTAGAAGATGGTAACGCTGGAGCGCAGGCTCCGCGCTCAGGCCCTCAACGATATCAAGCGCTGCCTTCGGACCGTCGACCATACTGACGGCAACCGCACGATTGAGTGTGACAATCGGTGAGGGCATGAGCCCCTCAAGCACGGTATAAAGATCGGCGATCTGCCGCCAATCGGTTTCTTCGGCCGTCGTCGCTCTCGCGTGACATGCGACGATGGCGGCCTGCAGGGCGTAGATGCCGCTCGCGCCACCCAAGGCCTTCACCTTCACCAGAGCCTTCAAGCCGCGCCGGATCTGTAACCGGTCCCACCGGCGGCGATCCTGTTCGAGCAGCAAGATCGGATTTCCGGCGGCATCCGTGCGTGCTCGATTGCGCGACGCATTCAGCTCCATCAGGGCCAGCAGGGCGTGCGCCTCCGGTTCGTTCGGCGCCACTGACGTCAGAACCCGGCCCAGCCGCAACGCATCCTCGCACAACTCTATCCTGATCCAGCTGTTACCACCGGCCGCCGTGTAACCCGCGTTGAAAATCAGATAGACGACTTCAAACACCGAGCCGAGACGATGCGCCAGTTCCTCTCCGTGGGGCGTCTCATAGGCAAGTCCTGAACCCGACAATGTCTTCTTGGCGCGCAGAATGCGTTGAGCGATCGTGGTCTCCGGCACCAGAAACGCTCTGGCAATTTCTCCCGTCGTCAGGCCGCAGATCATGCGCAGGGTCAGAGCAACACGCGCCTCCCGTGAGATCAGAGGATGGCATGCGGTAAATATCAGCCGCAGCATCTCATCGCCGATATCATCGTCCAGAGGGGTGTCGAGATCGGGCATGATCTGCTCTTCCTGCTCCATATCCCGGACGATCATGGCGTGTTTCTGCGCGAGCATGCGCCGCCGCCGCAGGTGATCGAGCGCGCGACGTTTGGCAGTAGTCATGAGCCACGCCCCGGGCCGTTCAGGAATTCCCGAGGCGGGCCACCGTTCCAAGGCTGCGATCAACGCTTCCTGTGTCAGATCCTCGGCCAGGGGCACGTCGCGCAGCAAGCGCGCGAGGCTGGTGATCAGCCGAGGCTGCTCGATCCGCCAGACGGCCAGGATCGTCTCGTGGGTGGTGGTGGTCGTCACGACCGCCGCCACCGACTGGACGTTGATATCGTCATGCTCTGGCTTCGGCGAGCGGATCGCAGATACCCTCTGCGCCCGGTTCGAAATAGGCGCGCACTTCACAGGTCCCTTCCCAGCCCGGCATGAAATCCTTGTGCAACTGCATGAACTCGACCGCCAGCGCCACGGCCTCTTCTTTGTTCTTCAACTCGAAGATCGCATAACCGCCGACGACTTCTTTCGCTTCGACGAACGGGCCGTCGATGACATTCAGCTTGCCGTCGCGGATGGTGACGCGCGCGCCCGTCGCAAGCGGCATCAATCCTGCCGTGTCGATCATGCGGCCGGCCTTGATTTCGCGATCGGCAAGCTTGCCCATCGCCTCCATAAGCTCAGGGGTAGGATGCATCAATTCGGCTGACATGACGATAGACATGAAACGCATGACAGAAATCCTCCAGTCGCGAGGTGCCGGCACCATTGCCGCTGAACAAGCCCGCTCATAGTGACAACGAGCCAGGTATTCGCAATCCGACATTCATCGCGAAAAAAATCGATCTGAACCGGATAAAGGCAAGTACTGGGATCTCTTATCGCGCCGATGAGCAGGGCAGGCGGCGGCTGCAATCGCAATATCCATCGTTGCGACGAACCGAATGGCGATTCAAACGCTAGCTCGTGCTCGGCTGCTGATCGATCCTTGTCGCAATTGTTCCACGGCCCTATCTCCGAGGGGACAAAGGCTCTGGTGGAAATTCATGGCAAGCCCTTACGAAACGCTCGGCGTAACACGGGACGCGTCTGCAAAAGACATTCAATCAGCCTATCGCAAGCTTGCCAAGAAGCTGCATCCCGATCTCAATCCCGGTGACAAGGCTGCCGAAGAAAAATTCAAGGCGGTTTCTGCAGCTTATGCCATCGTTGGCGATGAGGATAAGCGCAAGCGGTTCGACGCCGGCGAGATCGACGAGACCGGCGCCGAGCAGCCGCCCCGCACCTATTACCGAGACTATGCCGCAGATCAGGATCGCCGCGCCCGATACCATAATGCGAGTGGCTTTGCCGACTTTGGCGATACGGATGACATCTTCGCGAATTTCTTTACGGGGCGGGGACGAGGCAACGGTCCGATGCGCGGGCGTGATCTGCAATTCAAGCTCGATGTCACCCTAAGAGAGGCTGCGAACGGAGGAAGCAAGACCGTAACATTGCCAGAGGGATCCACCCTGGAGCTGCAGATCCCTCCCGGTGTGCGCGACGGGCAGGTGCTCCGTCTGCGCGGCAAGGGAGAGCCGGGCCATGATGGTGCTGCAGCCGGCGATGCGCTTATCGAGATTCACGTTCTTCCCGACAAGCAGTTCGTGCGCGAAGGCGACGATCTACGCATCGAGATCCCGATATCTGTGCGCGAAGCGGTGCTGGGCGGCAAGATCGAAGTTCCGACCCTCTCAGGGGCGGTCTTCCTCTCGGTTCCGGCGAACGCAAGCTCTGGCAAGGTGCTGCGACTGAAGGGCAAGGGATTTCCAAACAGGCACGGTGGACATGGCGACCAATATGTGACGCTTAAGATCGTACTGCCGAGCGTGCCTGATCCCGAATTGACCGCGTTCGTCACCGGCTGGGAGGCCGGCAAGGCATTCGATCCCCGCCGGACCGGAGGAGGCTGACATGGACGAGTTCGAATATTGCCGGCTTCTGCGGATCGAGACCGCGACCCTGAGGATGTGGGTGGAAGAACGGTGGATCATACCTGAAGGGCTGCCTGAGGAAGCGGTATTCGAAGAAGCGGACGTCGCGCGGGGTCGGCTGATCCTGGATTTGGTTCACACGATGGGGGTCAATGATGCAGGCGTCGATGTCGCCATAGATCTTGTCGATCAGGTTCATGGGCTGCGAGAGCGATTGCGGTCCCTTATGGACGCGATCAGGCAGCAGGACGAGGACGTCCAGCGACGGTTGCTGCGCAACATAGACCGCGGAAAGGTTTGAAACGCGTACTACCGGCGCCCGGCGATGATCCGCAAGGCGTCAGACCATATTCGATTGTCTCTCCTGATTTTCAACCGGGTTCAAGGAACTGATCATGGATAAGCGCATCATCAAGGACACCATGCTTTCGCTCGAGACGGATGCGCTTCAAAGCGCCCGGGAACAGTATTTGGATTATGTTGCGGACGCGCGTCTGGACAGAAGCGAACCGATCGAAGACGACGAACAGGCCCAGGCTGAATTGGCAAGCGATCTTTCCGAGGCACTCGACGACAGCATCCGAGACCACACTGACAAGATTGCGAAACTCCAAACAGTGGATTTCGGTCCCAAATCGACGGTGGAGGAAGGCGCGATCGTCAAGCTGTCGGGAAAGTATTTCATCATTGCAGTATCGACCGCGAAGTTCTCCTGCGACGGCAAAGACATGATCGGGATCTCGACGATGTCGCCGATCTACAGTGAGATCGAGGGTATGCGTGCCGGAGAGAGCCTGGAATTCGGCGGCAGAAAACTTGTCGTTGAGGAGGTTGGGTAGTGTCCGCTGTCCCAGCGGAGGGGCAGTGCAGAGCCTCGTTGGCGGCTTCTTCCGGACGTGGTTGTCCGGCGCCATCCTGATAGTGGGCGCCGAAATCAATGCCGAGCTCGAGCATCTGACGAAACATCGCCCTCGCCGTGAATGCAAATCGGATACAGTCCGCTGCAGCCGCTGCCGGGGCAAATGGTGCCAGTCGTTTATCGCTGATTTTTCTTGCGCCACAGCGCGAACTTGTCGCGCGGCGCGTCGCTGGTCGCCGGGTAGAGGCCGATAATGGTCGCGCCGCCAAGCACTTCCTCCGTGACGAAATCCTCATAGGCGGTCATTTCGACGGCTTCATCGGCAATCTCGTCGGCGAGATGAAAGGGAATGATTACGACACCCTCATTGTCGCCGACGACTATATCGCCGGGGAAGACGGCAACATCGCCGCATCCGATCGGCACGTTGATCTCGATTGCCTGATGCAGGGTCAGGTTTGTCGGCGCCGAAGGACGGTGATGATATGCGGGGATGTCGAGCGCGGCAATTTCCGGGCTGTCGCGAAAACCGCCGTCCGTGACGACGCCGGCAACGCCGCGCACCTGGAGGCGCGAGATAAGGATCGAGCCGGCGGAGGCTGCGCGTGCATCCTTGCGGCTATCCATGATCAGCACGGCGCCCGGCGGGCAGCGCTCGACGGCGGCGCGTTGGGGATGGTCGGGACTGCGGAAGACTTCGAGCGTGTTCAGATCTTCGCGCGCCGGTATATAGCGCAGCGTGAAAGCCTGACCGACCATGTTGGTCTTCTTTTCCGACAGCGGACGTACATCCTGAATGAATTGATTGCGCAGGCCCCGTTTGAAAAGGGCGGTGCAGAGGGTTGCGGTCGAAACGCCTTTCAGCTTCCTACGCGTTTCCTGGCTCAATGTCGTGGTCATGGTTGATCCTTCTGGATTCAATAGATATCCGGTTCACCGGCGGTGGGGCCGAAGCCCGTTTCGAGAAAATCGAAATCGCAGCCGGTGTCAGCCTGTGTGATGTGGCGGGCAAACATCCAGCCATAGCCGCGACCGAACTTGTCGTCGGGCTTGATCCAGGCGGCGCGGCGGCGCGCCAGTTCCTCGTCGTCGACAAGCATGTCGATGCGACGGGCAGCGAGATCGAGGCGAACGATGTCCCCGGTCTTCAGCAGAGCGAGCGGGCCGCCGATATGCGATTCCGGCGAAACATGGAGCACGCAGGCACCGTAACTCGTGCCGCTCATACGCGCATCGGAAAGGCGCAACATGTCGCGATGGCCTTTTTTCAGGAGCGCCTTCGGCATCGGCAGCATGCCCCATTCCGGCATGCCGGGGCCACCTTGCGGGCCGGCCCCTCGCAGGACCATCACATGGTCAGGCGTGATATCGAGGGTCTCGTCATCGACCGCCTTCTTCATGTCCGCGTAATTGTCGAAGACAATGGCCGGTCCTTCATGCTTGTGAAAGCGCGGATCGCATGCGGCCGGTTTGATGACGGCGCCGGTCGGCGCAAGATTGCCCTTCAAGACCGCCAGCGAGCCCTCATGATAGAGCGGATTGTCGAGCGATCGGATGACATCGTCATTGTAGCATTTGGCGCCTTCGAGCGTTTCGCCAAGTGTCACGCCGGTGACGGTGCGCGCCGAAAGATCGAGCTTGGAGGCGAGTTTCGCCATCAGAGCCCTGAGGCCGCCGGCATAGTAGAAATCCTCCATGAGATAGGTCTTGCCGGTCGGGCGAATATTGGCGAGAACCGGCGTCATGCGGCCGGCCTGGTCGAGATCGTCGAGCGTCAGGGGGATGCCAGCGCGCCGCGCCATAGCCACCAGGTGCACGATGGCATTGGTGGAACAGCCGGTTGCCATCGCGACCGTTACGGCATTGTTGACCGCCGCCCGTGTGACGATCTTGCCGGGGACGAGATCTTCCCAGACCATATCGACGATGCGGCGTCCTACCGCCGACGACATGCGGATATGGTTGGAATCGGCAGCCGGAATGGAGCTCGCGCCTGGCAGCGTGAGGCCGAGCGCCTCGGCAATCGCCGTCATCGTGCTGGCCGTGCCCATGGTCATGCAATGACCGTAGGAGCGCGCGATACCGGCCTCTACTTCGACCCATTCGGTTTCGGAGATCGCGCCGGCGCGGCGCTCATCCCAGAATTTCCAGGCATCGGAACCGGAGCCCAGATATTCGCCGCGGTAATTACCCCTCAGCATCGGGCCGGCCGGGAGATAGATCATCGGCAGTCCCATGCTGAGCGCGCCCATGACTAGCCCCGGCGTGGTCTTGTCGCAACCGCCCATCAACACGGCGCCATCAACCGGATGAGAGCGCAGGAGCTCTTCCGCCTCCATCGCGAGCATATTGCGATAGAGCATCGTCGTCGGCTTGACATAGCTTTCCGAAAGCGAAAGCGCCGGCAGTTCGAGTGGAAATCCGCCAGCCTGGAAAATGCCGCGCTTCACATCCTCGACGCGATGCTTGAAATGAGCGTGGCAGGGATTTGCATCCGACCAGGTATTGAGAATGGCGATGACAGGTTTGCCGGCCCATTCTTCCGGTGCATAGCCCATCTGCATGGTGCGTGAACGATGGCCCGAACTTCTGAGGTCATCGGGGGCGAACCATCGGGCGCTACGCAACGCAGACGCTGTCATCCTGGCATTCATTGTGTTTGAAGTCCTGTTTAGAACCGAGGAATGTCGCGCCATTTTTCGAGCGTGACCATGCATATACTGGACTAAAGCACTAATGCATCAGTGCATCAAGCGATAAAATGTGTTTAAACACTCAGCAGTGCTTCGACAGGATAGGATGGCCAGGCGTGAAAGTGAACCGAACGGAATTTGCTCTTGATCGATCGCGCCAAGTCGCGCCGCAGATCCTCGAGATTTTGCGTTCCCGCATTCTGTCCATGGATCTGACGCCCACGACGGTTTTGTCGCGCACTTCGCTGCAGAGCGAGTTCAACGTCAGTCAGACGCCTGTGCGTGATGCTCTGATCAGGCTCGAAGAAGAGGGCCTCGTCGAAGTCTATCCGCAATACGCAACCGTTGTCGCCAAGATCGACATCGACCATGCGACGCAGGCGCATTTCCTTCGGCTGTCGATCGAACTCGAAGCGGTTCGCAGGCTGACGCTGGAAAGCCCGGCCGAGACGGCGCAGGCGTTGGAGAGGGTGCTGCGGCAAAAACAAGCCGTGGCTTCGCCCGATCAATTCGATCAGTTCGATTCCCTCGACAAGGAGTTCCATCGAATCCTGTTCGAGCGCAGCAGCATTCTTGGTCTCTGGGTTACGGTGCGGCGCCAGAGCGTGCATCTCGATCGGCTGCGTCGCCTCAATCTGCCGATGCCCGGCAAGTTGGAGACCGTACTCACCGACCATCAGTCGATCATTGACGCTATTGCCTCAGGCGAACAGGAAAAGGCCATCGCGGCCATGCGCAAGCATCTTTCTGGAACGCTGTCCATCATTGAGATCATTTGCGAGCAATACCCCGATTTCGTCCGGCGCTGAGGCGATACCCGCTTCAGGGGAGGCGACAGCGCAGGAGATGGCCGGAAGCGTCCCATCGATTGCCGTCAGCCGTGCGGCGGCTGGTGACGAAAAGCGTGCGCGGTATTGCGCGGTTCATGACGAGCTTGGTCGGGTGGCTCACGGGCATATCGACCGGAGTGAGCGGCTGACCCGAAGGCGCAAAGCGCAGCAGTTGCGAACCGCCGACACCGGCAATCCAGTAGGTGCCGTCCGCATCGAGAAAGGCACCGTCCGGACGTCCTGAAAAGGCGTGGGTTGTCGCAAAGACACGCCTGTTTGACGGTGTGCCGGTGGCAAGGTCGTAGTCGCAGACCCAGATCGTCTGCACGCTCGGATGGGAATCGGAAAAATACATCCTCTCGCGCACAGTATCAAAGGCGAGGCCATTCGGGGTCCACAGATCGTCGAAAACCCGGCGGTGAGAGAAGTCGGGGTCGATGCGGAAAATCGCGCCAGCCGGCGAGGCGATGTCGCGCTGCATCGTGCCGGCCCAAAAACGGCCGGCAGGATCGAGCGCGCCATCGTTGAAGCGGACATCCGGACGGGTCTCGGGTGAACAAAGGCGGGTGAACGCGCCCGCGGGCGGATCGAAAAGGAAAACGCCGGTTGCAAGCCCAGCAAGCAGCGTTCCATCCGCTCGCAAGGCAATGCAACCGACTGCTTCTGGTGCGTCCCATGCCGTGGTCCTGCCGGATGTCGCTTCTGTGCGCAGCAGCTTGCGGCCATCAGTATCGACCCACCAGATGCAATTTTCGGTCTCCGACCAGACCGGGCTCTCACCAAGATGCGCCCAGCGGTCGGAGAAGATTTCGAACGCGACCGTCATTTCGCTCCCAGACCCGCCTCACTGCCAATACGGTCACTGGAAAGGCCGCCGACGAGGTCCTTCCAGCGGCCGAGCCGGGGGGCTGTTTCCGGCAGTGCTGCCGTGCAGGCGAGGGTGATGATGCAGCCGAGCCCAATATAGCCTGCCAACGCCCAGGGCGCACCATCGGCGACCTCCAGCAGCCAGCCGGCGGCGAGTGTCCCCACCGATCCGATCAGAGCGCCGATCTGCTGGATAAAGGAGACGCCACTTGCCCGGATCGGTGTCGGGAAAAATTCCGAATAGAACGCAGCCTGAGGTGCGTACATGGCGGAATGGCCAAGAGCGAGTGCCGCGGCTAGTCCGACCCAGATATAGCTGTCCATGCGGTAGTAGATCAGCGCAAAGGCAGGGAAAGTCGCAAGCAGCACCGCGGCGGCGCCGAACATATAGACCGGCTTGCGTCCGATACGGTCGGACAGTGCGCCGAAGATCGGCATGCTGATGAGTTCCAGGACGATGGCGACCAGCGATGCCGATGTCATAACCGGGCGCGAGACGCCGCGACTTGTCGCGTAGGCGGTCACGAGCACTGCAAAGCTGGTGAAGGCAACGCTTTCGGCGAACTTGCTTCCGCAGCCGAGAACGAGGAAACGCGGATATTTGCGCAGGATTTCCACCAACGGATGCGGGTCCTCGGTGCGGCGCTTGCGCATCTCCAGGAAGAGCGGCGATTCCGTCAGCGACAGGCGAATATACATACCAATCCCGACCAGGACGAGGCTGAGCAGGAAGGGGATGCGCCAGCCCCAAGTGATGAAGGCATCTTCGGAGAGAAGCGTCGTCAGCGCAGCGAAGATGCCAAGCGGCAGGATGAAGCCGGCTGGTGCACCCATCTGCACCCAGGAGCCGAAAAAGCCGCGCTGGCGCGCCGGCGCATGCTCGCACATGATCAGGATCGCATTGCCCTGCTCACCGCCAATGCCGAAGCCATGCAGCATCCGGATGAAGAGCAGGATCAGAGGCGCGGCGATACCGATCTCGTTATAGGTTGGCATCAAGCCGATCACGAAGGTCGCAATACCAACGATCAGCAGCGTCGTTACCAGCGCGCTCTTTCGCCCGTACCGGTCACCGAGATAGCCGAAGAGGAGGCCGCCGACCGGGCGCACGAAAAAACCCGCCGCATAGGTTGCCAGTGCCGCCAACGATCCGACAAGCGGGTCGAAACTCGGAAAAAAGAGCTTGTTGAAGACCAGCGCCGACGCTGTCGCGTAGATGAAGAAGTCGTACCACTCCACCGTGGTTCCGATACAGGAGGCGATTGCCACCTTGCGCATCATTGTAGGCGACGGCTCGGCCGCCTGAGTTCCGTTTCTGTCCATGAAAACCTCCCAACGCCGTCGAGGCCGCGGCGAATGAAATGCACTAAAGCACTAATGCATTAGTGACGCAAGGCGGATTTGATATCGATGGCACAGAAGTACCAGCGACGACATCGCTGGTGTCGCCCACTTGATGCCAAGGCTTGGTAGGCGGGGGAGGCGCTCCTACGGATCTTCAGACACAGCACATTTCTGCAATTGGGGCGGTGGCCGCATCGAACTCTACCCGAACTCGCCTGCAGTTGGGCGCATTCACGGTGCAGATTGCCAGAGACTAACGCTTGCCGCTTTTCCCCGATGTACCCAAAATCCATTGTGCGCGATTTGGGGCTAATGGTTTGTGGTGGTCCGGGTTTTTACGCCGTACGTTCCGCCGGCAGGGTTCATCAAGGGCTGCGCTGATTCTTGCAGACGACCAGCACTTCGGTTGAGGCAGAACATAATTGGAACATTGTTGTCATTTGAGGCAGTTATCGGTTATTGCTCTGGAAAGAGGAGGCGCCGATGAGTCGGCTCAAATTGCTGAAGGATCAGCGTCAGCTTGCGCTGTCGAAACTGGAGAGCCTTGCGGACGATCACCCTCTTCGCCCTCGCTATCTGGAACGGGTGCGCGAACTGGATGAGCAGATCGAAGCGCTCAGATAACGTTGCGCATTTCAAAAAAGTCCGGGGTCATAGATGTCATTGGCAGAGAAGTTTATTGTCGTACCGTTCAAGCGAAACCGAGCCGGGTTGGTTCCGGGAGAAATGAGACAGGCCTCGAACGGGACATCCGCGGAAAAGATCGCATCTGCGATGTCTGCACGATCGATCGGTGTAGGAGCCTACTCAGTGATGGTGGATAGCGAGACGGGTGACATGAGTTCGCCGAAGCTGCTTGCCAGCTTTGGCGAGATCGGCGAGCTGACGCAGGATTGATTTGAGCTTCAGATTTCGTTCTTCGCGGATGGGTACTCTAAGGACATTCGTGATCAGGATCTGGCTCTCAAACCGCCCCGGACCCAATCGCACAATCGCATAGTCCTTCCATCTTCAACGAACAACTTAAGGAGCGACTCCATGGCAACGACCCCTCGCAGACCGGTCAATCCACTAGATGCCGCGGAGGCACTGTTTAAGCCGGCCAAGAAGACTCCCGCAGCCGTCGTCGAACGACGCGCGATTCCAGTCGCGACCGAGACAGTATCGATCAAGATCGACGGGGATGTCCTGGCATTCTTCCAGGAAGACGGACCGGGCTGGCAGGAACGCATCAACGCAGCCCTTCGAAAAGCAATGGAGGGAACAAACTAACCATTGCCTAACCACCAGCTGGCTGAAGCGGCTTCAGTTCCATAAGATAGATTATGCGATCTTTTCATGTAGCCGCAAAGTTGAAG
>UCGV01000061.1 GCA_900471925.1 Hyphomicrobiales bacterium
AGGAGGGCGTGATCGACGCCGAGCCGCCCTTCTGAGGCGGCTTTCACCATGTCGCCTGGCCTGTCGCGCCGGATCGACCGGCGCTTCACGCCCGAAGCTTCGCTTCGCCGGCCTCCTTCCGCCATNNGCTCAGGAAATCGCCCCTCGCGAGAAATTCGCTCTCGGGCCGTAGCCGCGCCGCCGCTTCTGACGCAGGAGTTGGAGGAAGAGCCCGACCGCTTCCTCCTCCTTCTTAAAATGATGGATTAGTCTTTGGCCCCTGGCACCAATGCGGCCCCATCGGCGGATGAGACAAGCTTCGCCGAACAGGTTGGGCTCGATCGACATGGCATAGTAGCGGGCCATGTTCTTGCTGACGTCCGTGCGTTCGACATAGAGCTGGTAGGGCTGCGCGATCATGAACTACAGAATCGGACAGGCGGGACTTCGCGTCCAACGACATATTTGAATCGGTCCCCGTCGATTGATTCACGGCGATGATGGGTTTGTTGCGTAATACGGGCGAGCCGCCTCCGGCGGACGGTGCTATTCGCTGTCGCTCACCGAACCCCTTTCGGGTTTCGTCCCATTCGGGTGACGCCCGCTCTCGCGGCTATCGCACTGAGCACAGTTTCCGCAACCGTAACCGGGAATCGACTGCATGGCCGGCTGCGCTCGGCAAACGGACACGGCGCCATCGGCGCCGTGGTCTATCTCACTCTGACGCCCGATCGTACACCCGCCACTCCGGCGTCAAGGACTGCGCGGCCCCTCCAATTTTTAGCCGCCGTCCCTTCGGGCCATCGCCAGAAAATCGGCTCCTCCGCTTGCCGCCGCTGGCGGTCGCGTTCCGCGATCCCTGACCCCTCGCGGCTACGGTGCGGCCTCCTTTCGTCAGAGACAGAAAGGAGACACTGATATGTCCGATGACTGGTACTACGTCCATCAGATTGCAGCGCTTGAAGGCTTCAGGCTTATCGTCCTTGCCAATCGCATCGGCTGCGCGGACCAATTCTTGTTGGAACTGCATGACAGGCTCGCCGAGGGGCTGGCATGCGTAACGGCACGCGTGCGATCCATCATCGTGCTGGAGCGCCAGCTCGCCAGCGAACCGGACGAGGAAGGCCTCGTCGCGTTCCAGCTTCAGGGCGAAGAGGAATGCTTCGCGCGGTTCACGATCACGCTTCTCGACGATCTCGAAATCGACTTCGACACTTACGAGTACCGTGTGAACGGCGAATGGCACTATGCGCTCTCGGCGGACTGCGACGGCATCGAGATCAGTTATCCGAGCACGGTCGCGCTCGCCGATGCCGAACTGGGCGGGCTTGGCCCGATCATCCGCGATATCTCCCGCGAGACGGGCATAGCGATCAGCGCAGCGCGTGTCGTCTACGATTGACGCGCTGGCGAGAGACGTGCTTGGCCGTCTCTCGCCTCTTCCATTCCCTTGACCCGTTGCGGGCATCGAGCCGGCGCGCTCTTGAGGAGAGAGACTTACCGCCTCTCTCCTCAAACACCCCCTCTCCCTGCGGTGCGGGTCGAGACCCGCCCGGCCTCTCGAGCCGGCAGAAGGACGCTGCCGCGACTTCCCCAAACAAGACGGAGAGGAGTATTACCTTGTGCTGCGCCCTCCTGCTTCGGGCATCCGCTACAGGTAATACCCCTCTCCTGCGGTGCGCTCGCCGTCGTCGTTCGCATGTCATCGATGCCCGTTCCCTTCGGTCACGCACATCTCGACAGCTCACGACGACGGCTCGCTTCAGCATCTCTCACCAACTGCCCT